>NZ_CP073013.1:0-1216019 GCF_020694005.1 Marinomonas profundi | reverse complement strand
GCAAAGAGAATCACCGTGAAAGCACCAAGAGTAACCCTAGAACAGTGGCGAGTCTTACAATCTGTTGTTGATAGAGGTGGTTTTGCCCAAGCCGCTGAAGCCCTTCATAAGAGTCAATCTTCCATCAGCTATACAGTGGCAAAACTGCAAGAGCAGCTGGGTTATCCCTTGCTCATAATAGAAGGCCGCAAAGCCAAGCTGACCGAACGAGGCGAAGTGTTGTTACGCCGCTCTCGGCATCTATTAAAAGAGGCGGTGGACCTAGAAGAGCTAGCCCATACGTTGGGGCAAGGTTGGGAACCAGAGCTAGAATTGGTAGTCGATCAGGCGTTTCCTACGCCAGCCTTATTACGAGCCTTGCAAGCCTTTGAGCCACAAAGCCGAGGCACGCAAGTTCAGCTGAAAGAATCTGTGCTCAGTGGTGGCGAAGAAGCCCTTCGAAAAGGTCGCCCAGATTTAGTATTAAGTGGCATCGTTCCCAAAGGCTACCTTGCTGACCCTATTGTTGAAGTAGAAATGATCGCCGTCGCCGCCAGTACACATGTGCTGCATAAAGAAGCCGACCCCATCAACAATGAGCGTTTGAGTCGAGAGCTACAGATCGTGATTCGGGACTCGGCGTCAGAAACCTCCGTCGACGCAGGCTGGCTTGGTACAGACCGTCGCTGGACGGTATCCAGTGTGCAATCTGCGTTAGAAATTGTGACCAGCGGCATTGGCTTCGCATGGTTACCAAAAGCCGATTTAGAATACGCCTTGCAAAGCGGCAAACTCAAAAAATTGCCGCTTATTTCAGGCAGTGAACGCAACTTTCACATGTACGCTATTTTTGGCAAAGGTGAACGCACCGGCCCAGCCACACGCTTATTGGTCGAACTGCTGCAGGCAGAATGCAATGCTTGTCCCAAACGCTCAAGTGTATAAAAAACCATATTAAGGCCCAGTCAAATACAGGGTGTCCTTTATTTGTGCGTTTTTATATTTCTTATCTTAGAGTTTTGATAGACTTGCGGATTATTTTGTCATAGGCGAAGGATCTGTTTTGAAAATTGTTCCTGTGATTTTATCCGGTGGGATAGGAAGTCGCCTTTGGCCGTTATCGCGTGACCATTTTCCTAAACAGTGTTATGCATTAGTAGATGCCCACTACAGTCTTTTACAGCAGACTATGCTGCGTACTTTGTCGTTGGAAGTGGCAGATCCTATCGTGGTGTGTAATGAAGACCATCGCTTTTTAATCGCGCAACAGTTGCAGTCTATTGGTGTTAAAAACGCCCGTATTGTTCTAGAACCTAAAGGTCGTAATACCGCGCCAGCGATTGCTTTGGCGGCGTTGGAAGCGTTGCGCAGTCAAGCGGATGATGTGTTGATGTTGGTGTTGCCTGCGGATCATGTGATTCGTGATATTGCGGCGTTTGAAACCACGATTAAGCAAGCGGTTGAACTGGCGAAAGACGATGCTTTAGTGACCTTTGGTGTGCAGCCGACTCGCCCGGAAACCGGCTATGGTTATATTCGCTCTGGTGAGCACTTCGCGGTGGCGGAGTTTGTTGAAAAGCCCAATCTTGAAAAAGCGCAGGCGTATTTAGATTCGGGTGATTACCTGTGGAACAGTGGGATGTTTTTGTTCCGTGCTAAAGCGTTTTTGGGTGAGTTGGCGGTTCATCGTGATGATATTTATCAAGCGGTGAGCCAAGCCTACCAAGAGCGTTCGGAAGATTTGGATTTTGTGCGTGTCGACGCCGAGTTGTTTGCACAATGCCCTGAAGAGTCGATTGATTTCGCGGTGATGGAGCCGACGAAAAAAGCGAAAGTCGTGCCTTATGCGGGGGATTGGAGTGACATTGGTGCTTGGGATTCCTTGTACGATTACGCGGATAAAGACGCAGACGACAACGTGTTGCTTGGCGATGTGATGGCCGAAGGTTCGACGAATTGTTTGATTCGCTCTGAGTCGCGTTTGATTGCCGCTGTAGGTGTGCAGGATTTGGTGATTGTCGAGACGGCTGATGCGGTGTTGGTGATGGACAAAAACAACGCCCAAGATGTGAAGAAGATTGTGAAACGCATCCAAGCCGAAGGTCGTGAAGAGCATATGTATCACACCACTGTGCATCGCCCTTGGGGAACCTATCAAACAGTCGATCTTGGTCATCGTCATCAAGTAAAACGCATCATGGTCAAGCCCGGCGAGAAGTTAAGTGTGCAGATGCATCATCATCGTGCAGAGCATTGGGTGGTGGTGTCTGGTACGGCGAAGGTGCAAAACGGTGATCGTGAAATTCTGCTCACCGAAAACGAATCGACTTACATTCCGGTTGGTGTAGTACATGCTTTAGAAAATCCAAGTGATTTACCTTTGGAAATCATAGAAGTCCAGTCTGGTAGTTACTTGGGTGAAGATGACATAGTGCGTTTTAGTGACCGTTATGGTCGTTAAGATAGCGGACGTTACGTTGAGATGGGTAGCATGAGTACGAATGTACAGGTCAAACACCTCAGCAATGAATTGGGGGTGGTTTTCGGTGCTATGTGGTGTGCGTAGTTTGGTCAAGGATTTAACCCCTGAGATTTGCTTTGCATTTGTGCGCTCTTTCTTATAGGTGTATTGCTCTTAGTGCTATTGCTCACGGTTTACTGAGTGCAGCTCGTTTAGGTTGTTCTTCAGTAAGCGTCCGGCAAACCACACATTTTAATTACCTTCAAACACCTTAAAGTCTGTTGTCTTTTAAATCGGAGCAACAGTCTCATGTTTACCGCGTCTTCCCAGCTTAACGTTACACTGATTTGTGGGCCTACCGACATGCGTAAAGCCATTGATGGACTTTGCAATATTGTCGCCTACGATCTTAAAAAAGAACCTTGTAGTGAGCACATTTTTGTCTTTTGTGGTCGAGCACGTGACAAGATCAAAATATTGCAGTGGTCTAATAATGGTTTTTGGTTGCATTACAAACGATTGGAAAAAGGGCGTTTCCAATGGCCTGGCATTGAGGATGAGCATTTATCGCTGCACATATCTCATCGACAACTGAATTGGTTGTTGGACGGCCTACCCATTTGTTCCCAAGGGGCACATCCGCATTTAACTTACCGATATCATGACGCATAGCCCATTAGGTTGGTATAATCCAACCTATGAAAATACTTCCAGAAGACTTACCCAATGACGTTGAAGCGCTTAAAGCACTATTGCTTGAGCAAGCTTTACTATTGGGTAAAAAAGACAGCCTTCTGAGTGAAAAAGACTCGCTGCTTGCGCAGTGGCAATCTAAATACACGTTCATTTTAGAGCAGTGGCGTTTGGCGCAGCAAAAGCAATTTGGCAAAAGCTCGGAAACCTCACCTGGGCAAGGTGAGTTGTTTGATGAAATGGCGGCCGAATCTGATGTCATCGACACGGAGACTGAAACGCAGACCGTCTCTTACACTCGCTCGAAACCTAAGCGTCAGCCCCTGCCAAAGGATTTACCTCGCGAAACGGTTGTACTGGATATCGCTGAGTCAGACAAAGTCTGCTTATGTTGCCAAGGTGCACTTCATTGCATAGGTGAAGACCGTTCTGAAAAGCTCGATTTTATCCCCGCTCAGCTTAAAGTGATCGAAACCGTTCGCCCTAAATACGCGTGTCGAGAATGTGAAAAAACGGGAACACAGAACACCATCAAACAAGCGGCTATGCCGCCGAGTATTATCCCCAAAGGCATCGCGACCCCAAGTCTGCTGAGTCAGATTATCACGGGTAAATTCCAATACAGCTTACCGCTCTATCGACAAGAAACCTTATTTAAACAATACGGTATTGAGTTAAGCCGACGAACCATGTCAGATTGGATGAAAAAATGTGCCGATGCCTTAAAGCCGCTTTATGAACGACTACATCAAGAATTACTGAAACAGTCCGTTATCCAAGCCGATGAAACCACCCTGAATGTGATCAAAGAAGCTCGTTCAAAATGCTACATGTGGGTGTACTGTACAGGCAAAGAGGCCCCAGACAAATACAACCCGATCCCGAATATCGTCTTATACGATTACCAGTCAACACGAAGTGGGCAATGTGCTGTTGATTTTTTACAAGGCTTCGATGGTTATCTTAATGTGGACGGCTACCAAGCGTATGAATCCACCCAAGCCACGTTGGCTGGTTGCTGGGCCCACGCACGTCGCAAATTTATCGAAGCGGAAAAAGGCATGCCGAAAGGCAAGTCAGGAAAAGCAACGATGGCGATCAACCACATCAAAAAACTGTACGCCATCGAAACGCTGGCCCAACAGGCCGACAATGCAGAAGGCGCATTTAAAATCCGTCAGGAGCAAGCTCCCGAAGTACTAGCGACCTATAAAGCCTGGCTTGAGAAATCGGCTCAACAAGTGCCGCCGAAATCTTTATTGGGTAAAGCCATCCAATACAATCTCAATCAATGGGACAAACTTACCGTTTACTTGACCGACTATCGCGTCAACATCGATAACAACCGAGCAGAACGCGCCATCAAACCCTTCGTGATTGGACGCAAAAACTGGCTGTTCTCGAATACGGGTAATGGTGCAAAATCCAGTGCAACGCTTTACAGTATAATAGAAACGGCCAAAGCCAATGGACTTATCCCGTATGATTACTTAGTAAGATTGTTTGAAGAGCTGCCGAGAAGAAAGGAAAACGATGACATAAACGATTTATTGCCGTGGAATATCAAGTCGTCCCTGAAAATCTCTCAACCTATTGAATCTAATGCGTTTTTATAAGATAGTTAATACCTAAATCTTACGATAAATACGCCTTTAGACCTAAAAAGTTGCAGAATGGGTGAGTTTTATGAAACCTCGTCAGTCAAAGATCGTCCCGCAAAAGGATTTATTCCAACCTCAGCTCTTAGACATCATTAACCCCAATCATCCTTTAGTTCGACTGGCTAAGATCATTGATTGGAACTTGTTGGATAACGAATTGGGGGTGCACTTTGCGACGGTTGGCGCAGCGGCTCTGCCGACTCGTCTTATGGCTGGATTGCTGTATTTGCAGCACTTGCATAATTTGTCTGATGAGATGGTGCTGGAGCAATGGCTTGAATCGCCTTATTACCAATATTTTTGCGGCGAAACCTTTTTCCAACACAACTTCCCGTGTCATCCAACCAGTCTTGTAAAATGGCGAAAACGGCTAGGAGAAGAAGGCTGCGAATGGCTGCTTACCCAGACGATACAAGCAGGATTGAAACTAAAAGTCATCAAACCAGCGAGCCTAAAACGAGTCGTGGTAGACACCACGGTACAAGAAAAAAACATCACCTTCCCAACCGATGCCAAGCTCTACAACAAGGCTCGACAGCAGCTCACTCAGGTAGCCAAAGAACAAAATATCACGCTAAGACAAACCTACGACAAAGCCTGTCATGAGTTAATGCCTAAAATTGGACGTTATGGTCACGCCAAACAATACAAACGGATGAAAAAAGCGATTAAGCAAGTCAAAGGCTTCTTAGGGCGAGTCCTGCGAGATATTGATCGGCAAGTAAAGCGGCAAGGATTAACGCTCACCCAAAAACAGGAAGACACACTTAACCAAGCCTACCGATTACTAAAACAAACTCGCCAGAGCAAAAACAAACTGTATAGCTTGCATGAACCCAATGTGGACTGTATATCCAAAGGCAAAGCGCATAAACGCTACGAATTTGGTGTGAAAGCCAGTATCGCCGTGACCGCGAAAGAATCCTTTATCGTGGGAGCAAGAAGCTATCCAGGCAATCCTTATGATGGACATACGCTAAAAGATCAACTTCAACAAGTTGAAACCCTGACAGGAAAAAAGCCGGAAACCTGTTTTGTTGACCGAGGATATAAAGGGTCTGGCGTGGAAGACATTAACGTCTTGATTGCAGGTCAAAAACGCGGAGTCCCTAAGAAAGAGAAGCACTGGATGGGAAGACGAAACAGTGTAGAACCCATCATAGGGCATCTCAAATCGGATGGAAAACTCAGACGATGCTTCTTAAAAGGAGTACTGGGCGATGCGATCAACGTGATTTTAAGTGCCTGTGGTCAGAACCTACGTAAGCTACTGAAGTGGCTTTATTGCGCCCCATATTTTGGGCCATTTTTAAGACGATTATGGCTGAAAATAATTTTTCCACTGGAAAGACCTAAAAATAGCATGGCGCTTCTAGCCTGAAACGCCATTATTCAGGGACGACTACCTATTGCGCGAGAAACGTATTCGCCGCTACGTGTATCAACACGTAATACTTCATTATTGTTAATGAGTAATAGAACACGTACCATAGCGCCAGTCGCCAGTCGCCAGTCGCCAGTCGCCAGTCGCCAGTCGCCAAAAAGCAGACTTAGAGCAGCGGTTAGCGGTATCTTTCAAACAGCAGACATTGGTAGCGCCTACTGTTTTACTGACGATACAACATCATACCAGCGTGACAAAGCACTCCATCTATAAAGGTGCCATTAGACGTAAAATCTGTGTCATTCCAATACTCAATATCGTCGCCTGTTATTCGATATCGGCCTTCATAGGCTGATTTGTCTTTTGACACCGTCAGCTGGATAGGCTGATTTTCTTATTGTGTTTGTCCTTTATTTCCGCATTTTTATATTTCTTGCTGTTAAGTTTTGGTAGACTTGCGGGATTATTTTGTCATACGCGAAGGATCTGTTTTGAAAATTGTTCCTGTCATTTTATCTGGTGGGATAGGAAGTCGCCTTTGGCCGTTATCGCGTGACCATTTTCCTAAACAGTGTTATGCATTAGTAGATGCTCACTACAGTCTTTTACAGCAGACTATGTTGCGTACTTTGTCGTTGGAAGTGGCAGATCCTATCGTGGTGTGTAATGAAGACCATCGCTTTTTAATCGCGCAACAGTTGCAGTCTATTGGTGTTAAAAACGCCCGTATTGTTCTAGAACCTAAAGGTCGTAATACCGCGCCAGCGATTGCTTTGGCGGCGTTGGAAGCGTTGCGCAGTCATGCAGATGGTGCGCTGATGTTGGTGTTGCCTGCGGATCATGTGATTCGTGATATTGCGGCGTTTGAAACCACGATTAAGCAAGCGGTTGAACTGGCGAAAGACGATGCTTTAGTGACCTTTGGTGTGCAGCCGACTCGCCCGGAAACCGGTTATGGTTATATTCGTGCGGGTGAGCGTTTTTCTGTGATGGAGTTTGTTGAAAAGCCGAATCTTGAAAAAGCCCAATTTTATTTAGATAGTGGTGAATACCTATGGAACAGTGGCATGTTCTTGTTTCGTGCTAAAGCGTTTTTGGGTGAGTTGGCGGTTCATCGTGATGATATTTTTCAAGCGGTTAATAATGCTTATCAGCAGCGTGCAGAAGATTTGGATTTTGTGCGTGTCGATGCGATCTTGTTTGCCCAATGCCCAGAAGAGTCGATTGACTTTGCGGTAATGGAGCGGACGAAGAAAGCCAAAGTGGTTCCTTATGCGGGAGACTGGAGTGACATCGGTGCTTGGGATGCTTTATATAATTATGCAGATAAAGACACTAACAACAATGTGCTGCTTGGCGATGTGATGGCCGAAGGCTCGACGAATTGTTTGGTTCGCTCTGAGTCGCGTTTAGTTGCTGCAGTGGGCGTGCAAGATTTGGTGATTGTCGAGACGGCGGATGCTGTTTTAGTGATGGACAAAAACAATGCCCAAGATGTGAAGCAGATTGTTAAGCGTATTCAAGCCGAAGGTCGCCAAGAGCATATGTATCACACCACGGTTCATCGTCCTTGGGGAACATACCAAGTAGTCGACGCTGGCGAGAGACATAAAGTGAAGCGTATCATGGTAAAACCCGGCGAAAAATTAAGCCTGCAAATGCATCATTACCGTGCCGAGCATTGGGTGGTGGTGTCTGGTACAGCGAAAGTGCTCAATGGTGAACGTGAAATCCTGTTAACGGAAAACGAATCTACCTATATTCCTGTTGGCGTGGTGCATGCCTTAGAAAACCCAGGTACGGTTCCGCTTGAATTGATTGAAGTGCAGTCGGGCAGTTATTTGGGCGAAGACGACATAGTACGTTTTAGTGATCGCTATGGCCGTTAAAAAAGTGGTCGTTAAGAGAGCGGACGTTACGTTGGGATGGGTAGCATGAGTACGAATACGGTTCAGGTCAAACACCTTAGCAATGAGTTGGGTGTGGCCTTCGGCACGAGTGGTGTGCGTGGTTTGGTCAAGGATTTAACCCCTGAGCTTTGCTTTGCGTTTGTGCGCTCTTTTCTTCAGGAAGTTTGTCCTTCTGCGTCTGGTGTGGCGGTGGGGGTGGATTTGCGTCCGAGCAGCCCAGCTATTGCCAAGGCCGTGCTGTTGGCCGCTGATTCTTGTGGCGCTAACGTGGTGTTTTGTGGGGCGTTGCCTACGCCTGCTTTGGCGTTTTATGCCATGCAACACAACCTGCCAGCGGTGATGATAACGGGCAGCCATATTCCGTTTGATCGTAATGGTATCAAGTTCTATCGCCCCGATGGGGAAATCAGTAAAGCTGACGAAGCCGCGATTATGGACGGTATTGTGGTGGTACCTGAAGCCCTTTCTGAGCAAGTCGCTCAGTTGGCTTTGCCTAATATTGATGACGTTGCAATAACACTTTTTAAACAGCGTTACACCTCGCTTTTTCCTTCGACTATGTTGCAAGGCAAACGCATCGGCGTCTATGAACATTCCAGTGTCGCTCGTGATTTGATCAAAGCCTTGTTATGCCATTTTGGCGCTGACGTGGTGTCGTTAGAGCGTACCGAGACGTTTGTGCCGATCGACACGGAAGCCGTGTCGGAAGAGGATGTTCAAAAAGGCTTGAACTGGTCTAAAGAATATCAGTTGGATGCCATCATTTCCACCGACGGTGATGGCGATCGCCCGCTGATCGCCAATGAAAGCGGCGAATGGTTGCGTGGTGATCTTCTTGGTGTTTTGTGTGCGGACTATCTGGCCGCAACGCATGTTGCCGCGCCAGTGAATGTGAATACGGTACTTGAGTTGAGGGGGGCGTTGCACCACCCCGTCAGAAAAACGCTACGCACTCAAATTGGCTCCCCTTATGTGATTGCTGGCATGGAAACACTGTTACAGCAAGCCCCAGAGGCTCGATTGGTGGGTTATGAAGCCAATGGCGGTTTTCTAGTCGGGGCGGATTTTGTGGTGAACGGGCAAACATTGCACGCGTTACCAACGCGCGATTCCGTATTACCTGCTTTAATTGTATTGGCTATGTCGTTTGAGCAAGCGTGCCCTATTAGCCGATTGACGGCTGAGTTTCCTGCACGTTTCACCGCGAGTGATCGCATTAAAGGTATTCCATCGGAAACCAGTCGACAGCTGATTGCTGATATTAAGGCAAATCAGTCAAAGCAGGCTGAATTATTATCCGCGATAGCGCAAGATGGTGATGTGCCTCACGTCGTCTCAATCGATGAAACGGATGGATTACGCATGACGCTCAACAACGGCGACATTGTGCATTTAAGACCGTCTGGTAATGCCCCAGAGTTGAGGTGTTATGTGGAGAGTGGTAACTATTTGTGTTCTAAAAAAAATCTCAACACTGTTTTAACGCTTTTTAAAGATATTTAGTCATAAAAAGTATTCTTTTTTTGAAAATATATTAGGTGATGCTGTTTTTTTTATATTCAGTCATTTTTCTGCGTCTCTGTATTTTTTTCTTCTTCAAAATAAGCCTTATTTTTTCTGAGATAGACAGGGTTGTTCGTAATTTTTTAATATCAATTGGCCATGGTGTGTGTTTGGAAAAATCAATAAATAATTCTTGCATCGGATGAGTGCAGTTTGGATGCCATGGTTTCAGCGAACCAATAAAATGTATAATATTTGATTTTTTAATTGATTGATAAAGTTCATCTTTTCTTTTTTGCAAGTAATCATAGTTTTTTTCATATGCAGAGTATGATGTTGGTTGGACGTTCCAGCTAAGATCGACAGGCTGATATTTGTCTTTTAAAATATAATTCAAAGCATCTTGATCTGGATATTTTAAGTTTTTTGAATTCTCGTTCAGGTAAGAAAGTGATTTTTCACCTATTTGATCTTTTTTCCATTTGATTAAATCAATTAACAGTACACCGCTATTGAAATAACTTTCATGTCTTTTTTTGAAAACCTCTGGAGAGCAAAGGTCGGTAACAGCACCCACAGGAAGACCATTTAGATTTTTTTTCCATAGATCTGCTAGATCTCCTAATACTAATAAATCGCAATCAAGATAAATGACTTTTTCCACATGCTCGGGTAGATAAAAATGCATATAGAGACGCAGAAGTGCACCTATTCCAAACCTACCTAAATGTATATTTAAAGAATTTAGGTTAGAGGTATCTACATTAACAATATGTAATTGAGCATCATAGTCTTGAATCGCTTTTTTTAGCTTTTTTTCCGTTTCAATTTTTAGTCCCGGTGTTAATAAGTAAAATGCGAATTTTTCCGGAGATGTTGTATTCAGCAATGATGAAATCATCACTGTTGCACTGTATGCTGCGTAGTTTTCATCTGAACATAATACGATATTAATCATTTTTAACGTTTTAACTTTTTATAGTTTGAGATTATTGGTTTATTATATAAACTTAATTCGAGGTGTATCAAATATTTTTATATTTTTCTAGTGATTTTATACGCCATACCTTTGATAAAATGCCAGCCATGAATATGTTGAAATAAAATTCCCCAGTCCAGAAATTCTGATAAGATTCAAAGCAATTCATTATGCTCCAGAATATAAAGATAGATATGTACATATAGCCAAATTCTTTCTCTATATTGCCTTGTTTTATTTCTTTAAAAAGCATTTTTCCAATTATGAACCAGACAGAAAAATAAAATAATAACCCTAAAACACCATAGTTTACTAGAAGCTCAAGGTAAGTGTTATGAAGATGCCCAAAATTATCTTTGATATTTTTAGGCAACCATTCTGTATGTTCCATTACTAATGACTTTCCATTGTTGCCCCAGCCAAATAAGGGCTTTTCTTTTATAAAATCAGTAGCGGCAACCCAAGAATGAAATCTAATCCCAAAGCTAGAATATGGCACGTCATCAAAGTTAAGCGAGGTGATGGCTGATATAGAATCTTTTTCAGCCATAAATCTATCTTTTATTTTGTCATTATTTAGAGCTAAAGTGCTTAATATGACTAAAGTTATAATGAAGAGTAGAATGGCACTTATTTGTTTTTTTGTTGATTGCTTTTTTATGTATTTAATAATCAAAAAAATAGACATTGTTGTTAATGTAATGGCAAGTGAAATCCACGCTTGACGTGTTTGACTAATGTAAACGACTAGTAATGTATAATATATTAGCAATGCTAAAGGTATTATTAATAACGTATTTCTTTTGTAAAGTGTTTTGCTGAAGCAACATAAGCCGATAAATACTGACCCAAAAAATAAAGCCATATGTTGCGCATTTAAAAGCTTAAAATCTACTCTACTACCATTAATGCCTCTTATTAACTCATCAAATCCTTCTCCAGTTATCCAAGGAGATAGTAGTACGCCTAATGCTGCAGCTCCCCATATTAGCCAAATTGCATTTTTCTTTTGAGCAATGAGCCATGCAAACGGAATAAAAAGAAACCAGCCATTTAGGTTACTAAGCCTTGGCGTGCTTTCTGCCCACTCTGGGGTAATATATTGGGCGAGCCCCCAAGATATTAGTTGGAGAATAATTCCTATCCACAGAAATCTCAATAAAATATGGCTATTTACGATTTTTCCATATTTGAACAGTCCCCATAATCCAATAAGAACCGCTATTGATGATGTTATTTCTGCTACTTTAGGGAAGCCTGTTCTCGAAATTGCATAGATTATTACTGATAGAGTACCTATGTATATAAGCCAAGCAGGTTGGTCTTCCGATGATCGGCGTTCAAATATGCGGGTAAATCCAGTAGCAGAAAAAGTCATTGTAAACTCATGTCCGTGAGGTGGTGCTTTAAGGAAAAAATATGATTGGTGCGTAGTATACAAATAGTTATGGGTTTAGGTATACAAGATATGACTGAAAGTTGTGATTTGGTGTGGTGGAATGGGGCACCTGCTGTCAAGTAATCCGCTTAAGTGGTTGGAGCAAAAAAATGGTCATCAGCAGATGACCATTTTTAATCCGTTTATCTTTCACAACAAGACATTTACTTGGCAGCTTCTGTTTCGCTTTCTTCGTTGACTACTTTGTGAAGTTCAACCACAAATTTCAACGCGGCATAAGCCGGAATAGGGCCTGTGCCGCCTGGGCCGTAGGCTAGATCAGCTGGGATGTATAGTTCGTATTTAGAGCCAACAGGCATAAGTTGTAGACCTTCTGTCCAACCTGGAATAACACCATTCAATGGGAAAGTAATTGCTTCACCACGTTTGTATGAGCTATCGAATACGGTGCCGTCTGTTAGGCTGCCTTCGTAATCGACTTCAACAGTGTCTGTTGCGCTTGGTTTTTCGCCTTTACCTACTGTAATGACTTTATACAACAAACCAGATTCAGTTTTTTTCACACCGTCTTCGGCTTCTTTCTCTTTTAACCATGCAGCGGAAGCGGCTTTGGCTTCTTCAGCGGCTTTGGCTTCTTCAAGCTGTGCTTTTTCCATTTGTTCTTGCTGGTAGCTTTGGATGGTTTGTGTCACTTCATCCATAGTCATTTGACCTTCTTTGCCGGCAAACGCGTCTTGGAAGCCAGCCATGAAGGTTTTCATATCTAGTTCAGAGAAATCTTGTGACATGCGCGAACCAAACATGGTGCCAATGCTGTAACCCAGACGTTGTTCTTTAGAATCCAGTTTAATTGTACTGTCGTCTGCGTACGCAAAAGAAACAGAGGACATAACCAGCGCCGCAATAAGTGTTTTTTTCATAACTATTTTTTTCATAAGGAAAGGTGTTCCATTATTTGTTGGTTTATCACTTTGTGATGTGAAGCGTTAAGACGGAGTTAGATTTGCATTTTTTGACCAGCATTTAATAAAGCATTTATGGGGCGTAAACAAAGTAGGAACAATGGTATACGCCTTGTGCTTTGCAAAATCAGATCCGTCGTTTCTGTTTAACATGAATGTTCTAACATAAGGTAGGCTGTTTATGCCAGTTTATATGCTGTCACGTTACCAAAGCGACCCCTTCACCTGCACACTTTGTTTGAGTTCCATAAGATCTCGTTTAGTTTCAAGAACGGTTCCACAAAGCACAAGACGTTCAATGAGATTAATCCTCTGCTCTTTGCTGAGACAATCGCTTTTACACAAGGATGACAGTGTTTGCTAAAGCCGTTTTGTTTATTTGTTGCTCTTTACGGTTTGTTGACTGTCTGTCGAAGTAAGGGGGTTGGTGTGATTCGGTTTTTGTCGGCCTAAAGGCTTAAGGATCCCCACAAATATAGAGTGATGCCCACTTGTTGGTTAAACTATTTTCGCCAAAAAATAAGCCAGACAAGGGGCATCACATTGTTATTATCAAGTTTACTTCCTGACAATTCAATCTCCATTGATAAGCGAACCTATACAGCTTTATCGGATGTAGTATCCTCCGTTAAAGAAGGCGCCAGATTAAGCCTAACGGCAATTGGTAGAAAACTAGGAGAAGACGCTAACGTCATTGAAAAATATTGCATTAAACGAGTTGATAGACTGTTAGGAAACATCCAATTACATCAATGCCGAAATCAATTTTATAAGACCCTCGCCTCTCACTTTTCTTCACAAGAGTTCTTGCCCATCATTGTTGATTGGTCAAGTGTTTATGATTTTAGCTTTGTTTTACTGCGCGCCTCAGTGGCCTTTCAGGGAAGAGCTTTCACTTTATATGAAGAAGTACACCCTGAAGGAGCTATGAATAATCATAAAAGACATGTCGACTTCTTAAATAATTTAAAGCAAATACTTCCCTCTGACTGTACCCCTATTATCTGCACAGACGCAGGATTTAAGGTTCCGTGGTTCAAAGCAATAGAGCAATTAGATTGGTATTGGCTTGCACGTACACGTGGAACGGTAAAATGCCAAACGGATAAACGACCACAATGGACTCTCGTCGACGGTTATCATCATCAAGCCACCACAAAACCAATGGAGTTGTCCGGCTTGCGTCTATCAAAGCAACAACAATGGCCTTGTCGTGGTGTTTTGTATAAAAGTCCACGCCCTACAAAGAAAAAAAGCAAACCCGTTAAAAGACCAAACTGTAACAATTATAAGAAGTGCTCTAAAGCAAACAGAGAGCCTTGGTTTCTAGTCAGTAACTTGCCAAAAGGCGAGTTTCCTCCTCTTGCTCTAGTCAATATTTATAAGCGCAGAATGACCATCGAAGAAGCATTCCGAGACACGAAGAACGAATATTATGGGCTAGGACTAAAACGTAGCCGAAGCCAATCTATTGAGCGATTACAAACCCTTCTGTTAATTGCCTTGCTTGCTCAATGGTGCCTTTACGTCATTGGGAAAGCGGCTGAGATGCAAGGTTATCATCGTCATTTCCAATCAAATACGATAACAACGAGGCGAGTATTGTCTTATTGCTATTTAGCCAAAAGGATCCTGAAAACCTCCCGTTATGAAATAACAGAAAGAATGTTATTTGAGGCGTTAGACCTTCTTCTATTGGAAACCAAGTGCTAAAAATAAATGTGGGGATCCTTAAGCCTAAAGGCCGACCTACAGGGGATGGGGTTTGTGTAGGAAGGCTTTGACGACGTTTTCTGGTTTGAAGTCTTCTATCCACTTTTCTTGTATTGGGTAGCCGTTTTGTTCGACGATTTGATCTATTTTTTGTGCGAGTGCGTCGGCATTTTGTTCGCATAGGTAGGATTCGAGTTCGTCTTTGAAAATGTCTCGAACTCCGCCGGGGCAGTCGACGGATATAATGGGGGTGCCACAAGCAAGGGATTCAAACAGTACAATGCCTAGTCCTTCGAATTTAGAGCTTAGTACGAATAAGCTGGCGTGTTTCATCCATACATAGGGGTTCGCTTGGTTGCCAACAAAGTGCACCTTGTTGTCTATTCCTAGGGACTTTGCGGTATTTTGTAATTCGGTCTTTAATTTGCCTTCTCCAACGATGACCAAGGGAAGTGTTGTTCGGCTTTTGGCGTAGGCTTCTAGTAGCATTTGTTGGTCTTTTTGTGGGACCAGTCTGGCTACGTTGACAATGTAGGGGCCATCTGGCATTCCCTGTGGTTTTTCGGCGTTTGCTTGCTGACGAATTTGTTCAATTGGGCAAGGATTGGTAATCACTTGGATGTGTTGAGGGGTAATATTTTCTTTGTCAAATAGCGCGATGGCGGCGTTTTTTACGCCATTGGAGACAGCGGCAAGTTGCTTATTTTGGAAAAGCGCATGAAAGCGCTTTTTGGACAAGCGTTTGCTATTCGAATTGGCTTTGACAATGTTTTCTAACACGTAAATGGCGTTGTCATGTTGGAATGACCACACGCTTTCGTAGGTTCCTTCGCCTCTGAAGACGATACGATCAAATTGACCGTATTGCTTTTCCAATTGAGCGACTTTTTCTTGTAGCTGTTGGCCACCGTACCACCCTGCAATAAGGAAGTGTGATTTTCGCCAAGCTAGGTTACAAAGCTTGGCGGTGATTTCGGCGAAGATACTTAACGGTCGGCCGATTGCCAGTTTGTTGACATTAAACTCATGTAATATAACGCTTTTGTTATTTGGGTAGAGTGGGTCTTTGCGTATTTTGAAGTAGAGTAAATGGCTTTCATGGCCTTGATCTGCGAAGGCGTCGGCCAGGTTAACGGCAACACGCTCCATCCCGCCAGTTTTTAATGTTCTTACAACGACCAATGTGCGCATGAGTTGCATCTCTTTTGACTAAAATACTGAGGAGTAATAGTAACCTAAAGTGTGACAAGGCGTCATTCATCGTGAAGAGGGTTTTGGTTTGATGTGATTGGGCTTTTGACGGCCTAATGGCCGACAAACGCGAAAAGGATGCTTTTTTAACTTATTCCCATAAACAATGGAATCAGAACGGGCACGAGTATGCTCATGATGAAGCCGCTGGCGATGCAAACAGGGATGATTTGCGCGCCGTGAAATTTCCCTAGCATGGGTAAAGTAAAATCCATTGCCGTCGCACCAGAATAACCCACCGACATGTGGCTATTTAGTCGTGCCAAGAACGGAATCAACATGAGGGCTAATATCTCACGTCCAAGATCAAGCAAGAAGGCGGTGGTGCCCAGTACTGGATCACCTAAGCCTGTGATAAGAATGCCAGATAAACTGTACCAGCCGAAGCCTGATACGACGGCAAGTCCTTGGTTCCAACTTAACCCTAAAATTAGGCTCCCAATCCAACCGGCTAATAATGTGGTGAAAATAGTCACTAGGGCGATAATGACGCCTTGAGAGTTTAAAAAGAGTTTGCGTAGACGATGATTGCCTTGACGCAGTTGGCAGCCGATTAGAAAAAGTAAAATATACAGTAAGCCTGTTACCAGTTCGTCCACTCCGGTTAGCCAGTCTTTGGCAAATATGCCGACAATCACGCCACCTATTACCCAAGCGATGGTTTTTAGCGCGTCAATCAGGGCATGGGTTTTACTGTCACTTGGGCCTTGAGCCAGACTATCCGCATGCGTACCGCCAAAGCGAAGGCCACTGAAATACAAGCCTGCTAGGCTCAATACGCTAATCAGACCAAAAAACACAATGGCTTGATAACCAGCAATTAATAATTTTTCGGTAAGGTTGTCCAATGCACCCAAACTGAAACCTATGAGTCCGAGTATGAGATAGACAAGCTGTTCGAGTCCTTTTGCCACGCGAGCTGGGGTGAAGAGTTTGATGTTTACCCAGTAACCAAAAAGTAGGGCGATTAATAATGGGCCAAGTGTGGTGAGAATGGTCATGTGAAAATAGTCTTCCTAGACAGATGTGTTAAATACTAGAGCGGCATTTTCTCGGTATTGAGTTGTAAATACAAGTTGCGTGTTGTGTTTGATGTTGTGTTTAAGGTAAATGCCGGATTACGACTCGTTCCTCATCTCATCCGGCCTACAAAAACCAATATAAATCAACCCATTGTGGGCTGAATGACGTCACACGCCTGATAACGGTCGTCCCTCCCTCATCAGGCCTATAAACCAATATAAATCAAGCAATTATAGGCTAAGTAATGTTACACGCCTGATTCTGAATCAATATACAAGGGTATTTCCTTTGAACAAGAGCCGCTTCGCTCATGCTTACGAAATAAGTCGCGGCTAGTCTTTTTTGGTGAAGGCGAATCGTATGAGTACGATGGCTGTGCCGAGCATGCCGCCGAGTAGTACGGCGAGTACGCATATTAGGGCGCGTTTGGGGCCGGCTTTTTCTTCTGGGACGACGGCGGGGTCGATGATTTTGAAGGCGAATTCGTCTTGTACTTCGGCGAGCATGAGTTTTTTGGTTTGTTCTTCAATCAGTTGATAAAAGACGGATTGCATGTCGGCGATGTTGGTTTTGTCAATTTGTTCTTCTAGGTAGCTGATGTTGCGGCGGGTGTCGCTGAGGGAGTTGTTTTTCACCCAGGCGTTTAAGTCGATGACGAGCCAGTCTACCCATTGTTTGGCGATGGTGGGGGATAGGTGGGTGATAGAGAGATTAACGAGGCCGGTGTCTTTGGCTTCGCTGATGGCGAGCATGGTTTTAAATGTTTTGTAAGCTTCCCAGTCGGTTGGTTGGGGCGATTTTCCTGGTTCAACTTCTCTGATCCATTGTTGTTGTTCTGTGCTGTAGAGTTCAGGGTTGATGATGAGGGTGTCGTCGGCTGGGTGCCATTTTTCCCCTGCCATGAGCGGTACTAATATGTCGTATTTGTTGATAAAGGCGTTGAGGAATTGGCGCGATTGTAAGGTGGCTAGGGCCATGGCTTTGTCGTCTGTGCCGCCACCACCTAAGCTGATGCCGGCTAGGGAGGCGAGTCCGCCAAATTGTGACGCCATGGCCGATAAGCCGCCGCCTTGTCCTGCACTGGCTGAGGCGAGTATGGCTTCTGCTTTGTAGGTGTTGGGTTGAGATAGGGCGTATAAGACGCCACCTACGGCAAACACGAAGGTGCTGAATATAATGATCCATTTGCCTTTCCAAAGGGCGAGAAACAGTTCTTTTAGGTCGATCTCGTCATCGTGTTGTTGGTAATGCTGAGAGGGGAGCTGGTAGTTGTCGTTCATTATCATTCTTCGCTTTGTGTTATGCGTTACGTCATAAAAAAGAAGTTAGCCGAAAAGGGGAGAACGTTTAAGGCGTTTTGTCTGCGCTTATGGGTTCTGACCCCTTTTTTGGCTGTTGTTGGGTTTAGTCTTTTATTGCGCTCCATGCTACGCCAATTTGATACAGTATTTGTGTGGCGGTAGATAGCGTGCTGAGCCCGTCTAGGTAGTCGGTATTGATCGGTACGATGACGGTGTCGCCAGGCGCTAGAGGGTCATATTGACGACTGAACCAGAAGGAGTTGTTAGGCATTTCCACGGAACCGTTGGCTTTCACTATGTAGACTCGGTCTGTGTCGGCTTGGCGTTTGGTGCCACCGGCAGAGAGGATGTAGTCGTCTACTGTGAGGGCTGGGTCAAAGGTGTGGTGAGAAGTAAATTGCACTTCTCCGACAATGCTGACAACGGGGTTAAGCGCTGGCACAAAGAGTTTGTCGCCTTTTTCGAGCATTAAATTTGCTTGTTGGTTGCCTGCCATGGCGCGGTTTAGATCAATGACTAAACGGCCAACGGGTTCGGCTTGGTCGAGCTGATCAACAATGGCAATGGCTTGCGCAGGGTCGGTCGAAGAGGTTGAGCCTTGGCGGCGCAGTGACATGTTGCTAATTTCTTGTTTTAGCTGGGCATTAATGTATTTGAGTCGTTCTGCTTCTTGGCGTTTTAAGCGCTCGCGGCTTAATACGGCACCGTCAGGGTAAGCAAATTCAGTGAAGCCGCCTGCTCGTTCTATGACGTCTTTAAGGGTTTCGCCACGCTGGAAGGTGTAGCGGCCAGGGAAAATAAATTCCCCTTGCAGTTCGACGATCATGCCTTCTTGCCAACCGGGTTGGGTTTTTATAATCAGGTGATCCATCGGCCCGAGTTGAATTGGGTATTTGCCGCTTATGGCATCGTTCAGTGAGAAGTTGACTCTGTCGAGTGCTGGGTCTCCACTTGTTGCGACACGACGTGACAGTTCGGCTGAGTTGAGATAGGCGTTTTCAGCCAATCCGCCAGCGGCGGCCAAGAGGGAAGAGACCTTGACGTTTTTGACCAGCGGATAAGTGCCTGGGAATTTCACCGCACCAGAGATTTCGATCAGTTGCGCTGGGCGACTGAAGCTGGCTTGTTCTTTGAGTCGATCTAAAATCGGTTCTAATAGGCTTTCTCGGCTGGCTTTGCGCAATTCTGCCGCGTTTGATACTTGGTTAATGCCTGCGACATCTAGTTCGGTGGCTTCTGCTTGCACCACGATGGCGCCTGTTTGAGCGTCTAGGACTTCGCGTTCTTTAGACGTGCCCCCTTGCTCGCCTTTGGCTTTGCTGTTGGCGTAAGAGCCAAACCAGTAGCCTTGTGCCAAGCCATTATCAAATACGAAGATTTGGTCTTTTTCTTGCAGTACTAGGTTGTCTAATGAGGTTGGGTTGGTGAGCGCTTCTAAGAGGCTAAATTGGTAAACTTCTATGTGCTGATTTTGATTGATCTCGCGCACTAGCAGGGCGTAGTTTACATCGGCGCTTTGTTTTAAGCCGTTATCAATCGAGCCTATGGCATCGCGAACTCGCATTCCAGGAGTAAAGCTTAATGCTCCTTGACGAGCCACTTCACCCCGTACGGCGATGGCATTTTTGAGTGAGCTGGCGACGGAATCCAAACGAATTTCATCACCGTCTTCTAACGTAAAGCGTCGACCCGCTGCGGTTGATAAATCTAGGGTGATTTGTTGTACACCCTTGGCGTTGGTACGACGTACGTTCACTTTTGAGAGAAATGCTTGAGGTTTTGCGCCGCCTGCGGTGGCAAGTAGCGTATTTAAACTGGCATCGTCTTTAAGTTCATAAGTTGCGGGGCGAGCGACTTGCCCTTCAATCGTGATGCGATTGTTGCGCATCGGGATAAACAGCGTGTCTCCAGAAGAAAGACGCACATCTTTGGACGTATCGCCGTTGATCAATAGATCATAAAGGTCAAACTCGGTGACGACCTTGCCTTTGCGCTTTAGTTGAATATGGCGAAGACTGCCGCTCTGTTTGACGCCGCCGCTGGCGAGGAGTGCTTGGGTAATGGTGGTTAGGCCATTGACATTGTAAGCACCTGGCTGGGTAGCTTCACCAACGATATACACTTGCATGGTGCGCATGGCACCCATGGTGACCGACACATCCACGCCGATCACTTTTTGTTTTATAACATTGATTATCTGCTGTCTTAATTGCTCAAAGTTTTGGCCTGATACCGCAAGTGGGCCTAATTCTGGTAGGTTAATCGTGCCGTCACGGTCGATTGTTAAAGACGCATTTTGGCTGCTTTTACCAAACATTTGTAGATTAATGACATCCCCTGGCCCCACTTGATAGTCCAGTGGTACGGGTAAATCGTCTACCACGGTGAAGCCCATGTCACCACCGTTAAGAACATCGTAGCCAAACAGCGGCGTTTTCGTGGTGCTATTCTCTTTCGCGGTGTTGTTATCGGTCTGAGGTTGGGGTGCTGAGTTACTGATAGGCGCTAGTACAGGGGCCTGTTGTACTGGGCTGGCTGACGTACCGCCGCCCATCATGGAATCCAGATCCACACCATATTGGCGAGCCAATGCCTCTTGCTGGGCTTTGGGCAAATTTTTGAGCTGGTTAATTTGCGCCGCGCTCGGGGTAAACGCCACGGCATTCCCCGCCAGTATCATCATCAATGTCGCTATTAGTCGTTTATCTAGTCGCATGGTATGTGGTCTATGTTTGTTAAATGGAAAATCGTTATAATGAAAAAAGTCGTCTAAAAGCGGAATTCATAACCAGACCATAGAGTGGCTTGGTTGTCATTGCTTGCGCCTTTGTGTTGTTCGTAACTCGCCCCTAGATGCACCATGCCCGCTAAGGCTGGCAACCGATAGGTGAGCTGGCTAAGGCTTATTTTTTCATCATCAAGAGTAGAGCGCTGATGACTCACGCCCAGCGTATGATCGTTTTTTAGCTGTAAATACACGGCCACCGAGGCGCTGTCGTCGAGCGTATACGTGGTGTTGGCTACCTTGTCTGTGGTGGATGGGTAGCTTCCCACCGACCAAGAGGTGTCATCGTGCGCGCTGCTTGAGTCTTGTGTTTCCAGTACGATGCGAACGGTGTTTTCGCCCCATGGAAATGCCCCCGTCCAACCGAGCATCCACGCGCCGAGTTCTGTGGTCTTTGCGGTAGAAGCCGCTTCGGCGTAAACGCTGTGATAAAAATGTTCGATCGAAGGCAAGGTGAGTTTGGCGTCAAGAGCAAGCTGCTCGTCGCGGCTTGACGACTGATTTGAGGTGGAATCCGCAAACCAAGTTTGGTAAGTGAGGCCGTATTCGAAGTATTTAAGCGGTTTGGCGACCAATCGTGTTGCGCTGTGGTAGTCGACATCGGACTCTTTTGGCTTGGACAGTAGGCTTTCTGCACTCCATACACCGAGTGTTTTATTCTGTCCAAGGTAACTTATGCTCATGTCTGGCGCGGCTTTGGCGTATGAACCTAAAATCAAATTATGTTGCCAACCTTGGCCCCACCAGCGGTCTAGATTACCAATCGACCAGAGCCAAGCGCCCGAGTTTAAAGCGAGGTAGCTGTCGTCCCAGTTGATTTTGGTGTCATCTTGGTATTCGCTGTAGCCTGCAGATAAACGAAAAGCGTAGCTGTTGTTCAGCTGTTCAAAGCTGGAATACACGCCTTTTTGGTCTTCGTTAAATTGACCAAAGCCCGATGAAGGCGCCGCATTGGAACCACTTAATAGTTTAAAAAGTCGATTGCCTCGGTTTAGCCTTGCGCTATTAAGCGCGTATGACAGCTCTCGATTGGCGATGGATACGTCGTCGCGTTGGCTTGTATTGTTCAAATCGTCGGCGAACAAAGACCAGCGCATGGGGTAATGGTTTACGGGGGAGGCGAGCTGTCCAGAATCCGACAGCAAAAGCAAAGACGAACGTAAAAATGCGTCGTTGGCTTCTAACCAAGGCGAGGCTGAGCCAACAATGGGCACACAACCAATAGCAATCGCCAATAGCGTTTTGCGAATGGGTGTCTGAGCCTTGTTGCCAGCAAGACGGCGTAGCGTCGAACTATTTGAGTTAAGCAGGGGCATTAATGGCTCACATTCCTTTACGTTATTCATTGTGTTACTTGCAATATGCGGCCCATGATCTAACAAAAAGCCACAGAAATAAAGCCGCTTTTACTTAATGTTTTCACAAAATAAGACGCTTTTTTGAACACTTATGAATGGCGGAGTGTCCATGTTGCAACACCTGAGGGTCAGATTCTTATGATTTTTTTGTGCTCTAATGGCAAAAATTGACTAAAAAATTAACAAAAAACGCTGCTGTTAAGCTTACATTGTCACAATTCTTGCTCTAAAATCGCTAGTGAAGAGTTTTCTTCAAACATCGATGTTTAAATACTTAAGGAAATATTATGAAACTTACTACTTTGGCTACAATCGTAGCACTTGGCCTAGCTAGCCAAGCATATGGTGAAGCAGCTGGTGCAGCAGGCGCAGGCGCAGGTTCTGGTGCAGCAGGTGCTGGTGTGGGCGCAGGAGCTGGTGCAGGCGCAGCGGGTGCAGGTGCAGCTGGTGCTGGTGCCGCTGCTGCTGGTGCGGCTGCGGCTACATCTGCAGCGGTGGGTGGCTTAGCTGCCGCAGCAGCGGCCGCAGCAGCGGTAGCTGTGAGTGCAGCGGTTGCCGTAAGCACTGATAGCACGCCTACTCCTAGCGTGACGAGCACTACGAACACTAATTAATGCCCTCAAGCCACCTAATGTCCCATTAGGTGGCTTTTCTTTTTCCTTATTCGTATTGGCTGTTTCATGCGTTCTTTTCGCTATTATCTCTATTCCCCTTTTTTTATTTTTTTATTGGCTTTAACGGGCTGTTCGTCTAATTTCAAAAGCTCAATAGACTCAGCTAAAGCGGTCATAGGCTTAAACCAAGCCATTACGCCTGACTACATTGCTTCTCTGCCTTATGCTAGTGTTTTAGTGACTGTCAACAATACTCGCCCTTTACTGTTGATTCTCACCTTTGCAGATTACAACCCGGCCACACAGGCGTACCGGCTCACCTGGTTAACTAAGGACATTGGCAGCATTGTCACCGAAAACGGCCGTATTATTCATACGGTGGGCTTTATAACCGATAATTTAGAGGCGCTGGCTTCTACTAATGCCGCTATTACTCATAACGCTATTACTAATCACGTTAGTAATGGCGCCTCCGCGAATACCTTTGTCAGCGGGCTTCCCAAACTCGGCAGCACAACATCATGGATCGCCCGATACGATTGGTCACCCGGTTACCGCTATGGTTTTACCGCCCAAGTGGCATCACGCTCTCTTGGCATGGACACAGTGACGACGGATCTATGGCGTCAAGACGCAGAACAGATCAGTGAAACGGTAACCTTTGACGACCTAGACGCACAATTTACTAACCTCTTCTGGCTTACCCCCGCCACGGAAACAGTTAAGCCTTTTGTGGTAAAGAGCATTCAGTATCTGGGACCCAATATGGACAAAGTGGAAATGCTGATGGTGAAGCCTTTTATTGAACCGCTTACTTCTACTATAGAAGCAAAGACCATAGAAAAAGGGGCCGTAGAAACACTCCCCCCAGAAACAAAGACCGCAGAAACAAAAACGCCCGCCAATACAGGCAAGGGGTCGCCGTTATGATGCTGTTTTCAACGACACCTCGATTACAAGGCCTATTACTCAGCGGTTGGCTGTTTCTCGCGGCTTTTTCGCACAGCGCTCTGGCTGATAACGCCAACGTCACGCTGCTGCAAAGCCAAGTTAGCTTGTCTTATCCGCAAGAAGTGCGCTTTTCACAATTGCTGAGCGATGCTTATGCACAGTTAAGTTATGAGGTTTATCCACTCGGCAGTGCACTGATCAACCCTAATAAACAGGCCGTTGTAGAGGCGAAAAAACAGGCTGTTTTACGCCAACTGGCACAGCTCAAGACTCCCGCGGCAACGCACCTTGCTAAGCAACTAAACGCTTTACGTTTGGTTTACCATGAAGACATGGTCTTCGACCCCATCAAAGTCCGCATACGGACCAAGCTCGACCCTATGATAAAGGGTGAATATTGGCTGTCGCTGCCGAAGCGTCCAATGCACATTACCGTATTTGACCCTGCGCTGGAGCAAGGCCTCAAAATGCCGCTGAACAATAACGCAGACCTACGCGACTATTTAGCTAAATTGCCTTATGTGACGAAAGAGGGCCAGCCCTACGATTCTGCTTGGGTTATTCAAGCCGACCGTACGGTGTATCAAGCCCGCGATTTACAGTGGAAAAACACCTTATATTTTCTCAGTCCCGGCGCCATGGTGTTTATTGGACTGCCAAACCTGCCCGATGAATACCGCGATTTGAATGCCAATATCGCCCACCTGCTTGCTTTTCGTTTGGAGCTATAATGTCATTTAAATGTTTCCCCCTGACACACCTTGTTGTCGGTTGCAGCTTGTTACTGAGCGGCGCCTTGTACGCAGAAGACGATGCTTATTTTTCCCTACCTTTTCAAGGGCCACGACTTAAACCTTCACAAATGGACCTTGGTGGCGTTGGCTTAATGCAAATGCCCTCTGGCCGCATGGCCGAAGAAGGCGCCTTCAGTTTTGGTTATAATGACAACAGTGAATACACCTTTTACACTGTGTCTTTGCAGCTGATGCCTTGGTTAGAAACCACGCTGCGTTATACTCAAGTTGATGATGTACTTTACAGTGCCAGCGAAGACCTTAGTGGTGACACCAAGTACGCTGACAAAGGCATTGACGCTAAATTAAGACTATTGAGAGAAAACCAATGGCGGCCAGAAGTGTCCGTCGGTTTGCGTGATCTTGGTGGCACTGGGCTGTTTGATGGCGAATTTCTTGCGGCGACAAAACGCTTTTCGACCGATCACTATGGTGAATTTGACGTCACACTAGGACTAGGCTGGGGCTATTTTGGTACACGGGGCAACGTGAGTAACCTACTGTGTAATGCGGCTGACCGCTTCTGTGAACGTATTTCGGGATTCGCAGATAACGGCGGCTCTATCGACTACGACCGCTGGTTTACAGGCCCAGCGTCCTTGTTCGCGGGTGTGGAATATCAGACACCTTACGAGCCTTTGCGTTTAAAACTGGAATATGATGGCAACAACTACAGCCAAGATTATCCAGTTACTCGTGGTGGTGTGGACATGGCACCCAAAACACCTTGGAATTTTGGTGCGGTTTATGAGGTAAGTGATGGCTTTGATCTGCGTTTAAGTTATGAGCGCGGCACGACTGTGGCGCTGGGCTTTGTGCTATCAACCAATCTTAATACCTTGAAAAGCCCATGGATAGACAACGAGCTACCCGCGATGGGCACTGATCAAGCTGCCACCTTGAATGACGTGGATTGGCCAGCTCTGGACCGTGAATTAGAAGACATCGCAGGCTACAAAACCAGCAAGGTGTACCAACAAAACGATGCGGTGACCTTTGTCACGCAACAAACAAAATACCGTGATCGTGATGTCGCCACCGAAAGAGCGGCAGCCGTGATGGCAAATCACTTGCCAACGAACGTGAGCGCTTACAAAATCATTGAAGAGTCGAACAATATTCCCGTGAAATCGACCAAGGTGTCGGCGCGTGCTTATCGTAAAATCGCGGCTGTAGATTATTTCAATCCATCGATTAAAGACGCCATTATTGAGCTACCACCAGAAGACATTAATGATGATCCTTTGTACGAAAACGTTGAACGCTTTAATTACGGTTTTAGTCCAAATTTAAGCCAATCCTTCGGCGGCCCAGAAAGCTTTTATATATACAGTATCACCATGAAAGGGGGTGCGTCTTATTGGCTTAGCCGAAATCTGGAATTATCCAGCTCTGTGTCGATTAATCTATTAGATAACTACGATAAGCTTAATTTTGACACTCCTTCGGACGGCACATCTAATTACCGTGTTCGTACCCTAGTGCGGGCTTATGTACGTGACAACGACGCCAATTTGAATAACCTGCAACTGACCTGGTTTGATCACTACGGAAGCAATTGGTATCAGCAAGTCTACGGCGGTTATTTAGAAACCATGTTTGCTGGGGTCGGTACGGAAGTCTTGTATCGTCAGCCTAACTCAAATTGGGCAATTGGTGCGGACATCAACGCCATCTCACAGCGTGATCCCAACTCAGTATTTGGCGTTTTTTCTGAGGAAAGTGGCTATGGCAGTGACGCAAAAGTACTCGCCAAAGGCACCACAGGGCATTTATCGCTTTATTACCAACCAGAATGGTCGTTTTTAGAAGACACCATGTTCCGCTTAGACATGGGTAAATTTCTAGCGGCCGACGTGGGAGCGCGCTTGGACTTTTCCAAGCAATATGACAGCGGTATGATCATCGGCGCGTACGCCAGCCGAACCAACATGTCCGCAGAAGAATTCGGCGAAGGCAGCTTCACCAAAGGGTTTTATTTGTCTATCCCATTCGACACCGTCTCACTTAAACCCACCAACAGCCGAGGCTACCTAAACTGGCAACCCATCACCCGCGACGGAGGGCAAATGCTAAGCAAGCGCAACAATTTATATGGCATAACCGACATGGTATCACCTTGGTACCAACGCCCAGCCCAGAATAAATAGCCTATAGACATGATACTAACCACCCCGTAGGCCGGATGAATCGAGGAACGAAGATGCTTACTTGAAAAAAAGCGGCGTTCAACAACACCCAACGCCGGATAACGCCTCGTGCCTCGGCTCATCCGGCCTACGAAAAAACGTCACGAAACCACGAAATTTATCCAACGCCGGATAACGGTCGTGCCTTCCTCATCCTTCAACGCCGGATAACGCCTCGTGCCTCGGCTCATCCGGCCTACGAAAAAACGTCACGAAACCACCACCAACATTACTCAATACCAAACCATCCAACGCCGGATAACGGTCGTGCCTTCCTCATCCGGCCTACGCAACCAACGTCATCCCCAAATGGCGGTTCAACATTGACACCTTCAAAATAAGCCGTATATTTCAACGACAAATACTCAAACGAAAAAGGTCGTTTCCTTGCAACCAATAGAAGTGATAGACACCGTCAAAAAACTCGCGGCCAGCAACAGTGACATCGCCGCGCTTTGGCTCTATGGCTCCAGAAGCAAAGGAGAGGCGCACTCACACAGTGATTACGATTTTGCCGTCTTGTTTAATCACCGCCTAAGCGATCCTCTAGAACGTCGACTCAGGCCGGAACTGCTCGCACTGGATTGGTCGGCGTTACTCGGCGTGAAAGACAAGATGATCAGCGTCATAGACGTCCAAATAGCCCCCATTCCTCTTGCCATGAACGCCATATCCGGCCAGTTACTGTGTTGCAATAACCACTCCACCCGACTAGTGGCCGAAGGTGTTATCATGTCTAAAGCCGAAATAGACTATCACTATCACCTGACACACTTTTAGGGCGCAAAAATGGCAGACCTCTATTACACCTCTTCAGTACGAACAAACGCCAACGTCTACCAAGCCGAGTTAGAAGAACTGCATCAAATCCTGCAAACTCGAAACCTCACCACATTTGAATACCGAGCCTGCGAGCGTAGCCTACAAATCAGCATAGAAGTCGCCATAGGCATCGCCAAACACTGGGTAAAAGCCACCAAAGGTGCTCCTCCTGCAGACGCCTACCAATCTTTCGAAACCCTCTCCCAGCATGGCGCTATATCGCTAGAACAACTCACAAACTGGCGTAAAGTCATCGGTTTAAGAAACGCCCTTGTACACGACTACCTCAATATAGACCCAGCCATCGTTCGATCCGTCATCAGCAATCGATACTACCAAGACATATTTAACTTCATAGAAACAGGCCTAACCGAACTCGAAAAAAACAATAAGCATTAAACCACGTCACATCACCATTTAACGCCGGATAACGGTCGTGCCTTCCTCATCCGGCTTGAAGATGCTTACTTGAAAAAAAGCGGCGTTCAACGCCATGGAATAATCAAAACGTCAAGCAAACCTTTACAGTGAGACTCTATGATTGAGCAAGACTTTATCCGTTGTAAGATGCAGTTGCTGAAATTGGCCGAAGCGGATCCGCAAATTAATGCCCTGTGGCTATATGGATCGCACGCCAAGGGATTAGCTCATGAGTACAGTGATTTGGATTTGGCGGTGCAATTTACCAGCCACGAGACGGATATTTTCACTAGGCGCATGCGCCCTGAGATGCTTCTGCTTGATTGGCAACAAAGTTTACAGCTAGGCGATGGTCAGTTGTCTGTGATAGATCTAATGCAGGCACCTATCCTGCTTGGTATCGAAGTCATACAAGCCAACACGCTTTGGTATTGCCGCGAGCGAGGCCTAATGCTGCAAGGCGTAGGTAAAATAATGTCACGATATGAAATCGACTACTTACATGAAGAAAAACGACAGCAAGAAAGAGCGACAGCAGCAGAGGATACATGGACGATAACATGAAACATGATGGCTATTTAAAGGCAATGTTCCCTGGCGCCAAATAATCGGCATGCGCAATGTGTTAGTACACGACTATTTGAATTTTGATGAACAGCTACTGGATACCGTCATTCGTCAGCAGCTATACGCGGTAATTTTCGATTTTTGTTCCCAAGGATTAGTGGCTCTAGATCAAACCCCGTAAATAAACAAAAACGTAGGCCGGATGAATCGAGGCACGAAGATGCGTAACTTTGTTCCTTCCCCTTATCACTTCCAAGGGGAAGGCTCGGATGGGGTTGTGTTCTTCCGCCCCAGCTTCGCTTGCCCAACATTGACACCCTCAAAATAAACCGTATATTTCAATGGCAAACACCTAAACGAAAAAGGCCTTATCCTTGCAGCAACCAATAGAAGTGATCGAAACTGTCAAGAAACTTGCTGCCAGCAACAACGACATTGTTGCGGTTTGGCTTTACGGTTCCAGGGGCAAGGGAGAAGCCCAACCGCATAGTGATTATGACCTCGCTATTGCGTTTAACGATTTTCAACTGGACAGCCTAGAAAAATATTTAAGACCCAATGAACTGGCCATTGACTGGTGCGCATTGCTCAACTTACCAAGTGACAAGCTCAGTATTGTAGACATTAACCTCGCACCGATTTACCTCGCCTACAACATAATAGAAACGGGCAAACTATTGTATAATCAAGGCACATCAAGAATATGGCGAGAACAAGACCGAATCTACAGCCAGTTTGAGCATCAGCGAATAGAGAGCCAGCGCCATGACAGAATCGACGGATAGAGTAGGGCTACAACACTACCTAGCAGAAATCAAAAAGCACAAGCAAAAATACCGCCATGAACTGGATGAGCTAAGGCAAGACCTAATCGCCGACAATTTTCGTAGCAGAGACTACTTAGCAGTAGAAAGACTACTGCAAGTATACACAGAGCTTTGTATTGGTTTAGCCAAACACTGCCTGAAAAACCTACAAGGCCACTCTGCTACAGACGCCTATCAAACCTTCAGCCAACTTCGGGAGCATGGCTTCTTAAACAGTGACGAACTACAAGAATGGAAAAAAATCATCGGTCTTCGTAACGGGCTCGTACACGACTACCTAAAAATTGACCTCTCAATTTTAGAGCGAATCATCAAAGAATCGCACTATACTCAGCTAGATACATTTAGTGATAAAGCCATAAAGTTTCTAAACACCCCAACTCTCTCGTCGTGATAAATCATGACCTACAAAAAAACAGACAAAACCAAATAGGTCGCGCATTTAAGCTGGCAGCATAACGTCACGAATGGTCAACAACACTGCATTTTGTTAGTATGATTTTCGTCGTTATAGTGTATTTGGGATGAATATATGAACTATCAAGAAGCACGCTGGAAGCAACGATTTCAAAACTTTTCCAGAAGTTTATGTTACTAAAAACCACCACTGAGCTGGAAAAACTATCCGTTATTGAGCGTGCAGGAATGATTCAGTTCTTCGAAATATCCTTTGAGCTTGCTTGGAAAGTACTGAAAGACTTTCAAGAAGAAGAAGGCTTTTCGATAAGCAGCCCATGTGACGCAATAAAAACCGCGTTTCAATATCAGCTGATTGGAAACGGTAAAGAATGGCTAGAAGCCCTGAGCGACAGAAATTTAACCGTACACACTTATCAAGAGGAAACCGCTCAACTGGTCGAGCTAAAAATAAAGTCGACTTATTACCCGATTTTAAATGACTTTCATCGAAATTTTACCGAGAGACTAACCAAATGATGGAAGCCGACTTTGGGTTAACCTCAACAGAGCTTGAAGAGCTAAATGACATCATTCAAAGTTTTCATGAGATTGAATCTGTGATGATTTTTGGGTCAAGAGCCAAAGGTACCTATAAGCCAGGCTCTGACGTAGACATCGTCATCTCTGGCAACAAACTAGACCACTCAGTAGTGATACGGTTATCTAACCAGCTCAATGAAGAAACCACCTTCCCCTATTTCTTTGATATCTTAGATTTAAACACCATAAAATCCGAAGAAATGCTGGCACACATAGCACAACATGGACGAAAATTGGGCACAACAAGTGAGCCAGTGCACGAACCAAAGACGTAGGCCGGATGAGATGAGGCACGAGGCGCTTACCTGAAAAAAAGCGGCGTTCTCTCGTTTCCACGGGCTCCGGCGTGGGAACGCACGGCTTCTATCCATCCACGCCGGATAACGGTCGTGCCTTCCTCATCCGGCCTACGAAAAAACATCATGAAACCACCACTAACATTATCCAACGCCAACCCAACCCGTAGGCCGGATGAGACGAGGCACGAGGCGCTTACCTGAAAACAATAGCGGCTTTGAAGGATGAATCGAAGAGCGAAGATGCTTACTTGAAAAAAAGCGGCGTTGGTATTTTGGTGGTTTTTATATAGTATTAAAGTAGTAATACACAGCAATCTCAGGATGAGGTTGACGTTAATGGAAGAGGGATTTTAAATGAATACGAGATCAATGGATGATCATGATAGCCCATGGAAAGAGGCGTTGGAGCAGCGTTTTCCGGAGTTTTTGGCGTTGCTGTTTCCCGATGTTTATGCGCAAGTGGATTGGAGCCGGGAACGGGAATTTTTGGATAAGGAACTTCAACAGGTTGTGCAAGACGCCGAGCTAGGCCGACGTTACGCCGATAAGTTGGTGAAGGTGTATGCTAGAGATGGCACGGAAACATGGGTATTGATCCATGTGGAAGTGCAGGGTGAGGCAGAGCGGGACTTTGCCGAGCGAATGTACGTGTATCATTACCGGCTGTTTGACCGGTATCAGATGGATGTGGTCAGCTTAGGTGTGCTCGCTGATACCAATCGGAACTTCCGGCCCAATAGTTATCATTGGGGGCGTTGGGGTTGTGGGTTGGATTTTCGCTTTCCCAGTGTGAAGCTGCTGGATTGGCAAGCCCGCTGGGAGCAGTTAGAAAACAGCGACAATGTGTTTGCCTTAGTGGTCATGGCGCAACTTCGAGCCAAAAGCAGTAAACGAGCCGAAGAGCGTCAGGTTTGGAAGTTCCAGCTTGTGCAACTAATGTACGAGCGGGGCTACGAGCGCGATGTTATATTACAATTGTTTCGAGTGATTGATTGGATGATACGTTTACCAGAAGCGTTGGAGCGCCAATTCTTAGAATCGGTATACCAACTAGAGGAGTCTAAAAAAATGCCTTATGTAACCAGTGCAGAGCGTTTTGGAATTGAAAAGGGAATGCAACAAGGAATACAACAAGGCATGCAACAAGGAATGCAGCAGGGTATGCAACAAGGAATGCAGCAGGGTATGCAACAAGGTATGCAGCAGGGTGAAGCGACTATAATGCTGCGTCTGATGGCGCGTAAATACGGTGTAGACGTTGCGGCGGCTTACCGTGAACAGGTTGAAAAAGCCGATGCTGAAACCCTTCTGGAATGGTCTGAACGACTCCTCTTCGCCGAGAAAATAGAAGACATTTTTCATTAATATTCCCACGCCATTTCCCCTCCCCCTTGTGTCTTTAAGGGGGAGGCCGGGAGGGGGTTATTTCGGGGTTTGAATACTTTGATGAATCACTTCTAAAACAGCGTCTAGTTTTTTCATTATGTCTTGGTTAGTAAAGCGTATTACTTGCAGTCCTTGGGATCTCATAAAGTCGTCACGCTTTCGATCGTATGCTTGAGTGTCGTGGTTGTAATGGCTATCGCCATCTAACTCTATAACCAGTTTTTTTTCCGGGCAATAAAAATCAACAATATATTTTCCTATACCGTGCTGTCGCCGAAATTTAACCCCTAACTGTTTTGATCTGATTCGCTGCCATAGGATTTTTTCTGGTTCTGTTAAGTTATTTCTTAATACTGAACGAAAATGACGATTTTGCTTAATATTAAATAGTTTTTGAGTCATAAACTTAGCCTCCATGCTAAATACACTAGATCCCCAGCTCTGCTCCTCCCCCTTGTGTCTTTAAGGGGGAGGCTGGGAGGGGGTTACAAGACCTGAACCCCATCCTAACCTTCCCCTTGGAAGAGAAAAGGGGAAGGGACTAGACAACTCAGCTCTGCTCCTCCCCCTTGTGTCTTTAAGGGGGAGGCTGGGAGGAGGTTACAAGACCTGAACCCCATCCTAACCTTCCCCTTGGAAGAGAAAAGGGGAAGGGAGTTCTGGTCAAGTCCAACCGGACACTTTCCTAAAGGAGTTTTCATACTCAATGGGTGATTGGTCGCCATTCGACGAATGTAATCGCTCCAGATTGTAATATTTCACATACGCCGCAACATCTTGCTTCATATGCTCTCTTGTTGGTTGTGCTACCTTGAACAACCAATCATGTTTTAAACTGCCGAAGAACCTTTCAACCACGGCATTATCCCAACACGCACCGACGTCACCCATGCTAGAGCGGCAATCAAGCCGTTTTAATAGGCTTCTAAAGTGTTTACTCGTGTATTGCGAGCCTCTGTCGCTATGAAACACTAAGCCCTTTGGCGGCTGTCGTAAGCGATGTGCTTTTAAAAATGCATGCTCAATTAAGTCTGTCGTCATACGTTTTGACGTGTGCCAACCCACTATGCGACGACCAAATAAATCCATTACAATAGCAAGGTATAGCCAGCCTTCGCCTGTTTTTAAATATGACACATCCCCAGCCCACACCTGGTTTGGGCCTAACGGGTTAAAATTCATGTTCAATAAATTATCCGCTACAGCATCACTGTCTTTGCGCTTTGTGGTGACTTTGTAAGCGATACGCTGCTTAACGACTAACCCCAATCGTTTCATCAAGCCAATGACACGATGCCGGCTAACATCAAAGTCTTCTTTGCGAAGCTTTTTCGCAAGCTCTCGGCTACCCAGACTGCCTCGACTATCTTCAAAAAGCGCCTTCGCCCTACGATGTAAATTCAGTGTTTGTGCACTGATAATTATCGCGGGACGTTTTCGCCAAGCATAGTATGCAGATTTGCTAACGCGCATCACTTTACACGATATGGCAACTGGGTACTGCTTACCTAAACTTTTGAGAAATGAATATTTTATTTCATTTCTTTTGCGAAAAACGCTGAAGCCTTTTTTAATATTTCGCGCTCCATCAGCAAGCGCTTATTGTCTTTTCTGAGCTGAACGAGTTCAGCCCGCTCATCCTTCGACAACTCTGAATCTTCATCTTGTTGTTTAAACTTCGCTACCCAGTTATAAAGTAGCTTGTCAGTGATATTCAGTGAAGCGGCAGCCTCAACAACGGAGTAACCTTGCTCAATCACCAGCGCCACCGCTTCTTGCTTAAAATCGTTTGGATATTGTTTGTTAGTACGTTTAGTCATTTTACACCTCAATAATTGGATATTATCCTTTATTGAAGTGTCCGGCTAATTCAACCACAACAGGGACTAGACAACTCAGCTCTGCTCCTCCCCCTTGTGTCTTTAAGGGGGAGGCCGGGAGGGGGTTACAAGACCTGAACCCCATCCTAACCTTCCCCTTGGAAGAGAAAAGGGGAAGGGACTAGACAACTCAGCTCTGCTCCTCCCCCTTGTGTCTTTAAGGGGGAGGCTGGGTGGGGGTTACAAGACCTGAACCCCATCCTAACCTTCCCCTTGGAAGAGAAAAGGGGAAGGGTGTTCTGGTCAAGTCCAACCGGACACTTTCCTAAAGGAGTTTTCATACTCAATGGGTGATTGGTCGCCATTCGACGAATGTAATCGCTCCAGATTGTAATATTTCACATACGCCGCAACATCTTGCTTCATATGCTCTCTTGTTGGTTGTGCTACCTTGAACAACCAATCATGTTTTAAACTGCCGAAGAACCTTTCAACCACGGCATTATCCCAACACGCACCGACGTCACCCATGCTAGAGCGGCAATCAAGCCGTTTTAATAGGCTTCTAAAGTGTTTACTCGTGTATTGCGAGCCTCTGTCGCTATGAAACACTAAGCCCTTTGGCGGCTGTCGTAAGCGATGTGCTTTTAAAAATGCATGCTCAATTAAGTCTGTCGTCATACGTTTTGACGTGTGCCAACCCACTATGCGACGACCAAATAAATCCATTACAATAGCAAGGTATAGCCAGCCTTCGCCTGTTTTTAAATATGACACATCCCCAGCCCACACCTGGTTTGGGCCTAACGGGTTAAAATTCATGTTCAATAAATTATCCGCTACAGCATCACTGTCTTTGCGCTTTGTGGTGACTTTGTAAGCGATACGCTGCTTAACGACTAACCCCAATCGTTTCATCAAGCCAATGACACGATGCCGGCTAACATCAAAGTCTTCTTTGCGAAGCTTTTTCGCAAGCTCTCGGCTACCCAGACTGCCTCGACTATCTTCAAAAAGCGCCTTCGCCCTACGATGTAAATTCAGTGTTTGTGCACTGATAATTATCGCGGGACGTTTTCGCCAAGCATAGTATGCAGATTTGCTAACGCGCATCACTTTACACGATATGGCAACTGGGTACTGCTTACCTAAACTTTTGAGAAATGAATATTTTATTTCATTTCTTTTGCGAAAAACGCTGAAGCCTTTTTTAATATTTCGCGCTCCATCAGCAAGCGCTTATTGTCTTTTCTGAGCTGAACGAGTTCAGCCCGCTCATCCTTCGACAACTCTGAATCTTCATCTTGTTGTTTAAACTTCGCTACCCAGTTATAAAGTAGCTTGTCAGTGATATTCAGTGAAGCGGCAGCCTCAACAACGGAGTAACCTTGCTCAATCACCAGCGCCACCGCTTCTTGCTTAAAATCGTTTGGATATTGTTTGTTAGTACGTTTAGTCATTTTACACCTCAATAATTGGATATTATCCTTTATTGAAGTGTCCGGCTAATTCAACCACAACAGGGACTAGACAACTCAGCTCTGCTCCTCCCCCTTGTGTCTTTAAGGGGGAGGCTGGGAGGGGGTTACAAGACCTGAACCCCATCCTAACCTTCCCCTTGGAAGAGAAAAGGGGAAGGGACTAGACAACTCAGCTCTGCTCCTCCCCCTTGTGTCTTTAAGGGGGAGGCTGGGAGGAGGTTACAAGACCTGAACCCCATCCTAACCTTCCCCTTGGAAGAGAAAAGGGGAAGGGACTAGACAACTCAGCTCTGCACCTCCCCCTTGTGTCTTTAAGGGGGAGGCTGGGAGGGGGTTACAAGACCTGAACCCCATCCTAACCTTCCCCTTGGAAGAGAAAAGGGGAAGGGACTAGACAACTCAGCTCTGCTCCTCCCCCTTGTGTCTTTAAGGGGGAGGCTGGGAGGGGGTTACAAGACCTGAACCCCATCCTAACCTTCCCCTTGGAAGAGAAAAGGGGAAGGGACTAGACCAAATCCGGTGAGCCACACATTTCTACGGTACGATGACGTGGCATGTGGGGTTTTCTTGTTCAATCATGCTTTTCAGTGTCTGCTTGGCGCGGTCGTCGCCGTGTACTAGGTGGACTTTTTCCGGACGGACGCGCATGCGTTTGATGAAGTTTAATAAATCCCGTTGCCCTGCATGGGCGGAATACCCGCTTATTTGCTGTACCTTGGCGTTAATGGCATACCGCTCACCATCGAACATGACATACCCATTGGGTTTATTGTGATACTTCAAAATGTCCCGGCCTGGCGTCCCTGTCGCCTGATAACCTACAAACAACACGTCATTGCGTTCATCGCCCAATAATGCTTTTAAATAATTTACGATCCGCCCACCGGCGCACATGCCGGAAGCGGCGATAACAATGGCAGGACGAGTTTGGCGCTGTAGGTAAGAGACAGTTTGTAAATGGGTGGCATGGTCATCTATCGTAGTGACTTGCTCAAAGCTCAATGGATGACGGCCTGCATTAACCCGACGCTTGGCTTCTGCGTCCCAATAGGTTTTCAACGATCGATACACAGTAGTAAAACGACTGGCGAGAGGGGAGTCGATAATAATATCAATGTCTTCCCAGTTTAGTGGCACACCTGAACGCGTTTGGCTCACGGTTTTCTGCTTGTTCTGATGAATTATATGTTCCAACTCATACAGCAATTCCTGCGTACGGCCAATGCTAAACGCTGGAATAAGTACTGTGCCCGAATCGCTCAACGCGTGTTCTAAGCTACTCTGCAAACGCTGGCGTCGAGTGGATCGGTTTTCATGGTTGCGATCACCATAGGTACTTTCAATAACCAATTGATCAGCTCGATAAGGAGATTGTGGCGCGGGCAATAAAGGCGAATAGGGCGCCCCCAAATCCCCAGAAAACACCACATCGTGATAGGCTTTGCCTTTTGATTTTATCTCGGCATTTTTCACCCGAAACGTCACATACGCCGAGCCCAAAATATGCCCCGCACGGCACAAACGTAACTGAACGCTAGAACCTTTCCCTGCAAGCGGAATACTCGTCCATTCTTTGTATTCCAACGGCACCAATTGCGATGCCAAGCGATCTAAACACGCCTCAATAATACTGGCATTGCGCGTGACTCCGACTTTTAGTGCGTCTTCAATCACCAAAGGCAACAAAGCCGCACTCGGCTTAGAGCAATAAATCGGCCCAGTAACCCCCGCTGCCAACAAATACGGCAAACGCCCAACGTGATCGATATGAACGTGAGTAATAACCAACGCCTGCACAGCAGAAAGATCAAAGTCTATTTCTAAACTATTCGAATCTGCCCCAGATCCAGACGTCTCCGCCCCCTGAAACAAACCGCAATCCACCAAAACCGAATTGTCACCATCCACAAACAACTCATGGCAAGACCCAGTCACACCCTGCACCGCACCATGATGCTTAACATCCAACATACAAATCCCTCTGCAACAGACAAAAAATAACCTTACCCCACAACAACACCCAACGACAACCATCCAACGCCGGATAACGGTCGTGCCTCCCTCATCCTTCATCGCCGGATAACGGTCGTGCCTCCCTCATCCTTCATCGCCGGATAACGGTCGTGCCTCCCTCATCCTTCATCGCCGGATAACGGTCGTGCTTCCCTCATCCTTCATCGCCGGATAACGGTCGTGCCTCCCTCATCCGGCCTACGAAAACAGCATGTACGAAAGCGAAATCGCAAAGGACCGAGTCAAAAAGAGGAAATGATTATTTTGTTAACATAGGTATACTTATTTTCAAGAAACTGAAAAGGGGCTTGGTATGTTGATTGACACGAAAAAATCGCAGTTTTGAAGAGGTATGAGGTGTAATCTGAAAAGACATGAAAACGCTTCTTTATAAAAATATCGGCAATGAATAAGACGTACTATCGATTAAAATCAGCGACGGAGTAGTCAAAATGAGATTAACAGACAATCAGGTGCAAACAATAAAGCAAGTGGTTGCCATGCTCGCTGGCGAAGACGCAAAAGTGACCTTATTTGGTTCTCGTGTTGATGATACTAAAAAAGGTGGAGACATAGACTTGCTGATTACTCTAAATAATGTGATTGAACATCCTGCTGTATTGTCATCAAAAATAAGTGCACGTCTCATTAGATTGTTTCAAGGCCGTAAAGTGGATGTCTTATTGTCTGCGCCTAATTTAAAAAGTTTACCAATACACCAGATAGCGCAGAACAAGGGGGTTTTATTATGAAGTCAAAAAATAATGCCGTTGATAAGCTAGAAAGGGTAATGTTTTTGCAACGAGTGGTTGACAGAGAAATTCACCATTTAAACTATTCGGCATCTAAAATATTTCATCAGCCGTTTACACTTGAATTAGCCGAACAGCTGAACAGTAACGAAGAGCTTGCTGAGCAGCTAGAGGCTTTCATTAGTCGATTTTGCCGTTTGCAGGACACGCTAGGTGATAAATTTCTACCAGCATGGCTAGATATATTAGAAGAAAAGACAAACGTCGCGATTGATAATTTAGATAAAGCAGAAAAAATTGGTGTATTGCCTTCAGTTGAATTATGGCTAGAACTGCGACAGTTGAGAAATCAAATGATTCATGAATACATTGAAGATTTGAATCTACTGGTGGACGCATTGCAAACTGCCCATGGCAATTTAGGTTTTTTAATGGGAGTTGCAGACGCTATCAACACCGATCTTAGCAGCAGAGGAATAGGCCGCTGAGAAAACCTAACCAACCCACCCGTAGGTCAGATGAGGCGAGGTACGAGGCGCTTTACTTGAAAATGAAAGTGACGGTAGAAGATGAACGTGACGTAAACGAAACCACCAACGGCACATTACACTTCGCTCATGATGCCCTACAAAACACAATACAAACCAACTCTACACAACATCCCTCATCCGGCCTACAAAAACATCACGAAATCACCAATCATATGATCCACACCAACCACACGTAGGTCAGATAAGACGAGGCACGAGGCTTATCTGACATTCAGAAGAAGGTTAGGGTAGGATCCGGTCTTTCGTTGTTTGTTAATCAAATAAGGTTTAGCATCAAAGGCTGAACTTTTCATTCGCTGTCAAAAAACAGGTTTTTAACATTTCATGCCGTATTCGCCGCCATTTCTACTTACTCACACTATGATGAACCTAGTGTCTGATATTTCAGAGAAAATAGGTAAATGGACCGCAGTGAATAAAAATGAGCTGGTACCGCAGCTTAGAAAAGCGAACCGTATACGTACTATTCAAGCATCCTTGGCTGTTGAACAAAATACCTTATCCGTTGAGCAAGTCACTGCATTAGTAAACGGAAAATCTGTGTTTGGATCGCCGAAAGAAATCCAAGAGGTTCATAATGCGTTTGCCGTTTATGAATCTATGGGGGAGTGGTCATCGACGAATGGCGATGATCTGCTTCAGGCGCATGGCCTTATGATGAAAGGGCTGATTAGTGACGCGGGACAGTGGCGAAATGGTGGCGCTGGCATATATCGCGGTGAAAAACTGGTACATATGGCCCCGCCAGCCAATCAGATTCCGCGATTAATGATACAACTATTGGCTTGGCTAGAATCAACCGATGCCCACCCGCTCATTGCGTCAGCGGCCTTTCACTACGAATTTGAATTTATTCACCCGTTTAGCGATGGCAATGGACGGATGGGGCGTTTCTGGCAAACGCTTATTTTGACTGAATGGCACCCCTTGCTCGCCTTTTTACCTGTAGAGACTGTTATTAAAGCGCGTCAAGAAAAGTACTACCAAACATTGAGAGAAGCCGATGCTCGGTGTGATAGCACTCAATTCATAGAGTTCCTTCTGACCGCGATGAGCGATTCATTAAATGAAGCAATGTCAGTGGAACAAAAAACGCGGGTAAAAACGCAGGTTAAAACGCGGGTAAAAACAACCGACCAGATTCTTGATATCCTTGAAATATCGCCGAGTCTTGCGCTTGCAGATGTCGCAATCCATATAGATCGTTCATTGAGTGCCGTTGAAAGAGCCGTAGCTAAGCTAAAAAAAGAAGGCAAACTTGAATACCAAGGATCAAAACGTAATGGTACCTGGATCGTTCTACGATAATAAATACACCAACACCGGATAACGGTCGACGAAAACAAACCATCATCGCCCAATTTACCGCATCAACCAAAACGTAAAACGAATTTCGTTTCTATCCATATAACCAAAACGTGTAAAAAACGTCCACTTTACAAACAATTTTCAAAAACATTATTTGCATAATTCCCCTTCTTAAATTATCATCGTTCACCAATTGAACAGAGCATATATTTGTCCCTTCCCCTTATCACTTCCAAGGGGAAGGTTAGGATGGGGTCAATAGCTCTTTTATTTATAAACACAACGATCAATATCAAACGAGGCAAACGCATGGAAAGCTTACTCACACCACAAAACACCACTTCTTTCCGTGCCTATTTCTCTTTGTTAACACGCATCGCCAAGGTGCAAACATGCTAACGGACGAATACCGCTACAAAATTCTAAAAGAACTGCAACAAGACCCAGACCTCAGCCAGCGTGAGCTCGCCAAACGACTGGGCATAAGCCTAGGCAAAGCCAATTTTTGCCTAAAGGCCCTCATTGAAAAAGGCTCAATAAAAGCAGACAACTTTAAAAACAGCGCCAACAAAACCGGTTACTTATACCTACTTACCCCAAAAGGCATAGAAGAAAAAGTCACCCTAACACAGCGCTTTTTACAAAGAAAAATCGCCGAATACGAAGCTCTAGAACAAGAAATAGAACAACTGCGCAAAGAAGTAAAAACGTAAGCGACAAAACCGTAGGTCAGATGAGACGAGGAACGAGGCGTGATCTGACGATTAGCCATTATCGTTGAAATAGAAATGCAGCCCGTAGGCCGGATGAATCGAGGAACGAAGATGTAATCCGGCGTTGAAGGATGAGACGAGGAACGAGGCGTTATCTGACGCACGAGGCGTCTGACGGTAAAAATGAACGAGTAATAAACCACAAGATTTCAAAGAATATGGAAACAACTAAATGAAAATTCTAGTAACTGGCGGTGCGGGTTTTATTGGTTCTGCAGTGATCCGCCATATTATCCAAAACACCCAAGACAGTGTGGTGAATGTCGATAAGCTGACTTACGCGGGGAACCTTGAAAGCCTTGCGAATGTGGACAAGTCAGATCGTTATGCTTTTGAGCAGGTGGATATTTGCGATAGGACAGCGCTAGATAGTGTTTTCGAAACACACCAACCAGACGCTGTGATGCATTTAGCGGCAGAAAGTCATGTTGATCGTTCAATAGACGGCCCAGCAGCCTTTATTGAAACCAATATTATTGGTACTTACACACTGTTAGAAGCCAGTCGTCAGTTTTGGTTAGGACTAGAATCAGATCGTAAAAGTGCTTTCCGTTTTCATCATATTTCAACCGATGAAGTGTATGGCGATTTAGAGGGGCCAGAAGACTTATTTACCGAAGACACTGCCTATGCGCCAAGCTCCCCATATTCAGCCAGTAAGGCAAGTTCAGATCATTTGGTACGGGCATGGCGGAGAACCTATGGCTTCCCGACAATCGTGACCAATTGCTCTAACAACTACGGGCCTTATCACTTTCCAGAAAAATTGATTCCTTTAGTGATCTTAAATGCCTTAAAAGGTAAGCCATTACCAGTTTATGGCAATGGCTTGCAAATACGCGATTGGCTGTATGTAGAAGACCACGCTCGTGCCTTATACAAAGTCGTCACAGAAGGCGAAGTAGGTGAGACCTACAACATTGGCGGCCACAATGAAAAAGCCAACATAGATGTCGTAAAGACTATTTGCCGCTTGTTAGAAGAGCTAGTACCGAACAAACCAGCCGGTGTCGCTCAATATCATGATTTGATTACCTATGTAACAGACCGCCCAGGCCACGATGTTCGCTACGCCATTGACGCCAGTAAAATTGAAAAAACACTAGGCTGGACACCAGCAGAAACCTTTGAAACAGGGCTGCGCAAAACCGTGCAATGGTATCTCGCCAATGAAAACTGGTGGAGCCGTGTGTTAGACGGTTCTTACTCGATGGAACGCTTAGGGGTAAACAACCAATGAAAGGCATAGTGTTAGCGGGTGGCTCAGGTACTCGGCTTTATCCTATTACAATAGGTGTGTCTAAGCAGTTGTTACCTGTTTACGATAAGCCAATGGTGTATTACCCCATTTCAGTTTTAATGCTGGCGGGAATTCGAGAAATTCTCATCATTACTACACCGGAGGACCAAAGTAGTTTTCAGCGACTTTTAGGTGACGGCTCGAAATTTGGTATTGAATTGAGTTACGTGGTGCAGCCCAGTCCTGACGGGCTTGCCCAAGCCTTTATTCTAGGTGAAGACTTTATAGGCAGCGATGATGTATGTTTGGTCTTAGGGGATAATATTTTCTACGGCCAAGGCTTTACCCCTAAGCTAAAACACGCGGTTGAAAACGCGAAAAATGGTCAGGGTGCGACGGTGTTTGGCTATCAGGTAAAAGACCCTGAGCGTTTTGGCGTTGTGGAGTTTGATGCGAATAAAAAAGCCATTTCGATTGAAGAGAAACCTACTAAACCGAAATCGCATTTTGCAGTGACTGGGTTGTATTTTTACGATAACTCGGTCGTACAGTTGGCCAAACAAGTGCAGCCATCTGAACGTGGTGAGCTAGAAATTACTTGCCTGAACGAAATGTACCTAAAGCAGAATAAGCTGAATGTCGAAATGCTAGGTCGTGGTTTTGCTTGGTTAGATACGGGCACCCACGAAAGCTTATTAGAGGCGGCACAGTTTGTCGAAACCATCGAAAAGCGCCAAGGCTATAAAATCGCCTGTTTAGAAGAGATCGCTTTTTATCAAGGTTGGTTTAAAAAAGAAGAGCTTAAAATGCTAGCTAAACCGCTACAAAAAAACAGTTATGGCCAGTATTTGTTGGAAATTATTAAGGAAAGCGAGTGAGTTTAATTCAATTAATCAGTTTCCCACCTTTAGGTGATGATCGTGGTTCATTAGTCGCGTTAGAGAGCCAGCAATCCATTCCATTTGATATTAAACGCGTGTACTACATATTTGGTACTCAGCAAGGTGTTGCTCGTGGTTTTCATGCGCATAAGCAGCTAAAACAAGTAGCGGTTTGTGTGACAGGTCGATGCCGTATGGTTTTAGATGATGGTAAGCATCGTGAAGAAGTGTGGTTGGATTCGGCCACAAAAGGCATTTTAATCGAAGACATGGTATGGCGAGAAATGCATGATTTTAGCGAAGACTGCGTGCTTTTAGTGTTAGCTAGCAAGCACTACGATGAAAGCGACTACATTCGTGACTACGCCGAATTTAAAGAGAAAACTAAATCATGAGTTACATTCATCCACTTGCAGATGTTGCATCAAGCGTCATTGGTGAGAATACAAAAATATGGCAGTTTGTGGTCATCTTAAAAGGTGCAAAAATTGGAAGAAATTGTAACGTATGTGCCCATGCCCTAATTGAGGGAGATGTTGTAATTGGTAATAACGTAACTATTAAATCAGGTGTATTTCTATGGGATGGGACTCTTATAGAGGATGATGTATTTATTGGTCCAAATGCCACTTTTACGAATGATTTAATGCCGCGCTCTAAAGTATATCCAGAGAAGTTTCTAGGGATAACTTTAAAAAGAGGGTCAAGTATTGGTGCTAATGCCACAATATTACCAGGTGTTACGATTGGTATTGAAGCTATGATTGGCGCTGGTTCAGTAGTAACAAAAGACGTTCCAGATTACGCTGTTGTTGTTGGTAACCCTGCAAAAATAATTAGGTATACGAAATGATCCCATTTTTAGATCTTAAAGCAATTAATGCCCAGTATCGAGATGAACTGGTAGAAGCGGCGACGCGTGTTATTGATTCGGGCTGGTACGTTCAAGGCACAGAAGTAAAAGCCTTTGAACAAGAGTTTGCAGAGTATTGCGGTACTAAACTCTGTATTGGTGTAGCGAACGGTTTGGATGCTTTAACTCTGACACTGCGTGCATGGAAGGAAATGGGTAAACTAAAAGAGGGTGATGAAGTCATCGTACCTGCGAATACTTATATCGCTAGCATTCTTGCTATCACCGAAAATCGCTTAATTCCAGTATTGGTTGAGCCAGACATGGCGACTTATAATATTTGCCCCATTAATGCAGAAGCTGCTGTTACAGAAAAAACACGAGTTATTTTACCCGTGCATTTGTACGGCCAGCTGGCAGACATGCCCGCCATTATGGACATTGCTAGCCGTCATAATTTATTAGTATTAGAAGACTCAGCGCAAGCCCATGGCGCCAGTATTAATGGAATAAAAGCAGGTAATTGGGGCCATGCCAGTGGCTTTAGTTTTTATCCAGGTAAAAACCTCGGTGCGTTAGGTGACGCAGGTGCTATTACGACCAGTGACGATGAACTCGCACAGACGATACGAGCACTAGGCAACTACGGCAGCCATAAAAAATACGAAAACCTCTACCAAGGTGTAAACAGCCGACTAGATGAAATGCAAGCCGCCATGTTGAGAGTAAAGCTTCGCCATCTAGATACAGAAACACAACGTCGCCGTGAAGTCGCTATCGCCTACGCAAAAGGCATCACCAACCCAACGATAAAATTACCAATAAGTCCAGATTCAACCCTAGAAAGCCTAGCCAACCACGCTTTTCATTTATTCGTCATACAAACAAAAGAACGCGACAAGCTACAAAAACAGCTTACCGAAGCAGGCATACAAACACTGATACACTACCCAATACCGCCTCATAAGCAAAATGCCTATAAAGCGTGGAATAGCAGTGAGTATCCAATAACAGAAAGTATCCATCAAAAAATACTCAGCTTGCCGATTAGTCCGGTAATGTGTAATGAGCAGGTCAAAATAATAGTGAATTTTTTTCAATGATAAAAAAAATACTAAAAAAATATTTGCCTAAAGAGAAATGGAATTCACTGATTTCGATTAAGAAAAAAACGAGTAGAAAATATAATGCTTTAATTTTTAAAGCTAATGAAAGTAGTAGTTTATTCATTAGGAAAGTGGTTGCAAGAAATGTTAGACCTATAGTGTGGCTTGATACTCTAAGCACAATAGAAACGCTTAAACAGAGTAGTTCAACAGATGCTTATGAACCTTGTTATACGGTGGAAAATAAATTCAGTGTTGAGATGCCAGATGTAAATTTATATAAGCTGAAGACAGGTTATGTTCATGCTAAAAGTTCTCATATTGTCTTAAAAGACGCTGTAGTTTTGGAGAGATTGCCTCACATTCATGTAGATCAATGCAATTATTCAACAGGTCATATAAGCTGCCATAATAGTTTTTTTTCAATAATTAAAACGGGTTTTAAAGTTGTTGAAATTGAAAGAGCTTTATTTATAGGTGGAAACGGTTCATGGAATTATTATCATTGGACGATTGAGATAGTAACCAAGTTAAAATATTTTCTTGAATCAGCTCTAAACAAAGAAAAAATAACAATAATTCTACCTGAGTATGCAAAGAAAATTGAAAGCTTCTCTATGATGGTCTCAGTTATTTTAAAGGAAAGGTATGAGATTATATATTTAAATGAAAATCGCCTAGCTTTGGTTAACGAATTGTACACGATTACATCACCTTCAAATGTTGTTTTTAATGTCGCGCATGGTGCTGATTTTAAAAAGAACTTTTTTTTTATAGATAGAGAAAGTGTAGACTTTTTGCGAGAGTCGATATTGAATAGTGCAGAATATTTGTCGTTCCTAGATAGTGAGGCTGATAAAATAAAATATAAAAAAGTATTCCTTTGTCGAAAAGAAGGATCAGTGAGAAAATATAACCAAAATGAAGTGTTAGAAATATTAGTTAAAAAAGATTTTTTTCCAGTTTTTTTAGAAGACCTCTCATTTTTTCAGCAGGTATATCTATTTCAAAATGTTGACTATCTGGTTGGTGCATCAGGTGCAGGATGGACTAATCTGATTTATGTGAATAAAGGTACTATAGGTCTGAGTTGGTTGAGCGATAATGCGAGTGACTTTTCATGTTATTCAACTATTGCTAAATATTATGGATGTGATCTTAAGTTTTTTAAATGTGAATCGAGCAATAATGAAGATATTCAGGCTGATTATACAGTTGATATAAATAAAATATTAAATTTAATATAGGAATTGATGATCAAGTAATGCGAAAATAATAAATTTAGTTTTCGATAGTTAGATTGATTTCTAAAAGACATCTATAGATGTAACAAACTTCGAATAGGCTGTATTTTTTGATTTCAATTGAGAGTAATAATAGTTAATTTTTCATTTAGCGTCCATTTTATTTGTTAATGAACTAGTGTTATAAAAAAATCAAATTTTAAGAGTTAGTAAGAATGCTAAGAAAAATATTTCGATCGTCAATTAACATATTTAAGCAGTTATTTAATCCGCTTAAAGTTAAGTTGTTAGATAACCCCAGAAAAAGAAAGCTTGCTCAGCATATGCAGCATAAGCATCAACAGCTTTTGTCTAGTATTAAGGGAAAGGAAAAAATTAAGGTGGTATTCCTGGCTATCCATAAAAGTGTGTGGAAAGTTGATCCTGTTTTTAGAAAAATGCTAGAAGATCCCTACTTTGAACCAGAAATCTTAGTGTGTCCATATACCTTATATGGAGAAGAAAGAATGCTTGAAGATATGGATAAAACGTTCACTTTTTTTAAAGAAAAGGGTTATCCCGTTCTTAAGTCGTTAAATAGTGATGGCACATGGCTGGGCCTAAGTGAAATTAAACCTGATATTGTGTTTTTTACTAATCCACATAACTTAACCAGAAAAGAATATTACGAAGATGCGTATTTAAATTATTTAAGCTGTTACGTGCCTTATTTTTACTTGGTTACATCACACGGTAATGATCAATCGCTTTATAATCACCTTTTTCACAATTTGATGTGGAAGATTTTTATGCCACATTCTGATTCAATGAATTTAGCTAGGGTTGTTTCGAGTAATGATGGTATGAATTGTGTTTTAACGGGCTATCCTGCTTGTGAATCATTGTTTGAGAATAATCTGGTTGCTTGTCCATGGAAAAAGGCACAAAATAAGTTTAAAATTATTTATGCGCCACATCACACTATCGAAAATGCTGAGTTACAACTATCTAATTTCTTAATTTATGCGGAATTGATGTTGGATTTAGTAGATAGTTATAAAGAAAATGTGCAGTGGGCCTTTAAACCCCATCCAATATTAAAATCAAAATTGTATAACCATCCAGATTGGGGTAAAGAGAAAACAGATAAATACTATAGAATGTGGAGTGATGGAGAATGCTCGCAGCTTGATGAAGGTGAATATGATGATTTATTCATAAGTTCAGATGCTATTATTCATGACTGCGGTTCTTTTTTAGCGGAATATTTGTATTTAAAAAAACCTGTTCTTTATTTATTGAATCCTAATACTAGAAATAACTTAAATGGTTTTGGCTTGTCTGCATTGGCTTGCTGTAAACATGGTGTAAACAAACTCTCTATTATTAACTTTGTGGATTTTGTAATTGATAATAATAGAAAGGAAGTGGATAATGCACCCATCAATAATTTTCATGACGTTAATATAAAACCTTTTTTCTCGGGGGGGGGGCCCTCTGATAAAATAATCAATGAGCTAAGGATGTTATTATGAGCAATAAAGTTGTCTATGTTGGAATGAGTGCAGATTTAGTGCACCCTGGTCATCTAAATATATTAAAAAAAGCAGCAGAGCATGGTGAAGTAGTTGTAGGGTTGCTAACAGACAAAGCTATTGCCAGTTACAAAAGAATTCCATATATGGAGTTTGAGCAGCGTAAGATTATCATCGAGAATATTAAGGGTGTATCACGTGTTGTAGTGCAAGATACACTCGATTATGTACCCAATTTGATAAAGCTTAAACCTGATTATGTTGTTCATGGCGATGATTGGCGAGAAGGCGTTCAGCGTGAGACTCGTCAACGCGTTATCGATACACTAGCTGAATGGGGTGGTGAACTAATTGAGGTGCCCTATACTGCTGGAATTTCTTCTACACAGCTTAATAAGGCATTACGGGAAATTGGTACTACACCAGATTTACGTTTAAAGTCATTACGCCGCATGCTCCAGGTTAAGCCATTGTTGCGTTTCATAGATATCCATAATGCACTTAGTGGTTTGATTATTGAGAATACAAAGGTAGAAACACCCGAAGGTATTCGTGAATTCGACGGTATGTGGGGAAGTTCACTGACTGATTCGACTGCAAAAGGTAAACCAGATATCGAGGCAGTAGATGTTTCTGCTCGAATGAATACCTTAAATGAGGTGCTTGAAGTCACCACCAAGCCTATTGTTTATGATGCTGATACTGGTGGGCAGTCAGAGCATTTTGAATTTACTGTCCGTACTCTTGAGCGCTTGGGTGTATCAGCTGCGATTATCGAAGATAAGACAGGTCTGAAGAAAAACTCACTCTTTGGTACCGATGTTCCGCAGACTCAGGATTCTATTGATAACTTCTGTGCCAAGATTATGGCGGGTAAAAAAGCCCAAGCGACCGATGATTTCATGATTATAGCCCGTATTGAAAGTTTGATTCTCGATCAAGGTATGGATGATGCAGTTAAGCGTGCACAGGCTTATCTCAATGCTGGTGCTGATGGGATTATGATTCACAGTCGGAAAAAAGACCCCGCAGAGATTTTCGAGTTCTGTGATCACTACAATAAATTTCTAAATCGCAAGCCGTTAGTTGTGGTTCCTTCAAGCTACAACTCGGTAACAGAAGCTGAATTGCAAGAAAAGGGAGCTAATATTGTGATTTACGCTAACCAATTATTACGTTCTGCTTACCCAGCCATGTTAGAAACTGCAAAGTCTATTTTAACGAATCAGCGATCTAAAGAATGTGACGATAAGATGTTGCCACTCAAAGATATTCTTGAGTTGATTCCTGGAACCAAATAAGGCATTTTTATGATTGAACCTCGAATTTTTTATACAAAACTGCAAGAGGCCGGTATCGGTCTCTTTGCAGGTGTTCCCGATTCTTTGCTCAAAGATTTTTGTGCATATGTTGATGATCACGGTCGAACTGGGGAACACATTATTACAGCTAATGAAGGTAATGCGATTGCCATGGCTGCGGGTTATCATCTAACCACAGGGAAATTAGCTGCGGTTTATATGCAAAACTCAGGGTTGGGTAATACGATTAACCCATTGACATCAATTACTGATCCTCATGTCTACAAAATACCCCTGGTAATGATCATCGGCTGGCGTGGTGAACCTGGTATCAAGGATGAACCACAGCATGTGAAACAGGGTGCGATTACACCACAGCAGTTGGACCTTTTGGGGATACCCTACTGGGTACTAGATCAAGATACAGATCTGGAAGCAACGCTAAAGGACGCACTTCAAAAAGTAGTGGAAACAGGTTCTGCCATCGCTTTTCTTGTACGCAAAGGCACCTTCTCACAATACAAAAGTATGCGCAAGTCGACTTCGCCTTCACAAATGAAGCGTGAAGATGCATTGCGCTCTTTGCTCAATCTAACCGGTTCTAGCCTGGTGGTCAGCACGACTGGGAAAACCTCGCGAGAAGTGTTTGAATTACGTGTTGAGCGGGGCGAAATCCAGCGTGATTTTCTAACAGTCGGCGGCATGGGGCATACAGCCTCTATTGCACTGGGTGCTGCCTTGGGTAATCCAGGCAAAAAGGTTGTCTGCATTGATGGCGATGGTTCGGTTTTAATGCATTTGGGCGCATTGCCGATTATAGGTGATGTGGCTCCAAAAAACATGGTGCATGTGCTCCTGAACAATGCCGCTCATGAGTCAGTGGGTGGGCAGCCGACCGTAGCTGGTAACATCGATTTCAAAGCACTTGCTCTCGCCAGTGGCTACAAGGGCTATTGGAGTGCCAGTGATCAAGCTGGCATTGAAACAGCTTGGCAGGAAATTCAACATCAACCAGGACCGATGCTGTTTGAGATCAAAATCACTACGGGTTCACGCGATGACTTGGCTAGGCCTACCAGCACCCCAGAAGAAAACAAACTTGCTTTCATGAAGGCAGCAGGTTTATGAAGGACTGGCACTATCATAATCCGGCCACCTTGATTGCAGGGGCGGGTAGTCTAGAAAAACTGCCACAGTTGATAACACCTGGTCGTTGGTTGTTGGTAACTTCGGCAGGTTTTACACGTCGTGGGCTGACAGAAAAGATTCAGTATTTGTTATCTGATGTGCAGTTGATAGTCCATGACCAAGTTACACCCAACCCTGAGCTGGATGATTTAGAAGCGATTATTCAGCATTATCGCAGCCAAAAATTTCAGGGTATTATTGCAATTGGTGGTGGGAGTGTGCTGGATGCAGCAAAGGTGCTTGCTGTTGCGCTACCCAGTGCATTGCAGCAGCCACTGACTGAAGTTTTACGCCAGGGCAAGAAACACGTTTGGCAACAAAAGCTGCCTTTGGTGGTGATTCCGACCACCTCAGGCACAGGTGCAGAAGTAACACCTTTTGCTACCGTCTGGGATCAGACTCAGCATAAAAAATACTCGGTGATTGGTGATCAAATCTTTCCAGAAAAGGTACTTCTTGACCCAGAGTTAACACTGGGTCTACCTGACCAGGAAACCCTCTACACAGGTTTGGATGCGGTCTCGCATGCACTGGAATCGTTATGGAATGTCAACCGTAGCCCTGTTAGCAGCAGTTTTGCTATTCAGGCTCTGGAGCTGGCTGAAAAAGCATTACCTCAAGTGCTTAATAGACCTTCAGACTTGAAAGCACGCACAGCAATGCAAAATGCCAGCGTTTTGGCAGGCCTGGCGATTAGCCAAACTCGCACAGCTATAGCGCACTCAATATCATATCCACTTACAAGCCACTATGGTGTGCCGCATGGCCTTGCATGTAGTTTTACATTACCAAGATTAATACACAATTATGTTTTGATGAAACCCGATAGTAAAGAAAAACATCTTTTACTTCGAATAAAATTAATGTTGGAGGGTATGGATCTTGATAATCGTCTAGCTAAATATGTTAGTAATCCACAAATTGAAAGTTTGAAGAGTGAGATGTTTCATCCAGATCGTGTAGGTAATTATAGTGGTGATATGACAATGCCTTTACTAAATAAAATAATATTCACTATATAGGTCATTTAAATCATATGTCACTTAGGGCTAAAGCATTAAATGGAGTTGTTTGGAGTTTATCTGATAAGTTAATTAACCAGCTAGGTTATTTAGCTGTGACTATTTTTATTGCACGTATCATTGGTCCAGAAAGTTTTGGTTTGATCGGAATGCTAACTATTTTTACCTTGTTAGCTGAAAGCGTGGTGAATAATGGTTTCGCCCAAGCGCTTATACAGCGAAGCCAATATTTGACAGAGGAAGATTCTTCTACAATATTTTATGTTAATATTTTTTGGGGTATAGTAATGTATTTTTTATTATATTTCTGTGCCCCATTTATTTCGGCTTTTTACAATGCGCCAGAGTTAGTTGAAATATCTAGGGTTTTGTTTTTAGTTATTTTAGTAAGCTCTCTAACTGTTGTGGTTCGTGCCAAGCTTACTATTAATATAGATTTTAAAAGCCAGGCTATAGCCAATACAATTTCTACTTTGCTGAGTGCATGTATAGGGATTTATTTGGCTATGGCTGGTTATGGCTACTGGTCATTAGTGTGGTTACTAATAACTAAATCTATTTTTAACGGAATCGTGCTATGGTTTTACTGCCAATGGTTACCTAAGTTCATTTTTAGTGCTGAGTCATTTAATAGGTTGTTTAAATTTGGCTCTAATTTAATGCTTGCAGGTTTTGTTGCCACTTTTGTTAATAATCTTTATGTTGCATTAGTCGGGCGTTACTTTAATGCAACTCAGGTAGGTTATTTTACACAAGCAACAAATCTTAGTAATTACGCTACACAATTTATAAACTCAACATTGCAAGGTGTAACATACCCTATTATGACCTCTATAAAAGATGATAGAGAGCGGTTGGTTAATGTATACACACAGTTAATATCCATCACGATGTTGGTTTCTGTACCGCTACTTATTGGCTTTGCAGCGGTATCAAATGAATTTGTTAGGTTACTTTTAGGTGAAGACTGGTTGCCTGTTATACCGGTTTTAATCGCCTTATGTTTTGCAAGGTCAATTACCCCAATAAGCTCAATTAACCTAAATATACTCAACGCAATAGGTCGCTCAGATTTATTTTTGAAAGTAGACCTTTCTAAATTACCAATGACTGTGGCGGCCTTATTTATAGCATTGCCCTACGGTATTGAGGGGTTAGCATGGGCCATGGTCTGTACTTCTTTTATTGCATTTTTTATAAATTCTTATTACCCGGGCAAGCTCTTTGGTTTCGGTGGAATAGCACAATTAAAAATAGCGTACAAATACATCATTGCTGCAGCGCTTATGTATTTCGCGATTGGCCTGATTTCAGCTAACGATAGCTTGTTACTGACATTGCTTGTTAAAATAGCATTAGGCGCGATTATTTATATAGCAATGCTTTTTGTGCTGCGTGATAAATTTTTTTTGAATAGTTTTGGTATGATTTATAGTAAAATAAAAAATTAAATGACGCATGATAATCTTAGCAGCTCTAACTTGGGGCAATAAATATTATAATACTAATCATTATGTAGACGAAATCAATTGCTGGATTTAGTATCTTTTTTACAACAAATATAAAAGTATGAACATATATTGTTTAAAGAAGTATTTTTAGTCTTCTGAAGTGAGAAAGCGCCATACTTTAATGTTTGATTCGTTATTTGACTAGGTTTAAATTAATGATGGTTTAACGCTTGTCCTTGTTGTTAAAATAGCTGTAGGCTCAACGATTTCATTTAGTGGTGTCATTTTATTACATGAAAATTTCTATTTTATTATATTTTTTTCTCAGTTAGAGGGTTTTAGGCAGCATATGTTTTATTCTGCTTAGATGTATTTCAGCTGGTCAATATTTAACTGGTTTTATTTCAAGTTTAGATTTTAGGATATTTTTGATGTCAAGAAAGCGATTTACATTTGCAGTGCTTTGTTATAATCACCAAGAATACATTGTTGAACACTTAGAAAGTATAAAGTATCTGATTGATAGCTATGGGGATGATTGGGAAGTAGACTTGGTAGTAAATGATGATGCATCTACAGATAATACTGTCAGATACCTTTCTTATTGGCTTAATGAGAATTTTTCTATTTTTAATAATGTGAAAAAAATATTCAACTCTAGTAATTCTGGAACATGCGCATCTGTTCTAAATATCTTAGAGAATGTTGATACAACGAGACTGAAGATTACAGCAGGTGATGATGTTTACTCTTACGAAAATATATTTGAACATTCATCGTTGAGTGATAATGTTTCTTTTTCGAGTGGTATCCCATTAATTCTTACTGAGAATTTCATCAACGAAAGTATCAAAACCTCTTTGGAAGTGATTTCCTCCCACCATATATACAGAGGAAAAAAATTAATTGATCGTTTTATCTTTCTTTCCAATAATAATGCGCCAAATATGTTTTACAATTTTAAAAATCTAACTGATCCAGATACAATCTCTTTTCTTAAGGATTATGATGTAGTAGAAGATTGGCCTTTACAGGTTGCAATTGCAGAGAAGAATCCAGATTCTATATTTACACTAAGTAATAAGGTATTTGTTTATTATAGAAGGACATCTGGTTCTTCATATATTACTGCTGAAGGACGTTTTTTTAACGACAAAGTTAAAGTTTATAATTATTTAATAGAAAGGTCTGATAATTTTTTTTCTAGGTTTGTTCTTGAAAATAGACTATGGTTGTTTCGAAAAAAAAATAAGTTCCTTAATGTTTTCTTTAACATTGCATTTTATCGTTTTGTTTTTGGTTTTTTTCTTAAAATAGTGACGATATTTAGAAGTTATAGCAGTTTTAAAAAAGAGCTTTTGTTGGTTTCCCATAAGGAACATTATAGTTTATTAAAGAATAGAGCAGATTATTTTATGGAGGATAAGTCTTGAATTTTTGTTATATACCAGTTTTTTCTTTAAAGTGATTCATTGGGTTTTTTCATGAAAGTCGTTTTTTTTATAATTCTTTTTTTTATTGTTTTTTTTCGGATACCGGTTTTTTTTACAACATTTTATTTCTCTTTTTTTTTGGGTCTTTTAGGGTGTGTTTTCCTTTTTAGTTTACGATTTAGATTGGTTTTAATTAATGCATTAGGCTTAAGTTTTATCTTTATTTATACTTTTATTTTTCTTTACTCGTTTTGTGTTGATATTACTACAGGCGCTCTTGCTAATAAACTAACTAATTCATTTACAGTTAGGGCCCTGACTATTTTTATTATGTCAGTTGTTCCCTCTGCGTTTTTTGTTTGTTACTATTTAAAAGGTGATGATGACAAGTTAAAAAAATTAATTCTTAGTGTTTTTTTACTACAGACTTTTTTTTGGTTTTTTACTTTTTATTACCCAGGTGGTAAAGAACTTATTTATTCCATTATGGGTATGTCAAATAGCGTTAATATCATTTATGAGTGGAATTATTATACGAGAGGTTTTGGTTATACGCCAGAGATTAATTTTACAGCACCATTCGTTATGGTGCTTACAGTATTGACATTATTTAGGGTGAAGGTTTTTAATTTTTTTATCGTTTTTACTCAGTTATTTAATTCCAATAATGTTGTAGTGGCATTGATTCTTGGTTTTTTAACTCGCTTCAAGTCTCGCTATTTTTTTAGGTTTTTATTTTTATCATTTTGGTTTTTCATTATATTAGTATTTATTTATTTATACTATGTCGATTACCTACCACAGCGCCTACAAGAAGAACTCTCTAGTGGTGGAATGAGAACTATAAATATTATTTTTGAGGATCATTTCATTTTTACAAATGCTGATTTTTTAGAGTTTATTTTAGGTAATGGTAATTATATGTTTTTGCCGGGTTTAAATTCTACTGTTGACCCTGGTTGGATAATATTAATAAACTATGGTGGAGTTTTTTATACAACCTTATTTCTATTTTTTATAGTTATACTTTGCTTTAGGGCATTCGGAAATAAAGCTTTCTTCTTTGTATGGGTTTTTGCTGGTTTTTGGTTAAACTTCAAAGGTTTGATCTTTTCACCTAACGCTTATCTTTTTATTTTATTTATGTTTGCAATGAATAGAGCTTATAAAAAGCACATTGTAAATGATATTAATATCTAGCTTCAAGTTAAGGAATAATTATGTTTTCTAATAAAATATTAATGATCACAGGCGGTACAGGTTCTTTTGGTAACGCTGTTCTTAAAGGTTTTTTAGATTCTGATCTTAAAGAAATTCGTATTTTTTCTCGCGATGAGAAAAAGCAAGATGATATGCGCAAAAAGTACAATCATCCTAAGTTAAAGTTTTATATTGGCGATGTGCGAGATTATCAATCCGTATTAAACGCCACTCGTGGTGTTGATTATATATTTCATGCCGCTGCGCTTAAACAAGTGCCTTCGTGCGAATTTTATCCTTTAGAAGCAGTTAAGACCAACGTTCTAGGCACAGAAAACGTGCTAGAGGCGGCAATTCAGTGTGGTGTTAATCGTGTTGTTTGCCTGAGTACAGATAAAGCAGTGTATCCGATCAATGCCATGGGCATCTCGAAAGCCATGATGGAAAAGGTTATCGTTGCCAAGTCACGCACGGTAGACGATACCAAGACCGTCATTTGCGGCACACGTTATGGCAATGTTATGGCCTCTCGCGGTTCTGTGATCCCATTGTTTATTGAACAGATTCGTGCTGGACAGCCTATTACCATTACTGATCCAAACATGACACGCTTTATGATGACATTGGCTGACGCTGTTGATCTAGTATTGTATGCCTTCGAGCATGGTAACAATGGCGATATTTTCGTGCAGAAAGCCCCCGCTGCTACGGTAGAGGTTTTGGCCCAAGCTTTAACTCAACTACTTAATAAGCCAGAACACCCGATCAATATCATTGGTACACGCCATGGTGAAAAATTGTATGAAGCGTTATTGAGCCGAGAAGAAATGGCCTGCGCTGAAGACATGGGCGATTACTTCCGCGTTCCGCCAGATCTACGTGATTTGAATTATGCGAAGTTTGTTGAGGTGGGTGAAGAAGTGATTTCACGTACCGAAGACTACAATTCCCACAACACTGAGCGTTTGGGTGTGGCAGGTATGCAAGCATTGCTTCTTAAGTTAAGCTTTATGCAGGCTATTGTTGATGGCGAATGGGTCGCTGCGGAGGAATAAAATGAAGGTTTTGGTTACTGGAGCTAACGGATTTATCGGTAAAAATTTAGTTGTCACGCTGAATAAAATGGGTGGCCATGAGGTTCTTCCGTTCACTCGTGAATTAGATCATGGTCAACTATCCCATTTAGTTGCTGAAGCCGACTTCATTTTTCATCTTGCTGGTATTAATCGACCTGATGAAGAAAGCGAATTTTTTATTGGAAACTCGGAACTAACGGCTGAAATTTGCAGTGCTATTGTGGCGTCTGGGCGAAATATTCCTATTGTAATTACCTCATCTATCCAAGCTGAACGAACGAATGCTTATGGCCGTAGCAAGCTACAAGCCGAAATGCATTTGATGAACTTGTATATGGAGACGGGCAATCAGGTTTATATTTATCGTTTGCCGAATGTTTTTGGCAAATGGTGTCGTCCAAATTACAATTCTGCGGTGGCGACTTTTTGCCATAATATCAGCCATGGTTTACCTATTCAGGTGAATGATCCTTCGACAGAGCTTAGCTTAGTTCATATTGGCGCGGTAATCAGCTCTTTCATCGATTTGCTGATAAATCAACCAACCGATAAACTGTATGTTAGCGTTGACCCTATATACACAGCGACGTTGGGTGAACTAGTTGAACAGCTTTATAAATTCAAAAATAGTCGTGAAACCTTAGTCACTGAAGCGGTAGGTGATGGTTTTACACGTGTGCTGTATGCCACTTATATTAGCTATATATCCCCAAACGATTTCAATTACCCGCTTAATAAACATGAAGATCCCAGAGGGTCTTTTGTTGAAATGCTGAAAACACGTGATTCCGGCCAGTTCTCATTTTTCACGGCGCATCCAGGTGTGACACGCGGTGGACACTATCACCATGTGAAAACAGAGAAATTTCTTGTTATCAAGGGGAAAGCGCGCTTTGGCTTTCGCCATATTGTGACTGATGAATTTGTGGAAATAAACACCTGTGGTGATCAGCCTGAGATAGTAGAGACTGTGCCTGGTTGGTCGCACGATATTACGAATATCGGTGATGATGAAATGGTGGTGATGTTGTGGGCCAATGAAAACTTTGATCGTCAGCGCCCCGATACAGTGACATACAAGGTGTAAGGAAAGATCTGTAATGAATAAATTAAAAATAGTCACTGTTGTAGGCACACGCCCTGAAATTATTCGCTTGTCGCGAGTTATGGCGAAGTTAGATGAGCATTGTGAACATATTATTGTACATACTGGTCAGAACTATGATTATGAGTTAAATGAAATCTTCTTTAACGACTTAGGTATACGTAAACCAGACTTTTTTCTTGGCGCTGCTGGCGCGTCCGGTGCTGAAACTATAGGCAATGTCATTATCGTTGTTGATAAAGTGTTGGCCGAGGTTCAGCCTGAGGCTTTATTAGTACTCGGTGATACCAACAGCTGTATGGCTGTTTTACCTGCGAAACGTCGGAAAATTCCTACTTTTCATATGGAGGCTGGGAATCGTTGTTTTGATCAACGTGTACCCGAAGAGATTAACCGTCGCATAGTCGATCACATGGCGGATATTAACCTAACCTATAGCACCATCGCTCGTGATTATTTATTACGTGAAGGTTTGCCTGCTGACATGATCATCAAAACTGGTAGTCCTATGTTTGAAGTGCTGAATTATTACCGTCAAGGCATAGACGACTCTGATGTTCTTAACCGCTTAGGTTTAAAAAAAGGGCAGTTTTTCATTATTAGTGCCCACCGTGAAGAAAACATCGACTCTGAGAAGAACTTCTTAAATCTGGTTGAGTCTTTGAATACTATTGCGACCACTTATAATTTGCCAGTTATTGTTTCTACTCATCCGCGTACACAAAAGCGTATCGATGCCATGGGGGTCACTTTTCATCCAATGGTGCAGCTTCTTAAACCGTTAGGTTTTAAAGATTATAATAAGCTGCAACTGTCCGCCAAAGTAGCATTGTCAGACAGCGGAACCATTAACGAAGAATCCTCTATCCTTAATTTTCCTGCGCTAAATTTGCGAGAAGCTCATGAACGCCCTGAAGGTATGGAAGAAGCAGCTGTCATGATGGTTGGTTTGGGAGTACAACGTATTATGCAAGGGCTGGCTATCTTAGATACCCAAGCACGTGATAAAGAACGCTTGATTCGTCAGGTTCATGATTATTCTATGCCGAACGTCTCAGATAAACTTGTCAGAATCGTTCATTCTTATACTGATTATGTAAACAGAGTTGTGTGGAAGAAATATTAATGATTACTCATGTTTTGATGCTTACAGGTGGTGGGGCTTGAAAATACTGATTGTCACTCAGTGGTTTGATCCTGAGCCGACTTTTAAAGGGCTAGTGTTTGCCAAAGCATTAGCCGCCAAAGGGCATGATGTTGAGGTGATTACTGGTTTCCCAAACTACCCAGGTGGAAAGTTATACCAAGGGTATAAAATGCGCTTTCATACCTTAGAAATCATACAAGGTATCAAAGTGCACCGTGTCCCCTTGTACCCCAGCCATGATGGCTTGGCAATAAAACGCGTCTTTAACTATGCAAGTTTTGCCATGTCTTCCTTGATGTGTGGTTTATTCAAGGTTCGAAAACCTGATGTTATTTATGCTTATCATCCACCGTTAACTACCACAATGTCAGCTGCCATTATCAGCTTTTTTCGTAGAGTGCCGCTTGTAATCGATATCCAAGACCTGTGGCCAGATACCTTGGCGGCGACTGGTATGCTTAATAATAGCAAAGCGCTAAAGTTAGTGGGTAAGCTCTGTCAGTTGGTTTATAAGAAAGCAGCGCATATTGTTGTACTATCATCAGGTTTTCGTAAGCGCTTGATTCAGCGCTCTGTACCCGATGAAAAGATTTCTGTGATCTACAACTGGTGTGATGAAGAAGCCTTGTCCTTGCCAATACAAAAAATTGATAACTTTCCAGACAAGCCAGGGTTCAATATTTTATTTGCTGGTAACTTGGGCTTTGCGCAAGGCCTACCCGCTATTATTGAAGCGGCTAAAATACTCCAAGATAGAGGTGTCAATGCTAATTTGATACTGCTTGGTGATGGCGTTGCAAAAGAAAATGCGATTGATCAAAGTCATAAAAGTGGTTTGGAAAATGTTTTTTTCTTACCGCGTGTGGGTATGAGTGAAGTAGGTAGTTATTTGCAGCGTGCTGATGCATTACTTGTTCACTTAACTGATAATGAATTGTTTAGTATAACTATACCATCACGAACCCAAGCATATCTTGCTGCAGGGAAACCTATTTTGATGGGCGTAAACGGGGATGCCTCTGATATTATTAGGCAAGCGGATGCTGGTATAACCTTCAAAGCAAACGATGGATTTTCAATGGCTAGTGCTGTTACTGAATTGGTCAGTTTAGACTCAACAGAATTAGACCGCTTAGGTAAAAATGCCAAATCTTTTTATCAAACTGAGATGTCGTTAGATGTTGGAGTAGATCACTTCATTAAACTATTTTATAGACTTGTATATGAAAAAAACATTTGATTTCACTGTCGCATTACTTGCGCTAATAGCGTTATCGCCACTCATATTTATTGTGGCACTCTTGATTCGTTTTAAACTCGGTTCTCCTATCTTATTCACTCAAGATCGTCCCGGTTTAAATGGTCGTGTCTTTAAAATGATGAAATTCCGTTCTATGTTGGATGCGAAAGACAAACAAGGTAACTTGCTTCCTGATGAACAACGGATGACCAAGTTCGGCGCCTTTTTACGCTCTACCAGCCTAGATGAACTGCCTGGCTTGTTTAACGTGTTAAAAGGTGACATGAGTTTAGTCGGGCCTCGTCCATTGTTGGTTCAGTATTTGCCACTTTACAGTGCTGAGCAAGCCCGCCGTCACAATGTGCGCCCGGGTATTACTGGCTGGGCGCAAGTCAATGGCCGTAATGCGATCAGCTGGGAAGATAAGTTCAAATTAGATGTTTGGTATGTCGATAACCAAAGCTTTTGGTTAGATATTAAAATACTGCTGCTAACCGTTAAAAAGGTATTTGTCCGAGAAGGTATAAGTGCTGATGGACATGTCACTATGACTAGATTTGAGGGGAGCGATAAAGGTGAAAGGTAACGTTTACGGTATTTTTGGTGCTAGTGGTTTTGGGCGTGAAGTAATGCCTTTAGTTAAAAAAAAATCTAAGGACGCAGACTATTTAGTTTTCATAGATGATGCGCCAAAAGCTTCTATTCTAAATGGATATGATGTTTTGACCTTTGATCAATTCTTGTCACTTCACTCCATGAATAAGTTTGTCACCATTGCTATCGCTGATGCGGCCATAAGAGAAAAAATAGCTAATCGTTTAAAGGAAAAGCAGATTGAGGTTTTTCAGGTTGAAGCCTCAAATGTTGAAATTATGGATGAAGTAAAGGTTGGAGAAGGTGCCATATTGTCACCGTTTGTTACTTTAACCTCCAATATCCATATTGGAAAATACTTTCAAGCTAATATTTATAGCTACGTAGCTCATGATTGTATTATCGGAGATTTTGTTACGTTCGCGCCATCTGTAAAGTGCAATGGTAATGTGCATGTAGAAGACTTTGCTTACATAGGAACAGGCGCAATTATCAAACAAGGTACGCCAGATAAACCTATTGTTATTGGTAAAGGTGCTGTAGTCGGAATGGGAGCTATTGTTACAAAAAGTGTTAAAGCTGGTGATGTTGTTTTTGGAAATCCAGCTAAATCTATTAAAAGAGGTACCTAGCTATGGAGCTTATCGAGGTCAATTTCAAGATACCTTTTGAAGACATAAAAGAAGGGATGTTTGTTACCTATTCGCAGACTATTACCGATGCGGATGTGAAAACATTTGCAGGGTTATCTGGTGATCATAATCCTGTACATGTTGATGACGTATATGCTGAAAACTCAAGGTTTAAGAAACGCATAGCACATGGATTGATTTCTGGAAGTTTTTTCTCAGCTTTATTTGGTACCAAGTTACCTGGTCCTGGGTGCGTTTATGTTGCTCAGTCGTATAACTTTAAGCGACCAGTATATTTGGATGATACAGTTACTGCGATAGCAACGGTTACATCGGTTGACTCTAAAAAGCGTAGAGTTTTTTTTGATACTGTTTGTAAAGTTAAAAATAAAACCGTTATTGATGGTACAGCTGAGTTGTATGTTCCTTAACTCATAGTAACTTGTTTAATTGTTATAGTACTCCAGGAATTTTGATGTTAAACACCCCTTTTTCTCCTTGGCCTTCTTTCACTCAAGAAGAGGCTGATGCCGTTAGCCGTGTTGTTTTGTCCAACAAAGTGAATTATTGGACAGGTACTGAGTGCCGTGAATTTGAAAAAGAATTTGCCGCTTGGGTTGGTACTGATTACGCCGTTGCCTTGAGCAATGGTACTTTGGCTTTAGATGTGGCGTTAAAAGCAGTAGGCGTTGGGCAGGGTGATGATGTGATCACCACGCCGCGTACTTTTTTGGCCTCTGCTTCTAGTATTGTGACGGCTGGGGCAAACCCTGTTTTTGCCGATGTGGATTTGAACAGTCAGGTTGTTACGGCCGATAGTATCAAGGCGGCCCTTACTCCCGATACCAAAGCCGTCATTGTTGTGCATTTAGCGGGTATGCCTGCTGAAATGGACGCCATTATGGCGTTGAGCAAAGAACGTGGTTTCTTTGTCATAGAAGACTGTGCGCAGGCTCATGGTGCTAAATACAAAGGTCGTTCTGTTGGTAGTATTGGTCATATTGGTGCTTGGAGTTTCTGCCAAGATAAAATTATGACGACGGGTGGCGAAGGTGGCATGGTCACGACTAATGATAAAGATCTTTGGTCGTTTATGTGGTCTTACAAAGACCATGGTAAAAGTTACGATGCCATTTACCACAAAGAACATCCACCAGGTTTTCGATGGCTACATGAAAGCTTTGGTACCAACTGGCGTATGTTAGAAATGCAAGCCGCGATTGGTCGTATTCAGCTTACGCGAATGGCCGAATGGACTGCAAAGCGCCAAGCCTACGGCGCTAAAATTGACCAAGCTGCTAGCGCGTTTTCTTGTGTACGCTTGGTGAAGGTGCCGGATTATATTGAACACGCGGAATACAAGCATTACATGTTTGCTGTGCCAGAACATTTAGCCGAAGGCTGGAGCCGTGACCGGATCGTTGAAGAAATCGTTAAGCTTGGTGTGCCGTGCTTTCAAGGCAGTTGTTCAGAGGTGTATCTTGAAAAAGCCTTTGATAATACCCCTTGGCGACCTGAAAAACGTCTTCCTAACGCTGTTCAACTTGGTGATACCAGTATAATGTTTTTAGTTCACCCAACTTTAACGGAAGAAGAAATGGATAAGACGGTTCAAGTCATTCAGACCGTGTTTTCTATGGCGTCTTGTTGATTTCTTTATTACTGGGTTTGGTTTAATCAAACATGTTTTAGCGCTTCGATAATCGATATGTCGACCCCTGAGTTGCTGGCGGAAACCGATGCTAAGATGATTCAGAGTTTGTCGTTAGCGAGTTATTTTTCTTATATCATTAAGACGGTAACGGGCAGTGGGTCTGGGGACAGAGTTAAGGGCTAACTTTGTTTAACTGATTGATTTGCCTTGGGTCTTGTTTTTAAGGACGTGCCGCGGTTTACAAGGCGCGTTTTTCTGCTTTATTTTTGTAGATTTTCGTGAATTTTACCTACGTATTGTTTGCCAACTTGGCGTAAAATGGTTTACTTCAGAACCCCTCCCTAGCCCTCCCCTTGGAAGAGATAAGGGGAGGGAATAAGAGACAACCCCCATCCTAACCTTCTCCTTGGAAGAGATAAGGGGAGGGAATAAGAGACAACCCCCATCCTAACCTTCTCCTTGGAAGAGATAAGGGGAGGGAATAAGAGACAACCCCCATCCTAACCTTCCCCTTGGAAGAGATAAGGGGAGGGGATAAAAACAGTTCGTCTTTCCCTTGGGGGTGATATGGGGGGTTGTCAGATAACGCCTCGTGCCTCGGCTCATCCGGCCTACGGGGTGGGTAGTTTTAACCCCATCCTAACCTTCCCCTTGGAAGTGATAAGGGGAAGGGACAGTTCAAGAACGGGTTGTGTTTTGTTTTTTTGGTTTGCGCATACTGGGTGTATTAGATGGTAAAAAAATTGGATTTTCTTTGGTCTTTGCCGCGGTTTTATAAGCGGTTGATCAGTTTGGCTGTCGATGCGTCTTTTGTGTGTTTGGCTTTTACGTTTGCTTATTGGGCGCGTTTGGGTGAGTTTACGGGTTTTGCCAGTCATGCGATTTGGTATGTGTTGGTCGGTACGGCGGCGGTGACCCTGTTGGTCAATGTCAAGTTAGGCTTGTATCGGGCGATTTTGCGTTATTTAACTTTTCATGCGTTTACTGCGATTTTGTGTGGTGCGGCGGTGTCTGCACTGAGCATCACTACCTTTGCTTATTTCTTTGAAGCGTCTATTCCGCGTACTGTGCCGATTATTTATTTTCCTTTTTTGGTGATGTTGTGTGGTGGGTCGCGTTTGTTGATCCGTGGTTTGATCACGCAATCGCCGCGTAAAGGTTATGAATCTGTTTTGGTGTTTGGTGCGGGGTCTACGGGGCGGCAGTTAACCTTGGCATTGCGCCAAGCGTCTTGTTATCGGGTAAAGGGTTTTATAGATCACGATAAATCTTTGGCGAATACCATTATTCAGGGGATTCCTGTTTATGATGTTACTAAGTTAGAGGAGTTGATCGAGAAGTATCAAATCGAAAAAGTGTTACTGGCGATTCCGAAAGCCAGCCGTTCTGACCGTAAAAAGGTGATTGACCAGTTGCTGCCTTATGCGGTGGAAGTGTTAACCGTGCCGGATTTTGACGATATTGTCACTGGTAAAGCCAAGGTGAGTGAGCTGCAAGATGTGGCGGTAGACGATTTATTAGGTCGTGATGTGGTGGCGCCTGTGGCGTCATTGATGCAGGCGAATATTGCTGGCAAGGTGGTCATGGTCACTGGCGCTGGTGGATCAATCGGTTCGGAACTGTGCCGGCAGATTCTCGCTCAGCAGCCATCGACTTTGGTGTTGTTCGATGTGTCTGAGTTTGCGGTTTATAACATAGATCAAGAGTTGAATGAGCTGCTGGTTGGTCTGCCTTTTAACGTGAATATTGTGCCTTTGATCGGTTCGGTGCAGCGTATTAATCGTTTGGCGTCGACCATGAAGGCGTTTGGTGTGCAGACGGTTTACCATGCAGCGGCTTATAAACACGTGCCTTTGGTGGAATACAATGTGGTCGAAGGCGTGCGTAATAACGCCTTTGGTACTTATTATTGCGCCAAAGCAGCGATTGAAAGCGGTGTGGCGTCTTTTGTGTTGATTTCCACGGATAAAGCGGTACGGCCAACGAATGTGATGGGCGCTACTAAGCGTATGGCCGAATTGGGTTTGCAAGCCTTGGCCGAAGAAGAAGCTAAAAAAGAAGCGAGGAAAGAAAAGTTTACCCGTTTTTGCATGGTGCGTTTTGGTAATGTGCTTGGTTCGTCTGGTTCGGTGATTCCTGTGTTTAAAAAACAAATACAGGAAAATCAGCCGATTACCGTGACTCATCCAGATATTATTCGTTATTTTATGACCATTCCAGAAGCCGCTCAGTTGGTGATTCAAGCGGGTGCCATGGGGAAAGGTGGCGATGTCTTTGTGTTGGACATGGGGGAACCGGTGAAGATCGTGGATTTAGCGACTAATCTGATTCGCTTGTCCGGATTGGAAGTGAAATCCCCCGAAAATCCAAATGGGGATATTGAAATTCAGTTCACCGGGTTGCGACCTGGTGAAAAGCTGTTTGAAGAGTTGTTGATTGGCGATAACGTGGCTAAAACCCAGCACAAACGCATTATGACTGCTCATGAACGCTTTTTGTCTTTGGCAGATTATGCCAGCACCATGGAAGCATTAGACAAAGCGTGTCACGATTTTGACCACGAAAAAGTACGTGACATATTGATCAACGCGCCAACCGATTTTCAGCCGACGGATGGTATTGGCGATTTGGTGTGGAATGCAAGAAAAGCTCAGCAAGAAGAAAGTGATTCGAATGTTGTGTTGTTAAGAAAAATAGATTGAATTTACAGGTATTGTGCATATGAAAGAGATTTTTTTAGAGTTGCTTGGGTTCTTTTTTTCAAAAAAGTCACGGATCTTTTTGATTCCCTTTTTATTGGTTTTATTGATTTTTTCAGTGTTCTTCGTACTATCAGGTAATGCGACGTGGGCACCGTTTGTTTACGCGATATTTTAATTTTAATCTTGTTGTTTGCTGGATAAAGAATGAAGCCTTTCTCTCTTATTAAGAATATTGCTTTTGCGTCATTAGGTGTGTTTTTTGCTGTCCTGGTAGGGGAGGGCGTTGTTCGTTTGGCGACGTTAAACCAAGAAAATTACGTTATTGAAATGTGGCGTTATGCGAAGGAGTTAAAAGAAGAAAGCCCGGATTCGCGAATAGGTCACCAGCATGTACCTAGCCGCTCTGCTCAGTTGCAAAATGTGTCCATTGCTATCAATGAATATGGCATGAGAGGACCACAGCCAGATTTTTCTGCTAAGCATAGAGTGGCCGTGGTGGGCGATTCTGTGGCTTTGGGGTGGGGCGTCTCTGATGAGCAAAATTTACGCGGTCAACTTTCCCAGAAGCTACCGGCTGGCTATGATGTGGTGAATTCCGGTGTGGGCAATATGAATGTTGAGCAAGCTGTTCGTATGTGGCAGAGCTTACGTTCTAGTGTTCCGGCCGATATTATTGTTGTGTTGGTCACGCCAAGGGCTACGGCTCAAGTGGTGACGGAAAAGCCCAGTTGGTTGGTAGAAAATAGCCAGTTATTTGCCCTGATGATGACCTTTGTTAATCAGCTTAGTAGTGGTGAATACGGTGAAGAGGCATTAGTAAAGGGTTATGAGGATCAGTGGCGTAGCCCAGAAGGAAATAAAACTCTTGATAATGCGTTTGCTATGTTAAAAGACATTGCGGTGCAGGACGGTGCCGAGATTATTGTGGTATCTATACCAGAGATGCATGATCTTAATGCCTATCAGTTTGCTTTTATGGGAGACGCTGCTCGTGAAATGGCAGGGAAATATGGCTTGGAGTACATTGATGCCCTGCCGTCGTTAAAAGGGCCAGATACGCAAGCCTTTTGGGTCTCTAGCCGAGATATTCATTTGAATGGCAAAGCGTTTGCGATTATTTCTGATTTGGTGGTGGCAAAAATCAGTGAGAAAGCAGATGAATAATGTGATTGACTCTGAGGTTAAGCCAACTCGCATTAAGTTATTGTCTTTGTGTGCCGGTTTATTGATATTTAGCACCATTATTAGCTTGGCTTTAGGGACGTTGTGGCCTTGGTTGTTACCTTTGGCGCTGGTGCTTTTTGTGTTTGCTGTGTTTGCGCCGCTGCGGTTGCTGTTTGTGATTCGTGGGATGGATCGTTTTCATTCTCGTTTTAGAAAAGTATTGATGTGGTGTTTGTTCCATTTTTTTGTGGTTCCCTCATGTTGGCTTTTGAGGTTGGTTAGGCCATCTATCATTACGTTAGGAACCAATAAAAAAACAGTGTCTTACTGGGGGGAGGCTGAAAAAAAGACGTTTTCAGTGGATGATTTTACTAAGCAGTATTAAGTACTAGAAGGGCGTTTTTGTGTCTTATATTTTAGGTATCTCGGCCTATTACCATGATAGTGCCGCCGCTTTATTGCACAATGGTGTTGTTGTATCCGCTGCCCAAGAAGAGCGTTTTTCAAGAATAAAAAACGATGAATCCTTCCCCGTTAATGCGGTTCAATGGTTGTTAAAAGATAACCAGATCACGATGGCAGACATTGATTATGTTATTTTTTACGAAAAGCCATTTAATAAATTTGAGCGCATTATTGAAACCTGCATTCGTTTTTCGCCTAAAGGCTATTCTCTTTTCAAAGAAGCCATTCCGCTTTGGTTAAAAGACAAACTTTTTCAGAAAGTCGATTTAAAGAAGGCGTTGTGCGCTTTGCCAGATGGCGATAAATGGAATAACGTGTTGCTGTTTTCCGATCATCATTTGTCCCATTCTGCGGCGGCCTTTTATCCTTCGCCTTTTCAATCGGCTGCGATTATTACTATTGATGGGGTTGGAGAGTGGGCCACTACAACGATTTCTGTTGGTAGAAATAACACCATTGAACATTTAAAAGAGCTAAAATTTCCACATTCATTTGGCATGCTTTATTCTGCCATTACGGCTTTTTTAGGGTTCAAAGTAAACTCTGGTGAGTATAAAGTCATGGGGCTAGCGCCCTATGGTAAACCTATTTACGCTGATTTGATGAAAGCCCATTTAATTGACATAAAAGACGATGGTAGCTTTCGCTTAAACATGCACTATTTCCGTTTTGCTACCGAATTAAGAATGTTTGGTCCCGAAATGGCGCAGTTGTTTGGTACGCCCGCTCGCTTACCAGAAGGCCCGCTTGATCAGGTGCATATGGATATTGCGGCTTCTTTGCAGGTTGTTATTGATGAGCTGTTTATTAAGTTGGCACGTTATGCACGTGAGCTAACAGGTGAGCGTCATTTGTGCCTTGCAGGTGGCGTTGCGCTTAATTGTGTTGCTACTGGTAAGGTACAAAAAAGCGGCATATTTGATGCTGTGTGGGTTCAACCTGCGGCAGGGGATGCTGGAAGTGCTCTCGGTGCCGCTTTGGTTTGCTGGCATTTGTACCTGAATAATGCACGAGTGCCTCTTGCTCATTATAACCCTTATTTAGGTCCAGATACTGTTCAGCATGAGGCTGTGGCCTATCTTGATTCCGTTGGTGCCCATTATTCGGTCGTATCGGACGATGTTTTATACGATACCGTTTCAACCTCCTTGGCCGAGGGGAAGGTGGTTGCTTGGGTACAAGGGCGAGCTGAGTTTAGTCCTCGTGCGCTTTGCAATCGTTCAATACTGGCTGATCCACGGGGTGTTGAGCTGAAACGTGAGTTGAATCTCAAAATCAAGTTTCGAGAGTCATTCCGTCCTTTTGCGCCGGTTATTTTAGAGGAGGATGCGCAGGCGTGGTTTGATATTCAGTCTTCTTCTCCTTTTATGAATTTTATTTGCACTGCGCGAGACGGCGTGAAAGAGAAGATTCCATCGGTTATTCATTTGGACAATACAGCGCGTATACAAACTGTGTCCGTATTAAATAATGCGCGTTTTTATCCCTTATTGAGCCGCTTTAAGGCGAAAACAGCGTGCCCTGTGTTGGTGAATACCAGTTTAAATGTGCGCGGTGAGCCCATGGTGTTGTCCCCTGAAGATGCGTTCAACTGCTTTATGAATACTGGTATTGATCTACTTGTTATTGGAAATGTTCTTTTGAATAAGACCGATCAAGATAGTCCAATATACTCAAAAAATAACTATGCTTTGGATTAGACATACCTACTATGTACTTTCAATTACCAAGTTTTTTACTGTTTCTTCTCGTTGCGCTTTTTATCATAAAGGTTTCTAAGCCTTCGTTTCGTATTTTTGCTTTGATTTTACTCAGTATTGTTTTCTATTCTTACTGGGATGTTGGTTATTTTTTCATTTTAATTTTTTATATTGTACTTGGGGTGGTGGCCTGTCATTTATTAGCGCGGAATAGGCGATATCTACCTTTTTTGATTGTTTTCTCATTGCTTCCTTTGATTTTTTATAAATATACAGATTTTTTTTTAAGAACTATTGGGATCAGTGGGATGGGGATTGCCCTTCCTTTGGGGATATCTTTTATTACCTTTAGTTTAATCAGTATGATGGTGGACTTTTCTCGCTCCTCTGTTAAAAATATTAATCATTCTGATATTGGTTTGTATATTTCCTTTTTCCCTCACTTGATTGCAGGGCCAATATTACGTACTAGAGAAGTGGTGCCTCAGTTTAAGTCTATCCATGTTTCGTGGGGGAACTTTGTTTATAACCTTCCTTTGTTTGCGGTTGGGATGGTGAAAAAGGTGTTAATCGCAGACCCGATAGGTGGGTACATAGCGCCAGTCTTTAGTGATCCACTGAGTCATGGTTTTTGGGATCTGTTTATTTCGTCACTTGGTTTTTCTATTCAGATTTATTGTGATTTCAGTGCTTATTCCGATATGGCTATTGCTATTGCGGGTATGTTTGGCGTTTGCTTCCCTGAAAATTTTCGCTCGCCTTATTTGTCCTTTTCACTTTCTGAAATGTGGAAGCGTTGGCACATGACGCTTAGCTTTTGGCTAAGAGACTATTTGTTTGTGCCCCTGGTGCGTTACTTTGGTAAGGGGTTAGTGTATTTGCCGATATTGATCACTATGTTAGTTTCTGGTCTTTGGCATGGTGCTAACTGGAACTTCATTATATGGGGCGGCTTGCAAGGCATTATTATGGTGATTGATAACTATATAGGCTTTGGTAAATTTGTTAAAAAATACGCGTATACTAAAGTGTTTTTTATTGTCATTAACTTTTTTGTTTGGTCGTTTTTAGCCATTTTGTTTCGCAGCGCGTCTGCGTCTTCGGCATGGGACTACTATCAGTCTATGTTGTCTTTTAATATAGAGGCTTTTTCTCCAGACAATATGTTTGTGCTGTTTCTTGTTTTGATCACTTTGAGTGTACATTATTTTGATAATGTTAATTTTATTCGTGAGCAAGCAGCTAAAGTTCCAGCTTTGCTTTCTGTGCCCGTTTTAATCTCGGTGATCGTTGGTTGCTCTTTAGTGGCTGCACAGCATCCTGAAAGCTTTTATTATTTTGACTTTTGATGATTATGAAAAAAATTAAATACACTTTTGCTATTGTTTCCCTTTTTGGTTGCATAGTTTTGTTTTTTGATGGTTTTGGTGACTTTGCTTTGTATGCTAGGCATAAAGTCGCTCAGTTTAATAAGGATAGTGTCTTTCTTGATCATTTGCCTGACAATACAGATCGAGCAATTTATGAGAGAAATTTTTCTGACTCACAGAAGTTAACATTTTATAATGCGCCATTTTTGGATCGTATTATTGAGCCAGGAGAGTATGGTATCTACAAAATTGATGATTACGGTCATCGAGCTTTTCCTGCCGATACATCCATTTCTCAGGTCCAGAAAAAAACGATGCTGCTATTAGGATCGTCACAGAGCTTTGGTTATCATATTGAAGCTAAAGATGCTTTATCTGCGCAGATGCAGGGTTTATTGCCTGATTATAAAATCGATAACTATTCCATGTTGGGTATTAATTTAGACGGTAATTTTGTTGATTGGTATAGAATGGCAGCTATAGAAAAGAAACGTTACGATTTGGTCGTTATCGTCAATGGTTTTTTTAGTCACTATGTGGAATGCACTAAAAATGTTAGTCACTCTGAAATAGAAGCTGTTATAGAGAAGTATCGTTTACCCGCTTTAGTATCGATTGTTCGCTCTTTAAAAGATAAAGTTACCACTACAAACAGCCTTTGCGAGCAACCAGAGTATCAAGATATAGCAGCGAGAAGAGTGGATGATCGTTGGAATCAGTTGCTTGCGTTTGGTAAAGAACAAGGTTCTAAAACGCTTATTTTTATACCGCCATCCGTATGGAGTGAAAACGCTAACGTTGAAAACTTGCAGTCATTCCTAAATGAAAAGCACAGAGCGATATATTCCGCTATTAACAATAAGATTTATTCACAAATAGACAACAGCGCGATTATCAATTTAACCCATGCTTTTGATGATGGAAGGCAATATTTTCTTGATACAGGTAGTCACTTCACACCGGAAGGTAATGCTTTATTAGCTAGGAAAATAGCCAAACATATCCAGGATTTAGATAATAAAGCATTAGAATGAAATTAATTATGCTGGTTAATATACTGGGTAATTGACTCTATAGAATCCAGCTTATTGTAAAAGTCGGGGTCCGAGTTAGCCGTATTGATACCATATTCGTCTTGTAAATAAATCATTAATTCGGCAATGTCCAACGAGTCGAGTCTGCCTGATGATATAAGTGCATCATCGTCACCAATGTGGTTTGTATCGTTGTTTTTTTCTAATATCTCACGGATAAGCGCTCGAATTTCATTGCGCGTGATATTTTTCATGCTTTTTTCTCTTATTTACATTTATGTTATGTAGGTTAGGTATTTTTGCTTAAAAGGTAAAGAAAAGCATGGTCATTCGATGCTAGTAATGTCAGATTACGCCTCATGCCTCGGCTTATCCAGCCTACGGGTGGGTTGACGGCGGATTGCGGGTTTGTGCGTAAGTTATGGTTTTGTAGGCCGGATGAGGGAGGAACGACCGTTATCCGGCGTTGGGTTTGTGTTATGTGGGTTTGTGCCGGATAACGCCTAGGCTCATCCGGCCTACGGTGGTTGGGTAATGGTCGTGGCTTGGTTTATGCGGTTACGGGTGGTTGATGGCGGATTGCGGGTTTGTGCGTAAGTTATGGTTTTGTAGGCCGGATGAGGGAGGTACGACCGTTATCCGGCGTTGGGTTTGTGTCATATGGGTTTGTGCCGGATAACGCCTAGGCTCATCCTTTATCGCCGGATAACGCCTGGGCTCATCCTTCATCGCCGGATAACGCCTAGGCTCATCCGGCCTACGGGTGGGTTGATAATATGTGATCAAGTGCGATAGAGTTTTTGCTTTATTTGCTATAATCGGTATGTTCTTTTTATCTAGAAGGTACGTTTATGCGTCTGACCGAACAGCAACAGCAAGCTATTATCCAACATTTCACGACGGTTTTTCGCCAAGGGAAGTTGTTTCTATTTGGTAGTCGAGTTGATGATACGCAAAAAGGTGGAGATATCGATTTGTATATCATTCCCTCTTCTTTTGATGATCTTGCTGAAAAAAAGATCACTTTTCTGACAGGGTTGAAGCGTGATATTGGTGATCAAAAGATAGATTTGGTCATTCACCGAGGGACGCCTCGTTTGATTGACCGTATAGCAAGAGAATCGGGGTTTTTATTATGCGACCTTCATTAGTTGATGTTTTTCAATCCATTGATCAGTTGTTTAAAGGATGTGAGATAGATTTTGCCATATTGCGCCAGCAAGAAAAAACAGCGGTGTGGTTTGAAGATTATGCGAATCAAAGGGTAGTAAACAGTTTTTTGTTTAACTATATAAAAATACAAGACAAGCTTGGTGCTAAGTTGTTTCGTCATTTGTTGATTGAGCTACGTGAAATTGATGACCCTGCTACAACAATGATCGACATTCTTAATCGATTGGAAAAATTACGTATTATTGATGATGTGAAAGATTGGGATAGGTTGCGAGAAATTCGTAATAGTATCACCCATGAATATCCCCAAGATATCGCTGAGCGTATTGATAATATTGAGTTAGCGTTAAATGGTTTTGTATTGATGCGAAATCTGTATCAAAAAATTAAACATTTTGCAGAACAAAAGCTTGCTTTAAGATGGGATTCCGTCGCTGTTGTTTTCAAGTAAGCGTCTCGCTGCTGGGCTCATTCTTCATTGCCGGATTACATCTTCGTTCCTCGATTCATCCTTTATCGCCGGATAACGCCTAGGCTCATCCTTCATCGCCGGATAACGCCTAGGCTCATCCGGCCTACGGTGGTTGGGTAATGGTCGTGGCTTGGTTTATGCGGTTACGGGTGGTTGATGGTTCATAAGTGCAAATCCTCGGCCTCAATGTGCTGTCTGGTCTGGAAAAGGTACTGATAACGTATATACTTTGTTAGTATGTTTATGAAGGAGTGCATTATGTCTAAAGAAGCCGTTTTTACGATGAAGCTGGAACCGGAGCTGCGGGCTGATTTCATGGCCGAAGTGGCCGGTGAAGATCGGCCTGCGTCTCAGGTCATGCGCGAGCTTATGCGCGGCTACATTGAGCAACGCCGCCAAGCCCGCGAATATGACGACTACCTGCGGCAAAAAGTTGAAGCTGGGCGCGCCTCGATGCGTGTCGGCCTTGGTCGGTCGAATGATGAAGTTGAAGCCGCGTTTGCTGCCAGGCGCAATCAGGTAGTAGCAGGGCGGGCGTGATCGTCGTCTGGACGCCAGAGGCGGAGCAAGACCGCGCTGACATTTGGGACTACATCGCGGTCGACAATCCCAGCGCTGCCGTTCGCATGGATGAGCTTTTCAGCGATGCGGCCGCTAGGTTGGCCGCATATCCGAAGATGGGCAAGGCTGGCAAGGTTTCAGGCACCCACGAACTCATCCCGCATGAAAGCTATCGTTTGGTGTACGAGATCGATGGGGGCACGGTTTGGATACTGGCCCTGATGCATACCGTCCGTCAGTGGCCGCCAGTGGAGGAGTAACAGGCATGGCAATTAAAATGGCGAGTTCAAGAGCCGAACCCCATCCTAACCTTCTCCTTGGATGGGATAAGGGGGAGGGGCTGTTCCGTTTTGTAGGGCATCATTAGTGGAGCGTAATGTGCCGTTTGGTGGTTTCGTTTACGTCACGTTCATCTTCTACCGTCACTTTCATTCTCAAGTAAAGCGTCTCGTACCTCGGCTCATCTTTCATCGCCGCTATTGTTTTCAGATAATGGGAAGGGACAGTGAGAGTTCAGGACCCATCAGGTTGTACGGTTTTTTAAAAGCATGTATATTGATCATCGAAAGACTGGTCTATTAGTCTGGTCTATTGATCTGGTCTAATAGGTTTGTCCGAGGAAGGTTAATATGCGTGAAGAGATAGGTTCTTATGAGGCGAAGACACGGCTGCCTGAGGTGTTGAGACGGGTCGAGGCGGGTGATACTTTTACGATTACTAATAGAGGAAGAGCTGTTGCCGATATCGTCCCGAGTAAAGTGCATAATCATAATAAAATACTGGCTACCATTAACAATATTTTGGCAGCAAAAAAGCACATAATGTCAGACAAAGACTTGCTTGAACTCAAAGAAGAGGGAAGAAAGTGAGTCGCTTTGTTTTGGATAATTCGGTGGCTATGCGATGGATCTTGGAAAGCCCAAAGCAGGCGGATCAGCTTTACGCTGAGTCTGTGTTACATACATTGGTTGAGGCTGAGGTGGTTGTGCCAAATCTCTGGCATTTGGAAGCGTGCAATGTTTTGTTGGCGGCGGAGAAGCGTAAAGAACTGACAGGCAGTGAAGTAGAGCGTTTTATTTCCCAACTCGAAAATCTACCCATTTTCGCTGACTCTATGACCGCACTGAAGTCATTTAATCGAACGCTTAATCTTGCAAGGGTGCATAAGCTTTCTAGCTATGATGCTGCTTATTTAGAACTTGCTATTCGAGAAGGTCTTCCTCTTGCTACCCTAGATAAGGAACTGATCAAAGCTGCCAAGAAGTCCGATGTTAAGCTTTATTTGAGAGATGGCTGACATCTTAAAAATATTCGTTACGCCTTGTGGCTCGGCTTGTCCTTCGCCGCCGAATTACGGGGTGGTATTGTGTGGCTTTTGTAGGTCGTGATTTATCGCGACAAAGATTTTGGTTTGGTGTTGCTAGGTTTTTGTCGGCCTAAAGGCGCGACCTTGTATCTCTTCTTGATGAGTGTTTAGCTAACACTTATCACATCGGGAAATCGGTGAGCTCGTGCGCGACCTGAGCACAAAGATGCTATTTTGTAGATTGAGCCCTGATTTCCTAACCTCCATTAAACTGAATGGTATCCTAGCACCCCAAGTAAGGGTGATGCTGCATGTACAAGGGGAGTAGATAGAGATGAAAGCTTTTATTGGCATTGATATAGGTAAAGAAAAGTTAGATGTTAGCTTTCTACGCGATGTGGTCAAAAATAAGCTAAAAACTAAGGTATTAAAGAACACAACACAAGGCTATCAAGAATTAGTTAATTGGTTAGTAAAGAATACGGGGTTAGAAGCTCAGAATATTGTTATTACGACAGAGCCTACTGGCATTTATAGCGAACCTTTAATGTATTTTTTATATGAACAAGGATTTACTCTTTTACATGTAAATCCAGGAAAAGCAAAACAATATGCAAACTCATTAGGGCTAGTTCATAAGACTGATAAATCAGACGCCACAATGCTCGCTCGCTATGGTCATGACCAACAATATTCACTTTCAAGTTGGCAGCCAGAGCCTGTAGAAGCAAGAGAGTTAAAGGCAATGGTGCGTAGACTTGAAGCGTTAGAAAAAGATTTGCAGCGTGAAGAAAACCGTTATGAAGCAGCAGAGTTTTCAGACGCATCAGCTCGAGTCGCTCAATCACTCAAAGATATGATAGCGGTATTAAAGGCTGAAATTGATAAACTCAAGAATGAAATTGATGAGCATATTGACAGGCACCCTCAATTAAAAAAGAACCGCCAATTACTTGAAAGTATAAACGGTGTTGGTGAAGTAACATCCCGAATAATGGTTTGCTTACTGGCGTGTAAGCGGTTTAAGAGCGCGAAACAATTAGCTTCTTATTTAGGCCTGATCCCCAAGCACAACGAATCTGGCAAACGGGCAGGAAAAACATCCTTGAGTAAGGAAGGACCTGGTTATATCAGAGCGAAATTGTATATGGCTGCAGTCGCGGCAGGACAACATAATCCTGATATAAAAGCTCAAAAAACGAGATTACTAGCACAAGGCAAAACAAAAATGCAGGCGCTAGGTGCAGCGATGAGAAAGTTGTCACAAATATGTTTTGGTGTTGTTAAGAATCAAGCAGAATATCAGCCTCAAGTTAGTTAAATAAAAACTTGAGGCTGGTTAGGAGAGATGGTATCTACATGACATCTTCGTTCCTCGATTCATCTGGTTTACGGGTGGGTTGGTTGCATCGGGCTAAACGCCGGATAACGCCTCGTGCCTCGGCTCATCCGGCCTACGGGGTGGTTGGATAATGAGTTTATTTGTTTAATATATTATACTATTATTTAAATTATATTTTCATGTAAGGTATTTTAAGCAATATGGATTTTTTGGAGCTGGGGCAGTTCGTTAAACACGCGCGTAAGGCGCGAGGTGTTCGTCAGCAGCAGATGGCGGATGATTTGGGGTTGGCGCGTGCGACGTTAAGTGGATTCGAGAGTGGTCGTACGGCGGATATTGGTCTCCGTAAGGTGTTGAAGATGTTAGAATATCTGCATTATGAGGTGACACCTCAAGCGGTAAGCCGGTTGCCCACTTTTGAGTCTTTGTTAGCCGAGCGTGATGATGTCTGAGTTAGATGTTTATGTTGGTGCGCAATCTGTTGCTTGTTTGACGAAAGAGTCTGATGAGTTTTTATTGAACTACGCCTGTGATGATTCCCTTTCTTTTGTTTCTTTGACTATGCCTGTCCGGGCTAAAAGTTATGTTTCTAATCGGCTCTTTCCTATTTTTGAAATGCATTTGCCAGAGGGCTATTTGCTGTCGGTGTTAAAAAAGCATTTTTCAAAGCTGACGGCGACGGATGATTTTGGTTTGTTGGCTTTGCTGGCGGGGAAGGTGCAGGGCCGTTTGTCTTATGGGGCAAATTTAGGTGATGGCGAGTTTTTTTCGCTGGATGAGGTGTTGCAATCTTCCCAGCCGGATTTGTTCGCTCAGTTGGTGGGGCGTTTTGCTTTGTCTTCGCCTGTCAGTGGTGTGCAGCCTAAAGTGTTGGCGCTTTTAAAAGATAAAGCCACTTTGCGGATGGGTCATTATATTGTGAAGTCTTGGGGGGACGATTACCCTGACTTGGCGTTGAATGAATGGCTTTGTATGACGGCACTGAGCAAGGCGGGTCTTGACGTGCCTGAGTTTTATCTGTCGGACGATGAGCGTTGTTTTGTGATGAAGCGCTTTGATGTGACGGATAGTGGTTATTTAGGGTTTGAGGATTTTTGTGTTTTGCAGGCTAGGTCTCGTGACGATAAATATGTGGGGAGTTACGAGCAGTTGGCGAAGAGTATTGCAACTTTTGTCAGCCCAAGATATCGCAATAAGGCGTTGTTAGATTACTTTAAGGCCATTGTGTTGAATCAATGGTTGCAAAATGGTGATGCGCATTTGAAGAATTTTGGTGTGTTGTACTCATCTATTGAGGATATCCGTTTGGCGCCAATTTATGATGTGGTGTCAACAACGGTGTATATTTCACAAGATATCCAGGCGTTAACGCTTTTGGGGAGTAAGCGTTGGCGTAGCGTGGCACATTTGGAACGATTTGCCGTTGCACATTGTGGATTAACGCTGAAACAAGCCCGAAGTGCCGTAGCAGAGTGTTTAGCTGGCATGGTTTGGTTGCAATATGAGGTTAAATTATTACAGAAGCAGACAACGGGTAAGGATTCTAGAGGTCGTTTGTTGGATCACTTTGCTGGGTTAGCAGAGAAGGTATTGGGTTATGTGGGGGAATGATGCCGGATGGTTTTTGTAGGTCGTGATTTATCGCGACAAAGATTTTGGTTTGGTGTTGCTAGGTTTTTGTCGGCCTAAAGGCGCGACCTTGACATCTTCGTGCCTCGATTCATCCGGCCCACGGGTGGTTGTGTGGGGGTTGTGATGCCGGATTGCGGGTTGGTGTAAATTATGGTTTTGTAGGCCGGATGAGGGAGGTACGACCGTTATCCGGCGTTGGGTTGTGATGTTATTTGATTAGGTGGATAAGGATGTCCCGATATATTAGAAGTAAGTGTTTTGGTGGTACGTTTTTCTTTACGGTTACGTTGAAGGATCGCGGGTCTTGTGTGTTGGTTGAGCATGTTGATCTTTTGCGTGAGTGCGTTCGTAACGTTAAATCCAAACGCCCGTTTGAGATTGTTGCGTGGGTGGTTTTGCCTGATCATATGCACGTTATTTGGAAGATGCCAGCAGGTGATAATGATTTCTCGCGTCGGTGGCAGTTAATTAAGATATTGTTTACCAAAACATTAAAAGAGAAAACTCGTTATAAATCGAGTGTTTGGCAAGAGCGTTTTTGGGAGCATGAGATCAGGTCCGATGATGATTTAAAAAATCATATCCATTATTGTTATTTTAACCCCGTTAAGCATGGTTACGTTTCATCAGTACGTGATTGGCTGTATTCGAGTTTTCATCGCGATGTCAAATTAGGGTTGTTTGATATTGATTGGAACGGGGTGTTACACACCGGCCCACGGGGTGGTTGGTTTTTTTTGGTTTAACGGATTTTTTGGAGTATAGAATGTTGATTTTGGTAACGGGCGGTGCAGGTTATATTGGTTCGCATACGTGTGTTGAGTTGATTAAGGCGGGTTTTGAGCCGGTTATCATTGACAATTTGTCGAATAGTAAGCTGGTGGTGTTGGACCGTATCGAGACGATTACCGGTAAGCGTCCTTTGTTTATGGAGGGCGATATTTTAGATTCGGCGTTTTTGGATAGTGTGTTTGAGCAGTTTAGTTTTGCGGCGGTGATGCATTTTGCGGGGTTGAAGGCGGTGGGGGAGTCGGTTCAGAAGCCGCTTTGGTATTATGAAAATAATGTCTCGGGTACGCTGAATTTGATTAAGGCGATGGAGCGGGCAGGTTTGCGTAATCTGATTTTTAGTTCGTCTGCGACGGTTTATGGTTTGCCTAAGTCGGTGCCTATTCGTGAAGATTTTGCGACGTCGACGTCGAATCCTTATGGCGCGAGTAAGTTGATGGTTGAGGGTATTCTGGCCGATGTGGCGAAGGCGAATGTTGATAAGCCCGGCTGTGAGTGGAATATTGCGACCTTGCGCTATTTTAATCCGATTGGTGCCCATGAGTCGGGTTTGATCGGTGAAGACCCAAAAGGTATCCCGAATAATTTGATGCCCTTTGTGAGCCAAGTGGCGGTGGGGAAATTGGCGTGTCTGAGCGTGTTTGGTGATGATTACGATACGGTCGATGGTACCGGTGTTCGTGATTATATTCATGTAGTGGATTTGGCACGTGGTCATGTTTGTGCATTAGAGAAAGTGTTGGCGAATGCTGGGCATTTTGTGGTGAATTTGGGCACGGGCAATGGTTATTCTGTGTTGGAAATGGTGAAAGCGTTTGAAGCGGTTTCCAATAAAGCCATTGCTTATAAAGTGGTAGAGCGTCGTCCTGGCGATATTGCGGTGTGTTATGCAGACCCGAGTTTGGCGAAGACATTTTTAGGTTGGCAGGCGGAGTTTGATTTGGCGCGTATGTGTGAAGACACGTGGCGTTGGCAATCGAATAATCCGAATGGGTTTGATGCATGAGTATAAAAGGCGTCAGATAACGCCTCGTGCCTCGATTCATTCGGCTTACGAGTGGTTGATGCCGGATGGTTTTTGTAGGTCGTGATTTATCGCGACAAAGATTTTGGTTTGGTGTTGCTAGGTTTTTGTCGGCCTAAAGGCGCGACCTTGACATCTTCGTTCCTCGATTCATTCGGCTTACGAGTGGGTTGGTTGTGTGGTTTTTTGATAGTTTAAGGAGTCCGTATGCGTTTGACTAAATACCAGCAAGAGACTATTAAAAATGTGTTGTTGAAACATTTTGGCGAAGGATCTGATTTGTTAGTTTTTGGTTCAAGGGCTGATGATAACGCGCGTGGTGGGGATATTGATTTGTATATAGAGCCGGACTTACATTCGGCTGACGATATTGTTGAGGCTAAATTAAATGCTTTGGTTGAGCTTCATTTGCTGCTTGGTGATCAGAAAATTGATTTGGTGATTAATCGTAAGGCTGGAACGGTTTTGCCTATTTACCAAATCGCAAAAGAGAGCGGTATTCGCTTATGAATAAGGATGTATTTTAGGGGATCGTTGACATTTGTCTGACCCATGCAGAGCGTTTGCGTTGGTCTATGCAGCACTTGGCAGATAAACAACCCTATACTGCGGCTAGCTTGTCTGAACTTACGGAAATTGAACTTGCCGTATTTGATCAGTTTATTGTGCGGTTTTCAAAATTACAGGATGTGATGGGGGCAAAGTTGTTACCTGCTGTGATTGAGCTGACACATGAAGAAGGTGAGCTTACTACATTCATTGATAAATTGAATCGGCTTGAAAAGATAGGCGCTCTTGATTCTGTTGAACAATGGCTGAAGTTGCGGGAAATGCGTAACCAATTTGCCCATGAGTACCCAGATGATCCTGAAATACAATCGGCGTTATTGAATAAAGCGTTTGGTATGGCGAGTCAGTTGCTGCAATGTCTTGATCATGTGGTTCGCTTTGCTGTTAAGTATCAGTGAGTAAGTTTAGTTATGCTTGCTAGTTTTAATCGTCACGTTTTTTTGTAGGTAAGCACCTAGTGCGTCTGATTACGCCTCGTGCCTCGGCTAATCTTTCATCGCCGCTATTGTTTTCAGATAAGGGGAAGGGACAGTGAGACCCCATCCTAACCTTCCCCTTGGAAGTGATAAGGGGAAGGGACAGTGAGACCCCATCCTAACCTACCCCTTGGAAGTGATAAGGGGAAGGGACAGTGAGACCCCATCCTAACCTTCCCCTTGGAAGTGATAAGGGGAAGGGACAGTGAGACCCCATCCTAACCTTCCCCTTGGAAGTGATAAGGGGAAGGGACTTCGTGCCTCGGCTCATCCGGCCCACGGGGATGGGATTGTGGTGTGTTTTTTCTTCAATAAATAAGGATTTGTTATGAGTGAAGAAGTTCGTTGGCAGCAGCGTTTTCAGAACTATTTGAAAGCGTTGGGACAGTTGGAATCTGCGTTAGTGCAGTATGATGAGCACGCTGAGGCGTTGATAAAAGAAGGTATTCTGCAACGTTTTGAGTTTACTCATGAGTTGGCTTGGAAGGTGATGAAGGATTATCTTGAATACGAGGGGCAGCAGGGAATTACCGGTTCGCGGTCGGCCAGTCGTTTGTTCTTTTCGTTAGGATTGGTGGATGATGGTCAGGTATGGATGGATATGATCGAAAGTCGCAATCGTATTGTTCATACTTACGATGCGCAGATATTAGAGCAGGAGTTTGCGAAGGTTCAGCGGGCTTATGCGCCAGCGTTGAGTGCTTTTGCGATGCGTATGCGAGTATTTTTATGAATTTTGGTTTGCCAGAGTCTACCTTTTTGAAGATACAAAGTGTGTTTGCTTGTTATTCAGATATTGAGCAAGTGGTCTTGTATGGTTCACGCGCTAAGGGGAATTATCGTCCTGGGTCGGATATTGATCTTACATTAAAGGGCGACGCTTTAGATGATAGGACACTACGTCAAGTGATGCAGGCGCTAGATGAATTAAACACTCCTTATTTGATGGATGTTTCTTTATTTCATCAGATCCAATCCGAAGAATTAAAACACCATATTTTTGCCTTTGGTAAAGTGTTTTATCAACGTTGATCATGTATTTTGAAGGCCTGAAGGCCGACAGGTGATTGGGCGTTATGTTTTGTAGGGCATCATTAGCGGAGCGGCTTTTGTTCGAAGGTAAGGTCGTTGGTTGTGACCATTTGGGTTTGCTCCTCCTTGGAAGAGGGTGTCGCTAAACAACGTCCGCCGATTTTGTAGGTCGCGATTTATCCTGAAAAAATAGCATGCCGACAAAAAACTCACCACGATAAATCACGCCTTGTCGGGCTAAAGCCACGATCTACAAAAAAACAATATAAATCAAACAGTTGTAGGCTAAATAACGTCATACGCCGGATAACGCTTTCGTTCCTCGGTTCATCCTGTTATGGGTTGGGTTTGTGTGTCGTTGCTTTGGTCTTGGATGATGCGCAGTAAGGATGGTAGAAAGGCGCGGTCGATGTGGCTGTCTTGGTGCCAGATTTTGGCGAGGGCGATGGCTCTTGGGCAGTGGAAGTAGAGTGTGTTGACGTGGATTTTTACGACGAGTTTTGGGGTTTTGTTGTCGGTAAATTGTTCAAGTAGTGCGTTGTCTGTGTGTAGTGTTGCGGTGCCTTTTAGGCGCAGTACTTCTCCTATGCCGGGGATCATCAGTAGTACGCCAATTTCTGCATTGGCGATGATGTTTTTTAGGCTGTCGAGGCGGTTGTTGCCGCCGGCGTCTGCAAATGCGATGGTGTTGTTGTCGAGTACTTTAATGAAGTCTGGGTTTCCTCCTCGTGGAGAAATATCCGCAAACCCACGTGGGTCTGTGGTGGAGATTAGGGCAAAAGGGCTGTGTTCGATAAAGCGTATGGCGTGTTGTTCTAGTTGGTTGATTTCTTTATCTAGTGCCAAAGGGTGTGGTTTGTCATAGAGTTCATTTAGTTGTTCTAGCGACGTTATTTGGCTCATGTGAATCCTGTTGTTTTTTCGGTTGTTTTAATGGTAGAAGGTTTTGCTATTCTACATCAGTGATGCGCTAAGGAGGAGTCGGATTGGCTATTTTGTCTTGGCGGTCATCTTATTGTTGGTTTGGTGCGTATGACATTAAGGTCGCCGTGGTAAGCTTGTGTTAAGCGCCCAAGGCTGAATTTTAATGTACGACGGAGGTAATATGATTCAGGTTCATCATTTAGACAGTTCTCGTTCGCAGCGTATTTTATGGTTGCTGGAGGAGCTGGCGTTGGGGTATGAGATTATCGAGTACAAACGTCACCCTGACACGGCGGAAGCTCCTGAGACGTTGAAAAAAGTACATCCGTTGGGGAAGTCTCCGGTGATTACCGATGGCGAGTTAACGGTTGCGGAGTCGGGTGCGATTATTGAGTATTTATTGGATAAATACGATGTCGAAAAGCGTTTGAGACCCACCGATGGTCAGGCGTTGTTGGATTATCGTTATTGGTTGCATTTTGCGGAAGGCTCTTTGATGCCGTTGTTGGTGATGAAGCTGGTGATGATGAAGGTGCCAAGCAGTCCGATGCCCTTTTTTATTAAACCTATTGCGAAGGCGTTAACGGGTAAGATTCAAGACAAATTTATTCGGCCACGTATTGAGCCGCAAATGGCGTTTATTGAAAAGACGTTAGGAGAGCATAAGTGGTTTGTTGGTGATGCTTTGAGTGCGGCGGATATTCAGATGAGTTTTCCATTGCAGGCGTCCAGTACGCGTATGAATTTGGCTGCGTTTCCTAATATTGCTCGTTTTATAAAGCAGATTGAAGGCGAGGCGGCTTATCAACGGGCGTTGAGTAAAGGCGGCGCGTTTACGACTTTGTAGTGTGCTATTGTCTGCTTGGCTTTGTGATCTTGGTTAAGACGAAAAAAGTGGTGTTAGTTAAGTAGAAAAAAGGAAAGGGAAGGTTCATGTCACGTCCGGTGAAATTACTCAGTGTTTCTATTGTTCTGATTTGCCTTTTGTTGGCGCTAAACTTTGGTTTGCGTTCTTCAATGGGCTTTTTTATGACGCCTATTTCGCAAGAGTTTGGCTACGGGCGTGAGGTGTTTGCGTTTGCGTTGGCGTTGCAAAATTTGTGTTGGGGGTTGTTTCAGCCCATTGCGGGTGCTTTTGCTGATCGCTATGGCACTTTGAAAACGCTGTTTATTGGCGCGGCGTTGTATGCGCTTGGCTTGTATGTGACGGCCGGTGCCGATGGGGTGTTGGGGCTTAACATGGGCGCTGGCGTGTTGATGGGCATGGGTATTGCGGCCACTGGGTTTGGTGTGGTGTTGCCTGCGATGGCGCGTATGGTGTCGCCTGAAAAACGTTCCTTTGCGTTGGGCTTGGGCAGTGCGGCGGGGTCGGCTGGGCAGTTGTTGGTCATCCCCATAGCGCAAGAGTTTATCGCGGCGTATGGTTGGAGTAATGCGCTGCTTCTGATGGCATTGTGTGCCTTGATGATGGTGTTGTTATCCAGTCCTTTTCGCCAAGAAAAAGACGCCATGAACGCGAATTCTGCAACAATAGAAGTGACGCAAACTATGAAAGAAGCATTACGCGAAGCGAGTGCTTACTCTCATTACTGGCTTTTAGTGGTGGGCTTTTTTGTTTGTGGTTTTCAATTGGCGTTTATCACCGTGCACATGCCGGCGTTTTTATCTGATCAAGGCTTTTCATCGGATATGGCGGTGGCCAGCTTGGCTCTGATTGGCTTGTTTAATATTTTTGGCTGTTTGTTGTCTGGCAGTTGGGCGGGTAAGTATTCGAAGAAAAAATTATTAACCCTTATCTATGCGCTAAGAGCGTTGTCGATTGCCGTGTTTATGAGCTTGCCGATGACGGATACATCCGTCTATGTGTTTTCGATTGTCACCGGATTGCTTTGGTTAGCGACCGTGCCACCCACGTCGGGTTTGGTCGCGCAAATGTTTGGTTTGCGCTACATGGGGTTGCTCTACGGTATTGTGTTTTTAGGCCATCAACTTGGCTCGTTTAGCGGTGTTTGGTTGGGCGGGTATTTATACGATAAAACCGGTTCTTATGATGTGGTCTGGTGGGCGGCGTGTATCATTGCCTTGATCACAGCCTTGATTCATCTCCTAATAGACGAACGTCCGGTGGCGCGCCTGCGCGCAGTCATGGCTTGAGAGCCAAATAAACCAATATAAATCAACCAATTGTAGGTTGAATAGCCTCTCACGCCTGATCACGGTCGTACCTCCCTCATCAGGCCTACAAAACTTATCCAACCTTCACTGACTCCCTTCTGCGACACCCTCTTGTTTGGGAAGGGTACAGGAAGGAATGTGTTTTTTAGCTACTTGGCGCCAAATAGTCGTTTGTAATCAGAGTGAAATAGAGCCGGCATATCCGAGATATAACGCCAATAGTCACATAACCCATCAATTGTTTTCATATCGGTATGGCCGCAATCTAACATGATTTTAAGGAGTTCGAGTGTTGGCATGACTTGCACTTCAAAAGTGTTAGCAAGCTCGGCCATATCTTGATCATCAGTAATTAAAGGGGCGCCGAGCTCCAAAGCGTAGGCAATATACAAAGCGTCCACTTTCGAAGGTCCTGGCAATTCTGTTTGAACATGTTCCCATATATAGCCAAAAGCTTGCTCAATGGATTTTTTTTGCTTCCTGCTAATATTCGGAAAATGTTTACGGTTTTCTGAATATTCGTCTTCTTCTACCCAAGGGAATTTGCTTTGCAGCTTTCGATTGCCAAGCTCTTGATTCAACTCAGGCAAGATATATAAGCAATACTCGTCAGCCCCAAAAGACAAAAATAATAGTGGCTTTATTGTTTTTGCCAATCTTAGGTAGGTGTTAGTATCAACTAATATTTTCGATTGTGGCATTAGGTTAGCTCTGTATGGATACTTCGCGCATCAAGAAGTGGCATATCCAGTACAGTTTGAACAAAACCAGAGCCTTTGCTGTGTTCTTTGAGGTACTTTCTGAGTAACTCAAAAAATGGTGTATCAAATACTGTTTCAGCTTTATCTATATATTCTTTAGCGCTTGGCTTTTTGTGCTCATCAAGTTCAGCATCACCAAACAAAGCGTCACTTAATTTTTTATGGCGCTTATTAAAGTTAGTCACTGCACCATGAAATGTTTTATTTAATTCAATTTCATTCTGTCCAGTTGAAAGCGCATATTTATTTGCTTGGCCAAGTACAGTATAAGGTGAAATAGTAAATTGATCAGCTAGGTCAATGACATGAGCAATTTTAGCCGCTGAAGTTGTTTGATAGTTGATGGTGGCATACGCTTTCTCCGCTAAATCATGGGGGTAGAGCAGGCTCGCTGCAAAGGCATCCGCAAAATCTTCGGCCGCTTCACTTTCTAAGCTGGGAGACAGGCAATGTCCGAGCTCATGTGCCATCCAAAACTTAAAGTCATGGACGTTAGTGTCTAAATTCAGATAAACCCAAGTACTTTGAGAATCCGGTAAATGAATGTGGATGGCATTTTCATGGCGCTGTTTTGATCCCCAGATAACGGGGACTACAACTGCCTGCAACTCAGAAAAACGGCGGATAAGATGTGAAAAATCAACACATTCGACAGGCCCAAGATTAACATTTTTCCTCACTTTGGCCGTTACTTTGCGTAAATACTCATAGTCACAACTGGGCGATTTTAGTACAGGTGGCATCTCTATAGTATCAAAAGGCAAGTAGGGTACTAGGTGACGTAAAAAACGTCCGATTTCTTGGGCTTTTTCAATATGGTGATCTTTTGTCTTGGTGCCAGCCTTTTTTCGAAAAGCAACCTTAGGGGCAAAAGGTTCCTCTTTAATGACCAGATCATCGAAAGAAAGTCCCAGCAACTTTCCCAGTTGAAGAAGTTTATTTGGACGTGGAAACGATTTAGAACTTAGCCATTGTGAGACGGCCTCTCTTGAGACAGCAAGACTTTCTGCCACTGCGGTTTGTGTCAGTCCAGCTCGTTCCATTGCCAAATTGGCTTTTTTGATATTAAGTGTTTTTTGCATGGCGTGAAGTATATTGCCAAGTCAAGTTTTGTCAAGTAAGAAGAGGGCTTTTGGGTTTACACTATGCCTTGATTCATGCTCATTGACGAGAGGTGGTTGAAGCTTAACGCTATTTTGCTGGCAGGCAGGGTTTATGATAAGCGAGTCTCAATAATGTTGATTTAAAGATTCTTACTTAATAACACCTTTATTTTAAAAATGGTTCTGTATCTATGATCTCTCCTTTACAAGTGTATCAAGCTCGATTAGATCGACAGGAGGTGTCGTTCGACGCCTGTCAGCAACCTGCGTTAGTGGAATTGGAGCGGGTTCATCAGTCGTTATTGTTTCCATCGTTATTGCCTCAGTCGTCACCAATCCAAGGGGTGTATCTTTGGGGGGATGTGGGACGTGGTAAGACGTTTTTGATGGATTTGTTTTATGACTGTTTGCCTGCTGGTATGGGGTTGCGGTTGCATTTTCATCATTTTATGGCGCGTTTGCATCGCGAGTTGAACCTTGCCTTTGGTCAAAAAAATCCGTTAAAAGGCATTGCGAAACGTTTGGCGGCGGAGTGTCGTGTGTTGTGTTTTGATGAGTTTTTTGTCTCAGACATTGGCGATGCTATGTTGTTGGGCGGCTTGGTTGAAGCCTTGTTTGAGGAAGGTGTGGTGCTGGTGGCAACGTCAAACATTGCGGTGGAAAATCTTTTTCAAAATCAATTACAAAAAGCCCGTTTTGCGCCGACGATTGCGCTGTTAGAAGCGCATTTGGCCTGTGTTCATCTTGCGGGAGAGGAAGACCATAGATTGCGCCATACGGGCGGCTCGGCGATTTATTTTGTGACGCAGGAGCAGGCTATGTTGGTGTTGTTTACGCAGCTTGCACAAGGCGATAAACATCAGCGGCCGCTACAGGTTTGTCGTCGTGCGATTAAGGTGATTGCGTCGGCGGACAATATTGCTTGGTTTGATTTTTATGCCTTGTGTGACGGGCCTAGGTCTTCCTTGGATTACATTGAGTTGGCACAAACTTATCCCTTTATCATGGTAACGGGCATTCCTGAGCTGAGCAGCGAGCCATTTGAGCATATTAAGGCGCGTGGCACAGAAGACGGCGCGATTGGCTCTGGGCAAACGGGCGAGCGTGCGGTTTCGTTGGGACTGAACGATGATGCGGTGCGGCGTTTTATTAGTCTGGTGGACGAATGTTATGACCATCAGGTGGTTTTGTTATTGAGCGCTGACGTGCCTTTGGACAATTTGTATGTAAATGGTGCTTTGCTGTTTGAATTTCGTCGCACTTACAGTCGTTTAATTGAAATGAAATCCCATTATTATCAGTCATTACGCGCCAGCGTTGTCGCTAAGTCGGGCCTTTGAAATACGAGGCTAAATAGTTGATTTTCTTCTGACTATTTTTAATAAGTTTGTCGTAAAAGCTTGATAAAAGCAGCCTGCAAGACCACTATGTTTTTAGTCGCAGTGTCTGTTGCGCTGTATTAAAAGACAATCACCCAGTAGTAAGGAGGGCGATCATGCGGTATGAAGATCGCGTTGATGCGTTAGTCGCACCGAAAGGTTCGTTAGAGATGTTATCTCAAGATGAGATTTCTCGTCTGTCAGAAGAATCTGGTCCACTGCATGACTTATTTCATCGTTGTGCGTTGGCAATTTTGAACTGTGGCAGTGATTCTGATGATCCACAGGCGGCCATGGAAGAGTTTAAAGATTTTGAAATTCGCATCGTGCAACAAGAGCGCGGTGTGAAGTTGCAGTTGAAAAATGCTCCAAGCAGTGCCTTTGTAGATGGCAAGATGATTAGCAGTGTGCGGGAGATGTTGTTTAGTGTATTGCGTGACATTATTTTTACCCAGCACGAATACCTGCTTGCACGTGGTTTGGAAAACGCCAGTTCAGACAAATTGACCAATGTGGTGTTTGAATTGTTGCGTAATGCCAATGTGTTTCGCCGTGCCCAAAGTCCAGACGTGGTGGTGTGTTGGGGTGGCCATTCGATTGCGCGTCATGAGTACGATTATACCAAACGCGTGGGGCATGAGTTGGGCTTGCGTGAGTTGAATATTTGTACGGGTTGTGGGCCCGGCGCGATGAAAGGGCCAATGAAAGGCGCTGCCATTGCTCATGCTAAGCAACGGATTAAAAATGGTGTGTATTTAGGTTTGACCGAACCGGGCATTATTGCCGCTGAATCGCCTAATCCGATCGTTAATCAGCTGGTCATTATGCCGGACATCGAAAAGCGCCTCGAGGCGTTTGTGCGTGCTGGTCATGGCATTGTGGTGTTTCCTGGTGGCGCCGGAACCGCTGAAGAAATTCTTTATATTTTAGGGATTTTATTGCACCCGAAAAATGCCGATGTGCCGTTTCCTTTGGTGTTTACTGGGCCAAAAGAGAGTGCGGAGTATTTTGAGCAAATTCACGCTTTTATTGGTGATGTGTTAGGAAGTGAAGCGCAAAATAAGTATCGCATTATTATTGAAGATGAAGTGGAAGTGGCGCGTACGATTAAGCAAGGTATGGAAGAAGTGCGCCAATACCGTAAGACTCATCAAGATGCGTTTTATTACAATTGGAAATTGCACATTCCAGAAGAGTTTCAACACCCGTTCGAGCCAACCCATGACAATGTGCGTGGGTTAAACCTGCATTTTAATCAAGACACACATTTGCTGGCGGCAGATTTGCGTCGTGCTTTTTCGTCTATTGTGGCGGGGAATGTGAAAGCGCAGGGCGTGGCGTATATCAAGGAATTTGGGCCGTTTGAAATTCACGGTGACAAAGCCTTGTTGGCGAAGTTGGATTCACTCTTGCAAGCGTTTGTGCGTCAGCAGCGCATGAAATTGCCGGGCAGTGCGTATGTGCCTTGTTATAAAGTGATCACCGACTAATTAATAAGGTGATAATCAACTAAGCGATTATGGCTACTGCGCTTGCCAATACTGTGTTTAAAACAGCGATAATAAAAAAGGGCTTCTCGTGAAGCCCTTTTCTGTTTTTAGTCTGCTTAATGGCTGAAGCATCTAGCCAAACCTCTAGCCAAACACGGACCAGCCAATACTTTCGGATAAGGCTTCTAGTGCGGTCATACCGGCGAGCGAATTGCCGGATTTATTCAATTCTGGCGACCAGACACACACGGAAAAACGATTTGGCACAATCGCAACAATGCCGCCGCCAACACCACTTTTCCCTGGTAAACCAACATGGTAAGCAAAGTTGCCAGCTTCGTCATAGAGGCCGCTGGTGGCGAGTAAGCCATTGACTTGAGTGGTTTCTCTGGGCGTTAGTATTTGTTCACCAGTATGTCGACAGAAGCCTTTATTGGCCAAAAAGCTAAAGGCTTTGGCAAGGTCGACGCAGTTCATCCGCATGGCGCAGTTATTAAAGTAGCTGTGCAACACGGCTTCGACGTCGTTGTTGAAGTTGCCAAATGCTTTCATCAGATACGCCATTGACGCGTTACGGGAGCGAAATTCGTACTCGGAATCCGCCACCACCTTATCGGAACGCAACGATGGGTTGTCGGCCAAACGGCGAATGAACTCTCGCATAGCGTAATGAGGCGATGCAAAGCGTGATTGGTTCATGTCGCTGATCACCAGTGCGCCAGCGTTGATGAAGGGGTTGCGCGGCACGCCCGCCTCGTATTCCAGCTGCACGAGAGAATTAAACGGATTGCCAGAAGGCTCACGGCCAACCCGTTGCCACATGTCTTCGCCATAGTGTTTGATGGCCAGCGTTAAGCTAAACACCTTTGAGATACTCTGAATGGAAAAATCGTTATAGGCTTCTCCCGCATGGTAAAGCTCGCCGTTATTGCTGTAGATCGCGATACCAAATTGATTGGGGTCGACACTGGCCAATGCCGGAATGTAATCGGCGACTTTGCCTAAGCCAATTAGAGGGCGAACTTTTTCTTCGATTGAGCGTAATAATGCGTCCACAGGGTTCTCATTTCTTTTTTTTAGGGGGGATAAATGGCGATGGTGCTGGTTGCAATTCGATGGCTAGTATAGGTATTTGACGCAGGATTTCTAGCCTATATCTGAGAAAGGCGGACGAAAGTGGCTTTCGAGTCATTGTTGACGATTTGGTTAGAAAGCCACTGTGTTTAAGAGTGTCAGTGTGTTTAGGGCTGCTTGACTGTTTAGGGCTGCTTGGACTGTTTAGGTGCTACGCGATTGCGATTGTTTAATATGCTCCACATGTTGCAGGATGATTTGCCCAGAAATAGTGGCGGCGTTTGGAATCGAGGGTAAGGCGTCGATTGGCCACCACGCGGCTTCTTCTATTTCACCTGGAGCTGGGGTGATGTCGCCACTGAGATAATCGGCAAAAAAGCCGGTCATGAGTTGGTGAGGAAACGACCAAGGCTGGCTGCTGACGTAGCGGATGTTGGTGATTTCGATGCCAACTTCTTCTCTTACTTCGCGGGCAACGGCTTGTTCGAGAGTTTCGCCTGCTTCAACAAATCCGGCCAGATTACTGTAGCGGCCTTTTGGGGCTTGTGGGCCACGTGCTAATAAAATCTGCTCGCCTTTACGAATGGAGACGATAATACAAGGCGATATGCGGGGGTAATGGCGTAGGTTGCAAGATGAGCACATTTTGGCGTGTTCTTTGGCGTGTTTTCCTTCCATTGGGGTGCCGCAGCGGCCGCAGAATTGATGGTCTCTGTCCCACGTTGCTAGCTGGTGGGCGCGGCTTAATAGGAGGTAGTGATCTTGGTCTTGTAAGAAGAGTAACTCGCGTAAGCCGGTTTCGGTAAAGCCTTTGGGGATGGCTTCAAAACGACAGACGAAAATATCCTGACCGTGCCATTGGCCGCAATAGACGGCGCTCATGTTGGCGTTCGGTTGGAAGTGGGTAAAAGGAATGAGGAACTGATTGTCCGCTTCAATCAAGACTTGGTTGCGGTACAGCAAAATGTATAGCGCTGCTTGATGTGGGCGAGGATGAGTTTGGGTGCCAATTTCTAACATGTTGCGGCTCTGTTTACGTCTAAAAGAATGACGCTAACGCGATCACTCTCTAGACGCAAGAACTAGACGCAAGAACGTAGAGTAGACGCAAGAACTAGACGCAAGAACGTAGAGGAATTTAATTTCTTAGGGTAAATTCCCCGCAGCTTGCTGCGTAAATAGCTAAAATTCAGCTTTGTCATTCCCGCCTTCGAGGCTGTCGCAAAACGACTTACGTCGATCTTGGTCGCGCATTTATGCCGACAAAAAACTCGCCACGACAAATCTCGTCTTGTCGGGCTAAAGCCACGACCTACAAAACCCTATATAAATCAACCATTTGCAGGCTGAATAACGTTACACGCCTGATTACGGTCGTACCTCCCTTATCAGGCCTACAAAACTTACCCAATCTTCGCTGACAGCCTTTAACGACACCCTCCTTCGAGGGAATGACGGGGAGTTCGAAAATGATGTATGAACAACGTTTAGCATTGTTCGAATGACACGCTGATACCTCGCCCCTTGGGGCGGGGTTATTCATTGCCAATCCAGAATGACTTTGCCCGATTTACCCGAGCCCATGGTGTCAAACCCCTGTTGGAAGTCGTCAATATGAAAATGGTGGGTAATAATTGGGCTGATGTCTAAGCCTGATTGCAGCATAGCGACCATTTTGTACCAAGTTTCGTACATTTCACGGCCATAAATGCCTTTGATGATTAGGCCTTTAAAGATCACTTGGTTCCAATCTATCAGCGTGTTTTTGCTAGGAATACCGAGTAAGGCGATTTTCCCGCCATGGTTCATGCATTCCAACATGGAGCGGAAAGCCATGTCGTTGCCAGACATTTCTAAGCCGACATCAAACCCTTCATGCATGTCGAGTTCTGCCATGACGTCTTTTAACGATTCTCGGCTGACATTGACGGTTCGGGTGGCGCCCATTTTTTTCGCCAGATCGAGACGGAAGTCGTTGACATCGGTAATCACCACATTGCGTGCGCCGACGTGTTTGGCAATCGCGGCGGCCATGGCGCCAATCGGGCCTGCGCCAGTGATCAAGACATCTTCGCCGATTAAATCAAACGATAGGGCGGTGTGGGTGGCATTGCCAAATGGGTCCATGATGGCGGCCATGTCGTCGCTAATATTGTCTGGGATTTTGAAGGCGTTGCTGGCGGGAATCACCAAGTATTCTGCAAATGCGCCACTGCGGTTCACGCCAACGCCTTGAGTGGTTCGACATAAATGGCGACGTCCAGCGCGGCAGTTTCGGCAGTGCCCACAGGTAATGTGGCCTTCTCCTGACACCCGATCGCCAATATTAAAGCCGCTGACTTCAGGGCCGATTTCGACTATTTCGCCAACAAATTCATGCCCCACTGTCATGGGAACCGGAATGGTGTTTTGCGCCCAATCGTCCCATTGATAGATGTGCATGTCGGTGCCGCAAATGGCGGTTTTGCGAATTTTGATAATCACGTCGTTATGGCCGCATTCTGGGTGGTCAATGTCGGTCATCCAAATGCCTGTTTTAGCGTGCAACTTTGACAGTGTTTTCATTGTCCCTCTCCTTTGATGATGCCCAGTTCACGGCCCGTTTTTGCGAACGCGGCAATGGCGTGATCAAGCTGTTCTGTGGTCAGTGATGCGGACATTTGGGTGCGAATTCGGGCTTTCCCCATTGGTACCACAGGGTAAGCAAAGCCGGTCACAAAAATGCCTTCTTTGTAGAGCCTGTTTGCCATCTCTTGTGCGAGTTTGGCGTCACCTAAAATAACAGCAATGATGGGGTGATCGCCAGCGACAAGATGAAAGCCTAAGGCACTCATCTTGGTGCGAAAATACTGACTGTTGGCTTTTAGCTGCTGGCGCGCCGCAGCGCCGGTTTTGAGCGATTCGATAATGCTCAAGCTGGTGGCGACAATCACTGGCGCGAGTGAGTTGGAAAATAAGTAAGGGCGGGAGCGTTGGCGTAACCAATCGACAATGCTTTTAGACGCGCTGGTGTAGCCACCGGACGCGCCGCCAAGCGCTTTACCCAAGGTGCCGGTGATAATGTCGATGCGGCCTAGTACGCCGCAATATTCGTGGCTACCACGGCCCTGTTCGCCGAGAAATCCGACGGCGTGGGAATCGTCTACCATGACCAGTGCATCGTATTGATCGGCAAGGTCACAAATGGATGCTAGGTCAGCAATAATGCCATCCATGGAAAACACGCCATCGGTGACAATCAGTTTGGTTTTTGCGCCATCTTTGTCGGCTTGTTGGAGGCAGGCTTCTAGCGCTTGCATGTCGTTGTTGGCATAGCGATAGCGTTTGGCTTTGCACAAACGGATGCCGTCAATAATGCTGGCGTGGTTTAAGGCGTCACTGATCACCGCGTCGTCTTTGTCTAGTAGGGTTTCGAATAAACCGCCATTGGCGTCGAAGCAGGAGGAATACAAGATGGTGTCTTCCATTTGTAAAAACGCGCTGAGGCTTTTTTCGAGTTCGGTGTGGATGCTTTGGGTGCCACAAATAAATCGTACCGAGGCCATGCCGTAGCCGTATTTGTCCAGAGCGTCATGGGCGGCTTGAGTGACGTGCTTGTCGTTGGCGAGGCCAAGGTAATTATTAGCACACAGGTTGATGAGCGGGCTGTTGTCGGCGGTGCGAATTTGGCTGGCTTGCGGCGTAATAAGAGGGCGCTCTTGTTTGTAAAGGCCTTCTTGTTTGAGGCTGTCGAGTTGGTGTTGTAGACGGTTGTAAAAAGCCGATTTGCTCATGATGCTTCCTCTGTGGTGTTTTGTTTGGTGTTCTTGTTATGTTTTGGTTCTCTCTGTGCTGTGATTCTTTTCTATAGATTGAGTGTAGGAGGGTGGCCAGAATATGAGTAGATGCAGTGACATAGTAAAATGGGCATAACAGTTTTGCTTTTTGCGCGGCTGGTCATCATCGGCGTTCGGCCGTAGAATGAGTGCAAATATTGCGTGCTCAAATCCTATGTATGGATTGAGTACACTGATGATGAAAAGAGGAAAAGACATGTTATCAACGGTTCGTTCTAGTCTTTTGTTAGGCGCATTAAGCGCTAGCATGGCGTTACAGGCGCAAGATTATTTACCTATTTTGCAATATCACCATGTGAGTGAAAGCTCGCCAAAGTCCACCTCCGTGACGCCAGCGCAATTTACTGAACACATGGATTATTTAGTCAGCGCAGGTTTTCAGGTGGTTGATCTTAAATCGGCGTTAGACGATTTAAAGGCCAATAAGGCGCTGCCTGAAAAAGCCGTCGCGATTACCTTCGATGACGCCTACCGCAATATCTATCAAGCCGGGTTTCCTATCTTAAAGGCACGTGATTTTCCTTTTACCGTGTTTATTAATACTTATCCAGTTGAGCGTAAAAGTCGGAGCTTTTTAACCTGGGAGCAAATGCAAGAGATGCAAGCCGCTGGTGGTGTGTTTGCCAACCATACAATTAATCATCCTTATATGCTGCGCAAGGAAGCGGGCGAAACGGACGAGGTTTGGTTCGCGCGAATGGTGCAGGAAGTGGATACAGTAGAAGCGCTCTTGATCAAACACCTTGGGGAATCGCCAAAAATGCTGGCTTACCCCTATGGCGAGTCCGATCGCCAAATTCGTACCATGATGAAAGACCGAGGGATTATGGCGTTTGGCCAACAATCTGGCGTGGTGAGCGCGGATTCTGACTTTGAAAATCTGCCTCGTTTTCCCGCTTCTGGTGTCTACGCCAATTTGTCGACCTTAAAAACCAAGTTGAACGCCAAACCCATGCCGTTGCTAAAAGAAAAGAACGGTGGTGACTATGCTGGCGATCAACCTGTCTCTGTGCGTCTAACGTTTAAGGAAGGCAAGTATCGCTTTAAAGACTTGGCGTGTTATGTGGCAGGCCAAGGCAAAGCTAAGCTGGACTGGGTTTCGGACACTGAGGTGGTGGCGATGGCAGAGAAGCCTTTCAATGTGGGCCGAGGGCGAATTAACTGCACTATGCCAGACAATACCGGTGCGCAGTATTACTGGTATTCCCATGTGTGGATCCGCTCTTCCCCCGATCAAGGCTATGTAAGTGAAAAAAGTTAACGTTTTTTTTAAAAAAATGTTGCACTGAAATTTCAAATCAGTATTATACACCTCGCTCGCAACGGAGGGGTGGCAGAGCGGTTTAATGCACCAGTCTTGAAAACTGGCGTAGGTTAATAGCCTACCGAGAGTTCGAATCTCTCCTCCTCCGCCATCTTCCTTCGGGAAGTGTGTTGCAGCAAAGATAAAATTAGTTCCTCGATAGCTCAGTTGGTAGAGCAAATGACTGTTAATCATTGGGTCACTGGTTCGAGTCCAGTTCGAGGAGCCATCGGAGTATAGCGCAGTCTGGTAGCGCGCCTGCTTTGGGAGCAGGATGTCGGGGGTTCGAATCCCTCTACTCCGACCATTAATTTTATCGCCTCTTTTGTAATGGTGGGCGTAGCTCAGTCGGTAGAGCTATGGATTGTGATTCCATCGGTCGTGGGTTCGAGCCCCATCGTCCACCCCATTACTTCTGATAGTTGGGTCGTTAGCTCAGTTGGTAGAGCAGTTGACTTTTAATCAATTGGTCACTGGTTCGAATCCAGTACGACCCACCAACTATCACATAAATTCTGCACAGCCTGATTCATTCCTCGATAGCTCAGTTGGTAGAGCAAATGACTGTTAATCATTGGGTCACTGGTTCGAGTCCAGTTCGAGGAGCCATCGGAGTATAGCGCAGTCTGGTAGCGCGCCTGCTTTGGGAGCAGGATGTCGGGAGTTCGAATCTCTCTACTCCGACCATTAGGTTGCTAAGCAAAAAATTATGAGCGGGTCGTTAGCTCAGTTGGTAGAGCAGTTGACTTTTAATCAATTGGTCACTGGTTCGAATCCAGTACGACCCACCATTTTCTCTTCTGGTTTCTTTTCGATTACCCATTCAAAATGTTCAATCTGCATTGTCTTTATGTGACTAAATGTCTTTTCTAAATTCGCTAGTGTATTTTGCTGCGTCGATTTTGATTGATCGTGAGATGAATTCTGTCCTGTTTTGCCCTTAAAAAGAGTATGCCGACAAATTACGCCTTGTCGGGCTAAAGCCGCGACCTACAAAAACAATGTAAATCAACCCATTGTCGGGCTAAAGCCGCGACCTACAAAAACAATGTAAATCAACCCATTGTCGGGCTAAAGCCGCGACCTACAAAAACAATGTAATCAACCCATTGTCGGCTAAATAACGTCACACGCCTGCCTTCCGCGTGCTTCAACGCCTGATAACGGTCGTACCTCCCTCATCAGGCCTACAAGGCTTATCCAACTTTCGCTGACAGCGCCTACAAGCGCATTTCTATGCCTGCATCGATCATGCGTTGTTTGGCTTGTTGAATGCTGTATTCGCCAAAATGGAAAATACTCGCTGCTAGCACCGCATCGGCTTTGCCTTTGATAACGCCATCAACAAGGTGATCTAGGTTGCCAACGCCGCCAGAGGCGATGACTGGAACGTGAACCGCTTCACTGATGGCACGCGTTACGCCCAGATCAAAGCCATTTTTCGTGCCGTCTCTGTCCATGCTGGTGAGGAGAATTTCCCCTGCGCCGTATGCGACCATTTTTTTCGCCCATTCCACCGCGTCTAGCCCGGTTGGTTTGCGGCCGCCATGGGTGAATATTTCCCACTTGTCTGGCTCGCCTGCGGCGCTGACTTTTTTCGCATCAATGGCGACAACGATACATTGCGAGCCAAAGCGTTGTGCGGCTTCACGAACAAATTCTGGATTGAATACCGCGGCGGTGTTGATGCCGACTTTGTCTGCACCGGCGTTGAGCATGCGACGAATGTCTTCGCAGGTGCGAATGCCGCCGCCAACGGTCAGAGGAATAAACACTTGGCTGGCAATGGCTTCAACCATGTGAACGGTGGTTGCGCGGTCATCAGAACTGGCGGTGATGTCGAGAAAGGTAATCTCATCCGCGCCTTGTTCGTTGTAGCGTTTGGCCACTTCCACTGGGTCGCCGGCGTCACGAATGTCGACGAATTGAACGCCTTTGACTACGCGGCCATTGTCTACATCAAGGCAAGGAATAATACGTTTTGCTAAGCCCATGAAATGGCTCCTAATGTCTGTTTTTTAGCATGGCTATTGTTTGCATGTACGCTGTTATGGCTTGCCATCCCAGTGAAGGAAGTTTTTATAAAGCTGAAGGCCGTCTTTATGGCTTTTTTCTGGGTGAAACTGCACCGCGAAGACATTGTTTCGAGCAAGGGCAACACAGAACTCCAGACCATAGTCACAGGTGCCCGCGACTTCACTTTTGTTTTCAGGCACCACATAAAAGCTGTGCACAAAGTAAAAGCGCGCGTTGTCTGGAATGCCCGCCCAAAGCGGGTGGTTGATCGTTTGTGTAACCTGATTCCAGCCCATGTGTGGCACTTTTAGCTTGCTGCCGTCATGGTCTGTGTGGGTTTCGCCAAAGAACAGGGCGTTGCCTTGAAAATGATTTAAACAATCGACACCGCCGTTTTCTTCGCTGTGGGACATCAAAGATTGAATGCCCACGCAAATGGCCAGAAAAGGTTTTTCCGCCATGGCTTTACGAATACTCGGAACCAGTCCTGCATTGTGCATTTCGCCGATGCAATCACGAATCGCGCCAACGCCGGGCAGCAATACTCGATCCGCTGCTTCAATCACCGCGGGATCGCTGGTTACCACCACTGAGGTGTTTTCATCCGCCACGTGTTCAAGGGCTTTGGCAACCGAGTGAAGGTTGCCCATGCCATAGTCGATCACAGCGACGGTGGATTTTTTCATCTCACTCATACTCTTATTGTCCACACTCTTATTGTTCATGCTAAGAGAATCCTACAAAGAGCCTTTAGTGGAAGGCATTTGCCCCGCCATGCGTTCGTCAGCTTCTAATGCCATGCGCAATGCACGACCGAAGGCTTTGAAAATGGTTTCCGCTTGGTGGTGGGTGTTTTTACCACGCAGGTTGTCTAGGTGCAGGGTGACTTTGGCGTGATTGATAAAACCGTGGAAGAACTCGGAGAATAAATCCACATCAAAGCCGCCCACGGAAGCACGGGTAAAAGGTACGTGCATTTCTAGGCCTGGGCGGCCTGAAAAATCGATAACCACACGCGACAAGGCTTCGTCTAACGGAACATAAGCATGACCGTAACGTTTGATGCCTTTTTTATCGCCTACGGCAATTTCAAACGCTTGACCTAGGGTGATGCCCAAATCTTCGACGGTATGGTGAGCGTCAATGTGCAGATCGCCAACGGCATGGATGTCTAAGTCAATTAGTCCATGGCGGGCGACTTGCTCAAGCATGTGGTCAAGAAAAGGGACGCCTGTGACGCAGTTGAATTTACCGGTACCGTCTAAGTTAATCGACACCTTGATCTGAGTTTCAAGTGTATTGCGCTCGACACTGGCAATGCGATCGGACATTGATTGGTTTCTCCACCGTGATTGTGACGAAGGGTCGCCACTTTTTTGTATAATTAAGAGCATGACATAAGTTGCCCATTATAGAACGTCGGCTCTTTTGCTTCTATGCTTTGTCTGGGTGTTTTTTGATGAGTTGTTGCTATTGCGTCGATAAATGCTTACTTCGAATGCTATGATAGGGTGATATTTTTGGAATAGTAACCCCACTCTAGCTCTTCCCTGCTAAAGGGGAGAACTTGATGTTCTTTCCTGCTAACGGGGGAGATGGGTGGCGTCAATTTATTAAGGAGTCTGTCATGGTTTGGGTAAAGCGACTTTCATTGTTGGTGGCGGGCTTGTTGGCCATTGTTGTTCTTTTGTTGGCGTACGTTATGTTGTTCGTCAACCCTAATGATTTTAAAGACGAACTAAAAAGCGTGGCGCTAGAAAAAGCCAATGTTAGTTTGCGTTTAGACGGCGATATTAGCTGGTCGTTTTTTCCTTGGTTAGGTCTTAGCCTAGAAAATATTGGCGTGGCGCTCGGTACCGACGCTGAAATAGTGCAATTTGATCGCGCTGAATTTGGTCTGGCGATCTTGCCATTGTTGGAACAGAAAATTCAGGTCAATAAAGTCAATTTGGTGAATTTAAAAGCCAGCTTAAATAAAGATGCCCAAGGCCAAGGCAATTGGCAGCTCGACTTGCCTAGCGAGACGTCTGAAGCCGGTTCGGCCAATGCGCCAAGTGCTCCTGCAGCCACTTCAGATACGACCGCCAGCGCGGTTGCTGATACGGCCACCAATAACGCGACTGGAAAAGTCAAATTACCCGATATTCAGTTAGACGAATTACGCATTGAAAACGCCCAAGTGCAATACCGCGATGAGCAAGCCAAACAGCTTATTAACGCCACGCTAAATGTACAACTAAACGATGTGCAATGGGATAAAGCCTGGCCTATGGTGATGGACATCGCTGTGACCCAGAGCGATTTGCAAGGTCAGTCGCCTATGAGTGCGAAAGCCACATTGAATGCCAACCTGACGGTATTTCCGGAGCGAGAATCTTTATCGCTGGATTCGCTGGTTGTATCAACAGAGCTTGAAGGTGAGGCCTTGCCAACCAGTCCACTCAGCGCGAAGTTGAGCGCGATGACGCTTGATGTTGATTTACCACAAGAAAATGTCTTGATAGAAGGCTTGGCGTTAAGTGTGCTTGGGGTGAACATAGACGCCAAAATTCAGGCTTATCAGGTGTTGAGCGAGCCACAGTTTTCTGCCGTAGTGTCGCTAGGCGAATTTAATCCACGTTACTTAATGACACGCTTAAAGCTGCCGCTGCCCGATATGTCTGACGACACGGCACTGACTAAGCTGATGGCCAATGTCACCCTTGAAGGCAGTTTGAATTCGATTACGGCGCAGCCTATATCGATTATTTTGGATGATACCAGCATCGAAGCGAATGCCGAGGTGGCGTTATCGCCGCTGCGTTGGGATGTCAATGTGGCGGGGGCGAATTTAAACCTAGATCGCTACCTGCCGACGCCCGTTGAGCCTGTCGATAATCAGGGCGAGGCCGTGTCGAGTGCGCCGCAAGAAGGGGGCGTTGAGGGAGCTGAGACCGCTGAGACCGCTGCGGGTGAGTTAATCCCCGTCGAATTGATTCGCAGTTTGAATGGCCATGTGGGCATACTGTTTGAAAATATCATCGTTAAAAAATTAAAAATTGACAAAGTAGAATTTGATTCCACGCAGGCGAATGGTTTGGTTTTGGTTTCACCTTTGCAGGCAGAATTGTACAAGGGCACGGTGTCATCGAATGTGCGTTTAGATGTTCGGGGTAAAACGCCAGTGTTGAGCCTAACGCCGACAGTTAGTGCGCTACAAATCCAGCCTTTATTGGTGGATTTTATGGACATGGATAAAGTGGCTGGGGCAACGTTTCTAAACGGCGAACTCAAAACCAGTGGCAATCGAATTGACGATCTTATGTCAGGATTGCAAGGCGACTTGTTAATTGAAGTAAAAAATGGCGCTTTAGTGGGGACCAACCTGACAAAAACCGTCTGCGAAGGCATTGCTGCGATTCGTAAGGAGAGCATCGATGAAAAGCAATTTGGCCCTGATACACCGTTTGAGACCTTGCGCTTTCCGGCTTATATCGTCAATGGCCAAGTGTCGACACCGGGTTTGCAAATCAACTCCGCGGGCATTCAGGTAACAGGTAATGGCGTGGTGTCATTGCCAGACTCTTCTTTGGATTATCAAGCCAATGTCGGTATTGCGGGCAGCGCATTGGATAATGCCTGTCGAGTGAATGAAAAAGTGATTAAGTTGGCGTTTCCTATTGTTTGTAAAGGGCAGTTTAGCGATGACCCAGCGGGGCTGTGTCGCCCAGACATAAAAGGCTTTGGGCAGTTGTTTGCCGATTTGGCGAAAGATGAGTTGGCGCAAAAAGCGGCCGAAGAAAAAGCCCGTCTTACCGAAAAACTAGAGGCCGAAAAAGCGCGTCTAAAAACCAAAGCTGAGGCCGAAAAAGCTCGATTAAAAGCAGAGCTGGAAGAGAAGCGTCAAGCAGAGGAAGAACGACTAAAAGAGAAGTTGAAAGATAAGCTAAAAAGCTTGTTTTAATGTGAGAGATACATGCAACCAGTTGAGAATTTTGCGCCCCGTGTTTTAGCGTGGTTTGATGAGCACGGGCGTAAAAGTTTGCCTTGGCAAGACGATAAAACGCCTTATCGTGTTTGGATTTCGGAAATCATGCTGCAGCAAACGCAAGTGACGACAGTGATTCCTTATTATCATAAATTTATGGCGTCGTTTCCAAGCGTTGAGGCGTTAGCGGCGGCAGATCAGGATGAGGTGTTGGCGCATTGGAGTGGCTTAGGCTATTACGCTCGGGCGCGTAATATGCACAAAGCGGCGCAACGGCTGGTGGATGAATTCGACAGTGAGTTTCCGCAAACCGTTGAAGGTGTGTGTGAATTATCAGGGATTGGGCGTTCAACCGCGGCGGCGATTTTATCGATTTCGCGCGGTGTGCAAGCCGCGATTCTAGATGGCAACGTGAAGCGGGTGTTGGCGCGCTTTCATGCGGTGCCAACGTGGCCCGGTGATAAAAAAACCGAACAGGCCATGTGGGACTTAGCCGAATATTATATGCCGAGCGAGCGCTGTGGCGATTATACTCAAGCCATGATGGATTTGGGCGCCACGCTGTGTACTCGTTCCAAACCGCAATGTTTATTGTGTCCTTTACAGGCAGATTGCCAAGCTCGACGTACGCAAGATCCAACTCAGTTTCCTATTCGAAAGCCCAAAAAAGCCGCCAAGCCAGAGAAGAGTATTCAGCTGTTGGTGTTGGTGAATCTCCAAGGGCAGCTGTTGTTGGAGAAACGCCCGTCGACGGGGATTTGGGGGGGATTATGGAGCCTACCGGAACTGGCATTGGACGAATCCATCGTGCTTCACACCGAGCAGCGTTTTGCGACCCAAGTAAAACGCGTCATTCCCCTGTCACCTTTTCGACATACTTTTAGCCATTATCATTTGGATATTGTGCCCAGCCAGATTCAGGTCGCTGCAGTGAATGGCGTGATGGAAGGCGATAAATACCAGTGGTTTAGCCCGCAAGATGCGATGGCGCTAGGCTTACCCGCGCCTGTCAGAAGTATCTTAGAACAGATTAATTAATTTGAGACTTTTGTTTTATGTCAGACCAACAACGCCCCTACTTCAATCGTGTCTTTGAGGTGTTTATCGCCTTTTTCCTGTTGGGTTTTACCAGCTTTGGTGGGCCTGCCGCCCATCTTGGTTACTTTAATCAGACTTTTATTAAGCGCAAACAATGGGCGAGTGACGCTCAATATGCGCAATGGGTAGCGTTGAGCCAGATTGTACCAGGGCCTGGTTCGAGCCAAGTGGGTTTTGCGTTGGGTTATCATCGTGCAGGATGGATGGGCGGTCTGGCCGCGTTTGTTGGTTTTACCTTGCCGTCTTTTGTGGTCATGGTGTTATTGGTGCAATTTGGGCATTACTGGCAAGGCAATGGCGTTTTTGATGGCGTGGTACAGGCGTTAAAATTACTCGCTGTGGTGGTGGTAGCGGATGCGTGTGTCAGCATGTGGCGGTCGTTTTGCCAGCGCAAAACAATGGCGTTGATGGCGCTATTGAGTGCGGCTTTTCTGATTGTTTTTCCATTGGCTTTTGCCAGTTTAGTGGTGTTGTGCATTGCGGCTTGTGTGGGCTTTTTTCTATCCGCTTCGACAACGAGTCACGATGATCCTTTGCCTAAGGTGAGATTTGCCGGGTTCTTTGTGCTGCTTGCGGGGGCTTTGTTTTTGCTCAGTTTTGTATTGGATACTGGGCTTAGTGGTTTGTTTGCTGAATTTTATCAAGCGGGGGCTTTAGTGTTTGGCGGTGGGCATGTGGTGTTGCCTATGCTGTCGGCTTTTGTTTCCGATCGTGTGTCGGATGCCAACTTGCTGGTCGGCTACGCGGCGGCACAAGCGGTGCCCGGTCCTATGTTCACCATGGCCAGTTTTCTGGGAGCTTCGGCGGCACCACAAGGTGGAAACATCTGGCTTTGGGCTGGCGTGGCTACGGTGGCGGTGTTTTTGTCCGGCTTATTGTTGATGTTAGGTGCGCAGAATGTCTGGCAGCGTTTGTCGAGCAATGTACGATGCCGCGGTGTCGTTGGCAGCTTAAATGCCGCCGTGGTCGGTATATTGATAGCGGCCTTGTATCATCCCATTGCGACATCAAGTTTGGTCAGTATAGGGGATGTTATTTTTGTTGTGGCCGGTTTTGTGTGGCTGAAATACAAACGACCGTCGATTTTTAAGGTGATTGGCGTGTTTGTTTTTATTGGGCTGGTGCAAGGTTATTGGTAACGGCCGTGATGGTGCGAGTGCTTGCTAATAAAAGGCATGGCGCGTTTTTCTATGGATAGTCGGTGGTGATGTGTGATTAAGCGTTTTCCTGTGTTGAAAGAAGTGTTGCATTTGTTGTTTCCTATGGTGTTGACGATGACACTGGAGTTGTCGATTAGCGTGGTGGATACCATTATGTTGGGGCATTACAGTGCCTTGCATTTGGCCGCGGTGGGTTTGGCGTCGAGTTTATGGTTGCCAGTAGGGTGTTTTTTGATTGGACTGACGTTTGGTATTACGCCCTTGGTAACGCGGCATTTACATGGTCGACAACCTAAACTGGTGAATCTTTATATGTCACAAGCCATTGGCTTGTCGGTTGTGCTTGGGGTGTTGGCAAGTTTGGTCGCGGTTACTCTCTTGCCGTATTTTGCTGGACTTATGGCAACAGAAGAGGAAACAAGACAGGTTTCTATTGCGTATTTGTATATTTTTGCGCCAGCGTTACCTATGTTGGCACTGATGACGGCGTACAAGAATTTATTTGAAGCGGCGGGGCGCCCAGGCTTTCCGTTGTTTGTCGCCAGCTTGGGGATAGTGTTGAATGTGTTATTCAACTATGTGTTGATTTTTGGCCATTTCGGCTTTCCTGAAATGGGCGCTAAAGGCGCGGCGCTGGCGTCTGCCTTGTCTTTGTATTTGGCGGTGACCTTGTTTTTTGTGTATGACCGTTTTATTAATAAAGCGCCCTTATTTACCCGCTTGGTGTGGCGCTATACGCGTAAGTTTGGCATTTTGTTGAACGTTGGCGCGCCAGCGGGCTTTGCTTTTGCGTTTGAAGTGGGGCTGTTTTCGTCGATGACTTGGCTGATTTCGTCGTTTGGCGATTTGGCGTTAGGCGGCGGCCAGATTGTGATGTCTTACACGTCTTTCTTGTTTACGCCCATGATGGCAATGAGCGCAGTGACGGCGATTGTAGTGGCAAAAGCCATGTCGAAAGAAGGCGTTGATGGCGTTAGAAAGCGTATTCGAGTGATTGTCTGGCTGGGGCTTTTATACGTGGGCATCTGTTTTACCATTACACAGCTGTTTCATGATCAGATCCCGTACATTTACAGCAACAATGCTGAAGTCGTGGCGTTGGCGGCGAGTATTTTATTGATCTCGTCTTGTTACCAATTTCCCGATATGTTGCAAACCGTGTTCACCGGAGCGCTACGAGGCTTCCGTGATACGCGCTCAACCATGATCGCCTTTGCTGTGTCTTTGTTTGGCTTAAGTATCCCGTTTGGCTTTTGGTTGTCCCATTACAGCCCTTGGGCCGAGACCTTATCATTGCGGGGTTTTTACATTGGTTTAGGCGCTGGATTAACCTTGTTAGCCGCGATTCTAATCGTCCGCTTCCAGATTGTTTTACGTCGTTATGAAGGCAAACGCATTGCCTCGCCACGGGAAGTGGCGTAGGCCAACCCGTAGGCCGGATGAATCGAGGAACGAAGATGCTTACTTGAAAAAAAGCGGCGTTCAACGTCGGATAACGGTCGTGCCGCCCTCATCCGGCCGACGAAAACACCACCACGAAGTTTCATTTTTTACCGTCAGATTATATTTGCGTTTCTCGATTCATCTGACCTGCGGGGAAGGCTTTGCATTGTTGGATCAGGGTGTCGATGTTGATGTGTTGTTCGACGCTGTCGGCGAGGCGGTTGATTTCGGCGTTGCGGTATTGGTCGTAGTCGAATGCGGTGGCTTGGTCGATGCCAGCCCAGTTTAGCAAGGCTTGTAGGGCGTCTGGGTGGTCGAATATGCCATGTAAATAGGTGCCTATGATGTTGCCATCTGCGGAAATAAAGCCTTCTGTTTCGCCGTTTTCCAAGACCGCAAAATGCTTGATTTGTGTGTCGGCCGAAAAGCTTGATACGCCGGAGTGAATTTCGTACCCCGTGAGTTGAGCTTGTTTTGCTTCGATTTGTAGATAACCTTGGCGTTGCTTGAGCTGTTTTTCTTTTTCTAGAACCGTGCTCATGGGGATAAAACCTAGGCCCGCCGCTTGCGTGTTGGCGTGTTGGTTTTCTAAACCATAGGGGTCGAGTAAGCTTTCCCCTAACATTTGGAAGCCACCGCAAATACCCATGACTTTTCCGCCGTATCTCAGGTGCTTATTTAAATACGCTTCCCAGCCTTCTTGACGTAAAAATGCCAAATCACTTTGCACACTTTTGCTGCCCGGTAAGATAACCAGATCGGCAGGAGGAATGGTTTGGTTTGCGCCAACCAAGGTGACTTGTACATTGGGGTGAAGGCGTAACGCGTCCCAGTCCGTATGGTTGCTGGTGCGTGGCATGATGGGTATAACGACGTTGAGTTTGGTGTTGGCGTCGGTTTTTACTGGGCTGTGGGCGACGGCGTCTTCGGACTCTAGGTGAAAACCTTTTAAATAAGGTAAGACGCCAATAACGGGCTTGCCGGTGCGTTCTTCGAGCCAATCCAAGCCAGATTGCAACAAGCTAATATCGCCCCGAAAACGGTTGATAACAAAGCCAATAACACGATCCTGCTCGCTGGGACTGAGTAACGCTAAGGTGCCAACCAGATGCGCAAAAACGCCGCCTTTGTCGATGTCGGCAATAATAATAACCGGGCAATCGATACTCTCGGCAAAACCCATGTTGGCAATGTCGCGGGCGCGTAGGTTGATCTCTGCCGGGCTGCCTGCGCCTTCAATCAGCACGGCTTGGTATTGATCGGCAAGGCGATAGTAAGAATCTAACGCCGCGATTTTGGCGATGCTTTTATATTGGTGATAACCCACGGCGTCCATGTTTCCTACGGCTTTGCCTTGGATGATGACTTGAGCACCGACGTCGGTATTGGGTTTGAGTAAGATGGGGTTCATGTCCACATGGGGTTCGAGCCCTGCGGCATAGGCTTGTACCGCTTGGGCGCGGCCTATTTCATGGCCGTCTTGCGTGACGGCGCTGTTTAATGCCATGTTTTGTGGTTTAAAAGGCGCGACCTGAATGCCTCGACGGGCAAATAAACGGCATAAAGCCGTTACTAGGGTGCTTTTTCCGGCATCGGACGTGGTCCCTTGGACCATTAAACTAAAAGCTGGCATGTAGAGTCATCACGCTTTAAATCAATAAGGTGATAGAATTCTACCTCATTGTTCTGTTATGTGAAAAACGACCTATATTCATGATGACTTCAATTTTTGACTTTTTATCTGCGAACAGCCTGATGGTGTTGGCGGCCTTGGTGTTGGATCGCTGGTTAGGCGAACCCAAAGGCTGGCATCCGTTGATCTGGTTTGGTCGCTGGGTGGATTTGTGTCGCCAGCACATTCAATTGCCTCTAGACACGTCTTATGCTCGTCAACGTATGGTTGGCGTCTTGGCGTGGTTGATCGCCGTACTGCCTTGGTTATTGATCTTGTTCGCTTTATTTTGGTTATTGCCCAATCTGCTGGATGTGATTCTGTCTATTGTGGTGTTGTATTTTGCCATTGGTTGGCAGAGTTTGCGGGAGCACGCGTTGGCGATTTATACGCCATTATCCGCCGTGCCACTATCGTCTGGAATGACGGCTGAAAAGACGGCTGAAAAACTCGACGAGGCGCGTCTTGCGGTGAGTTATATCGTCAGTCGTGATACACAAAATTTAGACGAGTCTGCCGTTGCGAAGGCGGGCATCGAGTCGGTATTGGAAAATGGCAGCGATGCGGTGTTTGCGCCGATTTTTTGGTTTGTCCTGTTGGGCGCTCCAGGGGCTTTGTTATACCGTTTGGCCAATACCCTAGACGCTATGTGGGGCTACAAAACCGAGTCTTTGTTGCATTTTGGCTGGTTTGCCGCGCGATTTGATGATGTGCTGAATTATTTGCCGGTGCGATTGGTAGTTTACACCTACGCAGCATGTGGTCATTGGCGGGCGGCTATTCGTAGCGCTCGTCGTCCTTCAGCGCGTTGGAAAAGCCCGAATGCCGGCCCTGTTATGGCCGCTGGTGCGGGTGCCTTGGGGGTTCAATTAGGCGGTGAGGCGCCGTATTTTGGTAAAATAGAAACTCGACCGACTCTAGGAGAAGGAGAGCCACCGTCATCTAAGCATCTAAAAGAGGCGATTTGGTTAGTGGATAAAAGCGTGTATTTATGGGGATTGGTAATATGCCTGTTAATTTAAAGCGTCCCTTTGTGAATCTTGAGCTCACAGCACCTAAGCATGGCGGGGATTTAGCCTATTGGCAGCGTAAAGTAGGTAATGACGCGTTAAATTGGTTGGATCTGTCCTCCGCCTGTAATCGAGAGCCTTGGCCGATCCCTGAGATCCCTGCCTCTTTGTGGATGGACTTGCCGGATCAAACGGACTTGTTGGATGAGGCTGAGCGTTATTTTGGTCGTCGCCCCACTGCGATTGGAGCAGGTTCGCAGCATATTATCGAATCTCTGCCAGCGCTGTTGCGGGAATCGGGTTATTTAACGGGTCAAACGGTGCTTGTGCCGCGTATTGGTTATCAGGAACATGCTTTTGCTTGGCAAAAATGGGGCTATGACATTGCTTATTACGACGCGTTAGAGGAATTACTGACGCAGCAATGGGTGGTGGCGGTGGTGATTCAGCCGAACAATCCGACTGGAGAGATTGCTCCTGCTAAGATTTTGTCTCAGCTGATTGCCCATGCAGAACAACAGGGCGCTAGTTTAGTGGTGGATGAAGCCTTTATTGATGCCAGTCCTGAGTTGAGTGTGTTACACCAGCAAAAGGCGGCAGACTTGAGTGAATCCCTGTTTGTCATGCGCTCGGTGGGAAAATTTTTTGGTTTGGCGGGCGCAAGAGTGGGGTTCGTTTTTTGTGCGCCAAAATGGCAGGCAGCGCTGAAAAATTTACTGGGGCCATGGCCTGTTGCCACGCCAAGCTTGCATTTGGTGTGCTTGGCGTTTGCGGATCAAGCGTGGCAGTCTCATGCTTTGCAAGACTTGAAAGTACGACAAGCGGCATTTGTTGAACGGGTTATGCCGAAATTGAATACGATTTTTGATTCCCAAGACAGTGTGCTGAATCCCTTGTTTATCACTTGGTTCCTCGACCGTCATGAGGACGCCGCAGAGGTATTTGAAATGCTGCATCAGGTGGGTGTTCACACCCGTTTAGGCGAAGGCTGGATTCGGGTGGCGTTACCCGCTTTGGATGAAATGGATGCTCTGAATAGTGCGTTGATTCGCTTGTTGAAGGGCGCAGCAGGAAGTGGCTATTCAAGAGGTGAGCTGGCATGAAGCATCTTGTGCTAGGTGGGGTTCGAAGTGGCAAAAGTGCGTTTGCCCAAGAGCAGATCGCGGCCAGCGGAAAATCCGTCTGTTATGTGGCGACGTCTCAGGTGTGGGATGACGAAATGGCGGATCGTGTGCGCCGACACAAAGACAATCGGCCGAGTGACTGGCAACTCATCGAAGAACCCTTGGCGTTGGCCAGGGTATTGGATTCTCTTAATTCGCCTGAGCAAGCGGTGATCGTCGAATGCTTTACGTTGTGGTTGACGAATGTATTGTGCTTAGAAGACGAGGCTCGATTGACAGCAGAAAAACTCGCCTTATTGAGGGCGGTTGAGCGATTTGAAGGAGATTTGGTGTTGGTGTCCAGTGAAGTGGGGTTGGGGATTATGCCGATGAATGCGCTGGCGAGGCGTTTTGCTGATGAAGCCGGCGAGATGAATCAAGCGTTAGCAAAATTGACCGATCGGGTAACTTTTGTTGCGGCCGGGCTACCTCTACCGCTAAAATCCTAATCTTGCCTATTCCAACCCATTTTGTTTTGTCTTTTATCTTTATCTGATGGCATCAAGCCATTAGGGAAAAGTGAAAGTGTAGGAGCCTTGAAGATGATCCCTTATTCAAAAGATTTTCCCGTGTCTTGGGAAGAATTACACAGAAATGCTCGTGCGTTATCTTGGCGCTTGCTTGAGCAAGGCCCATGGAAAGGTATTATTGCCATTACCCGTGGTGGTTTGGTACCGGCGGCGATCTTGTGTCGTGAAATGGACATTCGTTTGATCGACACCATTTGCGTCGTCAGTTACGGCGCCGACGAACAAGGTGACGCGGCGATGAAGCAAGGCGAGCTGACTGTATTAAAAGGCGTAGAAGGTGACGGCGAGGGGTTTATTCTGGTGGATGACCTTGTTGATACGGGGCGAACGGCCGCGAAAGTGCGTGAAATGCTACCAAAAGCTCACTTTGCTACGATTTATGCCAAACCCGCTGGTAAACCATTAGTCGACACTTTTATCACGGAAGTGAGTCAAGATACTTGGATTCGTTTTCCTTGGGATATGGAATACACTTTCTCTACGCCTTTGGCCGATCGTCAAGGAAAATAACGCCATTGTCAGCGGTGTGGTCCAGCCCATGTTGTGGGGAACCCCGTACAAAGGTCTTATAAACAAAAAGACCTTTGTCATGTAAAATGACACAGAACGAGCGTTTTTACCGTATTTTGAGCTAACGTTATTAGTGACCTTTTTATAAAATAAACAGGTGTAAAATAAACAGGTGTAAAATAAACAGGTGTAAAATAAACAGACATGCAATTGAACAGGCACAAAATAAAGCGTCGAAAGTTTTTTATGTGATCAACAGCAAAACCTATCAACAACACAACAATAGGATTTCATTATGTGGCAAACGTTAACGAAAGTGGTTTTAGCGGGCATTTTATCGTTTGCAACGATATTGCCAGCATGGGCAGAAGGCACGGTCGCCCGTGCGCAGTTTTCAACCGATGTGGTAGATCGTGAACCAATTGATGATATTGGTGCAGCGGTGAAAGTGGAATATGGCGAGATTCAACGAGTGTACTTCTTTACGGATTTGCGTGATATGCAAGGCAGCCAAGTGGTCCACCGCTGGAGTTTGGACGGTGAAGAGCAGGCAGAAGTTGGCTTCGATATTGGTGGTGATCGTTGGCGAGTTTGGTCCAGTAAACGCTTAATGCCAGGGTTTGATGGCAAATGGCGTGTGGACGTGGTGCAGGACGGTATGGTGATAGAAACGCGCTCTTTTGATTATGTCGACAGTGAATAAAAAGTTGGCTGATTCTCTATTCTATTGTTTTATCTGAGTAAGGTTTTTTATGCCTCATTTACGTGTACGTGGTTTAGCGTTTGATGAATTAGAGTCCATTGCGGATATTTTAGTCGAAAATTTAGCGGAAATAACCGATACCCCTAATTCACATTTTACGCTTGAGTATCAAGCAACAACCTATTTGGCGGTGGGCGGGGCATCGCCTGCGTATCCGTTTTTTGATGTGCTGTGGTTTGATCGAGGTGACGAGGTAAAACGCAAAGTCGCCTTGGCTATCGAAGAGCTAGTTCGGCCATTGGTTGATAGCGGGCAAGACATTACCGTGCTGTTTCATGATCTACAAGGGAAAGACTATTATGAAAACGGCGAGCATTTTTAGTCGGTTATAAGTTGAGTTGGCTGTAAATTTAGCCAGCTGTGAGTTGAGTTTGTGATGGGTTTGCCCTTGATTTTTGGTGTGTGGGCGCCATGATGAATGTTGTCCTTTTTTGATGATGAGTGGTTGTTATGGCAAATACGGTTTTTTGTAAAAAATATCAGCAAGAGATGGAAGCATTAGATCGCGCACCATTGCCAGGGGCGAAAGGCCAAGAAATTTTACAAAATGTGTCTAAGCAGGCTTGGCAAGAGTGGCAGCTATTGCAAACTATGATTATCAATGAGAAACAGTTGAACCTGATGCAACCAGAGTCTCGTCAATATGTGATGGGGCAAATGGATAAGTTTTTCAACAACGAAGCCACGGATAAAGTGTCAGGCTATGTGAGTCCTGACGATATTACCGAGCTTTAACGCCTTTATTCTTTAACGTCTTGATTCTTTAACATCTTGATTGAAGGGGCGGCATTTATGTCGCCCCTTCATCTGTTTGTCACGCTGTCTATTGTTGGGTGACGAAGCTGGTAAATAAAATATCTTGTACTGGGGCTCTCCCAGTCTCTTCCTCTAATGCGCTATTCACCGCTGCGGCGGCTTCCTCACGAGTCTTCTCGCGTGCTATTGCGCCACTTACTTGTTCTTTTGTTCGCGCGCTAAGAAACATCACTAACGCGTCCCTTACCAGAGGGATGTTGGCTTCAATGAGCGCTTTTTGGCTCTCTTGGGTTCGAATACTAATGCTGGTTTTAATGTATTTTAGACTTGTGTCATTGGCTTGATGATTGACGACAAAGTCGGGTTTGAGCTCAATGTAAGCTGGTATTGCGGAGGCTTCCTCTTCGGCGTGAAGGGGGAAGCCGATAAACAGGCCGAGCAGTAACAACGAGCGTGCTAGCGGCTTGTTGTTGCTTGATATTTTTAATGACATGTTGGATTCTCGTATTCGATCTAATAGACAGTATACTAACTGTCATTAAAGCGTGCTGTCAGTAGTAATTTCGCACTTTCTGATTTTTCCACTGTCTGATATTTTTGTGTCCCAGATTTCTAGCCCTTTACGTCTGTTTTTCGCGCCTTCTCAAGCTAATGGGTGCTAACTGAAATATTGTCTATTCAAAGTGAGTCTATTCAAATAAAGTCTACTTTAATAAATTCTACTCAAATAAGAGTCAACGTTATAATGTCGTCAATGTAAGGATTGTTGTATATGTTTGCGTTTTTAACTGCTCGTCGCTTTCATGGTTTGGTTGCTTTTGCTGCATTTGCGTTGTTGGCTGTGGCTTTTTATATGGAATATCAAATGGGGTTGGAACCTTGTCCACTTTGTATGTTCCAGCGCATTGTCTTTTTCTCTGTGGGTGTGGTGTCGCTGGTTTCTTTTTTGACTGCCAGTAAAAAAGCCCGAAAAGTGTGCGCTTGGGTTGTGGTGATGTTGTCGTTTATGGGGGCTGCGTTGGCGCTTCGACATTTGTATTTGCAGTCTCTTCCGGCGGATCAGTTACCGGCTTGTTTGCCTGGGCTAAGTTATATGTTTGAGGTTTTTCCATGGCAAGAAATCATGCAGGCAATGGTGATGGGGACTGGGGAGTGTGGTGAGGTGTCTTGGACGCTGTTTGGCATTAGCATTCCCGGTTGGACCCTGATGGCGTTTGTTGGTATGGCGCTTGTTAATATCGTGATTGGGCTGCAGCCGACGAAAAGAACAATTTTCTAATAAAAGGTTACAAATCCTCTCAAGCGTTTGTCTTGCAGGGGGTAACAGATCGGAATATGCTTGAAAAAAGCCAATTATAATAAACGCGCGATGGAGTCTAGATATGTTAGAAGGTTGTAAAACAGCCCAAGAGCGATGGGGTGGAGTCCACGAGATGATTGATCGTTGGCTTGAGCAACGTCGCCAACTCATTGAGTTGTGTATTTATTTGCGTGATCGTGGCGAGTTTACGCCGACAGATACACTCAAAATTCAATCTCTGTGTGAGATGCTGGTGGACTATGTGTCGGTGGGGCATTTTTCCGTTTATGAGCAGCTTGCATTGGAAGCCAAGGAGTTTCATGACGACAGTGCGTTGATTTTGTTGCGCAAGCTGTTACCTAAAATTGAGGCTACAACGGAAGTGAGTGTCGAGTTCAACGATAAGTACGATACCAAGGAACATTGCAATTCTCAGCTTGAAGCTTTGCCATTTTCCCTTAAGGCGCTGATTCTTGTGATGGCTGAGCGATTTCAGTATGAAGATCAGTTGATTAAGGAATTACATGAAGCGCACAGTGAAAAAAGCGCGTGAACTGGGTTTAATCGCTGTCTGTTGCGTCGCGTTGCTGTCTTGTTCTGCTGAGTCCCCTGTTCGTACGGCAAAATACGCCGAGCAGGGATTTTATTCGGCGGCGCTAAGTGACGATGGTGCGACGGCCTTGGTTGGGTCTATTCAGCATGGTGGCAGCTATTGGGTCAATGCCATTAATGAGCGCCGTTTTAATTGGAATCATGCGCCGGGTGAATATTCTTCTATTATCGGCGTAGATATCGACCCTAGTGGACAATTTGCCGCGACTGGTGGTGCTCGAACCTTGGTCTTGTGGAGTACCTTAACCGGGAGCGCTGAAGGTTTTTGGACGACGCCGGGGGATATCCAATCGCTAAAGCTCACCCAAAATGGCGACCACGCTTTGGTGGGGTTGAATGATCAAACTGCCCGTTTTTTTGATGTTAAAAATGGCGGTATAAAGCACACTTTACGCACGGGGGCGACGGTTCGTGCGGTGGATGTGTCATCAGATGGTGCGTTGGGCATTACTGGCGATGATTTATCCAAGGTGATTTTGTGGAATATGCAATCGGGTGAAAAAATACAGCAGTGGACGTTAAGCAACAATATTGCCAGTGTGGCTTTGTCTGCCGATGGTCGATATGCCTTTGCTGCCGCACAGTTGGGTAATGCAAAAATTTGGTCTACCCGAGATGGAAAAGAACTGACTGATATTGATACGGGGGGCTTGCAACATCGAAAAATGACGATCAGCCAAGCCGTCTTTTCAGCGGATAATCGATCACTTTTGATTGGTGGGGTTAATGGTCGAGTGGCTTTGCTTCAAGTGAGTACGGGCGACACCCAGAAAGAATGGGATCTTTATATGCCAACGGGGCGGCCTGCAGGGTCGAGTGTATTGTCTTTAGCATTTAGTCCTGGCAATCGTTTTTACGCCATTGGCAGTAATGGTTATTTAAACGTACTGGAATAATTCATGTCTCAAGATCACGCTACACCTTCGGATACGATGGCGAAAAAGCCTTCTTCTTTTTCTTCTTCACAGCCCTCATCTCCTTTGTCATGCTCTTCTAGCGCTAAAAAATCATCACCAAGATGGGCGGCGGTATTTGCGGCGCAGGCGTTTATTTCAGTTGCCGCTGGTGCGTTTGGTGCTCATGCTCTTGTTGATGTGCTTGGTTTAAATGCCTTGGCGTGGTGGCAAACAGCCAGTCAGTACCTTATGTATCATGCGCTTGGTGGGCTTATTGTCGCGGCGCTGTTTGCCTATTTGCCAGCTTCAAAGTGTATTTTGGTGCTGTTTTTTGTTGGTAATTTGTTGTTCGCGGGCAGCTTGTATGTGATGGCGTTAACGGGCTATACCTTGCTAGGAATGATGACACCTTTGGGCGGTTTGTGTTATTTACTTGCTTGGGGTTGGCTTGTCTGGCAGCTATGGCAACGATTGTCTGAAGACACCTAAAATTCGCCTCAAGGCATCATAAAATCCTCGCCAAGGCAGGACATAATGTCGTTTTTCCGGTAGTATGCGTGCCAAATTAATGGCTATGCGTGCCAAATTAATGGCCGACCTAGGTCTAAAAGTGGCTGATATTAGCCCGTCAAATAGAAGATATTAAGCGATTACAACATCATGCCAGAGCAAAACAAAGACATTCCAGACTCCATTATAAAACGCACTATTCGCAGCTTTGTGGTGCGAGGCGGCCGCATGACAGAAGGCCAACAAAAGCATTATGACAACAATTGGGCCATATACGGTTTGGCGTTAGCGGATGGCCGAATTGATTATGCGACGGTATTTGGCCGTCAATCCGATGTGGTGCTTGAAGTCGGATTTGGCATGGGGGCCTCTTTGGTGGAGATGGCGAAAAATGCTCCTGAGAAAGACTTTATTGGTATTGAGGTGCATCCGCCTGGCGTGGCCAAACTAATGATGTTGGCGAAAGACGCCAACCTCTCTAATCTGCGAGTGTACTGCGATGATGCCATTGAAGTGATGGCTCAGTGCCTACCTCAAAGTGCGGCCAGTGCGTTCCAGTTGTTTTTCCCCGACCCTTGGCACAAGAAGAAGCACAATAAACGTCGTATTGTTCAGCCTTTGTTTGCTCAACAAGTGGCAGCGGTTCTGAAAGCGGGGGGGCATTTTCATATGGCTACGGATTGGCAGCCTTACGCTGAACATATGATGGAGGTGATGGAAAGCCAAACCCAGTACGATAATGCAGCTGGCAAAGGTTTGTATCATCCTCGTCCAGAATGGCGTCCGTTGACTAAGTTTGAACAGCGTGGCGAGCGTTTAGGGCATGGTGTTTGGGATTTGATTTACAGCAAGAAATCCAATTAGCGTAGCGACTTAGCTTATAGAGTAAAGTGATGCAGTAGAAGCGGCACTCAAAAGCTAGGTAAATAAAAGATTAAGATAATAAAAAAGCGAGTCATTTTAAATGACTCGCTTTTTTATTATTTCTACCGTCTGTGAAAAGCGGTGTAAAAGTTGAAACTATTTAATTTCAACACTTTCACGGCTGTTGCCCGCATCAAAATATTCTTGGAATACTTTTGGTGTGCGGCCACGACCTGTCCATTCGTATACTTCGCCATCAATCGTAAGGCGATATTTAGGGTCTACGGTTTTGCCTTTTGTCGCGCCTGCCTTTGGCATAGTGAGCTGTGTGATTTCCTCTATGGTGAGGCCACTTTTCGCGATCAAGTCCGCAATCTCTTCAGCACGAACCGATTTCATGGCTTGTTCTGCTTTACGGGCTTCTTCTTCTTCTTTGACTTTCTCAAGTGCGTTATTAAAGCCGGCAATTAGGTTTTCTAATTGTGCGACTGTCAATTCTTTTGCGGCGGCGCGTGCTTTGGCTTTATTGCTTGCTAATTCTAGTAATAAACTCATTGGTGTCTCCTATTTATCTGTTAAGAGCGGGGCTGATTTTGTCCTGCACTGAAAAGAGATCCATCTTTTATGCTCAGTGATATGTGCTTATATTTATGAATTCGAGGCTTCCACGAATGGAAAAAAATAAGCATTCTCTGGATCGATTATGAATCTATATTAGAGAATTACAATATTTTATCTAGAATCGTCAGCATAATAGTCAATCACGGTTCAATAAACATTGAATGGGGTTAGTATATTGTGACGCAATTTTATACTATTTCAAGTTTGTGCGTGGATTCTAATAAAAAATACTCTAATATGCTAATTAAATTATGTGTTTTAATCGTTAAAAAAGTGTAAACAATAGGATAATAAATGAATTCCATATCAGATGACTTGAGCTTAGAGTTCTCTATTTTAAAAACACACAGCGATAATATTATTCAATTATTTCAAGACGGTGCGACGGTTCCTTTCGTGGCGAGATATCGCAAAGAAAGTACTGGAGGGATGAGTGATGTTGATTTACGCACCTTCTATGAGCGGTGGCAATATCTTGTTGAGTTTAAAAAACGTAAAGAAAGTATTCTTGCTTTATTAATGCAGGAATCGAATGTCTCAAACTTGATTCTTGATAAAATTCGGCAGGCCACGTCTAAAAGTGAGCTGGAAGATTTGTACGCGCCTTTCAAGAAGACACGTAAAAGTAAAGCGGATGAGGCAAGAGATAACGGGCTTGACGTTCTTGCTGAGCAGATATGGTCTGGTCAGCGTTCTGACTCGCTGACGGCGGTGGACGCATGGTGTCGGCAAAATAGGATCTCACTTTCTGCTGAGCAAGCTTTGGAAGGGGTGGTTGATATTGTCAGCGAGGTTATTTCAAATGACAGCGAGGTATTAAAGAGAGGGCGTGCACTATTGTTGAAAGAGGGGGTTTTAATTAGCCGTGTTCTACGAGGGAAAAAGCAACAAGGAGAAAAGTTCAGGGACTATTTTGATTATCAAGAGCGTATAAATAACATTCCAGCTCATCGATTACTTGCGCTTTTTAGAGGTAAGAAAGAATCAATATTAAAGTTGAATACCTTACTGCTAAATGAAGAGAACTACCCAGAGGCGTTAATTTTCTCTCATTTTGGTCAGCTGTTTAATGTGGCGGCAGTGTTGTCTCGGTCAGTGACGCCTTTGCAGCGACGTTATTTAAATACAGCATGGGAAAAGAAGTTATTATCTAAACTCGAAACCGATGTTCTTGCTCAGCTAAAAGAGCGAGCCGAAGAAGGGGCTATTCAGGTTTTTGCTAATAACCTGCAGGATTTATTAATGGCGGCTCCAGCAGGGGCACACCGTGTATTAGGGTTGGATCCTGGCTTTCGTAATGGGGTTAAATTAGCGGTTATTGGTGAGCAAGGGGAATTGTTGGATCACGGTGTGATTTACCCTCATGGGCCTCAGAATCGCATTCAAGAGGCGAATGCGCTGCTATTAAAGCACATCAAGCAATATCGAATTACTTGGGTGGCGATTGGAAATGGTACCGCATCGCGAGAAACGGAGCTGTTGGTACGCGCATTGATTGCGGCTTCTAATCTAGAGTGTCGTGCTGTGGTGGTAAGTGAGGCGGGTGCGTCTGTGTATTCAGCCTCTCCTATTGCGATACAGGAGTTTCCTGATTTAGACGTGACCATCCGGGGGGCGGTGTCCATTGCTCGACGCTTTCAAGACCCTCTGGCTGAGTTGGTGAAAATTGACCCTCAAGCTATTGGGGTTGGTCAGTATCAGCATGATGTAAAAGCCGCTCAGCTGTCTAAATCGCTTGCTGTTATTGTCGAGGATTGCGTGAACCGAGTTGGTGTGGATATTAACCTGGCCTCTGTGTCTTTATTGTCCTATGTGTCTGGTTTGACTGGCCGTTTGGCGCAGAATATCGTCGATTATCGTCAACAAAAAGGGCGTATTGAATCCCGTGCTGAGTTGTTAAAAATTAAAGGTGTTGGTGATAAGTGCTTTGAGCAATGTGCGGGATTTTTGCGTGTCTTAAATGGAAAGGAGCCGTTAGATCAGTCTGGTGTGCACCCTGAGTCTTATGCATTGGTGCATCAAATGGCCGCTCAGTTGGCGGTAAAAGCGCACCAATTGCTTAATAATGGCGCTGCTTTGCAGCAATTAAAACAATTAGCACCGACGTTTGGGCAGGCGGGGGATTTTACCTACTCGGATATATTAGCTGAATTGGCTAAGCCGGGGCGCGACCCACGGCCGGAATTTCGTTATGCGTCATTCGATCAAAGGGTGCAAACGCTAGAGGATGTGCATGAAGGTATGACGTTAGAAGGGGTGGTGACCAATGTTGCGGCGTTTGGCGCGTTTGTTGATTTGGGCGTACACCAAGACGGCTTGATTCATATTTCTCAGTTAGCTGACCGCTTTGTGAAAGACCCAAGAGATTTTGTTCGAGTCGGTCAGGTGGTGACCGTGACGGTGTTAGAAGTTGATGTGTCACGTAAGCGGATCGCATTGAAGGCTAACGGTCTTTGAGCCGATGATTTTTAAGGGGCTGACCGTTTCAATTTGAGACGGTTGTAGCGAGTACACGATAGTGTGACTTGGTGTGTTACTAAGTCCATTAGAGGGAATATTTTAAGTCGTTGGAGAGTGTATTTTAATAGTGTGCTTGAAGTCGTTGGATAGCGTGTTTGGCTTATTCTCTGGATCAAGGCTGAAATGTTGCCTTTAGAAAATAAGTGGTGGAGGGAGGTGGATTCGAACCACCGAAACTTTCGTGGCAGATTTACAATCTGCTCCCTTTGGCCACTCGGGAACCCCTCCACAGCAGCGCGGCACATAATATATGCCGCGCATTATGATGTAAACTGTTTTTTAAGATTTATTTAGCAGTTTTTCCAGTTTCGCTTTCATGCGCTCTTCTGGGGATAAGTCGCCATATATATCTTCTTGTTGAGGTGTGGGTTTATTCGCCGTTTTAGGTTTTGCCTGAGGCGTATTTTTAGCGCGAGGCTTTTGCTGGCTTCTTGCAGGTTGCGCGGCTCTTTCCTTGGTTTGTCTGTCTTTTGGTGCTCTGTCAGGTCTATCGACAGTAGCCTTTTTGGCTTTTACCGGCATCATAGAGTCTGGTAGAGCGGGTTCGTTATTGACCGCAACACCCTCTAAGTCGATTCTTGATTGGCCTGACAATAGACACTTTTTGTATCTGTCGGAGCGTGTGTAGGCCGCTAATGCGCGCTTTTGTTTGCTGGCATTGAAGTCGTCGTCTAGAACCATGTCTTTGTCTATGCCGACTTTTAAAGGCTTAGGTTGATTCCAGTCAAACGCTTTGGGATAACGGTCTTCAAGCATTTTGATTAGACGGCGATTATTTTTCTGGTTTTTTTGGCGCTTTTTTTGTTCTGGCGTCAATGTCGCTGTCTCTATGGTGCTGTCACTTGCTTCTTGCACGCTAGTGTCGTTATCGACTAGTTTGTCGTCTTCTTGCAAGCCGTTAAGCTCAGAGTTTTGTGTTGTCATGTAATCAATCTGTTCTGTTGTCGTGGTTGTGGTGCTGCTGTTACCAGCATGCTCGTGCAATAAGTCAAAGTCGAGTTGATATTCAACAGGTTTTGGCTTTGTTACTTGCTTAGGGGGCGATTCGGTCTCTAAAAGGTCAAGAGAGTCTTCTATATAAAGCTGCAATTGATCTTCTGTTGAGCGACCTGCCATGTGTTGCAATAGATCCATTGATGCACTGTGTTCAATGGAGTCGTTGGTGTTTGCTTTTAGCTGTTGTATTTCTCTATTGGCATTTTCTAGCTGTGTTGTTAGCCAATTAATTTTAGCGTCGAGTTTGGCAATAAGTTGTTCCATAAAGACACAAGGCTCAATGATGTATTGGAGTTAGCGGAATGTTGGGTGTCTTGCTTGTGCCTATCATTTCTTTCCGCTGGTCGTCGCTCGGTAATGTAATGGCGATAGTGTTGTCATTATTCCACCACATATAGGCCACAGCGATAATGCAGCTTGTGACCAAAAAAGGGACTCGTTTCATTTTGCTCAAATTCTTGTCTGTTGCTTAAAATGTCAGCCCGGCGCCAACCATTATGTGTCTGTCGTATATATCGCTACTGCTGTTTAGGATTCTAGCAAACACGTCGATGCGTGAAACGTCAGACGTTGCTATGCGAAAACCTACTTCTGGGTAATAGGTGGTTTCATCATAAAATGACACCCCACCACCGACAAATGTCCAGATCGGAATCCCCGGGAAAAACTGAAAAGCAGGCGCTGCGCTGTAAAAGCGAGCGCCTATATTAACGCCTGTTTCAAAGGTTTCTCCCAAAATGAAAGAGAAGCCACCGTAGATAGAAATATTGGATGGTGTGATGTGTTCCAGCGAGCCGCTCAGAATAGAGGTGATATTCTCCTGTTCTGTATTGGGGCGAGCGGCTGTTGATTCAAAATTTACTAGACTCGCAATCTGACTCTCAGCTGATGCATGAGCACTCACGAGGACTAAAGCGGCAAGTAAAAATGATTTCATTGTTTGTTGTCCATCTGATTGAGGCGGTTTAGCATTTGAGAAAGTGACGATTCCCAGTTTGATTGCTGCTCTTTTGTTTCGTTTAGCGTGTTTTGCATGTCGCTTTTTTCTTCGCTCAGTTCGTAATTTTGCATTTCGAGTTCTGCGATACGCTTGCGTAATGAACCTATTTCTTCTACGGCTTCGTTGATGCGTTGTTCTAGGTGGTGTAATAGTTCGTTATTCATTGTTCTCTATCCTAAAAAATAAAAATCGCCATCATTAGTGTGGGCGCTGTTGTGTAAAAATTACCAAGCAATAACAACATCCTGTTGTTGTACGTTGAGTATATGCGAATCAACGACAAGTTCACCGACTGAAAAGTTAGGTTGAACTTGCTTGATTGTAACACTGATATTGGCATTGTTCAGCTGGGTTTGTGTCGATTGTAGCTGATTAAACACCTCATATCGTCGATAAACATTGAATTTATCTCCTGGCTTAATGCCTGCTAGGGAGCCGGCCGATATGTGAATCCTATTTCCTTCTGTACGAAAAATATTGGCAATAAAAGGTTGGCAGCGCAGTTGTTCGCTTGTGTCTAGGGCGCTTTCTTTTAATGCTTGCTTCACTACTTTTCCGTAGTGAACTGTCCAGAATTTGGCGCTGCCAAAGCCGACTCTAGCATGGTCCGTAATATCCCAGTTGCCAATTTCATTGTATCTGTGCTCAAACAACAGGGCGCCGCTAAAACCATCATAAATGTATATATCGACCACGAAATTTCTTTCTTTATCTATTTCTTCGTCAAGCAGGTCTTTGGCATTTTTGTCGTTGGGGCGTCTTAGGTAAATTTCTCCAATGTCTCTTATTACGCCACTGATAATGTATTGCACGCCGAGTTGTTCGCTGATGCGGGTGACATTAGTGAGCGATCCGTCGACGTTGGTTGAAGAAGGGGCGTTGATCAGGTCGGGGTAAATGGCAATATTGGTGGCGGTGAGCGCTTTAACATAGCCTTGTTTGTTGATTTCATCGGCCAAATTTTTGGGGAGTTCGCGGGCGATATTACTCAGTTCTCCGAGCCTAGCCTGTTGCGGTACTTGCAGTTCAAAGCCTGTTACTCCGACGGTTTTTTTATAGTAGCTGGTTGCCCCTGTGCTGCATTGAGAGTCTGGGGTAACGTCAATACGTGCCACCACCGTTAAGAAATCACCGTTTTGTTGTTCGGATAAAATTCTGGCTTTTTGGACGTAACCTGAGCTGCGTATATCTAGGCTTGATTCTAGTTTGCCATTGCTGAGTTCGTCTCTCACATTGACTCTTGAACCCGACTCTAGCACGGCTTGCTTGATGGCTTGCTGTGTGGCTCTGTAGCGTGCATCAGCAATGTCGTTATTATAAATGATGGCCTCTCCTACGGCATCGATACTTTCGGCCGAAGAGGTCGCAGAAAGGAATGCGGTGAGGAGTAAGGTGACGAATGCATAGTGACGGGTCAACATAGAAATCCGATGCTGTTCATGGTTGTTTGATGCTGTTCATGGTTGTTTGATGCTGTTCATGGTTAATCAATACTATTCATGGTTATTCAATACTATAAAAGTTGGTCGTTGGGGTGGCGTTTTCAACGTTTATCGAGCGATAGCCGGGTTGGATTTTACAATTCGGGTCTGCTTGTACATTGTTTGAGCTTAAGCACTGACGAAAGTTTTCTTGCAGCGCCATTTCGACAACGGTTTCAAATGTGCCGTCTTCATGCTCTCGTTGCGAAACCACTTTAGCGCCGACTAGATAGGCGTCCACATAAGTTCTTAGCTCGTCATTTTGCATCACCATATTGCTGAGTGAGCTGGAGCCATCTATTTTCAAACCATAGACTCGTTCTGATAGATTTCTGTAGGCGTCCAGCATAGAGCTTCGTAGCGACATGATTCGAGCTTGTGATTTGGTGAGGCGTTTGTTCGTCATCATGGCCGCGTACCCGGTAGCGGTGACGATAATCGGCTCTTGTTTAATCACGGCGATGGTGTTGTTGGCATTCAAAGCGCCTGTTTGCTGCGGATAATATGCGCCGCTTGACGACCCAATTGAGTTGCCATTACAGGGTGCCACGGAGCTGCATACGGTACCGTCTGGGTTCTGATTGAAGTTTTGACAACCGGCTAGGGTCATTGCACCAATGGCGATGAATAATAGTTGAATTGATGATCTCATGGTGTGCCCTTTGTGTGAAAACCTGCGCTTTTTATGCCTGACATGGAGAATAAACTATTGTTGCAGCAACATACAGTAAGCACTCAAATAGATGAGCCTTGCTGTTGTTTCTGAACGTGTTTTTCTTAATGGACAAAATGTAAACCATTTTACGCGTTAGCGTCCATGTTTGGTTGCTTAAAAATGCGCTTTTTCTTTGTTTTTTATCGTAAATCTGTTGTTTTTCTGTATTTCTATGGCTTTTTCTCGTGATTTTATGGTCATTGCGTTGGTGTAAGGTCGACCGCTATCTTTTTTAAGCAGCTAATGAATCGGTATGAAAAATACGCTAGACTGGTTTTTTATACAGTGTTTTTGCGGTGAGTTTCCATTGGCTATGAGTGTTGATCGTAAAATAATCCATATTGATGCTGATTGCTTTTATGCGGCCATTGAAATGCGGGACAATCCTCGTTTGCGGGGTATTCCTATTGCTATTGGTGGGTCTGCTAGCCGTCGCGGCGTGTTATCAACCGCCAATTACGCGGCTCGTGAATTTGGGGTACGTTCTGCTATGCCGACGTCGGTTGCAAAGCGCTTGTGTCCGTCTTTGTTGGTGTTACCTGGAAGGATGGATAAATACCGAGAGGCGTCGAAGCAAATGCAGGCTATTTTCCGGGAATTTACCGACATAATTGAGCCGTTGTCATTGGATGAGGCTTATTTGGATGTCACTGATTCTGCTTGTTTTCAAGGCAGTGCAACGCGCATGGCTGAGGAAATTCGCGCCCGAATTTTAAGCGAGATTGGCATTACGGTATCGGCTGGAGTGGCGACGAATAAGTTTATCGCAAAAGTAGCAAGCGATTGGGATAAGCCCGATGGCTTAACAGTTGTGACGCCGGAAAAACAGTTTGCGTTTGTGTCTGCGGTGCCGGTCAAATTTATTGCGGGGATAGGGCGTGTTGCTCAAGACAAGCTAGCCTTGTTGGGCGTGTTTAGCTGTGCGGATTTACAGCAACTGGACTTTGCCCTATTGCAAAAGCATTTTGGCAGTATGGCGTTCCGTTTGTCGCAATTTGCGCTTGGCATTGATGATCGTCCGGTGACGGTTTCTAGGGAGAGAAAAAGTCTTTCAGTGGAGCATACTTTTGCAAAAGACTTGTCTGATTTACGGGCGTGCCAAGCCGTGCTGCCAATGTTGTTAGCGGATTTGAAAACGCGTATGGCGGGGCGGAATTTCGATACCCAACTGAGTAAATATTACCTTAAAGTCAAGTTCGATGATTTTAAGCAAACCACCATAGAGCGCCCCATAAGGCACAAGTTATCGGATGACGTATTTTCGGTTTTGCTGGCGCAGGCTTATGCTCGGTTTCGTCGTCCTGTGCGTTTGATTGGCGTGGGTTATCGTTTGTCACCACCAAAGCCACATCAATTGGCTTTGGTGTTTGAGTCGTGATTGAAATTGATGTGTAAACTTTGATTATTCGGCCGTTGGCTTACTATACTTAGGCGATGAATGGTACGGAGGTGATTATTATGTTGAAGCAACAGAATACGTTCCACTATCAAGACCTAAGCATGCCAGACCCCTTGTCTAAACGATTGCGGTTTGATGTTGAGCAGGTTTTGTCGTCCTTGTACGCTGACCCTAACTTGGTAGAGCAGTTAGACGGCCTTTATCTGCCATTTGCCAGCTGGCTAAGTCAAAAATCCGGAGCCGCTAAGAGCACGTTAGTGGTTGGTGTCGGCGGTGCTCAAGGGTGCGGTAAAACTACGTTTTGTAATGTTATTAGTCGAATATTACACAAAGGCTTTGACCTAAACTGTATTGTGCTTAGTCTGGATGACTTGTATCGGACACGGCAGGATCGGCTGAAATTTGCCCACCAAACCACGGCGATGTTTGAGGTTCGTGGCGTGCCAGGGACCCACGATACGGACTTGGCCTTGCTGTTGTTTGAACGACTTAAAAACCTTAAAGAAGGCGAGGTTATGAAGTTGCCTCGCTTTGATAAATCCATTGATGACCGCAAGGCGGTTCATTTGTGGCAAGAGGTTCAAGGGCCCGTTGATGTGGTGTTGTTTGAGGGTTGGTGTGTTGGGGTGCCGCCGGTGAATGGTGGTTTGCATCGTCCCATTAATGCGCTTGAAGCTGAGATGGACGCAAGTGGTGTATGGCGGAATACCGTGAATCAGCTGCTTAAAGAGGACTATAAAAAGCTATTTTCCAATATTAACCTCATGGCTTGGATGCAAGCGCCCGATTATGATGTTGTTTACCACTGGCGCAATAAGCAAGAGCGAATGTTGGAGAGCCATCTTCATGATATACATGGTGTTTTGTTGGATACCATTGATTTAAAAGTCATGTCTTCTGGCGAGCTTAAACGTTTTATGCAGTATTATGAGCGCTTGACTCGACATATGTTGAGCGTAATGCCAGAGCGGGCTGATGTGTTATTTCAATTAAATAGAGATCAGAGTGTGGCGGAAATGCGCCTTCCTGTTGAGCATTAGAGTCTGTGCTTAGAAGATTAAGTGACTAACCTTTCGGTTCATTAGCCTAAGATGGCTGTCGAGCGAAAAATGGCAATATGATAGGCTATGGCGAATTGCGATAGCCTATTTTTTTGGAGTGTTAAAAATGACTGAATTACTGCCATCTGTTTTAGTAGAAACAAACCAGCAACCTGATGCCGCTGTTATTTGGCTGCATGGCCTTGGGTCAGATGGGCATGATTTTGAATCTTTAGTGCCGGCCTTGTCTCTACTGCCTACGTTAAAGTTACGTTTTGTGTTTCCTCATGCACCACGCCGCCCAGTGACGATCAATGGCGGTATGGAGATGCGTGCTTGGTATGATATCTATGAAATGACGTTGGCACGTAAAGTGGACATGGATAATATTGATGAGTCTTGTGGCCACGTTGAGCGTCTCATACAAGATCAAATTGATAAAGGTATTGCCCCAAACCGTATTGTTTTGGCGGGTTTTTCGCAAGGTGGCGTGATCGCGTATCATACGGCTTTGCGAACCAAGCATAGTTTGGCTGGGATACTTGGGTTATCAACCTATCTGGTCAGTGGCGATGATGCGCCGCAGGCGGATGTTTGTGCCAATGGTCAAACGCCTATTCTTATTCATCATGGCTCGCAAGACCCTGTTGTGGCGCCGGTGTTGGCGACGCAGGCGAGGGACCTTTTGTTATCGAAAGGTTTTTCTGTCTCCTATCAATCATATGATATGCCGCACTCTGTTTGCTCTGAGCAGGTGCAAGATATTTCTCATTGGTTAAATGCTCGATTGGCTTAGTTTGTGCTGTCCAGTATCGGTTTTAAGGGGTTTTTTTAGTGTCTAATAACGACATAGAGTGGCTAGAGTTTGCCAAAACGTTAGCGATGAAAGCGGGCGAGATAATGCTTGAAGCCCGAGAAAATTCGACCTTTGTGCGTGATTACAAAATGGATCATGAGCTGGTTACGTCGACGGATATTGCGGTTGATCAATTCATTTGTCGCGGTATTATTGCCCGCTACCCTTCGCACGCTATTTTGTCAGAAGAGTCATCGCCTCATATGGATCTGAGTGCGCTTGCTACAGATGTGCCTGTTTGGGTGATCGACCCTATTGATGGTACGGTGAATTTTGCCCATGGACATCATCATGTGGCGGTTTCTATTGGCCTTTATATTGGCGATAAACGTATTTTAGGTGTGGTGAATGCGCCTTTTTTAGGGGAGTGCTTTTGGGCATTAAAAGGCAGCGGTGCTTTCTGTAATGGTAAGCGTTTGGCGGTTTCTGGTGCGCAAGAGTTAAGAAGCGCGCTGGTGGCGACGGGTTTTCCCTATCAAAAAACAGCGTTAGCTCCTATTGTTGAGCGTGTATCGCGTATTTTGCATCATTGCCAAGATGTTCGCCGTAATGGCTCCGCCGCGCTGGATTTGTGCTGGGTGGCCGCGGGGCGTCTGGATGTCTATTTTGAAAGTGTAAAGCCTTGGGATATGGCGGCAGGCGCTCTAATTGCTGAGGAAGCGGGGGCAACCGTGGGGTACTATTTACCGCAAACCTTGGTTTGGCCTGAAGTGGTAAATGGTGAAGGCTTATTGGTGTCTACGCCTGATTTATACGACGATATTTTGGCGCTTGTTAATACGACTATATAGTTTTTCCACTTTCTATTTATTGGGTTTTTTTATGTCTTTTACTGCTTTTATGATTGTGCTGCTGTTCTCGCTGGTGGTTATTGTGGCTTCGCTCTGGTTTATTCGACGCCAGCTTGCATTGAATAAAGTCCGAGAAGAAAGGGTTCAGGCAGGAGAAAATCGCTTTCTTGAAGAGCGTCAAAAAAGGATCGACAGTATCCGAGTGCTATTGAGTGTTGCTGGAACCGATGAATTGAATTGGATTGAAGCGAGTATTCGGATTAAGCACTTGTTGGATCAGTTGAGTGAAGACTTGTCTGAAGACGACGATATTTCAGCCTTTTATATTATTACCGAGAAAACTCAGCATATTCCAACCCACGAACAGTGGGGCGACTTACCCAAGCTCGCGAAAGTGAAGTTTCGACTGGAAATGGATGCTTACGAAGTTGAGTATACTGAGCATTTACAGCGAGCTAAGTCATCGTTAATGGCTTATGATTTCAAGTAATGCTGATTCAGCTGTTGGTTTCTATCAGTTTTTTGTTCTTGCTGTTAGTTTTGCTGGTGCTGTTTTTTATTCGTCATCAATCTAAAGTACCTTATTATAGGTTGACACAAGATCAGTGTGTGACCTTGCTGAAAAGGGCGCTTCAAGGGATTTTGCCTGAATATGAATGGCATGCTTTTATTGGTATGACGGTAAGAGATGATGATGTGCTGGATGAGTTAAGAGAGCAGTGTTTGCTGATCGATGAGTATGGTGTGAAAGGGACGCAATTAATAAATGGGCGGCTTTGTATGTGTTTTAATAAACAAGGCCTTTCGCAGTTGGAAATATTGTTAGATGAGTGGCAGCATAAATCAAATTACACAGTTTGATTTATTTTAAAATAGAAGAGCGTGAGGGTTAAAAATTATGAATGAAATAGAGGCGTTATTTGAGCAAGGGGCTGAGTGGATGCCCTGGTTAACAGACAGTCTTACTAATTTGGTTGCTGGTCTTGTTATTTTCTTTGTCGGTAAGTTTATTGCCTCCAAGGTGTCTAGTTGGTGTGAGAAGCGACTGCTTAAAGCGTCTGTTGATAAGGCTGTCGCTGGATTTGCATCGAGCATTATGTATGCCTTGATGTTTGCTGGTATTGCCTTAATGGCACTTGGGCAAATTGGCGTTGAAACCACGTCCTTTATTGCTATTTTGGGTGCGGCAGGTTTGGCTGTTGGTCTTGCTTTGCAAGGTTCTTTGTCGAATTTCGCTTCGGGCGTGCTCATTATTCTTCTGCGTCCATTTCGTTCCGGTGACTTTATTGACGCGGCGGGTCAAATGGGAACGGTCGATCGTATAGAGCTTTTTCATACCTACCTGAAAACACCAGACAACCGTGTAATTATTATGCCAAACTCAGCTGTGATGGATGGGTCTATCGTGAACTTCTCTCGCGAATCGACACGCCGTTTAGATTTGGTGGTTGGTATTAGTTACGATGCCGACATCCGCTTGGCAAAACAGATCATGGAAGAAATTGTTAATGCCGATGAACGTATACTAAAAGACCCTGCTTGTTTGATCGCGGTGTCTGAGTTGGCTGACAGTTCGGTCAACTTCTTCTTGCGCCCTTGGGTCGCCTCTGGGGATTATTGGGCCGTGCGAGCGGACCTTTTAGAGAAGATTAAATACACATTTGATGAGCGCGGCGTTGGTATTCCTTATCCACAGATGGATGTCCATGTTCATAAACAAGAGTCATAAACAAGAGCCATAAACAAGAATCATAAGCATAACTTTCGTTTCTTATTGCTGTGATGAGTAAAATGCCGCCAAGTAACCGCTGGCGGCATTTTTGTTTTTTTTATGTTGGTTTTTATCTTTTAAAATAGGCTGCCGTGCATGAGTCGATATCGTCCTCCATCTCCCCCTAAGTCTGCCTACATTACTCAAGAAGGCGCTCAGGCCTTGTTGTCTGAATTGAAATATCTGTGGAAGGAAAAACGCCCTGCGGTAACAGAAACAGTGCGTGAAGCCGCCGCTCAGGGCGATCGTTCCGAGAATGCGGAATACATTTATGGCAAAAAACAGCTGCGTGAAATAGATAGCCGAGTGCGTTATCTAGAGAAACGTTTGGATGCTTGTACTGTGGTTGATCGCTTTCCCAGTGATCAAACGCGTGTGTTTTTTGGTGCTTGGGTGACGTTAGAAGAGGAAGAGGGCGAAACCAAAGAGTACCGCATTGTCGGGCCGGATGAGTTAGATCATCATGGTGCTTATATTAGTATAGATTCCCCAGTTGCTCGCGCTTTGTTGAAAAAACAACAAGGGGATGAGGTGACGATTCGTCTTGCAGGGGGGGAGAAAACTTACTTTATTGAGGCGATTGAATATCGCCAAATTGTGCCGCTATGATCCGTTATGGCATGGCGCAATGGCAGCATCCGGCGTGGGTGAATTGGCTTTACCCTGCCTCACTGCCTGCTGCGGAGCGAATTGGTCGCTATTCGCAAGTGTTCTCAACGGTCGAGGTGGGCAGCACTTTTTATACCAAGGTGGATGATGCTCAGCTATTGCGCTGGTATGAGTCTGTTGGCGAGGATTTTAAGTTTAGTTTTAAAGCGCCACAAACAGTGACTCATCGATTATTAGAGCGCCCTTGGCGTGACGTTCAGCAAGATTGGTTGGCTTTTATGCTCTCTTTGCAGCCATTACAGACGAAGCTTGGGCCAATAATGCTGCAGTTCCCCGCAATATGTGACGAGCGTGCTTTAGCGCGTATTTTGGCTTTATGCGACATGTGGACGCTCTCTGCGCCTTTGTCGGTCGAAGTGCGTAATTTGGCGTATTTTGATAAAAGTGAGGTGGAGAGTCGTTTTCTATCTGCTTTATCCGTGCGTGGTGTAAATCGTGTGGTGATGGATTCACGCCCTGTTTTTTCTACTGATGCTTATTGCGAAAGTTTGGTGGATGCGCAAAAGAAAAAGCCAAGGGTGCCTTGTCATCCCGTTGCGACGGCTGGTCATCCCGTGGTGCGTTTTATTGGTCATCCAGATTTGCCGCGTAATGAGGTGTGGTTAGATCAGTGGGCGGCTAAATTATCGCAATGGTTGTCTGAAGGGCTGCTGCCGAGTGTTTTTGTGCATTCGTCAGATAATATCGCTGCGCCAACTTTAGCAGGGCAATTGGATGAAAAGGTTCGTGCGTTAACGCCTAATGATCAGAGCGCTTTGGCTCTGCCACAAAGTCAGGAGCAAGCGAGCCTTTGGTGATCGTGCGATTGCTTGCTTTATTCCGAGACGGTATTGAAATGGATCGTGTCTTCGTGAAAACCGTACTGGCCTGTTTTGTGATCAGCAATAAAAAATTCGAGTGTCTTACTGACGCTGCTAAAAGCCAACTCATCCCAAGGGATGTCATCTAGATCAAATAATGTCACTTCAGAGCTTTCTGCTGTGGCATGAAAATCTGCTTTTTCTAACTCAGCTAGGTAGAAGAGATGGACTTGGTTGATTCTCGGAATGCTAATCATGCTAAACGCTTGTTTGCAAATGGCTGTGGAGCCACTTTCTTCTAGTGTTTCTCGCAAAGCGCCTTCGCTGGTGGTTTCTTGGTTTTCCATGAAGCCTGCAGGGAGTGTCCAGAAGCCAAAGCGTGGCTCAATGTTTCTCCGGCACAATAATACCTTGCCTTGGTAGAGTGGTACGGTGCCGGTAATGAGCCGTGGATTGTCGTAGTCGATATACTCGCAACTGGGACACACTGCTCTAATGCGATTGTCATCTGCTGGGACAATCATGTTAACGGCGTGACCACATTGCGGGCAGTATCTCATCAGTCTTTCCTTAACGCTTTAATTGAAGTTTGGCATATTTAACGACTTTATCTTCGATTTCTTGGATTTCAATTAGGTAATGTCCAACCCGCAAACTAATCGGGTGTTCAGGGATGAATTCCAATGTTTCAATGATGAGGCCGTTTAGCGTTTTGGGGCCATCGGTTGGTAAATGCCAATTAAGGGTTTTGTTGATTTCTCGAATATGCGTGGAGCCTTCTATTCTAAAGGCGCCATCATCGAGTGTTTGGATTTCTTCTTCTTCGTCTTGAGTGGGTGGGGTGAATTCACCCACGATTTCTTCCAGTACGTCTTCTAGTGCGGCGATACCTTGCACATCACCGTATTCATCGACCACGATGCCCATTTGCTGATGATCTTTTTGGAAGTTAAGCAGGACCGTGTTTAATGAAGTGCTTTCGGGGATAAAATAAGGCTCAACAGTGGCTTTTAGTAGCGCTGCTTTGGAAGGGGTTGGGTCACGTAAAAACACCGCCGCGTGTCGCGCGTGTAATATGCCAATGATTTTGTTTATCTCGCCATTGTAAACCGGCATGCGAGTGTGTCGACTTTGGCAAATTTGCTCAATGATCTCTTCTATTGAGTCTTCAAGATCGATACCGATGACTTCGTTTTTAGGCACCATAATGTCTTCAACAGAGACTTTTTCTAGGTCTAAAATGGACAGTAGCATTTCTTGGTGAGCCGCCGGTATTAAGCCGCTTGCTTCATTGACCACGGTTCTTAATTCTTCCGAATCCAATGTGTCGTGGTTATTTTGGGACGCATTAACACCAATTAGGCGTAACAGACCATTCGATAAGGTGTTCACCACAAATACGAGTGGGTATAGGACTTTTAGTAAAATAGCCAGCACCCATGAGGCTGGGAAAGCGATCCTTTCCGGGTGTATTGCCGCTAAGGTTTTGGGGGTGACTTCGGCAAAAATCAAGATCACCATCGTTAGGGCGCCTGTTGCTATGGCAACGCCAGCGTCGCCCCAAAGGCGTACGGCAATAATAGTCGCAATAGCAGAAGACAGGATGTTTACAAAGTTGTTGCCAATTAAAATAACGCCAATCAGTCTATCGGGGCGCTCTAGTAAGGAGCTTACTTTAATGGCGGAGCGATGCTTGCTTTTTACAAGGTGTTTAAGGCGATACTTGTTTAGCGACAGCATCCCTGTTTCAGAACTTGAAAAGAAAGCGGACAGTATTATTAGACAGAAAAGTGTTCCACCAAGAACACTTATGGGAATATCGTTCAAAAAGGGATCGCCTCAATTATTTAGATAAATGGATTATTCGTTTTTAAGATCAGAGTGTCAAACGACTTTGTGCCTTTGTTGATTAAGGCAACAATATTTGCAAGGCTATTTTGCTGCCAAAATAGGCCAGCATCAGTAGAAAGAAGCCGCTTAACGTCAGCTTTACCGCCAATTGCCCACGCCAGCCGACTATGTGTCTTCCTAGTAACAGTCCGGCAAAAACAAACCATGAGGCGATGGTGAAAAATGTTTTATGGACAAGGTGCTGAGCAAACATATCGTCAATGAAGTAAAAGCCTGTCGCAATCGTAACCGTGAGTAAAATAAAAGCGGCCCAGATGAACTCAAACATCAAGCCTTCTAATACTTGTAGTGGCGGCACTCTAAGCAGTTGTTTTAGTTTGTGGTGTTTGAGTTGGTATTCTTGCATAGCAAGCAATATGCCGACGCCACAGGCTGCAGTGAATAAACTGTAGGCCACCGAGGCAATGAGAATGTGCGCGCTCGTACCCCAAGAGCTGCTATGCAGTTGGGTCAGGTTCCATGGTTCAAGCGCATTTAACGCAATAATGATGGCGCCGAGAGTAAACGCCGTGCCAAGCAACAAGGACAGGTCTTTGTTGTGGTTGCTGAGCCACAGTAGGCTGTTGCCAATTAAAGCAATCAGCAGGCCAATGGTAAGAAAGTCAAAGCCGTCGCGATTAAGAAATAACTGCGAGAGTGAAAAAGCGTGTATTGCGATTGCTGTCGCGCCAACATACTGGGTGGCGCGATTTTTTGGACACAGATAATACGCTGTGCCAGCAATCAAACAAGCGATACAAGCAAGCCAAAGCGATAATTGAGTCATGAAACTAAAGGTTCCGCAGGGTAAAGGTATAGGGTGATAATCATTTATCCGTTATAATAGAGGCAATTTCACCTTGGATAAACTGAAACCGTAGGTTTTTTCCATTCAGAGCCAAAATTTGAGGGTAATATGTTCGACAATTTATCGAATCGCTTAACTTCCTCGCTTGATCGTATTCGAGGTCGAGCGAAATTAACCGAAGACAACATACAAGAAGTGTTGCGTGAAGTGCGCATGGCGCTGCTTGAAGCTGACGTCGCCTTGCCGGTCGTTAAAGATTTTATTGCCGCGGTTAAAGAGCGTGCAATAGGGGCGGAAGTCTCAAAAAGTTTGAGCCCTGGGCAGGTGTTCCTGAAAATCGTTAAACAGGAACTTGAAAATGTCATGGGGCAAGCCAACGACGGTCTTAACCTTCGTGCGGCGCGTCCGGCCATTATTTTGCTGGCGGGTTTGCAAGGGGCAGGTAAAACCACGTCCGCGGCAAAGTTGGCAAAATACTTAAAAGAGCGCGAGAAAAAATCCGTCTCGATGGTCAGTGCCGACGTGTATCGCCCCGCGGCGATTAAGCAGCTTGAAACACTGGCGGGTGAAGTGGGGGTTGATTTTATCCCCAGTGATTTGTCGCAAAAGCCGATTGATATTGTTAATAACGCTATTGATTACGCCAAAAAAGCGCATAAAGATGTTTTGATTATTGATACTGCCGGTCGTCTTGCCATAGATGACGACATGATGGCAGAGATCAAAGCCTTGCATGCGGCGGTTAACCCCATTGAAACCTTGTTCGTTGTGGATGCCATGACAGGGCAAGATGCGGCAAATACCGCCAAAGCCTTTGGGGATGTATTACCGCTCACTGGTGTTATTTTAACCAAGACGGATGGTGATGCTCGTGGCGGTGCCGCCTTGTCTGTGCGTCATATCACTGGTAAGCCAATTAAGTTTTTAGGCGTGGGGGAAAAAACCGACGCGCTAGAACCTTTCCATCCAGATCGTTTGGCGTCCCGTATTCTTGGTATGGGCGATATGCTTTCTCTGATTGAGCAAGCCGAGCAGCAGATAGACAAAGACAAAGCGGAAAAGCTGGCCGGTAAGCTGAAAAAAGGCAAAGGCTTTGATTTAGAAGATTTCAAAGAACAACTGCAGCAAATGAAAAACATGGGCGGCATGAGTTCCATGTTGGATAAGCTGCCTGGTATGGGACAGTTGGGCAATATTCAAGACAAGGTGAACGACAAGATGTTCGTTCAAATGGAGGCGCTTATTAACTCCATGACGCCAGCCGAGCGTCGTAACCCTGACGTGATTAATGGTTCTCGTAAAAAACGTATTTCGACGGGGGCAGGGTTGCAAATCCAAGATTTAAATCGTTTGTTGAAGCAGCATAAGCAGATGCAAAAGATGATGAAGAAATTTAGCGCTAAGGGTGGCATGCAAAAAATGATGCGTGGGCTAGGCGGAATGATGCCTGGCGGTGGTTTCCCTGGGCGTTAATGGCCGCTAATAATGCTGCTATCTGGTTGTTTTTATTAGGAGTTGTAAAAAAACTTCTAATTTAAATAGAAGGGCGAGTAAATCGCCCTTTCGTTTTTCTAGTTTATCGACTAGAATATGCCGCCTTCTTGTAGTATGAGTCAAAAATTCGACTCGGCAAGGGGTGTTTCGTTAAGCAATAAGGAACCAATCATATGGTAACTATTCGTCTTTCTCGTGGTGGCTCTAAAAAGCGCCCATTCTATCATTTGAACGTGGCTGATAGCCGTCGTGCACGTGATGGTCGTTATATCGAGCGTTTGGGTTTCTTTAACCCTGTTGCTCGTGGTCAAGAAGAACGTCTACGCATCGATTTAGATCGCGTAAACCATTGGGTTAGCCAAGGCGCTCAACTTTCTGACCGTGCTGCGCAGCTTATAAAAGATGCTAGCAAAAACGCTTAATACTGAGGTAGTGCTATGTCTGAGTTAAAACAAGCGGCCGCTCCTGAGCAAGCGCTTGTGGTTGGACGCATTACATCGGTATATGGTGTTAAAGGGTGGGTGAAGTTATATTCACACACCGATCCAATGCAAGGGATCTTTGATTACAAGCATTGGTGGTTGAAAACTCCTAGTGGGTGGAAGACCGTTGAATTAAGCCAAGGCCGTCTGCAAGGACGAGGTTTGGTTGCATCGGTAAAAGGTTATAGCGACAGAGATCAAGTAAAAGATATCTGCGGTATGGACGTTTACATAGATGCAGCAGAACTACCAGATTTGGAAGAAGGTGATTATTACTGGAGCCAACTGGAAGGACTGAGGGTTATGACCAAAGAGGGTGTCCTCTTAGGGAAGGTTTCTCAACTTATGGAAACCGGTGCGAATGATGTGATTGTTGTCCGTGCGTGTGAAGGTAGCTTTGATCGTGAAGAGCGATTGATTCCTTATGCCCCAGGAACCTATGTTTTAAACATCGATTTAGAACAGCAGGAAATGGTGGTTGATTGGGATCCAGAATTTTAAACAGATAAGCTGAGGTCATAACGTGAAGGTTAGCGTGATATCGCTCTTTCCGGAAATGTTTCAGGCCATTACCCAATATGGTGTAACAGGCAGAGCCATTAAGTCTGGGTTGGTTGAGGTGGATTTTTATAATCCCCGTGATTTTACTCATGACAAACATAAGACTGTGGATGATCGACCTTATGGTGGTGGTCCAGGGATGCTGATGAAAGTGCAGCCTCTCAAAGATGCCATTGCGAGTGCCAAATTATCGGTGCCCAATGCAAAAGTTATTTATCTATCCCCTCAAGGGCGTACGCTGACGCAAGAAGGCGTGCAACAGCTTGCTAAACAAGCAGAATTTATTCTGGTAGCAGGTCGTTATGAAGGCGTTGATGAGCGTTTGATTCAATCACAGGTTGATGAAGAATGGTCAATTGGCGACTTTGTCCTAAGCGGTGGCGAGTTGCCGGCTATGGTGCTCATGGATGCTGTATTTCGTATGGTGCCAGGAGTATTGGGAAAACAAGCTTCTGCGGATGAAGATTCATTCTCTGATGGTTTGTTGGATTGCCCGCATTACACTCGCCCAGAAGTACTAAATGGTGAATCTGTGCCATCGGTACTGCTTAGTGGCAACCACGAGGAGATTAGACGCTGGCGTTTGAAGCAAAAGCTCGCAAGAACTTTTCAACGCCGGCCAGACCTTCTGCAGAACCTTGAGTTGGACAAGGAACAGCAGTTGCTGTTAGAAGAGTTTATTCGCGAAACTGAAGATTCAACCTCGGCAGAGTAGGAATTGCGAGCTTATCAGAAAGAAGAACCTTCATGCTGATAAGAAACCATATCATTAGGAGTCACATCCATGAGTAATAAAACTAAACTGATTCAGCAGATAGAAGCTGAACAAATGACAAAAGAAGTCCCAGCCTTCGGTCCTGGTGACACTATTGTTGTTCAAGTTAAAGTTAAAGAAGGTTCACGCGAGCGTCTACAGGCCTATGAAGGCATTGTAATCTCTAAGCGTAACCGTGGTCTTAACTCAGCATTTACCGTGCGTAAAATTTCTAGCGGTATTGGTGTTGAGCGTGCTTTCCAAACGTACAGCCCTTTGGTTGAAAGCATCGAAGTTAAACGCCGCGGTGACGTGCGTCAAGCTAAGATCTACTACCTACGCGAGCGTTCTGGTAAATCTGCACGTATCAAAGAAAAATTGGCTAAACGTTAATTTCTCTTTCTTTAAAAAAGGCGACGCGAGTCGCCTTTTTTTATGGAACTTACCCACCTTGGTATGGCCTAATAGAGACTATTTATGATGTCTTTGAGGTTCTCCATGACGAATTTTTTCCGCTCTCTGTCGCGTCCTGCTATGGTGAGTTTGTTGCTCCTTCCCCTGTCAAACACGGTTTTTGCCGATCAATCGGCGGTGTTGTCTGCCGTTCAAGCGGCGTTGCCTCAATATGAAGTAGAAAGTACTGAGCTACATGATGGCGCGGGCTTGTATGTCGTTGTGTTGAAAGACGGCCCGACTTTGCATGTTACCCAAGATGGGAAATACTTTGTTGCGGGCGATCTATACCGAATAGACAATACGGCGCTTGAGAACGAAACAGAGAAAGCGAAACTGGCCAAAGTAGAAGCCCTGCCAGAGTCACAAATGATTGTTTATAAAGCAAAAAATGAAAAGGCACATATCACTGTATTTACCGATGTTGACTGTGGCTACTGTCGAATGCTGCATAAAGAAGTACCCAAGCTGAATGATGCTGGGGTGACGGTTCGCTACTTGGCGTATCCAAGAGCCGGGATAGGATCTGAGGCGTATCGTAAAATGGTCAGTGTTTGGTGTTCGGCTGATCCGCAAGACTGGCTTACCAAGGTCAAGTTGGGCGCTGAAATTCCTGAAAACAAATGTGTTAACCCGGTCGCAGATCAGTATAAACTAGGCAATGAAGTTGGAGTGCGAGGTACGCCAAGTATCGTGCTGGATAATGGTGCTTTTCTACCGGGATATTTACCAGCGGCTGAGTTGGTAAAACACCTTGGGTTATAGTCTTATCGCGAAATATTCCACTAAACATGCGCCTTCTTCAGCTGTTTCTACGTTGGGTTTGAATGGTGCTGGCGTTATAATGAAGCAACTTGCGGCTTAGTTAAAAACCTTATGAAAAGGTTAGGCTGCTTATAAAAATTAAATTATCTCTGTGGGGTATTGTTTTGAAACCGGTAAAAGTCGGAATTTGTGGGCTGGGGACAGTGGGGTCCGGTAGTTTTAACATTCTTCGTAATAATGCGGAAGAGATTACACGACGTGTGGGTCGCAGTATTGTTATTGAGCAAGTAGGTGCCCGTCGTGATAACGACGCTTGTGATACCTCCGGTATTAATGTTACCCGTGATATTTTTGATGTCGTCAATAATCCAGAGATAGACATTGTACTTGAGTTAATTGGCGGAACGTCGGTTGCGAAAGAGCTGGTCCTTACCGCCATCAAAAATGGCAAGCATGTGGTGACAGCCAATAAGGCGCTGATTGCTGAACATGGCAATGAAATTTTTGCTAGAGCGCAAGAAAAAGGCGTTATTGTTGCGTTTGAAGCGGCGGTTGCTGGCGGCATTCCTATTATTAAGCAAATTCGAGAAGGTCTGTCGGCCAACCGTATTGAGTGGTTGGCGGGTATCATCAATGGCACAGGCAATTTCATTTTGACTGAAATGAGTCAAAAGGGTCGTGGATTTGAAGATGTCTTGGCTGAGGCTCAAGCACTTGGTTACGCAGAAGCGGACCCAACTTTTGATATTGAAGGCATTGATGCCGCGCATAAGTTGACGATTCTTGCGTCTATCGCTTTTGGTATTCCTCTGCAATTTGAAAAAACCTATACCGAAGGCATTAGCCGTATTACCGCTGAAGATGTGGCCTTTGCCGATGATCTTGGTTATGCCATCAAGCATTTGGGCATTGCTCGTCGTTCTAAAGCGGGTATTGAATTGCGAGTTCACCCGACGTTAATTTCCCATAAGCAACTGTTGGCCAATGTGAATGGTGTGATGAACGCTATTATGGTGCAAGGCGATGTGGTCGGTCCAACGTTGACTTACGGAGCGGGTGCTGGCGCATTGCCAACTGGCTCGTCGGTAATTGCGGATGTGATCGATGTGGCTCGTACTTTAACGGCGGATCCAACTAACAGAGTGCCGCATTTGGCGTTCCAGGCCAACGCTTTGTCAAGCATGCAGGTATTGCCTGTGGAAGATATCGAGTGTGGCTTTTTCCTTAATATGACGATTAAAGATCGTGCTGGTGTGCTGGCGAATATTACGCAAATCTTGTCGATGAATGACATCAGTATCGAGTCATTGATTCAGCGCGAGCGCGAAGGCAGTGAATTAGTGCCTTTAGTGGTGATGACGCATGATGTGAAAGAGCGCAACATGAACGCGGCCATTGCGGCGATTGAAGCTTTGCCGGATGTTGCTGGCACTGTGCAACGAATCCGTGTTGAGAATTTAGCGTAAGAGAGAGCAAACGATGAAATATATTTCTACTCGTGGTAAGGCGCCAGCACTGTCTTTTGCTGATGTCTTATTGGCTGGTTTGGCGAATGATGGCGGCTTGTATGTGCCAGAAACCTTACCGCATTACAGCAAAGCAGAAATCGCGTCTTGGGCGAATTTAAGTTACCAAGAGCTGGCCTTTAAAGTGATGTGGCCTTTTGTGGAAGGCGATATTCCGGCTGACGCGTTTAAAAGCATGATTGATGACGCTTATGCTGGCTTCAATCACGCTTCTATTGCGCCCATGGTACAAGTAGGCAATAACGAATGGATACTTGAATTATTCCGTGGCCCAACCTTGGCGTTTAAAGATTTTGCCTTGCAACTGCTTGGTCGCTTAATGGACTATGTTCTGTCTGAGCGCAAAGAGAAGTTGGTGATTCTGGGGGCGACATCCGGCGATACGGGTTCGGCCGCGATTGAAGGTTGTCGTCATTCTGAGCATTTGAATATCTTTATTTTGCACCCTTATCAGCGTGTATCCGAAGTACAGCGTCGTCAAATGACCACGGTGATCGACGATAACGTATTTAACATCGCGGTGAAGGGCAATTTTGATGATTGCCAAGGCATGGTGAAATCCAGCTTTGCCGATCAGTCTTTCTTGAAAGGCGCTAAGTTAGGCGCGGTTAACTCGATTAACTGGGCGCGTATCATGGCGCAGATCGTTTACTACTTCTCTTCTGCATTGTCTGTTGGCGCGCCGCATCGTAAGGTGTCTTTCTCTGTGCCAACGGGCAACTTTGGTGACATTTTTGCCGGCTATTTGGCGAAAAAAATGGGCTTGCCAATCGATCAGCTTGTGGTGGCGACTAACCAGAACGATATTTTGCATCGGGTGATCGCAGAAAACGATATGAGCCGTCAGTCTTTGAATGTCACCTTGTCACCCAGTATGGATATCATGGTGTCGAGCAACTTTGAGCGTTTATTGTTTGATGCGCATGGTCGTGACGGCGCGGCGATTGACGATTTGATGGCGCGCTTCAATAAAGGCGATGTGTCGTTGAATGATCAAGCTTGGTCTTTTGTAAAAGATAACTTTGACAGCTATAAAGTGGACGACGCAACAACCTGTGAGGTGATTGCCGATGTGTTTGCTAAAACACAATACCTTTTAGATCCTCATACGGCGATAGGTCTTGAAGCGGCGCGTCATTGCTGGAAAGATACATCCGTCCCTATGATCACCTTGGCAACGGCGCACCCAGTGAAGTTTCCAGAAGCGGTCGAAAAAGCCGGTTGTGAAACACCTACCTTACCAGAGCACATGAAAGATCTTTTTGAACGTGAAGAATCTTATACCGTGTTAGACAATAGCTTGAGCGATGTGCAGGCTTTTGTTGCTGAAAAAATTTAGTTAAATAAACACACTCTATTTTAGCGGTAGTCAGCGTTAACCTGTTTAGCAAGACCAATAACGGCCAATCCTAGATTGGCCGTTTCTTTTTCCTTTTTACTTTTAATGTTTGCGCCTTTCATATGAATATCATTTTACTCGATGCTAAAAACACCCTTGATGATGGCCTTTATGGGCTGACTCTTCGTCAACAAACCCATATTTCAACCGTCATCAAAGCCCAGCAGGGTGATGTTCTGCGAGTTGGGCTATTGAATGGGAAAATCGGAGAGGGGGTTTATCAACCGCCTAGCCACGACAAAGCGGGTTATATTCATTCGTTAGCGTTATTTTCTTCTCCGCCTGAACCTTTGCCTATGGTATTGGTGATGGCGCTGCCTCGTCCGAATATGTTGAAGCGTACTTTGCAAAACATATCGGCAATGGGTGTTAAAGATTTATATCTGATTCATTCTGCCAAAGTGGAAAAAAGTTATTGGCAAAGCCCTGTTTTGCAAACGGAATCGATTCAGCAATGTTTGCTCGAAGGGCTGGAACAAGCCAAAGACACCCTGATGCCAAATTGGTCTTTGATTCCCAGATTTCGTCCTTTTGTCGAGGATCAGTTGCCCGCGATTTTACAAGACAAAGTTGGCTTGTTGGCGCATCCGTATTTGGCTGAGCGTTGTCCTGTCGATATACAGCAACCTTGTGTACTGGCGCTTGGGCCAGAAGGTGGATGGAACGAATTTGAAGTGAGTAAATGGCACGAAGCGGGCATGCAATCGGTGCATTTAGGGGATCGTATCTTGAAAGTGGAGACCGTGGTGCCTGTTTTATTATCCCGTTTATACCCCGCTTAGCGTTTGTTCAGGACGCCATAAGGGGCTTTTAAATGTCATCGGTGGAATGTTGTTATTTGTAACTTAGGAGCATTAACAGGGGTGCTATGGTTTGCTTTGTTGTAGGATTAAACCTACAGTAATAGTCGGTTTGCGTTGCTAGGCCGGAGTTCAAACCCAATGAGTATATTCGATTCAACAAAGCGGAAGAAAAAGCTGAAAACGCCCGTTGGTTTTTCTTGGCTGACTTTTTTATACGTTGGCAAAACAGACAATGTGTTTTCTGAAAGCACTCGTCGAGTCTTCATCATTAATCTTTTTACCTCTGTTGGTGTGCTTTTTACTTTTCCGTTAGGAATCGTGTCGTTAGTGAATGGCCAGCTTGTATTAGGCTATTCTTTGCTCTTGATCGCGTTTTTGTATGCGATGAATCATGTTTATTTACGTCGCACTCATAATCATGCGTTGTCAGGAAATTTTGTTATTTATCCGCTTTATATTTTGATGATTTATCTTGTCTATACTGGAGGGGTAAAAGGGACAGGGCATGTCTGGATTTATTGTATTCCAGCGGTGTCTTTGTTTTTGCATGGAATGAAACGAGGCCTGATTGAACTGGGCTTTTTTACACTGGCGTTGATCATTACCTTGTTTTTCACCGCTAGCCATTTTGATGAATTTGGCTATGATCCGGCGTTAAAATCGAGAATTTTATTTTCCTTTATTGTGGTGGTTTTTCTGTCGGGTATTTATGAATATTCTATGTCACGATTTAACCAAGAACTAACAGAAACCTCCGCTAAGCTTAAATTGGTTGCTTATAAAGACGCGGTGACGGATTTATTAAACCGTAGAGGCATGCTGCAGCGATTAGAATCTAGCGCTTATAGTCGATTTCACTTGCTGCTGGCGGATGTGGATTTTTTTAAAAGTATCAATGATGAATACGGTCATGATGTCGGAGATTATGCGCTGGTCGAATTGGCGAATCTTATTCAAGCATCATTGCCGGAAAAAGGCGTGGCTTCGCGTTGGGGCGGGGAAGAGTTTTTAATTGCTGTGTGTGACTGCAGTGAGTCTGATGCTTATGCATTGGCTGAATTAATACGGCAGCGGGTGCAAGAACATGAGTTTGTTTATTTGGATCATAAGTTTCGTATGACGCTCAGCTTTGGAGTGGCGACGATGAATGAATCGACGTCGTTGCGAGAGGCGATCACACTCGCAGATGGGCGCTTGTATCAGGCAAAACGTGCAGGACGAAATCGGACCCAAAGAGGTTAATAAGTCAGTCTTTTAAAAGTCATTTTTGTTAAAAAGCCCTTTGATGTTTCAAAGGGCTTTTTGCATTTTGTCGTTACCCTTAGGCCGTTTTTGGCTTAGAGCGCTTTTGTTTTAGAGCCTAAAACGCCATAGTAAGCAATATACAGGTAGCACAGTGCCGGTAGGATAAAGGATATTTGCAAGCCAATAGAATCGGCCATGTAACCCTGAAGAACGGGCAGTATCGCACCGCCGACAATGGCAAGGCAAAGGAAGCCAGAGCCACGGCTGGTTTGTGGTCCTAGATCTTTCAAGGCAAGGCTGAAAATAGTGGGGAACATAATCGAGTTAAATAGACCGACTAACAAGATAGACCACATGGCAACAAGCCCATCATTGACAATAGCGCTGGCAATCAATGCGATGACGGCCAAGGCGTTAATTGCAAGCAATAGACTGGCGGAGATGCGTTGCATTAACGCCGCACCAATAAAGCGTCCTACCATGGCGCCACCCCAATAATAGGCAACATAATGCGCCGCGTCAGCTTCGGCAAGACCGGCAATATTTTCTAGGCCAAAGAAGTTAACGAGTAAGCTCCCAATAGCCACTTCAGCACCCACATACATAAAGATAGCGACCGCCCCCAGCACCAAATGGCGATGCTGTAGAATGCTAGCGCTTGGCGCGTCGCTGGTCTCTTCTTCTATGTTTGAGGGGGTTGGGAGGCTAATGCGAGTAAAGATAGCCGCTAAAACCACCAGCAAAATGGCCAACCCAATATAAGGGACAATAACACTTTCAGCTTCTTGAGCTTTGGTGGCGTATTGCCCAGCAACGGTAAACAAGAGCGCTCCGCCGACAATAGGGGCAACGGTTGTACCTAGTGCGTTAAACGCTTGAGACAATGTTAAGCGACTTGAGGCGGTTTTGGCGGGCCCCATAACGGTGACTAGCGGGTTGGCAGCGACCTGCAAAATGGTAATGCCGGCGGCTAAAACGAAAAGTGCGGTTAAAAAAATACCGTACTTTTGCGCCTTGGCAGCGGCGATAAACAGCAAACAGCCCGCAGCGGCGATCATTAGGCCAATGCCAATGCCTCGTTGGAAACCCACTTTTTTCACTAGGGTGCCAGCCGGTATTGAGACGATGAAGTATGCGCCGAAGAAGCACATTTGAATCATCATCGCTTGTGTGTAACTAAGGTCGAATACGCCTTTTAAGTGTGGTATTAAAATGTCGTTAAGTGAGGTAATAAAGCCCCACATAAAAAAGAGTGATGTTAAAGCGATCAAAGCAAACCGTTGGTTTGATTGTGGCTTGTCAGCGGTGGCAGAAGAATGATTGTTCATATTTTTTTCCGATAAGTTAAAACGAGTGCTCTCAGTTTTTATCTTTAGAAGGGGTTTATCCAAATCAAAAAAGTGCGGCATCATAGCATCGAAAATCTTAACGTTATGGTCTGAATAGAGCGGATGGCGTGATAGTCCTAAAAAGATCCTTTTTTGCGCCAGTTTTGTAAGAAAGTCTTATTGATTTATCGCTTATGTAACAAACTCTAATCGCTAGGTGGCTGATTTATAACCTATTTTTTTCAGTCTTATGTGTTTATGGCTTATCTAGCGCCGTAGGATAAGCGTAAGCGTTTTCGTGTTATCCTGTTTTTACTTATCTTTTGTCTGGCTTGAAATTTTTATGCGTATTGAGCGTCGAGTTGTACCGACTGAATCCAATGACTTTCCGAATACTATGTCTGCGACCTTGCAGCGGGTTTTTATGGCGCGCGATGTGGTGTCTGTGGCGCAGCTTGATTACCGCTTACCGCATTTACTAAGGCCGGATTCTTTATTTGATTTGTCTAACGCGGCACGCATTTTGGCGGACGCCATTGTGGCAGGAGAAAAAATTCTTATTGTTGGGGATTTTGACGCCGATGGCGCGACCAGCACCAGTTTGGGCATTCTTGCGTTAGAAGCCATGGGCGCGATCGCCCCAGAGTATTTGGTGCCCAACCGCTTTGAATTTGGTTATGGCCTGACACCCGAGATTGTCGAGGTCGCACAACAAAGCGCACCAGATGTCTTGGTGACGGTGGATAACGGTATTGCCAGTATTGATGGTGTCTTAGCCGCCAAGCATTACGGCATGAAAGTGGTGGTGACCGACCACCATTTACCAGGAGACAGTCTTCCTAACGCCGATGCCATTGTCAATCCGAATCACCCAGACTGCGGTTTTCCAAGTAAAAACTTGGCCGGCGTGGGGGTGATTTTTTACGTAATGTCAGCGTTAAGAGCCGAGCTGAAGCGGCGTAATTGGTTTGCTGAACAGCATATTCCTGAGCCCAAAATGGCGGATTTTTTGGATTTAGTGGCGCTTGGAACCGTGGCGGACGTTGTCCCCTTGGACGCCAATAATCGCATTTTAGTGCAGCAAGGTATTAAGCGCATTCAAGCAGGCTTAGCACGTCCGGGTATTTTGGCTTTATTGGAAGTCGGGCGCCGGGATCATACTCAGTTAAAAGCGTCAGATTTAGGCTTTGTGGTTGGCCCAAGGTTGAATGCAGCAGGGCGCTTAGACGATATGTCGGTCGGCATTGAGTGCCTACTGGCGGTGCATCCCCATCAGGCGCGTGATTATGCTCAGCAATTGGATCAATTCAATCGTGAGCGCAAAGCCATTGAATCGGACATGAAGGAGCAGGCCGAATTGGCTCTGGTGTCTTTGCTAGACGAAGAGCAAGAAATACCCAATGGCATGTGTTTTTACGACGCCGATTGGCATCAGGGCGTGATTGGGATTTTGGCGTCCCGGATGAAGGATAAATGCCATCGTCCGGTGATTGCGTTTGCCCGCGTGGGTGAAGGTGAGCTAAAAGGCTCAGCTCGTTCCATCCCCGGTGTTCATATCCGCGATGCGTTGGACTTATTGGCAAAACGTTATCCTATGTTGCTTAGCAAGTTCGGTGGCCACGCCATGGCGGCGGGCATGTCGATCAAAGAGTCTCACTATGATGCTTTTCGGTTAGCGTTTGATGCCATCATTACCGAATGGGTCACACCCGCACAATTAGAAGCGACATTGTTCACCGATGGGCCACTGGCACCGGAAGATTTTAGTTTGAGTTTTGCTGAGCAGGTTCGCTTGTCTGGCCCTTGGGGACAGATGTTTCCTGAACCGTGTTTTGATGGTGTGTTTGATATTTTGCAGCAGCGTATTGTTGGTGAAAAACATCTTAAACTCATGGTGCGCGAGCCGAACAGTGGGCTTTTGCTGGATGCGATTAGCTTTTTTGTTGATTTGGAGCAATGGCCTAACGACAACGCCGCGCAAGCACGTTTGGTCTATAAGCTGGACATCAATGAATTTCGTGGCCAGCGTAATCTGCAGTTGTTGGTAGACTATTTAGAGCCAGCCTGATTGAACCGCTCTACTCGTCTGATTGAACACTGGATAGTAGATGGCCGTACGAAAGCGAAGCGGGGAATTTTGCTGAACAAATTGCGTTGTCACTGCGTATCGACGCAAAAGTTGAGGTATAATGCGCCTCCCTCATACATCACCCTATATTTACTGGAGCTCTTTCATGACTGCACTGGTTCTTGATGGCAAACGTTGCGCCAAAGAAACTGAAAACCGCCTACAGGCTCAAGTTACCGAGCTTAAAGAGCGTACTGGTTGTACCCCAATTTTAGCGACTATCTTGGTGGGTGCCGATCCAGCCTCGGCGACTTATGTCAAAATGAAAGGCAATGCTTGTCGTCGTGTCGGTATGGACTCTATGGCCATTGAGCTGCCAGAAACCACCACCACAGAGCAGCTGTTAGCAAAAATTAGCGAATTGAACAATAATCCAGATGTGCACGGAATCTTGTTGCAACACCCCGTGCCAGAGCAAGTGGATGAGCGTTTGTGTTTTGACGCCATCGCCGCACACAAAGACGTGGACGGTGTGACTTGCCTTGGTTTTGGTCGTATGGCAATGCAAGAGCCTGCCTACGGCGCGGCAACCCCAGCGGGCATCATGCGCTTGCTTGAGGCATACGATGTAAAACTAGAAGGTAAGCACGTTGTGGTCGTGGGTCGTAGTCCGATTCTGGGTAAACCCATGGCGATGATGATGCTGAACGCCAACGCGACGGTGACGATTTGTCACTCTCGTACACAGAATTTATCGGCGTTTGTAAAACAAGCTGACGTGATCGTTGGAGCCGTAGGCAAACCAGAATTTATCAAAGCCGAATGGATCAAAGACGGCGCGGTTGTGGTGGATGCGGGCTATCATCCGGGGGGCGTGGGTGACATTGAATTGGCACCTTTGGTTGATCGTGTCGCCGCTTATACGCCGGTGCCGGGTGGCGTAGGCCCCATGACCATTAATACCTTGATTCTGCAAACGCTAGAGTCTGGCCTGAAACAGTTAGGCTAGAGTGTTTGGACACCACAAGGTGACTGTAAAAACCGCGCCATTCGGTGCGGTTTCTTTTTTTAAGCATAGAAGAGTAATAGGGTGACACACTATGTCCACAGAAATGTTAAAAGACGCATTGGACTTCGATTTGATCGCTGATGTTTTTGTCAGCGAATCGATTACCGCCTCACCATCAGAATTGCATGGTCAGCTGTGTGGCTATCTGGCTTCTGGTGTGACCTTGCCATTGGAAGATTGGCTGACCATGGTGGTGGAATTTTGCGATATCGAAGGCTGGAAAGAAGAAGCCAGTCGAGCGGTGCTTGTTGAGCTGTATACGGCCACGCTGACGTTGTTACAAAATGGCGAGTTTGCCCTTGTGCCCAGTATTTCTGATGACGACGCGGAGTTATGCGAAAGAGGCGTGACTTTAGCGCAGTGGGCGCATGGCTTTTTGGCGGGTTATGGCTTGTCTGGTCAAAAAAACGATCTTTCCGATGAGACCAAGCAAATTCTGCGCGACTTTGCCAATATCTCTGGCATGCAAGCGGAAATGCGCGCCTTAGAAGACAACAATGACAACGAAGCCGATTTAACCGAACTGGTGGAATACGTACGATTATCCGCCATGATGCTGTACACGGAACATCATGATATTAACCCTGATGTCGACCACACCAAACAGAACGCTTTACACTAGAGTGATCAAAGCACTATTTGATCACGACTATGGAATGGAATGACACTAAATAAGTGAGACCTTTATGAAGATTGACACTCAAACTTACCAAGCTCGCCGTGAACGCCTGATGCAATCCCTGCCTGAAAACAGCGTGGTTGTGTTGCGCACCGGTGAGTTGGCGACGCGCAATAATGATTGTGAGTACGAGTTTCGTCCCCATAGCAGTTTTTTCTATTTAACGGGATTTCCAGAACCAAGTGCCTATGCGCTGATTCATGGCCAAGGTGAATTGACCCTTGTTACTTTGCCAAAAGACCCAGAGCGCGAACAGTGGGATGGTTTTCGCTTTGGCTCGGCAGGCGCGATCACAGATTTTGGCGCGAATGACGCCGCCGCGTTGGCGGAATTAGACAATGTGGCATTTGCCGCTTTAGATGGCGCCGCTCAGGTGGTGTATTTATTCAATGACAATGGGCTTCGCGAGACAATTGCTGGTTGGCGTGAAGCGATTGCGGCCAAAGCCAGAATGGGCGCAACAGCGCCGACTAGCTACCTAGATTTGTCGCCTGTTGTGTCTGAAATGCGTTTGCGTAAAGACAGCGAAGAAATCGCCATTATGGAAGCGGCGGCGCAAATCAGTGTCGAAGCTCATAAGCAGGCGATGCGTTCAGTGCGTCCGGGAATGAAAGAATACCAACTGGAAGCCGAATTGAATTACGTCTTTATGACATCCGGTGCGCGCCAACCAGCGTATAACAATATTGTGGCCTCAGGCAGCAATGCTTGTGTGTTGCATTACATTAAAAATGACGAAGAGATCGAAGACGGGGATCTTATTTTAATTGATGCGGGCGCGGAATTAGGTTGTTATGCGGCGGACATTACGCGCACTTTTCCGGCCAATGGTAAATTCAGTGTGCCACAAGCGGCCTTGTATCAAGTGGTGTTAGACGCTTATCACGCAGGGATGAAAGAGCTGACAGTCGGGACGCCCTATGAGGCTTGCCATCATGCGGCGGTGCAAACCTTGACGCAAGGCTTGGTTGATCATGGATTGCTAACGGGCGATGTAGATCTACTGATTGAGAGCAAAGCCTATCGAGATTTTTACATGCACAATACCGGGCATTGGTTGGGGTTGGACGTGCATGATTGTGGCGCCTATAAAATTGCTGGCGAATCGCGTTTGTTAGAAGAAGGCATGGTACTCACTATTGAACCTGGATTGTATGTTTCGGCTGACAATGAATCGGTGGACGAAAAATGGCGCGGCATTGGTATTCGTATTGAAGACGATGTGCTGATTCGTGCCGACGGCCCTTATGTTCTGACCCATGGCTTAGCAAAAGAGATTGCTGATATTGAGGCCTTAATGGCGGAAAGTCGGTAAGACTGAGTTTAATCTCTTCGGGTTTCATTCCCCGCAGCTTGCTGCGTAAATAGCAAAAATCCAGCTTTGTCATTCCCGCCTTCGCGGGAATGACGGGGAGTTCGAAAATGATGTATGAACAACGTTTAGCATTGTTCGAATGACACGCTGATACCTCGCCCCTTGGGGCGGGGTTATTCATTAATCACCAGAGTGATAAAGCGGAGTAAAAAAATGGCTAAATCGTACGATTTAATAATAGTGGGCGCGGGTATGGTGGGCGCTTTGTCGGCGATATTATTGGCTAAATCTTCGTTGCGAATCGCCCTTGTTGATAAGCATGATGGTGACTATCGATTGTCTACGCCGCCCGCCTACGACGCTAGAGTCAGTGCACTTTCCAGCCAATCTAAACGCTTGCTGGAAAGTGTAGGTGTTTGGCAGGGAATTCCCCATGATCGTATCGCGCCCTATGACAACATGGTGGTGTGGGATGGTTTGGGGGAGGGTTTTATCGATTTTAACGCTCAAGCAACCGCCATGCCTGAACTTGGTCATCTGGTTGAAAACGCTGTGCTTAATCAGCAATTGATGACACAAGTTCGACGGTTAAAACACATTGATCTGTATTTAGGCGATACCTTAGATTCTCATCAATTAAGTGAGTCTGGTGTCAATGTTGAGCTGGCTTCTGGGCAGCTGTTACAGGCTCAGGCCATTATTGCCGCCGATGGCGCCCTGTCCAAACTTCGTACGGAAAATGCCTTTGAAACGGTTGAGTGGGATTATGGTCATCATGCGATTGTCACCACCTTAGAAATTGCTCAAACCCATGAAAATACTGCTTGGCAAAGCTTTGGCGAGGAAGGCATTTTGGCCTTTCTTCCGCTACCGTCGGTTGATCACCGCCATTTTGTTTCCATTGTGTGGTCTGTGCCGCCCAAAGAAGCCGAGTCTTTGATGGCGCTTGACGAGGCGGCATTTTGTCGTCGTTTGCATTATGCAATGAACCGGCGTTTCGATGTGTTGGGCATCACGCAAGAGCGCCAAGCGATTCCACTGCGCCAACGTCACGCCAAACACTATGTCACCGCTGGGCTGGCATTGATTGGCGATGCGGCACACACCATTCACCCTCTCGCTGGGCAAGGGGCTAATCTAGGTTTTGCGGATGTGAAGGCGCTAGTGGAAGTACTGGAAAAAGCGCATCGCCGCGGTGAGCACCTTGGCGCGAGTAAAGTATTGCGCCGTTATCAGCGTGCTCGCATGCTGGACAATATTGCCATGGCGGCGGGAATGGAAGTCTTTAAACGTCTGTTTTCGACTCAGCAGCCGCTTATTGTGCAGCTAAGAAATAGAGGCATGATGCAGTTTCATCGAGATACATGGTTAAAGCAAAAACTCATTGCCCGTGCGGCAGGGATCTCGTCTTTTTCTTAATTCGTTTGATGGCTAAGAAAGCAGGTTAAACCACGAGCTTGTAAACGAGTGCTTATAAACAAGTTCTTATAAACAAGTAGTTACAAACAAGTGGTTGCAAAAAACCTTGGCTGCCATATTCTGTGTGTATCTTATTTATGATCAATAGAAGCAATAAAAAGGCAGAGTGGCATGCAGATCCAAGATCTTTTGAAGCAAACCGATAAACTCCCTAATGTTCCTGATATTGTCCGCGAATTGATACAGCTGCTGAATGACCCTAATGCGAAATACTCCGATATCAGCGCAAGGGTGTCCCATGACCAAACCATTTCTCTAAAAATTTTACGCGTGGTTAATTCCGCGTATTTTGGCCTATCGAGAAAAATATCCTCCATCGATGACGCAACCGTGTTGCTTGGCATGGATCGGCTAAAAACCTTGGTGATTGCCTCGGGCTTTGCAAATTCGGTGACCAAAGTGGAGGGCTTGTCGTTAGCGGATTTTTGGGCGGATTCTTTTCGCGTTGCCGAGTTGGCGCAGTGGTTCGCTAAGCGTACGCCATTGGTTGATGAGGGCGAAGCGTTTACCGCTGGCATTGTGCACAATATTGGCCGTTTGTTGTTGCATCTTACCGCCCCTGACATTGCCCAAGACATTCACACCCTAGTGGCGAATCGTAAGGCGGGAAGGGTGAAAGCCGAACAAGATTTATTAGGCTTTACCTCTCAGGATGCGGGCCGGGCGCTGATGGATTTATGGAAGTTTCCAGCTGGTTTAGGCTATGCCGTGCAGCATCACAAGCGCCCTTTTGCCAATGATGAACCAAAGCCTTTGGCTTGTGTGTTGAATTTGGCCTGTTATTTGAACGCATGCATTCGTAGTGATAGAGATTATGACTTAGTGCGAGAAGGCTTTCCCAAGGCCGTGGCACAAATGGCCGGTTTGTCTGACGGTATCGTTTATGAGTTAGACGACGCTCTTGTTATTGATGATGGCTTGAGTCAGTTGCTGCATTAAGTTATTGGCTGGTATTCGAGGCAATCTCGCCTCTAATAAATGAGAATCGCTAGTGTTGACCATAGTGTTGTGCTAATTTCTTGTCTCACTTTTTACCTGTGTTCAAACAAGATTTTTTGATTGTGGCTTTTTATTTTTCATGTCCGATGTAACTCACTCCCCCCTCGTTGGTAAAGCCAAGTGGAATGGTTTAAAAATGGCGGCAATCTTGATTGCGGTCATTTTGGCTGTGCCTATTTTAGTCGTGCTCGTGAATGTATTAATGGGCGATGGCGAGGTCTGGCAACATCTTTATCACACCGTATTGGCTGAGTACATTTCGAATTCGCTGCTGCTGATGCTGGGGGTGGGTGTCGGCGTGTTGGTCATTGGTGTACCGTGCGCTTGGCTAACCAGCATGTGTGACTTCCCCGGGCGGGGATTGCTGTCGTGGACGCTGCTTTTGCCCATGGCGGTGCCTGCTTATATTATTGCTTACACCTATACTGGCGTGTTGGATTTTGCCGGTCCTGTGCAAACTTTTATTCGTGATGTCACAGGCTGGCGCTACGGTGACTATTGGTTTTTTGAAATACGCTCCCTTGGCGGTGCTATGGTGATGTTGACCTTGGTGCTGTATCCCTATGTGTATTTAATGAGCCGAGCGGCTTTTTTAGAACAGTCTGAAAACACCTTGGAAGTGAGCCGGACGTTGGGCTATTCCGGTCGTAAGGTGTTCTTCAAATTGGCGCTTCCGCTTGCTCGTCCTGCTATCGTTACGGGTCTTACCTTGGCGCTGATGGAGACCTTGGCCGATTACGGCACGGTGCAATATTTTAGTGTTAATACCTTCACGACGGGCATTTTACGGACTTTTTACGGCTTTGGTGACGTGGCGGCGGCGTCGCAGTTAGCGGGCGTGCTGTTGCTGTTTGTTACCATGCTGATTTTATTGGAGCGCTATTCTCGCCATCGTATTCGCTATCATTCATCTGGCTTGAAGAAAGCCAGTCAGCGCCGCATGGTGTTAAAAGGTGGACGTGGCGTCTTGGCGTGTGTGTTTTGTCTCTTGCCTATTTTGATTGGGTTTATTATCCCCGTTAGTATTTTGGCGTATTGGGCTGCTTTTAAGGCGGAAATGCCAGGGGCAAACTTTGTCCAATTGGCGTGGAATTCTTTTTATCTTGCGGCCTTGGCGTCTTTAATCGTGGTGAGTTTGGCGTTGGTGTTAAGTTATGCCATCCGCCTGAATGCCAGTCGTAGCGTTAGGGCATCGGTTGGTATCGCTGGTTTAGGTTATGCCTTGCCTGGCACTATTATTGCGATTGGGACGATTGTGCCGCTGGCTTGGTTAGATCATAGAATCATTGAACTTGTACGCCATTATACCGGCGAAAATATCGGGCTAATGTTCTCTGGTACGCTGGTGGCGCTGTTGTTCGCTTATACGGTGCGTTTTATGGCGGTGTCTTTGGGGGCGGTGCAAAATGGCCTTGGAAAAATCAAACCCAGTATGGACATGGCGGGACGCTCGCTGGGCCTGTCGCCTTTTAAGGTATTAAGTCGCATCCATATTCCGTTGCTAAAAGGGTCGGTGTTAACGGCTCTGCTGATTGTCTTTGTCGACGTACTAAAAGAATTGCCGGCCACCTTGGTGTTGCGGCCGTTTAACTTTAATACCTTGGCGGTTAGAGCATTTGAGTTGGCGTCCGATGAACGGCTTATTGATGCCGCTCCGGCGTCATTGATGATCGTTCTGGTCGGTTTGGTGCCGGTTATTTTATTGAGTCGTTCTATTTCTTCTCGTTCCACTTCAGCGCATCTCGGGCGCTCGAAATAGCGAATACTTGCAACAGGACTGTATATGACATTGTTAGCTCCTCACACCACATTAAAAGAAATGACCCTGAGCAATGTCTCGGTGGGCTACGATGGTGAGGCGGTGGTCAAAAGTGCCTCTTTTCAGTTGTTGGAAGGGCAAATTGGTTGTCTGCTTGGCCCCAGTGGTTGTGGTAAGTCGACTTTGTTGCGTGCGATTGCTGGTTTTGAATCCTTGATGACGGGCGAGATACGCATCGATGGTCAGGTGATTTCGAGTCAATCGATCAGTGTGAACCCAGAACATCGACACATTGGTATGGTGTTTCAAGACATTGCCTTGTTTCCTCATCTGACGATTGCGCAAAATATTGCCTTTGGTTTGTCGGCTTGGCCCAAAGACGTTGCTCAGCAGCGGGTAACTTATTTGCTGGATCTGGTTGGTTTGGCGGGGTTTCAGTCGCGTTATCCGCATTCGTTGTCAGGCGGTCAGCAGCAGCGCGTTGCCTTGGCTCGCGCCATTGCGCCAAAGCCGAAATTATTATTGATGGATGAGCCTTTTTCGGGGCTTGACGCCAAGTTAAGGGAAGAGCTGGTGCCCGATATCAGAGCAATATTGCAGCATGAAAAAATGAGTGCCTTGCTGGTGACTCATGATCAAATGGAAGCCTTTGCGATGGCCGATCAAGTCTCGGTTATGGCGGCGGGTGAGGTTCACCAAACGGGATCTCCTTATCAAATTTATCATCGACCTGAGACCCGATTTGTGGCGAGTTTTATTGGTCATGGTGATTTTCTGGCGGCCACTGTTTGCGGCCCAGATTGTGTGCATTCTGACTTGGGAAATATACGCAGTGAGCTGGATCATGGTTTTGCTGACGCCACGCAAGTGGATTTGTTGGTGCGCCCGGATGATATTTTGCACGATGATGACAGTGAGTTTGTTGGGGTGATTGTGAGTAAATGGTTCCGTGGATCGCACTTTTTATACCGAGTGGCGTTGTCGTCCGGCAAAGTGGTCTATTGTTTTGCCTCGTCTCATCACAATCACGCCGTCGGTCAGGAGATTGGATTAAGTGTTCACCTCGATCATTTGGTGATGTTTTCACGGCAATAAGTGACTTTAACTTTACCATGACGTAATTCGTAGCAATTGAATCTAGAGTCTCTATAATAGCGTTTTTTTACAATATACTGGGTGAAGATTTTGAGTGTTATTCGACTAAAAGGTCAAGCTGATCGCCGTCTAAGAGCTGGACATCAATGGATTTACAGCAATGAAGTGGATACCGCTGCGACGCCATTAAAGCAATTTACGCCAGGGGATCAGGTTGTTGTCGAAACAGCGCAAGGCAAGCCTCTTGGGATTGCGACAATTAACCCTAATACCTTGATCTGCGGACGCCTTATGAGCCGCAGTACCGATACGTTTCTGAATAAATCGACGCTCGTGCATCGCTTAAAGATTGCCTTGTCGTTGCGTGAATTAACCTATCCTGCGCCTTATTATCGCCTAGTATTTGGCGATTCTGATGGCTTGTCCGGTTTGGTTGTCGATCGTTTCGCAGATATTTTAGTGGTGCAAATATCGACAGCGGGCATGGAACGCGTAAAAAACGAAATAGTTGAGGCGCTGCAAGATGTGGTGAAGCCATCGGCCATTTTGATGAAAAATGACGGTAAAATGCGTCAAATCGAAGGGCTTGAAACTTATGTTGAAGAGGCTTTTGGTACGGTACCAGAATTGGTTTTCTTACAAGAAAACGGTGTCTTGTTCCAAGCGCCTGTGTGGGATGGGCAAAAGACCGGTTGGTTCTACGATCACCGCGAAAACCGCAAAACCATGCAAGGCTTTTGTGATGGCAAACGGGTATTAGACGTATTCTCTTACATTGGCGGATGGGGGGTTCAAGCCGCTTCTGCTGGCGCGACGGAGGTGACTTTTATTGACGCGTCTGAAAGTGCTCTGAGCCATGTGGGTGAAAACCTTAAGTTAAACCAATACGAAGGTGGCTCTAATTTAATGCATGGTGATGCGTTTGAGGCGATGCAATCTTTAATCGAAGACAAAGAGCGCTTTGATGTGGTGGTCATGGATCCGCCTGCGTTTATTGCCCGTCGAAAAGACATAAAAGCCGGTGAAGGCGCTTATCATCGTGCCAATCAGCTAGCCATGCGCTTAGTGGCCAAAGGCGGTATCTTGGTGTCGGGTTCTTGTTCTATGCACCTTGAAACAGCGCGTTTACACGATATTGTTCGCAGTAACAGCCGCCAATTAGAGCGTTTTTCGCAGCTAATTTATCGTGGCACACAAGCGCCAGATCACCCAGTGCACCCAGCGATTGAAGAAACGGAATACCTAAAAGCCTTGTTTTATCGTATTCATAACAATATGGGCTTATAAGCTCACGTTGTTGATACCATTCAAGCGCAAATAAGCTAACAATAAAAAACGCGGCCAGATCAGATCTGGACGCGTTTTTTCTTATTGTTTCGTTAATTAATCTCTTAAAGAAATATGTTGCCAGCCTCTGTCTTTGGCGATTCTTGTTAGGGTCTCATCGGCATCAACGGCAATGGGGTGGGTCACTAATTCCAACAGTGGCAGGTCATTGCGAGAGTCACTGTAAAAATAGCTGTCTTGCATAGAATGTCCGGTTTCAGCGAGCCACTCATTTAAGCGTGTGACTTTGCCAGCTTGAAAACTAGGAATGCCCACAATTTTGCCGGTGTAGTGCTGATCAATGATCTCTGGCACTGGCGCAATAATATGATCCATGCCCAAAGCGTCAGCAATAGGGCCGGTTACAAATTGGTTGGTGGCGGTGATCATCAACAAGAAGTGCCCTTGATCTTTATGGTGTTTTACCAAGGCGTTGGCTTTTGCTTGCATCATTGGCTGGATTTTTTCTTGCATAAAAGTGTGGTGAAGGTCAGCCAGCTCAGCGTTGGAAAATTGGCTCAGCGGCGCTAAGCTAAAAGCCAGATATTCATAAATATCTAAGGTGCCGGATTGATACTGCAGAAAGAACTTGTCGTTGGCGGCCTTATAAACTTGCGTATCAACTAGGCCTTTTTCAACCAGAAATTGTCCCCAGGTGTAATCACTGTCACCGTTTAATAAGGTGCCGTCTAAATCAAATATTGCGAGTGTCACGGTTTGTCCTCAATTCGTCTAAAGTGCGCAGAGTATAGCCTTGCAGGCAATAAATAACAGCCGTCTTAATTGTGCGAATGGGCGAATTATGGAACAATGAATTAATTTATTTTTATATTAAAAGGTGATAGTTCGTGATTGATGCAGACGGATACAGACCGAATGTGGGCATCATACTGATGAACGAGCGTGGCCAGCTTCTTTGGGCGAGGCGAGTTGGGCAGAATGCTTGGCAGTTTCCTCAAGGTGGCATTAAACCGGATGAAACCCCTGAAGACGCTTTATTTCGAGAGTTAAAAGAAGAAGTGGGTTTAGACCCTCATCAAGTTGAAATCGTAGCCAAAACCCGAGGTTGGCTGCGTTACCGCCTTCCTAAGCGCATGTTAAGACACAATAGTAAGCCTTTATGTATCGGACAAAAGCAGAAGTGGTTTCTTCTGTCGATTCGTTGTGCGGATACTTCTGTGTGCGTGGATGGAACGGAAAATCCAGAATTTGATGGCTGGCGTTGGGTGAGTTATTGGTACCCACTGGGTCAAGTAGTGGCGTTCAAAAAAGATGTTTACCGACGCGCGTTAAAAGAACTTATTGCTAGCGCACATCGTCGACTGGAAAAAGAGTAACGGGATTAACATACATGTTGACGGTAGATAACGTGATAGGAGAGCTATGCTAAGTTTGTTAAGGCGTATTACCCAAGAGGTCACAGCAGCGCAGTCTTTGCCGGCTGCGCTGGATATTATTGTTCGGCGAGTGCGTCGTGCTATGCGCGCAGAAGTTTGCTCTATCTATTTGGTTGATGTAAACACCAAAGAATATGTATTAATGGCGACACGAGGCCTTAATGCCAATGTGGCGGGCAGTATCAGTTTAAAAGCCGACGAAGGCTTGGTCAGTTTGGTGGGGCGAAGAGCGGAACCTGTCAACCTTGAAGACGCACAAATTCACCCCTCGTTTCATTACTTAAAAGGCACAGGAGAAGAGCGCTATCGTTCTTTTCTTGGCGTGCCTATTATTCATCATCGACAAGTATTAGGGGTGCTGGTTGTACAGCACGAAGACAAACGTCGCTTTGATGAAGGCGAAGAAGCCTTTCTGATTACCTTGTCGGCGCAATTGGCGGGCGTTATAGCTCATGCGGAAGCCACAGGCGCGATAACGGACCTAAGTGCTAATGCAGTGCCGAATGGCTCTGACTTTCGCTACAAAGGCGTGCCTGGTAGCTCTGGTGTTGCGATTGGCCGAGGCGTGGTGATTTTCCCACCAGCCGATTTGGACGTTATTCCAGACCGTCGCACTACCGATTTTGACGACGAGATTCAGGACTTTTACCAAGCATTAGAGGCTGTTCGGCAGGATATTCGTCGGGCGAGCAATCGTATTAGCCAACATCTTTCCGAAGATGAAAAAGCGCTTTTTGATGTCTACTTGAAAATCCTCGACGATAACTCTATTGCTGGTGAAATCGTTCGAAAAATAAAAGAAGGCAATTGGGCGCAAGGCGCATTAAGACAGGTTATTCAGGCGCATATTCGTCAGTTTGACCGCATGGATGACCCCTATTTGCGTGAACGCGCATCGGATCTTCGTGATCTTGGTCGGCGTATTTTGTCTCATTTGCAGGAAAAAGCGCCGAATATCGCTGAGCGCTTTAGTGAACCGTCGATTATTATTGGCGAAGAGCTGACGGCGTCGATGTTGGGTGAAATTCCTATCGATAAGATTAAAGGTCTGGTATCGGTAATGGGCTCGGGTAACTCCCATGTCGCCATTTTGGCTCGAGCAATGGGCATACCCACGGTGATGGGTGCCTTAGATTTACCTTATGCACAGTTGGATAAAGTCGAGCTGATCGTAGACGGCTACCTGGGCAAAATCTTTACCTATCCTTCTGACGCCTTGATTGAAAATTATCAACAAATTGTTGATGAAGAGCGTTTGTTAGAAGAGGAATATGAAGTTCTTAAAGACTTACCTTGCGAAACCTTAGATGGGCAACGTTTGTCTTTATTTGTTAATACTGGCTTGTCAGCTGACATTGCTCGTTCATTGGATCGCGGGGCAGAAGGGATTGGCCTGTATCGTACCGAAGTGCCTTTTATGGTGCGTGATCGCTTTCCGACAGAAGCGGAACAAGTCGCAATTTATCGTCAGCAGTTAGAAGGTTTTGCGCCCGCGCCAGTGACAGTTCGCACCTTAGACATCGGCGGTGACAAAGCTTTACCTTATTTTCCGATTAAAGAAGCGAATCCTTTCTTAGGTTGGCGCGGTATCCGAGTCACCTTGGATCACTTAGAAATCTTCATGGCGCAAATTCGAGCCATGATAAAAGCCAGTGCTGATTTGCATAATCTTAAAATCATGTTGCCAATGATTTCGAATGTGGCGGAAGTGGAAGAGGCGCTGGCGTTGATTCGTCGTGGTTATGCGGAAGTAAAAGAAGAAGGTTACGACGTTAAAATGCCCCAAGTCGGCGTGATGATTGAGATTCCTGCGGCGGTTTATCAAGTCAAAGAATTGGCCGAACTGGTGGATTTTTTATCGGTAGGCAGCAACGATTTAACTCAGTATTTATTGGCGGTTGATCGCAATAACCCTCGTGTGGCGGATCTCTACAATTCGTTTCATCCTGCTGTGCTACGTGCTATGTACAGTATTGTGGATCAAGTCAAAGACGAAGGCGTGGGATTAAGCGTGTGTGGTGAAATGGCAGGCGACCCCATGGGCGCTATTTTGCTGATGGCGATGGGGTATGATGTGTTGTCAATGAGCTCCACCAGCCTACCTAAAGTGAAAGCGGTGATTCGTAATATTACCTTGGCTCAAGCCCAGTATATGTTGAGTGAAGTGATGGCGTTGTCTCATGCCGAAGCCGTCACGCAGACCATGTCTCGACTCATGCGTGAAGCCAATATCGAACGACTAATACGACCATCCAAAACCACCAATGTGGCGTAACACTGAGCAGAGGCTTTATTTTTTATTATGAGATATTTACACGACGTCACGAGCGAAGCCAAGACAAGGCAAAAACAGGCGAAAAAGCGGAATCTATGGGGTATAAATGAGCATTTTGAGTGTGTTTTTAACCCAGTATTGACGAGCACAGTCGTCGTTGAAAAGGTCTCATTATGATTTCTTACCCAAACATTGACCCCATCGCTGTCTCAATAGGACCCATTGCCGTGCACTGGTACGGCATTATGTATCTGATCGGCTTTGCTGGTGCCTATTGCTTCGGCATGTATCGGGCGAAACGCTCTGCTGGGCTTTGGACGCCGGAAATGGTCAGCGACGCGATTTTTTATGGCGCGCTTGGTGTCATTCTGGGTGGCCGTGTAGGTTACATCTTGTTTTATCAGTTCCCCGCGTTCCTTGATAATCCACTGATTATGGTGCGTATTTGGGAAGGCGGTATGTCTTTCCACGGTGGGCTTTTAGGCGTTATTGCGGCGATGTTTTTCTTCGCGCGTCGTTATAAAAAGCATCTTGTGGATGTGACTGACTTTTTAGCACCTCTTGTTCCTATTGGTTTAGGGGCTGGGCGTTTAGGCAACTTTATTGGTGGCGAACTGTGGGGCAAGCCAACAGATGTGTCTTGGGCGATGGTTTTCCCCAATGATCTGCTGCAACTGGCGCGACATCCTTCGCAGCTTTACCAATTTGCTTTAGAAGGCGTCGTACTGTTTTGTATTTTGTGGTTCTTCTCACAAAAAGCCAAACCTCGTTACTGCGTCTCTGGCATGTTTTTACTTTTCTACGGAATATTCCGTATTTTAGTCGAATTTGTCCGCGAACCCGATGCACAAATTGGTTACCTTGCTTTTGGTTGGGTAACACAAGGTCAGCTGTTGTCTTTGCCTATGGTGATTGTTGGCCTAGGATTGATAATCGCTGGTTTTAAGTCGCAGACATACCCACCAAGAAGCCCCGAAAATAGCGGCTCAGAAAAGAAGCATTCAGAAAAACAAGGTGCTAAAAAGACAGGTGCTAAAAAGACAGGTGCTAAAAAGAAAGCCTAACCTTATGATCTAATCTAATCAGATCAGATTAGATCAGGACGTGAGATTGTAGGCGCTGGATAGAATGCAGCGGATGAGCTCGGCTTGGGAGTTGATTTTCATTTTTAAGAAAATGCTTTTTAGTTGGCTACGAACCGTCTGAATACTGGTGTTTTTATGGTCTGCGACCTCGTGCAGAGTCAGTCCGTTAGCCAAAGAAAGCGCGAGCTGTGCCTCTGCTGTCGTAAGATGATAGGTTTCTTGTAGGGTGTCTATTGTTGTAAAAGAGCAAAGCTCAGGGTGCGACAGATATAAAACGACTTTGCCTCTATTGTTATCAATGGGGGACACCACGTCAGTTTCTGGATGAATGCTTTTGAACATGATGGTCAGTGGTTTTTTTAGCTCGTTTTGACGGATTTGTAGGGAACCTAAAACCGCTTGCCCTGCTAATATTTTGTTGATACTCGCCTGAATCAATCGTTGATCCGTGCTTTTATGTGCTATTAAAACGTCATTTTCAATGTGGATTCCCGATTTTCCATTCAGTAATGTCTCCGCTAGCGCGTTGGAAAAATAGACGTTTAGAGTAGCGTCTACACTAATGATGCCAAGGGGGATTCTTGATAAAGCGGAAATGAGCATGCTTTCTTTTTCTTTTACTCTCTCTAGCCTATCTGAGAATTCAAACACCCGTTTTAAATGGGGATAAAGCCTTTCTAATACACGAAGCTCTTCTTTATTAAATTGGCTTTGCTTCATACTCCTGTGTACACCAATGCCCACAAAATAACGTTTGTCATTGCGTATATTCAGCGCGCTTATATAGCCGATTTTATTTGGAAGCAGTAGGTTTTGATAGAAGTCGGGGTGTTCTTTTTTTGAGGTTTCGTGGTCAATCGCCCCATGAGCTATGCCTGCCGGAATTTTTTCCATGATGACGGCGGTGGCGTCTTGCATCCCTAATTCGAGTTGATAAGACGGAGTAAAACTGTCTGGTAAGCCGTGCTGGCCCAGCACTCGAAAGCTTTGTTGTTGAAAGTTAATGAAAAACAGCCCCGCACTTTTTGCGTCGATAGCCTGACAAAGTAATTTTAAAACGCTATTCCAATCTTGATGATTAAAACCACGTTCGTATATTTTGTCTATTAGGTCAATTAGTGGGGCAGAGCGCATTAGTTATCCGCCTTTTCGAGCTAATGTAATTTTCGAGCTAATGTAATTTTCGAGCTAATGTAATTCTGTTTTCTTGTTTTGAATTAATCCTCCTTTGACATTAAATATACCTCATATGAGGTATGACGCAATCCCATTTAGTTCCTATATTATATAGTTGGTGCTATTTTCTTACTTAGTTTTTATGCTTGATTTACTTTTTGTGCTTAATTTACAGGGTGGCTATTATGTCTAGCTCAATTTTTGTTATTGAAAAATCCTCTACTAATCAATTTCGACAATGGGAATTAGGCCAAGAAGGCGGTCTTATTGCTGAGTCTAATACCGTGTATTCCTTGCTTGATGCTGAAACCGGGCGATACCCTGAGGGCGTCACGTTACACCAAGTTGGGAGCGATCTGCAGGTCATAATGAACGGCGATGTTCTGTTGGTGATAGCGGAATATTTTGACGACATTAAGCAGACTTCTTTCGATGAAACCGGTGGCATTTTAGCGGATGTTTTGCTGGCTACCGACGATGGCAACCCTCCATTAGACGAAACCGTTTGGAGTGCTGAGTCATCGACCACGATAACCGTAAGTGAAGACGATGCCGTTGACGTTGAACAGCCGAAGACTCAGCAAGCCCAGGGCACAATAGATTCTAGTGTGCCCGCGGAACTGCGTCCTCAAGAGGTCACCGACGCCTCTGCAGAACCACTAGAACAAGATGTGGGTGATGGCAATGCGGCAAATACGGTTGCAGGCGTTGAGGGTATTGGTTGGGGTTGGTACGCGGGTGCGATTGGCTTGGGCGCTTTAGGTGTTGCTGGTGGCTCTAGTTCTGGCGGTGGTTCTGACGATGGTGGCTCTAGTTCTGGCGGTGGTTCTGACGATGGCGGCTCTACATCGACGTCATCGACCACCATTTCTGCCGCGGCGGGTATTTTCTTTTCTGAAGTAAAGATCGATTTATATGATGTGTCCGGTAATTTAATTAACTCGGCAAATCATGACTACTCAACAGGCGATTACGTTTACACCGGCAGCTATTCTGGGCCTATGTTGGTTGAAATTTCGGATTTAAACGGCGCAGAAACAGACTACACCGACGAAACCACTGGCGAAGCAAAAAGCTTAGGCACAACATTGCGAGCCATGACCACCACAGACGGCTCCGACCAAGCCATTAGCGTCACACCATTAACCGAACTTGCCACCCAATTGGCTGGCGTCACCACAGAAAACCGTGCTGTCAGTACCGAAAAAGTCGAATTGAATAGCAAGGTCGCTGCCTTGTTTGGGTTAGTCGATATTTTAGCTAAACCAGCGGTTGTTACTGAAGACACCAGTGGCGCAGATAAATATGGCGAGGCGCTGGCCATCCTATCTGGTGCTGACTCTGTCGAGGGCACAAGTGCCGCAGAGACCATCACTACCATTGCTAACTCATTAAAAGAAGCCAATACCGATACCAGTGCTGAGTTAAAACTCACCTCAGAAGTGACTGATATTTTAACCAAAGGTCTTGAAGCCTTTAACGATGGCCCCATCGGCCGAGATAAGGCAATTGAATCAACCTTTACCTTTAGCGGTGTTCCTGTCTTAGTCGATGGGGGTGGTAATGTACTGAAAGTCATCAATGCCGACGCAGTTGACGCCACAATAGAAGTCAAAATCAAAGATGTCTCCGCTGATCAGGTTGTCACACTAACCGTTGGAGAAAACACTATCAACTACAGGGTTTTGGCTGGTGATGTTGTCAGTGGTTATGCCTATGTACCGATTACTTCTAGCTGGTTCCAAGGGGACGGAGATGGTAATTATGATGATGTTGTTGTCACTGTAAATAAGGTCGAATCTTCCACTACGATTAAAGTAGATACAACCGCACCAGACGCCCCCACTTTTGCATTGCATCAAGACACCGGAGAGTCAGACACTGACGGTGTTACTGTTACCAGCGATACCACGGTGGATGTGACTTTGGCTGAAGGCATTACCCATTGGCAATATTCTTTGGATGGCGGCTCGACTTGGATCACTCGTACATCTGGTTCGAGTTTCGAGCTAAAAGGCAGCACCACTTACAATGTTGGTGATATACAGGTTAAGCAAATTGATAAAGCGGGTAATGAAAGCGGCGTTACCAGTAATGCATCAATAATCGAAACCCTTGAGACCTTAGCTCCCGATTTAAGTTTTGAAGACACAGGCAGTAGTGACAGCGATGGTATTACCAATAGCACAACGGTTTCTGTGACCTTTGATAACGGAGTTGATTTAGCATCATGGCAATATAGTCTAGATGCTGGTTCGACGTGGAGCGATGGAACAGGCACAACATTCGAGCTCGCTGCTAATAAAACCTACCAAGCCGACAGTATTCAGGTAAAACAGACTGATACAGAAGGCAATGAAGAAATCGCCACGCTTTCTTCTAAAGTTGTGACAGACGACACCGCGTCCACTCCGGTTATCTTCCTTGCAACAGACAGCGGCCAAAGTACCAGTGATGGCATGACCAATGACGCCACCTATCGCGTGAAATTAGCCAACGATGTGGATAGTTGGGAATACAGCACGGATGGCGGTGCGAATTGGGTGACAGGATCAGATACAAGTTTCGAACTTAACGAAAATCAAACCTATGCCATTGGCGATATTCAAGTACGTCAAACCGATGTGGCGGGCAATGTCAGTGCGATAAAATCGAATACCACTGCGATTACGACAGACTTAATCGCGCCAGATGCGCCAAGTGCGTCATTGAGTAACGACACGGGCGCAAGTGACGAAGATGGCATAACGAATGACACCACGGTAGATGTTACCTTAGCCGACGATGCGGTGAGCTGGCAATACAGTTTAGACAACGGCTCAACTTGGTTGGATGGGGAAGGTGCAAGTTTTGTGCTTGCTGCAAATACATCTTACGCAGCGGGTGACATTCAAGTTAAGCAAACAGACTTGGCTGGTAATGAAAGTCTTGCTTATGAAAATAGCAGCACTATCACTACCGATACACTTCCGCTGGATGCACCTTCGTTTAGCTTAAACAGTGATTCTGGAACGAGCGGTACAGACAAGATTACCAATGATCCGATAGTGAATGTCGTGCTATCGGATGAAGAGTTCGGTTGGCAATATAGCACGGACGCTGGCGCAACTTGGCAAACTGGCACTGGAACGAGCTTTGAGTTAGCGGCTAATACTTCCTATGGCGTAGGTGACATCCAAGTTCAGCAATTTGATGTGGCGGGTAATGCCAGTGTTTCCAGTAACTATGCCGCGATTGAAATAGACACTATTGCTCAGACGCCAACTCTATCATTGAATGTAGATTCAGGCATTGATGACTCAGATGGCATCACCAATGAAGTGGAAGTGAACTTCGATTTAAATGGCGAGATTAGCATTCAAAGCTGGGAATACAGCCTTGATAACGGTGCTAACTGGGCAGTAGGTTCTGGTACAAGCTTCGAACTCAATGAAAACCAAACTTACGCCATTGGCAGTATCCAAGCACGTCAAACCGATACCGCCGGTAATGTGAGTGCGGTGGGTTCCAATTCGATGATTATTGTCACCGACACAACACCACTTGCTGCGCCAAGCTTTGCACTTCATGAAGACACGGGTGATTCAGACAGTGACTTTGTTACCAGTGATACCACCATTGATGTAACTTTGTCCGAAGACGCGGCCAGCTGGGAATACTCGTTAGACAGCGGCGATACGTGGACAGAAGGTTCTGGCACCAGCTTTGAAATGGGCGCGCTGCAGACCTATGTAATTGGTCAAATTCAAGTTCGTCAAACAGACCTTGCTGGTAACGTGAGCATAGCCGCTAGCAATGAAGTGCCGTTCGTTTCTGATTCTCTGCCTGCCCCAACAGTGCAATTAGCAGAAGATGCAGGTCTGTCTGATAGCGATAATATCACCAATAACCTCACCATGGATGTCACGTTAGATGTGAATGCGGCCAGTTGGGTCTATAGCTTGGATAGTGGCAATACATGGTCAGACAGCCAAGACATTTCGATTACAAGTTTTGTATTAGAAGGCGACACAACGTATGCCGCCGGTAGTATCCAAGTTCAACAATTTGATGCTTCTAATAACGAAAGTGCTGTTTTCAGCAATAGCGACAGCATCATAACCGACGTTACTGGTCAGTTGGTGGAAGACATTTATGTGACGAACGAAAGTGCTCTTGAAGTGCCAATGGACGGTGACGGTAGCGGCTATTACGAGGTGGAAATGCATCGAGTAGGCGCAGACACAAGCGATGGCAAGGTTGCCATGGCTTGGGTATATAACTCAGACATGGGGAAATCGTTGCTAAGTGTACAAATGTTGGATGTTGTTTCTGGCGAAGAGGTGAATTTGCCTTATGTGTTTGAGCTAGATGACGACTTGAGTGGCTACAATATCCAAGAGGTTTTTTCGGTTGGTGGAAACGGCGAGTTTGTTGTTACCTGGTATGGCTATGGTTATTCAGACAATAAAAATGAAGATACGCGTGGTAACTTGAACGTCCAGTTGTTTGACAAAAATGGCCGCCCGGTTGGCGACGTACAGGCAAGCTCGGCCACGCGGGAATGGATGTGGGATTCTGAGGTGATGCCGCTTGAGTCTTCCAATCAATATGCTTTGGTATGGGCGGAAGATGTGTCCGGTGGGGTTGGGGTTGAGTCTTATTTGCAACTTTTCGACGCGACAACGGGTGACGCGGGCCAACTGTTAACCTTTGAAGGCAGTCTCATGTCTTATGCAGGGCCTATTGGTGATTCTGGTAATTTCCTTGTGGTGTGGAATGAAATAGTCGATATCGATGCCGCTTCCACCATAGTGAAGGCGCAAACTTATTCAGCGAATGGGGCACCGATTGGTTCTGAGATAGTTCTTAACCCAGCAGCCGGTGAATACGCTGATGCAGTAGATCTGGTCGGTTCGGACGGCGCGTTTGCGGCGTTTATGGTAAACGAAAGTGCCGCGAGCTTGAGCTTACAGTTGGTGAATGCTGATGGTAGTTTAAGCCCTCGAGTTCCGCTGGGTGATTACTCTGATTATATTTACTCAGAAGCCAATATTACCATGTTAAACGCAGACAATGATTTTGCTGTGACATGGTTGGGTGAAGATGGAGAGGGTGTTCCGTTCATTTATACTCAATCATTTACTACGGATGGCACGGCTCAAAATACGGCACAAGCGTTACCCTTTACATTTGGGGCCGCGACAGAGTATGACCTATCCATAGAGGTGGTGAGCGGGGGAACCGACGAAGGGTACTTTATTACAGCGGATTATAGCCTTGAGACCAGCGAGGGCAGCGACTCTATTGCGAGCGGCGTGTATTTTGTTGATGGCAATTCAGTGACTGAAATTGCCCTTAATGACGAAAACGATGATTGGGCTTACTTTGATCTTCATGTGTTGAATGCCGCTGGCGAGGTGTTGGTGTTTAAAGAAGGTATGGATGTAGATACTTGGGAAGCGGATTCATGGGTGCAAATTTTTAACGCGGATGGCACTGCAAAAACAGAACAAATGAGTGTTAGCGATACGGCCAATGGCTTTAATGTGGATGTGCTAAATGACTCAGGGGATTTCTTAGTCTCTTGGATAGAAAACATCAGCTATCAAGACGATGAATTTCAGTGGGTCAATGAAACGGTTAATAAAGTTCAAGCCTTCTCTGCGGATGGCGTGCTTATTAATCCGATAGAAATTGAGCCAGGTGATGAATTGCCTATCTCGGTTGCTGAAGAAGGCATGGCTTATCTGGTTCGTTCTGATGCGGACGTCACGACTTTGCAGGATATTCTTGCATTAGAGGAAACTACATGGAGCCAAGTTGCAGTCGGTGCAGACACAGAGCATTGGCTGAGTACTGAAGGGTTAGCGGAAGGTGATTACCTTGTTTATGTTAGCGATATCGCTGGCAATATCACCACGCATGCCAATGTGGTCAGCCTTGCTTTTTCAGAGGCGCAGCTGGCCGAGCCAGAGGTTAACCTTAACGAAGACACTGGCACGTACAACGACGATGATGTTACCAACGATACACAGGTCAATGTCACTTTAGCCGATGTCGCTGCACGCTGGGAATACTCACTAGATCATGGCGTCACTTGGACAGACGGTGTCGGTACGAGTTTCGATCTGGCCGACAATACCACCTATGGTTATTACGACATCCAGATTAGACAATATGATGAAGCTGGAAATGTCAGTGAAATAGCGACCAACGACGACGGCTATGTTGTTATCGACTCAGAGGTTTCTGAACCGCAAATTAATATTATTGGGAACACCGTTTTTGTTACTTTGGATGATGACCAAAATGAATGGTATTACTCCCTTGTCGGTGGAGGAGAAGGTGAAAACAATTGGACTCAAGGCGTTGGTGAAAGTTTTTCATTAGAGCCTAATACCACCTATTCAGCGGGTAGTATTGTTGTCTATGTTGAGGATATTGCGGGCAACGAAGCGGAGCTTACCTATAACCAAGAGGTAGTAACACCGGAGGCCTATGCGGCACCAAGCTTTGAGCTGTTTGAAGACACAGGTTTCTCCGACAGTGATGGCGTGACTAATGAAGGTTCGTTGAACGTAACGCTATCTGGTGATGCGGTCGCATACGAATATTCATTGGACGGTGGGGAAACATGGCAGTACGGCTCGGGCGCTTATGTGGAGATTAGCGACACTTTTGCTTACAGTGATTTTGTCGCCTATGAATACGATGCAGAGGGCAATAAGTCTGATATGTATCGACTTTACGATGAAGACGAGGTGATTGATGACCCTGAAATCGGTTTTGTATTAGCAGAAGACACGGTTCGTTGGGAATACTCTATTAATGGGGAGGGCGGCCCATTTACTCAGGTGGCTTGGGCCGACGCGGCTGGCCGCTTTATTGATTTAGACTATGGCGCAGAATATGCCATTGGCGATATTCAAGTACGAGAAATAAATGCCGCTGGTGAATTGAGCTTGGTGGCATCGAACGAACAGGTCATTATTACCGATGAAGAATCGCCTTATAACCTAGTTGTGGCACCGAATTACAGTAAAGTGGACATAGAGTCTAGTGGAGGCAATATTCATGACTCCTATAACACTGTTGTATTAGGTAATACGGGGCAATCCGCCGTGGTATGGGTAGAAAGTACTTACACGGATTTTGGCACAGACTATAGCATTATAACGCAGCGCCTTGATGCAGCAGGTAATTCTATAGGGGATGCACAGGTTATCTTATCTGGTATTGCAAATAACGCTCCTAATATTGAAACCGTGTTGTCCTTGGGTAACAGCGGAGCTTTTATTGTCTTCTCGCAAGGTCAGGATGGTTCGTTCAATACAGGCTACTATCAAATTGTGGATGAAAGTGGCGTGGTAGGCGATATGCAATCTCTTGCTGGCAACTATTACGATGCTTCTATCTCTGCTGTTGGCGATGATGGTAACTTTGTTGTGACCACTCTTGAGTATGTAGATGGTGTCACTGTTAGCAGTGCGCAACTGATGGGTTTGAATGGAGATCTGATTGCTCTGTTAGACGGTATAGAGACGTTTGATACGCTTTCTGTTAAGTCAATTGGAGAAAATGGCAACTTTGTTATTTATTATGATAATTCGGTTTCTCTCTATTCTTCGGTCGGGAATCTAATAGAGAGTGCGTCGGTAACGTCGATTATTGAAGACGTAATTGAGCTTGATGGGGGCTCTTACCTTGCACTCACTAAAGGAGCAGCCTTTACAGATACGTCCGGTTATGACTATATCGCTGTTTACGCGTTTAATGCTGATGGATCATCACAAGGCAGTGCGATTGAGGTTGCGCAAAGCGCTTTGCAGTCGAATTTTAGCAACGTCAATATTGGATTATTAGGTAATGGTGGCTATGTTGTTACTTGGAGCGAAAATAACCAAGACTACACAGAATCGGTTACTTACCTGCAAGCCTTTAATAATGACGGTTCGATAAATGGCAGTGTCGTTACGTCCTTGCTAACCAGTGATCTGGGCGCTGTATTTAGTAGTGATTTGGCATTAACAGGGTTAGGTGTTGACGGTGGTTACCTGTTATCAGGTCAGTATTATATATCCAACAGTGAGACGGATTACTACAGCAATACTTTATACTTTGTTGATCATATAAGCTCAGATGGTTCGGTCAGTAGAGTTCATGAATCTGAAGATCAATATGTACTTTCTACTGTTGGTGGGGATGGCGCGTTTGTCATCGCTTGGAACCAAACAGACTTAATCGGCTATGGCGTCAGTGTTCAGCTCTACAATGCAGATGGCACACCAAATGGTGCATCTACATTACTTGAAGTGAATGAACATTCCTTCGACCGGAGCCCTTCTATTATTGACTTAGGCAAGGGTGAATTTGCCGTCAGTTGGTTGGGCGATACCTACCACCAAGATAACACCCTGACCGATATTTATGTGCAAAAATTCAATGCGGATGGCAGCATTGTGGATAACACTATTGTTGATACTAATGGCGAAGTGTCGGTTGCCAGTGAAGAAGACGGTATGGCTTATCTGGTAAACAGTAGTTTGTTTACTGGTACTGAGTTAGAAAGTTTCTTCTCAGACTACGATCAGTGGGAAGATGTTTTCTATGACGAACTGAAGGCCGGTAATAACTCTACTCAATGGAACAGTGTTGCGGTGACAGGGGGCGAAGAGGCGTTTATTTCAGCAGAAGGGCTGGAAGCAGGCGATTACTATGTGTTGATGGCGGATACGGCGGGTAATGTCTACGTCAGTGATGTGGGCATTACGGTGAATCAGGCCGTTACCTTTGACCTAACCACAGACGAGTCAACGGACCTTGGTAGTCAGGTATTCGATGTCAACGAAACCTATAATATTTACATCGATATTGGTGATGGCACAAGCTTGACGCTCAATACGGGTGAGCAGTGGAGCGGTGCGGAGAACCTTGGCGATGACGATACGATTATTCTGGTGAGCGATGCTGCTGTTACTGGCTTCTCGACAGACACGGATATTAGCTGGGCGTTTGATAGTGGCGAGGCGACACTGTCTATAGAGGGTGAGTTCACTATTGCGGCTGAGATTGTCGATTTGTGGAGCGAAAGCTTGGCTTCTTCGCCAGAGATTATGGTTCAAGTTGGTGCTGAAACGTCTGACGTGTAAATTAGCTTAAGGAGAATAAAGGGGAATCGAGCTTGGCTGAGTGTATTGGGTTAAGCTGGGTTCTCCTTTGATGTATCTATGGGCGCTAAATTAGAGTTGCTTCGTGAGATGGCTGAGCAGAGAGAATATCAGGCGCTGCAACAGGCCTGTGCCGATTCTCTGTTGCTGGGCGATGACTCTGCTGTGATGATTTTGCTGATGCTGGCGTATGCCAACACTGGTGAGTCAGACAGAGCCTTGTCTTTGCTTAATGTGTTTCATCAAGAGGTTGATCTGGCGTGCTTGTCGCCATCTGAACGTTTGGATTTGGGCTCTTTGTGTTCTGCTTTGGCCTTGTATGAAGACGCTGAAAGTCTGTTTGATGCATTGCTTGAACAGTCTTTTTGCTTGGGTGCTGTGTTGGGCACTGTGTGGGCAAAAAAAGGCTATTGCCGATTGATCCAAGGGGATGAGCTGGGTGCGGAACGCGCATTTTTATGTGCGTTAGACTGCCCATCAAGGCCGCTTGAGGTGGTGATCAATTTGTGCATTATGCACTTGGCAAGATGCTCGGATACGACGTTGGCTGAGTTGTCTGTTGCGTCGAGTATTGAAACGGTTCAGCAGTATTTAACGTACGCTGAACAAGATCATATTATGGCGTCTGATGGACAGAGTGTTGAGTGTTTCTCTTCTGAGTATCGGTTGGGGTTGCGCGACCAGCTGGATTCGATTCGTTTAGAGTGCTGGGTAAGGCAAGGCGCGTTGGCATTTGCCGAATCTTGGTTGAAAGAGACGCTTGAAGATGCACCACGCTATTTACATGGCGTGGTTTGTTATGCGCAATACCTTGTGGATGATGATCGCGCGGCTGTCGCTGAGGCGGTTTTATTGCAAGCGTTAAAAAAGTATCCAAACAGCGAATCACTCTATCAAGAACAGGCGCAATGGGGCCGCGAAAATGGCCAGAATGTTTCACTTCACCCTGTGGTAAATAAGGTATTGAGCGCTCGAGTACGGGCAAGATTCAGTGATGCCTTTGTTCGATCGCGCCATGTTGTGTCATCCCACTCTGATTGCCCGCCAGAAATATCCGGCTTTTGTCCTGTCTTTATACTTGGTTTGCCTTTTTCTGGTGTTTCTCTGTTGGAAGAGGGCTTGCTGGCAACGGGGCAGGTCGGGTCGTTAGGCGTGTCTTCGGCGATCCCGCTGTTGATTGAAGGCATTAACTTAAAACAGCGCGATTTAGGAACGTTAAGAGCGTATCCGGATAATCTTGATGTATTAACGGCAGAGCAAATTCGCCATTTTGCGCTTGGTATTCAGTCTGTTTATCAGGCTAAGCAATCTAAATACCACTTTATTTTAGATAAAAACCCAGACAATATTCATCATGTCGGTTTGATTAAGTGGTTGTTCCCGCAAGCGAAATTTATTTCAATGAGCCGTAATTCACACGAGTGGCTCGCGTCGAAGCAAGTTGAGCAATGGCTTAATCACCTAGGAGTAGCGTCCGCGCAGGATAAGGCGGAGTGGCTTGGTGTTCAGTTTGCAGGCTATAAAGCCTTGTTGTCACATTGGCAACGCCTTTTCCCCGACGATATATTGCAGGTGTCGTTTCATCAATTAACTCAAACACCGGCTGAAACCCTGCAAACGGTAGGCGATTTTGTTGATATAGGGCAAACTGACGACGCCTGTTTGGCGGACTATTACGAGTCTGTTCGGTCTGTTCGGTCTGTTCGGTCTGTTTCTAGTGCTCGTCTGTCCGAGCAAAAAAAGCCCTCGCGTAGGGGGAAGGCGAACAGCATAACCGCTTTGTTGGTGGCGTTTAATCAGGCTGCTATGACCAAACAAACTATGACCAAACAAACCATAGCCAAACAAACCATAGCCAAACAAACCGCCGCAGAGGCAAGTGATATGGTGACCTTGCCGAAAGCGGGAATGCTGTCTGAAGCCTATCGGTTGTATGCGGCTGGTGGTGATGCCCAAGGCCGTCTTGAAAGCTATCGCGATGCGGAATACCAATGTAAGGTACTCTTGCATCATTTACCTGATTTTGCCCCAGCGCAGTATTTGCTTGGTGAATTGTATTTGGTCAATGGTTTGCTTGAGTTGGGTATTGCTGCGATTGAGAAGGCGATTGCGTTGGCGCCTTGGAAGTCACGGCGCTGGGGGCGTAATTTAGCGCAAGCGTACCAGCGTTTATCGGTTCAAAAGGAAACCCTATGAGGCATTATAGTATTGTATTCTTGGTGGCCCTAAGCGTTATGCTTTCCTCAATGACTTTTGCCTCGGCGGCTTTGTCTACCCTGTCATTGTCTAGCGTGTCATTGTCCACTGTGTCTTTGAGTCAAAAAGGGGGCGAAGTGGATTTGCCGACGGCGCTGATGTCGATGTTGCAGCGCCATCCTGCGTTAATGGGGAAGCAAGCACAAATTGAATCGAAGGATTCTCTGTTGAAAAGTGCCAAGGCAGAGAAGTTGCCTAGCTTAGATGTATCTTATGGCGAAGACAGAGACGGCAACCAAGAAGGGGCGTTTATCGTTAAGCAGCCTTTGTGGGCGTTTGGTCGTATTGATACCGGCATTGATTATGCTGATATTGATCTATCCGCGGAGACCATCGACAAGTTGCGATTGACGCGTGAATTGTTAGAAGACACCGCCATTGCTTATGCGAATGTCGTTGGTGTGCAAGATCAGTTGCTGATTATTGAAGACAATATTGCGCAGCATCAAGCGTTTTTAGAGCAAATACAACGGCGTCAAGAGGGCCGTTTAGCGTCGCAAACCGATACCCAGTTAGCGGCGTCACGTTTAACGCAGGCTAAAGTTCAGCAGATTCAGATGCAGGGCGATTTACGTGATGCGCTCATGTCGTTACAAACGCTTGCACAGTTGCCAATGACGTCGGTGTCGCCTATTTTTCCTGCCATGTATGACGGTTTGCCAGACGATGACACGATAGAGCAACAGGTGCTAAAGCAAAGCGCTGAGGTGCAATACAAGGAGCAGTTGGTCAGTTTGGCGATCCAAGATGTTTACCAAAAACGCGCTAGCTTTATGCCGACCTTGTATTTAAAGTTTTCTCATGAATACAGTGACAATGCGACCTATCCGGACGATTCTCGGCTCAGTTTAGTGATGGAAGGCGGACTGGAGGGGCTTGGCATGATTACGCGATATCAAGAGCAATCCGCCCATTCTCAGCTCAGAGCAGCACAGCGGGACGTTGAGGTAACGCAATTTGAATTAACCAATCGTTTAAACAGCCTGTTGTTAAATCGTAAAATACAGCAGTCTTTGATCGACATTCATCAATCCTCTATTGAGCAGTTGAGTTCGACCTTGGCGTCTTATCAAAGACAATACAAAAGCGGCCGTAAAGAGTGGCTGGATGTGTTGAACATACAGCGAGAGATTACCGAACAGAAAATAGCGCAAGCCAAAGCTGAAAACAGTTTGTTGGTGAATTTATTAAGTTTGGCGGCATTGACTGGCGGTCTCGATATTGAGTCGACTCGACGCTAATAAAGCCGCGATTAAACCCATGTACAAAAGGATACGCTGGTGAGCAGTCATCATTCCAACGAAGATCACATTGCACTGAGTGGCGCGGTAGTACATCGCTTATTTACTGCATTAAGACTGGGTATCTCAAAAGGTGATATTGAGTCGTCGTTGACGGCGCACGACCTGCAGGGCTTATCGCCGTTAGATCAATTAAAAGGGTTGTTAAATCGTTTTAACATAAAGGGCATTAAAGGCGGGGCAGTGGCTTGGCGTCGCTTCGACCGTAGGCAGCTACCGGCTTTAATTTGCTTTGATGGGCAATGGTGGTTGGCGAGTAACGACGGCGATGACATTTTGCTGCAAAGCGATGAGGGCCAAGCGGATCGAGTGGTGTCGAGCGGTGATTTGTCTGATGTTTCAGTGCTTTGGTTAAAGCGAATGAGTACAGGGCAAAAGACTGAAACCGACGCTCCAACCGCCAGAAAGTTGATTCTAAGTGCGTTGTTCCAAGACAAAGCATGGTTGGGTAATGTGATGGTGGCAACGGTGATTGTGAATGTGTTGGCTATTGCCACTTCATTGTTTGCCTTGCAAGTATACGACCGTGTCGTGCCAACACTTGCCTATTCTACCTTGACAACGCTGGTGGTGTGCATGATGGGGATCGTCTTGCTGGACTGGCTCTTAAAGCGTACGCGCGCCAAGGTATTAGACAGTTTGGCGGCGGATGTGGATATGCGCTTGTCTAAGCAAGTTTTTCATCATTTATTGCACTTACGTTTAGATAATCAGCCAAATAGCCTAGGCACCTTAAATGCCCAAGTAAATGGACTTGAATCGGTTCGACAATTTTTTACCTCGGGGATTGTGTTTGGTCTAATTGATCTGCCATTTGCCATTATGTTTATTGGCTTTATTAGCATGATTGGTGGGGTGGTCGGCTGGGTGTACGCCTTGCTGTTTCCCATTGCGATTTTATTAGGCTTGGTGACGCAGTTTCGTTTAAAAAGTCTGATTAAGAAACAAATTATGCGTTCTAACGAGCGTCAAGGGCTGTTGATTGATGTAATTCGTGGTTCGGAGTCTATCCGCGCTAATAACGCTGGATGGCGTTTTTCAAATGAATGGGAACAAATTACCCAGTCGTTGGCATCTTATCAGCTGCGCCAAAAGACGATTAGCCAGCTAAGTACAGCCACCACTGGCAGCTTATCGACCATTGCTTATGTCGCGGCTGTCGTTGTGGGGGTGTTTCAGGTAGAAGCGGGAAATCTCACCATGGGCGGTATGATTGCGTGTAGCATTTTGGGTGGACGGGTGATTAATCCGATTGCTCAGGGCGTCCAGTATTTGGTGCAGTGGCAATCGGTTTCTCAGTCGTTGGATATGGTGGATCAGCTATTGTCCTTGGAGCTGGAGCGTAAGCCGGACCAGCACTTGTTGGTGGGGGAACAGCAGATTGATGCGGTATCGATTGATAGTGTGCGTTTCGCCTATACCGATTCGCCTGTTAAACATTTGGACATAGAGTCGTTGTCTTTTAATGCGGGCGATCGAGTGCTTTTAGTGGGGCCGATTGGCTGTGGTAAATCCACTTTGCTCAAAGTGCTGGCGGGTTTGTATCGACCCGGCGAAGGGCGAGTGATGTTAGGCTCGTTGGATTTGTGGGAAATTGACCCTCAGTTTGTTACCTCGCATGTGAGTTATCTGCCGCAAAATGTGCATCTCTTCAAAGGAACGCTGAAAAGTAATTTGGCTTTATCTGGCACGGTGAGTGATACCGAAATGATGGACGTGGTGAAAGCGTTGGGTGTCGATAAAATTGCCCAAGGCAATCCGAAAGGTATGGAGCTAGAGGTCTCCGAGGGCGGCGAAGGTTTGTCGGGTGGGCAGCGCCAACTGGTGGCGTTATCGCGGACTATCACCGCCAAACCGACGATTTGGTTGTTGGATGAGCCGACGGCGTCATTAGATGGCGACAGCGAAAAACGTGTGTGGGAAGTATTAGAAAAGTACATTAAGCCGACCGATATTTTGGTGGTGTCGACGCATCGACCTATGTTGGCCGCGCACATTGCGAATCGTGTTTTGGTGATGCAGCAAGGTAAGGTGGTGCGAGATGGCACGCCTGCTGCTGTGTTGCCTGCGCTGATGGGCAGTAAAACATCAACATCAACATCAACTCGTTCGGCTGCTGCGACTTCTTCTGCCTCGGCTTCTTCGGCGACGGCTTCTTCTACAGCGACATCCACTCGTAGCAAGCGAGGTTTCAATGCCATCTAATTCTGTGCCGCCTAATGCCGTTCCATCTAAGCCCATGATGCCTCATGTTGTGCCAGCAAGTGGGATGGAAAGTGACGATTTAAAAGACGCTCATGCCGCGGATGCGGCCTTTGGTTATCATAAAAAAAAGCGCGCCTTGGTCGTGTGGCCTTTGTTGGTGGCACTTGTTGGTTTTGTGGTGTGGGCGGATCAGTTTTATATTGATGAAGTGGCTCAGGCTCAAGGCGAGGTAATCGCGAGCAGTCGAGTGCAGCTTATTCAATCGGTGGATGGTGGCGTGATTGCGGAGCTGAATGTGCGCGAGGGGGATCGAGTAGAAGCGGGTCAGCGGCTTGGTCAACTGGACCAAACGAGACTGAAAGCGTCCGTAGGAGAAACAGAGTCTCGTGTGTTTGCCTTAAAAGCCAAGGCGATACGCCTTAGAGCGGAGATTTTAGGTGACAATAATTTGGTGTTCTCTGACGATTTATTACGGCGCTATCAAGACACCGCGCAAGTGGAAACCGCATTGTTTGAACAACGTCGAACTGGGATAAAAGAAGAGCTACGTACGTTAACCGTTTCGGTTTCTTTGGCGAACGAAGAGCTTGGTATTGTGAAGAATTTACATAAAACGGGCGATGTCAGCAGCACTGAAATGCTGAAGGCCAGAGAAGCATTAAATGCCGCCGAAGCAAAATTGATCAATCGTAAAAACCAATTTCTCGAAGACGCCAGTGCAGAGCTGGCAAAAGTTGAAGATGAACTGGGGCAAAGTGAACAGATTCTCGCCAGAAAACAACAAGAGCTTCAAGACAGCGTTTTTATTGCTAAAGTGCCTGGCATTATTAAAAACGTCAGCGTGACAACGCTTGGTGGGGTGTTAAGAGCCGGTGAAGAAATCATGCAAATCATCCCCATAGACGATGAGTTGATTGTGGAGGCTAAAATTCGTCCCGAAGATATTTCTAGAGTGCAGCGGGGCTTGGCGGCCAATATTCGCTTAGATCCGTTTGATTACACTATTTATGGCGGCGTAGAAGCGAAAGTTGTGTATGTCAGTGCCGATACACTCAAAGAAGAGTCCTCTCAAGGCGAAGAGGTTTACTATCGTGTTCACGTGGTGCCTTTGCAGCTGCCTATCGTGACGACGATCGGACGCGAAGTGGAGATGCTACCCGGTATGACCGCGCAAGTATCGATTAAGACGGATAAACGAACCGTTATGGATTATTTGTTAAAACCTTTACGCAAGACATTGTCTCAGGCGTTTGGCGAAAAGTAGATTGGTGTCGTGTTTGTTAAAACGGCGAATCCATCATGGTTCGCCGTTTTGCTTTTAAGTCGCTGACACCGAGAGTCGCTTAAACGGAGAAAGGATAGGCGATGGGCTCGTGGAATTGGTAGCCTTCGATCTCAAAGTCGTCCATGGTGACCCAGGTTTCGATGTCTTTTAATGATTTGATCTCTGGGTTGATTTTGAGGGTTGGCAGTGGGTAAGGCTCGCGCTTTAGTTGCACGTCACGCATCAGTTCTAGCTGGTCTTCATAGATGTGAGCGTTGACTATTTTATGGAAGGCTTGGCCGGGTTTCTTGCCGGTAATTTGCGCGACGATGGCAAGCAACACATAGACTTGCACCATGTTGAAGTTAAGCCCAAGCGGCACATCGCAGCTACGTTGGGTGCTGTTTAAATACAGTGTATCGCCAAGCAACGAGAAATGATGGCTGTACATGCAAGGGCGAAGACACGCCATGTGAAAGGCGCCTGGGTGATAAAAAGTGAGGATTTCCCCACGGTTATCCACACCACGGCTTAGATTATCAATAATTTGCTTTAATAGATCGATATGACCGCCGTCTGGTTTGGGGAAGTGACGGCCAATCGCGCCGTAACAAAGCCCCATGTCATCTTCGCCTTTACGATAAGGGTTGTTGAGCCAGACGTCGTTTTGGTTGGCGTTGGCGTCCCATGTTTTGGTGCCAAGCGCTCGGAAATCCGCGGCGTTATCGTAACCTCTTAAATAGCCGATGATTTCGGCAATGGCCGATTTCCAGTAGCTTTTTCGGGTGGTAACAAGCGGAAACTCGCCTTTGCTGACGTCGTAAGTTAGGTCCGCATTAATGACGGTAAGGCAACGTTTGCCAGTGCGCTCGTTGTTGACCCATTCGCCTTGGTTGATGATGCGGTGGCAAAGGTCTAAGTATTGTTTCATATAAATGCCTTGTTTGTTTTCACCTCGACGAACGCCAGTCAGGCAGGTTAACCTATCATGCAGGTTAAGAAATGCAATCTGGATCGTCATGGGTATAATAAATGCGATTGATTATATCAGAAGCCTTTGCTCTTGGATTGCCGGAGTAAAGAAGAGCCAAGATTTTTAAGCAGGTTGTTTTATGTTGTCACTTATTGTTGCTATGTCTACGAACCGAACCATCGGTATTAATAATTCGTTACCTTGGCATTTGCCGAATGATCTTAAATATTTTAAACAAGCGACCATGGGCAAGCCGATTGTGATGGGGCGTAAAACGTTTGAATCGATTGGTAAACCATTACCCGGTCGTCGCAATATTGTTATCAGTCGTGATTCTGCGTATCAGGCGGAAGGGATTGATGTGGTGACGACGTTAGAAGAGGCGATTTCCCTTGGTGAAGACATTTGCTTGGTCAATGGTCAAGAAGAAGTCATGGTGATTGGCGGCGCGCAAATTTATCAGTTGGCGCTTGAGCGGGCGGATCGTTTGTACGTTACTCATGTGGATGCGGACGTGACAGGCGATGCGTTTTTTCCTGAAGTCGATTGGCCGTCTTTTACGTTACTGGGTGAAGAGTCCTTTGCGGCCGAAGGGCCAAACCCTTACGACTACCGTTTTTCTGTGTACCAACGAAGCAGCGCGGAATAAATTATCTTGCTGAGGCTTTGGATTTTTGAGGCTTTGAGCAAAAACGCCACCTTGTGTGGCGTTTTTTGTGGGTTGATTATGTTCAGTTAACGACGATTTGTTTGCACTTCGCTTGGCCGTTCTCGGCGGCTTGGTTGGCGCTTAAGGCGAGCTCTTCGATGGTTTCACCATCTTCCGGGAAGGCGGCGATCCCAATACAGAAATCCATAGGGTCTGAGTTGCCCTCAAAAAGAATCGCTTTTTCATCTTCTTTTGGGTTGATGATGTGGCTCAGTAACGTTTTGGCGTCACGCACACTGGTGTTCGGCAATAAGAGTAATAACTTGTCTGGCTCAACGCGGGCCAGTACGTCGGCTTCTCTGATTTTTTTATAGATATAACGCGCCGAGGTTTGAATGGCGATGTTGCGCGTCTCTAGTGACAGTTTACTTAAGCGGTCATTCGCATCTAGGTTGATTTTTGCCATGGTCAATGGCGTGTATTGGCGTTTTGCTAAGCCGAGTTGCTTTTTGAAATGCGTCAGTGCCGCGCCTCGTGTCAGTAGGCCGGTTAGCTCGTCAAAGGTGGCTTGGTTGCGCAGATGTTCTTCGAGGGCTTTTTGATGGCTAATATCCACCACAAAGCCGATCACTTTTTTGATGCTACCATCTGGGCCTTTAGTGTAAGAGCGGCCACGTTCTTTTACCCATAAATAACGCTGATCGCCCGTCAGAATACGGTACTCTACTTCGTAATAATCTTGGTTCAATGCCACATGTTCGTTGACCACTCTGGCAAGTTTTCTGACATCATCAGGGTGCACAAGGGTATGCCATTCGGCGGTGGAACGGGGGGTTTTATCAAGCGGGTAGTTTAAGAGTGTGGCAATGGATTTTGAGCAAGAGACTAAATCGGACTCTGTTTCCCATATCCATAAACCGGCAGAAGATTCCGTAAGGGCAAATTTGAGTAGGGTGTTTTCCGCCGCGGAAAGATCCATGTGGTCGGTGTTATAAACGCAAGCGAGTACGGACTCCCCAAGGTGTCGCATTTCAAGTTGCATGTTGATGAGCTTGTCGCCGATACGAATCAAACTTTCACAGCGTTCAATGCTGCCATTTTGGATTTTTTGGTTGAGTTGTTGCCAGTTTTCCGGCGATGTGGCGTCTTCACAAAGGGATTCCCATGTATCGGAAGGCGTCGCATTAAAGTTTTCAAATAAGATGTCAAAATTACGATTGTACGACAACAGCTTGCCAGTACTGCTTTCTATGATGAAAGCAGGCGTTGGCATGTATTTAAACGCGAGTTCAAAAGGGGTGTCCATGACGCGCTCCTCTATAAGGTGATCATTCTGGGGTGATCCAAGTGACTTGGTAGCCCGCCTCATTATCTTCTGCTAGTAATTTGCTTAGCACGGGTAAACATTCCTTGGCTTCTTTTTCCAACGTCCAAGGTGGATTGACGATTATCATACCGCTTCCTGCCATGCCGCGCTCTTGTTCTGTGTTTCTAATGCAAAGTTCAACTAACAGTACATTACGAATATGGGTTGCCTTAACGGATCTTAATAACTCGTTGGCTTGCTGGCGATTTAATACGGGATACCAAATGGCATAAGTGCCTTGAGGGAAGCGTTTGTAGCCATCTTCCAATGCTTGAACCACGTATTGGTAATCTTTTTTTACTTCGTAAGGCGGATCCATTAGGACAAAACCGCGCTTTTGTGGCGGTGGTAGCATGGCTTTCACCGCGGCAAAACCATTTTCTTTGACGACGTTGGCTTTGCGTTTATTGGGGAACAGTGCCGCCAGTGTTGGGTAATCGTTTGGGTGCAGCTCGCATAAGTGTAGTTTGTCTTTTTGACGAAGGTAGTAATCGACAATTTTTGGGCTGCCAGGATAGAAGTCTAATGCTTCCGCTGGGTTCATTTCTCGGACGATGTCGAGCAGCTCTTCCAATGGTTCAGGAAGGTTGTCTGCGGTAAATAGCCGTGCAATACCGGACTGAAACTCTTTGTTCTTTTGCGCCTGTTCAGAGTTTAACGAGTATTGACCAATGCCAGCGTGGGTATCCAAATAGAAAAAAGGCGCGTCTTTTTTTATAAAATGGCGACATATTTGACTGACTGTCAAATGTTTTAAAATATCAGCGTGGTTGCCTGCATGATAAATATGGCGATAGCTGAGCATGGTCTTTCCTGTATAAATTGTTCTGTGATAATGAAAAAAGACCGCAACACCTAGGTTAGGCAGAGCGGTCTTTTGCGTATTGCCGTTTAAATATTATTCGATTTGACTAATATCACGTACTGCCCCTTTGTCTGCACTGGTCGCAAAGTGTGCGTAGACTTTCAATGCTGGAGAAACTTTACGTGGACGCACTTCAACAGGCTTCCATGCTGCAGCACCTTTTGCTTCCATCGCCGCACGACGTTCAGCGAGTTCTTCGTCAGATAGCAATACGTTGATGGTACGGTTTGGAATGTCGATCAAAATACGGTCGCCATTTTCAACCAGACCGATTGCGCCGCCGGCCGCCGCTTCTGGAGAAACGTGACCAATAGACAGACCCGATGTGCCGCCAGAGAAGCGACCATCAGTCAATAAAGCACAAGCTTTGCCTAAGCCTTTAGACTTAATGTAAGACGTTGGGTAAAGCATTTCCTGCATACCTGGGCCGCCTTTAGGGCCTTCGTAGCGAACGATGACAATGTCACCCGCTTCCACTTTATCATCAAGAATGTTCTTAACCGCTTCGTCTTGAGATTCCGTTACGTGAGCACGGCCTTCAAACACCAGAATCGATTCGTCTACACCGGCACTTTTTACCACACAACCATCAACGGCGATGTTGCCATAAAGGACGGCTAAGCCACCTTCGAGGGAAAAGGCGTTTTCGAGAGAGCGAATGCAGCCTTCTGCACGATCGCCATCTAGAGAAGGCCAGCGAGTCGATTGGCTGAACGCGGTTTGCGTTGGAATACCAGCAGGTCCTGCTTTGTAAAACTCGATGATCTCAGGCGTCGGCGAACGCATAATGTCCCATGTCTCTAATGCTTCGAGCATGGTTTTCGAATGCACTGTGTGGCATTGGTTATGTAAAATGCCTGCGCGATCCAGCTCACCTAGCAAAGCAAAGATACCGCCGGCACGGTGTACATCTTCAACGTGGTATTTTGGTGAGTTCGGCGCTACTTTACAAAGCTGAGGTACTTTACGAGACAATCTGTCGATGTCTTCCATGGTAAAGTCTACGCCTGCTTCATGGGCAATCGCCAACAAATGAAGAATGGTGTTGGTTGAGCCACCCATAGCAATGTCGAGCGTCATGGCATTTTCAAACGCTTCGAAGCTGGCAATAGAGCGAGGTGCCCAGTTTGCTTCATCGTTTTCGTAAAAACGCTTAGTGATGTCGACGATGCGACGACCCGCTTCTAGAAATAAACGACGACGGTCTGAATGTGTCGCTAATGTCGTGCCGTTGCCCGGTAAACTTAGACCAAGCGCTTCGGTTAGGCAGTTCATTGAGTTCGCGGTGAACATGCCGGAACAAGAGCCACAGGTTGGGCATGCTGAGCGTTCGTATTCTGCGACTTTTTCATCTGTCGCCGTTGGATCTGCGGCAATAACCATGGCATCGACTAGGTCAAGCTTGTTCTCGGACAGTTTGGTTTTGCCGGCTTCCATTGGACCACCAGAGACAAAAATAACCGGAATGTTCAGGCGCATAGCGGCCATGAGCATCCCCGGTGTGATTTTGTCACAGTTTGAAATACAAACCATAGCATCGGCGCAATGGGCATTTACCATGTATTCAACAGAATCTGCGATCAGATCACGAGAAGGCAGGCTGTACAGCATGCCGTCATGGCCCATGGCGATGCCGTCGTCTACCGCAATCGTGTTAAATTCTTTCGCTACACCACCTGCGGCTTCAATTTCACGAGCAACCAGTTGGCCCATGTCTTTGAGATGTACATGACCGGGTACAAATTGAGTGAAAGAGTTGACCACTGCTATGATTGGCTTTTGAAAATCATCGTCTGTCATTCCGGTGGCACGCCATAGCGCACGAGCACCCGCCATATTACGGCCTGAGGTGGTAGTCTTGGAACGGTATATTGGCATTGTTTTCCCCACAGATTTTTAGCTGTTTTTGCGTTGTCTTGTTTTGCTTTATATAGTTGCCCACATCTAAGTAGCTATGTTACCAAGTTTATTGTCTCTGCCCAATGGCAATTTTTAGACAATATTGAGACACTGTAAAAATGCAGGGATCTTTAATAGAAGCGAAAACAATATGGTCGATAACATGGTAGCCGTTCATTCTAGTGTCGCTTTGGCAAGGCAGCCCATTGTAGACCACCGTCTTGCGGTGAAGGGTTATGAACTTTTGTACCGTAAAAACGCCATGGCAGTTCAAGCTGACATGGTGGATGACGTGAGTGCAACCGCTCAGGTTATCTCTGCCAGTCTTTTTGATATTGGTATGGAAAATGTAGTCGGCACAAATAAAGCGTTTATTAATTTCCCCCGTGCTTATTTGTTAAGCCCAAGTGGTGTCCCGATTCATAGCGAAAATGTGGTGATAGAGGTGTTAGAAGGCGCGGGCTTTGATGCCGCTTTATTGGCGTCTTTGCGACGCTGGACAAAGGCGGGTTACTCAATCGCTCTAGATGATTTTACCTTTCACAGCAAAATGACACCTTTTGTTGAGCTGGCAGACTATATCAAGCTGGATATTCGAGACTTAGGGCACGATGGTTTTCTTAAACAAGTTGAGGCTTTAAGGGGCTTTGATGCGAAGATCATTGCCGAAAAAGTGGAAACATGGGAAGACTATCAGTTTTGCCGCTTATTGGGTGTGGGGTATTTTCAAGGGTATTTTTTTGAAAAACCTGAAATAGTGACGAGTAAGGCGGCAAAGGTGAACAATATGACCTTGTTGCAGCTGATGTCGTCGCTTTTGAGTGTGTCGACCTTGAGCGTGGATGAGTTAGAACGAATCGTCAGCCAAGATGCCGGCTTGGTGCATAAACTATTACGCTATTTAAATTCTCCGGTGACGGGTTTGGTTGCTTCTGTTGATTCGGTTCGCTTAGCGATTATGTTGATTGGCGCTGACAAACTTAAAGCACTGACCAATTTGTTGTTGATGTCTGAAATGGTTGGCGATCGAGATGTGCTGCTTGAGCACATCATGGTGCGCGCTAAACATGCCGAGCTGCTCGCGCAATGTCGTGGTTACGATAATCAGGATAAGTACTTCTTGGCGGGGATGTTGTCGATGATGGATATCTGCACTGGGATGCCGCTAGATGAAGTGCTGGGAGAGTTGCCGTTACCGAGCGAGTTTATTAATGCCATTGTGCATCGCTCTGGGCGAGTCGGCAGTACATTGAGCTTGGTTGAACATTATAGTAACGGGCAGGTGATGACGACGCCGCAAGACGTGAGTGATCTGAAAAAGACCTATTTAGAGGCGATCAAGTGGACTGATGAGTTTCTCAGCGCGCTCTGATTTGTCATCCTTTTCCTACATAGCTGTAAGGATTTTCTGCTTGTCATGTGCTCAAATGTCATTTTTCGCGGCGATTTATTTATGTCTTTGAAAAATAACGAATTTTTATTGTTTGAGTTATTCTGAGAAATTTGACTGTTGACTGGAATCTGCTAAATTGCGCTTTATTCAAACGGCGTCAAGGATGAAAGAGCGCATGATGTGCTTAATGATAGGCCATAGAAGGCGTTGAGGATTGAGCTAGGATGTTCAAGAACGATGGATTGTTCCTATGGAGATCATGGTTTGATGGACACCATGTAATAAGGACGGTTTGGAAGCTTTATGATGAAGCGAGCAGGGATGTTTTACTTATCGGAAGAGTTGTTTAACAGGATGTGAGCAAAAAGTAGGGTTGCCAAACGGCGCCCTTTTTTTGTCTAAAATTTGTCACTTGTTGATTATTAACGGAATAACGTTAAACATAAAAAAAGCGACCTGAGAGTCGCTTTTTTACATTCTGGGCTTGTACAGCGTTAAATTAGCGCTCTAAATGCTCTAATTTATCTTCAACCCCATCCCATTGCGCCGCATCGGGAAGGGCGTCTTTTTTCTCTGCAATATTTGGCCAAATCAAAGACAAATCTCTGTTCAATTCGACGAACACTTCTTGGTCTTCAGGCAATTCGTCTTCAGAGAAGATGGCATTGGCTGGGCACTCTGGTTCACACAATGCGCAGTCGATACACTCGTCAGGATTGATGGCTAAAAAGTTAGGGCCTTCGTAGAAACAATCTACAGGACAAACTTCAACACAGTCGGTGTATTTGCAGCGAATGCAGTTATCGGTAACGATGAAAGCCATTCGACTTCTCCTTACAAGCTATAAAAATGATTGCGCGCTATTTTAGAGGTATAGACTATTTCGCGGCAAGCAACAATCGTAAATAGTCTACATTTATCTGCTATTAGCTTATATCAACAGCCGTTTATACCAAGTTTATGTCAACGTTTTATACCAATGATAGCTGAGACTTCAGCTTATAAAGGGCGCTAATGGCTTCTAATGGCGTCATGTTATCTAAATCGAGTTCCTCAATGGCGTTTTTCAAGATGTTTTGTTCCGCTTGGGCAAACATGTCTGCTTGCTGAGGTTGGTAGCCAGCGTTGTCTTCCTGAACTTTTTTCTTACGATTGGCTGGGTTTGGCTGTACTGAGTTTGGCAGGGCTGGACTTGCTGGTTGGCTGGTATCTAGATCAATGCCCGTTACGACTTCCAGTTGCTTTAGTTTTTGCTTGGCGTGGCCAATAACATCACGCGGCACACCGGCTAATTGCGCCACTTGTAGGCCGTATGATTGGCTGGCGGGGCCTTCATGTACCTTGTGTAGAAAAACGATTTCGTCATCGTATTCTGTCGCGGTTAGGTGAACATTGGCTGCGTTGTCTAATTGTTCTGCGAGTGTGGTGAGCTCAAAATAATGGGTGGCGAACAAAACATAGCATTTTAGCTTATTGGCTAAATAGTCGACGGCAGCCCAAGCGAGTGACAGACCATCAAAGGTGCTGGTGCCGCGGCCCACTTCGTCCATTAGTACTAGGCTGTCTTTACTGGCGTTGTTTAAAATGTTCGCGGTTTCTGTCATTTCCACCATGAAGGTGGAGCGCCCGCCAGCGAGGTCGTCAGATGATCCCATGCGGGTGAAAATTCGATCAACGACAGAAATAGACGCCGATTCGGCTGGGACAAAACACCCCGTATGCGCCAATAAAGTGATCAAGGCAATTTGACGCATGTAGGTCGATTTACCGCCCATGTTTGGGCCGGTAATCATCAATAAGGAACGTTTGCTATTCAGCTCAAGATCGTTCGGTACAAAGGGGTCGGATATGACGGATTCCACCACCGGGTGTCGACCGCCGATGATTTGAATACCACCACGATGATGCAATTCAGGGCAGGTAAAACTCAGCGCGTTGGCGCGTTCTGCAAAGTTGTTTAGCACGTCGAGTTGTGCCAAGGCTTGGCTGGTGGTTTGTAATTCCCCTAGAATGCCATTTAGCGTATCAAGAAGCGCTTCATAGAGCTCTTTTTCTCTGGCAAGGGATTTGGATTTTGCACTCAGTGCTTTGTCTTCAAAGGCTTTTAGTTCTGGCGTAATGAAACGTTCGGCGTTTTTCAGTGTTTGGCGACGAATGTATTCCACTGGTGCTTGGTCGGAATGCAGACGGCTAATTTCAATGTAATAGCCATGCACTCGGTTAAAGCCGACTTTTAATGAGCTAATGCCAGTGCGGGCTTTTTCGCTGCGCTCCATTTCTGCCAAAAAGTCAGTGGCGTTGGTCGATAAGGCTAAAAGCTCGTCTAACGCTTCATCGTAGCCTTTGGCAAAAATGCCACCATCACGCACTACTGAGGGTGGGTTTTCGACCAAGGCTTTTGTCAAGGTGTCGGTAATAGTGGGTTGCGCGAGAATTCGCTGGTTGAGTTCTTGTAATCGCTCGGCTGTTGTATTGGCTAATAATTGGTTGATTTCTGGTGCCGCTTCCAGTGCAAAGCGTAGGCGTAATAAATCTCGTGGGCGAGCGGAACGGAGCGCCACGCGTGACAATATGCGCTCTAAATCGCCGACTTTTTTCAGGGGGGATTCAAAGCTTTGGTAGGTTTGATCTTGCTGCAATTGCGCGACGACTTGTTGGCGAGCCTGAATTTCATTTAAGTCACGAATGGGAGTGTGCAACCAACGTTTTAACAAACGGCTGCCCATTGGTGTCGCGCACTTGTCTAGTACTTCCACTAGCGTGTTGCTGGTGCCGCCAGTGAGGTTAACGTCGATTTCTAAGTTACGTCGAGTCGCGCCATCAATCAGAACGGAATCATCTTTGTGCTCAACCATGATGGATTGAATGTGTGGTAAAGCCGAGCGTTGGGTGTCTTTGGCGTATTGCAGTAAGGCACCGGCAGAAGCAATGGCGGCTGTTAGCGCTTCACAGCCAAAGCCTGATAAATCTTTGGTGTTAAATTGTTGGATCAGTTGGCGATAGCTGGATTCATAATCAAAATGCCAAGGCCCAAGTTCAGCAATGCCTTTTTCCAGTTTTAGTGTTTTTCGTGCGGGAAAATCTTCAGAAATGAGAATCTCTCTGGGCGATAAACGCTGCAATTCACTGGCAAGCGCTTCGTGACCATCCACTTCAAACAGACAAAAACGACCACTGGCCATGTCTAAATAAGAAAAGCCAAACACATCGAGCCCTTTGCGGGATTGGTGAGCCAGAGAGAGTAGGAGGTTTTCGCGTTTTTCCTCAAGGAACGCTTCATCACTAATGGTGCCAGGGGTGACGATACGAGCGATTTGGCGTTCAACCGGGCCCTTGCTGGTGGCGGGATCACCGGTTTGCTCCGCGACGACAACGGATTCGCCCATACGAACCAAGCGTGCAATGTAGTTTTCTGCTGCATGATAGGGAATGCCAGCCATCGGAATCGGCATGCCACCGGAATGGCCGCGGGCGGTGAGGGTGATATCAAGCAGCTGAGACGCCCGTCTAGCGTCATCATAGAAGAGCTCGTAAAAATCGCCCATGCGGTAAAATAGCAGTTGATTTGGGTGCTGTGACTTAAGGCCAAAGTATTGGCGCATCATCGGCGTGTGATTATCTGCTGGTGTATTACTCATTTGGGCTAGCTCGATTGTGATCCAAAAAATAGAGGGGTATTCTACGGGATATTTTCCTAGGATTTAAGGGATAAAACGAATGAATCAGATGCAAAAAATGACACAAGCCGCACAGCAAGTAGGCGAGCTCTTAAAGGCAAAAGGGCAGTTGCTCGTCACGGCGGAATCTTGTACCGGTGGGCTAATTGGCGCGGTGTGCACGGAAATATCCGGTAGTTCGGCGTGGTTTTTTGGCGGTGTGATTAGTTATGCGAATGAGGCTAAGGTGCGCGGTTTGTCTGTCAAAGAGCAGACGCTTTTATCTTTTGGTGCGGTATCTGAACAAACCGTGAGAGAAATGTGTGCTGGGGCTTTACAGTTAGGGGGAGATATTGCCGTGGCGGTTAGTGGTGTGGCCGGCCCTGCTGGCGGTTCAGCAGAAAAGCCAGTGGGTTGTGTGTATATTGGCTGGCAGTTGGTTGGCAAGGAAGCTGAGGTGATGCGTTTTCAGTTTTCAGGGGATCGTCAAGCGATAAGAGAAGCGACTGTCTTGGCGGCATTGAATGGCATAAAAGAAACGCTAGAAAGCGGTCAAAAATAATACTGTTTTTATATACAGTATTTGTTGAGATTATCAAAAAAAAGCGCTAGAGTTGTCCACAGTAAAAAATAGCCACAACGACAATTAATCACAATGAAAAGTAGCCACAAGGATTTCACTATGTCATCTATTGCAGACAACAAGAAAAAGGCGCTGGACGCAGCGCTGTCTCAAATCGAGCGTCAATTTGGTAAAGGCGCCATCATGAAGATGGGCGAAGGTGCCAAACTCGATATTGATACGGTTTCGACTGGGTCATTGGGCTTGGATATTGCGCTAGGTGCGGGTGGTCTTCCTTATGGCCGTATTTGTGAAATCTACGGGCCAGAGTCTTCCGGTAAAACGACATTAACATTGAGTGTGATTGCCGAAGCTCAGAAGCAAGGTAAAACCTGTGCTTTTATTGATGCTGAGCACGCTCTAGACCCATCTTATGCCGAAAAGCTGGGTGTTAATATCGCTGACCTTTTGATCTCTCAGCCTGATACCGGTGAACAGGCACTTGAAATTGTCGACATGTTGGTTCGCTCAAACAGTGTTGATGTTATCATCATTGACTCGGTTGCCGCTTTGGTGCCGAAGTCTGAAATTGAAGGTGAAATGGGCAGTTCTTCGGTGGGTGTTCAAGCACGCTTGCTGTCTCAAGCCATGCGTAAGTTGACCGGTTCTATCAAAAACGCCAACTGTCTTGTGATCTTTATCAACCAAATTCGGATGAAAATTGGTGTGATGTTTGGTAGCCCAGAAACAACAACGGGTGGTAATGCGCTTAAATTCTACTCTTCTGTGCGTTTGGATATTCGTCGTATTGGCTCAGTAAAGCAGGGTGATGAAGTCATTGGTAATGAAACCCGTGTTAAAGTGGTAAAAAACAAAATTGCGCCACCTTTTAAACAAGCTGAATTCCAGATTATGTACGGTGCGGGTATTTATCGCATGGGCGAAGTGATCGACTTGGGTGTTAAGCAAGGTTTTGTTGATAAAGCCGGTGCTTGGTACGCTTATGCGGGTAACAAGATTGGTCAGGGTAAAGCTAATGCGGCGCAGTTTTTAGCGGATAACCCTGAAATGGCGAAAGAAATTGAAGCTAAAATTCGTGAAGACTTATTGCCTAAAACCGTTAAGGCGGATGATAAAAACAGCGCGAAAGCGGCAGAAGTCGAAGAAGAAGCAGAGCAACTCGACTTTTAAGAAACAGGTACGTTTAAGAAGCACGTACGTTTAAGAAGCACGATAGTGCAAAATAAAAAAAGCAGGCCTTGATTGAGTGCCTGCTTTTTTGTTTTTATTGCTAAGTGTGCTAAATATTAAGCGGCTTTCTTAATGTGTTCTTTCATCATGGTACCTTTAGCCATAGTATCTTGAGCCGTTATGTAAATGAGAAGCGGACTTGTGGGTGAATTCTCATTGGGTGTTTTTAACGTTTTATTGAGAAAGGAGGCGCGTAATGTTGGTTTGGCAATGGGGGTTGGTTTTATCCAGTTCGCTATTTTTTATTAGCTTAATTTTTATTTCACGGCGTTACTTTACCCTCAAAAAAGACGCGGCTGAATGGGGTGTAAAGGGCGTCGACGAGCGTGATAGCCATCAAAATGTTCCTACAGAGGCTGAGAAAGCGCAATGGCTGGCGTTGTTGGAGCAACAAAGAAATATTTGCTCGCAACTCATGGCGGAAGTACCAAGCTCAGATTTGCAAGGCAAGGCGGCTTTGACCTGTTGGGCTATTTTTCTTGATGTAGAAATTCACATTATTGAACAATCAGCGGCTGGTGCTGAAGTGCTGCCCTTGTTAGATGCTTTTAAGCCTATTTTAGACAAAGTGGAGCACGCGCAAGAGATTGATGGCTTATTGAAATTTCTTAAAGTGAATCAGTCTTTGTTGAGAGAATTAAATAAAGTCATCCAAAAAGCGGGGGAGAAAGTTTTTACGCAAGTACGTATTACTTCTGAATTGAATTTTCACCTAAAAAAGCTGCAAAATGAGTTGTTAGGCGAAGCTGAGCTGGACGCTGCGTTGGCCTTGTCACGCGCTGAAATCGCAAGCTTGTGTGAATTGGCGGATCGCCTCAAGCTGCATTTGGCTGAGGTTCGGGGAAGGGCTGGTTCGGAGCATTATGCTGATGCTTTAGGGGATTTTTTAAAAGACGCTGAACAGTCGGTGTTTTTGCTTTCTGTGGGCTCTGAACTCGATGATAAAGTGGCGGATCTTAAACAGCTAGCAGAGTATCAAAAAAGCATTATAGCCGACTTAAAAGAGCAAGTGAGTCGAGTGAGATATGAGCATGATGACGATGAGAAGCATATTGGCGTGTATGATATTTATATCGTCAGATTGGAGAAGGCGCTATTAGAAAGTAGTCGAGTGGTGAAGCGTTTAGAGGGTAAGTTAAATAGCTTACAAACGATTAAGTACAATTTAAATATTGATCTGAGAAAGCGTGATGAGGCGTTGGAGAAGAAAAGGGCGCTACTAGAGAAACAAACCGAAATAGAGCAACAAGCTGAAAAAGAAAACCAAACCGAAAATAATATTAAAGCCTTTGATATTTATGCTGTTTTTGATAAAGAAAGAGACACAATGGATAATATGGAAGACCTGTTGCAGCAAGGTTCTTTTACAAAGGCGTCGGATGTTTTTGCTACTGATCAGGCATCCAAAATAGCGGCGTTGCGCGTTCTGCTGAGTGAGTCTGAGTTGTATGTGGAAGTGCTGGAAAGGGATTTGGATAAGGCAAAAGCCTTGCGAGAAGATTTAGAAGGCAAATTACGGCATCCTGAGACCACGCAAGAAACGGGCGATGGTGAAACAACGATAGACACGTTAGTCGTTCAAGATCAGACAGAGCTTGATAATCTTCGGGAAATTAACGCAGAACTGGATGAGGAGCGAAAGCGCCTCGAAGCGGCGTTAGCGGATGGCAGGGTGCAAACAGAAGAGTTTCTCAAATTGCAGCAAAAAGTTGATGAGCTGAGTGGAAAAATTGACTTGGCGCAAAAGAACTATATCGAAATGGAGGAGCGTTATGTGGCGGCTTTGATGGCCCAAGGGGGAAAACACCAGTGACTCTTTGTTTTTTGCATTTTCAGAAGCTGTCCTCTGCTGAGAGGGCGTATTTTATTTGTTCGAAATCAAAGCCGCGATATTGTAGGTAGCGTGATTGTTTGGCTTTTTCTTTGAAGTCTGTGCTTATTTCCTCTCCAAATCTTCTTTCTTTTAGCTGTTTTGCTAATTCGAACCAATCCGCATCCGCTTCTGCAATGGTTGTTTTTGCTAGTTCACTGTTTATGCCTTTTTGGATGAGTTCTTGTCGTATTCGGTTGGCACCAAGTGGCTTGCTTATTCGGCTTCTGACAAATATTTCTGCAAAGCGTTGATCATTGAGGTAGTTCATTTCTTGAAGGCGTTCAATTGTCGCGTTGATTTCTTCTTCCTCATGCCCTCTGGTTTTTAATTTAGTGATTAGCTCTTTCGTAGCGTGTTCTCTGTGGCTCAGTAGTGACAGAGCTTGGTCAAAAGTGGATAGCGGTTGCTGATTCATGTCTGTGTCTCTGCTTGCCTAAGTTGAGTTGTCATTTTATCAGTGCAATGGAATTATTTCATTTTTTTGTATTAAACCTTAAAATTTTAAATTTTAGGTTTTTTATTCTTTATATTGATAATAAATAAGATGATAAAACTGCATATCTTATGTGAATATAGGTGATATGACTTTATCTTTATTTGGAGTTTTTCTATGCGTGTTTGCGTGTTGGGTGCAGGTGTTGTTGGTTTAACGTCAGCCTATTATTTGGCGAAAAAAGGCTTTGAAGTAACGGTGATTGACCGTCAGGAAGGTGTGGCGCTTGAGACCAGTTTTGCCAATGCTGGACAGATTTCTCCTGGCTACTCTGCACCTTGGGCCGCGCCTGGGGTTCCTCTTAAGGCGATTAAGTGGCTAATGCAAAAACACGCGCCATTAAAAATCAGTGCGGATCCTGAGCTTAAAAAACTGGCTTGGATGGGCAAGATGTTGGCCAATTGTACTGAAAAAGCCTATGACGTGAATAAGTCTCGGATGGTGGCGTTGGCGGAATACAGCCGTGATCAGTTTATTGCTCTGCGTAAAGACATTGGTATTCAGTACGATGATGGCCAAGGCGGTTTGACACAACTTTTCCGTAAAGATGAACAGGTCGAAGCGTCTGAAAAAGATATTAAGGTATTAAAAGCCTTGAATGTCCCTCATCAGGTATTAACGCCAGCACAAATCTTAGAGGTTGAACCTGGCTTGGCTCCGGTGATTGATAAATTTAAAGGCGGACTGCGTTTAACGGGCGATGAAACGGGCGATTGTTTGATTTTTTGCCAAGAACTTAAAAAGCACTGTGATGAGTTGGGTGTGACGTTTAAGTTTGGTGCAGCGATTGAGCGCTTGGTGGTAGAAGGTGGTAAAGTACGCGCCGTTAAAACCGATCAGGGCGATTTCGAGTTTGATAATGTCTTGGTGTCGATGGGTAGTTACTCAAAAGAGTTGCTCAAGGTGATTGATATTTCTATTCCTGTTTATCCGGTGAAGGGCTATTCCTTAACCGTTCCGATTACCGATTCACAGTTTGCGCCGGTTTCTACCGTGATGGATGAAACCTACAAGGTGGCGGTGACTCGATTAGGCGGTCGAATTCGTGCGGCCGGAACCGCGGAGTTGAATGGCTATAATCTCGATTTGCCAAAAGTGCGCACGGAAACCATCACCCATGTAGTGCATGATTTATTCAATCAAGGCTGTGATTTGTCGCAAGCGGACTACTGGACTGGGTTACGTCCAATGACGCCAGATGGGACGCCGGTTGTCGGTCGTACAAATATTGATGGTTTGTATTTGAACACCGGGCACGGAACATTGGGCTGGACGATGAGCTGCGGTTCTGCGGCGGTGATTGCCGATATTATGTCGGGTGATAAGACTGAGATAGATGCACAGAATCTTTCCGTACAACGTTATAAGTAGTAAGCGTTAATTAAGTCGTAAACGCGATCAAAGTTTAAGGGGTAAAAATGGCAAGGCCACTCACGGCGACGGTAGATTTGGCGGCGATTCTACAAAACTATCGTTATGCAAAAAAATTACAGCCAACTTGTAAGGCGTTTGCGGTTGTTAAAAGCAATGCGTACGGGCATGGTGCGGTTGAAGTTTCGCGTTATTTGGATAAAGAAGTGGATGCTTTCGCAGTGGCTGCCATCGAAGAGGCCATGGCTTTGCGTGAGGCGGGCATTGTTTCGCCTATCTTGTTGTTAGAAGGCGTATTCGAAGGCGAAGAGTGGGCGCTGTGCGAAAAATATGGCTTTTGGTCCGCGTTGGAAAATGCTCAACAGCTTGATGAATTACAGGCTAGCGGCGCCAAGATAGAGAAGATCTTCTTGAAATTGGATTCGGGCATGCATCGCCTTGGTGTGGATAAAGACGCCGCACCGGCGTTTGTGTCGGCATTAAAAGACAGTGGGCAAGTAGAGGACGTGATTTTAATGACTCACTTTGCTTGTGCGGATGATTTGTCTGATCTAACGACCCTGCAGCAATTGGCGTATTTTGAGCAAGCGCGTCAATCGATTGGCGACATTGCTGCCAGTGTGGCGAACTCCGCGGCCATTATGAAGTGGAGTGTGCCAGAAGGCGGCTGGATTCGTCCCGGTATCATGTTGTACGGCATTTCGCCTTTTGCTGAGGTGAGTGGTCGAGCAATGGGGTTGCGTCCGGCGATGACCTTGTCGTCAAAGGTGATCTCGACACGCCAACTCAAGAAAGGCGACAAAGTCGGTTATGGCCTTGGTTATATCGCGGCAGAAGATCACGTATTGGCAACGGTGGCGGTGGGCTATGGCGATGGTTATCCTCGTCATGCAGAAAACGGTACGCCGTTGCAGGTTGATGGAAAACCGGCCCATCTTGCAGGCCGAGTGTCTATGGATATGATTACGGTGCGCATGCAGGATTTTGCTGTTGAGCTTGCGATGGGGCAGGAAGTGGTGCTCTGGGGGGGCGATGTGCCGGTTGAAGAAGTGGCCGATTATGCTGGAACCATCGGCTATGAATTGGTGACTAGGATGACAGCGCGACCGCATTATCGCTATGTGCGCGGTGACGATTCACAGTAATACCTTTCCTTATCTTGTCAGCAAAAGTCGGTTTACTTCCGTAAATCGTACTTTTGCTTAAGTTATGCACAAAATAACCGTCAAATTACGACGGTTTCTTTTGAAAACACCTATCCTTTACGTGTACTATTTTGTGCTTTTCGTTGCATCGAATCGGCACTGGTTAATCTGCCGTTCACGCAATCCAATCCGTCCAGAAAAATAGAGATAGAGACTCATCCCATTATGAAGAGTTCTGAGTTACGCCAGTCATTTTTATCGTACTTCGAAAGTAAGCAGCATCAGATTGTGGAGTCCAGCTCTTTGGTTCCAGCAAATGATCCGACATTGTTGTTCACCAATGCTGGTATGGTCCAGTTTAAAGATGTGTTTTTGGGGGAAGATCTTCGCCCCTATTCACGAGCGACGACGTCTCAGCGTTGTGTTCGAGCCGGTGGTAAGCACAATGACTTAGAAAACGTCGGTTATACCGCACGTCACCATACTTTTTTTGAAATGTTGGGTAACTTTAGCTTTGGCGATTATTTCAAAAAGGACGCGATTCATTATGCGTGGGAGTTTTTAACGGTAGTGTTGAAGTTGCCAACCGATAAACTCTTGGTAACGGTTTACGCTGACGACGATGAAGCGTTTGATATTTGGAATAAAGACATTGGTTTGCCGGCGGAAAAAATTATCCGCATTGGGGACAACAAAGGCGGCCGATACCAGTCTGATAATTTCTGGGCGATGGGCGATACCGGTCCTTGTGGTCCTTGTTCTGAAGTGTTTTATGATCACGGTGAGCATATTTGGGGTGGGCCTCCAGGTTCTGCTGAAGAAGATGGCGATCGTTTCATTGAAATTTGGAACGTGGTTTTCATGCAGTTTAATCGTTCTGCCGATGGTCATATGGCGCCTTTGCCTAAGCCTTCTGTTGATACGGGAATGGGTTTGGAGCGCATCGCGGCGATTTTGCAAGGCGTTCACAGTAACTACGAAATTGATTTGTTTCAGCATCTTATTAAAGCCGCTGCGCAACTAGTCGGAACTCAAGATCTGAGTGCCCAGTCATTGCGTGTTATTGCTGATCATATTCGTTCTTGTTCCTTTATGATTGTTGATGGGGTGATTCCGTCGAATGAAGGCCGTGGTTATGTGTTGCGTCGCATTATTCGTCGCGCGATTCGCCATGGCAATAAGTTAGGCCAGAAAGGCGTGTTCTTCCATAAGCTGGTCGAAGCGCTTGATGTCGAAATGGGGGAAGCTTATCCAGAATTAACGAAGTTAAAAGCGCGAGTGGCGTCTATTTTGTTAAAAGAAGAGGAGCAATTTGCTAAGACGCTTGATCAGGGAATGAAGATCCTTGAAGAGGCGATTGCTGGATTAGGCGATCAAAAAGTGATTCCTGGCGAGACTGTGTTTAAGCTTTACGACACTTATGGCTTTCCTGCGGATTTAACCAACGACGTGGCCCGTGAAAATGATTTAGAAATAGACGAAGCAGGATTTGAGGTGGCGATGGATGCGCAGCGAGCGCGTGCACGTTCAGCCAGTAACTTTTCTATGGACATGTCGAGCGGCGTGAAACTGGATTCTGTGACTGAATTTACCGGTTATGAGAATCTAAACGGTGCTTGTGAAGTGGAAATGATCCTAGTGGATGGTGAGTCTGTTGAGTCTCTCGAAGCGGGTCAAGCGGCGGCGGTGATTTTGAAATCTACGCCTTTTTACGCGGAATCGGGTGGTCAAGTTGGCGATCAAGGTTGGTTGCGTGGTGCTGGCGCTTTTAAAGTCTCTAATACGACTAAGCAAGCGAAAGCGCATTTACATTATGGTGAGCTAAAGGAAGGCCGTTTGGCGGTTGGCGATCAGTTGACTGGCGAAGTCGATCGCACGTTGCGCATGGCAACCACATTGAACCATTCTGCTACGCACTTAATGCATGAAGCGCTGCGTCGTGTGTTGGGTGATCATGTGTCGCAAAAAGGTTCCTTGGTGAACGCTGAGCGTTTGCGTTTTGACTTCTCGCATTTTGAAGGCGTGACGGCAACGGAAATCGAGCAAATCGAAGACATGGTGAACGAACAGATTCGTTTAAACCGTCCTGTAGAAACCGACATCATGGATGTTGAATCGGCCAAAGCCAAAGGCGCGATGGCACTGTTTGGTGAAAAATACGACAGTGAAGTGCGTGTTTTGACGATGGGTGCGGATTATTCAATTGAGTTGTGTGGCGGTACGCATGTGGGTCGTACCGGCGATATTGGCTTCTTCAAAATCATTACCGAAAGTGGCATTGCGGCAGGCGTTCGCCGTATTGAAGCCGTTACGGGTAAAGTGGCCATTGATACGACTCGTCACACAGAAGCGGTGCTTGATGGGATTGCGAGTCTGGTTAAGGGCAATAAAGATAGTGTGTCAGATAAAGTGATTGCCTTGAGTGATCAGGCGCGTAGCTTGCAAAAAGAATTGGATGTGCTGAAGGGCAAGATGGCCGCTCTAGCGGGCGCTGATTTGGCTTCTCAAGCGGTTGATATTAATGGCGGTAAGCTGTTGGTGGCTCAAATTGAAGTGGATGATCCAAAGGCTTTGCGTGATCTGCTGGATGAGTTGAAGAGTAAGCTTGAGTCCGCTGTCATCCTGTTGGCCGCCGTTAATGATGGCAAGGTGAGTTTGATTGCTGGTGTGACCAAGGAACTGACTAAAAATGTGAAAGCCGGCGATTTGATTAAAATGATTGCGCCTTTGGTGGACGGTAAGGGCGGTGGTCGCCCTGATATGGCTCAGGCTGGTGGTAATAATCCAGATGGCTTGTCTGCCGCTCTTGCATTAGTGCCTGATTGGGTTGCTGAAAGGGTATAGGTTGATTCGCCCTGTTTGAGCTTTGATTTCGGCTTTTTTGATTTAAATAATGGAAAAGATTATGGCGTTGTTAGTTCAAAAATACGGCGGCACTTCCGTTGGTACGATAGAGCGTATCGAAGCGGTTGCTGACCGAGTGTTGAAGCATAAGCGACAAGGTGATGACATCGTGGTGGTGGTTTCGGCTATGAGTGGTGAAACCAATCGGCTGATTGAGCTTGCAAAAAGCATTGATGCTGCACCCAGTGCGCGTGAAATGGATGTGCTGTTATCAACGGGGGAGCAGGTCACTATTGCCTTGCTTTCGATGGCGTTGATGAAGCGTGGCCTTGATGCTCGCTCTTATACTGGTTCGCAGATTCGTATTACGACTGATAACGCTCACGGTAAGGCTCGAATCCAAAAAATTGATACCGAAGCTATGCGCGCGGATTTAGACGCCGGACGAGTGATTGTGGCGGCAGGCTTCCAAGGGGCAGACGAGTTTGGCAACATCACCACATTAGGTCGAGGTGGCTCCGACACCACTGGGGTTGCTCTGGCAGCGGCGTTGAAGGCGGATGAGTGTCAAATTTATACCGATGTGGATGGTGTTTATACCACTGATCCTCGCGTTGTCGACAGTGCGCGACGCTTGGAAAAGATTACCTTTGAGGAAATGCTGGAAATGGCCAGTCTTGGCTCTAAGGTGTTGCAGATTCGTTCGGTTGAGTTTGCTGGTAAATATCAAGTGCCGCTTAGGGTGCTGTCTAGTTTTGTGGAAGGTGAAGGTACATTGATAACAACTGAGGGGATTAAGGGTATGGAGCAGCCAGCGGTTTCTGGAATTGCATTCAATAGAGATGAAGCAAAATTAACCTTGAAAAGGGTTCCTGATATTCCAGGTATTGCTTCGCGTATTCTCGGTCCTATCAGCGATGCCAATATCGAAGTGGACATGATAGTGCAAAACGTGTCTGTGGATGGCACAACGGACTTTACCTTTACCGTACATCGTAATGAGTATGATAAGGCTCTGGCGACGCTGAATCTTATTGCCAAGGAGTTGGGTGCGAGCGCGGTATTGTCTGATGCAAAAATCGCTAAAGTGTCTATTGTTGGGGTGGGGATGCGTTCCCACGCCGGTGTTGCCAGTACTATGTTTAAGGCGTTGGCGGCGGAGTCCATTAATATTCAGTTGATTTCTACTTCAGAAATTAAAGTGTCGGTGATCATCGATGAAAAATACATGGAATTGGCGGTTCGTGCCTTGCATTCCGCGTTTAAATTGGGAGATGCAACACCAGAAGTGAGAGAAGTGTAACACTTGGATACATAAAAGCCTTAATTGATGGATGGTTTAATTTTTGTCGAGAGGCTACAATTGCTTGTAGGAATTGCCCTACAAGCTTTGTCAGGCAATTCTTCCAAATAAAACATTGAAAGCTGTTACAGGGAGATATTCTTATGCTTATTCTTACTCGTCGTGTCGGTGAAACTTTAATGGTTGGTGATGAAGTTTCTGTCACTGTGTTAGGTGTAAAAGGGAATCAAGTGCGTATTGGTATCAATGCGCCTAAAGATGTATCTGTTCACCGTGAAGAGATTTATCTTCGCATTCAGAAAGAACAAGACGATCAAATTTCTGAAGATTAATTTTTAAAAAAACCTTTACAAGACAAATGTGTCGTATATAATGCGCCCCACTTGTTACGGAGAGTTGGCCGAGTGGCCGAAGGCGCGCCCCTGCTAAGGGTGTATGGGTTAACACTCATCGAGGGTTCGAATCCCTCACTCTCCGCCATTTCAAGTTTGCCTTATAGAAATTCTTTTTTAGAAGGTAACGAATTGGAAGTGTTATTGGGCACCCGTAGCTCAGCTGGATAGAGTACTCGGCTACGAACCGAGCGGTCAGAGGTTCGAATCCTCTCGGGTGCACCATTTCAAGAAAAACATTTCAAAACTATCCAGATTTGAGATGTTCGTTGTTAAAGATATTGCTATGCACCCGTAGCTCAGCTGGATAGAGTACTCGGCTACGAACCGAGCGGTCAGAGGTTCGAATCCTCTCGGGTGCACCATTTCAAGAAAAACATTTCAAAACTATCCAGATTTGAGATGTTCGTTGTTAAAGATATTGCTACGCACCCGTAGCTCAGCTGGATAGAGTACTCGGCTACGAACCGAGCGGTCAGAGGTTCGAATCCTCTCGGGTGCACCATTTTAGATTTCCCTCCTCTTAAGTTTTTTTTTTCACATCATTGCCATTATTTCTTTAAGCTCTTTTCTTATCATTTCTCTGTTACGTTTTTCTCATTGTGTTATCGAATGTTTGCGTTAGTTCATTCACACTTCTGCAGCGTCGTAATATCTGAAGGTTTTCTTTTATTTCTACAAAGCCAAATCTTAGGTGTCCACACCATTGCTTTAATCTGCCGAGCGTCGTGATGTCGTCATAATGTGTTTGCAGTTCTATGGCGTACTCTGTAAACAGCGTTGTCAGTGTTCTGCTTTCTATTGCATTCGTCTGTCCGTTTAATTCGGCTCTTATTTGTTGGAAAACGAATGGGTTGTTGAGTGAGCCTCGGCCAATCATAAAATGTTGGCAACCGGTAATGGCTTGGCAGCGTAAGAGTGACTCTGTATCTGTGATGTCTCCGTTTGCTACCACTGTCATTTTTGTCTGGTCTTGAATTTCGCCAATCTTTTCCCATCTTGCCGGTGGTTTATAGCCATCTTTTTTGGTGCGTCCGTGAATGGTTAGCGTGCCAACGCCGGCGGCTTCAAGAGCTGCCACGTTATCAAGTAGTAGTGTTTCATCTTCAAAACCTAAGCGTATTTTGGCCGATACAGGAACGTTACTGGGTAGCGTTTTTCGAATGGCATTCATAATCTCATAAAGTGCATCTGGGGTTTGCAGTAAAACTGATCCGCCGCCATGCCCATTGACGCGTTTGGCAGGGCAGCCAAAGTTGACGTCGATATGAGTGGCGCCCGCTTTGACGGCATTAGAAGCGCTTTCTGCCATTAGTTCGGCGTTGCTGCCTAGAAGTTGTGTGTGGACTGGGTGTTTGTGTGTGGTTTGTGCGTTGTTTTGGTTTTCGGGGATTAAGCGTTGAAATGTTGTTGTGGGGATTGGGTATTGGGTGACTCGAATGAATTCTGAAACCAAATAGTTCATGCCGCCAATTTGCGACAGTAATGCTCTCATGGTGTGGTCCATGACGCCTTCCATTGGCGCTACCGCGAGTGTGATGGCTGTGTTTTTGGGGATATTTGTAAGAATTGTGTTGGTATTTTGATAAATGTTCACGAAATAAGTCTAACTGTTATGCAAAAAAAATATGAAACTGTTCTGGTTTGTGGTAAAAAATAACGATCAAAATTAAACAGTGCTATTGAATGTGCATATGATCACATTAAATTGGCACGGACAAGGTAAGAATAAAGGTGTTAATGCTATGAATGGGTTACTTGAAGATGGTTTTGGGTTGATGGTGTTGGGGATGGGGTTTGTGTTCCTGTTTTTGGTGATTTTGATTTTTGCGACAAGTTACATGTCTCGATTGCTTAATCACCTGTTTCCTGAGTTACCTCCTGTTGCTGTGCCGAGTTCATTGTCTAAAGCGCCTAATAAATCTGCTGTGGATGCTCAATTGACTGCCGTTATTACGGCGGCGGTTCATCAACATAGAAACAATAAAAAATCTTAACTTTTAATACTAACTTTCCTGATTTCTTTGAGGCTGAAAAATGACGAAAACTAAGCAACCTCTAGGCATTACTGATGTCGTTTTGCGTGATGCTCACCAATCTTTGTTCGCAACGCGCATGCGCATTGACGATATGCTGCCTATTGCTGAAAAACTTGACCAAGTGGGTTTTTGGTCGCTTGAATCTTGGGGCGGGGCGACGTTTGATTCTTGCATTCGCTTTATCGGTGAAGACCCTTGGGAGCGTATCCGCGAGTTGAAAAAAGCGATGCCAAAGACACCTCAGCAAATGCTACTACGAGGTCAGAATCTATTAGGCTATCGCCATTATGCTGATGATGTGGTGAGTAAGTTTGTTGAACGTGCCGCTTTAAATGGCGTAGATGTTTTTCGAATTTTTGATGCCATGAATGACCCTCGCAATTTAGAAACGGCCATTAAAGCGGTTAAGCAGCAGGGCAAGCATGCTCAAGGGACGATTTCTTATACTAAGAGCCGAGTTCATACCACTAAGAACTGGGTGGATTATGCGAAGACGCTTGAGGATATGGGGGCGGACTCCATCGCCATTAAAGATATGTCTGGCATTCTTACACCGTATGATGCCTTTGAGTTGGTGAGTCTATTGAAAGCTCAAACTCAGTTAGAAGTGCAGCTGCATGCTCATGCGACTTCGGGTTTGTCAGATATGACGATTCTAAAAGCGGTGGAAGCGGGAATTGATAGGGTGGATACGGCGATTTCTTCTATGTCGATGACTTATGGGCATAGTGCGACAGAATCCGTGGTGGCGGCCTTGCAAGGAACAGAGCGAGATACCGGGTTGGATTTGGCTTTGTTGGAGGAGATTGCTGCGTATTTTCGAGAAGTAAGAAAGAAATATGCGAAATTTGAAGGCTCTCTTCGTGGTACCGATTCTCGGATACTGATTGCTCAGGTGCCAGGCGGCATGTTGACTAATATGGAAAGCCAGTTAAAAGAACAGGGTGCGGCCGATAAATTTGATGAGGTATTGCAAGAAATTCCTAAAGTGCGTGAAGACTTAGGTTTGATTCCATTGGTAACGCCAACGTCTCAGATTGTTGGAACGCAAGCGGTATTGAATGTTCTCACTGGTGAACGATATAAGTCTATCTCAAAAGAAACGGCGGGTATTTTGAAGGGTGAATATGGCGCCGCGCCTGCCGAGTTTAATAAAGAACTGCAGGCAAGAGTTTTAGCAGGTGCTGAGGCGATTACGTGTCGCCCGGCAGATTTGTTGTCGCCAGAAATGGATAAGTTGACGCAAGAATTGCTTGCTTTGTCTAAGGATAAAAATATCCAGTTGGCTGATGAGCAAATCGACGATGTTTTAACTTATGCCTTGTTTCCGCAAATTGGTCTGAAATTTCTACAGAATCGCGGTGATGCAAGTGCTTTTGAGCCTGCGCCGACGATTGGCGATGTTGTTGATGTATCTGCTGATAAGTCTGTCGCCGCAAGTGCCTCTGCTGGTGAGGCGAGCGTCTATACGGTGTCTGTTTCTGGGCAGAGTTTTGTTGTGCAGGTGTCAGAAGGAGGCGATGTCAGTAATATTCAACCTGTTGCGAATACTCAAAGTGCTCCAGCTCAAGCGTCTGACTCATCTGGTGAGGATTTACCTTCTCCGTTAGCGGGTAATATCTTCAAAATCCTCGTGTCTCCAGGCCAGCAGGTTGAAGAGGGTGATACGGTGATGATTTTAGAGGCAATGAAGATGGAGACAGAGATATCTGCGCCTAAGTCCGGTGTCATTGGTTCCATTAATGTAAAAGAAGGTGACTCCGTGCAAGTTGGTCGGTCACTTCTTACTTTGTAGTTGAAGGAATTCGTAAAAAATGGAAAGCAAACTATTAAATCTTTATCACGATACGGGGATTTATCAGCTGGAGCTTGGTCAGTTGGTGATGATTTGTATCGGTTTGTTGTTGGTGTATTTGGCGATCAAAAAAGGTTTTGAGCCGCTTTTACTACTACCAATAGGTATTGGTGCTGTTTTGGTGAATATTCCGGGTGCTGGGATGATGGCGGCACCTGTTTATGATGCCGCGGGACACATGACGTCACCTGGCGGGCTGCAATACTATATTTATCATGGCGGGATTGAAACGGGCTTGTTTCCGCTGATTATTTTTATGGGTGTTGGGGCAATGACCGACTTTGGTCCTATGCTTGCCAATCCAAAAACACTGCTTCTAGGTGCAGCGGCTCAGTTTGGTATCTTTGCGACAGTCATTGGCGCTGTGCTGTTGGGATCGTTTGGCATTATGGATTTTACATTATCTGATGCGGCGGCAATTGGTATTATTGGTGGTGCAGATGGCCCAACGGCTATTTTTGTTGCTAGTCGACTGGCTCCAGATCTATTGGGGGCGATTGCTGTCGCGGCTTATTCTTATATGGCGTTGGTTCCACTTATTCAGCCGCCAATCATGCGCGCGTTAACGACGAAAGAAGAGCGCTCGATTAAGATGGAGCAACTTAGGCCTGTCACGAAAAAGGAAAAAATCATTTTTCCTATTGTGGTCACTATTTTAGTGGCGATGTTTTTACCATCAGCTGCACCTTTACTTGGTATGTTTTGCTTCGGTAACTTAATGCGTGAGTGTGGCGTTGTCGATCGATTGAGTGATACGGCGCAAAATGCCCTGATTAATATTGTTACTATTTTCTTGGGATTGGGTGTTGGCTCTAAGCTCAGCTCAGAGGATTTTTTGAATCTAGAAACGTTAGGCATTTTAAGTTTAGGTCTAATTGCCTTTTCTATCGGTACAGCGTCTGGTGTCCTGATGGCGAAGTTAATGAATCGATTATCAAAAGAAGCGATTAATCCGTTAATTGGGGCAGCGGGTGTTTCTGCGGTGCCGATGGCGGCACGAGTAGCTAACAAAGTGGGCCTTGAAGCGAACAAGCAAAACTTCCTGTTGATGCATGCGATGGGGCCTAATGTCGCGGGTGTTATTGGTTCAGCGGTTGCGGCTGGTGTGATGCTTAGTTACGTAGGTGGTTAGTTGTTAATGCTATCGTTTGAAAAAGACACTTCGGTGTCTTTTTGTTTATTTGGCGGTATTTAAATTAATTTAAAATTTCTTCAAAAAAGGGTTGCACAAAATCTGTAGATCCTTAATATACGCCCTCGCTGACACGGACAAGGCTTCAGAGCAACGAAGACCAAGTTCAACTTTACTAGATTAAGATCTGGTTGAGTATTCAAGTCAGACCGCTCTTTAAAATAGATAATCAGATAATTTGTGTGGGCGCTCGCTGGAGGCTTCAGAAGATCATCGCAGACCGGTTTTACCGAGATGTAGTTGATCAAAAAAATTGAAGTCTTGCGAAACGTCTAACACGTCAATTCGCTTTATGTTGGCTTGTTGTTCTTCGGGATGATGAGTCGATTAAGTTATTGTTAGTGTAATAGATTTTGAGTAAGCAAGCTTTTTAACTGAAGAGTTTGATCATGGCTCAGATTGAACGCTGGCGGCAGGCTTAACACATGCAAGTCGAGCGGTAACAGGGGAGCTTGCTCCTGCTGACGAGCGGCGGACGGGTGAGTAACGCGTAGGAATCTACCTAGTAGAGGGGGACAACATGTGGAAACGCATGCTAATACCGCATACACCCTGAGGGGGAAAGGAGGGGATCACTTGTGACCTTCCGCTATTAGATGAGCCTGCGTAAGATTAGCTAGTTGGTAGGGTAAAGGCCTACCAAGGCGACGATCTTTAACTGGTCTGAGAGGATGGCCAGTCACACTGGGACTGAGACACGGCCCAGACTCCTACGGGAGGCAGCAGTGGGGAATATTGGACAATGGGCGCAAGCCTGATCCAGCCATGCCGCGTGTGTGAAGAAGGCCTTAGGGTTGTAAAGCACTTTCAGGGGTGAGGAAGGGCGTTTGGCTAATATCCAAATGTTTTGACGTTAGCCCCAGAAGAAGCACCGGCTAACTCTGTGCCAGCAGCCGCGGTAATACAGAGGGTGCAAGCGTTAATCGGAATTACTGGGCGTAAAGCGCGCGTAGGTGGTTTGTTAAGTCGGATGTGAAATCCCAGGGCTCAACCTTGGAATGGCACCCGATACTGGCTAGCTAGAGTATGGTAGAGGGGTGTGGAATTTCCTGTGTAGCGGTGAAATGCGTAGATATAGGAAGGAACATCAGTGGCGAAGGCGACACCCTGGACTAATACTGACACTGAGGTGCGAAAGCGTGGGGAGCAAACAGGATTAGATACCCTGGTAGTCCACGCCGTAAACGATGTCTACTAGCCGTTGGGTTGTAATGACTTAGTGGCGCAGCTAACGCAATAAGTAGACCGCCTGGGGAGTACGGCCGCAAGGTTAAAACTCAAATGAATTGACGGGGGCCCGCACAAGCGGTGGAGCATGTGGTTTAATTCGACGCAACGCGAAGAACCTTACCTACTCTTGACATCCACAGAACATTTGAGAGATCAGATGGTGCCTTCGGGAACTGTGAGACAGGTGCTGCATGGCTGTCGTCAGCTCGTGTTGTGAAATGTTGGGTTAAGTCCCGTAACGAGCGCAACCCTTATCCTTATTTGCCAGCACTTCGGGTGGGAACTTTAAGGAGACTGCCGGTGACAAACCGGAGGAAGGTGGGGACGACGTCAAGTCATCATGGCCCTTACGAGTAGGGCTACACACGTGCTACAATGGCGTATACAGAGGGCAGCGAGCTAGCGATAGTGAGCGAATCCCAGAAAGTACGTCGTAGTCCGGATTGGAGTCTGCAACTCGACTCCATGAAGTCGGAATCGCTAGTAATCGTGAATCAGAATGTCACGGTGAATACGTTCCCGGGCCTTGTACACACCGCCCGTCACACCATGGGAGTTGATTGCTCCAGAAGTAGGTAGTCTAACCGCAAGGGGGACGCTTACCACGGAGTGGTCAATGACTGGGGTGAAGTCGTAACAAGGTAGCCCTAGGGGAACCTGGGGCTGGATCACCTCCTTAAACGATAGAAGGCTCTGGTGAGCGTTCACACAAATTATCTGATGTCTAATTTATGAGAAGCACAGAAAGTATTTGGGTCTGTAGCTCAGTTGGTTAGAGCGCACCCCTGATAAGGGTGAGGTCGGCCGTTCAAATCGGCCCAGACCCACCAGTATATAAATAACAGCGTTATTTAAGATCTCGTTTAGCAGGCTAAACGTCGACCTTAAAAGCCTTGTTCTTGACATCCTGGTAATTGGTTGGAGATATCTTCTTCGATTAACCAAATACGATCAAATAAATAATGGGGCTATAGCTCAGCTGGGAGAGCGCCTGCTTTGCACGCAGGAGGTCTGCGGTTCGATCCCGCATAGCTCCACCATTTATAAATGATCAATCATTCTGTGTAAAAGATTAGAAGAGAGTCCTAAGCAAGACGCTAAACATCTTACATTTAATTGTGTTGGATGATTTTTAGTCTCTGACTTAGTGCTTTGCACTAAACTTGCTCTTTAACAATTCGAATTTTGAAATAACGATAAATCAAGTGTTAAACCGGTGGAAGTTCACTTGCTCTTATTCTTTAAGGATAACAGCTTAGTGACTTCTATTATCGTAAATCCAGAGAGACACAAAAGCTCTTTGGTATGTGATCTGATGGTTGTTTCTACTTTTTATACTGAGTCATTTATGGCTTTTTATTGAATCGTAAAAACTACTTTGGGTTATATGGTCAAGTGACCAAGCGTGCACGGTGGATGCCTTGGCAGTCAGAGGCGATGAAGGACGTGGTAATCTGCGAAAAGGTTCGGGGAGTCGATAAACAGGCTGTGATCCGAACATGTCCGAATGGGGAAACCCACTCTACTTGTAGAGTATCCCACAGTGAATACATAGCTGTGAGGAGGCGAACCCGGGGAACTGAAACATCTAAGTACCCGGAGGAAAAGAAATCAACCGAGATTCCCTAAGTAGCGGCGAGCGAAAGGGGATTAGCCCTTAAGTGATTTTGGTGTTAGTAGAAGGCTCTGGAAAGTGCCGCGATAGAGGGTGATAGCCCCGTATACGAAAACACCTTAATGATGAAAACGAGTAGGACGGGACACGTGTTATCCTGTCTGAATATGGGGGGACCATCCTCCAAGGCTAAATACTCCTGACTGACCGATAGTGAACCAGTACCGTGAGGGAAAGGCGAAAAGAACCCCTGTGAGGGGAGTGAAATAGATCCTGAAACCGTGTACGTACAAGCAGTGGGAGCGGACTTGTTCCGTGACTGCGTACCTTTTGTATAATGGGTCAACGACTTATTTTCAGTAGCAAGGTTAAGCGATTAGTGGAGCCGTAGGGAAACCGAGTCTTAATAGGGCGTTTAGTTGCTGGGAATAGACCCGAAACCGGGCGATCTATCCATGAGCAGGTTGAAGGTTGAGTAACATCAACTGGAGGACCGAACCCACATCCGTTGAAAAGGCTGGGGATGACTTGTGGATAGGAGTGAAAGGCTAATCAAGCTCGGAGATAGCTGGTTCTCCTCGAAAGCTATTTAGGTAGCGCCTCGTATCTCACCATTGGGGGTAGAGCACTGTTTGGGCTAGGGGGTCATCCCGACTTACCAACCCCATGCAAACTCCGAATACCAATGAGTGCAATTACGGGAGACACACGGCGGGTGCTAACGTCCGTCGTGGAAAGGGAAACAACCCAGACCGTCAGCTAAGGTCCCCAAGTGCCAGTTAAGTGGGAAACGATGTGGGAAGGCTTAGACAGCTAGGAGGTTGGCTTAGAAGCAGCCATCCTTTAAAGAAAGCGTAATAGCTCACTAGTCGAGTCGGCCTGCGCGGAAGATATAACGGGGCTCAAACTGGCCACCGAAGCTACGGATGCTTAGTTTACTAGGCATGGTAGAGGAGCGTTCTGTAAGCCGTTGAAGGTCAAGCTGTAAGGCAGGCTGGAGGTATCAGAAGTGCGAATGTTGACATGAGTAACGATAAGGGGAGTGAAAAACTCCCCCGCCGGAAGACCAAGGTTTCCTGTCCCATGTTAATCAGGGCAGGGTGAGTCGGCCCCTAAGGCGAGGCAGAAATGCGTAGTCGATGGAAAACAGGTTAATATTCCTGTACCGATGTATATTGCGATGGAGAGACGGAGAAGGCTAGGCCAGCACAGCGATGGTTGTCTGTGTTTAAGGCGGTAGGCAAGTGACTTAGGCAAATCCGGGTCACTCTTTAAGAGAGGATGTCGAGAACTGATGACGAGCCCTCTTTTGGGCGAAGTGGTTGATGCCATGCTTCCAGGAAAAACTTCTAAGCGTCAGATATACATTGACCGTACCCCAAACCGACACAGGTGGTCAGGTAGAGAATACCAAGGCGCTTGAGAGAACTCGGGTGAAGGAACTAGGCAAAATGGTACCGTAACTTCGGGAGAAGGTACGCCGGCCAGTGTGAAGGGCTTGCCCCGTAAGCACCAGTCGGTCGAAGATACCAGGTGGCTGCGACTGTTTATTAAAAACACAGCACTCTGCAAACACGAAAGTGGACGTATAGGGTGTGACGCCTGCCCGGTGCTTGAAGGTTAATTGATGGGGTTAGCGCAAGCGAAGCTCTTGATCGAAGCCCAAGTAAACGGCGGCCGTAACTATAACGGTCCTAAGGTAGCGAAATTCCTTGTCGGGTAAGTTCCGACCTGCACGAATGGCGTAACGATGGCCACACTGTCTCCACCCGAGACTCAGTGAAATTGAAATCGCAGTGAAGATGCTGTGTATCCGCGGCTAGACGGAAAGACCCCGTGAACCTTTACTATAGCTTCACAGTGAACTTTGAACCTACTTGTGTAGGATAGGTGGGAGGCTTTGAAGCGGTGACGCCAGTTACCGTGGAGCCACTCTTGAAATACCACCCTGGTATGTTTGAGGTTCTAACTCAGGTCCGTTATCCGGATCGAGGACACTGTGTGGTGGGTAGTTTGACTGGGGCGGTCTCCTCCCAAAGAGTAACGGAGGAGCACGAAGGTGTGCTCAGCATGGTCGGAAATCATGCATAGAGTGTAAAGGCAAAAGCACGCTTAACTGCGAGACAGACACGTCGAGCAGGTACGAAAGTAGGTCTTAGTGATCCGGTGGTTCTGTATGGAAGGGCCATCGCTCAACGGATAAAAGGTACTCCGGGGATAACAGGCTGATACCGCCCAAGAGTTCACATCGACGGCGGTGTTTGGCACCTCGATGTCGGCTCATCACATCCTGGGGCTGAAGCCGGTCCCAAGGGTATGGCTGTTCGCCATTTAAAGTGGTACGCGAGCTGGGTTTAGAACGTCGTGAGACAGTTCGGTCCCTATCTGCCGTGGACGTTTGAGATTTGAGAGGAGCTGCTCCTAGTACGAGAGGACCGGAGTGGACGAACCTCTGGTGTTCCGGTTGTCACGCCAGTGGCATTGCCGGGTAGCTATGTTCGGACGGGATAACCGCTGAAAGCATCTAAGCGGGAAGCCTCCCTTAAGATAAGATCTCACTGGGACCTAAGTCCCCTAAAGAGCCGTTCGAGACTAGGACGTTGATAGGTTGGGTGTGTAAGTGCTGTGAGGCATTGAGCTAACCAATACTAATTGCTCGTGAGGCTTGACCATATAACACCAAAGTGGTTTTGCTGACTAGACGAAAGTCGAACAGTAAACACATAGAGACACAGATTACGATAACGCATCAGTCATGATGAGCATCGGTTTAATACTTGATTATTGTTATTTCAAAACAGAATTGTTAAAGATCCAAGCACGTCTTCGCGTGTTTTGGTGAGACGAAAAGTCCAGCCAGAACGAACGCAACAGAATTGCTTGACGATCATAGAGGCGTTGAACCACCTGATCCCATCCCGAACTCAGAAGTGAAAAGCGCCATCGCCGATGGTAGTGTGGGAGATCCCATGTGAGAGTAGGTCGTCGTCAAGCTTTACATTAAGAAAGCCCTGATAGCTCAGCTGTCAGGGCTTTTTTTCGTCTGTAGAAAAATCAGAAACACACTTGTCTTGGTATTTGATTTGCTTGCGCCTGTTTCGCGGGCTCAACGCGTCAGCGCGAATCCAACACCAAGACGAGCTTTTGCGCTTTTGTAGGCCTGATGAGGGAGGCACGACCGTTATCAGGCGTTAGCCTATAGTAGGTTGATTATATTGGTTTTTTGTAGGTCGTGGCTTTAGCCCGACAAGGCGTAATTTGTCGGCATGTTATTTTTTCAGGGTAAATCGCGACCTACAAGATCGGCGGCAGTCGTTTAGCGACACCCTCGAAGGTGGTCGTCGCTAAAGTGAACGTGCTTGAAAGGTTTTTCACTGCATCCCTGCAGCCACGGAATCGTCCTAAAAAGTGACAGAGCCTCCGTCCTGGAGGCGTAGGCAAATCCGTTTGCCCTCTGTCTGTTTATTACCCTATTCTTGTTTTGCTTTTGATACAAGTATTAATTGTCATTTTATTTTACTAGACCAATGATGGTAGGTTTTTTGATTGAGCTTGTATGAATCGAATTAGATCCAATAGGTTTTATACAAGTATTAGTTGTAGCTTCACTAAACTAAATAGGATGGCCGTTAACTGCTTGATAGCAGGTCATGCTATACGAAGAATGGACAGATAAAAATCTTTGTTTTGGAGTGTAAAAGCTTGCCGTTGTAATAGATGTGAAAGTAAGAAGGGGGTGCTTGAAAGGTTTTTCGCTGCATCCCTGCAGCCACGGAATCATCCTAAAAAGTGACAGAGCCTCCGTCCTGGAGGCGTAGGCAAATCCGTTTGCCCTCTGTCTGTTTATTACCCTATTCCTGTTTTGCTTTTGATACAAGTATTCATTGTCATTTTACTAGATCAATGATGGTAGGTTTTTTGATTGAGCCGAATTGGATCAAATAAGATACTTGTTAATGATCATACAAGTATTAGTTGTTATTCTGCTGCCAAGCCAAATGTGATGATTTTACTTGATGACAAGTTTTATTATGCGAGGAATGGGTAGGCCAAAAATATGTGTTGCCTTTGAAGGGCTTTATTTTAGGCGGTAAAAGCTTGCCTGATTAAGGCAACAGTGAGAGATATACAAAGTGAACGTGCTTGAAAGGTTTTTCGCTGCATCCCTGCAGCCACGGAATCGTCCTAAAAAGTGACAGAGCCTCCGTCCTGGAGGCGTAGGCAAATCCGTTTGTCCTCTGTCTGTTTATTACCCTATTCTTGTTTTGCTCTTGATACAAGTATTCATTGTCATTTTTCTAGGCCGATGAAAAGTCTTGTCTGATATTATCTCTTCTTGTGTTCACGGTGACTGCTTGAAATGGCGATGGTAATTCAAGTAACAACTAATTTGCTTGAGCGATATTAGACAGATTTGTATTGTTCTAAATGAGTCTTTAAACACGTTGGTATCAAAATGGACTATAATACCCGTACTTTTTTTCTGGTTTTAATAGAGGGTAATGCCAAATATGAGTCTTCCAGCGTGTCCTAAGTGTAATTCGGTTTATGTATATGAAGATCAAGTTATGTTGATTTGCCCAGAGTGCGCTTATGAATGGAATCCAAATGAAGTGGCTGATGTTGAAGAAGGTTTGATTATCAAAGATGCCAATGGCAGCTTGCTTCAAGAGGGTGATAAAGTGACGTTGATTAAAGATTTGAAGGTGAAAGGCTCATCTCAGGTGTTAAAAATTGGCAGCAAAGCGACAATAAAACGTTTAGTTGAAGGCGATCATGACTTAGATTGCAAAGTTGATGGTGCGGGCGACATGATGCTGAAATCACAGTTTGTGAAAAAAGCCTAACGGTTTTTGATAGCTAAAAGAAGGCCGTCTTTGCAACGAAGCGAAGGCGGCCTTTTTTGTTTTCTTTAGGCCGCTTGCTGAGCGTTGAAGAAGATAATTAGCGCGCCAGTAATGCATAGCGTAGCGCCAAGCCCGTCCCAAATTGACGGAAGGTGCTTTTCAATGATGGCGGCCCAGAGCAGTGACATGGCGATGTAAATACCGCCATAGGCTGCGTAGACGCGACCTGCGAAAGAGGCTTCTACTAGCGTGAGCACCCATGCAAAAAGCGCTAAAGAAACCATCCCAGGTAGGAGCCAGTACGGGCTTTTGTCCAGCTTGTACCACATCCAAAAACAATAGCAGCCCGCGATTTCAAAGACGGCGGCGACCATAAACCATAGCGCATTCATAGCGTGTTACCTTTTGACGAAAGTGCTTTTTTACTTGAGTCGGCATGCTTTGGCAATCCCAATGATATGAGTGCAGTTAGACCGATAAAACCAGCTGAAAACCACAGACAAGTGGCCAGGCCATAATCTTGGTAAAGCCAGCCAGACAGTACCGTGCCAATGAGTCGTCCCATGGCGTTTGCCATGTAGTAGAAACCCACATCGAGTGAGACGCCGTCTTCGCCTGCGTAACTGACGATCAAGTAACTGTGCAGCGATGAGTTCACCGCAAAGATGGCGCCAAAGGCGAGTAATCCGGCGATGACGGCGAACTCCACATGCCAGTTATAATCCAACGCCAAGGCGATAAAAATAGGCGTGACACCCAGCGCTAACGCCCAACCTAAGGCGTGTCGTCCGTCGGGCAGTTTGCCTTGCGCTTTGCCAGTAAGCGTCGGGGCGAGGCTTTGCACTATGCCATAAGCGATGACCCAGATGGCTAAAAATCCCCCCACATACCAATGATCCCAGCCAAAGGTACTGGCCAAAAACACCGGCAGCGCCACCACAAACCACACATCTCGTGCGCCAAACAAAAACAGCCGAGCTGCTGATAGATAATTGACCGCTTTGCTTTTGGAGAAAATATCGGTGAACTTGGGCTTGTTCTTGGCTTTGCCAAGGTCTTTTTTGAGGCTAATTAAGCTGGCGATCCACACCAAGGTTAAGGCGATCGCCATGAGCAAAATAGCGCCTTGGAACCCTAAGAGACTTAACAAGGCACCGCCCAAAAAGAAGCCAACACCTTTTAGGGCATTTTTAGAGCCAGTGAGGATGGCAATCCATTTGTACAACTGCCCTTGGGCATCGTTTGGCACGAGCAGTTTGATTGAGCTTTTTGCGCTCATCTTGTTAAGGTCTTTGGCGATACCAGACATGGCTTGCGCGCCCATGACCCAAGGCACAGTCAACAAACTGGCAGGAACCAACAGCATGGCGAGGGCGAGAATTTGCATAAACAGCCCTACGTTCATGGTGCGGTTTAAACCCAGTCGAGCGCCGAGCCAGCCGCCCACCAAATTGGTAATCACGCCAAAGATTTCATAAAAGATAAACAGCATGGCGATTTCAAATGGGCTATAACCTAGCCCATAGAAATACAACACTACCAACATGCGCAAGGCGCCATCGGTTAAAGTAAAAGCCCAATAGTTGCCGGTGACTACCATGTATTGACGGATTGGCGGAGAAAGCTGCGCTAGCCATGACATAGTCGATTATTCCTTGTCTGCAAGACCAACCATGCGCATCAATTCTGCGGTGCGATTGGCGTAGCCCCATTCATTGTCGTACCAAGCATAAAGCTTTACCTGCGTGCCATTGATCACCATGGTGGACAAGGCGTCGATAATGCTAGAGCGTGGATCGGTTTTATAATCAACAGACACCAGAGGGCGTTCTTCGTATCCTAAGATGTCTTTCAGTTCGGTCTCGGCGGCCGTTTTGAGCAGCTGGTTGACCTCTTCTATCGTGGTATCGCGTTCTACTTCAAACACACAATCGGTTAATGACGCATTGGCTAGGGGAATACGCACCGCATGGCCGTTTAATTTGCCTTTTAGCTCGGGAAAAATATGCGTAATGGCCGTTGCTGATCCGGTTGTGGTTGGGATCAAACTCAGGCCACAAGCGCGGGCACGGCGTAAATCTTTATGGGGCGCATCAAGGATAGTTTGCGTGTTGGTAATGTCATGAATCGTGGTCATGGAGCCATGTTTGATGCCCAAGTTTTCATGGATGACTTTCACCACAGGGGCTAAACAGTTAGTAGTACAAGACGCTGCCGTCACAATCGTGTGTTGTGTTTTATCGTACAGATGCTGGTTAACACCCATCACCACGTTCAACACACCGTCTTCTTTCACTGGCGCGGTAACCACCACACGTTTGACACCCTGATCAAGGTAAGCCTGCAGCAGGGCTTTGCTTTTCATTTTACCGCTGGCTTCAATAACCACATCACAAGCAGACCAGTCAGTGTCGGGAATGCTTTTATTCTGTGTGCAGGCAATGCGTTGACCATTGACTATCATCACTTCGCCTTCCGCCTCGGCCTGATGATGCCAGCGGCCATGTACCGAGTCGAAGGTGATTAAATGCGCCAATGTTGCAGCATCGCCAGCGGGGTCATTGATTTGTACAAACTCGACTTCGTCCCAATCAAATGCCGCTCGAAAGGACAAACGGCCCATACGGCCAAAACCGTTAATACCAACTTTAATTGTCATCACAACCTCAAAAATAATTAATTAAAATAGTAGTCCGAAGCATCGGGCTTAAATGGTTAACGCTTAAGAAAACCAGTGCCGAGTGCGGTTCGCAAACCACACCAAGCTAAGCATAACGGGGACTTCCACTAACACACCGACAACGGTGGCGAGGGCGGCGCCAGAATGCAGTCCAAACAGAGAAATCGCCACGGCGACGGCCAATTCGAAAAAGTTCGATGTGCCAATCATGCAAGCCGGTGCGGCAATGTTATGGGGCAGTTTCATTTGCTTGGCTAAAAAATACGCGATGGCAAAAATGCCATAGGTTTGAATTAACAATGGAATAGCAATGAGCACAATCGCCTGAGGATTCGACAAAATGGTGCTAGATTGCAGGCCAAACAACAGCACAACGGTCGCCAGCAGGCCGATAACAGACCAAGGCTTCATGGTGGCAAGAAAGTGATTCAGCTTAGACGAGTCGGCATTTTTTTCGAGTCTTCGACGCGTGATAACGCCCGCCGTAAGCGGGATCAACACGTAAAGAACAACCGACAACAGCAGGGTATTCCAAGGCACTGTAATGTCCGTCATGCCCAGCAAAAATCCAGCGATAGGCGCAAACGCAAAGATCATCACCACATCATTAACAGAAACCTGTACCAAGGTATAAGCCGCATCGCCTTTGGTCATTTGGCTCCACACGAACACCATGGCGGTACAAGGCGCAACACCCAGTAGAATCATGCCGGCAATGTATTCAGAAGCGGTTTGTGGGTCGACCCAGTCAGCGAACAGAACTTTAAAAAACAACCAGCCTAAAAACGCCATGGTAAAGGGCTTGATCAACCAATTCACTACTAAGGTTAACACTAGGCCTTTGGGTTTTTTACCGACGTCCTTGATGGCCGAAAAATCGATTTGCACCATCATTGGGTAAATCATCAGCCAGATCAGCACCGCAATCACCAGATTGACCTGTGCGTACTCGAACTGGGCAATCAAAGCAAAATAGCTTGGGGCAATGCTCCCCGTCACAATGCCGACCACAATGGCGAGTCCGACCCAAACAGACAAATAACGCTCAAATACACCCACTTTTTAAACTCCTTATCTTTTTGGTTTTGTGTGCAATGTTAGGCGCAGCAAGCGACGGATCGGTCTGGTCTATCGCCCATCTGTTGCAGTTGTTGCTGGTTAATCGCAAGGAAATCCACATTCTGCGTGGCGGTTTCTGACAATACTGCCAGCGCCCACTCCGGCAGTGTCTTGTTGATACTGTAAAACACCCATTGACCTTGGCGGCGATCGGTCAGTAAACCGCAATTGCGCAGCTGAGCCAGATGGCGGGAAACTTTAGGTTGGCTTTCATCCAGTGCTTGCATCAGCTCACAGACACACAACTCTTGCTCTAAATGGATGAGTAACATGCAACGCAGACGTGTTTCGTCAGCTAGGCATTTGTAAAACTGTATCGGATTCAAAAAAGGCTCCTAATAATAGTAAGGGTCTCTTGTCGTTGGCGTGTCTGAGACCTTGTTATGATGGAAATGTTAATACATATGGAAAATTTAATATATGAAAAATAATATATATGAAAAAAAAGATAAGATAAGTAATGCCTGTCATCTTTTTGCAATATAAATCTTCCATGATGGGTTTATTCCATTTCAATCCATCTCGTGAGGGTACTATTATGAACAAAAGCAAACTTGTTGTAGCCATGTTGTTGAGCGCTTCTTTGAGCGCTTGTGCGTCTATTTCTTCTGAAACATCAATGGCCTCTCAATACGATATTGACGGTTTTAAAACAGAAATTGAAGATGGGCGTCTTTGGGTATTTGAAGAAGGCTCTAAAGAATTGGCTTTCTTTAAAGAGCACGGTGAGCCAGCCAAACAATTTACCAACATTGGCGCGGGTCCAGAAGGCATGACAGTGAAAGCCGCCAGCCAAGAGTCTTTAGACAAATACCTAGCGGCCATCTCTGGTGGTTCAGAATTTGACATCAAAGGCTTTAAAACCAAAGTAGAAGACGGTCGTCTTTGGGTATTTGAAGAGGGCTCTGAAGACTTAGCTTTCTTCGAAAAACACGGAGAGCCAGCCAAACAGTTCACCAGCATTGGCACGGGCCCAAACGGCATGACAGTGAAAGCCGCTAGCCAGACCGCCTTGGAAAAATATCTATCCACTTATAAAAAGTAAGCGTAAGCAGCGCCATTCTTTCGGGATGGCTGCTTAGCATACAGACAATAAAAAAGGCCCCAACAGAACCGGATAGTTTTGTAGGGGCCTTTTTGTGTAACCTCTCTTAGGGTAAATTCCCCGCAGCTTGCTGCGTAAATAACGAAAATCCAGCGTTGTCATTCCCGCGAAGGAGGTCGTCGTCGATCTTGTCGTGCTTTAGCGCGTCAAGGTTTTTGGTTTGGTGTTATCGGGCTTTTGATGGCTAAAGGCCGACCTTGATGATTGGGTTTTTATTTGTTTTTTGGCTGATTTCTTCCTGACAATCTTTGCTTTTTATCCATTTGAAAAGCCGCGAAATCATCCACTTATAGGGTTTTATAAAAAATTGTCATTTTTTTTGTGACAATTTGGGTTGTGGCGTTTTTGGCAACAGGGTCTAATAGGCGCCATCCTTAATTCATTCATTATTTCAAGACGCCAACACAAGGACGCTTCATGACTCAGGACATCGTAATTCTGGCCGCCGGAAAGGGCAGCCGAATGAAATCCGCTTTTTCTAAGGTATTGCATAAGGTCGGTGGCACCGCCATGGTGAGACGAGTACTGACCACCGCCAGTTCCCTTCCAGAATCCAAATTGCATCTTGTGGTGGGCCATCAAGGCGAGCAAGTCGAAGCCAGTTGTCAGGATTTTTCGGCCAATATTGTTTGGCAAGACGACCCCCAAGGTACCGGCGACGCCTTGCGTCGTGTGGCGCCTTTTCTGCAAGCCGATGGCGCGACATTAACCTTATACGGTGATGTGCCTTTAATTCGTGCCAGCACCTTGTCAAAAATGACGGCTCTGTCTACGCCAAACACCTTGGTTTTGCTGACTATTTCTCTTGATAACCCAACCGGTTACGGACGCATTGTGCGAGATGATCAGGGCAAAGTGACCGCCATTGTCGAGCAAAAAGACGCCTCATCCAGTCAGCTGGCCATCAAAGAAGTAAACACTGGCATTTTATTGGCTCCCAATAATCATCTACAAACTTGGCTCGCAGCGTTAACCAATAACAACGCTCAAGGCGAATATTACCTGACCGATGTGATCGCCATGGCCGCTCATGATGGCGTGGATATCGTCACTGTGAACCCAGAAAATGAAGCCGAAGTGGCGGGTGTTAATGACCGAGTGCAATTGGCAGCGCTGGAAAGAGAACTGCAACATCAACAAGCCATCCAGTTGATGCAAAACGGCGCGACCTTATTAGACCCCTCTCGCATTGACGTGCGTGGTGAATTGATTACAGGCCATGACGTTATTATTGATGTGAACTGTATATTTGAAGGTAAGGTTGTATTAGGTAATGGTGTGGAAGTTGGCCCTAATTGCTACTTAAAAGACTGCCATATTGGTGATAACACCATCATAAAAAGCAACACATTGATTGATGATAGCCAAGTGGGCGAGAGCTGCGACATCGGGCCGTTTGCGCGCTTGCGACCAGGAACGCAGTTGTCGAACAAAGCCAAAATTGGCAATTTTGTCGAAACCAAAAAAGCTCGCATTGGCGAAGGCAGTAAGGTGAACCATTTAAGTTACATTGGCGATACCGACATGGGCGCAAATGTGAACGTAGGCGCGGGCACTATTACCTGTAACTACGACGGTGTAAATAAACATCTAACACAAGTCGCCGATAACGTATTTATCGGTTCCAACACCTCGCTCGTTGCGCCAGTGCAAGTTGCCGAAGGGGCGACTATCGCGGCGGGCTCGACCATTACCAAACAAGTGGGCGAGAAGCAATTGGCATTTGCCAGAGCACGACAAACCAACAAAGACAACTGGCCTCGTCCCGTTAAAAAGTAACGATTTTTTTCGAATGACATAAAACTTTATTTTTAAGGGATCTGACCCTTTTAGCAGACTCAAAAAAGGACTCTTACATGTGCGGAATAGTGGGTGCCATCGCGCGCCGTAATGTATCAAAAATTCTGATCGAAGGGCTTAGCCGTCTCGAATACCGTGGTTACGATTCATCCGGTGTGGCGATCAACAACGAAGAAGGTGTGTATTCACACCGTGCCGTGGGCAAAGTACAAGCTCTAAAAGACAAATTTGAAGACCAGCCTCTTGATGGCAAGATGGGCATCGCTCATACCCGTTGGGCGACTCATGGCAAACCAACCGAAGCCAATGCGCATCCGCATTTTTCCGGTGACGACTTAGCGTTGGTTCATAACGGCATCATTGAAAATCACGAGCCATTACGCCGTGAGTTGAAAGCCAAAGGCTATGAGTTTAAATCCGAGACCGACACCGAAGTGATCGTTCATCTGATTCATGATGCCCTAAAAACACAGCCAGATTTGCTCAAAGCGGTACAACTCAGCCTGACAAAATTACACGGTGCCTTTGCCATTGGTGTGGTGCAAAAAGACGACAACGAACGTTTTATCGCCGCCCGTAAAGGCAGCCCGTTAGTGGTTGGCGTTGGCATTGAAGAAAACTTTGTTGCGTCTGATCAGCTGGCTTTATTGCATGTTACTGACCAATTTATCTTCCTAGAAGAAGGCGATGTGGTAGACGTCAGCCGTGATAGTGTGTCTATTTACGATGCGAAAGGTGAGTTGCAAGAACGCCCAATCAGTGTGTTTAACCACAATATCGACGCCACCGACAAAGGTGAATTTCGTCATTACATGATGAAAGAAATTTACGAACAACCGAAAGTAATTGCAGCGTGTCTAGAAGGTCGTATCAGTGAAAGCAAAGTACTGACTAGCTGTTTTGGTGCGGATTCCGCTTTCTTAAAAGAAATTGAAAATGTTCACATTGTCGCCTGTGGCACCAGTTATCACGCCGGTATGGTGGCAAAATACTGGATCGAAGACCTAGCAGGCTTGCCTTGCAGTGTCGAAGTCGCCAGTGAATATCGCTATCGCAAAGTGGCGGTACCAAAGAACACGCTATTTTTGACTTTGTCACAGTCTGGCGAAACGGCCGATACGTTGGCGGCGCTGCGCATGGCAAAAGAATTGGGCTATTTAACCACATTGGCCATCTGTAACGTGCCATCCAGTACGCTGGTACGTGAGTCAGCGCTTACTTTGTTAACCAATGCGGGTCCAGAAATTGGCGTGGCGTCGACCAAGGCTTTTACCACTCAGTTGACCGCCTTGTTGATTACCAGTGTCGCCATCGCCGTTGAAAATGGTCTATCCGCCGAGAGAGAGAAAGCACTGGTTCAAGCGCTGCGTTCACTGCCGGCTCACGTGAACGATGCGCTCTTACAAGATGCTCATATTAAAGAAGTCGCCGATCGCTTTGCTAATAAACACAATGCCTTGTTTTTAGGTCGTGGCACCATGTTTCCCATCGCCCTAGAAGGCTCATTGAAACTGAAAGAAATCTCCTATATTCATGCGGAAGCCTACCCAGCCGGAGAGCTAAAACACGGCCCATTGGCTCTGGTTGACGAAGACATGCCGATCATCGCCTTGGTGCCTCACAACGATATGCTCGACAAGCTTAAGTCTAACCTGCAAGAAGTTGCTGCGCGTGGTGGTGAATTGTATGTCTTTGCTGACAAGGACACAGACCTGCACAACGAAGACAACATCATCTTCACCGAAGTGCCAAAGGTCGACAGCATTCTTGAACCTATCGTTCATACCATTCCGCTACAGTTATTGTCCTACCATGTTGCCGTCGTCAAAGGCACAGATGTAGACCAACCGCGTAACCTAGCAAAATCCGTCACGGTGGAATAAGTAAGCGTAAAAAGGTCAGATTTCTTGTACGGCGACATTATAGTTTGATAAAAGACATTATAGTTTGATATTTTACAATAATGTTTGATATTTTTTAGCCTCCTGCTATGCTGCAAAAAGTAAGCAGGAGGCTAAATATGTTGGATGCAGATAAACCGCTTGATCCTAAAGATGAAAAGAAATTAAAAACCAGAGGTGTTGGCTCAGGTGAAAGCTATGAACCCTTTATAAAAGTTCACGAAATAAGTAGTACTGGTGAGAGCTATCGCATCCGAGGTCGAAACACATCTAGGGCTCATCATCTTTTATCTCGTCTTGAATTTTCTGCTTTCCTTGTCTTTGATCGCTTCCATCTTACCTATGACATCAAAGAGCAATTTCCTCTACCTGTAGCTGATACCTTGAGTATTTGTTCTCGTTTGGGAATTAAGCACCCCCAAATGCGCAACAAATTAAAAGTCGTTACCACAGACTTAGTTGTGGAGCTGAAAGGCAAACCATCTATTGCTATTGCCGTTAAATACGCCAGCGATTTAGACAATGCGCGTACGGTAGACAAACTTCAAATCGAAAAGCTGTATTGGGAAGAACTTGGTTATGAATGGAAACTTTTCACCGATCAAGAGATTCCAGCGATCGTAAAAGAGAATCTTGAATGGCTTCATGCAGCCAGCCAGAATTCACATGACCTATACGGTGAGTTGTCTTTAGAAGATATTTCGACAGTCATTAACCGGTTATCAGGCTCAGAGAAGAAGCTTGCTACAGTTTGTGCTGCTATGGATGACCTATACGAATGCAGTGCCGGCTTTCATATTGGTGTGATTCGTAATGCTGCTGCTGCAAATTTGATTGATGTTCCTTTAGATATTGTATTTAGGAATTGGCGTGCAACGGACGTGTCTATCGTTCTAGACCTAGATTCATTTAAAGCTGGATTGTCTGATGTATCTTAATAAAGTATTTCTTGACCCTCACTTGGACCATCCAACCCATGTCCGAATTGTTTATGAACATGTCGATTTCTTAATGCTTATCGATATACACGATGAAAAAGCGTGGCCATATCGCGTAAATCTAGATGAGTTCGAAAGTTTGTCACTTGAAGCCGTGCCAGATCCAATTTTGTTGGCCACCCCCGAAGCAGGCTCTAAAGCTGAAGAGATAAGAGATCGGGCTTATCGATCCGTAGCTTTATTGTTAACGGACTATTTTGCCTTATTTGATAAAAAGCTGAGGAATCAGAAGATTAAGTCAGTTTTAGAAGCAACGGATGAGTCTAGGCTGTATGTGACTCGACAATTGCGTCGATATTGGCAGAGAGGGCTTTCTCCTGACGCCCTTGCTCCAGACTACACAAAATGCGGTGCTCCTGGACAAAACCGACTAGCAATTCAAAAAACAGGGAGTAAACGCACAGTATCCCATGGAGAGGGACTTGCTATTACTGATGAGATAGCAAGTCTTTTCAAGTTGGCTATTGAAGGCTTCTATTTAGTTAATAATGATGTTGACCTAAAAGGGGCTAGGACAAAGGCGAATGGCTTTATTAGGTCAAAGTACCCTAAAATAAAAAAAGAAGATTTACCCACTTATAGGCAGTTCCGATACTACTACAACAAACACTATGCAAAGCCTCTTGTTGTTCAAGCTCGTACACCATCTATTGAATATGCAAAAGATGTTACACCTAGCCACAGCACTTCCACCACAAATAACTTTGGACCAGGGGCTCGTTATGAGATCGATGCGACCATAGCTGACTTGCACCTTGTTTCAGGCCATGACCCAGACCGAATCGTAGGCCGCCCAATCGTATATAAAGTCAAAGATGTGTTTAGTCGTATGACTGTTGGCTTGTATGTTGGGTTAGAAAATCCTTCTTGGGCAACCGCATCGATCTGTTGTGGTTGAATTAGCCGGACACTTCAATAAAGGATAATATCCAATTATTGAGGTGTAAAATGACTAAACGTACTAACAAACAATATCCAAACGATTTTAAGCAAGAAGCGGTGGCGCTGGTGATTGAGCAAGGTTACTCCGTTGTTGAGGCTGCCGCTTCACTGAATATCACTGACAAGCTACTTTATAACTGGGTAGCGAAGTTTAAACAACAAGATGAAGATTCAGAGTTGTCGAAGGATGAGCGGGCTGAACTCGTTCAGCTCAGAAAAGACAATAAGCGCTTGCTGATGGAGCGCGAAATATTAAAAAAGGCTTCAGCGTTTTTCGCAAAAGAAATGAAATAAAATATTCATTTCTCAAAAGTTTAGGTAAGCAGTACCCAGTTGCCATATCGTGTAAAGTGATGCGCGTTAGCAAATCTGCATACTATGCTTGGCGAAAACGTCCCGCGATAATTATCAGTGCACAAACACTGAATTTACATCGTAGGGCGAAGGCGCTTTTTGAAGATAGTCGAGGCAGTCTGGGTAGCCGAGAGCTTGCGAAAAAGCTTCGCAAAGAAGACTTTGATGTTAGCCGGCATCGTGTCATTGGCTTGATGAAACGATTGGGGTTAGTCGTTAAGCAGCGTATCGCTTACAAAGTCACCACAAAGCGCAAAGACAGTGATGCTGTAGCGGATAATTTATTGAACATGAATTTTAACCCGTTAGGCCCAAACCAGGTGTGGGCTGGGGATGTGTCATATTTAAAAACAGGCGAAGGCTGGCTATACCTTGCTATTGTAATGGATTTATTTGGTCGTCGCATAGTGGGTTGGCACACGTCAAAACGTATGACGACAGACTTAATTGAGCATGCATTTTTAAAAGCACATCGCTTACGACAGCCGCCAAAGGGCTTAGTGTTTCATAGCGACAGAGGCTCGCAATACACGAGTAAACACTTTAGAAGCCTATTAAAACGGCTTGATTGCCGCTCTAGCATGGGTGACGTCGGTGCGTGTTGGGATAATGCCGTGGTTGAAAGGTTCTTCGGCAGTTTAAAACATGATTGGTTGTTCAAGGTAGCACAACCAACAAGAGAGCATATGAAGCAAGATGTTGCGGCGTATGTGAAATATTACAATCTGGAGCGATTACATTCGTCGAATGGCGACCAATCACCCATTGAGTATGAAAACTCCTTTAGGAAAGTGTCCGGTTGGACTTGACCAGAACACGGGGTTAATCCGTCTGGGTGATGGTAGTTGGAGCTTTAAAGGCTCCAACTAGGGAATAAGACACACTAAAAACTAAGATTTTGAGCAAATTTAAAAGCAAATCAAGTCAGGTGTGACTTCGTACTAACTAGCTGACTTAATCGCACATTCCCTAGCTGGTTTGTTTCTACACCGTTTATCACTAAATATATTTACAGAGAATAGACCTCGGTAGTTGCTGGGTGGAACAGTTCATCTACAGAAAGATGTCTTGAACTCAGCCCCTGTTCGTAGTGGTTGCGCAGGAAATATTCTAGCGTTTTTATGTTCGGTGCGACTCCGTATGACCAAAGATCCTTGGACATTTGTTGCGTTACACCTAATACATCTTCGACAAATGGCATTGTTACTTTGGTTGCTGAAGTATCTGATAGGGCATCCGTCGCCATTGTTTTAGCTTCAGTGAAGGCCTTGAGCAGAGCGCCTGGTAACCAGGGGTGCTGCTCAGCTAAACCACGACGCACACCTAGAACGTGCATGATTGGGAATAACCCGGTGTCCTGATGCCATTGGCGTGCTGCAGAAAAACCATCTTGCCAAAGTCGACGAATTTGAGGGTGGCCTTCGTAGTAACAACGTGGCCATCTAGGGCCGATGAAACCATCAATTTCTCCATCGATTAACATCTGGTTTAGGGTCGCACCTTCTGGAGCGTTCTCGATAGTTACGTTGTCTGGTAGATCAAGTTTGATTTTCTCAGGGCGACCAGGTTTGTCCATTCCCCCACGTATCCACGTAATCTGATCAGGGGTTACACCTGCATCTGCAAGGATTGCTCTAACCCATACGTTTGCTGTCAGTTGATATTCCGCGATGCCGATGCGGCGACCTTTGAGATCTTGAGGTGTTTCAATTCCTCTATCTGCACGAATATAAACGGAGGAGTGGCGGAATGCACGGCTAAGGAAAACAGGAATTGCGATGTATTGAGGATTTTCTCGAGTCAACGAAACACAATATGAACTCAATGATATTTCTGAAATATCACACGTTTTGTGGCGAAATGCGTTGAAGAACATCTCTTCTGGTGATTGAAGAAAAGTGATCGGGTCGACACCGTCGATTTGTACCCGTCCATCATGAATAGGGCGGGTTCGATCATAATCACCCATTGCTAGGGAAAGTTGGAGCTTAGACATTTTTTATCCTTCTTGGTAATTAAGTGTGACTGTGTCACCTGTTTCGCTACTGGTAAGTAGTGCATGACAGATTTCGAGTGAAGCTCGGCCCCATTTGCCATTCTGCAAAGGGGGTGTTTGTTCACGCAGTGCCGCATAAAGTGTGTCAAATACTTCTGCGCGGGAGGTTCTAAAAGGTGCAGGGTAGAATTCGGGGCCATTCGCATCGGTAATTTCCACTCCGTTCGGTGTCAGGCGAAGGTCTCCGCGGTCGCCGAATACGAAAACCTGACCAAAGTGCTCGTGAGTTTGAGCCTGAGGGCAGGTTTCGAGTGATGAAAATCCGCGTGATGACTTAAATTCTGATTCGTTCTGAACGGATTCCAGTATTTTGCGGGCGCTCTTGAATTCATCTGACTTGGATATGCCTAATTCAGTAGTATTTTCCATCAGTCGGTCACCATCAAAATGAGCGTAGCCTGAGTACGTCAGGCTGGCAAAGATACCTTCGTTGAAATCAATCAGCATGCTGTAGGCACCCTCGGTCGGTCGGTCAGCATCCCAGACGCCCCCTGTTCTTGCGGTAACACGCTGAGCGGGAACACCAGCGAGTCGGCGGACGAGATCGACTTGATGGACGGCTTGGCTAAACACTACTCCTCCACCTAAGTCTGTGGAAAGCTCCGACGCTGTTCTTGGGCGATATAAAAAATCGGTTGCATAGAGCGCATGTATCATCCTTACGCGCCCAATCTTACCTTTCGCGATTAAAACTTCCGCGAGCTTAACTGGACCATCAAAGCTGTGGCTAGGGCCAACAATGATCTGTACTCCCGCCTTTTTTGCCGCTTCAATTAGCGATGATGCATCTTCTAATGAGACAGTCATCGGTTTTTCGATAAGGACGGATTTACCGGCATTTATAGCAGCTAAAGCATGCTCTTTATGTAGTCCATGAGGTGTGGATACATAGACCACTTCCACGTCAGGGTCTGTTACTAGGTTGCTAACATCTGTATAGGTCTTTGCGTCAAAAGTCTTTTCAAATGATCTTCTGTGCTCGGAATTTGGCTCCGCGCCAGCAACTAAGATAACTCCTGGGTGAGCATGGATAGCGGTGGCCGATAGCGCAAAGGCTCTCCCTAAACCCGCAACACCTATGCGTATTGGATTAGATATCGAGGACAAGGTGGTCACCTTTCGCTCGGGATACACACAACATTATTGTGTCGGACTTCTCATCATCCATTAAAGCTAAGTCACGGTGATCCACTTCGCCTTCCATATATGTACATTTGCAGGTGCCACAAGTTCCGGTTTCACAAGAGCTGGAAAAATCATGTCCGTTAGCGCGTAAGGCTTCCAGTATAGTGCGATCTGCGGGTACAGTTATCGTTTCACCTGATTTGGCGAGTTCGATGGTGAATTCGGTATCGTTATCTCGAATGATTTCTATGGGCATGAATTCCTCAAAGTGAACTCGGCCATCAGGCCAATGCCCCGTACCACCTTTCACCTCTTCCATTAGAGATGTTGGCCCACAACAATAGATATGTTCCTGAGTTGGAGTCATCAGTAAATCCCAAAAATCGAAAGCATTTGAACTATCGCCTTCGCTATAGTGAATGATGATGTCATCTCCGCAAAGCTCCTGGAGCTCATCAGCATACGCTGCTTTTTCATAGCTGCGAGCTAAATAAATAACTCGGAATTTTCTACCTTCTGCTTTTAATTGTTGTGCCATAGAGTAGATAGGTGTGATACCTATTCCACCACCTATTAATAAAGCATCGTGCTTCGGACCGAGAGGAAATTCATTGTCAGACGTTTCTACATCCAGAATCGTCGATACCGTTGCCTGCTCATGCATCGACTTTGAACCACCACGAGAATTAGGCTCTTTTTTAATTGCAACAGTGTAAGCGTTTGGGTTGTCACCAGAATAAACCAATGAATAATAACGATGAGCTCCAGAGGGCGTGGTTATAGAAATATGTGAACCAGGTTCTGCTGGCGGTAAAGGTTGACTATCAACAGGAGTTAGGGTGAATTCTTCAATTTCTGGCGTAAGAGTACGCCGAGCACTCACTTGCAGTTTCATTTTTCTTCTCTCTAGGTGTCGCAATATATGGATATGGTGTCATCAATCCTTAAATCGGGATATATGATCTAGGACAATATTAGCAATCTAATAATTTTTAGTCAACAATAATTAGATTGCTAATAATGTTGACTATTCAAAATTAGATATCTATTATTTGTTTCGCTGAGGTAATCGAGCATGGGATTAATTTTTTGTTAATACCTCTAATGCCTCTAATGCTTCTTCGACATGTCTTATCGACTCGTCGAATAGAAGCGTGGTTACAAATTTGGCTGACAAGCAGTGACGTAGGGTGCTTGTAGCTATGCGAAATAAAATAAAACGGAGAAAGGCACGATGCTTACACCACAAGAAAATGAATTATTAACTCATGTTATGCCGACCGACCCGATGGGTAAGCTTATGCGTCAGCATTGGACGCCGGTTTGTTTGCTCGAAGAGGTTAAAGAGTGCGATGGAACTCCAGTGTTGGTTGAAGCTTTGGGTTCTCGTTATGTAGCATTTCGCGATACCGAAGGTCGAGTGGGCTTATTGGATGAACTTTGTCCTCACCGCTCGGCGTCTTTGGTGCTCGGTCGTAATGAAGATTGTGGTATCCGCTGCTTGTATCACGGCTGGAAGTTTGATGTGGAAGGTAACGTTGTAGCAATGGCTTCTGAGCCACCAGAAGCAGAAAAGTCTATGTGCTCTAAAGTGAAGCACAAAGCTTATAAAACAGTTGAGTGGGGCGGATTCCTTTGGGCATGGTTGGGTGAAGGTGATTCTCCTGAATTTAAAAAGCCAGCGTTTGCACCTAATGAAGATGTGCAAGTTTCGATCCTCAAAATCCGCTTGCCATGTAACTGGGCTCAAGTTCTAGAAGGTCAGATTGACTCAGCTCATTCTTCATCATTGCACTCTTCGGACATGGTGCCTGCAAAAGTTGAAAGTGCGGCTGCGGACGATCAAAGCTGGTACCGTCCATCAACTGATAAGTCCCCGCGTATGCAGTCTGCGAAAACTGATTATGGATTCCATTACGCTGCTATTCGTCGTCCTATCGCTAACGCTGCAACCCATGACTACATTCGTATCACTCAGTATGTCGCGCCTTACTACGCGTTGATTCCGCCTAACACTTCATACAATGTTGCAGCGGTCATCGTTCCGATCGACAATGAAAACTGTAACTTCCACTTTATCGCATGGGGTAATCCTGAAACTACACCAGATACGACTGCTTGGCGTAAATTCGCTCGTGCAGTACCGGGTGAAGATGTCGATCCAATCACTTGGGCTACTGTAGGTACTATGGAAAACCGCTTCCGTCAGGATCGTATAAAAATGAAAGAGGGTGATTTTACTGGTATTGCGGGCATACCAAACCAAGATACCGCGATGTGGGTATCGATGGGTAAAATTGTTAACCGTACCGATGATATTCTTGGTTCTTCTGATTTAGCGATTGTGGAATTCCGTCGCACTATGGTAGAAGCTGCTCAGAAAGTTGCTGATGGTGAACCTGCTATCGGTAGTGCACCATCAATTCTTCAATCGTCAATCGCTTCTTTCCAAGGAGTTGTACCAAAAGAATCGGATTGGCGCGAACTTTGGAAAGAAAACGTAGTGGCTGGATAAATACTAAATAGTCGACTCTGAATAATGGCGTTTTTAGTCTAAAGCGCCATTTCATTTTCTAGCCTTCTCGGCAATAAGGATTGTATTCATCTCATCCCGCTATAAATGCCACACCGGATCAAGGCAAAGTTAAGCCACTTCAGCAGCTTACGAAGGTTTTGGCCACAGGCGCTTAGGATCACGTTAATCGCATCGCCCAGTATTCCTTTAAGGAAGCATCGTCTGAGTTTTCCGTCTGATTTGAGATGCCCGATGATGGGCTCTACGCTATTTCTTCTCCCCATCCAGTTCTTCTCTTTCTTTGGGACTCCGCCTTTTTGCCCTGCAATCAAGACTTTAATGTCTTCCACACCTGATCCTTTATATCCTCGGTCGACAAAACAGATTTCAGGTTTTCGCCCAATCAAGGTTTCTACTTGTTGCTGTTATTTTTCGGGGGGATTACCGTTGAGAAGTGTCCCCCCAATTCGTTGTCCAACTGGTTCCAATCAATAACCTTAGCCAGTCGAACCAAAGGATGGTTGGGGTTAATGATGTCAACGAGCTGTGGTTGGAATAAATCCTTTTGCGGTATGGTCTTTGTCTGACGAGGCTTCATAAAAATCACCCATTCTACAACTTTTTGGGCCTTATGGCGCATTTATAGCAAGATTTAGGCATTAACTATCTTATAAAAACACTTTGCATTCAATGGGTTGAGAGTTATTCAGGGACGACTAAATAGGTTGGCTTCTTTAAGGTTTCTTATAAGTGCTATATGCCTCAGTATGAGCAAAGTCTTGTGCTGGGGTTTTGCTTTCTGCTTCAGTTGCCAGCTATTCGCTGCCTTGGCAGTCATCAAAAATTAGGTATTGTCCTCCATAAGATTAGAATGCATGTTCAATAAATATTCGCGAACGATTTCAATTTCCTCAGGGCTCATACCGCTTTGAGCCACGTCATTGACTTCTTTTGCTAGAGGTTCAAGGGTGTCCTTAAGGCTCTTTCCATATTCAGTTAAATAAACGACCTGTCTTGGTTTTCCTTCAGTTATAGGGCGAAGCTCGACGAGGCCAGCTGCCAACATGCGTTTAATAACGGAGTTCGTTGTGGGTCCAGTAAGTCCCACTCGTTCACTTAAGGTTTTCTGGGAGATTCCTTCCTCGTTCCAGAGCTCACGTAAGTATCCCCAAAATCCATGGTTTACGCCGTAGGGCTGTAATCTTCGTTCTAATGAATTGAAGTACTGCTTCGAGAGCTCTCGAATAATGTGTGCCATCCTCTCGTATTTTAGCTCTGGAGCAGTATTTAATTTCTCTGCAGACATGTTCTTGTATCCTGGATTTCTAATATTATCGAACTTGTAAACTAGGCTTTAAAAAACCTGGGTTTACTGGTGTTTTAAGCATCAGGGGTAATCAGATCATGTTAGTTAATTAACACGATCTGTCATCTTAGGCCCTTACTATGCTTCCATGTATAGTCGCATCGATAAATCGACAGCTTTAATATCTTTGGTGAGTGTACCCATTGATACATAGTCAACGCCAGCTTGTATGATGTCTATCAGCGTATCGTCATTTATACCACCAGAGGCTTCGATTTTCGCCTTACCGCGGCTTAATTCTACCGCTTTCTTAGTATCTTCTAATGAAAAATTATCCAACATAATTATATCCACACCGGATTGAAGAGCTTGCTCTAGTTCCTCGAGTGATTCTGTTTCAACTTCGATGAGCTTATTTGGCACCAGAGTTCGTGCGACCTGAACAGCCTTATCGATACCACCGCAAGCTGCGATATGATTCTCTTTTATCAAAAATGCATCATACAAACCCATTCTATGGTTCTGCCCGCCACCACAAGTGACAGCATATTTTTGAGCCAGTCTTAGCCCAGGTATTGTTTTTCGAGTGTCGATGAGCTCTACAGGGTTTCTACCGATTTTACTAACAAAGTATCGAGTTCGCGTTGCAACAGCTGACATTAACTGAAGAAAATTAAGCGCTGTTCTTTCACCTGTGAGGAGTGAGCGGGCGGGTCCAGTAACCTCAACAATCAGATCATCAGCTTTGAGGTTATCACCATCGTTAAAATGCCAGAGCAGTTTGACCGAAGGATCAACTTGGCGGAAGGTCTCGCTCACCCAAGCTGTTCCGCATAGCACGGCATCCTGCCGTGTAATAATTTTTGCAATAGCCGTTTGAGACTCTGGGATCAATAACGCGTTGATGTCTCCACTCGCGATATCTTCAGTAAGAGCTGCACTCACATTTGCAGCAATCGCAATCTGTAACGTTGTATTATCTAATTTGTACATTATAACTTCCTATCTCTCTGATTTTGCCAATGTGCATATTTATTAGCGGGTCCGAAGGAGCGCGCTAGCAGAATTTTGATGGCGTTACTTGCTGTTAAAATTACTATTTTTGAGTATCGATTCTACCACATGAAGTGGATTTTATTGATAATTATTAGGTATGTAATATTTTTAACGAGGAGGCCTCAATCAGCAAACTGCTGAAAGTTATCGATTGAGGCATCCGGTATAGTTTGAAGTCGATCATCCAATACTGAAGGTCCATTTGTCGCGCATTTGAGATGTTTAACGGCAGTTGATAGTTCTTTGCGAGTTTTGCTGCGTTTGCTGGTAAATTCGGTGTCGGCGAAGGAAAGCTGGTTTATGATCGGCTGGATTCGTAGTCAGATTAAGTCGGCAAGATTATCTCATGTTACCGACTTAATCGCATGTTCCCTAAGGTTATTGATTGGAACCAGTTGGACAATGAATTGGGGAGACACTTCTCAACGGTGGGTGCATCCGCGTTACCCACTCGCCTTATGGCGGGATTGCTGTATTTGCAACACTTGCATAATTTGTCTGACGACATGGTATTAGAGCAATGGCTTGAATCGCCTTACTACCAATACTTTTGCGGCGAAACCTTTTTCCAACACGACTTTCCGTGTCATCCAACCAGTCTTGTAAAATGGCGAAAACGGTTAGGAGAAGAAGGCTGTGAATGGCTGTTAACCCAGACGATACAAGCAGGTTTAAAACTTAAAGTCATCAAACCAGCAAGTCTAAAGCGAGTAGTGGTCGACACCACGGTACAAGAAAAAAATATCACCTTCCCAACGGATGCCAAGCTCTACAACAAGGCTAGACAACAGCTTACTCAGGTCGCCAAAGAACAAGGCATCACGTTAAGACAAACCTACGACAAAGCTTGTCATGAACTAATGCCAAAAATTGGCCGCTATGGTCATGCCAAGCAATACAAGCGCATGAGAAAAGCCATTAAGCAAGTCAAAGGCTTTTTAGGGAGAGTGCTGCGGGACATTGACCGGCAAGTAAAACGACAAGGGTTAACGCTCACCCAAAAACAGGAAGACACACTTAACCAAGCCTATCGATTACTAAAACAAACTCGCCAGAGCAAAAACAAACTCTACAGCCTGCATGAACCCAATGTGGATTGCATATCCAAAGGCAAAGCGCATAAACGCTACGAATTTGGCGTGAAAGCCAGCATAGCCGTGACCGCTAAAGAATCCTTCATTGTGGGCGCAAGAAGCTATCCCGGTAATCCGTATGATGGGCACACCCTGAAAGATCAACTGCAACAAGTAGAAACCTTGATGGGGCGAAAGCCTGAAACCTGTTTTGTTGACCGAGGATATAAAGGGTCAGGTGTGGAAGATATTAAAGTCTTGATTGCAGGTCAAAAACGCGGAGTCCCCAAGAAAGAGAAGAACTGGATGGGGAGAAGAAATAGCGTAGAGCCTATCATCGGGCACCTCAAATCAGACGGAAAACTCAGACGATGCTTCCTCAAGGGAATACTGGGCGATGCGATTAACGTGATCCTAAGCGCCTGTGGCCAAAACCTTCGTAAGCTGCTGAAGTGGCTTCATTTTGCCTTGATCCGGTGTGGCATTTATAGCGGGATGAGATTGATACAAGCCTTATTGCCGAGAAGGCTAGAAAATGAAATGGCGCTTTAGACTAAAAACGCCATTATTCAGGGACGACTAATTAGCTGAGCTATCAATGATTCTGTAAAAACCTCTAATCAAATCTCGAATTCCTGATTCTTTTAGTGCCTGATAAGGAAAATAATAATTCATCATTTATTTTCCTTTCTATACGGTATAAGATAAAATTATTAGATTGCTAATTATGTTTCGTTAACTAGCATTTTTGAATCTTTAATCTATAAAAAAGAAAAGGAATATCCATGAATGATACAATATTAGAAAGCGTAATAAATGATCTAGTGACTGCAAATTTAATTTTATTTAATGAAGGTGTACTGGATGCTTTCGGTCATGTAAGCGTAAGAAATCCTCATAACAGAGATCATTTTTTCTTAGCTCGAAATATGGCCCCAGGGCTTGTTACCAAAGAGGATATACTAGAGTTTAACCTTGAGGGTGAAACTGTAAACAACGATCCCAGGAAGGTCTATCTAGAACGTTATATTCACAGTGAAATCTACCGGAAGCGAGATGATGTAGAAGCAATCGTCCATAGCCATTCTCATTCTGTTGTCCCCTTCAGTGTTGTAAAGTCCGCCTCTTTAAAACCTATGTGCCACATGAGTGGATTCATGGGTACAAGCGTCCCCATATTTGAGATACGAGATGTTGCGGGTGATGAAACCAACATGTTGATTACCAGCCAAGAACTTGGTTCTTCATTAACGCAATCTCTTGGAGAAAATACCTTAGTGCTGATGAGAGGACATGGCTCTACAGTCGTTGCTCCCAGCCTAAAACAAGCAGTTTATAGAGCGATTTATGTAGAAGTTAATGCACAATTACAGATCGAAGCTTCCAGACTAGGACCGGTTGAATTTCTATCAGAAGGAGAAGCACACGCCACTCAAATAACCAACGAAGGGCAAGTAGACCGCCCATGGAATCTATGGAAAACACGAGCGATAAAAGCTCAGAAGTCTTGGCTGCCAGAAGTTTGAGAGTAATCAACTTCAAACCAAGCACACTGCTAATTTTTAAATAGCGTTAGCAGTGTCACTCCAATAAATATACCGAATGTTCCGACGATTATCTGGTATCCAAATTTCTCATTTTTCTTTGAATAAAGCCAAGTTCCCACTAGTACAAATAACGGAGTGGTAGCAGCTAAGGGAGCAATTAGAAGTAGGTTTCCAATTGCCAACGATAGATAAAGAAAAATAGGTCCTATACTTGAAACTATTCCTGCGAAAAAAAAATAAGTAAATTCTCGGCCACTACATGAAACTTTACACCTAGTAACCAAAACATATAGGCTCAAGATAGTCCACGAGGAAGAAACTGTCACTGCACTAGCGAGTACAGGTGAATTAAGCTGGTCGATCCCCACCTTTCTAAGGGCAATAGATATCCCATAGGTTAATGATGCCAGAAGAGGATATAGTAAATATATCTGATGACCATTGGAAATTCCTAGATTAGCATTTGATCCGGAAAATATAGCAATCAACACCGAACCAGTGATGATCAAAAATCCGCCAAGTATTTGCACAACATTTCCGGACTCATCTAGAAACAACAACCCTATAAATACCGTTATCAAAGGATGGGTTAGGGTTAAGGCCGTCGTTGTATTCGCCCCTAACTTAGACATTCCAACGAACTGGAATAGCCGACCAAGTAACGGTGCAAATATACCCGAAATAATAAAAAACTTAAGATCGAGAAGATTAAGAGATTTAGGAATATCTATAAATAAGGTAGATAAAGCTAGTACAACGACATTGATGGTGAGTGTAATCCACAAAACAGAAAGGTGCGAGGCACTTTCACGACCTATTTTTACAAGTAAAAATGTAGCCGCAAACATAACAGAAGACAATAATGCATAAATCATTTCCACTGTGTTACCTCGCTTTAAAGTATATCCGGCTAGAGACCAATCCTTCTGAAAATTAAGCTAATTTGGCTGGAGACCTCAGATGAGGTGTGATCAGGACAACAGCCATCACCAAAGCGGTAGCAATGCCCAATGCGATGATACTCGGTGCTAAGAACATTAGACCAGCCACCAACAACATAGCCTGCGCTATGCCTGATAGAGGAGCTCTCCAGTATCCTTCTATTCCTGCACTTAGCACGATAACACCTAGGGAAGCAGTCAGGCAGTTCAGGATTATCCCAGTTATCGGACCTTCAAGTAGTAACCCTTCTCCATACATAAAGGCGAATGGAACCACGAATGCTGTAATCGCTAGCCTTACCGCTCCAACAGCTATTCCTAGTGGTTTCGCATCAGCAATAGCAGAAGCAGCAAATGCAGCGACAGCCACCGGCGGGGTCATAGCGGAAAGCACCGCAAAGTAAAGAATGAACATGTTTGACTGCATCGCAGAGAAATCAAGCGAACTTAAGGTCGGCCCTACCAATACTGCCGCGAGTATAAATGCTGAGGGTGTTGGCATCCCCATACCCAGTATAATCGCCAACAATGCTGAGATAATCAGAACCAATATACTGCTACTACCCGCAAGCATGAACACTAGGTCTGCAAATTTACCACCAAGTCCAGTCATTGAAATACCACCAATAACGAGACCAGCAGCTGCACAAGCAGCTGTTACCGAAACCATTCTAAGGGTCGTTTCACCGAGTGCTTCCCAAATGGATTTTAGACCCATGCGAGTCGAAGGCTTTATCGCAGCAACAGCAATGACACTTAAAGAAGCAAATGCTGCAACATATGTAGGCGAATACCCCATAACAAGAGCTACTGAAAGGACTAGTAGAGGAATAATGAACAATCCGCCGTTCGACATTGCTACTTTTACCGTTGAAACTTCGTTCTCCTCTAAACCTTTAAGGCCCATTTTTTCAGATCGCAAATGAACCTGTGTATAAACGCATACGTAGTAAAGTAATGCTGGCACAATGCCCGCGATAGCAATATCACGGTACTCGATACCCGTATACTCCGCCATGATAAATGCTGCTGACCCCATAACGGGGGGCAGCAAACTACCACCAGCCGAGGCAGCAACCTCAACACTTCCAGACAATGACTTCCCGTATCCCAAACGCTGCATCATAGGAATCGTGATAGACCCCGTCGTAACAACGTCCGATGTCGGACTACCTGACATCGTTCCATAAAGACCTGAAGAGATAACAGCGATCTTTGCTGGACCGCCTACACGTCTTCCCGCTACAGCTGATGCAAGATCAAAGAAGAAATCTGCTCCACCAGCTCGGGATAAAAAGGTACCAAAGAGAACAAATAGAAAAGCATAAGTTGCTGCCACTCGAAGTGGTACTCCAAATAGCCCATCACTGGTGAACATCATGATATCAAGAAAGTGATTATATCCCACTTCACGAAAACCAAGTCCCGCGGGCAAACCATGCCCAAAGAGATTGTAGAGCAAAAAAATCGTTACTACGCTGGTTAAGCCAAATCCGACTGTTCTTCGCGTGGCTTCGATTGTCAGGAAAAATAGTGCCGAGCCCGCAATAAGGTCGGGCATTTCCAGAGGAAATAACAACGTAATCCGTTCTACGATTCGAGAACTTTCTACTATAAAGTAAACACCGGCCGCTACGCTGGTAAGCGAAAGCACCCAGTCGATTAAACTTGGAGAATCAGTACGCCCCCTAGATCCAGACGTATACATTAAAAATAGAAGAGCTAGCATTGATGACAAAAATACGATCGTCATCGCAAAGAGATCGACGTAGACGATAGTAGTTGTGTAAATTACTCCTAACGCTATTATTGCTGCGATTGATTGGAGTATTCGGGCAAGCTTGGGACTCAACTGACGTTTAGTACCAGTCTCTAATATTGATGAAAGTATATTCGACATTTTATTAGCTCTTATAATTTTTATAAACTTATCAGCTTAACGTAAGCCTGCTTCTACCAGATACTTCAACGCACCTGGGTGGTATGGAACCACAGTGACAGAGGCCATAGCCTCAGGAGTTAACGCTTTCATAGCTGCATGTACACCAGCGATTTGCTGGTAATTTTCATAGATGGCCTTTGTTAGGTTGTAAGCTTTCTGATCATCCATATCAACTCTTACAGCGAGGGTTGCACCCAAGGACGGGGTATCGACCTTTCCTGGTGACCATTCATAGGTCCCTTCAGGAATAACAAAAGGAATTGTTCCACTTGCCTTGTTTACCGCTTCAACGGTTGCTGGATCCATGCCTAGCAAGGTTAATTCGACACTGTTAGCTGCCTGTTGAATAGAACTGTGGCGCACGAAGAGCGAGTTGATCATTAGATCTGCTCGGCGATCCGTAATCAAAGACACCTGTTCACTTGAAGCCGCATAGATAACTTTACCACCCCAGCTTTCGATATCCTTTTCAGTAACACCGATTGCATTCAGCATTTCAACGGCTACATTTGATGCGATGTTACCACGCTTGTTGATAGCAATTGTGATCGGTGGTTTAACTTTAGCGATATCTTCAAAGGTATGAATGCCATACTCTTCTGCAAAGCTGTTACGTACAAGCGTCTGCATCGGAGCCCAGGTATACAAATAGGAAAGAACACGAATGGAATCTATCGGTTCGCGAAACGGTAATCCCCCTTTTTTAGCCAATAGCAATTCTGCATCGTGAACAATGGCCAGATCCGCTTGATTCCGGTCTAGCTGACCAATGTTGGCAATACCACCACCAGAGGTTTGATAAGTTATTTTTGAATCAGGATATGCAGCTCTGACGCTTGAATCTAAACCAGCGCCTAATAAGCTCCACAGCCCTCCCGGAGACGCACCTGCAATAGTCATTTCATATGACTCAGCCTGTACAGTTGGCATTTGAAGCAATGCAGCTGCCGTTAACGAAACTGCAAGACACTTTTTCAAACTTGATAACATAGTTAAATTCCTCTTATTTTTTTATATTGGTAGTCAACCAACTATGTAAAGCGTTATGTGTATTGTCTTCAGCTGCCGGATTACACGACAGCCAATAAATATCTCACCCTTCCTCTAGACCTCCTACGTTATTATCTATGCATTACACACATTCTCTAGCTCACATGTGATGCACTTACAGACTAACCACCTAACTGACGCAACTATTAAGTCAGACTTCATTAACTTAAAGTTAGGTGGCTAATTTTTATAAGGGTAGATATAAATTTGATTCAGGTCAACACAAATAATTCGCCATCGAATTATTTGTGTTGATTAGGGAACATGCGATTAAGTCGGTAACATGAGACAATCTTGCCGACTTAATCTGACTACGACTCCAGCCGATCATGAACCAGCTTTCCTTCGCCGACACAGAATTTACCAGCAAACGCCGCAAAACTCGCAAAGAACTCTTCCTTGGTAGAATGGATGAGTTGATTCCTTGGCAGCTGCTTGAAGACCAAATTGAAAAAAGCAGGCAATGGTCGTCGCCCCTATCCTTTGTCTACCATGTTGCGTATTCATTTTATGCTGAACTGGTACAACATGGCTGGGCAGGCATTCCAGGGACCCAGCCATGGAGGACGCGCTTTACGAGATTACCTCTATGCGGCTGTTTGCTGGGTTATCTTTAGAAGGAGCAATATCTGATCACACCACCATTATGAATTTTAGGCATTTACTGGAAAAGCATAAGCTTGGACGTAAGCTCTTTAAAGAAGTCCACAAATGGCTATCAGATTCGGGGATTTACTTTAAAGAAGGCACCATCGTTGACGCGACTATTGGGCGCCTCGAAAAAACCTGCTGCTCGTCGTCTGAACAGCTAAACTGCCCGGAACAGCTGTTTTCGACTTGATATCATGCCGGTCTCGGGGGGCAGTGGCACCGGCTGCGGTCGTCTCTCAGTGTGCCCATCAGGCACATTGAGCCGCCACCAACGACTCAAAATGCCTTAATCCCGGCCCGCTGAAAGGACACCAACCGCTTCAGGTTGTAGCAGGCGGCCATCATTGTCATCGCAAAGTTGGCCCTCGCCTGACCCACTGTGCGGATCAACTTGCCCCCCATCTGATCGATGCTGGCGAACACATGCTCGACGCGGGCACGGGTTTTGGCGATCCGCTTATTGCGACGTTGCTGGCACTCCGATAACGGTTTCTGGCGGTGGCCTTTGCGCTGAATATGGTTGCGGTAGCCGTGCTCTTTCAGCCAGCCTTCCCGCTCGGTCGATGGGTAACCGCGATCGGCATAGATGTCCTGACTGGTGTTGTACCGATCAAGAACAGCCTCGAAGTGCTGGCTGTCATGCTCTTTGGCGGTGTCACATTGAAAACGCCGGATCACCTTGTACTTGGCATCGACATTGATTGAGAGTTTGTAGCCAAAATGGCTTTTCCCGTACTTCTTCGTCCAGCTGGCATCGGTATCCTTTTGCCGTCGTTTGACGGGCTTCCAGTCGATAGGCATGGCTTTTTGATCCAGCATCTCTTTGTCACTGCGTCGGTTATGCTGCTTGGGGGCTGGCACCAGGGTGGCATCAATGATCTGGCCACCACGGGCGATGAAGCCCTGCTTGAACAGTTGTGCCGACACACCGTCGAACAAGGCCTGAGCACCGGCTTCGCCGATGCGATTTTCAAAGTGCCAAATCGTGGTGCGATCCGGAATGTTGATCGCTTGGGTCAGCCCGCAGAAGCGTTGATAGCTCATACGGTCCAGTAGCTGGTACTCCATCTGTTCATCCGACAGGTTGTAGAGGCGCTTAAGTACCAGGATGCGGACCATGGTTTCAGTGGGGTACGGCGGTCGCCCGCCCTGAGTGCTGTCAACGCGAGGCGCGATAGAGTCAACTTCAGCGGCCAGTGCAGAAAAATTGATGTGCTGCTCAATCTCGGCCAAAGGATCGCCGGTCCGGTCGATCTTTTCACGGTGATGTTCGCTGGCAAAGAGGTCGTCTTTGATCGCGCTACGCTTCTTCATGGTACTGAACTATCGGGTGTTAGTGGTTGCTCGATACTATCACAGGGTTACCGGTGCTGTGAGCGAGGTTTTTCGAGGTGCCCTAAAGTGAATGCGTAGCATGGTAGCGAGAGGGTATGGGTGCGACCATTGCCAGCTTATGGGGAGAAAGGTTCAACTTGACCTTCAAGCAGCTGCCATGGGCTCAGTTCATCCATCCGGCCAACCAAGGGGAAGTTCTTTACGGGGGGGGCTGCGTTTGCTGGTAAATTCGGTATCGGTGAAGGGAGCTGGTTTATGATGAGTAAGAGTCATAGTAGATTGAAGTCGGCTAGATTATCTCATGTTATCCACTTAATCGCATGTTCCTTAGCCTCATCGATGAACATTGCAGCTTTTAAACTCGGTAATTCTATTGGTAAGGCGTTAGGTGGATTTGTTATCTATTTAGAGCTTTGGCCATCTGCGGTAGTATTAACTGGTGCTGTGGCACCTGCTATGGGATTGGTGCTTTGCATCTTTTATAAAAGAGCAGAGCTCAAAGCAGTAATAATCTGAAAGAGTGCTATTGATCCTTAGTTCAAACTCCTGTTTACTCGAAGATGAGATGAGGGTGTAAAAATATCAAACTTTAATGTCAAGGGAGTGGGTAAGGTAGAGTTAAAAAATATCAAACTTTACTTTACTCAGGCCATCTAAAGCGTCATTTTCATATCAAACTATAATGTCGCTGTACATTTCTTTATTTTAAAGGAGTTTGACTTTTTTGCCTCGTGTGACAAAAATTAGTCCTTGATAGCAGAGTGGAAAGTCCGATAGTTTTATGGAAATGCTTAATCTATAATCCGCGGATCTTTGGCCTCTATCATAGGAAGGGCTTCACATGCACCAATCAACAGGTACAGAAAACGAAGTTGCACGGCTCAGAGCGCTTCAAGAACTGGGACTTCTTGAAATGCCTGATGATAAGCGCTTTGACCGCATTACTCGCCTCGCAAAGGTTATCTTTGATACGCCTATTGTCTTTATTAGTTTTGTTGATGAAGAGCAGCAGTTTTTCAGGTCCAGTATGGGCATTGATATCACCAGTACACCACGAAGTATTTCATTCTGCCAGTACGCCATTGAACACGATCAATTAATGATTATTGAGGATGCTCTTTTGGACAATCGCTTTAAAACCAATCCCTTGGTAACAGGCGAACCACACATACGTTTTTATGCGGGCGCTGTGTTGAGGTCCTATGATCAGTACGCGATAGGCACCCTGTGCATTATTGATACCAAGCCGCGCACCTTGACGGCCCAAGAGCAAACATTACTTTTGGATTTGGCTCAAGGTGGTATGGACCCACTTTAATAGACATCTCATAGCTATATAATAATAGGTAAAAATGAGGTGAATTATGAGTGGAAAACGCTATACCGATGAGTTCAAAATTGAAGCCGTTAAACAAGTCACTGAGCGCGGCTATAAGATTGCAGAAGTGGCTGAGCGACTCGGCGTTAGTTACAAAAGTATGCATGATTGGATTGCCCGATACAGCAAACCAGAAGTGACCAGAAAAGCGGAAGATTCAGCTCTGTCAGAGGTCCAGCGACTCAAAGCTGAACTTAAACGGGTGACCGAAGAGAGGGACATTTTAAAGGAGGCCGCCGTGTACTTTGCCGGGGAGTCAAAGAAAAGTACACGTTCATAAAATCACGGCTCCACGACTATTCTATTGTTGTCTTGTGTCGAACACTGCAAGTCCATAGGAGCGGTTTTTACGCTTGGCTGGACTGTCCAAAAAGTCGACGAGAGCAAGAAGATGATGAACTTGCCATCACCATTAAAACGCATTGGCTTGAGAGTGGTTGTGTTTACGGATACCGCAATATCACCAAAGACCTAAAAGGAGAAGGTAAGTCTTGTGGGAAAAATCGAGTGCTAAGGGTGATGCGCCGCGAGGGTTTAAAAGCGCTAATAGGCTACAAACGCCACCCTGTTTTTTATCGTGGGTCTGAACGTAATACAGCCCCCAACACACTAAATAGAGAGTTTATTGTCCCAGAACCAGATCAAGTATGGGTAACCGATTTTACGTACATCCGGACAAAAGAAGGCTGGCTTTACGTGACCGTCGTTGTTGATCTATTTTCTAGATTGGTCGTAGGATGGTCAATGAGATCAAAGGCGACAGCGGAGTCAGTTATTGATGCTTTACTCATGGCGATTTGGCGACGACGCCCCACAAAAAGAGTACTGGTACACTCAGATCAAGGCGCTCAATATACCTCGAAAGATTGGCAAACCTTCTTAAAAGATAATAATCTAGAAGCCAGTATGAGTCGTCGTGGTAACTGCCATGATAATGCTGTTGCGGAAAGCTTTTTCTCATTGTTAAAAAAAGAAAGAGTCCGCAATCGAACCTACAAAACAAGAAGTGATGCTCGTTCAGAGATTTTTGATTATATCGAATGCTTTTATAATCCAAAGCGACACCATGGATCAAATAATGGATTATCGCCACTGCAATATGAGAAGCGATATTTTACGGAGCTAGAAACTGTCTAGAAAACTGGGTCCATACCAAGGTGCTCAAAACGAATTACACCTTCATTATATGAACATCTTACAACAAGAAAATCAGCGTTTATCTTGGATAAGTGGGCAAATATCCAGTGGTGTTTTATACACAGATATCAATAAACGTGTGGTGTGGTGTAACGATGGGTTTAGTCGATTATCCGGTTATGGGCTTGATGAGTTAAAAGGCAAAAAGCCCAGTGATGTCTTGCAAGGGCCCGAGACCTCAGAAACAACCATTCAGAAGTTAAGGCGACAGATAGACAAAGGTTGGCCTTTTGAGGCGGATATTCTTAATTATAATAAAAGTGGCAAAAAGTATTGGGTGCATTTAGATGGCGTCCCATTGAGAGGTAACTCTGGCGATATTTATGGCTATATCGCCATACAGCGCGATGTGACGGCAAAGATGAACCGTTATCTTGAGTTGAAAAAGCTAGCTTATGTTGATGACTTAACGGGCTTAGCGAATCGAAGGTACTTAGAAGAGCGCTTAAGGCAACTCATGACGCCCACTTCTATTAATACACATCTGGCGCTTTTTATCATAGATCTCAATGGCTTCAAAAGGATTAATGATACTTTTGGGCACCAAGCGGGTGATGAAGCACTGGCTGAAATTGCTTCTCGATTAATTAATGTCACCAAGCAAGAAGACATTACCGCAAGACTGGGTGGCGATGAATTTGCCATCGTAATTGACGACATCTCTCAGGGTGACATTTCACAAATTTGTGATCGTTTACTTAAATCGTGCTTAGAACCTATTTTGCTAGAAAGCGGTGATCAGGTCAGTTTCGGGATGAGCATTGGTGTCGCGCGCTATCCTGATGACGCCACGACGGTAAAAAGCTTGCTGCATTTGGCGGATCAGGCGATGTATGTTGCTAAAAAGAATGAGTCTGGCGCGGCGTTTCATAACGAACTGAATGAGTAATGTCTTAAAGGTATTTTAGGATTTAGGGGGTTAACATCATCGAAACACGATAACGTTAACCTCTATTGTTACTTAAACGCATTGAGTGGGATTTTTAAGTAACACAAGCCATTGCCTTCTGGCTCTGGCATGTGTCCTGCTCGCATATTGATTTGCAGTGATGGCAAAATCAGACGCGGCATGGCCAATGTTTTGTCGCGAGTTTCACGTAATTCAACAAAGGCTTTTTTATTGATGCCTTGTTTAACGTGGATGTTTAATTCGCGCTGAGCCTTTACGGTGGTTTCATATTCCAACTCACGACCATTTGGGCAGTAGTCATGGCACATGAAAATGCGATGATCTTCTGGCAAGGCTAAGATTTTTTGCACGGAATCGAACAATATCCCGGCGTCTCCACCGGGGAAGTCCGCTCGTGCTGTCCCCGCATCTGGCATGAACAAGGTATCGCCAACAAAGACCGCATCGCCTAAAACATGGGTAAAGCAAGCGGGAGTATGACCGGGTGTGTGAAGCGCGGTGCATTGCATTTTGCCAATGTAAAATGGTTCGCCGTCTTTAAATAAATAATCAAACTGAGAGCCGTCATGTAGGAAGTCAGCACCTTCGTTGAAGATCTTGCCAAAGGTGTCTTGAACGGTCGTGATTTGTTCGCCAATGCCAATTTTGCCACCCACTTTGCTTTGAATATAAGGTGCCGCAGACAGGTGGTCTGCATGGACATGAGTTTCAATGAGCCATTCAACTTTGAGCTTATGAGTCGTGACGTAAGCAATAATGTCATCGGCGCCTTTGTGGGATGTGCCGCCAGAGGCATAGTCGAAATCCAATACGCTGTCGACGATGGCGCAGCTGTCAGACGCTGGGTCTTTCACCACATAAGAGAAGGTACTAGAGTCTTTATCAAAAAAAGCCGTGACATTAGGTTGGCGGGTGGCGTCAGTGGTCATGTTTCCCTCGTTGTGTTCAGTTGGTCAATTAATACTAATTATTAGATATATCTAATATAAAGGTTAAGCAGACAAAAATAAACACCGCAAAGACGAATCATCGACGCTGCCGTGTTTTATCAGCAAAGTGAATGGCGCTGTCGGCGCTTTATATTTAATCCATACTGATTCCTATGGCATCATTATTGCTTGAGTTTACCCAAGACAGATCAAATCAGGACACGTTCCTGCTAGGCAAAGGCGCCTGAATCCACAGCAGCAAATCTGCAGTGGATTCAGGCGCCTTTTTTTGTACCTCATTGGAGAGACTGGAACATGAAGTGGCTTACTTATCCGGCATTTTTGTTGCTGCACACACTGGGCATCATCGGCATGCTTCGTACTTTATTGGGTATTACTCTCGTCGGTGGCACCATCACCCTAGTGGCACCGTCGCGGCCAGCGGAACTGCTGTGGCTGGTGTTGGCCTATTTGGCGGTTGCTAGCCTATGGCTGCTATTGCAAGAGATAGGGCAGTTGCAACGCTATTGTGAAGAGGCGGCTCAGCATGGTGCTCAAGATGCTATCAGCGCTGGTCAGTGGCGGTTGTTGCAGCCTGTTAGCCGTGGGTTTCAGCAGTGGCTGAACCGAGAACAACGTCAACAACAGTTGTTGCAGCAGCGCCTGGATGAAATATCCCATTCGTCACATGAACTCGAACAAAGTGCCGCTCTAGTGACCCGCAATGCTGAGGGGCAAAGCGATTCGGCCACTGTTGCCGCGGCGGCGGTAGAAGAGCTGAATGTGAGCATTATGCAGGTGGCCGCACTGGCGGCGGACTCGCGCCAGACCAGTGTTGTCGCCAGTGAACAGTTGGCCGACGGCATTGAGCAACTCACCAATTTGGTGCGACAGGTGTCTGAGATGGCGCAGCAGGCGATCACCACTGACGAGCTTATCCGCCAACTGAACAGCAACTCGCACACTATCAATGAAATGTCCGGTACCATCCGTAGTATTGCTGATCAGACCAATCTGCTCGCCTTGAATGCCGCCATCGAAGCGGCGCGGGCGGGCGAGAGTGGCCGTGGTTTCGCTGTGGTGGCCGATGAAGTACGCCGTTTGGCCATGCACAGCCAAGAGTCCGCCGCAGAAATCAGTCGTAACATCGAATCGGTGCAACAGCACATTAGGGAGGCCACGGTTCAGGTGTCCGATCTGACCGGTTTGGCGCACCGCAGCGCCGACAGTTCAGAAACGGTGCGCGCGCTGCTCAACCAAGTACAGCAGTACACGCAACAATTAACGGGACAAGTCGATCAAGTGGCGGTCAGTACCGAACAGCAAGGTCTGGCCGTGGCGGAAATTGCCGAGCTGGCCGATCGCGTTCGTCAAGGCAATGCTGATAACCTGCAGGCCGCCGCTCAGGCGCGTACCATTGCCCACCATCTGGCTCATTTGACAGGACAATCCGTATGAATAATATCGACTACGCGCTACCGCTCTTGCTCGTCACTTTGATGCTATTGGCTCTGTTATTTTATGGCTTGCACTGGCGTCTGCAACAGAAAAAACGCTCACATATCCAGTCGAACATCGGTCAATTGGCGTTGCTGCGAGGGCTGATTGGCGGGTTTCAGCGCCATCGCGGCCTGAGCAATGGCGTGCTCTGCGGCGATACCAGCATGAGCCATGACCTTGCGACTATCCGTCAAGGGCTGGATCAGCATATTCGCACCGCCCAGGCATTCGACAGTACACATCGAGACGCTTGGAACAGTCTGATCGACCATTGGTCGCGCATGCGTGAAGGACGCAGTAGTGACCGAGCGAACAACCTAATACAGCATCATTTGATTATTCGTAATAGCATTTTTCTGATGGAAGACGTGGCCAGCGAGATCGACCTAACAGAAGGTCGAGCGGAACTGAGCTATTTACCCTGTATCTGGCGCGAGGTCATTCAGGCGGCAGAATGGGCCGGACAGGCGCGCGCTTTGGGCACTGGCATCGCGGCGGCTGGTCAGAGTAGTGTTGAACAACGGGTAAGAATGCATTTTCTCTATCAGAAAATTGAATTGCTGGCGGGCAAGGCTTTTGCCACGCTGCAACCGCATGTTACCGAACACCCACAGACAAATGGGTTTCGCTTGCAACATTGTGAGCAAGTGGTGGCTGATTTTCTAGGTTGCATAAAGCAGGAGTTGCTCGGATCGGAACCTCCAGTAATTGCCGCCAAAACCTATTTTCAACACGCCACCAAGGCCATCGATGAACTGCTGGCCTTGGTGGATGCCGCGTTGGCTCAGCTATCGTCACGCTAAGGAAGATTTTCGATGTTAAATATCGCCCGGTTAAGTGATGACAAGGTCGACACCCACTATCGAGGTCTGTCACTAAGCAGCCATTTTCAGCCGATATTCAGTATCGCTCACGGCAGAGCGGTGGGGTATGAAGGGCTGATTCGCGCGCATCGTCCAGATGGAACGGCAGAGCCGCCGGCGGGTTTGTTGTCTATACCATGTAACGGTAGGGAGTGTCTGGATCTTGACCGTACTTGTCGAACCTTGCATGTGCATAATTTTGCGCGCCAAGCGACGGGGGAGGCTTGGTTGTTTCTTAATTTGAATTCTCAGTACTTGGTGAGCGAGCAACCGGACATAGGCTTTACCCGAGATCTTCTACAGACAAGTGGCATTGCGGCGCACCGGCTGGTGATTGAGATCATTGAAAGTGAAGTCAGTGATCATGCTCAGTTGAAGCATTTCGTTAGTCATTTTCGCCAGTTGGGCTGTCTGATTGCCATTGATGATTTTGGCGCTGGGCATTCCAACTTCGACCGTATCTGGGATTTAGAGCCCGACATTGTCAAGATCGACCGCCGTTTGATCCAGGATGCAGGCCAATCGCGTCGGGTGGAACGGATTCTCACTGGTATCGTCAGCTTGCTGCATGAAGCGGGCAGTCTAGTGGTGGTGGAAGGCGTGGAAACCGAACACGAGGCTCTAGTGGCCATTGCCGCCAATGCCGACATGATTCAAGGTTTCTATTTTGCCAAACCACAGGCGCGCATTGACGCCGAACAGAGTTTTGCTACTACCTTCGACAATCTGCTGCGCGGTCAGCAGTGGCAAAGTGTTAAGCGCAACGCCGACTTGCAGCACTATGTGAGTGGAATAGAAGGTCTGTTTCATCGGGCCGTAACACACTTTGTCACCCATCAGCATTTTGAGCAAAGCAGCGCGGTACTCTTCAGCGACCCGCGCATGGTGCGCTGTTATCTACTCAATGCCGAGGGGTATCAGGTGTCGCGCAATGTGTATGCTCCTCATTATCAGCAACAGATGAATGCGCGCTTTGCGCCGCTGCTGTGTGGCGACCATGCCAACTGGTCGCACAAGCATTATCATTATCGAGCGTTAAAACAGCCGGGAATTATTCAGATCAGTCGGCCCTATCTGTCGGTTGCCGATTCGCGCATGTGCATCACGGTGTCGCAGACTGTCGTGGTCGGTGGCACGCTCTATGTCTTCTGTTGCGACCTTAACTGGCAAGAGCCATAAAGCGTTTGTTGCCGATTTAATACGGTAGAAAAGGCACTTTTCACGACATTTTGCTAACATCCCAAGCACGATGATGTTTTCCACAAGGAGCCACGATGCAATATTCTATTCTTATCACAGGTTGTTCGACGGGGATTGGGCTGGAAGCGGCGAGAATGCTTCAAGAACGCGACTTTTTAGTGGTGGCGAGTTGCCGCAAGCAAGAAGACGTAGCGGCGTTAAAAGCACAAGGTATGAAGCATGTTGTTCAGTTGGATTTAGCGGATTCGGCTTCCATTGCAAAGGGTCTAGAAGAGACTCTGGCGATTACCCATGGGCAACTTTTTGCGTTGTTCAATAATGGTGCTTATGGTCAGCCGGGGGCGGTGGAAGATTTGCCGGTCGATGTCTTAAAAGCTCAGTTTGAGAGTAACTTTTTTGGCACACACGAGCTAACAACCAAGGTGCTGAAAGTGATGCTGGCCCAAGGTTACGGGCGCATTGTGAATAACAGTTCGGTACTGGGCTTGGTGGCTGCGCCGTTTCGTGGCGCTTACAACGCCAGTAAATTTGCTCTTGAGGGTTTGACAGACACCTTGCGTTTGGAACTAGCGGACACGCCAATAAAAATAAGCCTGATTGAACCCGGTCCGATTGAAAGTCGGTTTCGTGCCAATGCCTTGCTGGCTCTGCAAAACAATATCGACATGGAAAATAGCCGCCATCAACAAGGCTACGCCGAAGCGATAGAACGGCTGAGCAAAGAAGGCGTAACGTCATCGCAAACCTTGCCTGCCAGTGCGGTGGTGAAAAAGCTGATCCATGCGCTAGAGTCGACTCGTCCCAGAGCGCGATATTATGTGACCTGGCCAACCTATGGTGCAGTTTTGATGAAACGCCTATTGCCTACTTGCTGGTTAGATTGGGTGATGCGCCGTCAAGGCGCGTGATCGGTTTAGTGTTTTTCAGTGAGCGTGTGAAGCCACGCTGTCATCGCCGATAAATAAGCAGTGCGAGCTGGCTCATGGGATAGGTATAAGTCATGAAAACCTTGTGGAATGCTCACTTGGGTGAGATTGCGGAAGGTTTTTTCGGCGCTTTGTTGCATGCTGTCGACATCGAGAACGCCATCGCCTTGCTGGACTTCTTCTGTCGTCCGTTTTCCTATGGTGCTGATGTCAGAACGGCATATAAGTGTAGGAATATCGAGGCGTTGATTGGCAAGATTGCGCTGCGCATGAATCACTTCTCTTAACCAATGAAAAGACAAATCGAAACCGTGGGCGGGTTTCCAATCTAAACGATAATCCCATTCGCCGCCAAACACGCAATGTATAGTTTTGGCGTATAGGGTGATTTTTTTTGCTCTTAAATAAGAAAACGGCAGCAAAGAGACCAAGATGCGAATCGGCCAACTAATGCGATTGAGTACCTTGGGAGGAAACGGTAAAGCCAGAAATGGGCTATTAAGCATTAAGCCGATGACGTCAGGAAAGGCTTTTTTATAGTAGCTTTCGCGCTCTGCCAAGGCGTAAGGTTGCGCCAAATAGGTCGAGGCAATTAAGCCGCCAGTAGAGTGGGCGAGTAGAACAACATGGTCTACTCCGTCTTGTTTTATGGTGGCCAAGGCTATGTCTAAGTCTTGCCCATATTGTTCAAGTGAATCACACCAATTGGGCGGTGTTGATGGACGAATAGAGCGGCCATAGCCTTGTAAGTCGACGGCATAAAAACGATAGCCCAAATCGATAAAATGCTCAGCGAGCCCTGTCTGGAAAAAATAATCCGTATAACCGTGTACATACAAAATGGCTTTTTTCGTGTTTGGATGACCAATGTGGTTAACCAGCGTGGTATGAACCTTGGTTTTAGGGCCAGCAAAGACGAAGGTACGAGCACGAAAGCCCGCGCCCAATAGGTCTTCACCGTCGTTCACTTGTTGCCAGTGTTGTCCAATTGGGGCGCTCATAATAGTCTTCTCGTTAGCGTGTTGGTTTGTGTTTTAGGCTTATTTAAAGATGCTCTCGCCAAGTTGGTCAATCGTTAATTTGGCTTTGCGTAGGGTAATCTCAATGCATTCGTCACGATTTGGCATGAGGTCAGAACGAATGAAATGATGTGTTTTTTGCTCTTCACCTTCACCTTTGGTAATCGTGGCGGCGACTCTATACTGACCGCCGTCTTTCATTGGCGCAGGTACGATTGAAAAACCTTTATGCTCCACCACGTCTTCGGCTTTTTCTGGGGCGCTTTCGCCGCCTGCAAATAGCCCTTTGAGGCCGGATAAAATACCCATAACTCTGTTCTCCTATACTGTGCTGTATTTTTTGGGATTGGCTGTATTCGTCAAATCATGGTCGCGTTTGTATTGACTAGCGATAGAATTACCACAGCTTAGCGGTTCTGTCTAAACAAAAGCCAGTCTATACTAGGAGCTTGATCTTTTTAAGGTTTCTATCACATTCTAAAATGCATTTGGTTCGGGGAAAACAATGAGCACCATTAATCAGGTTGCAAAACTGGCAGGTGTGTCCAAAGCCACTGTCTCTCGTGTGTTAAGCGGTACGACACCTGTTAAAGAAGAAACTCGAGGCAGAGTGTTGAATGCGGTAAAGTCTTTGTCTTATAGCCCAAATCAGGCGGCCCGTTCACTGGCGAGCAATAAGAGCTATACCATTGGTTTGGTGACGTCGAATATTGATACGGCGTATTACGGACCGGCGGCGAGTGGCGTTGAACGAGCCTTACGCGGCGGTGATCGTCACGTCATTATTGCTTGTGGTAATGGCTCTTTGGAAGGCGAGCGTGAGGCGGTCGATTTCCTCATTAAACGTCAAGTGGATGCCTTGGTGTTAATTACCAATTTCTTGTTAGAAGAAGAAATCGCCCAAATTAACCTTCGTTGTCCTGTTTTCGTTTTAAACCAAACGTTCCCGGGTGGCGATGATCATCATATCTCTTTCGATAATTTTGCCGGGGGTGAAATGGCGACCCAGTATCTTATCGATAAGGGCCATCGCAAGATTGCAACCGTAACGGGGCCGTTGTGGAAGTACGATGCTTATCAGCGTTATTTGGGTTGTCAAAAAGCCCTTGAAAAAGCCGGACTTGATTTGCATTTTCAGGCTGAAGGAAACTTTAGTGTTGAGTCTGGAATGAGCCATATGCGGTCTATTTTGGCGCTTGAAAATCGCCCCTCGGCAATATTTTTTGCCAATGATCTGATGGCGATGGGCGCGCTTCATGTTTGTGCTCAGCAAGGCATTAAAGCGCCTGAAGACGTGGCGATTATAGGCTTTGATGACCTGGATATGTCACAGTATTATTCGCCTAGTATTACCACCATAAAACTGCCCTTGTATGAGATGGCAGAAGCCACGGCATACCTGCTTTTAAACAGTATTTACCGTACTCGTTTCCCAGTTAAAAATAACTTTTCTCCTGAGTTAATTCCTCGTCAATCCGCGTAACGTTATCGATTAGTCTGCGAAAACAATTTTGTAAAAAATGTTGACGGGGAGGAGTTCTTGGTTAATATTTGCTCATGAAAGCGGTTTCATTTTAAGTTTTACCGCTTTCACTCAAGCTTTTCGCAAGAGAGTTTTGAGGACAAAAACCCAATAGAGGATAAAAATAATATGATGGGTAAAAAATTGTTTACTGCCACGCTAGGGGCAGGTGTCATGAGTTTTTCGGTCCAAGCGGCTGATTTAGAAGTGATTCATTGGTGGACATCGGGCGGTGAGCAAAAAGCCGTGACTGTGCTTGCTGAAGAGTTTAATAAACTGGGAAAGGATAAGTGGATAGATACCGCTGTCGCCCTAGGCGAAAATGCCCGTTCACTGACCATGCAGCGTATTCTGGGTGGCGATGCCCCCGGCGCGGCACAATTCAATACCTCTCGTCAGTTTGAAGAATTGATTGAAGAAGGTCTTCTCCTTGATTTGTCTCCCGTTGCGGAAAAAGAAGGTTGGACAGACTTTATTCGGCCTTCCAGTATTTTAAACCCCTGTATGAAAGATGGCGGCATTTATTGTGTGCCAGTGAATATTCATTCTGCGCAATGGCTGTGGACGAATAAGCAAGTCTTTGCCGATTCGGGGGTAAAAGAGCCTCATACTTGGGAAGAGTTTTTGGCGGCCGCGCCCAAAATCCAAGCCGCAGGTTACATTCCTTTAGCCTTTGGTGGTCAGGGTTGGCAAGAGCGCCATGTTTTTGATGTGGTGCTTATTGGCGTCACCGATGAAGCATTTTGGAATCGTCTGTGGAAAGAAAAAAGTGTCGACGCAGCGGGCAGTGAGCAAATGCGCAAAGTGTTTGAAACCTTTGGTGCGTTACGACAATTTACCGATACCGGTGCGCCCGGTCGAAATTGGAATGATGCCACTAACATGGTAATCACAGGCAAAGCGGCCGCTCAAGTAATGGGCGACTGGGCGCGTGGTGAATTTGCCGCCGCCGGTAAAGTCGCGGAAGTTGATTATGGCTGTATCCCTGGCCCCTCTCAACGGCCTTATCTTACTTTAGGGGGCGATGCCTTTATCTTCCCAAAATCCTCAGATAAATCGCTTGAGGCGGCGCAAATGAAATTGGCGTCGATGATGTTGAGCCCTGTCATTCAAGCGAAATTCAACAATACCAAAGGCTCTTTGCCGGTACGTGCCGATGTCGACCTCACTGTGGCGGATGCCTGCATGAAAAAAGGTCTCGCTTTATTGGATGACCCCAAGGCGTCCATTACACCAGCGAATGCTTATATTACGGAAGATACCAATGGCCAGATACAAGATTTAGTCTCCACTTTTTGGAATGAACCCAGTATGTCTGTAGACAGCGCGTTAAGCGTTTTCAAAGGCATTATCGAAGACGCTGAGTAATCACCTTCGTCAATGAATGACCACCGGTTTTCCTGGGTATGAATGGCTTAGAATGCTGTGCTGGTGGTCAATTCTAGCGTTTCAAAAGGAGTTCAAGATGGAAGAGACTATGGCTACTTCAGCAAAAATGTCGACCCCAAGACGCGCTAAACACGTGCAAATCTCTTCGTTATTAGCCAGTGCGCCGATGGCGATTGTGGCGATTGGTGTGTTCGTTGTTTGTGTCGGTTATTCAGTGGTGCTGTCGTTCACAAAATCGCGTTTGTTTCCTAATTTCAATTGGGTCGGGTTAGACCAATATGAACGCCTGTGGGGAACATCGAGATGGGTAGTTTCGGTTGAAAATCTGTTGGTTTACGGTGTGTTATTTATTGCCTTATGTTTGATTTCTGGCTTTTTCATGGCGGTTTTTCTGGATCAGAAAGTACGCTTTGAAAGCGGCTTTCGTACCTTATTTCTTTACCCTTATGCCATGTCTTTGGTGGTGACGGGGTTGGTGTGGCAATGGATGATGGAACCTTCTCTGGGGATTCAGAACGTGGTTCAGCGTATGGGCTGGGAGTCGTTCGAGTTTGCGCCTTTGGTGAGTTCAGAATACGCCATTTATGGGGTGCTGATCGCTGCAGTGTGGCAATCCTCTGGCCTGGTCATGGCGCTAATGCTTGCGGGTTTGCGTGGTATTGATGGCGAGATTTGGAAGGCTTCTCGTGTAGACGGTATTCCTACATGGAAAACCTATTTGTTCATTGTTTTGCCGATGATGCGGCCCGTGATGATTACGTCTGTGGTGTTACTTGCGGTGGGCGTGGTGCGGGTTTATGACCTGATTGTTGCGCAAACCGGTGGCGGTCCTGGGATGTCGACGGAGATGCCGGCGAAGTTTGTTATTGATCATATTACCGCCCGCGGCAATGTGGGGTTAGGGATGGCGGCGGCGACCATGATGTTGCTCCCGGTTCTGTTGGTCATTGGGCCTTGGATTTATCGCGAATATGTTCGTCCAACGAAACATTAGGAGTCGACTATGGAACAGATTCAATTAGCTGGCCCACAGGGGCCGAAGCCGAAAAAAACCACGGTCTCGCGGCTTGGTGTTTACGTGTTCTTGTTTAGCGCGGCGATTTTCTTTTGCATCCCCTTGTATGTGATGTTGGTTACCTCGTTAAAAGGCATGCCGGAAATTCGTCTTGGTGAGCTTTTTGCGTTACCTGGAGATCCAAGCTTTGCTGCTTGGGTAAAGGCGTGGGGTGAGGCGTGTTCTGGGGTGGAATGTAACGGTATTCAAACGGGTTTTTGGAACTCGGTGAAGATCACTATTCCGAGCGTTGCTATTTCTATCATCATCGGCTCTATCAATGGTTATGCCTTGTCATTTTGGCGCTTTAAAGGCTCTAACATGCTGTTTGGTTTGCTGCTGTTTGGGGCGTTTGTGCCATTCCAGGTGGTGATCTTTCCACTGATTATCTTTCTTCGTGAAGTCGGTTTATATGGATCTTTAACCGGGATTATCTTGATTCACACCATCTTTGGTATGCCGATCATGACCTTGTTGTTCCGTAATTACTTTGCGTCTTTACCAGACGAACTCTTTAAAGCGGCACGAGTCGACGGGGCGAATTTTTGGCAGATCTTTTTTCAAATTATGATGCCGTTATCGATTCCGGTCACCGTTGTGGCGGTGATTTTACAAACCACAGGGATTTGGAATGATTATCTATTGGGGCTGATTTTTGCGGGTCGAGACAATCTACCAATGACGGTGCAACTAAATAATATTGTGGCCACCACCTTTGGGGTGCGTGAGTACAACGTCAATATGGCGGCAACGATTCTCACGGCGCTGGTGCCCTTGGCTATTTACTTGTTGTCTGGAAAATATTTTGTGCGTGGCATTGCCGCGGGCGCAGTGAAGGGGTAAAGACGATGAACAACAGTATATCGATTAAAGAATTGGACCTTAAATATCAGGATGCTCATGTTTTAAAACAGCTTAATTTGGATATTAAAAAAGGCGAGTTTTTGGTGCTTTTAGGGTCATCAGGCTGCGGTAAGTCTACCTTGCTTAATTGCATTGCCGGTTTGTTGGATATCAGCGCCGGGCAAATCTGGATCAATGATCGCAATGTGACCTGGGAAGAACCCAAAGATCGTGGCATTGGTATGGTCTTTCAGTCTTATGCCTTGTATCCGCAAATGACGGTGGAAAAGAATTTGTCTTTTGGCTTAAAAGTTAAAGGCATGGGGAAAGATGAGATTCGTGAGCGTGTCGACCGTGCCGCTAAAATCTTGCAAATAGAGCCATTGTTGCAGCGTAAGCCCTCCGAATTGTCTGGCGGACAGCGTCAACGGGTGGCGATAGGCCGAGCCTTGGTGCGAGATGTGGAGGTGTTTTTATTTGACGAGCCGTTATCCAACCTAGACGCCAAGCTGCGTGCGGATTTGCGAGTAGAGATTAAACGTCTGCATCAGAAATTGAAAAATACCATGGTGTATATCACCCACGATCAGGTGGAAGCGCTTACTTTGGCGGATCGCATTGCGATTATGAAGAATGGTGAGATTCAGCAGCTCAGCACGCCTGCCGATATTTACCATAAACCTTGTAACCTATTTGTGGCGCAATTTATTGGTTCGCCGAGCATGAATTTGTTGGAGGGTCGCATCGTTGGCGAGAATTTTGTCTATCAAGATTATCGCGTTAGTTTGCTGGGTTATGAGTTTATTGATCAAGGTAATCACGATGAGTCTGCGTATTTGGGCATTCGCCCCGAGCATTTGGCGCTTGAACCCCGTGATGGTTACGTGCAATTGACCTCAGCACCGATTGATATTTTAGAGCCAATGGGTGACGAAACCATTGTCTGGTTTGATTTTATGGAGCGTAAGTGGTCGGTAAAAGTCCATGGCGATCATCAACTTACATGGGGGGCGGAAGTGGATATTTATCTGGACCCTAAAAAAGCCCATTTATTTTCTCAGCAAAGTGAAGCACGGCTTTAATGGCTTAGAGTAAAAAACATACAGAGCAAAAAAACATTCAGAGCAAATAAAAACAAAAAGGAAACCACATGAACGAATTTTCATTTCAACTTTACAGTGCACGTAACACACCGTCTCTCGATGAGGTTTTTGGACTTTTACACCAAGCGGGTTATCAGCAAGTAGAAGGCTATGGTGGTTTGTATGATGAATTAGATGAGCTGAAAAGCTTGTTAGCCAAACATGATCTGACCATGCCGACCGGGCATTTTGATCTGGCGATGTTGGAAAATCACATCGCGCAGGCCTTGTATATTGCTAAGACCTTAAATATGCACACCATTATTTGCCCGTATATTTTACCAGAGCAACGCCCCGACAGTGCAAAAGGCTGGTTTGAGTTGGGCCAGCGTTTGGAAGCGATTCGAGAGAAAACCATCAATGCTGGTTTTGAATTTGGTTGGCACAATCATAACTTTGAGTTTGAGCCGTTAGCCGATGGCTCTTTACCCATGACGTGGATTTTAGAAGGCGGCCCGAATGTTAAATGGGAAATGGACGTGTCTTGGGTGGTTAAAGGCGGAGAAGATCCAGCCAAGTGGATGACTCGCTATCGGGATCGTATTTGCGCCGTGCATTTAAAAGACATTGCGCCAGAAGGGGAATGCCAAGATGAAGATGGTTGGGCGGATTTTACCCATGGCACCTTGCCTTGGAAAGACTGGTGGCCGGTGGTGCGTTCAACGCCAGCCAATGCGTTTGTGATGGAGCATGACAACCCAAATGATCTATCGCGCTTTGCTAATCGTGCATTAACGGGGGCAAAAGCCTTAGTAAAAGGAGCAGCAGCATGAAAACCATTTTGAATGTTGGCCTGATTGGCTGCGGCAATATTTCTGATAGCTATTTGTCTTTGGCACCGCAATTTTGTGGTTTTAAAATTCTTGCCTGTGCTGATTTGAATACTGAGCTGGCGGCGGAGAAAGCACAAAAATATGGCATTGAGTCACGCAGTGTTGATACTTTATTGGCTTCGCAAGATATTGATATTATTGTCAATTTAACCATTCCTGCGGCGCACTATGCGGTGAGTATGCAAGCGCTAGAAGCCGGTAAGCATGTTTATTCAGAAAAGCCTTTGGTGTTAAGCCTTGAAGAAGGCCAAAAAATGAAAGCGCTCTCATTAAAAACAGGACTCAAAGTAGGCAGTGCACCCGATACCTTTATGGGCGGTTCTCATCAGTTTGCTCGGCATTTATTGGATAAGGGTGAGATTGGCGAGGTGTATTCTGGCACCTGTCATGTGATGAGTGCTGGAATGGAAAGCTGGCACCCGAACCCTGACTTTTTCTTTAAAGCGGGTGGCGGGCCTATCCTTGATCTGGGGCCTTATTACATTGCCAATTTGATTCAACTGTTAGGGCCGGTGGAATCGGTGATTGCTAAAACCTCGATCCCGCGCAAGCAGCGCAAAATCACCAGTCAACCAAGGTCTGGCGAGATGATAGCGGTAGAAACCCCAACGACCATTCATGGCATTTTGACCTTTAAAAGCGGCGCGGTTATTACCTTGGGGGCCAGTTGGGATGTGCAAGCTCACCAACATTCTCATATGGAGTTATACGGCAGTAAAGGATCACTGTATTTACCGGATCCTAATTTTTTTGGCGGCACCGTTTCTCTTATTCAAGAGGGGCGTGAAACACCCTTGAAAGCGTGGGACCACCCGTTTGGGGTGCCGAACCAAATTCATGGAGAGCTTGCCAAGGCAAATTACCGTACCGCGGGCTTGGCGGAAATGGTGATGGCCATTCATATGGGACGGGATCACATGTGTTCGCTTGACAGGGCGTTGCACGGGGTGGAAGTCATGACGGCGATTTTGGCGTCTGGCGACAGTGCACAATCCATCAAGATGACCACCCATTGTGAGCGTCCACGGGCGCTTGATCCTGAGGCCGCTAACGCCTTACTTGCCGTGTGCTTTTAGGAGGAAGTCATGAAAACAATACAAGGACCGGCCATTTTTTTGGCGCAATTTGTGGGCGATGAAACCCCTTTCAATAGCTTCGACGCGATTTGTGGTTGGGTGGCGTCATTGGGTTACAAAGGCGTGCAAGTGCCCACTTGGGACAAACGTCTGATCGATCTTGAGCGTGCGGCAAATAGCCAAGACTATTGCGACGAGCTGATCGCCACGGCGGCAAATCATGGCGTGGTGATCTCGGAATTATCCACCCATTTACAGGGGCAGCTGGTGGCGGTGCATCCGGCCTATGACGCGGCGTTTGATGGCTTTGCTGATCCGAGCGTGCGGGGCAATCCTGATGCTCGCCAAGCGTGGGCGGTGGAACAGCTTAAAATGGCCGCTAAGGCGTCGAAGCGTCTTGGGCTCACTGCTCATGCGACCTTTTCTGGTGCCTTGGCGTGGCCGTATTTTTACCCTTGGCCACAGCGCCCCGCCGGGCTAGTCGAAGAAGCCTTCGCAGAGTTGGGTCGGCGCTGGAAGCCCATTCTGGATGCCTTTGATGAGGCTGGCGTGGATCTTTGTTACGAGATTCATCCCGGTGAAGACCTCCACGATGGCGTGACCTTTGAGCGTTTTCTCGATGAGGTAGATCATCATCCACGGGCTAATATTCTCTATGACCCTAGCCATTTTGTGTTGCAGCATTTGGATTATTTGGCCTTCATTGATCATTACCACGATCGCATCAAAATGTTCCATGTAAAGGATGCGGAGCTGACGTTAAATGGCAAATGTGGTGTGTATGGTGGTTTCCAAAACTGGCTTGATCGTCCTGGGCGTTTTCGCTCCATTGGCGATGGTCAGGTGGATTTTAAAGGTATTTTCTCCAAGCTTACCGCCTATGATTTTGCTGGCTGGGCGGTATTGGAATGGGAGTGCTGTTTGAAACACCCAGAAGAGGGCGCTCGGGAAGGCGCGCAACATATTCAAGATTTTATCATCCGTGTGACGGATAAAGCCTTCGATGATTTTGCTGACAGCGGTGTCGATGCGAAAGCGAATCGTAAAATGTTGGGATTGGAGTAATGAGATGACGGTAACAACAAAACGTCGGCTGCGTCTTGGCATGGTAGGCGGCGGTGAAGGGGCTTTTATTGGTGAAGTGCATCGTTTTGCGGCGCGTCTAGATGATTGTTATGAGCTGGTGGCTGGGGCGTTATCGAGTCAGCCTGAGAAAGCGAAACGCTCTGCTGACGCATTGGGCATTGCTCGTCATTACTCAGATTTTGAGGCGATGGCAGAAGCAGAAAGCAAACGAGAAGATGGCATTGAGGTGGTGTCTATCGTGACGCCCAATCATCTTCATGCCCCCGTGGCGATGGCGTTTCTCAAACGAGGCATTCACGTTATTTGCGATAAGCCACTGACAGCGACTCTTGCCGAGGCAAAGGCGCTGTATCAGGTGGCAGAGGCAAGCCAAGCGCAATTTTTATTAACGCATAATTACTCCGCTTATCCCATGGTGCGCGAGGCGCGAGCCATGGTTAAAGGCGGCCAGCTGGGGCGAATTCGTTCTATTCAAGTGGAGTATGCCCAAGATTGGTTAACGCATTCGTTAGAGCAAACGGGCAACAAACAAGCGTCTTGGCGTGCCGATCCTGCCCAAGCTGGGTTGGCCGGTTGTGTAGGTGATATCGGCAGCCATGCTTACCAGCTGGCGTGTTTTGTGGGCAATACTCAGGCGAAAGAGGTGTTGGCGGATTTGTCCAGCTGGGTTGAAGGGCGTGCGCTGGATGACGAGGCCAATATTCTGCTGCGTTTTGAAAATGGTGCAAAAGGACATTTGTGGGCCAGCCAAGTTGCACCGGGTAACGAGAATGCTTTATCGCTACGAATCTATGGCGATAAAGCGGGTTTGGAGTGGCATCAGGAAGCACCGAATGAGCTGATTTATTCTGTGTTAGGCGAGCCAAGCCAACGCCTTAGGCGGGGTAATGGCTACTTGAGCGAGGCGGCAATGTCGGTTTCGCGTATTCCTGCGGGTCATCCTGAAGGGTATTTAGAGGCGTTTGCAAACTTATATCGTGAGTTCGCCGCGCAGTTACTTCTCTCAACTCATCACTCTGATTTGCCGACACTTAGCACTGGGTTACATGGAATGCGGTTTATTACTGCCAGCGTGTATTCGAGCCAAAATAATAGTCTTTGGGTGACTGTGGATGGCTAGCTTTGTATGCGGCCTTTTTCGGCTTGCTGTATACTCTCGACTAAATCGTTAATTGAGTCAGAGGAAGGGTTGGAGATGAGCGAAACACAGGTGAATAACCCGTTGCATGGTGTGAAACTTGAGAAGATAGTGACCGATTTGGTCACGCATTATGGTTGGGAGGAGTTGGCGATTCGCATCAATATTAATTGTTTTAAAAGCGATCCGACGGTGAAATCTAGCTTGAAGTTTCTGCGTAAAACCCCTTGGGCGAGGGAAAAAGTCGAGTCGCTGTTTTTAGAAACATTTCATTAATAACCTGTACTTCATTAAAAACAAACTTTGTTTCGGCCTTCGTGTTTGGCTTGGTAAAGTTTTTCGTCTGCAGCGCGAAGAAAGTCAGTGAACTCTTGCTGAGGTTGTAGTGCGCTGATGCCGATACTAACCGTAAGTTTGATTTCTTCTTTGTGGCTGTGGAAAATTTCTTGCTCGATGGCTTGCCTGATTTTTTCCGCCCATTCCTTGGCTTGTATGTCTTCCATTTCCTTGAATAAAACCACAAATTCTTCACCACCTAGGCGGTAAATGTCGCTGGTGTTGAGCGATTGTTTGAGTACATTGGCTAGGTTAATGAGTACGGCGTCGCCAATGTCGTGGCCAAAAGTATCATTGATTCGTTTGAAGTGATCAATATCTATAATCAGCATGTGAATACGGGTGAATTTTTTGCGAATCGCACTAAAGTCTGTTTTTAACGCATGGCGATTATGTATCCCCGTTAAGGCGTCTTCTAAAGCAAGGGAATGTAGGAAAGCACTGGTTTTTTGGCGCTGTACTTCATAAAGATGGCATACCAACCAAATCGAAAGGTAAGCTAGGGTGAAGTTAAACACTGTTCGATAGGGCATAAAAAGGCTGGTGTCGGTGCGCAAGAATAGTATGGTTGCAGTTGACACCATCACCACGGCACTGAAGCAAATGCCTTTTTTTAAGCCGAACAGACTGTAATACCAAATCGGCAGGGCAAGGCTCCAAAAAATCGCCCCGGCGACAAGCTCCATAATAGACGCAGAGGCTAAAATATTGACGCTTAAAATCGTCATTAGGGTATAGCTGTGCCAAGGTTGGTATTGCCCTTTTAATGACGCAAAAAAACAATAGCCACCAAAAAATGCCGAAATCAGCTGAATGCCGCCTAGTCCTAACTTCTGCACTAGCAGCATGTTGAGCAAAAAATAAACGCTGTTTAAAACGCAGAGTAGGGCGCTCAGCCATTTGTGTAACGTCTCTGGGGAAACGGAGGTTTGCGGGTAGCGCTGAGCGTTCATTGGCAGACTCGCTTATAAAGCAATGGGTGCAATATTAAGGTGTTTTTCCGTGTGCCTAGATTACCTCGGTCACACTCATAGCACCATAGTGAACTAAATTACGCCCTTGATTCTTTGCTGAGTAAAGGTTTTTATCGGCGACGCGTAAAAACTCTCTAAAAGATTGTCCTTTGATCAGCTGGGCGATACCAATACTGACGGTGATTTTGATGTTTTGTTGGTGTGTTCTAAAAATAGTGTTTTCAATGTTTTGACGGATGGATTCGGCAAAGTTATACGCTTGCTTTTGACAATACTGCTCCAGAACAATTAGGAATTCTTCACCACCAATGCGATAAACATGTTGGTTATCTGTGTGGTATTGCAGCAATTCTGTCATTTCAATCAATATGGCGTCGCCAGCGTCATGACCAAACTCATCATTGACACTCTTGAAGTAATCAATATCGATAATAAGCAGGCGGGTCTCTTCTTCCTCTTGTTGGAATGGGTCTAATGGTTTTTTATTAAAGCCGTCAAAAAACAGTTTGAGAGAGTGACGGTTTTTAGCGCCAGTAAGCGGGTCTCGAAATGCCATCTCTTGAAGACGCTGGCTGTTTTTGTCGTATTGTGTCTCGTATAGGTAACAAATAGCGTAGGACAAAAAATAGGCTAGGACGAAGTTGATCACGGATCGATAAGAAAAATAACTCTCGCTGTCGGATTTTATAAATAACAAGATAAGCACCGGAAATGACAGGAGGATAGTGCAAAATAGTCCTCGTTTTGCTCCAACGAGTAGGCAATATAAGGGCGGCAGCAACAGTAGCCAGTAGATGGAACCGGCTCTTAAATCAGCGAGGTAAAAAGGGTAAAGCACCGTGATGGTAATGGACCCAAGCAACAGGCATTTGTGCCACGGCTTTGTTTTACCCTGATAGGCTAAGTAAAAAATACCCAAGTTTAACAGCCCAAAAACAGCCTCTAGGATTCCAATTGATAGTTGCTTTAGCAAGACGATATTAAAGAAGCAGAAAAAGATCATAATGACCCCTGTCACGAGACTTAGCCACTTGTGTAGTGTGTCTCTTGCTTCTAATAGTGAGTTTGTGTGTATTGTCATCAAGCTACTTCTTAATACCTATAAAAATGTCTATAAGTTAATGAGCGGTATTTTTAAACCGCCATATTCTCTCTTAAAAATATAGACAAGATAGATTTATTTTAGTAACAATTTGTTATCGATCGGAATAAATACGTCGGACGCTTGGATTAGCGATTGTGCAGTGAGTGCTTCGACACCATAAACTTCAACCTGGGTTTGGTATTTGCCGCTTAGGGTTTTCGCGAGAATATCAAAGTCGCCATCGCCAGACACCAAAACCAGTACATCACTGTCTTTGCCATATTCTATGCCGTCAATGGCAATACCCACGTCCCAATCGCCCTTGGCGGAGCCATCAGCGCGTTGAATAAAGGGTTTTAGTTTCACTTCGAAGCCTATGGCTCGTAGAATGTTTTGAAATTGGCGTTGTTTTTCGTCGCCTCTGTCTATGGCGTAAGCAATGGCTTTGACCAGATGACGACCTTCTGTGGCCTGCTGCCAAAATAGGTTGTAATCAAAAGAGCGTCCAAACGTGTGCTTGGTGGTGTAATAGACGTTTTGCACATCGACTAAAATGGTGACATTTGTCATGGTCTTCCTAACAGGCAAGAAAAGCAGATACGTTACAAGTATTTGCATTGAAAAGAAATCATAAAACCGTATCCACGAAAGTGATAAAGCTTAAAACGTCCCCATCATGCAGGGGAGAATAATCGATTGAACAAAGCTTGCCGTTGTAATAGATGTGAAAGTAAGAAGGGGAACTTTGAAAGGTTTTTCGCTGCATCCCTGCAGCCACGGAATCATCCTAAAAAGTGACAGAGCCTCCGTCCTGGAGGCGTAGGCAAATCCGTTTGCCCTCTGTCTGTTTATTACCCTATTCCTGTTTTGCTTTTGATACAAGTATTCATTGTCATTTTATTTTACTAGACCAATGATGGTAGGTTTTTTGATTGAGCCGAATTGGATCAAATGGGATGGTATTAACTTTTATACAAGTATTAGTTGTTATTCTGCCAAGCCAAATGTGATGGTTTTAACTGCTTGATAGCAGGTCATGCTATACGAAGAATGGGCAAGATAAAAATCTTTGTTTTGGAGTGTAAAAGCTTGCCGTTGTAATAGATGTGAAAGTAAGAAGGGGAACTTTGAAAAGTTTTCGCTGCATCCCTGCAGCCACGGAATCGTCCTAAAAAGTGACAGAGCCTCCGTCCTGGAGGCGTAGGCAAATCCGTTGCCCTCTGTCTGTTTATTACCCTATTCTTGTTTTGCTCTTGATACAAGTATTAATTGTAATTCAGCCTTGCTTGAGGAGTGATGTCGTGGGGGGTGAGGTTTTATTCTGTTTCCTCTTAGGTCATTTTCGAATGACCGGATAGCGCTTATTGTGGTGTCAAATAGGCGGCTAAAAAGGTATCGAAGTCTACTTCATCGGCGGCTTCAATGGCTTCTTGATCGCGTAATGAACGCTCTGCTTTTTCCATAAATGTACCAGTGAGTTCTTCCGTTAGCGGGCAGGCCATCCATTGGGCTTGCTGTTCTTTCGATAAAGCCAGCATGGCATTTTGGAAACCTTGTTGTGCTTTACAGCGCTCTAATAGCTGTGCAGAAGGTAATAGAGTCTCATCGTTGAGTTTTTCTTTCTGGGTTGCTACCGCGTGCTGATAAGCAGGATTTCCGGTTTTGTCCGATAAAAAATCAGCGACTTGAGTCAATTCATTAAGCATGCTTTCCGCTTTACTGCGAAGTTTGGTTGGGCCTTGGCCAAAATCGAAATCCATGTCTAAATCACGACCATGGGATGCGATTTCTTGTTGCATCTTGCGCAGTTGGCTGCATTCCGCGCTGCCTAAATGTTCATCGCCACGTAACATGCAGTAAAGCAAGAACACATCGATAAAATATAAGGTGGAAGACTGCATGCCAATGGAAGAGCTTGGGTCTAAGTCCATAATACGAACTTCAATATATTCGACGCCTCTGGCTTGCAGAGCTGCACTTGGGTGTTCCCCAGACTGGGTGACACGTTTAGGACGAATGTCGCTGTAATATTCGTTTTCAATCTGCAATAAATTGTTGTTTAGCTGGCGATATTGGCCATCCACTTTGACGCCTATGTCTTGGTAGCGTTGATAAGGCGTTCGCAATGCTTTTTTAATGGTACTTATGTAAGTTTCAACCTCGTTGTAACACACATATAAATCCGCTTGGGCTTTGTTTTGATAACCAAGATCACTCATGCGAAGTGAGGTGGCTTTTGGGCCAAACCAAGTGCGTTTTTCAAGTTCGGTTAGGCTGTCTGGCTTTTTCGGTAAAAAGCTTTCGTCAATGGCTGGGGAAGCGCCAAATAACAGGGAGAGCATCCAAGAGCTGCGGCGAAAGTTGCGAATCAAGGCGAAATAGCTGTCTGATTGAAAGGTTTGTTTTTCAGCGGCAGAGAGGCTGTTTTTTCCCTTATGGTTCTCTAAGAAAGACCAGAAGTCTGCATCAAATGAAAAATTGTAATGCATGCCAGCGATACATTGCATGATGCGACCATAACGATTTGATAAGCCTTCGCGGTAAACGCGTTTAAGCTTGCCGGTGTTGGATTCGCCATAATAGGCAATGGGCACATCTTCATTATTCGCTAGGTAGCAAGGCATGCTAGCGGGCCATAAACACTCATCTTGTTTGTATAGTTCGTGATTGACTAGATTATGGATGTCTTCTAGCTCTTTAATCACGCCTTCCACGCTTGGGTGAACGCCAGTGATAAACTCCATCAAGGATTCAGAGTAATCCGTGGTGATAGCGCTATGAGTCATCGCCGATCCGAGTGTTTTTGGATGAGGTTTGTGAGAAATACGACCCTTAGAACGTTCGACTCGCAGCGCTTCTCGCTCTACACCACGGTGAAAGGTCAATGCAGATGTTGTCGCGGTTTGCTGGCAATGAACTGACAAAGCGTGCAAGGCATCGGATAAAATGGTCAAGAAGTTTTCCTTCTATTAAATAAGGCCAAATAAAATTTTCCAAGATTGTACTCGGCAGAGCTTACTTGCAGCAAGCAACAACACCATAAATTCCATCAGCTTAAAACAATAAACCCCAGTTTAAATGCTGGGGTTTATTAGCAACTTGAATGGCCACTGCTAATGGCCATTTTTATGGAAGATTAATAAGCGTTATTCTGCGGCTTTTTCTTCGTTAACGACCTTGTGCAGTTCTACAACAAATTTAAGCGCTGCGTTGGGTGGAATTGGACCTGTTCCACCAGGGCCATAGGCTAGCTCGGCAGGGATATACAATTCGTACTTAGAGCCTGCAGGCATGAGTTGTAGCCCTTCGGTCCAGCCTGGAATAACGCCATTAAGTGGGAAAGAGATAGATTCGCCGCGCTCGTAGGAGCTGTCGAACACTGTGCCATCTATCAGGCTACCTTCGTAGTCTACTTCTACGGTGTCATTTGCTTGAGGTTTATCGCCTTCGCCTGAATTAATGACTTTATACAATAAGCCAGATTCGGTCTTTTTCACGCCGTCTTCAGCTTCTTTTTCTTTCAGCCATGTTGCTGATGCCGCTTTTGATTCTTCGACCATTTTTGCTTGTTCACGTTCTGCTTTTGCCATTTGTTCTTGCTGGTAATCTTGGATGGTTTTATTGACTTCCTCCATACTCATTTTGCCTTCTTTGCTAGCAAAGGCGTCTTGGAAGCCAGCCATGAAGGTTTTCATGTCTAGGTCTGAAAAATCTTGTGACATACGTGAGCCAAACATGGTGCCAATACTGTAACCAAGGCGTTGTTCTTTTGAGTCTAGTTTAACCGCGTGGTCGTCTGCGTATGCAAAAGAAGCAGAAGACATAACCAGCGCAGCAATAAGCGTTTTTTTCATAAGAAAGCGTTCCATTATTTATTAATTTATCACCGAGTGAGGTAAAGCATTCAGACGGAGTTTGATTCGTAATGATTGTAAAAACGTAACAGGACGAACATAAAGCAGGGCAATAATATACACCTTGTGCTTTGAAGAATCAGATCCGTTGATACTGTTCTAACATAAGCTAGGCCGTTTATGCCAATCTTATGTAGCCAGTTTACCAAAGTGACCCCTTCACCTGCACACTTTAGTTTGAGTTCCAAAAGATTAATTGGTTCCACAAAGCACAAAGTGTAGGTCGAGAGTAATCTGCGCCTGTTTGGCAAAACAATCGGTTTTACATAAGCATGACGGTGTTTGCTAAAGCCGCTTGGTTTAATGGCGGCTCTTTACAAATTGCTGACGGTGTCGGCGCTGAGATGTTCGAGTGTATAACGTTGCTTTATTATAGAGATGACATAACAGGTTACTGTTGAAATTCGTACACACTGCCAAGCGCGAGTATTTGCGTTAATTCGTCTAAAGCGCTGCGACTTTCATGCAAAAGTTGAGGGTCGGCAAGGTCTTTTTCATGCAGTTCATCTCGATAATACTTGTCTACCCAGCAATTTAAGCGTTCAAATAGCGCATCGTTCATCAAGGTTGCTGGATTGATTGCCCGTTGTTCTGCTGGTGTTAATGCGACTCGTAGACGCAGGCAAGCGGGGCCGCCGCCGTTGCTCATACTTTGTTTTAGGTCAAAGACTTGTACCTCGTTAATCGGTGAATTTCCTTTAATTAAACTTTGTAAATAGGCCCATACGGCAGGGTTATTTTCACATTCCCCAGGAACGATCAATACCATATCCTTGTCACTACGGCTTAATAGCTGGCTATTAAATAGATAAGACTGGATGCAGTCCGCAACAGGGACAGCACTGCGAGGGACTTCAATTAAATGAAAGTCTGATGCTCTGTCTCCCCACGCGGTGAGCAAATCCTGTTTCATTTTAGCGGTGTCTAGAAACGCATCTTGATGATAGAAGTGCGCATTACGATTCCCCACGGCGATCACGTCGTTATGGAACACACCAGCGTCAATTACCGCGGGATTTTGCTGTGCGTAGACGACTTGATCCGCTAACAAACCGTGATGACGAGCCACGGCTTGTGAGGCTTCTAGCGTATGACGAGCAGGAAATTTTGCTGGACGTGGAGCCTTGCTATTAAAGGCTTCCATCCCATAAACAAAAAACTCGATTCCTTGTTCGCCATAGTCATGGCAAAAGCGCGTGTGGTTGGCTGCGCCCTCGTCGCCAAAATGTTCGACACTGGGAAGGGCTGGATGATGAGCAAAGTGTTTATCGTCTTTAAACGTCGCTTGCAAAATGGCCCCAGTGGTTTGGTGCTCGATGGAGCGATGGAATTTATTCACCAAATTTGCCGGAGTAAAATGCACTCGATTATCGCTGGTGTCGCCACTTGGCGAAACTGTCGCGGCATTGGCCGTCCACATACAAGAGGCGGAACTGACAGCTGCGAGCAGTTTAGGCGCGTGCTTGGCTGCTTGTTGCAGTATGTTGGCATCGCTGCCGCTGAACCCCAAACGACGCAACGTGGGAATATGTGGACGCTCATGAGGCGCTAGAACGCCTTGCACAAAGCCCATGTCCGCGAGGGCCTTCATTTTGGTTAAGCCCTGTTTGGCGGCCGCTTTGGGATTGGACGACTGTGCGGAGTTGTTGAGTGACGCGACATTACCAAAAGAAAGGCCGCTGTAGTTGTGGGTTGGGCCCACTAAGCCATCGAAATTGGCTTCTGTCGCTGTGTGCATAATTACCTCGATATGGCAGTTGTTAGGTGTTGGGGTTGACGCATTACAGCGTCAGCCCAGGTACGAGTTTTTCTGGCATGGTTAGACTATCGGCTTCAATACTGGCAACGGGGTAAGCGCAGTAGTCAGCAGCGTAGTAAGCACTTGCTCTGTGATTACCGCTTGCGCCGGTGCCACCAAATGGTGCGTTGCTTGATGCGCCAGTGGTTTGACGATTCCAGTTAATGATGCCAGCACGACTGTGTTGCAAAAACCATTCATATTCGGCGCTATCGTCAGACAGCAACCCAGCGGATAAACCAAACCTTGTGTTATTGGCGATGGTCATGGCGTGCTCTAACGAGTCGTAGCGAATGACAGTAAGCAATGGTCCAAAGTATTCTTGGTCTGGCAGTTCATCCAGCATGTCGGTGGCGTCGATAATACCGGGTGTGACAAAGCCGGTTTGGCTATCGCCACGTGTCATTTCTAAGATGGGTGTGGCGCCTAGTTTAATAAGCTTTTGGTAAGCTTGCAGCAGACCATCTGCGGCTTGTGCCGACACGACAGGCCCCATGAAAGGTTGTTCATCCGCATCAAAGCGATCAATTTTTAATGCTTTAGTGGCGTTGACCAGTGCTTGTAAAATCGCATCGCCAAGTTCGCCAGTAGGGAGCAATAAACGCCGAGCACAGGTGCAGCGTTGACCGGCAGAGATAAACGCTGATTGGATGATCTCATGCACTGCAGCACGTTGGTCGGCAATGTTTTTTGATACCAAAAGAGGGTTGTTGCCGCCCATTTCGAGCGCTAAAATTTTACCTGGCTGTCCCGCAAAGTCTTTATGCAAAATGTGGCCGACTTGTGGGCTGCCGGTAAAGAAAAGCCCGTCAATTCCTGAGTGATTCGCCAACGCAACGCCCGTGTCTCTTTCGCCTTGAATCAGGTTAAGCACACCCGCAGGCAAGCCTGCTTTTTCCCATAGTTGGATAATCAGGTCCGATGTCGCTGGGGCTTGCTCACTGGGCTTAAACACCACGCTATTACCGGCGATAAGAGCGGGAACTATGTGGCCGTTAGGCAAGTGCCCCGGGAAATTGTAAGGGCCAAATACCGCCACAACGCCGTGAGGACGATGGCGTAAACGAGCCGTAGCACCGGGCATGGGCGTGGTTTTATCCCCCGTTCTTTCATGATAAGCCTGTGTTGAAATAGCAACTTTGCCTATCATGGCGGCGGCTTCGGTGCGTGTTTCCCAAATGGGTTTACCCGTTTCTCGGCTGATGATGGTGGCGATTTCTTCACTGTGTGTTTTGACGAGCTCAGCGAAGGCATCAATGATGCTTAAACGCTCCGCTAGCGGGCGGTTGGCCCATGCCGGAAAGGCATTTCTAGCTGCATTGATTGCTAGGTCAACTTGATCAGCTGACGCGCTGTTGGCTTGCCATACGACACTGGCATCGGCAGGATCAATAGAGCGTAGAGAGTGTCCGTCACCTGATAGCCATTGTCCGTTGATATAGTGTGCTTGTTTCATGAGAACTCCTTCTAATTCGTGCAACAGTATTGAATCGCTTATCGTGAGTAGGGAGACAGCTCTACGATGCGCACGGGTTCTTTGTTGGTGATGCAGAGATTGTCTGCTTCGTCTTGCGTTAAGGTCATGGCGCTGCCAGGCGGTGTTGAGCGTTGCACGAGAATGCAGCGAAATGCTTCGACCTTAGCGTTTGACACCAGATAGTAATTTCCTTCACCGATACCTTTTGGTTGTTCAGCATCGTTTGTGGCGCGAATATTCGCTAAGCACAAACGGCTGTCCCGCACGGCTCTTATATCTTGTACTCGGGCTTCTAAACTTGGGCCGCCATCAAAAATGTCGACGTAGTTTTCATAGCGGAAGCCTTCTTGCTCTAATAAGCGTCTGGCTGGAATGGTGTTTTGGTGAACTTGACCGAGCACATCGCGGGCGTCTTTGGGTAATAAGTTCACGTAAACTGGGTTGTTTGGCATCAGTTCGGCAATAAATTGTTTGTTACCTTGCGAAGTCAATTCATCCGCTTCTTTGAAGTCAATGGAGAAAAAATGACGTCCTAAGCTTTCCCAAAGCGGCGATACGCCATTTTCGTCGCTGACACCGCGCATTTCAGCAAAGACTTTCTCGGTAAAACGCTCAGGGAATTGCGCCATAAACATAAAGCGTGCTTTGGAAAGAAATTGGCCATTTTTTGAATGACGGTAGTCTTCTTCTAAAAACAGCGTACAGATTTCGCTGCAACCGGTGAAATCATTGTTCAGTATCAGAGTCGGAACCGCATTGTGAACGCCAAGCTCCCTTGATGCGTGCGTGATGGTGCCCAGATGGTAGCTGTAAAAGGGTTCATCGAGCCCCACCGTGGACAATATGCCGCAAGTGCCGACCACATCGCCCGTGGTCGTGTCTTCAAGCACCATTAGGTAGTCTTCATTGTTGGGGGTGGTGATCGTTTCTTTGGCGAAAGAGCGTACTGCGCCAGCGATTTTTTTCTGCAGTACCGCTTCATCGGCAACCAGAGAGGTAAAACCGATGCCTGTTTTTTCTGCGAGTCGATAAAGTGACTTTAGGTCATTTTGACAAATAGGGCGTATGACCATCATGATGGTTTTCCTCTTCTACTTTTATGTGCTCTTCTGTAGAGCGAATGATTATTTACAGTGCGACCCATTGGATACGGCTTCCAGACGAAACCGCCAGTCTCTCTAAGGTGGTTTTTTCTAATGCCAGCCCGGCAACTTGAGGTTCGGCGGGCGCGGCGGTGACGCGAAATGTTTCTAAGTGCCCCGTTGAGATGAGGTGCATCGGGCCTTGGCTGTTTTCCGTTAATGTTAAGGCTTTTCCCATGGTTTGCTGTGCGATTGTGTGGAGGCTTTCGGTTCTGGCTTCCAAGGTAGGGCCAGCATCAAAAATGTCTACGTAACCGCGAAACTCAAAGCCCTCAGCCAATAAAATGTCGGTACTTTGACTGGAATCTTCATGTACGACGCCAATGGCATCTTGGGCTGCTTCTGGTAGTGTCGGCACATAAATCGGATAACGCGGCATGAGTTCCGCGATAAAATGTTTATTGCTCACACCTGAAAGATAGTCGGCTTTTTTAAAGTCCATGGAAAAAAAGTGCTTTCCCAATGCGTCCCAAAAAGCGGAATAGCCGTGTTTGTCGCTTTCGCCTCGTAATTCAACAAATAAACGTGTTGTAAAACGCTCTGGGTAGCGCGCAATAAAAAGTAAACGAGCCTTTGATAGCAGTGACATGGCAGTGTGATTTTGATGGGCCTTATCTATCACTAGGGCTATCATCCGGCTGGTTCCGCTGTAGTCGTGGCATAAAAAAAGCGCCGGAATACGGTTGTGGATTTGTAATTGTGGCGAGGCGTGTACGACCTCATCGATGCGATAGCTGTAAAATGGTGTGTCGACTCCCACCATGGCATCAATACCACAACAGCCAACTATCTCGTCTTTGCTGGTGTCGATTAAAACGAACAAGTAGGATTCGTCGCTGGGCTGGATAACATCGGTTTGCAATGAGCGTCGTGATGAGGCTATTTTATCGTTCAGCCGCTCACGGTTGGCTGGAAAGTTGGTTATCCCTATTCCGGCTTGTTGCGCAAGACGCTCTAATGCCGGAAGGTCTGCAAAATCCGCTGGTCGTACGAGATACATATAAAAAGCCTATGGTTCGTTATTCGTCATTTACTGGCTATTATTACCGAGTTGGATAGGGTGGCGTAAGAGAGAGACTTTCGTATTTGCGACAGGTTTTTCTGGGTTTTAGGTTGTTTTGTCGATTTTTTTAAAATATACGGAGATGAGAGTGATGAAAACAGGTGTTTATCAGCATTATAAGGGCGCGCTGTATTGGGTAGAACGAGTGGCCAAACACAGTGAAACAAACGAAGAATTGGTGATTTACCAAGCGCTGTATGGCGAATTTGGTTGGTGGGCCAGACCGTTAACCATGTTTCAAGAGACCGTGACTATCAATGGCGAGCATATCCCCCGCTTCGATTGGTTAAGAGCCGAACGTGACGGGGGATAAACTGAAAAAGTGGTTATTATGTTGGTGGGTGCATCCAAGGAGATTCACGCATGAAGTAAATAATTTGCTCCCTTAGCCAGCGGTGTGCAAGGTCGTTATTAAAGCGCTCATGCCAGAAGATATGAATCGGGTGACGCCCATTATATTCATCCAGCCCCAACACTTCCTCGGGGATGGGTAACAGCTTTACTGGATAAAAGTGGGCTTTTTCGCACATAACCTGCAAAAACAAATCGCCAATTGAACGTGAGGTAACCAAGGCCATACCGCGTTTTACGGCCTGCATGGCGACCATTAAGCTATCCGTTTCTAGGCTGGGTTGTATTATGTGTCCCATTTGTTTGAGCTTCTGCTCCGTTTTTGAAAACGAACTGCTACGGTGACTGCGCAAATGATGCGTCACGACTTTGTGAGACAACAATTCGTCTAATGTCACTTCGTCTTTGTGGAACAAGGGATGCGCTTCACTGAGAACAATACAGGCTTCCATATAGCCGATAAGCTTATTGCGTATGTTTCCTGGCGTATCGCTAATGCGCATGATGCCAAGGTCGACATTGCCAGACACCAGCTCATCAACTTGGGAGTCCCCCCATGAGCTGATAGACAAGCGTAGTTTTGGCGCTTGATATTGCAAAGACGCCAGTAGGGGCTCGATGAAATTTTCTAAATCACCTTCGTCAGCGCGTAATTTAAAACGTCGGTCTAGGGTTTTTAAGTCCAGTGAGTTTGGGCTCATTAACTCAGACAAGGAGCTGAGAATAGGCTGAATCAGATCGTGCAACTCCGATGCTCTAGCGGTCGGTGTTAATCCATAGGCTTGACGAGTAAACAGCGAGTCTTTAAAAAGTTCTCGCAGTCTTTGCAGGCTTTTACTGAGGGCCGGCTGCGTTACATTCAGTCGTTCTGCGGCCCGTGACACACTGCTTTCTTCCATGATGGTGACGAAAGCAACGAGTAATTTTATGTCCAGCTTTAAAATATCGTCTAGGTGCATAATTTTCTCGATAAAATAGCGGAATTGTAAATCAAGCCCTTTAGCGCTGTTAAAGGCACTAAGGGGCTACCAGAGGAGCTAAGGATCAATCGAATTCGCTGTGGTGGCGATATTTGACGCGGAACAGCAACGTGTAGAAAACCGGTACAGCGATTAGGGTCAAAATGGTCGCAAAGGCTAAGCCAAACGAAATAACCACGGCCATGCCTTCAAAGAAGCCATCAAAAAGTAATGGTACCATACCAAGAATCGTTGTTACCGCCGCCATACAAACGGGTCGAACACGGCTCACAGCGGAGTTGAAGATGGCTTCATACTTCTCTGTGCCTTGCTCAAGCTCGTAATTGATTTGGTCGGCCAGTACGATGCCATTTTTGACCGTCATACCGGAAAGACTCAAAAAGCCAAGTAGCGCCATAAAACTAAACGCTGAGTTCATCACCAGCAGTCCGGTAGAGACACCGATTAATGCTAATGGCACACAGAACCAGATCGTCAGTGGTACTCGAATTGAGTTAAACAATAAGATGGTGATGATGAACATAAACAGGTAACCCATGGGTAAGGCGCTGAAAATATTGGCCTGCGCATCGGTGCTGCTTTCGTACTCGCCACCCCATTCTAATGTGTAACCCGGCGGTAATGAAATTTCCTCTATGGCGCCACGGGTGCGGCCGAAAATCGACATCGCGGTTTCATCGCCTAAGATTTTAGGGTCTGCCATGACTGTAATCGTGCGCTTACGGTCACGACGCTCGATAATCGGATCTTCCCATACGGTTTCAAAGCCTGACACTAGGGTGGATAAGGTGACATATGAGCCCGATGCTGGACTGTAAATTTGTAAGTCACGGATTTGATCAATCGACACGCGCTCGTTCGCGGGTGCTTTGCGCACGATTGGCAAAAGGTCCGTGCCTTCACGATACAGGCCAATTTGGGAGCCGGTAAAGTTGGTTAACAGCACGTCGTCTAGTTCCGTTTTGCTGATCCCTAAACGTCGAGCCTGAGCATCATTAAAGATAGGGCGCAGCACTTTAACGGGCTGACGCCAGTCATCTTTGATGTTTTCAAGCCCGCCATCGTCGCGATAAATTTGCTGGATCTGCGTACTGACTTGGCGTAATACTTTTGGGTCAGGGCCGCTGATTCGCGTTTCAAGTTTGGCACCAGTTGAGGGGCCCAACTGCAAACGCTGCAGTTTGACTTCCAGTTCAGGGTGCTCTTCTTGCATCTTGTAATAAAGCTCTTCGAGCAGCGCGGGAATGACGTCTTTGTCAGTGGTACGCACAATAAACTGCGCGTAGCTGTTGTTGGCTTGCTTCGCTTCGTAGGTCAGCATAAAGCGCAATGCGCCTTGTCCTGTTGTTGATGTCACGCTTTCAATACGGTCATCTTTTAGTAGGTCTTGCTCAATACTCTGCACTTTTTGATAGGTGTCTTCAATGTGCGTGCCTTCTGGCATTTGGATGTCCATGTAGAACATCGGTGTCGTTGACGGCGGGAAGAAAGCTTGTTTAACAAATTGAAACGCCCAACCTGATACCAAGAGTGAGGCTATTAACAACACAACGGTCGTCCAGCGATAGTGCATTGCCTTGTCTAATAACCACTTATAGGCGGTGAAGATAAAGCCTTGGTAAGGGTCAATTGATACGTCTGTATCGCTTGAGTCTTGGTTTGCCGCTGCGATGCTTTCTTTGAAAAATAGATCACAGAAAAACGGCGTTAAGGTGATGGCTGTAATCCAGCTAAGGAACAGTGAAATTAACAACACATAAAAAAGCGAGCCAACAAATTCGCCTACGGCATCTGGCGACAATCCAATCGGGGCAAACGCCGTGATAGCAATCACTGTCGCACCGAGTAGCGGCCACTTGGTTTGTTTGACCACAGCGCTGGCGGCTTGCAGTTTTGTCATGCCTCTTTGCATGCCAATAAGGACACCTTCGGTCACCACAATGGCATTATCGACCAGCATCCCTAAGGCGATAATCAAGCCCCCTAAAGAGATGCGCTGCAGGTTGATTTTGAAGTAATCCATCACGATGAAAGTGCCAAGAATGGTCAACAACAAAATGATGCCAATCAAGATACCTGAGCGAATGCCCATAAACACCAAAAGTACCAGAATAACGATACCAACGGCTTCTGCTAGGTTTAGCAAAAAGTTAGACACAGAGCGGTCTACTTCTTTTGACTGAAAGTAGATGGGATCCATGCTTAAACCAACCGGTTGTTGGTATTCTAACTCGGCAATTTTTTCTTCTAACGCTGCCCCAATTTTAACAACGTTCACATTGGAAGAAAAAGAAACGCCTAATAACAATGACTTAGAACCATTAAATCCAACAATATGTGTTCTGGGTTCAACGTATTCGCGTTTAATCGTAGCGATGTCTTTTAAACGGATAAGGTTGCCATCAATGGGCGTGCCAACAATCAGGTTTTCTAACTCAGAAATATCTTGGAACTCTCCTGTTGGGCTAATGCGAATGTATTCGCTGCCCACTTTTACCTTGCCGGCATTGGAGACGCTGTTTTGATTTTTCAGAAGACTTTCTAGTTGGCTAGGTGAAATCCCCATATTGGTCAGTTTAGAGCGAGATATTTCAATCGTTACTTGCTCGTCTTGCTCACCCGCCACTGTTACTTTGGCCACGCCGTCAACGAGTACTAATTCGCGTTTAACATAGTCAACGTAGTTTTCTAGATCTTTGTAGGGGTAGCCTTCACCATAGATGGCCAACATGACACCGTATACATCACCGAAATCATCCACAACGACAGGCGTTGCAACGCCAGCGGGGAAATTGCCGGAAATATCACGGATTTTTTTGCGTACTTCGTCCCAAATTTGCTTTAGTTCTTGGGCGCGATAAGTGTCTTTAATGGTGAGCTGAACTTTAGAGTAGCCCGCTTTTGAGGTCGAGGTGATTTTATCTACGTAAGGCAGATTTTGCAGCTCGCGTTCAATAGGATAAGTGACTTCTTCTTCTACTTGTTCTGGTGACGCACCAGGGTAGTAAGTGATAACCAAAGAATCCTTGATGGTAAACTCAGGGTCTTCAAGTTGCCCTAAGTTGGTAAACGCGATGATGCCACCGATTAATAAAATCAGGGTAACCATCCAGCTGGTGACTTTACGCTTTATAAAATAGGCTGCAATATCCATTATAGACCTCGCTCACGTGTCCAAGGGCGTACGTGCATAGAATCGGTGAGGCTGTAAACTCCCGCCGCCACAATTTGCTCACCAGCGCTCAGCCCAGAAGTGATTTCGACTTGGTCGTCCAGCAATGCCCCTAGTGTAACGGTGCGGCTCTCTACTTTTTGTGTGTCCTTGTTGAATACCCAAACACTACTATTGGATTGCCCTGTGCTGGTATCTTCATGGCGAAGAACGGCCTCGACAGGAACGGTAATGTGCTTTTCTTTGCCCAAAATCGTACTAAGGTCAATGTCGACATTGGCGGTCATGCCGGGTAATAAAGTCTGTTCGACAGAGGGCTTTTTAATCAAATTTAAGGTGACGTTGTAAGCCATTGTGGTGTCATCTGGCGTGGTGTTGTGTTCCTTATAGGTGCCGTAAAGCTTTTCCTTGGGCGCAACATCGACCACGACATTTGCCATGTAATCTGCATGGGTACTTTTGATACTGACGACAAGACTTTCAGGCACTTGGAACTCAACATCAAGCTGGTCAATGTTTTGAATGTGCATGAGGGTTTGAGTGGCGCTGACATACTGAAAATTTTCGGTGCTTACTGACGCAATAACGCCATCAAACGGCGCGAAAACCTGAGTGTAATTAAGCTGATTTTTGGACGACTGTAAGGCGTTATTGGCCTGATCCAATGACGCTTTGGCTGAATCATATTCCGACTTTGTGGTGGCGTTCTGTTTGAAAATGGTCTGAATACGTTTGAATTGTGCTTCGGCTAAATACTGGTTCGCTTGTGCCAGCTCAACCTGCAGTTTGAAATCGGTTGTATCAAGTGACGCCAATCGTTCGCCTTTTTTAACGCGTTGTCCTGAAACAACGTTTAGTTGCATCAATTGGCCGCCAACACGAAACGCCAAGTCGGCTTCTTCGCTGGCTTTTAACTCTGCTGGGAAGCGGCGGATATTAATCGCATCGGTGGATTCGATGGTAATCAGTTTGACCGGGCGGACAATGTCCTTTTCCACAACCGTGTCTTCATTTTGATCGGATGAGCAGGCTGTTAAGAATAATGATGCGGCTAATGTGGCACTCATTATTATGTTGTTTCGCTTTGCGCGCTTCATTTATGGCTCCGTATAGTAGGAAGGTTTTTAGACTAGAATGAATCCATTTTATATCTCTTACCTAAGGATATGAATTTTTAAATATATATGAAAGATATGCTATTGATGAATATCTTACTGTGTTTTTTCTAATTCCTTTAAAAAGGTTGCCAAGATGAGGTTGGTTCGTGCGCCTTTTCGAGTGATCGCGGAAAATTGTGTAATGTAATGACATTCTGTTGGCAAAATGGTCTTCATTCTACCGTCTCGCACCCAGCGTTCTGCCACGTGATCGGGTAAGAAGCCAATGTAACGGCCTGTTAAAATCAAAAAAGCAATGCCTTCTCGGTCGGTGGCAGTGGCGCTTGCGCTAAGAGGTTGGTGTTGCGCTTTTATGTCAGGGGTTTGGGCATAAGCCGGAAGTACCGCGTCAAAGTCTTTTAACTGAGTTTTTGATATTTTGCTGTCTGCTAACTCAAACAGAGGGTGTGTATCGCTGCAATAGAGCTTGGATTCTTCTTCGTAAAGGTGATGGTAATCCAAACCGCTGAGAATTTTCAGGTCCGGCACAATGCCAATATGCAGCCGACCATCGAGCACGCCTCTTTCTACATCGGTAGGGGGAATCATGCGAATGTTGATATTGACCTGCGGACCTTTGTCTTTCAGTCCGGCCAATGCTCGCGTAATACGAGTATGAGGAAGCGTGACTAGGTTGTCGGTAATACCGATATTGAGCGCGCCTTTTAAATGCTGGTGGAGGGCGTTGATGTTGGTTCTAAAGTCATCTATCGACGATAAAAGCTGCAAAGTGTAGTCATAGACTTGACTGCCTTCGTTGGTGAGCGAAAAACCAGACCGTCCACGCTGGCAAAGCCGAAAGCCTAAGCGGGTTTCTAAGTCTGATATGGCAATGCTAATCGCGGCCCGGCTGATATTAAGCTCAACTTCCGCGGCGGAAAATCCGCCACATTCTACTACGGTGCGGTAAATGCGTAATATGCGTAAATCGGCGTCACTTATTTGGCTGTGAAATTGTTTCATCTTGTTCTCATCAGGTTATTTTGATGGCGTTTAAAGTTAATTAAATGATTAACTAAGCGTTAATAGATTCAGATTTTTATAATTTATGTCTCAGGCATAGTAGAGTCAATACACAGTCTCTTTTAATAGATAGGAAGCCCTATGGAAATCATCAGACATTTGATTAACGGTCATTATTCAGAGCAAGCCGAACGCACTCAGGATGTGTTTAATCCAGCCACTGGCACGGTTGCAAAAAAAGTGGCTATTGCCTCTCGTGAAACGGTTGAAGAAGCGATTACAGCGGCTCAAGCGGCGTACCCAGACTGGCGAAATACACCGCCGTTAAAACGTGCTCGTATTATGTTTAACTACAAAGCATTATTGGAAAAGCATGCCGATAAGATTTGTGCGTTGATCGGCGCGGAGCATGGCAAAATTTGCCATGACGCGGCGGGAGAGTTACAGCGTGGCATAGAAAACGTCGAGTACGCATGTGGCGCGCCAGAATTGCTAAAAGGCGAGTACAGCAAAAACGTCGGGCCAAACATCGACTCGTGGAGTGAATTTCAACCGCTCGGTGTGGTCGCTGGTATTACCCCCTTTAATTTCCCTGCCATGGTGCCTTTGTGGATGTTTCCGATGGCGATTGTGTGCGGCAATACCTTTATCTTAAAACCCTCCGAGCGTGATCCAAGTACCGCGTTGTTTATCGCTGAGTTACTGCATGAAGCGGGGTTGCCTGCTGGCGTGTTCAACGTGGTTAATGGCGACAAGGTCGCGGTAGATACTTTATTAGAAGACAAACGTGTGAAAGCGGTGAGTTTTGTCGGTTCCACGCCGATTGCGGAATACATTTACAGCAAAGCCAGTGCGAATGGTAAACGTTGCCAAGCGCTGGGCGGCGCGAAAAACCACGCCATTGTGATGCCCGATGCGGACATGGATAACGTGGTTAGTCAATTATTGGGCGCGGCGTTTGGCTCGTCTGGCGAGCGTTGTATGGCCTTGTCTGTGGCGGTTGCCGTCGGTAAAGCGGCAGGCGACGCTCTGGTTAGCAAAATGGCCGCCGCGATGAAGCCGCTGAAAGTGGGCGAATGCTCAGACAAAAGCAATGATTTTGGCCCTGTCATCACCAAAGAGCACAAAGACAAGGTGGTGGGGTTTATTAACAGTGCCGAATCTCAAGGCGCCACGGTGGTGGTCGATGGCCGATCTCCTAAAGTGTCGGGCTATGAAAATGGTTTTTTTGTTGGCGCGACCTTGATTGATGGCGTCACTAAAGACATGGACAGTTATCAACAAGAAATCTTTGGTCCTGTGTTGCAAGTGGTTCGAGTCGAAACCATGGAAGAAGCCATGACCCTGATTAACGAGCATGAATACGGCAACGGTACTTGCATCTTCACCCGTGATGGCGAGGCCGCACGTTACTTCTCTGATCATATTGAAGTGGGCATGGTAGGGATTAATGTGCCTTTACCTGTGCCTGTTGCTTATCATAGCTTTGGTGGTTGGAAGCGTTCTTTGTTTGGGGATTTACACGCCTACGGCCCTGACGCAGTACGCTTTTACACCAAGCGCAAAACCATTACTCAGCGCTGGCCTTCGGCTGGGGTGCGAGAGGGCAAGAGCTTCTCTTTTCCCTCCTAAACCAGGGTTTTTGTCCCGGGCATTTCTATTTCATTAGACGTGCTTTTTAATAGCTGCCCATTTTTCTATGGGTGGCTATTTTTTTATGGTCTATTATTGCGTAATCTAAGCGTGTTTTTAATTTAAGTTGGATCTTCTATGGCGATCAAGTTTTTCCCTTTAACGGCGGTGAAATGGTTTCCGTCGTTATTGGTGATGTTGTCGGTGACAGCGTTGGCGGGTTGCGCTGCGCCGTTTGACGCGGCTAAACGTACTCAGGTTGAAGGACAACTGACTATCGAAATGGATGGCAATTCTGCTTATTTATCCGGTGTGTTGGGCCGCGATCTTGTTGAGCAATTGAGTGGTTTGGTGCGTAAATACCCGAATGTAACCGATTTGATATTGGTGGATGTGCCAGGGTCCGTTGACCAGCAAGCCACAATGGAAGGCGCACGTCTGATTCGTCGGCTTGGTTTGAATACTCACATTGCATCGACCGGTTATGTGCTTTCTGGTGGTGTCGATCTATTTTTAGGTGGCGTTGAACGCAGCATTGGTGCAGGTGCTGGTGTGGGCGTACATACTTGGTCAGACGGGACTAGACTGAAAGCCATCAATCTCAATAAGACAGATCCAGTGCACGCAGTCTATGTGAATTTTTATCTGGAAATGGGCGTTCCTGAAAGCTTTTATTGGTTTTCTTTAGACGCGGCGCCAGCGGACCGAGTGTATTTTCTGTCACCAGAAGAGGTCTATGACTTTCAACTTGCCACAGAATAAGCTGTAAAGCGGGAGGGGGTATGGAACAAATAGAACTGTTTACCATAGAAAGCCCCTGTCGAGGCGTGTGTGAAAACAGTAAAAAAGGCTTTTGCAAGGGATGCCTGCGCAGTCGAGAAGAGCGCTTTCACTGGTTTTCTTTATCGGATGAAGCGCGTCATCATGTGCTTGATTTATGCAAACTGCGTCGGGCTCGGCTATTAAAAGCCCGACAAGATCGATTGGCAGCCGACTCCGCTAAGGCGCTGCCATACGGCATGGAAGACGAACCAATCGCCGATCTTTTTGATTTTTAACTATCAATGCTCAAAAATCGCATCAAGCGCTTCTGATAAACGTTCAACCCCAATCACCTTCATGCCTTCAATGGGTTTTTTCGGGCAGTTGGCTTTGGGCACTACGGCTCTGGTAAAGCCATGTTTAGCGGCTTCGCTGATGCGTTCTTGTCCTGACGGCACCGGGCGAATTTCACCAGACAAACCGACTTCCCCCAGCACCACCAAATCATGGGGCAAGACTCGATCACGGAAGCTAGACACCACCGCGGCGATGGCGGCGAGATCGGCGCTGGTTTCCAATACTTTCACGCCGCCCACTACGTTTAGATACACATCTTGGTCGGATGTCAGTAGACCGCCGTGCTTGTGTAAAACCGCCAACAGCATGGCGAGGCGATTATGGTCAAAGCCCACGGTCACTCGCCTTGGGTTGCCTAGGGCGGAATCATCAACCAGTGCCTGCAGCTCCACCAATAATGGTCGTGTGCCTTCCCAAACCACCATCACTAGGCTGCCTGCCGCGGGATGTTTACTGCGGTTTAAGAAAATAGAGCTAGGGTTTTTCACTTCTTTTAAGCCGTTTTCGAGCATGGCAAAAACGCCCAACTCATTAACGGCGCCAAAGCGGTTTTTCATGCCGCGAAGAGTACGAAAACGCGAGTCTTCAGAGCCTTCGAGTAGCACAGAGCAATCCACCATGTGCTCAAGGACTTTGGGTCCAGCGAGTGTGCCGTCTTTAGTGACATGACCCACCAGCAAGACGGCAGTTTGGGTTTGCTTGGCAAAGCGGGTTAAGACGGCGGCGCTTTCTCGCACTTGTGACACGCTACCGGGTGCGGATTCTACGCCGTCCAAATGCATCACTTGGATCGAGTCGATCACCATGACCTTGGGTTTGACTTGCTGGGCGATGTTTAAAATCGCTTCCACATTGGTTTCCGACAGCATTTTTAGGTTTTGCGTCGGCAGGCCAAGGCGCAGTGCGCGCATGGCCACTTGTTGAAGCGATTCTTCGCCGGTGACATAAAGCGCACTTTGTTGTTGCGCGAGCCAGCACATGGTTTGCAGTAACAGGGTGCTTTTCCCTGCGCCAGGTGAGCCGCCTATTAACACCACGCCACCGGGCACCAACCCGCCGCCTAATACGCGGTCGAATTCATTTGCGCCAGAACTAAAGCGAGGTACGTCACCTAAATCAATATCGGATAAATTCTGAATGCCAGTGATGGCTCCAGCATAGCCTTGGTAGCGAGGGTCTTGGTTCGCAGCGACGCGTGCAGAGGTTTTTCCTGCTGTCAGGCGGATTTCAGATAAGGAGTTCCATGCGCTGCAGGCTTGGCATTGCCCTTGCCATTTGGCGTAGTCTGCGCCACATTCATTGCATACAAAAGCGGTTTTTGCTTTGGCCATGAGAGTCTCTTTAGTCATGCTTTAGTGTCATTAAAAAGACGCTAGAAAGCGCCTTTAAAGTCTGCATTATGATCCTAAAATAGGAGTGTGTAATAACGTCCATGTTATCACGTGCTAGACCTTACTTTTGTTTTTTCCAATTTACTGAGTAAAGGTCGGTGCGACGATCTTTAAGATTGTTGACTGACCCTTCGCTGCGAGTCAGTTTCAGTTTATCCAGATCCAAATCTGAGAACATGATCATTTCTGTGTTGGGCGTGGTTTCCGCCATCACGGCATCGTGTGGATAAGAAAAGTCTGAAGGCGAGAAAACAGAGCTTTGCGCATACTGAATGTCTAGGTTTTCCACTTGTGGCAAGTTGCCACAGCTACCACAAATCACCACATAACATTCGTTCTCAATGGCGCGGGCTTGAGCACAACGACGTACGCGTAAATAGCCATTTTTGGTGTCGGTCCAGAAAGGCACAAACAAGATGTCCATGTCTTGCTCGGCCAGTAATCGACCTAATTCAGGGAATTCCACGTCATAACAAATCAAGATGCCGACTCGACCGGCATCGGTGTTAAACACGCGCAGTTCATTGCCACCCTCGATAACCCAGTCACGGCGTTCGTGGGGCGTAATGTGGATTTTCTTTTGTTCTTCTACCGTGCCGTCACGACGACACAAATAACTGACATTATAAACAATCTCGTCTTCAATCACCGGCATAGAACCCGTAATCACGTTGATATTGTAGCTGACCGCGAATTGTGTCATTTCATTGATAAAGCGTTCCGTAAAGCTTGCCAAAAAGCGAATCGCCTCAGTTTGATTGCTTTGGTCTGGGCTTAAACCAATTAGGGGGGCGTTGAAAAATTCAGGGAATAAAACAAAGTCACTTTTGTAATCGGACACGGCGTCGATAAAGTATTCGACTTGCTTTAATAGCTCGTCAACGCTTTCCACTTCACGCATTTGCCACTGAATGGCACCAATGCGCACTTGGGTTTTACGCGAACGAATGACGTTGGTGTCTGGTTCGAAGAAGATGTTTTTCCATTCCAATAAGGTGGCGTAACCTTGCGATTTTTCATCTTCTGGCATGTAGCGTTTTAACAAGCGCGTGACTTGGAAGTCGTTAGACAATTGGAAGGTTAAAATAGGGTCATAAATTTTACGTTCACGAACCGCTTCTAAGTATTCCGCCGCGCTCATTTCGTGGGCATGTTCGTGGTAATTAGGAATACGGCCACCGGCTAAAATGGCGCGCAAATTGTGCTGACGACACAGCTCTTTTCGGGCTTCGTAAAGACGACGACCAAGACGATAGCCGCGGTATTCAGGCGCGATTAGGGCGTCTAAGCCATACATGGCATCACCGGTGGCGTCATTTAAAATATTTTCTTTCTGATCAACCAAGTCATCATAAGTGTGTGGGTTACTAAAACGCTGGTAACTGACTTGAACCGAGAGGGCGAGGCCAACAATTTTGCCATGGTCTTCTAAGCAAATTTGCCCTTCTGGGAAGTCTTTGATCAATTGATGGATGGTATGTTTCGGCCATGAACCACCAATGTCATGATAGACCTTATCCATGAGTACTTTTATTTCATCGTAATCATCATTGGTAAGGTTACGAATGGTTAAATGTAAATCGTCGTGCATATTGGCCCCTATAAATCGGTCTTATGTATCAGCCATGATAACGCGTATCGGAGCAGGGAAGTAGGTGAAAGGCGTAAAACTCATTTGCAGATAGGCGATAGAAATAGAAAACCCCCGCCGAGGCGAGGGTCTTGTATTAAAGCGAGTGAGAGTTTACGACGTGCGACTAATTTTTGCTGAATTCAGGGTATGCTTCCATACCGCATTCAGATAAATCAACGCCTTCGTATTCTTCTTCTTCCGTTACTCGAACCCCCATGATGGCTTTAATCACTAGCCAAACCACCAAGCTTGTGAAGAACACCCAAACGAAGATGGTCAACGCACCCGCGATTTGTCCGCCGAATGTCGTGCCGTCGTTTGTTAATGGTACCGCTAACAAGCCCCAAAGACCGACCACACCGTGAACAGAGATCGCGCCCACTGGATCGTCGATTTTAAGCTTGTCTAGGGTCAGAATAGACACCACAACAATCAAACCACCCACTAGACCGATAAGCGTTGCACCTAATGCAGACGGTGTATCAGGGCCTGCGGTGATGGCAACCAAGCCAGCCAATGCGCCGTTTAGAAGCATGGTAAGATCCGCTTTGCCAAACAGAATACGAGCTAGAATCAAGGCACCAATGGCACCACCCGCTGCGGCTGCGTTAGTATTCAAAAACACCATAGCCACCGAGTTTGCGTTGCCGATGTCGCCCAGTTTTAGCACCGAGCCACCGTTGAAACCGAACCAACCCATCCAAAGGATAAAGGTACCCAGCGTCGCCAGTGGTAAGTTAGCGCCAGGAATGGCACGTACTTCGCCGTTAGGGCCGTATTTGCCTTTACGAGCGCCCAGTACCAACACACCCGCTAATGCAGCAGAGGCACCTGCCATATGGACGATACCGGAACCAGCGAAGTCAGTGAAACCTAAGTCACCAAGGCTAAATATACCGAATACAGAACCGCCGCCCCACGTCCAGTTGCCTTCCATTGGGTAGATGAAACCTGTCATGACCACTGCAAACACTAGGAATGCCCATAGCTTCATGCGTTCCGCAACCGCGCCTGATACGATAGACATGGCCGTCGCGACGAACACCACTTGGAAGAAGAAGTCAGCCGCCCCAGCGTAAATAGAACCGCCTTCGAAGCCCCCTTCACGACCTGCAAAATCCGTCAAAGTAGAAGCCACATCGACCTCTTGAATACCGCTGAGAAACCAAGTGCCGCCATACATGATGGAGTAACCACACACCAAATACATGATGCAAGAAATAGCAAATAGTGCCACGTTTTTAGTAAGAATTTCCGTGGTGTTTTTGGCGCGTACTAGACCCGCTTCCAACATGGCAAATCCCGCCGCCATCCACATAACCAGTGCACCACACACCAAGAAGTAAAAGGTGTCCATGGCATATTGTAAGTGAAAAATTTGATCTTGCATGTTTCGCCCCCCTAAAGGCTTGTATGATTCGAGCCGTGATTAAACCGCTTCGACGCCTGTCTCGCCGGTACGAATACGAACCGCTTGTTCAAGGTTGACGATAAAGATCTTACCGTCGCCGATTTTGCCCGTGTTTGCCGCCCCTGTAATGGCTTCAACCACTTGGTCTGTCATGTCGTCTGCAATGGCCAGTTCGATTTTTACTTTTGGTAGAAAATCGACGACATATTCAGCGCCGCGGTATAGTTCTGTGTGGCCTTTTTGACGTCCGAAACCTTTTACTTCTGTGACGGTGATACCTTGAACACCGATTTCAGAAAGCGCTTCTCGAACATCATCGAGTTTAAATGGCTTGATGATGGCAGTTATAAGCTTCATACCCACTGTCTCCTTAAAAAGTCAGTTTTATTGTCGTATCGCAGGTACTTAGCCTTATTCAATATGCGTGCCACATATGGGTTAGCCCATAGAACAAGGGCTTTGTAAGGATTTTGTCGATTTTTTGAAATTAAAAAGAGCCCTCGATAAATTCATATCGTGCGGCATATTGGGGTGTGACGACGAAACGTTGCATTTAATTGGTGCGTATTCCGCTTTAAAGCCCAGCCTATTTCATCTAAAGGCCTTTATCTCATTGCTTTAAATCAGAAAATAATTGCGCTGGGGTGAGGGCGATTTATGCCCAGCCGAGCGGTTTTGTAATGATTAAATGGATCAGTTTTCAATTTCATGCACAAAAAATAGGCAGTCAGACGACATGCTGTGTTTGTAAACTGCGTCTATACAAAGCCATTCGCCAAAGATCTGCGTACAGAACTTGTTTGCACCTGACATAGGCCTCTATACTATTGAGCATTATGAATGCAAAAAATGGGAATCACATGATAGATCAATTTATCAAACAGCTTGGTACTGGCCTAGGGCAAGCGGCAGAAACATTGGGCAAGCTGCCAAAGGAAGAAATTCAAGCGCAGTTGCACGATGTCGCTCGTAATACACTCAGTAAAATGGATTTAGTGACCCGTGAAGAGTTTGAGGTGCAAGCCGCTATGTTGGCCAAATACCGTGAAAAACTCGCGATATTAGAAGCGCGCCTGAATGCGTTAGAGAAAAACGACTAAGTGGTTTTTATAAAGGGCTTATTTCCAGCCCTGTTGCCATTTTTCAGTCGAGGACAGCGTTTGCCAAGGTAGTTGATACTGATTTTTGTTGATCACCGCTTCAAGAAGACATTCTATGACGATGCCAGCTTCGTCTTTAATCAGTTTAGTGACGATGAAATGTTTTTCTTTTTGTTGCGGTGAGGTGGATGTCCACTTGGACAAAAGCAGCTTATTGGGGTTGATTTGGTGCCTAGCCATCTTGTTATCTCATTAAACATTGAGTCTTATATACGAAACCTGTGATGAGCTGGATCGCTTTTCACCGGAAATAATGATCATATCAAGGAGTGATTATGAGTTTAGCCACAATCTACAGCCGTGCCCGTGTTGGCGTATCTTCCCCTTTAGTGACAGTAGAAACCCACATCTCCAACGGATTACCTTCTTTAAATATCGTCGGTTTACCTGAAGCCGCCGTGCGTGAAGCCAAAGACCGCGTACGCAGCGCGATCATCAACAGTCATTTTGAATTTCCCACCCGCAGAGTCACCATCAACCTCGCGCCCGCGGATTTGCCCAAAGAAGGTGGGCGTTATGACCTAGCCATTGCTATTAGTGTATTGGCCGCATCGGGACAGCTGGGCGAATTGAATCTACGCGATATGGAATTTATTGGTGAGCTGGCCTTATCGGGCGATATTCGAGGGGTGCCGGGTTTATTGCCATCGGCGATTGCGTGTCATCATGCCAGCCGACAATTGATTCTTCCCGAAGATAACCAACAAGAAGCGGCGTTGGTGGAAGGCGACGCGGTGTTTGCCAAGCATCTTACTCAAGTCACGGCTCATCTACTAAACTTAAGTAAGTTGCCAGCGTGTGTGTCAAAACCCGCTGAGCCCTTGCCGTTAGACCATAAAGACATGCGCGATGTTAAAGGCCAATATCAAGCGAGGCGCGCCTTGGAAGTCGCCGCTGCGGGTGGTCATAACCTGCTATTTATTGGCCCGGCTGGCACAGGTAAAACCATGTTAGCATCCCGTTTGCCTAGCATTATGCCCGCCATGACAGAAGCCGAAGCGCTGGCGGTGGCGTCGGTGCAATCGGTAGCGGGGCGAAAAATGGGCCTCGACTGGTATTGGTCTGAACGTCCTTTTCGGTCGCCGCACCACTCTTGTTCGGCGGCGGCGTTAGTTGGTGGCGGTTCCATTCCTAAGCCGGGTGAAGCCTCGTTGGCCCATTGTGGTGTGTTATTTCTGGATGAATTGCCTGAATTTGACCGCAAGGTATTAGAAGTACTGCGTGAACCCTTAGAAAACGGCGAAGTGCATATTTCCCGTGCGCGCGGGCAAGTCACTTTTCCAGCGCGCTTTCAGCTGGTTGCCGCAATGAACGCCAGCAACGAAGCCTATAATGGCGGACAAGATTATTATCAATCCAGCGCCAGCCAAAAATACCTCAAAAAACTCTCAGCACCGTTTTTGGATCGTATCGACTTGCATGTGGAAGTGCCACCTTTGCCGTCTGATGTGTTAGTCAATGCGCAGGAAGAAGGGGAGTGCAGCGCCAGCGTTCGGGAGCGCGTGGAAAGAGCCGTGGCACGACAAAGAGCAAGACAAGGTGTGCAAAACGCCTTGTTAAGTGGTCGTCAATTAGAAGGTATATGTGCGTTAAGCGACGACGACAAGCAATTTATGCAGCAAGCCTTGGAGAAACTAAAACTCTCCGCTCGTGCCTATCATCGAGTGTTAAAAGTGGCACTCACCTTGGCGGATCTCAACGACTCACTCGTCACCCGAGCGCATTTAATGGAATCGTTAAGCTACCGGAAAATGGAAAAAACACTCAAATCCATAGTGTCTTAATATTTTCAGTCCTGACGTTTTCAGTATCGAGCCATGGTATGCCCTTGTGTTAGGTATTGTTCTTATATTAGGTATTGTTCTTATATTAGTTATTGTTGTTGGATGAGGTTATCTCTTAGTTATTGAGAGGGTGTCGCAGAAGGTAGTCAGCGAAGGTTGGATACGTTTTGTAGGCCGGATGAGGGAGGTACGGCCGTGATCAGGCGTGTGACGTTATTTAGCCATTTACATAGGGTTTTGTAGGTCGTGGCTTTAGCCCGACAAGACGAAATTTGTCGTGGCGAGTTTTTTGTCGGCATAAATGCACGACTACAAGATCGACGGAAGTCGTTTTGCGACATCCTCTATTGAGGGGGAGAGGGGCTAATCATCCAGTAGATCGAAGTGTATTTTATGAAAGCCAAATTGGGCGCAGCCTTCCTCTGCATTAACGATTCCAAGCGAGACGAGCATCAACACATGGGCCGCTTGGGCTGCGCCATACAAGGGGGCATTGTCTGGGGCCTGACTCATACACACGACGCTGCTTGGCAATGTCTGTGCAAGGGCTTTGACCATATAAGACTGAAGTAGCGGATTGTTCGCCAAAGGGCCACCCAGCACAATGGCTTCTGGATGGGTAATTTGCGCGGTGGACTGGATAGCTTGAGCAATCAGTGACATATGTGATGAAGGAATTTGAGCCGGTTGTTTCAGCGTATTTTCATAAAATGAGTCGTCATAAATGCCTTCCAGTAGGGTTTTACCCGTGTGTAACGTTACATAGCCAATTTCCCCTGCCATGCCGTTGTGGCCGCGTATCAAGGTGTGTTCGAAAAACAAACCACAACCAATCCCACGGCCAAGGAATACATAGATAAAATTGTTCAATTCGCTGGTTTTTTGTTCCGATAAGGTTGCCCAGTTTACGTCATTGTCGATCACCACCGAGCATTGAAAAACGGTTTCCAGTTGCTTGATGAAATCGATCTCTTGGGCCACGGGAAAAGGAGAATTGGGCATTTTCACGACCGTACCGTCTTTAGGGTGGATCGGGTCGGCAATCGACAAGCCAATCGATAACAAGGGTAATTTGGCCGTTTCAATTAGCTCGCGGATGGCGTTTAGTAAGTCTTTAATATAGGTTGCGGCCGATCGCTTCTCGGGGTAAAGGAGGTGGCGCGATAGGCGTTCATTACCTTGCAAATCCCATAAGCACAGCTGTGTGGAAACATCGTCTAACCCAATGGCCAGCGAGGCACCACGCTGTCGATTTAGCTCGTATAGTACGGATGGACGTTTTGAGGATTGAGTGTCTTTGCTGGTGCATTCGACGATCACTTGGCGGGCAAGCAGTCGTTGTGCCGATTCTGATACTGTGGGTTTGGAGATGCCCGTTAGGCTGGCGATGGCCGCCCTAGAAAGTGCCTTGTGCTCAAGTAGGCAGCCAATAAAGGCTCGATCGGTATTGATGGCGAGGCTGCTGGGTTTATGAGCAATTGGCGTTGGCACTGGGTCGATCCTTGTGGTCGTGGTAAAGATTTTACTTTACATAAAAGTCAGTGAAGATTAATCTGATTTATAAAGTTAGGAAACTTTACTTATTTAATTGGAGGTCTCATGACAACTAAAACCAACGAGCGTATTCAGGCGTCTTTTGAATTGCCAAATGATGTCCCACAGGCGATACGCCAAATGAAATCGGCATGGCGCGCCTCAATTGGTGACGTACCCGCATTAATAGCGCGCATCATGGCGGATTTAGAAGCCGATATTGAAGACATTGAACGTGCCCAAGCAGAGGGTGGAAGTGCATGGCCAGAGGTGACCTTTGATGACATTCATCATAATACGCTCACCGAGGCCATGCGAGAACAGATCAAAAAACGCGGTTGCGTCGTGGTTCGCGAGCATTTTTCCGCCACGCAGGCGAAAACCTGGGATAAAGAACTGGTCACGTATGTAGAGCAAAACGATTTCGACAACCAATACCGAGGCGCTGGAGACGATTTCTTTGGCACCTTGAGCGCTTCCAGGCCGGAAATTTTTCCCATTTATTGGTCAAAAGCACAGATGGAAGCGCGTCAGAGTGAGCGTATGCATACCGTCCAAACCTTCCTTAATGGTTTCTGGAAAGTGCAATCTGAGGGTAAGCAATGGTTTGATCCTAACGTGAGCTACATTTATCCTGATCGAGTTCGCCGTCGCCCGCCAGGTACCACCTCAGGCGGTTTGGGGCCTCATACGGACTCTGGCGCGCTCGAACGTTGGTTGCTGCCTGCTTATAACAAGGTATTTCGACACCTTTTAACGGGGCATTATGAACAATACGATCCTTGGGACGCGGCCTATCGCCCAGAGGTTGATGAGTACGTCGGTGGGACCACTAAGTGCTCGGCCTTTCGTACCTTTCAAGGCTGGACCGCTTTGTGTGACATCAAACGTGATCAAGGTGTCTTGTTTACCATTCCGTTGCCTGCAGCGATGGCCTATTTATTGATTCGCCCATTACTGGATGATGTCCCAGAAGACGAGCTTTGTGGTGTGTCGCCCAGAAGAGTGCTGCCAGTCGATGAAAAATGGCATAGTTTGTTATTGCGTGCCAAAGCCTTAATCCCAGATCTGAACGCAGGCGATTCCGTTTGGTGGCATTGTGACTTGATTCATGGCGTCGAACCCGTTGAGCATCAACAAGGCTGGGGCAATGTCATGTACATTCCAGCGGCGCCGGGCTGTGAAAAAAACCGCCGTTATGCACAGCAATGCGCACAAGACTTTAAACAAGGGCGCTCACCGGATGACTTTCCTGAAGAACATTATGAAACCGAGTGGGAAGGACGCTTTCAATGGTCGGATTTAAATGACAACGGCAGGAAAGGCTTTGCCAGCGAAGCTTAAACGATAACGTTAAAAGCAAAGATAAACGCTATTTTAACCGGTTTCATTTGGTTACAATTCAGCTCCCATTTTTGGGGTAAATAATAATGAATTGTGGTCGTTGATCCGCTTTTGTCGAGTGACTAGCGGCGCAAGCGGACAACATAAATGGAGTCTTGTCGTATGGTTATCCAGCTGTTCCCCCTTTGGGCCTTATTGCTTTCGGGCGTCGCCTTTTTTCAACCGAGCTTATTCACTGGCTTGAGTGCTCAGATCGTTCCCTTGTTAACCATCATTATGTTGGCGATGGGGTTAACCTTAAGCCCTGCGGACTTCAAGCAAGTATTGAAGAACCGCAAAGCGGTGGGCGTGGGTGTGTTATTGCAATTTTTGGTGATGCCGATTGCGGCGTTTTGCGTCGCTTTCGCCTTCGGTTTTGATACCGAATTAACCGTTGGTATGTTGCTGGTTGGCAGTGTGGCGGGCGGTACATCATCAAACGTGATGTGTTATTTAGCCAAAGGCGATACCGCCTTGTCGATTTCTATGACGGCGATTTCGACTCTGCTTGGCGTGGTGTTAACGCCGTTTTTAGTATCGTTAATGATAGGACAAAGCGTTGATGTACCCGTCGCTGGTATGTTAATAAGTTTGTTTAAAATTGTCCTTCTTCCTGTGGCGGCGGGTGTTTTAATCAACACTTTCTTCTCAAAGTTTGTCCGCAAAGCTGAGCCGATTTTCCCCTATATTTCGATGTTTGCCATTGTGCTGATTATTGCCATTGTGGTGGCGTTGAGTGCGTCTAAGATCGTTCAAGTGGGTCTGATCGTGGCGGCCGCGGTGATTCTTCATAATGCGATTGGCTTGACCTTAGGTTACTGGGTAACCTATTTGCTGGGGTTTGATGCTCGGGTCTGTCGTACCATTGCTTTTGAAGTCGGTTTGCAGAACTCAGGTTTAGCGGCGGCGCTGGCGGTGAAATTCTTTACGCCAATGGCGGCTCTGCCTGGCACGATTTTCAGTGTTTGGCACAATATTTCAGGCTCCTTGTTGGCGAGTTACTGGAGTCGTCGATCTGTCTTGGACAATGACAGCGAAAAAACGCCTAAATAAAATGCTTAGCTAGCGTCAATCAAAGGGATGCCTTATGAGCATCCCTTTTTTTCGCCTGTTGGTTTTTTCTCTCAGTGCGAGAAAGTCTATTGTCGGGTACACTTGTGGCTGATTTTTAATAGCCTGAGCCAGAGTTTTCCATGAGCGAACCGTTACCCTCCATAGCCCAACGTTTACGTAATCTGAACGAGCGACAGTTAGATGCGGTGAAAAAAATCGATGGTCCTTTGCTGGTGTTGGCAGGGGCTGGTTCCGGAAAAACCAGTGTAATCACGACGAAAATTGCTTATTTGATTCAAACTTGTGGTTTTAAAGCCAATAGCATTATTGCGGTAACCTTTACCAACAAGGCCGCGCGAGAAATGAAAGAGCGTGTTGTGGGCATGCTGTCAAAGCAAGAAAGCCGAGGCTTGAGTATTTCAACCTTTCACAATTTAGGCTTGCGTATTTTGCGCAAAGAATTCCGTCGCGCGGGTTTAAAAGAAGGTTTCACCTTATTTGATGCTCAAGACTCACTGAGTTTAGTGAAAGAAATTCTCGATAAAGAATTTAACGGTCAAATGGACGCCGCGGCTTATTGTCAGAACACCATTTCCAATTGGAAAAATGACTTAACCACGCCACAGGAAGCCATGACCAATGCCGATACAGAAGAATTCCTTCTAGCCGCGCAAGTGTATGTGCAATATCAGCGATATTTACGCGCTTATAACGCGGTGGATTTTGACGATTTAATTCTTTTGCCAGTTAGCTTATTAATGGCCGATGAAGAGTTACGCGACCGTTGGCAGAAAAAAGTGCGCTACTTGCTGGTGGATGAGTGCCAAGACACCAATGCCAGCCAGTATGAATTGATTCGTTTGTTAGCGGGCTTTCGTCGCTGTTTTACCTTGGTAGGAGACGACGACCAATCCATTTATGCATGGCGTGGCGCGCGCCCAGAAAATCTAGAACGCTTATCGGTGGATTATCCCAACTTAAAGCTGGTCAAACTGGAGCAAAACTATCGCTCCACCAAGATCATTCTAAAAGCCGCCAATACCTTGATCGCTAATAACCCGCATATTTACGATAAAGCTTTGTGGAGTGATCACGAAGAAGGAGAGCCGATTCGCATCATGGTGACGCGCAACGAAGACGCCGAATCCGAACGCGTCGCGGCGGAAATTCAGTCTCGGCATTTACGCCATGAGATCCCGTATCGAGATTTTGCTATTTTATATCGTGGTAATCACCAAGCACGATTATTGGAAATCAAGCTGCAAGCTTACCGTATTCCCTACAAAATGAACGGCGGCACGTCTTTTTTCTCCCGCGCTGAAATCAAAGTTTTAATGGGGTATTTACGCCTTTTGGTGAACCCGTCAGATGACAATGCTTTCTTGCGCATCGTTAATGTGCCACGTCGAGAAATCGGCCCAGCGACCTTAGAAAAAGTCGGTAACCTTGCCTCTGAACGTGGCGTGAGTCGGCTCGAAGCCGCCGGTTATAAAGCGTTAGAAGAAAGCATTACAGGGCGTTCGCTAAAAAGCCTACAGGATTTTGAACGTTGGATGTTAACGCTGCGTCAACGTTTAGAAAGTGGGGCATCGCCCGTGCCAGTGATTGAGCAAATGATCCACGATATGGATTATTACGGTTGGATTCAAGAACAGACGTCGTCCAATAAAGCCGGTGATCGCCGTATTGAAAACGTGCGCTTCTTGCTCGATTCTATCCAACGCATGATGGAATCTGCGTGGGAAGAAGACGAAAACGCTGGCTTGGATCAGGCGATAAGTAAACTGCTACTGATCGACATGCTAGAGCGCCAAGAAGAAGAGGAAGATGAAGATAAGGTTCAGCTGCTGACACTTCATGCTTCTAAAGGCTTGGAGTACCCTCATGTCTTTTTAATTGGCTGCGAAGAAGAGCTGTTGCCCCACAGAAATAGCATTGAAAACGACGACATTGAAGAAGAACGTCGTTTGGCCTACGTGGGCATCACTCGCGCGAAAAAAACCTTATGTATCACCCTCGCCGCCAAGCGTCGCCAATACGGTGAAGAAATCGACTGTATGCCGAGCCGATTCTTGGACGAACTGCCAGAAGAAGATTTGGTCTGGGAAGGGCGTGGAGACGAAGGGGAAAGCGCCAAAAAAGAGCGTGGTCAGGCGTCTTTGTCCGCGTTAAAAGCCATGCTGAATTCTTAGTCCAGAATAATATAACCAGCAAAGTGTTATTGGCTTTGATCAATCATATAGTGAATGGTGTGTAAGAGCTCTTCGTCGCTACAATCAGAACAAATCCCTCTTGGCGGCATGGCTTTAAAGCCTGTGATGACGTGTTCTAATAAAACTTCTATGCCTTTATCAACATGAGGCTGCCAGTCTTCAGCATGGCCGAAACGCGGCGCTCCTGCAACGCCACTCATGTGGCAAGCAATACAGTAAGTATTGTAAATCTGCTCTACGGCGCGGCCCTTGTATGGCTTGGTAGACTGGTTGTTATGGGGTGCGTCTGCGTTAGCGGCTTGACTGTGCATTGGCAATAGGGCGAGTAATAAAACGCCTAATGACACAGTAAACTGACGATAAAAACGCAAATGACGGATAAAAAACACGGTACTTCCTTCTTTTGGTTAAGGACATAACAGGCGATTCATTATACGATAAAAGTATGCTTATAGATGACTATTAAGTCCTTGTTAGGTAATGAAAAACCACATGTTATAAAACGGTCTTGTACTGTAATAGGAGAATGAAAAATGGAAAATGAACTCACCCTAGTGGCAACTATCACGGCGAAAGCAGGCAAAGCGGAAAACTTAAAAGACGCTTTAGTAGACCTGGTGGCGCCAACTCGAGCCGAAGTGGGTTGTTTGCAATACGACTTGCATCAGGATAATCAAGACCCACAGGCCTTTGTGTTTTTAGAGCGTTGGAGTGGTTACGACGTTTGGCATGACCATATGGAAAGCACGCATATCAAAGCTTACATCGCCTTATCAGACGACTTAGTAAACGAATTTGTCGTCAAAGAAATGCACGCCATTGGCTAATTGCCCAAAAAACATCCTCGGACAACGGTCATTGACTTGGTCGTCGTCCGAAAATGTGCAGGCAAAACCAGAATATCAAGGCTTTGGGCTAACATTATTGTATTAAGCACTGGAATCCTGAAGAATTTCCTTTAGAATACGCACTCCAATTTGTTCTGGCTTACTTTGCACCATGCAATAACATCCGCGCCAGACAATCATAATGCGCCCGTAGCTCAGCTGGATAGAGCGTCGCCCTCCGGAGGCGAAGGATCGGCCGAAATGGTCACCGTAGGGCACAGGACAGAAAAGTAAGTGAAATGATATGCACCCGTAGCTCAGCTGGATAGAGCGCGCCCCTCCGGAGGGTGAGGTCGGAGGTTCAAATCCTCTCGGGTGCACCATTTCTTCAATTAATTCAGTGATTTACACGGGTTTTAGCGTTTAACTCTTCCAAGAATACCCCATTTCCTTTTTTTCAGTACTAATGCTGCATTTCAAATAACACTCTTCAAGCTGTCTCAAATGTCCTTCGCTTTTTGTGACCAAAACCGCCTCTTTTTTGACTTGTGACCAAAATGTGGCCATATGGTGACCAAAATGATTTTTAGGTCATTTGAAGCATCGAAATTTTCGCTAGTTACTCTTCGGTTTTTTGTATTTCTAGTAAGTCTTCGATTCCACATCCTAAGTAATTACATAGCTGCTCCAGTACTTCGAACTCTACGCGCACGGCTGTCTCATGGTATAGGCGTGTAATAGTTCCTCTATTAATTCCTGTCTCATTAGAAACGTCTGAAATTTTGAGTTTCTTTTCACCCATAATTTTAGATAAGTGACACTTTATCATCTTAAACCTCAAAAAATGATCTGCAGAAGATCAAAAAGACTTGCAATAGATCTAAAAAAGACTATTATGATCTATAAAAGATCATTAAGGTCTTTTGAAGATCCTAATAACTTGTAGGAGTTTAATATTATGTCACAAACATATCTAACAACCGAAGAACTTTCTGGACGCATCAAGTACGACAGCAAGACTATTCGTCGAAAATTAAAGGACACGGTTCTTATTGAAGGTATCCATTATTTCCGACCATTCGGTGGTCGTAAAATTTTGTACTGGTATGGACCCACTTTAATAGACATCTCATAGCTATATAATAATAGGTAAAAATGAGGTGAATTATGAGTGGAAAACGTTATACTGATGAGTTCAAAATTGAAGCCGTTAAACAAGTCACTGAGCGGGGCTATAAGATTGCAGAAGTGGCTGAGCGACTTGGCGTTAGTTACAAAAGTATGCATGATTGGATAGCCCGATACAGCAAGCCTGAAGCGAGCAGAAAAACGGAAGATTCAGCTCTGTCAGAGATCCAGCGGCTCAAAGCTGAACTTAAACGTGTGACCGAAGAGAGGGACATTCTAAAGGAGGCCGCCGTGTACTTTGCCGGGGAGTCAAAGAAAAGTACACGTTCATAAAATCACGGCTCCACGACTATTCTATTGTTGCCTTGTGTCGAACACTGCAAGTCCATAGGAGCGGTTTTTACGCTTGGCTGGACTGTCCAAAAAGTCGACGAGAGCAAGAAGATGATGAACTTGCCATCACCATTAAAACGCATTGGCTTGAGAGTGGTTGTGTTTACGGCTACCGCAATATCACCACAGACCTAAAAGGAGAAGGTAAGTCTTGTGGGAAGAATCGAGTGCTAAGGGTGATGCGCCGAGAGGGCCTAAAAGCGCTAATAGGCTACAAACGCCACCCTGTTTTTTATCGTGGATCTGAACGTAATACAGCCCCCAATACACTAAATAGAGAGTTTATTGTCCCAGAACCAGATCAAGTATGGGTAACCGATTTTACGTACATCCGGACAAAAGAAGGCTGGCTTTATGTGACCGTCGTTGTTGATCTATTTTCTAGATTGGTCGTAGGATGGTCAATGAGATCAAGGGCGACAGCGGAGTCAGTTATTGATGCTTTACTCATGGCGATTTGGCGACGACGCCCCACAAAAAGAGTACTGGTACACTCAGATCAAGGCGCTCAATATACCTCGAAAGATTGGCAAACCTTCTTAAAAGATAATAATCTGGAAGCCAGTATGAGTCGACGTGGTAACTGTCACGATAATGCTGTTGCGGAAAGTTTTTTCTCGTTATTAAAAAAAGAAAGAGTTCGCAATCGGACCTATCAAACAAGAAGTGATGCTCGCTCAGAGATTTTTGATTATATCGAATGCTTTTATAATCCAAAGCGACACCATGGATCAAATGATGGATTATCGCCATTGCAATATGAGAGGCGATATTTTACGGAGCTAGAAACTGTCTAGGAAACTGGGTCCATACCAGTACATCTGGGAGCAGATAGAGGAAGACATGTTTAAAGCGCCTGCCATTAACACATTGATGGCTGGTGTCCACTAGGAGGGTATATGGGAAGCATTAACGTTAGAAGCGGCAAGTTATTATTGGATTTCCGTTTTAAGGGTGAGCGCTGTCGTGAGCAGACTAAACTGACGGACTCTCCTGCGAACAAGAAGCGAGCTAAGCAAATTCTTGATCGTATAGAGGCTGAAATCACATTGGGTACATTTAAGTATTGGGATTATTTTCCAAACAGCAAAAAAGCGGATTTGTTTCGAGAACAGAAGGATATGTTGACTGAACATACTGCAAAAAAGGCAAGAAAAACGCTTTTATTCAAAGAGTTTGCAGAGCTTTGGTTTGATGAGAAAAAGATCGAGTGGAGAAACTCGCATGCACTTTCAGTGAGAAGTAGCATTGATGTGTATTCAATACCTTATTTCGGTGATAAAGAAGTCGGCAGCATCACAAAAGCAGACTGTTGTGGTTGAATTAGCCGGACACTTCAATAAAGGATAATATCCAATTATTGAGGTGTAAAATGACTAAACGTACTAACAAACAATATCCAAACGATTTTAAGCAAGAAGCGGTGGCGCTGGTGATTGAGCAAGGTTACTCCGTTGTTGAGGCTGCCGCTTCACTGAATATCACTGACAAGCTACTTTATAACTGGGTAGCGAAGTTTAAACAACAAGATGAAGATTCAGAGTTGTCGAAGGATGAGCGGGCTGAACTCGTTCAGCTCAGAAAAGACAATAAGCGCTTGCTGATGGAGCGCGAAATATTAAAAAAGGCTTCAGCGTTTTTCGCAAAAGAAATGAAATAAAATATTCATTTCTCAAAAGTTTAGGTAAGCAGTACCCAGTTGCCATATCGTGTAAAGTGATGCGCGTTAGCAAATCTGCATACTATGCTTGGCGAAAACGTCCCGCGATAATTATCAGTGCACAAACACTGAATTTACATCGTAGGGCGAAGGCGCTTTTTGAAGATAGTCGAGGCAGTCTGGGTAGCCGAGAGCTGGCGAAAAAGCTTCGCAAAGAAGACTTTGATGTTAGCCGGCATCGTGTCATTGGCTTGATGAAACGATTGGGGTTAGTCGTTAAGCAGCGTATCGCTTACAAAGTCACCACAAAGCGCAAAGACAGTGATGCTGTAGCGGATAATTTATTGAACATGAATTTTAACCCGTTAGGCCCAAACCAGGTGTGGGCTGGGGATGTGTCATATTTAAAAACAGGCGAAGGCTGGCTATACCTTGCTATTGTAATGGATTTATTTGGTCGTCGCATAGTGGGTTGGCACACGTCAAAACGTATGACGACAGACTTAATTGAGCATGCATTTTTAAAAGCACATCGCTTACGACAGCCGCCAAAGGGCTTAGTGTTTCATAGCGACAGAGGCTCGCAATACACGAGTAAACACTTTAGAAGCCTATTAAAACGGCTTGATTGCCGCTCTAGCATGGGTGACGTCGGTGCGTGTTGGGATAATGCCGTGGTTGAAAGGTTCTTCGGCAGTTTAAAACATGATTGGTTGTTCAAGGTAGCACAACCAACAAGAGAGCATATGAAGCAAGATGTTGCGGCGTATGTGAAATATTACAATCTGGAGCGATTACATTCGTCGAATGGCGACCAATCACCCATTGAGTATGAAAACTCCTTTAGGAAAGTGTCCGGTTGGACTTGACCAGAACAGACATACTAAATTTTCGTTCAACTCTCGCCAAAGAACCCAAACGGAAAAATAGTGCTCTTAAGCCTGCATCAATCAACAAGATAATGACGCCTCTTAGAATGATTATTAATGAAGCCGCCGACCGATACGAGTTTACCTCTCCTTGGAAGGGAATTAAATCGTTAAAGATCATGAAAACAGACATAGATCCATTTTCTTTGGATCAAGTGAATTTGATTATTCAGTCGGTGAGAAGGGACTTTAAAAACTATTTCACAGTGCGTTTCTTTACGGGAATGCGTACAGGCGAAGTTGATGGTCTTAAGTGGAAGTATGTCGATTTTGAAAGGCGGCAGATTTTGATTCGTGAAACTTGGGTAAAAGGGGAGTTCACTTACACTAAAACAGACGGCTCGCAGCGAGAGATTTATATGTCTCAGCCAGTTTATGACGCATTAAAAGCGCAATACAAAATGACACATGATCAGAGTCTAGTGTTTTGCAATATTGATGGTAGCCCTCTTAAGAGTGACACAGTGACGAAACGTATTTGGTATCCATTGTTAAGGCTATTAGACCTCAAGAAGCGTCGTCCTTATCAGACGCGCCATACCGCAGCTACGCTTTGGTTAGCGTCGGGTGAAAACCCAGAATGGATTGCTCGTCAGATGGGTCATACAACGACGGAAATGCTATTTCGTGTGTACTCACGGTATGTTCCGAATTTAACCCGACAAGATGGTTCAGCCTTTGATCGTCTATTGTTGCAAGAACACATAAAGTTAACCGAGCAAAAATCTGAGACTGGAGAATAAAGTATGGCTAAATCGAATGTTTGGGTGACGCCTAAGGCTGAAAAGTTTTCAAAGATGCTAATTGATGACCTTCATATTATTGATGGCGTAGGTTTAGCCTCTATACTTAATTTGGCTCCAGTTTATACAAATAGTGAAGCTGTGGCACTCTGGGTGCAAGAAAAGCTAACCAATGAATATGAGCGCTATTCTGATTATGGGCTTTTGAGGTGTTCTTTAGTTGGGAGTGTTCCGGCTTTTTTGCAAGGAGAATGTTGGTAATCTGTAATGGTAAGGTAGGGAGTGCTACTCCCTACCTTTGTGTGTTGTACTGTAAGCGCCCTTAAATCAGCATTCTTGTCGTTTAATTTGTTTTGTGTTGTTGTAAATGACCTTGTAGTGATCATCCATCGATAATGTAAATTGATACGTGAGGTTGCATCAGGTGTCAAAAAAGGCTAGGGTAAATATAGACAGAGGGCGAACGGATTTGCCTACGCCTCCAGGAGGGAGGCTCTGTCTCTTTTCAGGAAGATTCAGTGGCTGCAGGGATGCGGCGGTAAAGCCTTTCTTTGATTTCTCTTCTTTGCTTTTACGATTTCTATTTTTTTATTTTACTTTTTTATTTTACGCCTACCCGTTTCTTTTTTATCCCGTGCTTTTTGCTGTTGTGTCCGTTTGCTTGATGGGCGTGTGCCTTTACAGCGCCGCTTTAACACGCCAAGGCAATAAGGCTTCTAATTTTTCAACGGTGTCGGCGCTAGCGATGTGCTGCAGGATATGCAAAATATACGCATGAGGCTCTAGGCCGTTGGCTTTGGCGGTTTCGACAAGACTGTACCAAGCCGCGCTGGCTTTGGCCCCTTGTGAGGTGTCGGCGAATAACCAATTCTTACGTCCAATTGCGAAGGGGCGGATGGCGTTCTCAGCCAAGACATTGCTGATGTGCAATTGCCCATCCTCGCAGTATCCCGTGAGTGTCTCCCATTGGTTGAGGGCGTAGCGGATGGCCTTGTAGGTCAGCTGGTCTTTTGGGGTTTTATCGACATTATTGCCGAGCCATTCTTTAAAGGTGTTGAGGGCCGGAAGGCTTTGCTCTTGGCGCACGCGATGTTTCTCAGCGTCGCTCAGGTCTTTTATCTGTGTTTCAATCCTGTAGAGTTTACGGATATGGCTTAATGCCACCTCGGCTTTGGTAGGGGGTGAGTTTTTGTTTTTCTTTTTGGTGTCAGCGCCTTTGCTGGCCTCAATAAATTTACGGCGCACGTGATCCCAGCAACCAATGCGAGTTAGGTTGTATTTCTGGCACACGGCATTGTAGCCGCCATAGCCATCGGCTTGCAGGACACCTTTAAACCCATCGAGCAGCTGCACGGGTACCTCCCCATTTCGGGAAGGGTTGTATTCAAAACGCACGATAGGTTTGTCTGGCGGTCCGCCGCGTATCACCCACATCCATTTATCCGATTGGGCGGTTTTGCCGTCTTCTTTGAGCACTTGGATACGGGTTTCGTCACCCTGTAGGTACCCCGCTTCCAATTGGGTTTCCCAAGCAAGATTCAGTAGGGACTGGACTCTGTCAGTCAGCAGGATGACGTGGTGGGCCATGCTGGTGCGGTCATAATGCCCTCCGTAACGTTCGATCTGTTTTTCCAAGCGATACAAGGGCAGGCCATCCGCATATTTTCCAGCGATGATGTAAGCCAGCGCGCTGATGCTAATGGCACATTTACCGAGTGGGTGAAGAGGACGTTTGGCGACAACGATGTGGTCTGCTTGGTCCTCTTGTGTTTTAAAGACGGCTTTTTCCTGCCAGTACTCTAACACTCGAACCTGGGCGGGTATGATGTCCAGTTCTTCTTTGACCTTGCTGAAAAAGGTAGACGTGGCACCGGCTTTTTCTTCTTCTGACAAACGCAGTTCCACCCGTACGCGAGTCAGTTTGTCAGAGAAGCCACGTTGGCGTTTACGAGATCGAACCGCTTCTGGAAGCACGTCTTCGGGCAGTTGTTCGATCAGAGCCGCAATGGCCGCTTCCAATTCCACCTCATCAAACAGATCGATTTGATAGACGGACTTTTCACTGCTTGCCGCAAACTTCTGAGCCTTGGCTAAGCGCAGGAGCTCCTCTAACTGTGCAATTTTACGGTCTCTTTCATCCAGCAAGGCTTTTTGATGCTGAATAACCTGATGGTGATCATCAAGGAGCTGATTTTTCAGCTCTAGTACCTGATCTCTTTGCGCTAACACCTGATCTTTTTGCACGAGATCTTGGTCTTTTTTGACCAGCAACGACAACAACTCCGCCTGTGACAGAGTCGCATAATTGACCGAGATGTTGTGCGTATTAGGGGCTGTTTTCATGTACGTTATTTTATCATAACAGCCCCTAAAACGCGTTAAAAAACAGACTCATAATGCAATTTTTTATGGCCTTTCATCGCCGTTATATCATAGCCATCCAGCAGCCAATTAATCTGTTGTCCAGTAAGAGAGATCACCTCGTCACCCTTTTTGGGCCAACGAAACTTGTCCTCGGCAAGGGTTTTGTAATACAGCACAAAACCATTGTCCTCCCAAAATAAACATTTAATTTTGTTCCGGTGCCGATTGGTAAACGCATACAAAGCACCATCAAAAGGATTCTGCGCCAACTCCTGCTCCACAATCGCTGCCAGCCCCACAGCGGCTTTACGAAAATCCACTGGCTGACGATAAAGATAGATCTTAGGCATGTCGACCGACGGGCGAAAATAACGTGTCATAACGCCCACTCCAACAACTGACGAACCAAGGTCACATTGGTCGAATCAATACCGTGGATTTGCATGCCATTTGGCAAAGACACCGACAAGCCTGACCCTAACTGGCCCAATGAAGGTTCCACTTTGATAAAACTGGACGACTTGTCCTCCGATATTGGGGCTGATGGTGTCTGACATTTCTGCCGCCAATACATGAATTGAGAATAATTGAGATCGTTTTCTTTGCAGAACCGAGCACTGGACATGGCCGCTGCCTCAGCAGCTGTGACTTGCGCCCGCCAAAAGTCAGCACGGGATTGAGGATCCGAAAAAGTATTCATAAAGACACCTGTTCATGGTTAAAGTAAACAGGTGTTAGGTTCTGATATTACGAGAAGGTCAGCAAGAATGCAGATTTAAGGGCGCTTACGTTGTACTTTCAATTATGGAGTGAAAATGGATATATCAACATTAGATAAATTGGACCTTAGTAAAAATTGTGCCAATGTCATTCTTTGGTTGAAGCAGCAAAGTTCCCAGCAATGCTGGGACTTGTCTGATGATGAAATGGCGACATTACTTGGGGGGATTCAAACAGAGAAATGGAAGTATTGGCAGGAAATCAGTGAAGAGATTGGAATGCTAGATTTAGAGCTCCAAATAATAGAACGATTATCTTTATTGGCTGGTATTTATAAGGCGATACACCAAAGTGTACCAATTGGCTTACATTACAGCTCTTTTAAAAGACCTATTAATCATCCTCTTTTTGAGGGGCTTTCGGTTAAAGAATATTTGTTAAAAAATAGTTCGATTAATGATTTTTATGAGGTTAGAGATTTCTTTTTAAGTAGGATGTGAACGAATTGGATCCTCTAGTTCATTCAGCCCATGTCATACTAACTTTTAAAAGTTAGTCGTTTAAAAACATTTCAGCCATATCATCCAATTTTGCTTTTACGTCTTTCCAGTTAGGCATTACTTGGGTTAATAAACGCCAGAAACGCTCACTGTGGTTGTGTTCTGCGATATGGCAAAGTTCGTGCAAAATCACGTAATCAATGCATTCTTTAGGTGCTTTAATAAGGTGAGGGTTGAGCATCAGGTTGCCTTTGGTAGAGCAGCTTCCCCATTGTTTTTTCATAGCCATTACGCGAAAAGAAGGGATTCCTATCACCCACGTTGTTTTTGGTAAGAGCGCTAGTAGTCGATCATTGAAAACCGTTTTTGCTTTCTGTTGATACCACTTGTCGATTAACGGTTTAATGTTCATCAACCGATCATCAATGTCTTTATTCACTTCGTGCTTGATTGTAAGGTTCAATTTGCCACGGCTTAGCTTTATGTTTGGGGCTTGCTCGGCATCAACGATGACCTTTAGCACATAGCGCTTACCTAAATAAAATTGGGTTTCGCCACTCACGTAACGCTTAGCTAAAACCGCGTCTTTTTGCTTTGCAAATTCATTAATACTTTGCCAAATCCATCTGGCACGCTTATGCATGGCACCTTGAATAGCATCATCTCTTGCATCATGAGGCACAGTAGCCACAACACGTTGATCTGGATGAACCTTAATAATTACCTTGCGTGCTACTTTTTTAGTGTTATCAGCAGGCTTTGTTTTACGAATAACATCATAGTGAATGGTGTCGTTACCATAGGTAAAAACACCTTTTTTATTTGATGTTCTGCTTTCTTTTGAATGAATAGAAGCGGCTACTGTTTTTTGACTCACTTTATTAGCCTCTAGCTATACCTAATCGGGTTATCTTCAGCACTTCTTCAATCAGCTTTTGAGCATTATCAAGGCCAAGATCACTAAATAACATTGGTAATAACTTCATGTGTATAGCGTTTTCAATTTCCGCAGGGTTAATGGAATACTCTGCGACCGCATCATTTACAACTGCATCAATATCAAAAGCAATCGATACTAGCTTTTTATTATCTAGTGCCTTCTCAGTTAAGAATTCAGCATCAAATAGATGTTTGTACAAACCAAAGTAAGCTTGCGCATGTTTGTTTAGCTTGCCTGCATCATCTACAAAATCCTTGGGAATATCAGCCACTTTGCGATTTTTCACTTCCTGTTCAAAGTCAGCAAAGAGAATGTATTGTTTAACTGGTGCATCAAACATGGCTCTAGCATCTTCAATCGCCTTTTTAAGCATCTTAGAAAAATACTCTTGAGCATAGGGATCATCTTCTAAGTCTTGCTTAATCATTTTTGTAATTCGGCCAGTAATCTTATCCGTTTGGTTACGAGCCTCGTCATCGCTTATATCCTGCGGCTTTAAGTCTTTTCCTAAGTTAGCAACTAAGTAAGCACCGTCAGGCTCTTTTATTTCTATACCTGCAATGTGCTTGTCGAGAAGGCTTCTGATGTCTTCTGAGTATGCATCGTAATTCACGGTCTCACCTGCATCTTCGCGTACTTGTTTACGCAGATGGACAAAAACTTTTAAGTCACGCTTGTATAGGTCACGTCTATTATCGAAGGACTTATCTTCAAAGTAGGTGGCTGATTGCAGTGCTACTTTCATGCAGTTTGAAAACGCAGTGAGTGTAGAGTAAAAGTCATCACGTTTCTTAAGATTTGTATCCGTCAGATTTGTACCTATTTCCTGTATTTTAGGTGCAAGTGCTTGACGCAAAGCGGGGCCATCTTGTTTATTCTTAACCCCTTCAAATAATAACCACAACTCACTGTGTAGGCCTGGAAGTTTTTTGTATTCGGTATCCATGCGGTTATACAAACTGTTCTGGTCAAGTCCAACCGGACACTTTCCTAAAGGAGTTTTCATACTCAATGGGTGATTGGTCGCCATTCGACGAATGTAATCGCTCCAGATTGTAATATTTCACATACGCCGCAACATCTTGCTTCATATGCTCTCTTGTTGGTTGTGCTACCTTGAACAACCAATCATGTTTTAAACTGCCGAAGAACCTTTCAACCACGGCATTATCCCAACACGCACCGACGTCACCCATGCTAGAGCGGCAATCAAGCCGTTTTAATAGGCTTCTAAAGTGTTTACTCGTGTATTGCGAGCCTCTGTCGCTATGAAACACTAAGCCCTTTGGCGGCTGTCGTAAGCGATGTGCTTTTAAAAATGCATGCTCAATTAAGTCTGTCGTCATACGTTTTGACGTGTGCCAACCCACTATGCGACGACCAAATAAATCCATTACAATAGCAAGGTATAGCCAGCCTTCGCCTGTTTTTAAATATGACACATCCCCAGCCCACACCTGGTTTGGGCCTAACGGGTTAAAATTCATGTTCAATAAATTATCCGCTACAGCATCACTGTCTTTGCGCTTTGTGGTGACTTTGTAAGCGATACGCTGCTTAACGACTAACCCCAATCGTTTCATCAAGCCAATGACACGATGCCGGCTAACATCAAAGTCTTCTTTGCGAAGCTTTTTCGCAAGCTCTCGGCTACCCAGACTGCCTCGACTATCTTCAAAAAGCGCCTTCGCCCTACGATGTAAATTCAGTGTTTGTGCACTGATAATTATCGCGGGACGTTTTCGCCAAGCATAGTATGCAGATTTGCTAACGCGCATCACTTTACACGATATGGCAACTGGGTACTGCTTACCTAAACTTTTGAGAAATGAATATTTTATTTCATTTCTTTTGCGAAAAACGCTGAAGCCTTTTTTAATATTTCGCGCTCCATCAGCAAGCGCTTATTGTCTTTTCTGAGCTGAACGAGTTCAGCCCGCTCATCCTTCGACAACTCTGAATCTTCATCTTGTTGTTTAAACTTCGCTACCCAGTTATAAAGTAGCTTGTCAGTGATATTCAGTGAAGCGGCAGCCTCAACAACGGAGTAACCTTGCTCAATCACCAGCGCCACCGCTTCTTGCTTAAAATCGTTTGGATATTGTTTGTTAGTACGTTTAGTCATTTTACACCTCAATAATTGGATATTATCCTTTATTGAAGTGTCCGGCTAATTCAACCACAACAAACCTTTCAGATCATCAATATCAAAACCGCCTTGAGTGCGTTCTGCAAGGTCTTGGTACTTCTCAATAGTGGTATCAAGCTCTCTTAAAATACCTCTGTAGTCAATCAAGTAACCAAACTGCTTTTTGCTGTGTAAGCGGTTTACACGAGCAATGGCTTGAATAAGGTTGTGCTCTTTTAGTGACTTGTCTATATACAGTACGGTGTTCTTTGGTTCATCAAAGCCTGTTAAAAGCTTATCCACCACGATCATGATGTCAGGACCATCGTCTCTGCTAAATTCTTCAATAATAGCTTTGGTGTAGGCTTTCTCGTCCATTTTATTAACGTTAGACTTCCACCAATTTTGTACAAGGTCTTTGCTTTCTTGATCAACAGTATCGTGCCCCTCACGGGTGTCAGGGGAGGATATGGCGACAACCGAAGTAACTGCACCAATTTTATCTAATGCCGTTTTGTAGCGAATAGCAGATGCCTTAGAGTCACAGGCTAATTGTCCTTTTAACCCTTGCTGCTTAAAGTTTTGGAAATGATCGGAAATATCGTAAGCGACTAATTCAATTCGGCCTTCGGCTTGGTAGATCTGACCTCTTTGTGAAAACTTTTTCTTCAAGTCGGTTTTTTGTTCGTCACTGAGTTGGCTGGTACTACGTTCAAACCAAGCATCAATGGCTTTATCGTTAACATTCAATTCAGGAATGCGTTCTTCATACAAAAGTGGTGTAACGGTTTGATCTTCAACCGCTTGCTGCATAGTGTAAGAGTGAATGATCTTTCCGAATTTATTTTCTGTTTTATCGTCTTTTAAAAGTGGTGTACCAGTAAAAGCAATAAATGCCGCTTTAGGCAGCGTCTGCTGCATGCGAATGTTGTTTTCACCGTTTTGACTTCGGTGGCCTTCATCCACTAATACAATAATATTTGGGCTGTCGTTATAACAATCTTTTTGCTTAATAGCAGAGCCAAACTTATTAATTATTGAGAAAATAACTCGCTCGTTTCCTTGACCAATTTGTTCCGCTAAACGTTTACCAGTGGTGGCCATGGCATCTTTTCTATCTCGGTAGGTTAGTACACCACCAGAGGCAAAAGTACTGCTGAGTTGATCTTCTAAATCCACACGGTCGGTTACAATGATTAATCGGCATTGAGCGAGTTCTTCTAGCCAAATAAGGGCTTTTGATAGAAATACCATGGTAAATGACTTACCGCTGCCCGTGGTGTGCCAGATAACACCACCTTCACGAGCCCCAGAATCATCAAAAGTGTTGATGCGCTCTACCAGTGCCTTTATGCCAAATACCTGTTGATAACGAGCCACAATTTTTCCTGCTTTTTGATCAAACAAGGTAAACAAGCGGGTCATTTCGAGGAGGCGATCAGGACGTAACAGGCTAACAATTAATCTGTCTTGGTCGGTAACGGTTAGTTCCCCGGCAGCGACAAGCGAAAGGTAATTATCTTTTACTCTGGTAGAGCGATGATTAAACAAGGCATTTAGCTGCTCATTGTTTAGTTTATTGTTTTTAAGTCTTACAAATTCCGCTTCTGGAATATGTTCTTCTTTCCATTTTGCCCAAAATTTTTCAGGTGTGCCGCAGGTCGCGTATAAACCTTCATGTCCATTTATCGCTAACAGCAATTGGCTATAGGCATATAAATGAGGGATTTCTGTCTGCCCTTGATTACGAATATGCTGTGAAATTGCCTCGCTATTGGTCGATTTACCTTCTTTATTGGAATCCGGACGCTTCGCCTCAATCACAACCAATGGTAAGCCATTTACAAAACACACAATATCAGGAACTCGATTGCTAGTGCCTTCTGTATTTCGTACCATCAATTCTTCTGTGAAGTGAAACTGGTTGTTACTTATATCGTGCCAATCAATTAGCTTAATGGTGGGAGATGCTTTTTTACCATCTATAAATTCAGTAACACTTATGCCATACATCAGTGCATTGTAAATTTTTTCATTGGCCGCTTTTAAGCCTAAATTCATAGCAGGGTTAAGCTCATGCATCACCTTATCAATAGCGGCTTCAGACAAGTTATGTTGTTTACCTGCAAACGGAAATGTTTGTTTGGCTAAAAAAGCACGCATTACAGGGAGTAGAATAACTTGATAAGAGCTCTTTTTCTCACTGGTTAGACTATTGCTACGTAAGGCTTCACATTCAGTTGGTGGAATAAACTTATAGCCAAGATTAGTCAGAAGAGTTAACGCTGGGATCTTAGAGCTCGCTTCTTCTGTGAAGTAGATTGTTTGTTGTGTAGTTATTTCCATATTGGGTGTTCGCTCCAATTGTCAAGCATTCCCATTGCTGATCGCCAGCGTTTATTATGAGCAAGTAGGTCGAGGGCTTGGTTTACTTGCTGTGCCCAATCTTCACCATTCCCCGTAGCTCTTAGTAAATGTCTTAGCATGAGTAGAATATAAAAAATTCTATCATTTCTCGGTGTTAGAGGAGACAGCCAGTTTGCTTCTTTTGTTTTATCTGGTTTGATGGATAACGTACGATTCCATAACCTACTATGATGTGCGCGTACGTTTCTAACGTACGTTAGCGTGTGTAGCCAGTCGCCAAGCTTTTTATGGTGGAGATTAAAGTGCTGAACGATAGCTTTTTTATCTTCAATTCCTTTTTTTTGATCATTTATTAAACCACCATAACCAAATGATAAAGTACCCAATGACATTACTTCTGTCAGCATCCAAATGGGAATTGAAGGGAAGTTTTGGAAAGTGTTTTTGTAGTGATCGATAAACTCGTCTTTTGAACGGTGTACTTCACTTTGTAATTGAGTAAGCCACTTGTGATGATCAAACTTATTGTGGAAATTGTTCTTGTCTGCGTACCCAAAGGCACAGTATCTATGCCCGATATGGTAAGTGAATTGAGTACGAACAGAAACTTCGACTCTTTCAATGGCGTCTGTGACTAAAGAGCGTAACTTTCGATCTGTTTCATATAGAAAAAGAGCATCTTCAAAAAAAGTCTCTTTCTCAAATTGATCTAACACTTGCTGTGGGGAGGCCGTATCACGCAGTCTAAAAGGGTACCAATATGCACTTAAGCGATAGTAGCTAATATTGGCTAATGTACTTTCAGCAAAGGTTTTATCTTTGAGCAACATACCTTTATTTTTCAGGTGATTCACTTGGTCTGAAAAGGTAAGAGAAGGCTTTGTGTATGGCATTAAAGGCATGTACTAGCCTTTTGCTTTTTTGACTGGTTTTTTTTAGGTGTAAAAAAACCGCCAAGGTTGCGCGTTACATCTTTAATCGAAGAAAAAAGAGCACTAAGCGTGACGGTTATGTTGCAATAAGTATGGTTAAAAATGACGACCTCGTCAATCTGAAAAGTATATCGGAGCATTTTTTAAGCCTTTCTTATTTGTTTAAGGACAGAGGTGATAAGTTATTAATTGCTTCAAAAGTTGAAACAAACTCTTTTGTTATTCCCTCGATCGACAGCTCATTGACAGGCCATCTAAAGCATTTGCTTCCGCCAGAATACCAATGATTAACCGCTTTATTTGCTAAGGATTCATGAATGCTTTCAAGTTCTAGTTCTTCATCATCTGTTTGAATATGAATTTGGATGAAAATGTGCTTTCCTGCATTGCGTGGATCGTCATCAGCTATGTCCACAGATGGTACGCCAGTGGCGAAAAGTACCGCCTCTGTCATTTCATCTTTGCTATAGAGAATAGTGGTAGGCAAACCGAACCAAGAAGACTTTTGGCTGCGTAATATACCGTTTAGCTCCGGATGCTGCTCTAGTTTCGTATGGGCTTTTTGTTGGACGCTCTGCAAGGTGTTTTTGAGCAAATTCCAGGCCTGAGATATTTCACCAAGGTGCGTCAAAACGAATTCTTCTTGAGCGCTATTTTGTTCTTCGTCGTTCACAAGGTTCTCCAAATGCAGTAAAAAATCCTTTAATACCAAATACCATTTATTAAACGGTGCGTCGAAAAAATGCTGCTGTAGCCGCTTCTTTATTTCATTAACCAATTGTTGGAAACTGATTCCACACCAGCGAGGGTGAAGGTGTACGTTATCAACTTTTCCATCAGGGGATAAAATGACAAAAACAGCCTGTTTTTCTGTCTCATCAGTTAAATCGTTATCTTTATTTACTGCTTTCTTAGTCCTAATTAAGCTGTCTACATAGGGAACATACGAACAAGTAAGACAATTTTTAGCTGACTTTCAGCTTGTGACAGTATTTCCTCAGAAGCGACATTTAATCACCACTTAACCCACTTGTAAGGTACTTCAAGCACCTTACAACCGTTATTTGGACGGATTAACCCCGTGCAGAACGTATCATCTGATCTACTCGTAACAAATTTCCAAGTGCAAACAGCACGGCGAGTTTGTTGTCATTTTTAGACAGGCCTTTGTAGACGACTTTGCGGAACCCAAACTGGCATTTCAGTATTCTAAACGGGTGCTCGACTTTCGCTCGGATACTCGCCTTTAAGTATTCCGTTCGGATCAGCTGCTTGTTGAGGCGGGGGTGCTTTTTCCAAGCACGTATCTTGCTGGGCATCTCAGCTACTAACCAATCGACATTCTTATCTTTTGTTTCTGTGCGCTTTTCTACGCCACGGTAGCCAGAGTCCGCCGATACAAATGACTCATTGCCATGAAGAAGTTCCGTCAACTGGTTTAAATCGTGATCATTGGCAGGCGTCGTGGTGAAGCTGTGAACTAACCCACGCTTTGCATCAACACCGATGTGAGCTTTCATGCCAAAGAACCATTGTTTTCCCTTTTGCGTTTGGTGCATTTCGGGATCGCGTGCATTAGATTTATTTTTGGTGGAACTTGCTGCCTCAATAATCGTCGCATCAACGATTGTCCCTTCTTTAAAGTAGGTGCCAGAATCAGACAGCCATTTGTTTACTTCTTTGAAGAGTTTACGACCCAGCTTATGCTTCTCAAGCAGGTGACGGAAATTCATGATGGTCGTGTGGTCTGGGATCGCACCTTCTAATGATAGGCCAGCAAACAGCCGCATAGAGGTGATCTCGTAAAGGGCATCTTCCATCGCTGGATCACTCATGTTGTACCAGTTCTGCATAAAGTGAATGCGCAGCATGGTAGCGAGAGGGTATGGACGCCGACCATTGCCAGCTTTTGGGTAAAACGGCTCAATCTGAGCTTCGAGCTGTAGCCATGGAATCAGCTCATTCATCCGACCAAGGAAGAGCTCTTTGCGAGTCTTGCGGCGTTTGCTGGTAAATTCGGTATCGGCGAAGGAAAGCTGATTCATGTCATTCGGTCTTGAGGTAATGGTCAGATCGGCATTGTCTCATATTGGGGACTTAATCGCAGTTTCCTTAACGCTCACCCAAAAACAGGAAGACACACTTAACCAAGCCTATCGATTACTAAAACAAACTCGCCAGAGCAAAAACAAACTCTACAGCCTGCATGAACCCAATGTGGATTGCATATCCAAAGGCAAAGCGCATAAACGCTACGAATTTGGCGTGAAAGCCAGCATAGCCGTGACCGCTAAAGAATCCTTCATTGTGGGCGCAAGAAGCTATCCCGGTAATCCGTATGATGGGCACACCCTGAAAGATCAACTGCAACAAGTAGAAACCTTGATGGGGCGAAAGCCTGAAACCTGTTTTGTTGACCGAGGATATAAAGGGTCAGGTGTGGAAGATATTAAAGTCTTGATTGCAGGTCAAAAACGCGGAGTCCCCAAGAAAGAGAAGAACTGGATGGGGAGAAGAAATAGCGTAGAGCCTATCATCGGGCACCTCAAATCAGACGGAAAACTCAGACGATGCTTCCTCAAGGGAATACTGGGCGATGCGATTAACGTGATCCTAAGCGCCTGTGGCCAAAACCTTCGTAAGCTGCTGAAGTGGCTTCATTTTGCCTTGATCCGGTGTGGCATTTATAGCGGGATGAGATTGATACAAGCCTTATTGCCGAGAAGGCTAGAAAATGAAATGGCGCTTTAGACTAAAAACGCCATTATTCAGGGGCGACTTTTTAAAAATATCAAACTTTACCTCTCTCAGGCCCTTTAAAGTGTTATTTTCGTATCAAACTATAATGTCGCCGTACAACTTGGTCGTAAAAATTGGTTGTGTGTGTCACGAAGGAGACATTATGAAGTAGAACTGATTGCAGCATAATGAATCCATGCTCTAAGTTGGATGGAGGAAGGCCCTCCGGTCAGGGCGTTCAGGCGCACTGATCAAACTACCTGATGCTGCTGTTGGCTAAGGTCTTCGGTAGTGAGCGATTCAGGAAAAGGCGGAAATACTACCGTCAAGTAAGTCTGGAAGAGTCGAACGAAAGTGAACTGTTCGAAGAAGCATCGAAATCTTAGGTGATGTCAAAAAGGGGTTGTACAGCCACCCCCTGATAAGTGTAGAGGATACCTGATTACTGACTACATGGCATCCGGTGTTAAGGCAGCGGGACTTCCAGACAGGCCAGCTTAGGGAACGTGAGAACCTACTGCTAGCACGTATCGTGCAGTAGGGACGGACAGGCTCGTAGTAGTGTCGAATGCGCTGTAATGGTGCTGGAGCGAAGGGGTCTGGGTCGCCGAATTGGTTAGAACACAACTTTTTTTAAGAGGATGACGTTTTAATGCAAGGCAAAGCATTTGAGATTCCTAAGTCTCTCGTGTGGCAATCGTATAAATCGGTCAAACGCAATAAAGGTGCGCCGGGCTGCGATGGCCAAACAATGAAGCAATTTGATAACAACAGAGACCGTAATCTTTACAAGATATGGAACCGTTTGTGTTCTGGCAGTTACCTGCCGCCACCGGTTCGTGAAAAGCGAATTCCTAAAGCGGATGGTTCAGACAGAATACTGGGTATTCCAACAATTAGTGATCGTATCGCGCAAGGGGCAGTCAAGATCTATCTGGAAACGCGACTAGATAAGCTATTTCATAATAGTTCATTTGGTTATCGTCCCAATAGATCAGCGCATATGGCTTTAACGCAATGTGAGCGTAACTGTCGTTTTAAAAGTTGGGTATTAGAGATAGATATCAAGGCCTTCTTTGATCATGTTGACCATGATTTGGTGGTGAAAGCGTTAGAACACCATGATATGCCTCGTTGGGTAATATTGTACTGTCGTAGGTGGATGGAAGCCCCCATGACGGACTCAAGCAAGGCTGATACCCTAACAAAGAGAGCGCGTGGTACGCCGCAAGGCGGCGTTATCTCGCCCATTTTGGCGAATTTATTTCTTCACTATGCTTTTGATCGATGGATGGACAAACATTGGCGTTATGTGCCGTTTGAACGGTACGCAGACGACATTGTATGTCACTGTAGTCGAATGTCAGAGGCGGTGAATCTAAAGGAAGCGATCCAACGACGAATGGAAGAAGTGGGATTGAGTATCAATGAGGCCAAATCGAATGTGGTCTATATAGATACATTTCCACGCCATAACGTAAAGAAAGTCTTCACGTTCCTAGGCTATGACTTTAAGGTTAGAACGCTTAGGAGAAAAGACGGTTGTTTGTTTAGAAAATGTGCAGCGGGTGCCTCAATGACCGCCATGAAGCGAATCACGAAAACGATTACTTCGTGGCGAATACATCGATCATCTGGAGCGACATTGAAAGAGCTTGCGCAGAGGTACAATGCCTCGTTAAGAGGGTGGATACACTACTATGGCAAGTTTTGGTACCGACACTTCAGTTATCGTATCTGGTCTGTTTTTCAATCAAGGTTGATTAAATGGGCAAGATGCAAGTTGAAGATAGGAACACGAGAGGCGGAGCGAAAGCTTGAGCAAGTACGAAAACGCATGCCAACGCTCTTTGCTCATTGGGAATTACTTCGTGCATCAAATGTGCGACCAAGAGCCGTATGACGGGAGACTGTCACGTACGGTTCTGTGAGCAGCTTGGGAGCGAAACTCCCCCTTGCTGACTCGACTCTCAAATACGGGCAATGGAGCACGGTCCAGCGCGACGCTTTACAGCATCATAGAAACAGCCAAAGCCAACGGGCTGATCCCGTATGATTACTTAGTCAGATTGTTTGAAGAACTGCCAAAAAGAAAGGAAAACGATGGCATAGACGATTTATTGCCGTGGAATATCAAGCTAATCTAAGTTTGAGAATAAAGAGAAAAGTCTTCCTGCTGCGTCCTTGCAGCGACTGAGTCATCCTGAAAACGACAGAGCCTCCATCCTGGAGGCGTAGGCAAATCCATTTGCCCTCTGTCTGGTAAATAAGTTAGCGAAGATAAACGGCGTATGCAAGAAAAAAATCAGAACAGCATGCATCATTAAACAGAGTTTTAAGATAATAAAGCATGTCTAAGTGGTGATGGCCGGACGCTTACGAATAATTATGAAAATTAAATTCGTAGGTGCTATCGATGGCATCACTGGGTCTTGTTCTTGGTTGAAGCACATTGGGTCTGGAACTCAATGGTTAGTAGATTGCGGTATGAATCAAGGGGCACAAGCAGGCTTAAAAAATGAGCGTCCATTTGTTTTTGAACCAACAGAGATTACAGGTGTAATTCTAACCCATGCTCACATTGATCATTGTGGGTTAATTCCTAAACTTTACAAAGAAGGGTTTAAGGGAAAGGTATACTGTACTGAAGCGACAGCTGAAATATCTAAAATTCAGTTAAAAAGTGCAGTTAAGCACTTATCTCCTAAACTATATAGTGATCAAGATGTTGATAGCATTCAGTGGGCGCCATTTGATACTGATGAGCGTTTTAACTGGGGTAAATCGATTGCACTTGTCCCTAATATTAAAATAACGCCTATGCGTGGGAGTCATATGCTTGGATCTAGTGCTATTCAATTATCGTGGAAAGTAAGCGAATCTCTGTGGACTTCCCATACTTCGCTAGACGCTATTTAATGTCAGGGTTGTATAGTGTAATACATTTATATGTATTATCTAATGAGGCAAGTCTGATTGATAGAAATCACCTATGATTTTGTAGGTGTGTTTAAATTATAATCAATTAAAATTAGAGGTTTTTCTTAGTTTTTTCAACAACAGGTTGTGTCACCCCCCACATTGCTGTGGGGGTGACACGTATGTATTAATCGTAAATTAGGCTGGGTAGCCACAGTGAGAGCGGTACAAGGACGACCACAATGAGTAGGCGTAGGAGGTCGGCTATCCAAAAAGGCAGTACTCCTTTAAAAATGGTGCCGGTACGAACATCTTTGATAATACTGCTTAGTACAAAGACATTCATTCCAACGGGTGGAGTGATCAAGCTGATTTCAACCACAATCACCGCTACTACACCAAACCAGACTAAGCTGTATCCTAGTTCCGCAACGATTGGAAAAAACACTGGAATGGTCAGTAAAAGCATTGAAAAGCTTTCTAGTACCATGCCAAGAATGATGTAAATCATTAAAATGACGAAAATAACCATGATTGGTGCGACGTCCATCGATAAAACAAAGTCGACCATCATACTGGGTAGTCCGGCGCGATTAATAAAGTCAGAAAAAATCAACGCACCAATGACAATAACAAATAAAGTGGCGGAAGTGCGTGCACTGTCTGCTAATGTCTTAAAAAGGGCCGATAAGCTAAGGCTGCGGCGTAAAAGAGCGATAATAAACGCACCACCTGCGCCAATTCCAGCGGCTTCTGTTGGTGTGAAAATACCTAGATAAATACCACCCATAACCAGAGCGAATAGGCCTAGTATGTCTCGTACGCCTTTTAGAGCTTGTAAGCGGTCGCGCCAGCTCATACGCTCTGCACTCGGTCCGGCTTTTGGATCGCGCCAAACGGTGTATTTAACCGCACCAAGGTACAAAATAATTCCCAAAATTCCAGGAATAAGCCCAGCAGCAAATAGTTCACGGATACTGGTTTCTGTTAATAAGCCATAAACAATTAACATGACACTGGGAGGAATTAAAATACCTAGTGTACCGCCTGCTGCAATTGAAGCCGTTGCTAGGGCGTCGCTATAGCCATATTTTCTCATGGGAGGCATGGACACTTTTGCCATGGTAGCTGCGGTGGCGAGGCTAGAGCCGCTTACAGCGGAAAAGCCACCACAGGCAACGATGGTAGCCATAGCAAGGCCCCCTTTTCTATGGCACAAAAAAGCATAGGATGCGTTGTATAGCTCTTTTGAGAGTCCAGACCGAGTGATTAAATTACCCATCAAAATAAATAAGGGAATGATGGAGAGGCCATAATCTTGGACTGTATCAATAATGCGGTTAGACGCCATAGAAAGAGGGATTTTCCAACGAAAGCTATCTATGTTGTCCCAAGTGAGTCCATTTAAAACAGCAAAGCCAAAGAATCCTACTACTCCCATCGAGAAAGCAATTGGAATTCTAAATATCATGATCATGATCAAAAGAACGGCAAAACCGGTTAATATCAACGTCATTTTTCTTCTCCTGAGATGGCCGATTTAAAGACTGACATCACAAAATAAAGAAGAGCGCTGATACCTGTAAGCCAGCTTAAAATAGCGATGTATTGAATTAAAAAGCCAACTTCAATATGTAAAAAGTCCGTTGTAATATTTCTCCTTATCATTCGAGCTCCTAACGCCCATATTCTAAAAGACACAAAATACAGTGATGAAAAAATAATAAGAGCGGACACTATAGATAATATGCGTAATACAGAATCTTTAATAAAGATGTCAATTAAATCGACTACAATGTGTGCACCACGCCAGGTGACAACAGGCATAACAGAGAAAATGATGATAGCTAGGCCAATCTCAGTTAATTCGGTAGCTCCAAGTACGGGAGAGTCAAAAAAGTAGCGACCAACGACATCGATGCAGGTGAGGACCATAAGAGCAAATAGCGTACTCGCGGCTATCAGTTCAAAGAAGAAGGCCAACCATTTCATTGGCCCTCTATCCTCATAGTTTGCGTTTAACCATGAGATAAACGACATATTAGAGCGCTCCAGCGTCTTTTTGTTGCTCTTTGGCATAAGAGTGAGCTTCAGCTCTTAGCATGTCTAATGCCGCTTTTGCGTCAACTTTTTTGTCTTCGACCGACTCAAGCCACTGTTTGTCTAAACCAGCTGTTTTTTCAGTGTAAGACAAGGTGATTGGGTGATCTTTATCTAGTACTACGACTTTTCCACCATTTTCTTCAGCAAATTTTTGGGCTGCAATGTCAGCTTTATCCCAAGCTGCGCCTGCCATGGTAGATAAGCGTTCACCTGATACACTGCGAATAGCATTGGCGTCTTTTTCGCTCAAAGAATCCATAAAATCAGGGTTAATGAACATCACAAAACTACCCATGTACATACCCGTTGGCAGGGCCGTAACGTAAGGCGCTACTTCATATAAGCGCTGAGCTTGTTGTTCGGTCATTGGCATAAACACACCATCTACCACACCGGTTTGCATCAGTTCATATACTTTGTTGCCAGGTGCGGCAACAGGAATAACTTCTAAACGCTTGCCAATTTCGGCTTGTATGCCACCACCAATGCGGATTTTTTTGCCCTTTAAATCATCAAGGCTATTAACTGGAAAGCTTGTTTGCATAACGCCTGCTCCATGAGTGAACAAGGCAAGAAGCTCTAATCCATCATGTTCGTTCGCTTTTTTGAGGTATTTTTCATAGGTACGCCAGTGAGCAGCGGAAGCCGCTTCAGCATTAACGCCTAGTCCAGGTAGCTCTACTATTTCCTGCAGTTTAAAACGGCCAGGAATAAAGCCATGAAAACTAAAGGCAGCATCCGATACGCCATCTTCAACGATATCAAAAAGTTGACCTGGGTTATTAGAGCTGTATTCAATGTTAACGGTAACACGACCTTCAGTCGCTTCTTCAACCCACTTAGCCCATGTTGGCCACACAACAGCGTTTTGTGCGTGAGTGGGCGGCAGCCATGTGCTGACGTTAAGCACTGTTTGGGCAGAGGCTAGTGTACTGAATCCCGCTAAAACGGCACTGGCTAATACGATAGAACGCATGGTATTAAACATAATGGCTTTCTTCCTATTTTATTGTTGTTTTGATTGTTGGCATGTACTTATAGTTTTATGGTTATTTTTCCTGATGCTCGGGAGCAGCAGGTCATCATTTTTTGGTTGCTTTGTTTTTCTTTTGCGCTAAGAACATGGTCACGATGGTCTATCTCACCTCCTTCTACGACAAGTACCTCACAGCTTCCGCAAAGTCCTTCTGCACAATCGTTCGGTACATCAATGTCATTATTTAATAACACCTCCAAGAGCGTTTTATCTCTGGGGACGGAATAGGTTTTGCCGGTATCCATCAACTCAACCTCAAAAGCGTTTTCTTTTTCGGGGTCCAAGGTTTGGCTTTCTGAGGTGAAAAGCTCAGAACTAAATGCAAGATGATAGCGTTCTGCTAACATTTGAATCTCGTTGATCATTGATTTTGGGCCGCAGGAATAAATGTGTGTCTTTGGCGGCTGCACTTTTAATAAAGTCTCTAGATCGATGCGATTTCCTTCACTTGAAATATAAAGTTCGGGCGCTTGTGCAAATTTTTCTAATTGATTGATATGGACCATGCTTTGTCGCGTCTGACCACAGTACAGCAGTCTGAACTCCTTATTTTCGTGCTTAAGCTGTTCGGCCATAGATAGCATAGGAGTAATCCCGATACCGCCAGCAATAAGTAGAACGGGTTGTGTATGTGGTTTTAATGGGAAAAAATTCTTAGGGCCTTGAATTGATAGTCGATCGCCGACCATCAAATGATGGTGGATCCAAGCTGAGCCGCCATTACCGTGTGTTTCCTGTTTAACCAATATTGTATAATGGTTAGCGTTTAGGCTTGGACAAAGTGAGTATTTTCTTTTTAAACCGTTTGGCAGGTGAAGCTCAATGTGTGCTCCCGGTGTCCAACGAGGAAATGCTAAGGTGTCATCCTCTGAAGCCAGAATGATTTCCTTGATGTCTGTGGCGATGGTATTAATAGCCACGACTTTAGCAGGTCGCACAATGGTGCGTTTGTCTGGGTTGCCAATCGGAAAAGTACGTGATGTTTTTTCCGTACCTTGGACCGCCTTTGGGGTCCACTCTACCCACAGTGCTTCAGGCCCATGAAACGAGGTGTTGGGGGTGACGGTAAAGGTTTGCTCGGATAGTGCCATATCAGGTATGCGACGTGTCAGCTCTTCAATAAACGCACACATTTCCAAACGACCGATATTGCGCCCTAAGCACTGATGTGCACCATAGCCAAAAGATAAGTGTTCGCTGGCGTTGTCGCGTAATATGTCAAGCTCTTCAGGGTTTTCAAATTGTTCAGGATCACGGTTGGCAGCGGCCATTACAAGGAATAGCTTATCCCCTTTGGCAATGTCGACGCCGTTTATTTGTATGTTTTCGGTCGCTTCACGACGCCATGACACAATAGGACCTGCATAGCGCAAACACTCTTCAACAGCCGATGGGATAAGCTGCGGCTGGTGGTGCAGTTTTTGCCAAAGCTTTGGTGTGGATAAAAGGTGTTTTATAGCGTTAGCAGTCGCGGTGGCAGTGGTTTCATGAGCGGCTACCAAAATGGCCATCATCATAGAGTGCAGGTAGTTGTCTGTCACAACGCGAGGGTTGCTTTGATTTTTGCGAATCATGTCATACATCCAGCCGCTTTGACCTTCTGTATTTTGTTTCATGCGTTCTAGTACTTCACCAGAGTAGTGCCAAAATTTGCCCACATTGGTGGCCACGTGTTTTTGTTCTTCGAGTGAAGGGCGTCCCCAGGTGTTAACCTTGTGTGCCACACCGAATTGCTGCAATACCGAAATATCATCGTCGGGGACACCTAAAAACTTTAGGGCAACAATCACCGGAATGTCCCACAAAAGTGTGGCCATTAGGTCTACTTTGCCAAGGCCGATAAATTCATCGACTTTGTTGGTGACTAAAGTTTTGGTAAGTTCGCGTAGCCCTTCAAGTTTGGAGGAATCAAATGCTTCCAGTAGCTCACGGCGGCGTTCCATGTGAATTGGCTCGTCTTCATTGACTAATGTACGGTTCATACCATAATCGTAAGATTGTAAAATCTCAGCTGTTTCTTGGGTGTCTGGGGTGAATTTTTCCAACACATTACGAGCTGAAAAAATGACCGGATCACGGAATATTTCACGAATGTCTTCATAGCGTGTCACCACCCAATAATTCATTTCTTCAGAGAAAAAGATAGGTTTTTCTTCACGAAATGACTGTAAAGCGGTAGCAGGGCAGTGCTGAAATTCTGGCCCAAACATATCAAATTTTTGCGCCTTTTCGTTAAGCTCAGCTGAAGCATGAAATGGGCATTTTGATGCTGAAGAAGTGTTCATAATATCGTGCTCCTGTCATTTTTATTATTTTGTGCTTTTTGGCTTAGTTGCTTTAGCCTTCAAATTCTTCGGCATGTAAAAACTTGGTATGTTCAGGAGCACGCTTAGTTTTTGTCCACTCGTTGAGCATATCTTGTTTCATTTCTTCAGTTATCTGGGCGATCTTTGCTTCTGCAGCTGGATCATCGTAAGCCAATTCAATGCGATGGCCATTGGGATCAAAAAAGTAAATTGAATGAAAGAGCCCATGGTTTACGATGCCAAGTACGTCGACGCTATTTTCTTCAAGGTGTGCTTTTGCAATTTCCAATGTGTCGCGATCTTTAACGCGAAGGGCGATGTGTTGCACCCACGCTGGGGTGTTTTTGTCACTACCCATTTTAGGTTGCGTAGGCAGCTCAAAAAAAGCCAATACGTTGCCATTACCGGCATCTAAAAAAACGTGCATGTAAGGGTCTGGCTCTTTGGTCGAAGGTACATGGTTTTCAGCAAAGGCGAGGGTGAAATCCATATGAAGGTTTTTCTTGTACCAGTCCACTGTCTCTTTGGCATCGTGGCAGCGATATGCAACATGATGTATTTGTTCTATTTTAAATGTCATGAGAGTTTCCTTTAATTGGTTAAGCCATGTCAGGTTGCTGTTCAGGTGCAGCTTGTATAAACGCTGGATGATCCTTGCAATGCTTATAGACGGACTCAATATGTGGATAGGAATCAAGGCTCATATTGAAGCGTTTGGCATTGTAAACTTGCGGTACAAGGCAACAATCGGCCAAGCTTGGCGTGTCACCAAAGCAAAACTTACCCGGTTGTTTTACTAAGACTTTTTCCAGTGCATCAAAGCCCACAGTGATCCAATGTATGTACCATTGCTGGCGTTGCGTATCATCAACATTAAATGATTGGTTTAAGTATTGCAGTACTCGTAAATTATTAAGAGGGTGTACATCACACGCAATCATCTGGCTAATAGCGCGCACTTGAGCACGCTCCTCAGGATTATCTGGCAGAAGTGATATCGTATCGGGGTACGCTTCTTCAAGATACTCAATAATTGCCAATGATTGAGATAGTACAGTCTGTTTATCCACCAGCGTTGGCAAGAGTTTCATAGGATTCAAAGATGCATAGTGGCTACTGTGTTGTTCTCCTCCATTGTTAAGCAAATGAACAGGAATATACTCATACGGCATTTCTTTGAGGTTCAAAGCAATGCGCACTCTATATGCGGCTGAGCTTCTAAAATAACTGTAAAGCTGAATCATGATCTTGCCTTAAAAGTTAAAATTGTGAGCAGGAAGGACTTTTCCTCGTACTTCACCAAAACCTACTCGTACGTTATCTTTTTGCGCGTAACCTCGCATAACGATACTGTCACCATCTTCAATAAAGTGGCGTGATTCGCCATTCTGAAGCGTTAACGCTTCAGACATATTCCAAGTCAGTTCGAGTAAGCTACCGCGGCTGTTTTTTTCTTTACCTGAAATGGTGCCAGAGCCTAACAAGTCGCCTACTTGCATGTTGCAGCCACTGATTGCGTGGTGAGTCAGTTGCTGAGCCATGGTCCAGTACATGTATTTGAAGTTGGTTTTACTGATCACCGTTTCTTCACCCGCCACATCAAACGATACTTCAAGATTGATGTCATAGTTGTTATCGCGTGTTTCGCGTAGGTAAGGCAGAGGAAGAGGTTCTTGTTTAGGCGCAGGGCATCGAAACAGTTCTAATGCGTCGAGTGTTACTACCCATGGAGATATAGAAGAGCCAAAAGTTTTGGAGTTAAAAGGCCCTAGCGGTATGTATTCCCATTGTTGTATGTCACGCGCTGACCAATCATTGAGCAATACCATACCAAAGATATGCTCGTGTGCCTCTTCGACAGGAATCGGCTTACCTAGTGCGTTAGAACGGCCCACAATGAAGCCAGTTTCCAGTTCAAAATCCAGCTTTCGGCAGGGTGAGAAAACAGGGCGTTCTGCATCCGGCGCTTTAATTTGGCCACTCGGACGCACAATATCTGTGCCACTGACCACTACAGAACTAGCACGGCCATTGTAGCCTACAGGCAATTCAGTCCAGTTAGGCATCAGAGCGTTTTCTGGACCTCGGAACATGCATCCAACGTTAAAGGCGTGCTCACGAGACGAGTAGAAATCTGTATAAGAAGGCACATGAATGGGTAAATGCATTTGAACTATTGCTTGCTCAATCAAGGCGCTAGCGCGTAAGGCTTGGTTGTCGCGCAGTTCAGGGTTGTCTGCATCTAATAGCGATTGTAGGCGAGCTCTGGTTTGTTGCCAAATGGCTTTGCCAAGCGAGATAAAAGGGTTCAGCGTGTTGTTGTGAAAGACAGGCATGTCTGAGGTTGGTAAAAGACCAGCAGATTCGAGCTGGCTTAAGTCCAATATTTGATTGCCAATAGCTACCCCAACGCGTGGACTCAATGAATCGCTACTGAAAATCCCATAGGGCAAATTGTGGATGGAAAAATCACTATTTCTCTCGACAGGTACAAATGTTTTCTTCGTGTCCATAAGTCCTTAAACCCTTTTAAAGTTATTCTTTTGTGTATTTGTTTTGATGAAAAAATAGTAAAAGGTATATACTTATAAGACAAACAGATTTTATTGATATATATATGGGTAAATCTAATGAATGTAACATTAAGGCAATTACGAGCTTTTCTGGCGGTACATCAAGAGGGGAGTTTTACCAAAGCAGCAGACACTTTACATATTACCCAATCGGCCTTGAGTAGTATTATCAAGGAATTAGAGTCAAACTTAGAACTTGGGTTGTTTGACCGTTCGACTAGAAAGCTTGAAACCTCTGAAGCAGGCCGAAATATTCTTCCAGCTGTTATTCGAATGCTTGATGAGATGGAAACACTAACTAACGAGGTTAAAGGCTTAAAAGAGCTCGATTATGGCAAGGTCAGAATAGCAGTTGCTCAGCAATTGGCGTCGGTTGAGCTGCCTAGAATCATTGCACTATACAACACCATGTATCCACAAGTGGAAGTCAGCATGATCGACTGCGGTGTGGAAAAAGTACAAGATATTGTCAGCAGTGGGGAGGCCGATATTGGTATTGGACCAGAGCGTAAGTTGCAAGTGGCGCTGAGTAAACGCTTAATTTTTTCTCAACCATTTCATTTGGCCACCATGCCAACTCACCCCATCGCCACAGGCGGTAGCATCCGATGGAAAGACATCGCCCCTTTAGAGCTTATTACACTGCGTGGATCGTTTACTGATCTATTAGTAGAAAATTTAGTGCGCGACTCGGCCGACTATATTATCAGTCCAAAGCATCAGGTGAATTTTATGTCCACAGCGCTGAGTATGGTGAAAAACGGCCTAGGTGTGACTTTGTGTTTGCCTTATGCCTTTGAATCGGTTAAGCAGAGCGGGTTGGTGATGGTTCCTATTTGTGACCCCATTATTTACCGGAATTTTTATTTATACAGTTGTAAAAACCGTGAAAAACTACCAGCCGTACAAAAGTTCATTGATATCTATTTAAAACACATGCAGTTCGACAAAAAATGGGTGTAGCCTTTGTCTATCTTAAAGCGGTGCTTGGGGGAGGGATGATTTTGAGAGAATTTTGCTACTAAAATGTAGGTTCAATTTAAAGGAAAAGTGAGAGTTATGACTTTGACAAACGGTTTGGTGTATTTTGTGGCCGAGATTAGTTCATCAGTTACGCCTGACCTTGACGCGTGGTGTTCTTTATGAACATCACCCTTGCTTACAATGCTGCGAGGCGTTTTAGGCTTTACGGTATTGTGTGCTTTTTATCGAATTATGCACTGTACGCAGATTTTGCTGAAAATAGGCCTACTAAAACTTTAATTTAAAGGAGCATTTTTGTATTCAAGCTGTTTTCATATTGTGACCAAGATAGACACATAAAAGAACTTTAATCCACATTTATCAAACACCTAAAATTCTATTATTTTATTGATTTATAAGGTTTTATGTGGATTAATGGTGCATTAAGAATACTTGTGCAGTTCCCTCCGGAGGCGAAGGTCGGAGGTTCAAATCCTCTCGGGCGTACCATTTTAACAATGGTCACTAACTCTGTAACCCTTGTATTTACTGGATTTATAAGAAAATAAACTTCATATTTCTTTAGGTCTATACAACACATTTTTTCTTCATGGGACAAAATTAGGCCACCTCCTAAAAAACTTTTTATGAGGGCTCTTGCATGCGTCTAAATGTCGTCTTTCAAAAAAATGAACTGTTTTGTCTAAAAACGGTTCATCGATTCAGTTTACTAATTTCTTCATCCTTGTTGTTAGACAAAGTATGTCACTGAGAGAGTTTGTGCATTTAGTGCTTCTTCTCTTAGACTGGCGGTTTAAATCAGAAAGTGAAGACAACTCCCAGAAGGAACTGACGGTGTTTATTAAGACATTGGTTTTTTAATATAATATTCTCTGTTCCTGCCACGCAGTGGTTAGGGGTTATTTGTTATGATGCCTTTTATTTTTTGAGTGTTTTCTATGTACGATGCTTCTTTATGGCAACCCAGTGCGGATAGGTCGATTTTGCAAAGGCGTGCGCAGTTATTAAAAGCCATTCGCGCTTTTTTTGAGGCACGAGACGTGATGGAGGTCGATACGCAGTGTTTGTCTTTGGGCAGTATTACTGACCCACATATTGAGGTATTAACCAGCCACACTCGCTCTCAAGGTCAAGACCTGACTTACTATCTTCAAACCTCCCCAGAATTTGCTATGAAGCGTTTGCTTTGCGCGGGTTCGGGTTCGATTTATCAATTGGGTAAGGTGTTTCGAGCGGAAGAAATGGGCCGCCGTCACAGCATTGAATTTACTCTGTTGGAATGGTATCGAGTCAGTTTTGATCATTGGCAGTTGATGGATGAGATCCAAGGTTTATTGTCTGTCCTTTTGGGTGACGACACGTTGACGTGCGAGCGCCTCAGTTATCAAATGGCGTTTTTACGTCACCTCGGATTTGACCCCTTCACCGCGACCCTGTGCCAGTTACAAGAAAGTGCTCATGAGCACACGGAATATGGTTTGCAGGAAAATGACCGTGACACATTACTTGAGTTGCTTTTTTCGAGTGTCGTCGAACCGGCGATTGGTCAAGATAGGCCTTGTTTTGTTCATAGTTATCCTGCTTCGCAGGCGGCGCTCGCCAAGACACATCGGGATGAAACCGGACTATGGGTTGCGGCACGTTTTGAGCTCTATTGGCAAGGCATGGAGTTGGCGAATGGCTACCATGAACTGACTGATGCCAAGGAACAGGCAAAGCGCTTTGGCGAAGATAAAGAAACCCGAGGGCAAATGGGTTTGGCGACTCGACAATTTGATGAACGCTTAATTAGCGCGTTAGAACATGGTTTGCCCGACTGTGCGGGCGTTGCGTTAGGCGTGGATCGTTTACTGATGCTAATGTGTGGCAAATCGGATATTGCTGAGGTGCTGCCTTTTGCTCATGCCCGTGCCTGAGCATGGCGCTAGTGGTCTTGAATGTTGTCATGCTGGGCGAGCCAGTCGGCTTCACTAAGAGGTTCCGACAAATGGAACCCTTGTAAGTAGTCTATTTTCAGGGCGACCAGTTTTTGCATGACGGTTTCATTATGCACGAATTCCGCTTGGGTTTTGATCCCGAGCGAATGCGCCAAATTATTAATATGTTCGACCAATTTTTGTAATTTTTCGTCTTTGTCTATTGTTTTGATAATGCAGCCATCTAATTTGAGTATGTCTGGATTCAAGGCGATGAGCTTTTCTAAGTTTGAATACCCTGCGCCAAAATCGTCCACGGCCAATAACGCGCCTGCGGCTCTAAATTCGTCAATAATGGGGCTAATCCATTCGTAGTCTTGGATGGATTCTGATTCGGTGATTTCGAGAGTTAGGCGCCCATTAACTTGATTGCGTTTAAAGAATTGGCGCAAGGCTTTCAATGTTGCGTAGTGTTTAAAGTCCAAAACAGATAAGTTAAGCGCGACATGCACTTTGGGGTAAGTACTAAGAATGCGTTCGCATTTCGCTAGCATGGCGAGCGTGATTTTTGCATACAGCTGAGTTTGTTTAATGAGATCTAAAAAGAGGGCAGGACTGACGATTTCTCCATCTATACGCGCTCTTAATAAGGCCTCCGCGCCGATTTCTTCACCCGTTTGGCTGTCGTAGTAGGGTTGGAAGTAGGCAACAATGTCATTATTTTCAAGGGCTTTGCGTATTTTTAGAATCCAATCTAAATTCTCTTCTGTGGTGGTGCGTTCTGGTAAATTGCCATTCCAATAAATGGGTTGATTATGTATTTGGGCAAAGCGTCTTGCTTCGCTGGCTTTGATTAATAAATGGGTTTGTTCACAGAGTGGATTGCCTTTTAAATCAAACGCTGACGCCAGACCGACTGATAAACTTAAGGTCAACAAATGTTCGGCTTTCTTGATGGTGGAGAATTCTTGACTTTCAATGTCTTCTGCCAGATGACGAAACAGCCGAAAAACTTTACTTGGTGCGATTTGACTGTGTATGGAAACGGCGATCTCGTTGGCTGATAAACGATAACAGGTAAACTCAATGCCGACTGCGTTTGTGCTCAAGCGTCGTTTCAAATAATGTGCTAGTTGGGCCAGTAGATTGTCGGCGGTATTGTAGCTATATTGTTGATTAATAAGACGAAAATTTCGTATTCGAATAACGGCAAGATGGGCCGTATCTTGTCTGTTATTGAGGCGTCCTAATAAAGAAAAACGATTAAGCAAACCCGTTTGTAAGTCTCGTAGCCAATCGTTATTGGATGCGTTACTGGTGGGTGAGGCGAGAGACGCGTGTTCCTGTTCTAGATCCTGAAACGCATTGCTAATTAGATTAAACATGGGCGCTAAAGAATCGCTTTCATCCGGTAGCTGGATGGGTTCTATTTCACCCTTTGGGTGGTTGCTTGATTCACTAAGCGCCAGATAGGTTAAAGCATGCTGCATGACTCGTGTGCCAAATTGAGTCGAGAAAAACTCACCAAAACAATAGGTGCCATGCAGTGGCGATACTTGGTTTAGCAGGCTTAATTTGCTGGAAGGTCGTTCTCCAATAAAGTCGGTGCGGCTGATACAGTTGAAGACGAAGATGCTGTCTGGACGTTGTTCGTTAAGGTGTTGTACCTTTGGTACAATAGAGTGCAGTGACTGAGCGGGATGAAAGTAGAGGAACTTTACATAGGCGCCTTCTGGCAAGGCTTCGCTCATCATAATGGCACCGTCTTTTTCCCAACTTAATGGCACCGCATTAATTTCGACGTTATTGTGGACGGTGGTGAGGGCAAAGCGGTTGGCCAGAGACAGGCTGATTCGTTCCCCATTGGATAAATACCGCTGGTAGATTTGTTGCGCTGGCAGGTGATCTAGCTGGCGGATGATATTGCCTTCGCTGGCGGTGACCAACATGCGCCGCCCAATGGCAATATTATCGACAAAGGCGTCACGCTGCTGGGATAAATATTGCCCCACTATGCCGACGGCGACAGCTTGATTTTGGTAAAGTGTGTCTTGGTATAAAACCCAGCTATTGTCCTGATCGAAAATGCCGGCGCGACCACCGCTAATGGTCAAGTCATTTTCTTTGGAAATATGGAAAAATTCGTCTTGTAATGCCTCTTTTGAATCGACCAGCACAATGTAGGCGTTAGGCTGATCCGGTTCATTCTGAGCTAAAAAAGGGGCGAATAGCTGCTCACCTGATTGCTCCGCTTGATTGGCGTCGTAGGGTGCTGTGTGGTGGAGTAAGTGACTGCGTTCGAAATACGATAGGATAAGCGTGACACCGCTGCTTTTGACGCAGCCATTGGACAGATGCCTTTGACTTGCCATGCCGATACGGCATGCATTGGGAAAACGTTGAGTAAGGTAAATAGACCAGGGTTTAACGTCTTTTATTGTTAAGCCTAAATTCAGATAATAAGTGCGACACTGCAAATCAGGTGTAGAAGAAGCCAACTGCTGAAGTTGATACACTTCTTCTTACCACAGATAAAGCAGTACCAACATGAATTATCAGCAGTTGACCGAAGGCAAAAGATACCAGATTTCCGCTCTTTTAGGGCAAGAAATATCAGTGGCAAATATTGCACTCATCCTGAATTGTCATAGAGCTACGATTTACCGTGAGTTAAAGCGGAATAAAAAAGTAACAGAATATTGCCCTGACAAAGCCCAAAGAGCCTGTTTGATAAGGCGGAAGACAGCGGCAAAATATCGCATATCATCAAAGACAATTGATTTTATTCGTATTTTAATTGAAATCGACTGGAGTCCTGAGCAAGTCTCTAACGTACTCAAAAACTGCGGTGTTCCCGTCAGTCATCAATGGATTTACCAATATATCCATGATGACAAAAGAAACAAAGGGACACTTTACCGCCATTTGAGGCAAGGAAGAAAACGCTACCGGAAAGGCCAGAGAACAAAAGCTGAAGTGATCAAGAATAAGGTATCCATTGATGATCGGCCTGTGATTGTTGATACCAAAAAGCGCTTTGGAGACTGGGAGATAGACACTGTTTTAGGTAAGCACGGCTCAGGCTCAATTGTCACCTTGCTAGAAAGAAAGACACGTTTTTACCTTATAAAGAAAGTGGATTCGAAATCAGCCAAAGATGTGACTCAAGCAACCATAGAGCTATTGCTGCCTTTTAAAGATCATGTTCACACGATCACAGCAGATAATGGTCGAGAGTTCGCGTATCACGCTGAGATAGCCGAAGCATTAGAAACGACAGTGTATTTTGCTCATCCATACAGTTCTTGGGAACGTGGAGCAAACGAAAATAGCAACGGACTCCTAAGGCAATATGTGCCCAAAGGTACCGATTTAAGACGTGTTACAGAAGAGAGAATACACTTCGCAATGAGACGAATAAATAATCGTCCAAGGAAGTGTTTAGGGTTCAAGCAACCAGCCGTAGTGTTTAAAGAAATGTGCTTAGTTGCTTGAAGTGAAAGTGTCGCACTTCGGACTTGAATTCAGGAGGTTCCATAAAGCTGGATAAGATTCGGCGGCTGTATTCCTTCCAGCTTTTGAATAAGATCCTCTATTGTTAGACAATGAATGCTAATGGAATTCATTTTTATCCTATGCTTAAAAATTCATTATTTATCATAAAAAATGCAGTGTTTGCGTACTGTTCAAAGATGCCCTAAAGAAAGTTTGATTACAATCTATAGTGATAAATCTAAGGTGGGTTAGCGTTTTTTAGTTTTCTTTATTGTCTTTTAAATTGCCTTTTTGTCTTATATAGGATGCCTATGTCGATAATGGATGTCTAATATGTTTTTTAGATGGCATAAATCACCTGTGTTTGTTGTCTTTCAGATACGTTATTTAGGAATGACTTTTGAATAAAAATCATCGTCTTAGTGCTCGCTCTTTCTACCTAAACCACATGAAAAAATATTTTGCTGTGCTGTATCTTGGCGTCTTTATTGTTGCGTCTTTATCGATATGGAAGGGCGGTGAGGCGCTAAGAAATCAACAAATTGAGACCCTGCGAATCGACTCCTTCGAGCAGCTTAATCAGCTTGCCAGTATTCTAGAAAGTGCGATCGCCAAATACCAGCATATGCCGACTTTATTGGCGTCGAATGACAGGGTTAAAAAAGCCTTACGCGATGGTTTAGCGTCAGATATTAACCAATTAAATCGTGAGCTTGAGCAAATTAACCGCATCACGGAAGCGTCAGATAGTTATATTATAAACACCGATGGTTTAACGATTGCGGCGTCTAATTATCGTGAAGAAGCCAGCTTTGTTGGCGGTAACTTTGCTTTTCGGCCTTATTTTAAAGACGCGATTCAAGGCAAGCCGGGGCGCTATTATGCGCTTGGCACCACCTCTAATCGGCGGGGTTACTACTTTTCTTATCCGGTTTATGATGGCAATTCCATTATTGGTATTACCGTGGTGAAAGTGGATCTGACGCAATTTGAGAAGCGCTTTGCCAACCAGAATTATGAATTTTTGTTGTTGGACCCAGATAACATTGTGTTTAGCAGTTCTCGCCCAAGCTGGTTGTATCGAGTACTGGGCGAGTTGTCTCACGTCGAATTGCAGCGCATTGCTGACTCGCAGCGCTATTACGGTCAATCGATTGAAAAATTGGCGATAGTGTATCAAAAGCCATTTGATGAAAAATCTCAGATTGTCGATGTCCTAGAAAACACCATGACAAATGGCACTGAAGTATTAGAGCGGTTGTCTTTTTTAAGAATGAGTCGTCCCATTCGCTTGCTGGATTTTCAAATCTCTATTTTGGCTCCGCTCAACACCATTAATGAAGAAATTTCTCTCTGGCGAGCCATCTTTGCCGGTGGTGTGACCATCACGGCCTTGTTGTTTGGTTTGGCTATGCTAAGAACGCGTATGTTAAGGGAGCGATCCGACGCGAATGAAATGACTCGCCATAACCAAGCGTACATTCGTGAAGTGATTCAAAATACTCAGGCCGGTTTGGTCACCCTAGATGAGAGCTACAAGATAGAGTCTTTTAACCCCGCGGTTGAAAAGCTGGTGGGACAGCCTTTGGCACCTTTGGTTGGGCAACCGCTGAGTCGGTTATTTCAGCTCGATAAACAAGACGCCTCTGCCTTGGACTCGCACATGGATTTTCTTGAAGCCGCGAATGATTTGGGCATCAAGGTATTAACCAGAGAAGGGCATTTATGTTATTCCGAGCAAGCACTGGTCGCGGTTGAAATGACCTTGTGCGAAATGCAGTTGCCAAATCGTTTAAGTTATTTGGTGACCTTTCATGATATGACAGAACGTAAGCGTTATGAGCAAGAGATCACGCAAGCCCGAATCGAGCTGGAGCAGCGGGTACGAGAACGTACGTTTGAATTAGAAGGCGCCAATGTACGCTTACGTGATGAAATAGAAGAGCATAAAGGCACGCAAAGAGAGCTCATACAGACGGCTAAATTAGCGGTATTAGGTCAGCTGAGCGCAGGGCTTAACCATGAATTGAATCAGCCCTTAACGGCGATTCGAGCCTTTGCAGGCAACGGCTTAACGTTTCTTGATCGCGGCCAATATGAACAAGCTCACACCAACTTGCAGCATATTAGCCAGCTGGGGCAGCACATGGGCGATATCATTGCGCGCTTTAAAGTGTTTGCTCGTAAAGGCGATGTGCAGCAAGGGCCGATAGCGGTACAAACGGCCATTATGGGCGCGTTGAAGATCATGAGCCCGCGTTATAAAGAAGTCGCTATTGAGCTTGTTGTGACAGAGGATCAAGGCTTCATTGTGAATGGTGATATGGTTTTTCTAGAGCAAGTGCTGGTGAATTTACTGGCGAATGCAGCCGATGCTATACAGGACGCTCCAGATCGCCAACGACGGGTTCTCATTGAGCAAATTGCCACTGAGGATCAGGTCAATATAAGTATAAAAGATTCAGGTAATGGTTTGAGCGATGATGCCATTCGACACCTGTTTGAGCCTTTTTTTACCTCTAAGTCATCAGGCTTGGGGTTAGGCTTAGGGTTATCCATCAGTCTGCGAATTGTAGAGGCCATGGGGGGGCAAATTAGTGCGCAAAATCGGCCTGAAGGTGGGGCAGAGTTTTGTGTTAGGCTGCCTCGTTTTAATCATCCGACCTCTCAATCTCCGGCTAAAAAGTCTAACAAGGAAATCTAATGCCAGACAGTAAACAAGTAATATTAATTGATGACGAGCAAGCGGTTCGTATGGCTATTTCTCAGACTCTGCAGCTTGAAGACTTTACTGTTGCCGAATTTGCATCCGCACAAGGTGTGGTTGAAAAATTGTCACTGGACTGGTCTGGGGTGATTGTCAGTGACATCAATTTACCCGGTAAAAGTGGCTTAGAACTATTCGAAGAGGTTAAAAAAATCGACGCCGAAATCCCGTTTATTCTCATTACGGGCCATGGTGACATTAGCATGGCGGTGAGCGCGATTCGTGATGGTGCTTATGATTTTATTGAAAAGCCTTTTTCCAATGAAGATTTTTTAGATGTGGTGCGCCGCGCCTCAGAAAAGCGTCGTTTAACCTTAGAAAACCGTAATCTGCGTTTGGAATTGGCCGCACAAAATGCACCGGGGCCGCGTATTATTGGCAACACGCCGGGTATCCATCGTTTGCGTCAGGCTCTGTTGCATGTGGCCGATACCGGGGCTGACATTCTGATTCAAGGGGAAACCGGCACCGGTAAAGAGCTGGTGGCGCGTTATATCCATGAGCACAGTTCGCGCCGTGGTCATACTTTTGTGGCGATTAACTGTGGAGCCGTGCCGGACTCTATAATGGAATCTGAATTATTTGGTCATGAAAAAGGCGCCTTTACCGATGCCAAAGCTCAACGTATCGGCAAGCTTGAACACGCCAATGGCGGTACGCTGTTCTTGGATGAAATTGAAAGCATGCCCATGTCGATGCAAATTCGCTTGTTGCGAGTGCTGGAAGAGCGTCGTTTAGAACGTTTGGGATCTAATACAGCGATAGATCTGGATTTACGCATTCTGGCGGCCACCAAGGTCGATCTGAAACAATTGAGCGAAGGCGGTACATTTCGCGAAGATTTGTATTACAGGCTTAACGTGGTGCGGGTGGATATTCCGCCACTACGAGAGCGCAAAGACGATATTTCTCTGCTGTGGCAGCATTTTTGTTTGGTGGCGATTGCACAATATAAGCGCGAGTCAGAGCCACTTTCCGCCGCGCGTATGCACAGTTTATTAAGTTATGATTGGCCGGGAAATGTGCGTGAGTTGCGTAACCTTGCTGAGCGTTATGTATTAATGGGCGAGGCGGGCTCGTTCGAATTTGATCAAATCATCATTAATGAAAACAACCCCGGCGTGATGACGCTACCGGAACAGATAGAGCGTTTTGAAAAAACCTTATTAGAGCAAGAACTGCTGCGTCAAAAAGGCTCCATCAAAGACACTATGGATGCGCTGGGGCTGCCACGTAAAACCCTATACGACAAAATGCGTAAGTACGGTTTGGATAAAGAAATTTATAAACAATAGCATTGCATAGCGGATGAAAGAGGCAGTCCTTTGCCTAATGATAAGATCAGTGCTGGAAAGTGAATGGCGATGAGTTAGTCGCCTAATACCAAGCCTTCTCGTCTAGGGTCGGCGCCACCGAGTAACTCTTTATCCTCGATAACAATGCCTTGTACGCCGGAATTTAAATCTTGTACTGAAACCTTAAAGCCCATTTCCGTTAGCGACTTTTCTAAGGATACGGCTTGAGTGCCTTTTTCAAGATTGAAAGTACCAAATTGGTTAAGCCTATTAGGCAGCGTGATGGCTTCCTGAATGTCCATGTCCCATTCAAGGTGAGCGATCAGTGTTTTGGCCACATAACCAATAATGCGCGAGCCGCCCGGCGAGCCAACCACCAAATAAGGCTTGTCGTTTTTCATTACAATGGTAGGCGACATCGATGAGCGAGGACGTTTGCCAGGTTCTAAACGGTTGGCAATGGGGTAGCCGTCTTGATAGGTTTTAAAAGAAAAATCGGTTAGCTCGTTGTTCAATAAAAAACCGTTGGACATCAGGTGAGAACCGAAGCCGTTTTCAATGGTGGTGGTGACGGAAACCGCGTTGCCTTCTTTGTCGACGATGGAAATATGACTGGTCGACGGCAGCTCAATAGACACATCGTCAGCTTGCTTAATGGGGTGGCGCCATTCTGGTTCACCAGCTGAAACAGCGCTCAAGGCTTTTCCAGGGGTAATTAATTTTGCCCGTTCGGCGAGGTAGCTTTTATCTAATAAGCCTTGTGGCATCGGCACAAAATCGGTGTCTGCTATATAGCGACCACGGTCAGCAAAGGCAAGGCGAGATGCGTCGCCAATAATTTGCCAAGCCTCAGGGGAGTTTGGTCCCATCTTAGCAAGGTCAAAGTGCTCGGTAATCCCCAAGATTTGTCCGATGGTTAAAGCGCCTGAACTCGGTGGTCCCATGCCGCAAATATCGTACTCTTTGTAAGGTAAACACACAGGTGCACGCTCTTTCACTCGGTAGCTGGTCAAGTCTTGTGCCGAAAGTACACCGGGGTTGTCTAGTGCACCCTGTACCTGAGAGATGATGTTTTGAGCGATTTGTCCGTTGTAAAATTCGTCCGCCCCATAGGTTGCTAATGTGCGTAAGGTGGCATAGTACTGTGTGTTTTGTAGGCGGCTGCCGGCTTCACGTGGTGTGCCATCAAGATTGAAAAAATAGGCTTTGGTTGCAGGATAGCGTGATAAGCGCTCTGCACTGCCTTTGATGGCATCGGCTAAGCGCGGTGAGACAATAAAGCCTGCTTGGGCGAGTGTTTCCGCTGGGGCGAGTAAATCCGCCCAGAGCATTTTTCCATAGCGCGTATGAAGTTCGCCCATGAGTTTGACTGTGCCAGGTGTACCAACAGAACGCCCGCCCACCACCGCATCGTAAAAAGACAAGGGTTGGCCCTTTTCATCTTGGAAAAGCTCTGGCGTGGCTTCTCTCGGGGCGGTTTCACGCCCATCGAAAGTGGTTAACTTTTGTGTTGTTGCATCATAATAGACGGCAAAAGCACCGCCACCTAACCCAGAAGACTGGGGCTCAACCAGCCCTAGCGTCATTTGCACCGCAACCAAGGCGTCAATCGCAGAGCCACCCGCTTTTAGTATGTCGTAGCCAACTTGGCTTGCTTCGGGGTTCGCCGTTGCAACCATAAACTGTTCTGCTTTGGCTAAACGCTTTTCTTCAATACGACTGGCGCCCTCTGGAGCGACGCTGTCTGCGGCTTGCTCCGCCATAACAAGATGACTGGAGACGATAAAAGGAATGATCCCTAGGGCTTTTAACCAGCGTTTGTATTGCATTATTAAAGTCCTTATCGGTGAATAAAATAGAAAGACCTACCCTATCAGAATCAAAAGTCGTTGTAGAGGGGCGAGAAATAGGGCGCGGTAGAAAAAGTGTAGGGTTCTGTTTATTTAAAGAAAAAACGTATTTAAAGCAAAAAAAACGCCCCGTGAGGGGCGCTAAACTGTATCCGGTTTTTGTTACAAAACGGGTTACTGAACCATCTCGGGTCCCATTATGCTGTACGGTAGAGCTGTAGACAGAGCTGGGATGTAAGTCACCATCACCAAGAACACCATCAATACCAACATAAACGGCATGGCGGCTTTTATCACGCGGGCTAAGCTCATCCCGGTGATACTTGAAGTCACAAATAGGTTCAAACCAATCGGTGGCGTGATCATACCGATCTCCATGTTAACCACCATGATGATACCTAGGTGAATTGGGTCAACACCCAGTTCCATGGCAATCGGGAATACGATAGGCGCAACGATAACCAATAGACCAGAAGGCTCCATAAACTGACCACCAATCAACAATAAGATGTTCACGGCGATTAGGAAGGTAAACCAGTTAAAGCCAACGTCGAGCATCCATTCTGTAATGGCTTGAGGAATGCGTTCTGCAGAAAGCGTATGAGCAAACAACAAGGCGTTAGCGATGATGAACATCAGCATAACCGTTGTTTTTGTGCCTTCTAGCATGACCTTACGAGACTCTTCACCGAATAAAGACGGGAAGAAGCCGCGTATCATCATCGACAAGTTGCGTCCCCAAATAGGGGTGCCAGCGGCTAAACAAGTACCGACAGATTGTTCCAATTTGCTTGAACGTTTGTAGACATAAAAAATGGTGATGACAATCGACATGATCGCCCCCCACAGTGCACGATCACCCCCCGTCACGGTATCGCTGTCTGCGAAAGCGAAGAAAGACATGATTTCCCACACAAGGAAGAAAGATACGCCATAAACCATGCCATTAAAGCCGACACGAGCATGCGGTGCATCGTCGTCATTGGTCCAAGTTTGGCCTTTTAATGGCCCCATATCACGATACACAAACAGCGCAATAAACATGGAATAGACCGCGGCAACGACAGCCGCTTCGGTTGGGGTAAACACCCCGCCATAAATACCGCCCATGATGATGACGACTAGGAACAAGCCCCAGCCAGCCTCTTTACCACCTTTAACGATATGTCCGAAGCCTTTCCATTCTTCTGCTGGCAGCTTTTTGATGCGAGCGACCACATAAATGGCCAACATCAACATCCCCCCCGCGATTAATCCGGGAATAACACCGGCCAAGAACATGCGTCCAACAGAGACGTTTACCGAGGCGGCATAGACCACCATCACGATAGACGGCGGAATCAAAATCCCCAAGGTGCCGGCGTTAGCAATGATACCGGCGGCAAAGTCTTTTGAGTAACCCACCTGCACCATGCCCGCGATGGCGATAGTACCAATGGCGACCACCGTTGCAGGCGAAGAGCCAGACAAGGCCGCGAACATCATACAAGCCAATACCGACGCCATGGCTAAACCTCCGCGGAAGTGGCCCACACTGGCAATAGCAAAGTTAATCAAACGCTTAGCAACGCCGCCTGTCGACATATAAGACGAGGCAATGATGAAAAACGGGATAGCCAACAACGTATAATGTTGACCCACCCCAAACAGAGAAATCGCCACTGACGACAATGAATCGTGAGAGAAAAAAGTAATGAACAAGATGGACGATAAGCCCAACGAAATACCCACCGGCAAGCCAATAAACAGCAGGGTAAGTACCAATAAGAATAGAATAAGTGATTCCACGATGACGCTCCTGCGCTAGTCTTTCAAGACGTTTTGGTTTTCTTTGACAAGATCTTGTGCCTCATGGCTACTGATCAACATGCTGCGTTTGTCGCGGGCAATATCAATGAAGGCTTGTAAAGAACGGTAAGAAAGTAGAGCTAAGCTGATTGGCAGAATAACCAGTACGAGCCAGCGATGTACGCGAGGTTGCAAGCCAAACAACTCTTGCACAAACCCTGGGTAGCGCAATTCATCTGAGCCTATGCCAATTTTGAACATCTTCAACCAGTACTCAATAGCACCACCACTAACGTTGACACCCAACATGGCCAGCCAAGTTGAATCAAGCAGGAGTAAGCCATACAGCATCGCGGCAGCGGCGCCAATTAACGACAGTATTTTCGCGGTGCGTTTGGGGACGGCATTTAACACAATGTCGACGCCTAGGTGAAGATTGGTTTTGATACCGTAACTCATGCCCAACAAAATTAGCCAAGAAAAAGCCAACATATTGAACTCGAGCGCCGCATCCCAGCCGGTATTAAAGCCATAACGCGCGATGACCTGACCGAAGGATACCGCCATGATGGACGAAATAATGATGATTAATAGGTTTTCTTCTGCTCGTTCCATGACCTTGGGGCAGCGCTTTTCCAATGCCCAAAGAATAATAATAAAAATAAGTAAATAAAGGTGCGGCCAAAGTGCCATGGGGGTCTCCTAATAGTAAGTGGACCTATACTAAATAATAAGCAGTGTGTCGGCGCGTTTTGGTGTTAGCGTTGGCTAACGGTTGCTCTTTAAACGCACCGCACGACCACAAAAGCTGACCCGTGAGGGGTCAGCTGATTACTGGGTAAATAGGGATTACGCGCTAGCAGCAGCGTCAATCAAGTCTTTACCAATGTACTTCTCAAATTGCTTCCAAACCGGCTTCATGGTGTCCACCCATTCTTGACGCTGTTCTGGGGTCAAGGTATTGATTTTGCCACCCGCTTTGAGGATGTTTTGACGGTTTTCTTCTTCTGCGGCTTTCACACTCAAGTTAGCTTCTTGGGTAACTTCATCGGCAATTTGTGTGAATTGGGCACGGTCTGCAGGAGAAAGGCTCTTCAAAAACTCAGACGAGGTCATGAACAAGTAAGCCAACAACTGGTGGTTCGTATCGGTTGTGCTGTCTTGAACTTCGTAGAATTTTTGTGTGTAGATGTTTGACCAAGTGTTCTCTTGTCCATCTACAACGCCTGTTTGTAACGCACTGTACACCTCAGCAAATGCCATCGCCTGCGGAGATGACCCCATTGCGGCGATCATTTGTTTCGCAACGTCAGAGGTTTGTACACGGAATTTCATGCCTTTCGCGTCACTAGGAACCAAAAGTGGCTTCTTGGCAGAGAAGTATTTCATCCCAGACATCCAGTAACCCAAACCAACGAATCCGGCGTATTCGTCCATTTCAGTTAACAGTTTTTTGCCTTCTGACGTCTTAGTAAAACGGATGGCGTGATCCATGTCTTTGAAAATGAAAGGGAGGTCAAACACGCCATATTTGTCGGTGTAAGAACCGAATTTAGAAAGTGAAGGAGCCAATAGTTGAACGTCACCTAATAGAAGCGCTTCAAGCTCTTTAGAGTCACCAAATAACGTGGAGTTAGGGAAAACTTCAACACATAATTTTCCGTCCATTTCTTTGTTTACGCGGTCTGCAAAGTTATTTGCGGCAACGACTTTAGGGTGAGATGTACCGCCTGTAACATGGCTAAATTTAACAACACGTTCGCCTGAATCACAATTCGCAATGGCAGTGCTAGCAGAAAGGGCAAGCGCTAAAGATGTTAAAGCAAGGCTGAATTTTTTCATTTTTATAAGACTCCAAAAGCTCAATTATTATTGTTGGTCTGATTATTAGCCTAGTTTTGCCTGATCTTTATTCGCATCGCTCGATGCAAACACCATAGAACAAAACAGAGGTGGCTAACCATACTGTTTACACAATTTGTGCCAAGTCTTTATGGTTTTTATAAGCAACTGATTTAAATAGGAAAAATAATGTAGAGTGGTATTTTTGCTGTGTTAAAACAAGCAGATAGGGCGGAATTACACACATGAAGGATTGAAAATGGGTGGTTATCCGCCTATTTTTCTGGAAAATGCGTTGCGAAAAGCGTTTTGAAACTTTGCAACATGGCTTTTTTACCTGACAAATGGCTTTGCTGGCGTGTTTGCTCGGTGCTTTTTCCTAATGCCGCTTCCATTAAAAGACGATGACTTGGGTTGTTGGGGGTTAATTTGCCTTGCATAGTAAGAGACAAGGCGGCTTTGAGAAAAGCCGGACGAATACTATCAAAGGGTCGGTGATGCGCGGTAAAGAGCGCGATATCACGAAGGTCGTGTTGCGACAGTTGCGCCAAGGCGGGGTGTTGTTTTATGTGAAGGTGCTGACTTTTCAACATTAGCATGAGTAATGCCGTCGAGATATCCGCGTATTGTACGAGAATGTTGATTGAAAAACGCTCAATAAAGCACTGTTGCCAATGGCGAGCGGACTGCTCGGCTTGCTCTGTCATCGGCTTGATCATCATTAAAGAGTAACAGCCGCTGGCTTGGTCTTTAGCGGTACCAAGTCGTACCGGCCTGTAGCCATTCTTTAGCCAAAAGGCCGTCACATCGGGCGTTGCCGCAAAGCTGGTTGATAAAAAGTCACAGTGCCCGAGGGCGGCGGTTTCGATATGTGTCAGCAATTGGCTGGCAAACCCTTGCTGTTGTTGCCTGGGTTCCGTCGCAATACGGCTGATACGCCAATAGCGGAATTGCCCAGCGTCTTCAAACCCTTCATGGGCCAGTAAAGACTGTGGCACCAGATGCCCTCTGGGACGGCGAATGCCTTGTAAGACCGCTAAACTGAGCGCTTCTGGTAAGTCGCCTTCTGTGGTGACGATGGCAACACTATTAAGTGCTGAACCTTGCATGGAAAGATAAGCCGACATGGATGGATCATCTAATACCCAACGTAGGTTATCTGGTGAAGTTTGATAGTGAGCACTTACTAATAGATTAAACGTGCTGGCAAGCAGCGTGGTGTTCTCTAACCACGCTTTGCCGATAAGGGTTTTGTACTCGATGTCAGGTTTGTACTTGATATCAGTGTTTTCGGCCGCTTGATCTGTGTCCAGTAGCGTGGTGGTTTGCTGAGTTATTGTTTTTTGAATACTGGTTCGCTGGTCGTTTGTTTGCGGAAAAGCGGGCGCCAAAAAGAAGCCGTCATTGATCCATTTCTCCAGTGGGTCATTTCCCCCCCATCGAATCGGTTGGCTTAATATAAGTGACTGCAGAGGCGCACGTTTCGTGGTTTTCTGCGCCGCTAAATCACGACAAAAACGAATGCCAAAGCCTTTCCCTGCGCCTTCATAACCATAATCTGTGGTGCTAAAAAGACAGTGTTTGGCTTTTTGATTTAACGCCATGAGCAAAGGCAGTGGAATCATGGACGCTTCATCAATAAAGAGAAAGTCCCAATAGGTGGCGTCAGCGACCAGAGCATCTGGGGCAAAAAAAGGTAAGTCTGCATCAATATCGAATTGACTTAATCGGCTTTCAAAACGGGCTTTAAGGCTCACAATCGCCCCTTGATGTGGTGCGGTAATCGCCACGCGTTTGCCCGCTTTTAATAGCGTTGCCAGACTGTCGCCCAGTAGGGTGGATTTTCCTCGGCCTCGTGGCGCGATTAAGACATAAGATTTAGCTTGTTCTGCCAGTAAACAGGCTTGGGCATCGGCTTGTTCTTGCGTCAGCGGCGCGTTGTGCTCTAATGCTTTTAAGGCCGGTAGCGCCTTGATGTGGTTGGCGTTATTGTTATCAGTCTGCTCTTTACTAGGAACTAAATTATTAGGAACTAAGGTTTGAAAAGGCGACCTTGTGCTTTGTAAATGATCGAGCAAATAACGCTTAAAATGCGATTCCACCTGTTCCGGTTTATAAGGCCAAGGCAGGTAACGCGGTAAATCTTGATCGATTATAGGCAGCCAATTTTCTTGTGGTAAGGCAATGGCAAAAAGTCCGTTGCCCCGCACGGTACCTGATAAAATCGCCAGCGCACTGGCGGAAACGCCATGAGTCAAATCCACCAAAATGGCATCATAGCTGCTGCCGAGTGTTTGGCGGGTTTGTTTAAAAGCGCAGGTTTTATACGCGCTTGTTTCAAAGGGTGGAGCCAATAACGCGTCGTATTCGCTCACATTATGAGCGGCAACCAGCCGAGTAGAAAGGTTTTTACTAAGACAAAGAAAGTCCGACAGAACCTCGCTAGGCGAGCCTTTTAATAAGAAACAATGGCGATGGTTGCTAGACATATGGGTAAAATTTCCTTGTGGTCGTCCTATCAGAGACCTTGGTACGAGTGCTGTGCTCGTGCAAAGGGCTCTATCATACTGTGACCACAAGGAAGCGCCAATGATACTGACGTGAGAAAGTCCGTTTAGGCGATAACAAATAAATCCATAAAGCGGTTTACCGGTGTGCTTTCAAGAGCACTTTGGTCCTTACAAAGCGTGAAGATGGTTTGGCATTGGCGGCTTGGAAAGCGTGTTGCCAAATTGTTTTTAAACTTCTGCTCTAACAAGGGAATGCCTTCTTCACGGCGGCGACGGTGTCCGACTGGGTATTCCACCACCACTTCTTCGGTACTGGTGCCATCGTTAAAGAAGACCTGAATCGCATTGGCAATAGAGCGTTTATCGGCTTCTAAATATTCAGCGGTAAAGCGCTTGTCTTCGACGATTTCCATCTTGTCACGCAGCGTATCGATGATTGGGTTAGCGGCATGGAAGTCATCTTCATAATGCTCGGCGATTAAATTACCAAACGCCAATGGCACAGCGGTCATGTATTGCAAGCAATGATCGCGGTCAGCGGCGTTGGCTAATGGGCCTGATTTGGAAATGATACGGATCGCCGATTCATGCGTGCGAATGACGATCTTGTCGATCTCTGCTAAACGATCTTTCACTTGAGGGTGCAAGGTAACGGCCGCTTCTGCTGCGGTTTGTGCATGGAATTCCGCTGGGAAAGAGATCTTGAATAAGATGTTTTCCATCACGTAGGTGCCATAACATTGTGGAAAGTCTTGCGAGAAAGAAAACTGACGTTTGTCATCTGGCTTGATGGCTTGGTCTTTGTTGGTTTTCGAGAAAGACACATCATAAAAGCCCCATTGTGGCGCGGTTAACACACTGGGAATGCCCATTTCGCCTCGCATCGACATATCCGCCAAGCGAACCGCACGGGAAGTGGCGTCGCCCGCCGCCCAAGATTTACGAGACCCCGCGTTGGGTGCATGACGATAAGTCCGCAAAGCCGAGCCATCGACCCAAGCTTGGGAAATCGCCGCCATGATTTGTTCTCGGTCGCCGCCCATCATCTTGGTGACTACCGCCACAGACGCCACACGTACCAATAAAACGTGGCACAAACCCACTCGATTAAACGAGTTTTCCAACGCGATCACACCTTGAATTTCATGGGCCATCACCATGGCGTCCAATACGTCACGCACGGTCATTGGGCTTTCGCCCTTTGATAGTCGAACTTGTGAAAGGTGATCGGCGACCGCCAAAATGCCGCCTAAGTTGTCGGAAGGATGGCCCCATTCTGCGGCCAGCCAAGTGTCGTTATAATCCAGCCAGCGAATGATGCAACCAATGTCCCAGGCGGCTTTTACTGGGTCGAGAGACAAAGACGTGCCCGGTACGCGCGCGCCGTTGGGTACCACCGTACCTTGTACGATGGGGCCGAGGTGCTTGGTACATTCTGGAAAGCGCAAGGCAAGTAAGCCACAGCCGAGCGTATCCATTAAACAGTTACGGGCGGTGTCGAGCGCTTCTTGGCTTTCTACTTTAAAATTCAGTACATAATCTGCGATGTCTTGAATCACTTGGTCGTAATCTGGGCGGTTGTTTATATCTACGTTGTTGCTCATCTCTTTTCCTTAATCTAAAAACGTTTTGTTAATGTTAATCTCTTAGAGTGAATTTACCGCAGCTTGCTGCGTAAATAACTAAAATCTAGCTTTGTCATTCCCGCCTTCGAGACTGTCGTTAAACGAATTCCATCGATCTTGTCGTGCTTTAGCGCGTCAAGGGTTTTGGTTTGGTGTTATCGGGCTTTTGACGGCCTAAAGGCCGACCTACAAAAACCAATATAAATCAACTAATTGCAGGCTAAATAACGTTACACGCCTGATTACGGTCGTACCTCCCTCATCAGGCCTACAAAACTTATTCGACCTTCGCTGACTACCTTTAACGACAATTTCCTTCACGGGAATGGCACACTGGTACCTCGCCCCTTGGGGTGGAGTTATTCATTTTTAGGGTTAATGGCGGTCGTCGATATCCACCCACTCAGAATGATCGGGTCCAATGTAATCGGCGCTGGGACGAATAATGCGGTTATTGGCTCTTTGTTCCATGACGTGAGCGGCCCAGCCTGTGACGCGGGAGCAAACGAAAATTGGCGTAAATAGCTTGGTTGGAATGCCCATAAAGCGATAGGCGCTGGCGTGGAAAAAGTCGGCGTTACAGAAGAGTTTTTTCTCGCGCCACATGACGGCTTCACAACGTTCTGAGACGGCGTACAAATGATCGTCGCCCACGTCTTCACTGAGTTTTTTGGCCCACTTTTTAATGATGTCATTGCGCGGGTCTCGCTCACTGTAAATAGCGTGACCAAAGCCCATGACCTTTTCTTTATTGGCGAGTTTTTGCAGCAGTGCCGCTTCGGCTTCGTCTGGGGATTGCCACGGTTCGATCATCTCCATGGCGGCTTCATTGGCGCCACCATGAAGTGGGCCACGCAAGCTGCCAATACCGCCGGTGACGCAGGAATACATGTCTGACAAGGTAGATGCACACACACGAGCCGTAAAGGTCGAGGCGTTGAATTCGTGCTCAGCGTATAAAATCAAAGACGCATTCATCACTTGCGTATGCAGGGCGCTTGGTTCTTTATCGTGCAGCATGGTGAGAAAATGCCCCGCCAACGAGGGTACCTGCGCATTGAGTGTGTCGACTCGCACGCCGTCATGGCTAAAGCGATACCAATACAAGACGATGGCGGGCAAGGTAGCGATCAAACGGTTGGCGGTGCGATGTTCTTCCTCAGCATCTAATTCTGGTTCCAAGTTGCCTAAAAAAGAGCAGCCGGTGCGCATGACATCCATCGGGTGGGCGTCGGCCGGAATCAACTCTAAGGCTTTTTTCAGGGTCTCAGGTAAAGAGCGCAAACCGATTAGCTTATCTTGGTAAGCGGTCAGTTGTGCGCGATTGGGTAACGCGCCGTACAATAAAAGATAAGCGACTTCTTCAAAGCTTGCCTTGTCGGCTAAAAGGTCAATATCGTAGCCTCGATAGGTTAATCCAGAGGCGGCCTTGCCAACGGTACAGAGTGCGGTTTCGCCTGCGCTTTGGCCGCGTAGGCCGGCGCCAGAAAGTACTTTAGCCATTTTTCTGCTCCTGTTCTTATTTTTTTGGATAAGTTCTTGTTATTTTTTAGACTCTTATTTCTTAGGCTCTTATTTCTTAAACTCTTATTTTTTAGAGAAGAGCGCATCTAATTTGTCTTCGTATTCATGGTAGTTGAGAAATTCGTAAAGCTCATTACGGGTTTGCATACTGTCGACCACATTGCGCTGGTGGCCGTCGTTTAATAAATGCTGATAGACGTTTAGTGCCGCTTTGTTCATGGCGCGAAACGCACTTAATGGATAGAGCACTAAGTCCACGCCAGCGCTGGCCAACTCTTCTTTACTAAATAATGGCGTGGCACCAAATTCAGTGATGTTTGCCAATACGGGAATCTTTACTGCGGCGACAAATTCTTGGTATTGCTCCAAGGTGATCATGGCTTCGGGGAAGATCATATCGGCGCCGGCTTCAACACAAGCAATGGCGCGTTCGATGGCGGATTCCATACCTTCTACCGCTAAGGCATCGGTGCGCGCCATGATGACAAAGTTGTCATCGACACGAGCGTCTACGCAGGCTTTGACACGATCGACCATTTCGTTTTGGCTAACAATGGCTTTATTGGGGCGATGACCACAGCGCTTTTGCTGGACTTGGTCTTCAATATGCACCGCCGCGGCACCGGCTTTTTCCATCTGTTGGATAGTTCTGGCGATATTAAAAGCACCACCAAAGCCAGTGTCGATATCGACCAGTAATGGCAAATTCGACGCAGAAGTGATGCGTCGCACGTCTTCTAAGACATCGTGCAAATCCGTCATGCCAAGGTCTGGCAAACCATAGGAGGCGTTAGCGACACCGCCGCCAGATAGGTAAATGGCATGATGCCCTGTTTGTTCTGCCATCATGGCGCAATAGGCGTTTACGGCGCCGACCACTTGTAATGGCGATTGGGTGGCGACGGCGTGTCTAAAACGGGCGCCTGCTGAAAGTATTGTCATGGTATTTCCCTCTTATTCTTGTTCAATGTATGGCTTGTTAAATGTATGGCTTGCTTAATGTATGGCTAACGTGAGGCGGCGGAGGCTGTTTGGTGCATGGCTTGCTCCAGTAACTTACTGGCGCGGCTAATATGACGGCGCATCAGCAACTCGGCGAGATCGCCTTCGTGATTGGCAATCGCATCCAAAATGGCCTTGTGCTCGCGTAATGCTTGGCGTGGATCGCTGCGTTGATCGGCGGTGTGGCGTCGATACATGCGAATCACCGCGTATAATTCTTCGGTTAATAAACGAATTAACTTGGCGTTGCCGCTGGCATGAATGATGCGCAAGTGAAAATCGTCATTGCCGCCTTGTTGCACGTAATGTTCGTCTTGATTGGCGTCTAAATGCGCTTGATGCTTGTCGAGTAATACGTACAGACTTTGAATTTCATCTGCTGGCATAGTCGTCGCAGCGAGTCGTGCCGCCATGCCTTCTAAGGCCTCGCGCATGGAGAAGGTGTCGAGCATGTCTTGCGTGTTGAGTTGAATAACGCGCGCGCCTACATTGGCGGTGCGCGTGACCAGACCAAGCCCTTCTAACTTAACAATGGCTTCCCTTAGTGGCCCACGAGACACGCCATATTGCTTGGCGAGTTCTGGCTCAGAAATCTTACTGCCTTGGGGGATATGACCCTGCACAATGGCATTGCTGAGTTGCTGAGCGATGTCTTGCGACAGGGTGGCTGACTTGATCGAAATAAGGTTATTCATAAAAGACAAATTACTTAATTGTTGACAATGTATCTAGTTATAGCGGTGTTTTTAGGGTTTATCAAGCTGGATTGTCGACAATATATTGATTTCTTTCTTATCCTTTAGTCGTATATGAGGGCTTTTTTGCTAAAATAAGCCGCTAAACTTTTGTTAATTAAGTGGTTTTTGGTTTTTATCCAATGAAATGCTGGGTTGAATAGAAAAAACTGCTAGTCTCTTTAGTCGCATAAAGAGTCTAATTGTCGACATAAATGTCGATTTGCGGCAAAGCATCAATAAGGGAAAACCATGAAAAAAATTAAAAATGAAGCGGCGTTAAGTAAAAAAGCCATTCAGGTTGGCGAGAATTATGCTCTGAAACGTGGCTACGCGGGCTTTTCTTCGACCATGTCGGCCAATGAGAAAACTGAGGCGATTTATCGTTTATTAGTGCTTGATAAGCTGGTAGTGGCCTTGCCCGCAGACAAAGAAGATTTGCCTAGCATGAAGCACAAGTTGGCGTTGTGGATTCAGAAGCTGTTACCGAAAGATGACCCTTTACTCAAATAGGTCTTTTATCTGACGGCGCTTTATTTTATTTATGTTATAACATAACATGTTAATTGAGTGTTTATAACGTGGAGAGTATGGCGGTGAATCTGAGTGTACAAAAAAAGTCGCAACCGGTTGATCTAAAAAGCGCGGCGTTAACATTTGTTGATGCGGAGCAAGTAACGGAGAATAGTGTAGAGAAAACACCCTTATTTGGTGTGGCCAAGTCGCCCCATCACGACGTGCTGGCGGATATTTATCAGAACAACATTAGCATGGTGGTATGGCAGCGGCAGCTTGGTGTGTTGTCGCACTATGCGCAGTCGTTATTAACACTAGCCCCCAACCTTACTGTCAAGGTGCAAGGGGATTCGCAGCAGATGACAGGCTTGCTGGCACGACTTCTGCCGGATGCACAAGGTAAAGAGGAATTTATCGAAGACGTGTCATTATTGGTCGAGATGTTTGCCTGTTTGCTGGATCTTGATGAAGTTGGACTGCGTTTGAGTGTGTTATCCAATGCCATGTGCCCCCGTTTTCATGTGGATAAAATTCCCTGTCGTCTCGTATCCACTTATGTTGGCGCGGGCAGCGAGTGGCTGCATGATGCCCATGTGGTTAGAGACAAATTAGGTCGTGGTGGTCAGGTAAAAGACCATAACAGTGGTTTGCATGAACAAGGTCGTATCAATCAATTAAACACAGGGGATGTGGCGGTGATGAATGGCCAACATCTTTGGGGCGTGGTGTGGTGCATCGTTCACCTTCAGCAAGCACTGAAGATAAACGCGTGTTTTTAAGCTTGGATAGGATTTGAGTGCTTTGTCCAATCACCAGTCAATGGTTTGGTTATTCCAGTCAAGATACGCCGCTTTATTGTCCATGGTAGCGTTTGTCATTTTTGTTAGTAGTGTGGGTACAAAACCAAAAGATGCATGCTGCAAACAAGTGATGTTAAGCCGAAATGCATGGACAAATAGTAGGATTTATTGTCGTTTGAGGGTTTATTGTTATTTGAGGGTTTTAGCCAGCGCGCTTCAACCCAAAAAATACTGATAAAACCAAGCAATAACAGTGCGATAGATAATTCTGGAGCATTAATCAGAAGCGTAATCCACGCCACGAGCAATACCATATTACAGGCCAATAGCAGCTTTTTGCCGTTGTTGCATTGTTCTTGCTCTAAGACTTTCCCCCAGATAATGCCACTAATGAAACTAAGGGTAATGGCCGCATAAGTGGCAAAAAGCGTGATGCCTGCGGTGCCGTAAAGTGTGCTTTGAGACAAGCTTAAATACGTTGCCAAAACAAAAGGAAGTATGCTCAACGTAGCTAAAATTGTAACTACGGGCTTAAATGAACGCATGTTGATACCTAATTCGATGAAATAATAATATGTAAGTAATATGAATTATCTAACAAAACCGATGTTAAAACAGCACTTGACGTCCTTGTTTTGTCCTATTTTAAGTGATTAAAGCGTAAAGTTTTTTGTCGCCTTCTATTCGTCAATCGCCATTGAGCAGACTACGGTCAAAGAGTACAATGTGCGGCTATAACTTTCTTGGGCATGCGCCAACCTTGTGTTGCGGGTATTTCCCTATTAACGAATTCTGCTTAAGGTGTGTTTAGAAATGCCAGCTAAAACAATGGATGAACTCGTCTCCCTATGTAAACGTCGCGGATTTATTTTCCAAGGCAGTGAAATCTACGGTGGTATGCAAGGTGCTTACGATTACGGTCCGCTAGGTATTGAATTAAAAAACAACCTAAAAGCCGCTTGGTGGCGTTCAATGGTGTATGAGCGTGATGACGTTGAAGGCCTAGACGCCGCGATTATTCAAAATAAACATGTCTACAAATACTCGGGTCACGAAGATACCTTCACCGATCCCATGGTTGATTGTCACGAATGTAAATCTCGTATGCGTGCTGACCACATGAAAGACATTAAAGTCTGTGACAACTGTGGTTCGACCAATGTGACTGCACCACGTGATTTTAACTTGATGTTCAAAACCAATGTTGGCCCAATGGTGAACGAAGAGTCTTACACTTACCTTCGTCCCGAAACCGCACAAGGTATCTTTACTAACTTCAAAAACGTAGTAGATTCAACTTCTCGTACCTTGCCATTTGGTATTGCGCAGATTGGTAAATCTTTCCGTAATGAAATCACCCCGCGTAACTTCATCTTCCGGGTTCGTGAATTCGAACAAATGGAATTGGAATTTTTCTGTAAGCCGGGTGAAGATGAAAAATGGCATGACTTCTGGGTTAACGCTCGTAAACAGTGGTGGTTGGATCAAGGCCTAGCGGAAGAAAATATTCAGTTTGAATACGTGACTGGCGATGATCTTGCGCATTATTCTAAATCGACTGTGGATATTTTGTACAAGTTTCCACATGGTTTTGAAGAGTTAGAAGGGGTTGCCAACCGTACTGACTACGATCTAGGGTCTCACACCAAAGCACAAGACGAATTCGGCCTTTCTGCTAAAGTGAAAAAGAATGAACATTCTACGGCTAAGTTAGCGATTCGTGATCTTGAAGAAAACAAATGGGAAGTGCCTTTCTGTATCGAACCATCTGCCGGCCTAGATCGCGGTTTATTGGCGGTGATGACTGAAGCTTATACGGAAGAAGAGCTACCAAACGGCACGTCTCGTACCGTACTGAAATTTAAACCGCATCTAGCGCCGATTAAAGTCGCTATTATGCCGCTTAAAAAGAACAAGCCGGAAATCGTCGCTCTTGCTAAAGAATTGAAGAACAAGCTGCAGAAACTGGGTCTTGGTCGTATTCTGTATGAAAACACGGGTAACGTCGGTAAAGGCTACCGTCGTCATGACGAAGTCGGTACGCCAATCTGTGTGACGGTTGACTTTGACTCGATCGAAAAAGAAGGCGCACCTGTGACGGTTCGTGATCGCGATACCATGGAGCAAATCGTGGTCAACGCAGCGGACTTACCCGCGTACGTGATTAATTACTTTATCAATCAAAACTAAGTTTTATTGATGACTAAAAACCACGCCTCTTGTTTGAAAAGCGTGGTTTTTTTATGCCTGTGGTTTGGTTTTTTGACGACATAAAAACGAAAAAAAGACCGCAAACAGGTTGCGGTCTTGGCGTGCAAATAGCACTAAGGGAAAGTTAAAGAGGTATGAATTAGAAGGTCATTTTTACTTTAGCGTTGTAGCGGCGACCATCTAATACTTTTTCGTAGGTTTCTGTATCTACTTTTTTATCTAGCAAGTTATACACACCGGCATAAACAGAAAGAGCACTATTTATGTTATAGCTTATGCCTGTATCAACAAAGGTATAAGATGGCAGGGCTTCTACCATAGAGGTTCGGCTCAACCCCTCACTGGATTCTCCACGGTAGTTAATACGAGTCCAAGACGTAAACTTAGGCGTCACATCCCAGTTTAGTGTTGCATTAGCCATATGCTTTGGTAGACGATTTAACGGCTCACCAGCAAAATCACCTGTTTTTTGCTCTGATTCAGTGTAAGTGTAGTTTGCTGCCACTGAGAGGGCTGCGGTGAGCTCATGAGATAAGGTCAGTTCAACCCCTTGCATTTCCACACGATCTACGTTGGTGCGTTCGCTAATGAAACGGTAAGTTTCACCCTGATAAGTGCAAGAAGCATCGCAAAGTCTTGTTTCAGTGATTTTATCTTTATAGTTTGTATGGAAGATAGTTGCGCTGATTTGTGTACTTTGTTGATTATCCCAGTAAAGGCCAATTTCGTGACTGGTACTTTCTTCGGGCTTTAAATCAGAGTTACCTAAAATTACCGCATCTCCTCCCCCCGTTGCTTGTCCCCAGCCATCCGTACCTTGACGAAGATCAGGTGAACGATAGCCTGTACTGATACCGCCTTTTAACGTCCAGTCTGGCGTAAAAGACCAATTACTGTAGAGGCGTGGAGATACATTGGAGCCATAGTTTTCATCTTCGTTGTAACGCAAGCCGCCTGTTACTGAAAGGTTGTCGGTGACAAAATATTCATCTTCTACAAATAAGGCGGCGTTCCAGCGGGTTAATTCATTAATTCCATCTGAAACTTTGTTACCTTCGTCTTTTAATTTTTGATAATCATATTGCCCACCTACGGTTAATACATGATCATCAAATAATAGTGCCGTTCTGTTATTGAGGACGGTGTTTTGATAATTCATATCACGATCAGGGTTGTCTATTTCTTCGTGTGTAACATAGGTTTCAATGTGGTTGCCGTTAGCCTCGGCGGTATGGGTAATGGCATAATGCTCACGGTCATAGTCAGTATCGCTATCGGATGCTTTTGGGCCAGTTGCAACGGATTTCCCTATATGCCTTGTTCTATTTTGTGCTTCTTTACCGGCTTCGAATACTAAACTTTGACCTTCTGAAAGCGCCCAAGATAATTTTGCGGTGGCGTTTTTGATTTCTTGGTCAGCGTATCCATCAACAATTTTGTCTTCATCACGCTGTGAAATTTGTCCATAAAGTTGTAGGCCAAGTTTGTCTTTTACCAAAGGCCCGCTCACCATTAGATCGGCTTGTTGGCTGTTGCCGGAGTCGGTATTTTCTTGGAGTGTTGTGCCCAACGATAATTCTCCACCCCATTCGTCCTGTACTTTTTTAGTGATGATGTTGATGACACCACCAAGCGCATCAGAGCCATACAGTGAAGACATTGGACCACGAATCACTTCGATGCGTTCTATAGCAGAAAGGGGAGGCGTCCAGCCTTGTTCAATACCAGGGCCATCGCTGTTAGGACGTGTTTCACGAGAGCCTTGACGTTTTCCATCAACCAGTATCAGTGTATATTTGCCACTCATACCACGCATAGTGATTTCTTCTGTTGAACCACCGCCAGTTACCATAACGCCAGGAACATCTTTCAATGCGTCGGTAACGTCTCGGTAGGCTTTCTTTTCAAGGTTTTGTTGAGTAATCACGGTTATAGAAGCGGGAGCATCAGTGATTTGCTGTTCATGGCCAGAAGCAGAAACAACAAGCTGGTCTAAGTCGACGGTGTTTTCTTCTGCCAGTAGCGTTGCAGAATGTGTTGCGGCGCTAATGATAGCGGCTAACGCGGTAAGTTTATAATGGCGAGCTGAAGGGGTCATTATGAACATTTTCTCCGTAGTTTGAATGGAAATTATCCCGTATAATCTAGTTTCTAAAAGATATTAGGAATGCTTATCATTTGTATTATCTATTAATATGGATTTTTTGTGGTGGCACGGTCTGTTCCTCTTTTTGCAACAGTGGAAAAAGAATTAAGTGAGCAGCAAGATTGGGTTTGGATGGCATCTTTTGGGTGTGAAAAGTGATCAGGAGAGTAAATGTACGATCTGAATGAAGTGAAGACCTTTGTGTCCGTTATGGAAACGGGCAGTTTAAAGATCAGCGCGCAAAAATTAGGGGTTTCTAAGTCCACCTTAAGTCGTCGTATTAGTCATTTGGAGAGTGCGTTAAATCAGCCTTTGCTGCGTCGTCAGGCAAATCGACTGATCGCCAATGAGGCTGGTATTAAGTTTTTACCCTTCGCCGAACGCATGTTAAAAACGGCAACAGAAGGGCAAAAGGCAGTTGAAGAGCTCAAAGAGGAAGTCTCTGGAGAGTTGACCCTGTATGTTCATGACACCTTGGTGAGAGGCTGGTTTTCAGGGTTGATGTTTTCGTTTTTAGATTTATATCCCAGTATTAATATGGAGGTAAAAACGGGCAATGGCTTTCCCCAAGCACTGGTTGAGAATGATGTCAGTATTTGGGTTGGAGAGCCGAAAGAGAGTGCTTTGCGAACCGAAAAAATTGGCAGTTTGTCGAATAGCGTGTACGCCAGTCCCGGCTATTTAGAGAAAGTTGGCCCGCTACATCATCCTAGTGAATTAAATCGCTGTGCCTGGGTTGATTTGCTCAAAAACGAAAAAGAAGAGGTGCATTTGCACCATCCACATGAAGGCAGTATGTCGTTTCGTTTGCCGCAATCTAGGTTGGTGGTTGACCAACATACCTTGCAGTCAGACGCGGTGGTAAGAGATAAAGGCATTGGTATATTGTCTAACTTTTTAGTGGATAAGCGACTAGAACACCATCCAGGTTGTTTGGTGAAATGCTTAGACGAGTGGCAAGCGGAGCCTTTGGCGGTGTATTTGCAGTACCCTTTTGGGCATTTACCTAAAAAGCTGAGGGCGCTGATTGATTATCTCAAAGCGGAAGGGCAGCAATTTTACTGATGCTTAATAGTTGATGCTTGATGCTTGAAAGTTGAGGCTTTTATACCGTTGCGCGATAAAGCCCCATTCAAAAAAGCGAGCCTGACAAAAGTTGGATTCCCTCTGTCAGGCACGTCAGTTTTTTAGTCTTCCCTGAGTAGATTACATCATGCCGCGGTGTCTTCGCGTCCAAAGTGTTTACCCAGCAGGGCGTGGTAAAAATTATGGTCGTTCAATATGCCGATGCATTGGTCTTTGTCTTCTAATACTAGGAACATATTCGAGTGATAACGCAGCTCTACGGCATCGCGCATACCGATGTTGGCTGGGACGATGAAAACGGTGTTTTCAGGCACGGTGGCGAGTAGCGTTTCCGGCGTCCAGCGAGCGGTTGGGATATCGCCTTTTGGCCCTTGAACGGAAGCCAGCTTGCCATTTTTAAGGCTCATCGAAATATCGTCACTGACGGCAATGCGGTGGTCTTTGATGGCCAGTTGAGCCAGCGGCGTCATTAAGGAATCGCCACACAGCACGTTTAGCGGGTTGGTGTGCGCCACAAAGCGTTCTACATACTCAGTGGCTGGGTTGAGCACGATTTGCTCTGGTGTGTCTTCCTGAATGATTCTAGCGGATTCCATGATGGCGATTTTGCTGCCAATCTTGAGCGCCTCGTCTAGGTCATGGCTTACAAAAATGATGGTTTTGTTGAGGCGTTTTTGCAGCTCGATCAATTCGTCTTGCAGCTGGGAGCGAATTAACGGATCCAGCGCTGAAAAGGGCTCATCCATTAACAATACGTCGGTGTCCATGGCAAAGGCTCTTGCTAAGCCTACGCGCTGACGCATACCACCTGACAGTTCGTCTGGTTTTTTGTCGGCCCATTTGTCTAGGCTGACCATTTTAAGTTGCTCGCGGGCTTTTTTAAGACGTTCGATTTTGGGCATGCCTTGCATTTCTAAGCCGAAGGCGACGTTTTCCAGTACGGTGAGCCAAGGCATTAAGGCAAAGCTTTGAAATACCATGGAAACGCGGCGTGTGCGCATATGGCGGAGCTTGGTGTCATCGCATTTTGCCATGTCGACCATGGCGTCGCCGTCTCGTACTAGGCAGCGGCCACGAGCGATTTTATTTAAGCCGTTAACCGCACGTAATAACGTCGATTTGCCTGATCCAGACAAGCCCATGAGGACACAAATTTCCCCTTCGTTAACTTCTATATTGGCATTTTGCACGCCCACCACATCGCCTGTCATACCGATAATTTGATCTCTCGTATGACCTTTGTCCATAAGTGGAAGGGTTTCGGCTTTATTGTCACCAAAGACGATATCGACGTTTTCAATTTTTACAACAGTCATAAATTACCCCTCGTTTTTCATTGCTGGTGATTTACAAATACGGTCTAGCATGATGGCAACCAATACAATGGCGACACCGGCTTCAAAACCTTGGGAAATATTCACTGTGTTCAATGCTCTGATAACGGGTTTTCCAAGGCCGTCTGCACCAACGAGTGCGGCCACCACCACCATAGAAAGCGACAGCATGATACATTGCGTGATGCCTGCCATGATGTTCGGCATGGCCGCTGGCAACTCGACTTTGTAAAGTAGTTTGGATTTTGTGCAGCCAAACGCTAAACCGGCTTCGATCAGCTCGCTAGGGACTTTGCTGACGCCTAAGTAAGTTAAGCGGATCGGGGCGGCGATGGCGAAGATAATGGTTGAAATCAAGCCAGGAACATACCCTAGGCCGAACAGAATAAGCGTTGGAATAAGGTAAACGAAGGTGGGGATCGTCTGCATTAAATCGAGAATCGGGCGCAGTATTGTGTATAACCAAGGACGGTGTGCTGCGGCGATACCAATCGGTACGCCTATTAAGACACTGATCGTCGTTGCTGTTACCACCAGTACAAGGGTTTGGATGGTTTCTACCCAATAGCCCATATTAATGATGAGTAAAAAAGACGCGGCAATGAATATTAGCAAACCAATATTACGATGCAGAAACCATACGCCGATTAAAATGACGCCAATAACCGCCAGTGGGTGAGCCCATAAAATGGAGTCTACTAGGGTATAAATGATGGTCTCGAGCGTGATAGAGATAAAGTCAAAGAATACGGAAGCGGCAGAAACTAGCCAATCGACAAAGCTTTCCATCCAAGCGCCAAGAGGAATTTTATTATCCGTCAGCCAATTCATATAGGTGTTCTCCCGATAGTTTGATGAAGCGCTCTACGCCGTGTGCGTAGAGCGCTAGTGTGTGCTGGTAAAACGAGTGTTGCTGATAAAAAAGCCTTTACAGGCCTAGATGGGACTTCACTGCGTTAAGGCCATTATCACCGGAGGTTGTGGTGACGCCTTCTAACCAAGCATCGAGAACACCTGGGTTCGCTTTAAGCCATTCTTTCGCGGCGATATTGGGCTTTTTGCCATCGTCTAAAATGGCGCCCATGATTTCGTTTTCCATTGGCAAAGAGAAGGTAAGGTTGGTCAGGAGCTTGCCGACATTAGGGCATTCTTGTAGATAGCCTTGACGCACGTTGGTATGCACATTGGCGCCACCGTAATTGGGTCCAAAGTAGTCGTCGCCGCCTGATAAGTATTCCATCTCAAAGTTGGCGTTCATTGGGTGGGGTGCCCAACCAAGGAAGGCAATCCACTTATCGCGACGCGCATTACGGCTAACTTGGGAAAGCATGCCCGCTTCACTGGATTCAACCAACTGGAAATCGCCTAGATCGAAGGCGTTTGAATCAATCATGTCTTGGATAATGCGATTGCCATCATTGCCCGGCTCAATACCGTAGATACGGCCAGAAAACTCGCGACGGTGCTTGGCAATGTCGGTAAAGGTTTTAACGCCTTGGTCATAGGCGGATTTGCTCACCGCCAAGGTGTATTTTGCGCCGACTAGGTTAGGGCCTAGGTCTTCTACTGTGCCTGCTTTTAGGTAAGGTTCGATATCGGCTTGCATTGTCGGCATCCAATTACCGAGAAAAATATCGATGTCGTTATTTGCCAATGACGTGTAGGTAACGGGAACAGATAGTAATTGCGTTTTGGTTGCATAACCTAGGCCTTCGCTGATTTCACTGACGACCGCTGTGGTCGCTGTGATGTCAGTCCAACCCACATCCGAAAAACGCACCGTGGAACATTCTGCCGCCATGGTTAATCCAGAAACGCTGGCGATACTGACAGCGATCGCGGTCTTCTTTGCCTTATTTAACATACCCTTATCCTCTTTTATTGAACTCAAAATCAATGAGCGAATACAGTGCCTAGTGTTGGCACTGAGCGTGAACTCCTAAAACGGTGAGCAGCGTGTTTTCGTAGGCTGCCTGAAGTAAAATGTGTGATCTCTATCTTGTCGCTATGTGTTTAGGTCCGACTCTGAAGCATTAAGCTTTGAAACGCTAAGCCCTGAAAAGACTAAGTCCTGAAACACCAGCTCTAAGTAAGCCTGTATTTGTTCGGCTGACTCTTGTTTGTCGATGCCGCCTGCTAACGAGCCTCTTAGCCACATACCGTCAATAAGCGCGGCGACGGTGAGGGCTATACGGCGAGCTTTTTCTCTCTCAAATTCTTCTTTCAATACACACACTAGCGCGGACTGTAGGCGCTTCGAGTAGACATTTTGTAATCGATACAAGGACGGTGTGTGCATGGCTGATGCCCAAAATCCCATCCAGGTTTTAACCACTTGGGGGTGTGTTTGAGACTGACTAAAACTGGCGGTAACAATCGCCATGACTTTACTTTTAGCGGATTTGTTTTTCGTTTTTGTGACTTCTTTGCTTAATACTTCAAAAAATTCACGAATCAGGCTGCGCATGGTGGCTTCGTATAGTCCATCTTTGCCACCAAAATAGTGGTTGATGATGGCAGGGGAAACCCCGGCTTTTTTCGCAATAAGACTGACGGTTGCTCCCGCAAAACCGTATTTGTCTATGGCTTTTATGGCTGCCTCTATGAGCTGAGGTTTGCGTATTTCAGGCATTCCGACTTTTGGCATTCTGGGTCCTTTTTTATTAAACAGCCGTTTAATGAAAACTATACTAGGCTGATTGTGTAATTTAGGTCAACCCTTGACAATTCAAAAACTTAGTACTCTAATCAATTTAACTGTATGATTTTTATAGATAAAGTGCCTTTTTAAATTTTTTTTAGTCTTTTTTGAGAATGATTGTGTCGGTTTGAGATAAGAAATAAGGATTTTAGTCTTATTTTTGTCATCGAGCGGATCGTATTTTTGCTTTGTTTCGTTTTCCTTGCTGGCATTACGGCTAGAATTCGGTAGCAAAACTGTGCTAATGATAAGGCTTAATAAGCGAGTGGAGAACAATGTAATGGACGGTGTTTTTTCTGTATTTGAGCGTGTTATTGATCGATCTTTCATGAACAGTGATAAGTGGTCTAAATACCCTGAAGAAGTGATTCCTATGTGGGTTGCAGACATGGACTTCGATTCTCCAGATTGTATTAAAAAAGCGTTAAATCAACGAGTTGATGAGGGTGTCTATGGTTATACCCAGACGCCAAACACCTTGGTGAAAGCCATCCAATCCCATTTATCAAGCCGTTATGATTGGGGTGTTTCTGCTGCGCACTTAGTGCATTTGCCGGGACTGGTTTGCGCCTTACATTTGAGCGTTCGAATCTTTTCTAACGAAGGCGATGGCGTTATTGTTCCTGGGCCAGTTTATTACCATTTAACCAAGGCGCCACTGACGGCAAAACGCCAATTGATCAGTATCGACATGCAAATTCAAAGCGGTCGATGGGTGCCAGATATGGCGCAATTTGAAGCGGCTTGCGCCAATCCAAAAAGTAAAATGATTCTTTTGTGCAACCCTCATAACCCAGGCGGCAGTGTTTATACCAAGGCGGAGTTATTGCGTATTCATGCGTTAGCGCAACAGTATGATTTAGTCGTTGTCAGTGATGAAATTCACTGTGATTTGATTTTGGATGAGGTGCCTCATGTGCCTTTTGCGAGTTTGAACCAAGACGCGGCGAATCGCACCATTACTTTAATGGCGCCCAGTAAAACCTTTAATACGGCCGGCTTGGGTTATGCTTTTGCGGTGATTGAAAACCCTTTGCTGCGCCAAAGGTTTAATCAAGAAAAAGCCGGTTTGATCCCATCGCCTAACATGCTAGGAATGACGGCCGCTATCGCAGCCTATGAAAACGGACAAGCTTGGCATCAGTCATTAATACGCTATTTGAAAAATAACCGCGATTTTTTAGCGTCAAGAATCGCCAAGACTCCGATGAAGATGGCGCATTTAGAAGCCACGTATCTGGCGTGGATCGATGTTTCTGCCTTGTCTTTAGAGGATCCTCATGCGTTTTTTTTGGCGGCGGGAGTCGGGGTTTCTGATGGTAAAGATTTTGGCAATCCTAACTATATTCGCCTAAACTTTGGTTGTCCTCAATCCACCCTCGACCAAGCGATGACGCGTATTGAAAAAGCGTTGAGGCAGCGCGGTTTTATCTGATTCACCCTGTTCTAAAATCGTCTCGCAGGTCTGCTTAATAGGAGAGGTTCTTATGTCGACATTAACATCGAGTCATTTCGTTAGAGGTTATGTTAAGCAAGTCCCTCCTGCAATGCAGGCGGATTTATTGGAAGTAATTTGCATGATGGAAGCCGTTGCACCAGAGGCTGAGCTGGTGAGTAATCTAGGCATCCCTTATTTCCAACAGAATGGGCATTGGCTGTATGGTGTCGCGGTGCACGAGGGTCATTTCTGTGTGTATTTTTCCGACCTTAGTGTGCTGTATTCATTTTCTGATCGATTGCCGCGAGCACAATTTGGGGATGATTGTTTGATTATTCACAATTTGGATGACATTAACTTGAATGTGTTGGCTGAGCTTTTCGGGCAAATAAAAGTCCACTCTGAATTAAACCATCCAAAAGATAAGGCGTCTCTAAATTAGGTTATTGGCTAAATGATCGACTTTACCCTTCGTTTTGGTGTGTTTTTAGTGGTGTTTAGCGCCTTGTTAGTGTGGCAATGGCGTCGCCCAAGAGGCGCACTTTTGCAATGGCGACAACGCTGGAAACATAATATTACTTTGTTATTGCTTGGTGCCTTGTGTGTTCGTCTCGTACAGCCTTTTATGTTGTCTGTCGTGGCGGTATTTAGCCAAGATTTTGGCTTGCTTTCATTATTGAATCTGCCTTTTTGGCTTAGTTTTATATTGGGTATTTTATGGCTCGATGGCCTTATTTATTGGCAGCATAGGTTGTTTCATCGCATTGATATTTTGTGGCGCATTCATCGGGTGCATCACTCCGACCCTGAGTTAGACGTTAGTTCTGCTGTGCGTTTTCATCCGATTGAAATTTTATTGTCACTTTGCATTAAGGCGCTGGCGGTTTGGTTATTGGGTATTCCATTAGAAGCGGTATTGGTATTTGATATTTTATTGAATGCCTCTGCGATGTTTAATCACACCAATGCAAGATTGCCTGTTAATATTGAAGCTTGGGTGCAGCGATTACTGGTCACGCCTGATATGCATCGTATCCATCATTCTAGAGTGAATCTTGAAGCAAACAGTAATTTTGGTTTCTTCCTAAGTATTTGGGATACCTTGTTCAGTACTAAAAGAGCGCAAGCATTAGCAGGGGATGAACACTTAAAAATAGGCTTGCCGGATACGAAAACGTATCAACCTGCCTCGTTAAAGGCGGTTTTGGCGATGCCGTTTAAAACGTTTAGAAAACATCGTTAAGCACTGGATAAAGACAGGCCGAGATAGAGAAAATCCGAGAGAGAGAAAAGCAAATAGACTAAAGCTGTTGGGGAAGTCTTATGAGTTACCACGAAGTGAATTTTATCGAAATGCGTATTATTGGTTGTCTCATGGAAAAAGAGGTCACCACGCCAGATCAATACCCGCTTAGTTTGAATGCTTTGGTGAATGCCTGTAACCAAAAGTCTAATCGAGAACCTGTGACTCAATTGTCTGAAATAGAGATCCAAGACGCGACAGAGGCTTTGCTGACGCGAGGTTTGGTGACGGAAATCACCGCGTCCCACAGTCGGGTTAGCAAATATCAGCATAGATTCTGCAATACCGAGTTTTCCGATTTACAATTATCGCCCGCTGAAACGGCCATCGTAACGCTGCTTTTTTTGCGCGGTGCTCAAACGCCGGGCGAGTTGCGTTCTCGTAGTGGGCGCTTACACAGCTTTCAATCCCTCGATGAGGTGACGGCGGCTTTGCAATCGTTGCAAACCAAAACCGGTGGTCCTTATGTTTGTCAGTTGTCAAGGGAACCGGGTAAGCGTGAGCAGCGCTATCAAGAGTGTTTTTGTTCCGAATCTGAACGACCATTAAAGGGCGATTCTGCGGCTGCATTAGTGGTCGATAAACGTGATGAATATATTCAGCAGCTTAAAGCTCAAATCGCGCAATTGGAAAGTGACGTTGAAAGATTAAATGAGCGTATTCAAGAGCTTGAAAATGCCGATGGACTATAATGTGCTTTGAGGTCAAACTTAGCAGAAGGTTAATACGTTTTGGATTATGTCTATGGGGAGAATCCTATGAAGAAGGTACGCTGGGGTATTATCGGTACAGGTCACATTGCGCATGTGTTCGCGAGTGATTTTTGTCATGTTAAGGCGGGTGAACTTCGTGCGGTGGCTTCTCGCAACAAAGAGTCAGCGGATCAATTTGCTGCTGAGTTTGATATCGAATTAGCGTTTGTGGACTATTTTTCGCTGATTAACAGTCATGAAGTTGAGGTGATTTATATCGCGGTCCCCCATGTTTATCATTACGATTTGGTGAAGGCCTGTATTTTGGCTGGTAAAGCGGTGTTGTGTGAAAAACCTTTTACCATCAATGAAGTACAGTCAAAAGAGCTTTATGATCTGGCGCGTAAGCATAACGTTTTTGTCATGGAAGCTATGTGGACACGTTTTAACCCCGTAATCGAGCAGGTTGTCGAGTGGGTTGAAGAAGGGGAGATTGGGGATTTAAACAGCATTCAAGCCAGCTTTAACTTCCTTGCTCCGACGGACCCTAATCATCGTCTGCTTAATATAGAAATGGGCGGCGGCGCGTTGTTGGACATTGGTATTTACCCTGTGTTTTTGGCGCAGTTGTTTTTCGGTAAGCCTGATTTTGTACAGAATCAAGCGCTTATTGGTGATACAAACGTCGATTTATTTGAGCAGATTTTACTGGGCTGGGAAAGTGGCCAACTTGCTTCTTTAGACGCTTCATTGATTTCACATAACCCTAATCGGGCCATATTATCCGGCTCCAAAGGCTATATTGAAATTGATTCTGAGTGGTTTAAAGCGAAGTCTTGTCGCATTGTCAGCGCAGACAATAAAGAACGTGCCGTGACGTTTGATTTTCCTGGTGATGGTTATCAATTTGAAGTGGATGAAGTAAACCGTTGTCTCGAAGAGGGCTTGATTCAAAGTCCAAATCATAGCTGGCAAGACAGCTTAGAGCTGATCGCCACACTGGATGAGATCCGTCAGGACATAGGTTTGTATTACCCTGGCGAAACCGATCCAGGTGATGATCATCACCATGATGAAGAAGATTTACATGAACATCATCATGAGCACAGTCATCACAAACACTGAGGTAAGCAAAAGTGTGTGATAAAAAAAGGGCGCCTTAGAAAGCGCCCTTTTTTGTGTCTAAGTTTCTTCCCCTTTCTTCAAGGGGAAGACGGGGGTTGTTCTTTGTTTTGGCTTTTAGCGTTTGAACAAGCTGGCGTCTTAGTTAAGGTGTTTGTTTAGTACCGGCAGTAATACTTTAAATAAGCGCGGTGCCGCACAAAGAATATCGCCTTTTTCTGGGCTTGGTGAACCATCAAAGCCAGCAAACAAACAGCCTGCTTCTTTGGCGATAAACAGCGGCGCTTGCATTTCCCATTCTTGTAGCTTAATACCCCAAGCGGCATCAAGACGGCCAGCGGCGACGTTAGCCAGCATCAAGGCTGGACAGTCTTGCAGCACAGCGCGAGCACCTTGTTCGGCCATCTCAGTTAATACCGCAAACTGGCCGGATAGGTACGGCATAAGACGGTCAGTAGCAGGGAATTGCGCTGCCACCGTTGTCTGATCTAAAGTACGGGCAGAACTGCTGCGAATACGTGAATTGTTCAGGTAAGCACCACGACCTTTACTGGCGTAAAACTCGTCTTTGGTGTGAGGGTTTAGCACAAGAGCGTGCTCCACTTTACCGGCAACTAGGTAGCTCATTGTAATGACGTTGCCAGTTAGGCCGCGTGAAAATAAATGCTGCCCTTGGATGGCATCAATGACCCATTCGCCTTCGTTACCATTTTGTACCGTGCCTTGCAGGCGAGTGGTAATGGTGTCAGCTGGGTAGGCTTTTTCTAGGTGGTAAACAATGCTGCGTTCTGCGCCAGAGCAAACCGTTTGATAAACTTGCTCAGCCGATTGGCCTTGCTCTTTGTCAAAAAGCAGTTTTTCTTGCGAGTGAACTATATATTCTGCAGCGGCACGAGCTGCTTTCAGTGCGACATTGATTCTAGGTTGCATAATTTACCGTCAATTATTCCGTCATTAAAATGCACATATCGTCGATAGACGATAGGTTGCCAAATAAAGTGTTAAAGAGCGGGCGATCTTGGTTTATCGGTTTACTTCACAACGCTGAGTTTTCTAACCGAATCGCCTAAGCAATAAGCGAATTCCCTAAGCAAAGAATAAGATAAAACCAAGTGCCTAAATAAGAGCGCGAATTCTAGCGTAACAGCAAGATTTTTGCTAGCGGTGTTTTGGTTAAAAACTGATCGCTTTACGGTTTTACTTTAAATATCTGTTAAGATACGCGGCACTGTTCGACGGCTATTATTGGTAACTCATAAAATGCAAAATAAAGTAAGAATTGTCCTGGTTAATACCTCGCATCCTGGCAACATCGGTGCCGCTGCCCGTGCCATGAAAAACATGGGGCTGGCTGACCTTTATCTGGTTGCACCAAAAGACTACCCCAGTGATGAAGCGGTCAGTCGTGCGGCGGGTGCGACGGATATTTTAGAGAATGCTGTGGTAGTAGAAACGCTAGAAGAAGCATTAGCAGACTGTCAGCTAGCGATTGGCACCAGTGCTCGTGAACGCAATATACCTTGGCCTTTGGTTGACCCAAGACAAGCGGCTGATTTGGTGTTTGATGAAGGTCTGGTGACCGCGTTTGTGTTTGGTCGAGAAGACCGAGGGCTCACCAATGAAGAGCTGCAACGTTGTAATTATCATGTGCATATTCCTTCTGTTGAGACCTTTAGTTCATTGAACTTGGGGGCGGCGGTACAGGTGATTGCTTATGAGTTGCGGATGAAATCTCTATTAATGAAAGATTCGCCTGTGGTGGCGAGCAAATGGGATGTGCCTGCGGCCAATATTGAGCAAATTGATTATTTGCTTGAACATCTGGAAAAGGTGTTGGTGCAGACGGAGTTTCTTGATCCAGACATGCCAATGCAAGTGATGACGCGTTTTCGTCGTTTGTTTCAGCGTTCGCGTTTGGATCAACAGGAATTAGGTATGCTTAGAGGTATGTTGACGTCGATGGAAAAGAAAATGCAGTAACGACTATGCTATGGTGACGGATTACTTCTTTGCCCTCGATTTATTCAGCCTACAATTGCTTGATTTATATGGTTTTTGTAGGTCGCGGCTTTAGCCCGACAAAACGTAATTTGTCGTGGTGAGTTTTTGTCGGCATACTTTTTTTAAGGATAAATCGCGACTAAGATCAACGGGAGTTGTTTGGCGATACCCTCTTTTGAGGGAATGACATAAAAAACGCTGACTTAGCGCAAGTCAGCGTTTTTTTTGAGCTAGAAATCGCGCTCTAAGCTTAAGCTTTGCGCTCAGGACGGCCTTTTTCCTGCCAGAAAGTGTGGAATTTCTCCCCCGGCTCTGCATCCACTCGCTCATACGTGTGCGCACCGAAGTAATCGCGTTGCGCTTGTAGCAAGTTGGCTGGCAATACTTCTGAACGGTAACCGTCGAAGTAGGCCAGTGCCGAGAAGAACGACGGTGTCGGAATACCAGATTGTGCCGCAAGAACAACGGCTTTGCGCAGACCGGCTTGTTTGGTTGCCATGGCGTCGGCGAAGTAATCGCTTAGCAATAGGTTTTCAAGCTCGTGGTTGGTGTCAAAGGCGTCGGCAATTTTTTGTAAGAAAGACGCGCGAATGATGCAGCCACCACGCCAGATTTTCGCAATATCACTGAAGTTTAACGTCCAGTCATATTCTTTTTGTGCCGCGCGCATGATCTGGAAACCTTGTGCGTAAGCACAGATTTTCGCGCAGTAGAGCGCTTCTTCAATGGCTTTTTCTACGGCTTCCGCTTCAATCTCACCACTTTCAATGTCGGCGGTGAGTTTGCCCGCAGCGAGTTCACGTTCGCCCGTTAATGTGCTTAGAGCGCGAGCGTAAACGGATTCACTAATAATGCCAGCTGGAACGCCCATTTGTGTCGCGCTGATCGAGGTCCAACGACCTGTGCCTTTTTGTCCGGCACTGTCTAGGATCATGTCGACAAGTGGCGCACCTGTTTTGTGGTCGTACTGTTGAAGAATGTCAGCGGAGATTTCAACAAGGTAGCTATTTAGAATACCTTGATTCCATTTTTCAAATAATTTACCAATTTCTTCAGGTTCGTAACCCAGCAAAGAGCGCAGTAGGTGATAGGCTTCGCAAATAAGCTGCATGTCGGCGTATTCAATGCCGTTATGCACCATTTTCACGTAGTGGCCAGCGCCATTTGGCCCAAGATAAGCTGTGCAAGGCTCACCTTCGGTGACGGGTTTGCCAGGGGTATTGCTTTCGATTGGCTTACCGTTTTCGTCTACTTTCGCGGCAACGGCTTCCCACATAGGTTGTAGGTATTTCCAAGAGTCTGCATCGCCGCCAGGCATGAGGGATGGCCCAAAACGAGCGCCCACTTCACCGCCAGAAACGGCTGTGCCAAAGAACTTAAATTTTTCTTTGTATTCCGCTTCACGGCGTATGGTGTCTGTCCATTGGCTGTTACCGCAGTCTACAACGATGTCGTCTGCTTCTAACCCTGCCTCAATTAAGCTTTGGCAAACCGCATCAACAGGCTTGCCCGCAGGGACAAGAACCACAATCACACGAGGTTTTACCAACTGCTTCAGCATGTCTTCTATGCTTGAGCAGCCAATGATTCTAGCCTGTGCGGAGGTTGCTGGGCGTTCTGCCGCTTCTGTGTCGAGGACGTCTTGTACTTTATGTGAGTCAAGATCAAAGCCTGCAACTCGGTAGCCATGGTCAGCTAAATTTAAGGCCAAGTTTTTACCCATGACGCCCAGGCCGACAAAGCCAATATTGCAGTTCTGATGTGCTTCTAACATAAATATCGATCAACCTTTTGAATAATTGGGGGAAATTTAAGAAAGAATCTTACCATGAAGCGGGAGGATTCAGGACATACTTACCGTGAGAAAAGTTCAAAAAACTGTGCTTTTTTGCTGTTTTTTAATAGAAACCCTACAGCTTTAAGGGTTTTACTGCGGTTGAGAATCGCAAGATTGTCATCAATTTTGAGTCATGTTGGTGATTGTAATAAGCTTTCTTTTTTGTGAAAAGCGAACAAAAAAGAAAGAAAACTACCTAAATATCGGTTGGCTTAGCACTTTTGTTTCGGTGTGGCGTGAGAATATAGATAATTTTACGTAAAAATACATATAAAACAATTGCTTGAGTGTTTTCAAAAACTTTCATAATGGTAATAAAATAACATATCGTTATAACAATATTTTTTTTTAGATTGTTTTGTTACTATCCTTTTCACCGATAAACATTTTCACTTTATAAGAAAAATGACCAGACAATCTTTATAGTTCAGAGGATTAGCAAGATGAACTCCGCATCAGACGTAACGACTGTTCACAAAAATTTAACGACGCCGCAGTTAGTAGAAAAAGCCCTGCAAAATGGCGAGGGGGTTCTTGCCGATAACGGTGCACTTGTGGTTGAAACAGGTGCTCGTACCGGTCGTTCTCCTATGGATCGTTTCATCGTAGAAGAAGCATCCAGCAAAGATAACATTCATTGGGGGCCTGTAAATCGTCCGTTCCCAGAGGAGAAGTTTGCCCCATTGTGGGATCGTGTCGCCGCTTATCTTGATGGTAAAGAGTCGTATGTGTCCACTATCCATGTTGGTGCCGGAGACGAGTATTATTTGCCTGTTATCATGCGTACAGAAACCGCTTGGCATCATTTATTTGGTCGTAACTTATTTATTCGTCCAGAGATTTATAACCCTACGAATCAGGGTGAGTGGCAGGTTTTAAATGCGCCTAATTTTGTTTGTCAGCCTGAACGTGACGGTACCAATTCTGATGGCTGTGTGATTTTGAACTTCGCTGAGCGCAAGGTGCTGATTGCTGGCATGCGTTATGCTGGCGAAATGAAAAAAGCCATGTTCTCTGTGCAAAACTATTTGTTACCTGCTTATGATGTATTGCCAATGCATTGTGCGGCCAACGTCGGTACAGAAGACGATGTGACCTTATTCTTCGGCTTGTCTGGAACCGGTAAAACGACTTTGTCTGCCGATCCTGAACGCTTTTTGATTGGTGATGATGAACACGGCTGGGGTAAAGACACCGTTTTCAACATTGAAGGTGGCTGCTACGCAAAAACCATCGACCTATCGCAGAAAAATGAGCCGATCATTTGGGATGCGATTAAATTTGGCACCATCGTTGAAAACGTGGTTCTACACCCTGAAACACGTGTTGCTGATTACGCTGATACGTCTTTGACTCAAAACGGCCGCGCTGGTTATCCTCGTGAGCACATTGAAAAACGTGCGGCGGGTAATCGTGCTGGCGAACCAAATGCCATTATCTTTTTAACCTGTGATTTGACGGGAGTGCTTCCGCCGGTTTCTATTCTGACGAAAGAAGCCGCGGCTTATCACTTTTTGAGCGGTTATACGGCATTGGTTGGTTCAACGGAAATGGGCGCTGGTACTGGTATTAAGTCGACTTTTTCGACCTGCTTCGGTGCGCCTTTCTTCCCTCGCTCGGCTGATGTGTACGCGGATTTGTTGATCAAGCGTATTGAAGAGTTTGGCAGTAAGGTCTACTTGGTTAATACTGGTTGGACTGGTGGAGCGCATGGCAAAGGCGGTAAGCGCTTTAGTATTCCGACAACCCGTGCGGTGATTGCGGCGATTCAATCTGGGGTTCTGGTGAATGCTGAAACAGAGCATTTGGCCGATGTGAATCTAGATGTGCCGACGCAGGTGCCGGGTGTGGATAGTGTGTTATTGAATCCTCGTAAAACATGGTCTGATCAATCGGCTTATGAGGCGCAAGCGAAAAATCTGATTTCTCAATTCGTCGAAAACTTTAAGAAGTTTGATTCGGTGTCTGAAGAGATTGTTAAGGCGGGTCCTGCGCTTTAGTTCGTTCTCGTTGTGTTTATCAAAAGCCGTGCAGTTTGCACGGCTTTTTTGTTGCTGATTGCTTTATAATCTAGTACTTCTTTCTCTAAATAATGTAATCTTTTGTATATGTTTATTGATAGCCATTGTCACCTTGATTTTGAGGCCTTTGATGGGCAGCGTGACGCTTTGATGTTACGTTGTTTGGCGTTAGACGTTATGGGTTTTTTGGTGCCGGCAACCACTTATGAGGCTTGGTCAACATTAGCCGTGCTGGCGCAACAGTATCCGTCATGGCGTGTGGCGTATGGATTGCACCCTTATTTTTTAAAGGAGGCTTTATACCGCCAGGTTGAGCGATTAGGCGAGCAGTGCGAAAGGGAGCAAGTGGTTGCGGTTGGGGAAATAGGCTTAGACAATTGGCCGGGCGCGGTTGATATGGCGGTTCAAATGGCGTTTTTTTCGCGGCAATTAAAGGTCGCCAGTGCATTGAAATTACCCGTTATTTTACACGCTAGAAAAAGCTATGATTTGGTGTTTAAGTGCTTGCGCGAGGCGGACTTTAAAGAAGGTGGGGTTGTGCATGCTTTTAATGGTAGTCTGGAGCAGGCCAAACGGTTTAGGGGGTTGGGGTTTGTCATGGGGATTGGTGGTACGATCACTTACCCTAGAGCCCAAAAAGCCCAGCGAGTTCTGGCGTCCTTGGACACTAACGCTTTCATTCTTGAAACCGATTCACCTGATATGCCGTTGCATGGCTTTCAAGGCAAACATAATACGCCGCTTTCTATTCCCAGTATTGCTCACCATGTGGCGAGAATAAAAGGGATGACAGTCGAGCAAGTGGCAGCACAGACATATGATAATTTACTGAGCACTTTTCCCAAGTGGCACGAGGGGTTACTTTGAGTACTATACAAAATATTAATGCGCCGATTCGAATCCTTTTGCTGGGCAGTAATACCGAGATTGGTTCGTCATTACTGCAGCTTTCTAAAGACAAACAGGAGTTTGAGTGGCTGTGCCCTGAAGAGTCATTACTACTGGACGCCAATCGCAGAGCGGAACTAGAAGCGATGTCGTTCAATGTGATTATTGATGCGTTGAGTTTGCGTTACGCACTGCAAAATGACTACAGCGCTTTTCAGTCGACGTTGCAGTACTTCAGTGAAAAAGCTCAAGCTCCGTTGATTATGATCAGCAGTGCCCAAGTTTTTTCTGGTAACAAAGACGTGCCTTATGCCGAAACAGATACGCCGGACAGTTCAGACGCTTATGCGTTGGCGTTAATTAAATCAGAAAACATTGTATTAAATAATCCAGATAGTATTGTGTTGCGAACTGGCTGGCTGTTTAGTGGTCAAGGCGATGATTTTGTTTGCCGTACGCTAGGGTTAATCAAAGACGGTGTTAATCTTGCTTATAAGGACGATTTAATCGGTAGCCCGACGCCGGTATCGGATTTGGTTCGGGTTATTTTGTCGATGATTAATCAGGGGCATTATGGCGCGGCCAATACCGGTGTGTATCATTATTGCTGTGCTGAGGAAATAAGTTGGATTGGTTTGGTTGAAGCGATTGTAGCGACCTCTAGTCAATTTGATCCAAAAGCGCAGGTTGAAGTCGAAGCCATTAGTGATTCGTTTCCAGAAGTCCAAGACGTTGTGGTGATGAAGCGACAATCATTATCTTGCCGAAAAATATTCAATCATTTTGGTATAAAGCAGCGGCCGTGGCGGTCAAAATTACGCAGTTTGGTTAAAGAGTTGTATCAAGCTAATTAAACGTTATTCATTTATTGAGTCAAGCAAAGAATATAGGGGAGTGAAGTGTACAAAATAAATCATAAGGCCGTTATGTTGGTTTTTCTTTTCCAAATTGTGCTGGGTGTGATTTGGTATGCTGCCACTCCGACTTTGTTTTTGGAGGGCTCTGTGCTTGAAGGGGTCCGTAAGCTTTCTATTGTCCCTGTTCTATTGCTTGCGCTTGCGGTGTACGTGTATTTGCTTTTTACGGCTTGGTTATTAGTGAAAGTGAAAGGTATGTCCGGTTTTGGGTATATTTTATTGGTACTGGCGATGTGGTTGTGTGTCGTTTTACCGAATTATATTTTTGCGGGTTTGCATTTGTCTCTAAGTGGAAGCGATATGTTGTACCTAGTGTCATATGGTGCACTGAATAGCGTCATAGCGGCGATTATTCTACCACTATGGCGCTCTTCTCGTTCTATCTTCAAGAGTTAGTACGATCGTTTCAGTCGAGGTTAGTAAAGGCTACCTTCTGGCCAAATCAACCACAAACCCAATCCACAAACCACGACACTGATGAGTAGTTGACTCATCAGTACGTGGCTTGTTTTACGGTTTAGCTGAATCGCGATAGGGGTCACAAAAGCGCTAACGACCAGCATCAAGATAACGCTTAAAGGTAGGTCGGCGAGTACGTGGCTTTGCGAAATCAATCCGCCTAACAGTAATAACGCTGGTATCTTGCTGTTACGGCTTGGCGTTGCTTTGAGAATAAAACCGATCATAATATAGCCAAACAAGGCGGCTGCAAAGGCGCCCAATAATTGCCCGATTAGTAAACTCCCTCCAATCGAAACAACAGGCGCGGCGCTGCCTGCTACTATCATAAGCCCAATAGGCAAGAGGTACGCAGATAGATCTGACGTCTGGCCAGTTTGGCGCGTTGCTAGGCTTGTCTCTTTGTGGCTAATGCCACAATAAAGTAGGCTTATCAATGCGCAAGCTGCCGCCCAACTTAGGCTGATGATCAGACCTGAGTGTTTTAGTACAGGGTTTAGCAGTAGATAAAACGAGACACCAAACAACAGAAAGGCAAGGCTATTGCGAGCCATCGATCCCTTTACATTGGTTAGGCTGAGTACTGAGACGATACCGATTAAAACGCTTGCGCTGTAGTAATCAATGGCCTGATGTGGTGGAAAACTCAATCCTGAATGGATCAGTTTGAGCCCCACCATAAAGCCGCCAAGATAACCAATATAAGACCATGCACGTAACCATTTGCCAGCGATGAAGCTGACTATTAGTGCGGCGAGGAAGGGGTAAACTGCCGTATGTAATAGCATCAAGAGATTGGTGTTGCTGGCTTCTTCGTACATGCAGGTCTTCCTTAGTGAATTATTGGCGGATGCCTTCTACGTAGACATTAATGGCGGTTTTATCCGTCACGCCTGGGATGAAGTAAGTTACGCCAAAGTCACTGCGATTGATTTCAGTGCTGGCTTCAAAACCTGCACGGTATCCGCCCCATGGGTCTTTGCCTTCGCCGATTTTGTCGACATCGAAACTCACTGTTTTAGTGATGCCGTGTAGGGTGAGATCGCCCGTTAACGTTTCGCCATCAAAGGCTGTGCTTTTGAATGTCAACGTCGGAAATTGTTTTACATTTAAAAAGTCTGGGCTACGAAGGTGTTTATCGCGAGCTTCGTGGTTGGTGTCAATGCTGTCCGTTTTGATCACGAAGTTTGCTTGACCGGATTTTTCATCGTCAGAATAAGAGAAATCACCTTCGAATTCATTAAAACGACCTGGTGTTGTGCTGACGCCAAGGTGCCCCACTTCAAACGTCACTGCAGAGTGAGCTGGGTCGATTTTATAATCGGCTGCCATGGCGATGCTTGACGCTAGGGCGAGTGTGCTGATAACCGTATATTTCATGATGATTTTCCTTTGTTGAATGTAAAAGCCTGAGTGTAAAGCGCTGAGCTTTAACGTGTGCTTAGTGTAGATTGTTTTTATTAATAAATAATCCATCTAAAAAACAATTCAATGTTAACTAAAAAGAAATGATAATACGGAAACTTTTAATTTTCTGGGTGAACGAATGGATAAACTTTTAGCAATGAAGGTGTTTTGCCGAGTGTATGAGGCCGAGAGCTTTAAGTTGGCCAGTGACTCGTTAAATATTTCTCGACCCATGGTAACGCGTTATATCAACTCGATTGAAGAAGAGCTGGGAACGAAGCTGCTGCAGCGAAACACGCGAAACATTAGCGTGACCCATGCGGGGCGAAAGTATTATCAACATTGCGTGGCAATATTAGAGGCGGTGGACGAAGCAGAGAGTGAAATTGGCGAGTTAACACAAAAGCCCAAAGGACTGCTAAAGGTCAGTGTGCCAATGGATTTTGGCTTATCTCATCTTGTTCCTCTATTAGAAAAGTTTAGCCGTTTGTATCCTCAAATTGAATTGGACATTGATTTTAGCGACAAACGCGTCGATATGATGGAGTCTGGGGTTGATATTGCGATTCGTGGCGGGGATTTGGGCGGCGATCAATTTGTAGCGAGACGTTTGTGTAAGCTAATTGGCTTCGTTTGCGCTTCGCCTGACTATGTTTTGGCGCATGGGATGCCGACACACTTAGACGAGTTGAAAGATCATTCATGCCTGCTATACGGCAACGCCCAAGCGCCGGATCGCTGGTCATTAACGGATGAAGAGGGGGCGCTTCGTACCGTGAGGGTCTCGGGTGTATTGAGAACAAATAATGGCAGCGCCTTAACACGATTTGCATTGGCGGGGTTAGGCATCATCTATCAGCCTGATTTTTTGGTCGCAAAACACATTGAATCTGGCAAGTTGGTGAATATATTGCCACATTACAAAGGTTATGAATTTTCCTTTTACGCTATTTATCCACAACGTAAATTGATGTCGATAAAAACACGATTGTTATTGGCGTTTTTGCAAGATGAACTTGGCTCGATGACGTAGGAAGGTATTTGCTTGAAGGCTAGCCAACACAGCGACAGTGAGTCTTCTGTGTTGGCTAAGTTAGGCTTATTTCAGGTCGCTAAAGTCATTGTCCAAGTTTAATGTAACAGGCATTTCGTAACCCGGTAAATGGATGGCCTGATCGGTGATCGCCAATTCTTCGCCGCCTAGCACGTTAAAGCCAAACTTATAAATAGGTAAGGTTTCGCCGCGAATTGTGGCTTGGTTGTATTCTTCTGCAGTGGCTATTACTTCGGTGTTTTTGGCTTGGTATACGTCAAGCGCTTCAGCGTCATAGCGTTTTTTCAGCATTTTCATGGTTTGAGCTGGGGATAATAGCACCGCTGTTGCATTGTTGCCGCCGAAGCCTTTCGAGTTTAGTAATGCCGCATCAAAATAGTCTTTTCCGTAAACTTCATGTTTAAGCTGAAATTTTAAACCGTCTTGATAAACATCGTCCGCAATGGCGTGCGATGTGGTGATGCCAGGTAAAATGCCGTCTTTCCATACGCCCAATGATAAATGCAGCTGATCGCCACCGGCGGTGCCTTGAGAGTGTCCAAGAAACGCCTTCATCGCAACAACCGGCATGGCGGTTGCTCCAAAGCTGGTGGCGGCTTTACTCAGCACGTGAGATTCAGTGATTCTATTTTGTGGTGTACTGGTGCCATGGGCTTGAATAAAAGTACGTTGTGTTAAGCCGTCATTACCGATGATATTTTGCAGGTAAGCCATGGCTTTGCTCATGGTTAAATAATTGCCAATACCGGGTGCTGAAATGGATTTCTTATGGCCATCAGCGTGCGAAAACACCGCGGGGATGGCGCCAAATATTTGTGCTCCCAGTTCGATGGCAAGCTCATCGTCCATGAGCAGGGTCCACTGACTGGATTCACCAATAGTAAAGCCACAGTTTTGCGCAAATGGTCGACAGCTGCGGGTGTGGTCTGGTTCCTCTTGATTGGTGATTTGGTCAAGTGCTAGCAGAGCGGTGTCTTCTGCTAGGGCGCCCATGGTGCGGAATCCTTCGATAATTTCAGGCGTGATGGGCGCATCGCTACCGCCTACCATGGCGACTCGAAACTTCCCGCTTTTGATGCCGTCGATGGCTTTTTCCAAATTGAAAAAATACGTTGCGCAGGCGCCAATCGCGGTACCTACATTGCCCACACTGCCTAAAATATAGGCATTGACAAAGTCGGCGGGCATTTGAGCATAGCCAAGTGGTAGGTGTTTTGAGGTGGTGCGTTTGCCCATTAGGGCGGACTTCAGCATGCCGCCAAAACCTAGGTCATCCATTTGACCAATCGAGTTAGCGGCATAAACCGCCATTTTATCGGGAGCGACTTTGCTGCGAATGAGCTCCCAATCAATACCACTGCTTTTGATCGCATCAGACGCGCCATACACGGTCATTTGCAGGCCGCGAGGATGGTTTCGGCTTTGATAGAGCTTGGAAGGGTCGAACCCTGTTGGCAATTGTCCGGCCGCTTTAACAGAAAGTGGGCGGGTGTCTTTAATAAAGGTTTCTAAGTTGCCATCTACTACGACTTCGCTTAGTCCATTGTCAAGCTCGGTTACCTGCCAATTGGTTGGGCGTTCATTAGGTAAAGAGCGTGATTTAACGGTAAAGCTGAGTTTTTCGTCTTGGTGTGCTGCTTGCAGTGTCGTGGACTTGTGCAGCACAACATGGTCTACATCAAATAAGCTTGGGTGTATGCGTCGTATCAGTGTTCGAGCAAGAAGGGATTCTCCTATGCTGTCCACTAATGCGGTGGCGTCTAGTGCTTCTCCGCCGTCTGTGTACCAAAGGCCGTTTTTGTGCTCAGCCATATTGGTAATGGTGGCAAGATCAAGTAACACATCCTGCTGGATTGAGCTTGGCAAGAGATCAAAGACAATGCGACGGTATGCTTGATGTGAAGAAGTACGACCAGCCGAATTGATTCCGCCAAAGCCAACAATAACAGGTAAACGGGCCAATTGAATTTCCTCGTTTTATGAGTGGGTAAAAGATTAGGGTATTGTAATGAAGGGGATGGCGCTTAGCCACCCCGTCGAAAGTAATTTCGTAACAATCTTAGCGATTACTCTGGCTCTTTAGCGGCTTGGGGTTGGTTATAGCGCCAAAGCTTATTGTAATTAATTAAACCTTCAATTTCTTCTACGTAGGCTTGACCGCGTTCAGAGTAGCGTTGCAAGCCATGCACGAGAGCAAGACCGGTGATTTCTTCGTTACTTTGGCGCAATTCTAAGCGCGCCGCTCGTAGCTCTTTGTAGGCGGCATTGGTGTTTATATTGTCGATGTAAGCAAAGACGGATTCACGAGCATCATGAAATTTGCGTACTTCGTGATCGGCATCGCTGTCTCTAGATTCTGGGACTAAGCCGCAGCCTTTACGAAAACACCATTGACCAAAAAAGTTGTTTCCTTCCGTGGCAAAGCGAGATGTGCCCCAAGCGGATTCGTTGGCGGATTGAGCCAATACTAATGAGACCGGAATAATGTCCAAGCGATTCAGTAGCGCTTTTATGTCTTGTTCTTCATAGCTTTCTAGTACTTGAAGCTTGTTGTCTTTGCGAAGTGTTGAGAGCCATTTTTTGTCTTTCGAAGACAGCTTTAAGCCCTTATCGAGAAACTTATTCAAGCGGGCTCTATCTTTCAATATGAGGTCATTTTTTTCGTTTACGAAAGGCGTCAGGTAGTTAAAAAACGCATTCTTGCGCGCTTGGATGTCTGTAATAGCGGCAAAATCGGGGGTCTTTGTTTTAATCGGATGAGATTTAAAGTAATTTTTTTCATCTGAAGTGGCGCCTTCCGACTCTTGATATGACGAACTGGTGTCATCTTGTCCGTTTTGAAATGGCCCCACTTTCATCCACAGAATGAATATTAGTGCGAAAGAAATAATCCAAAGTATTTTCTTTTCCATAAATAACCACAAGTCTCAAGTAGGTATGTTTCAAACAGACAGTAGGATGTTGTCTATTTAGCAGCGTAAATTTATTGATAGCGTAAATTGATCGTAAAGTAAGTCCATTATCCTTAAAAAGAACTTACTTTAACAGACTTTCGCTTCGCCTTTTTGAATTTACCTTAATTCTGCTTTTGCGCAGCCTTTGGTTTATCTAAACAAGGTTGAAGGGCCGATAGGAACCACTTGTGTGGGATTAATGGTTTTGTGGCTGTAATAATAATGCCGTTTTATGTGTTGCAGGTTAATTGTCTCGTCAATGTGTGGCACATCATGCAGACGCTTTAAGTAAGCGTTGAGGTTTGGGTAATCAAGAATACGCTTTAAATTGCATTTAAAGTGCCCAAAATACACGGCATCGAAGCGAATTAATGTCGTGAATAGACGCCAATCCGCTTCTGTTTGCTCTTCGCCCAATAAATAGGGGTTAGTTTCGAGTCGGTGTTCAATAAAATCTAGCGTATCAAACAGCGGTGTTAATGCCTCTTCGTACGCACTTTGGGTGGTCGCAAAACCACATTTATAGACACCATTGTTGACGGTGTTGTAGATGCGGTCATTGATCTGATCGATGTCTTTGGCTTTTTCGGCTGGGTAAAAATCAAGGTGGTTGCCTGTTATTTCATTGAAGGCACGATTAAAAATACGAATAATATCCGCCGATTCGTTTGAGACAATGGTGTTGCGTTGCTTATCCCACAAAATAGGCACGGTGACTCTTCCGCTATAGTCGCTTTTGGCTTGGGTATAGAGCTGATGAGCAAAGTCGAAATGATGTAATGGGTCGTCAATACTGAACTGCGGATCGGTAAAGTCGCTATCGTGTTTAAACTCCCAGCCATTTTCCAACATGTCGGGGTGAACGCAACTGACGCTGATGATGTCTTCCAGTTGTTTCAGCTTACTAAAAATAAGTGTTCGATGCGCCCAAGGGCAAGCCAGAGAAACATAAAGGTGATAACGCCCCGCTTCAGCGGGAAAGTGCTGTGGGTTGTTTTCGTCGAATTGGCTTTCAGGATAGACCCAGTTTCTAAATTCGGACTGGCTACGCACAAATTTACCTTGATTGGCTTTGGTGTCATACCATTGGTCGAGCCACTTTCCGTCTACAAGTAATCCCATTGTTTTTTCCTTTTATCGAGAGTTCACATTATTATTGATGAAAATGAATCGGTTTCGGGGCAATATATTGGTCGTATTTAATCGAATGATTCGATGGGTTTAATTTTTCTATGTCCGAACGTTTAAGTTCATTGCTCGTACCTTGCTTCATTTTACTGGTTAGCGTTTATGCTAGTTTGTATGTCGGCTTGCTACCACCTCTGTGGTTTAATTTATTGCCTTTGCTGCCGCTTATCTTGGCTTGTATGGCGATTTTTCTGGCTTGGCATTTCAATAAAGGCCGCGTGTTAATCGTTGTTTTATTGCTATTAATTCCTAAACTCTACGGGGATTCGGAACCTGCTTCTTTGACCGCCTATTTGGTGGTTTCTTGCTTTTGTATCGCTTTATTGACCTTTGTGCCTGAGCGCGGTTTTTTTAATCGTTTTGCGCTGAATCGCATGCTTTTTGTATTGATGCTGGTGAGCTGGTGCTATGCGATTGAGCGAAACTGGGTGTCTTTTGATTTCTTAGAGCACACTTTTTTGCACACTAATATGAGCTGGTCTACGGTTTTGCTTTGGTGTGTGTTGGTTGTCAGCATGGCATCAACGGGTCTTGCTTGGTGGTTCAGTAGTGAGGCTTTTCGTGCCAGTGGGCTAATTGGCATCGTGAGTTTGTTGATCATCAGTTATTTCATGTCTTCAGACGCGCAGTTTGATGTTTTGCTGTCGGCGCAGCTTTTATTATGGATTTGGTTTTTGTTGATGGAAAGTCATCGCATGGCGTATTTAGACGATATGACTAAATTGCCCGGGCGGCGAGCCTTAAATGAGCAGCTGGTTGGTTTGCCTAAACAGTATGCGATTGCCATGGTTGATGTGGATCATTTTAAAAAATTTAATGACACCTACGGGCATGATATGGGAGACAAGGTACTAAAAAGCGTGGCCGCTGTGCTGAAGCAGTTTGCCAGTCCTGGACGTGCGTTTCGCTATGGTGGCGAAGAGTTTACGATTGTCTTTCGAAGCCGCTACCTTGGGGATGTTGAAGAGATTCTAGAGTCGGTTCGTGCTGGTATTGAGGCAAGGTTAGTTGAGGTGTTGGACCCTAAAAAGAAACAAGACATTGAAATCAACGTCACGGCTAGCCTTGGGGTGGCTTTTGCGGCACAGGGAGAATCCCCAGACTCAGTGTTAAAAAGAGCAGATGACGCATTGTATCAATCGAAAAAGAAAGGCAGAAACCGAGTTTCTAAATCCCCGCTCCCTAAAAAAGCCCAGTAACCTAAAATAACTGATCAATCGGTCAATTATTTTAGGTTAGCCTATTGCACTGAAAAATCACCTGTTTATAATTAAGTCACTTATTTTGTGAGCGGCTGAATGGCTTTGGGTTTTTAAACTTAGGTTCAGTTGTTCAGGGTTGCATTAACGCAACTTGGGATGGTGTTTATCTCTATTCAAGAACATTGAGAAACGCAAGTTGATTGCGACTCGATTACAGTGCCAACGTGGTGTAGCAGTTAGCCCAGTGACGAATGCCTATAGTCACGAAGGTCTCTGCTACGAGGGGAAATGGGGAGCTTCGGCTCCCTTTTTTTTGCTTTTTTAAGTCGGAAGCTTGCTGTTGGGCGCTTGATAGAGGCGGTGATTTTTCTTATTACTTCGTGTCGATTCTAAAGAATGTTATCCTCCGCGGGTATTGTCAGGATGATAAAACAATACCAATATCCCCCCTTTAGTATGTATTTGACCAGTGAGGCGAACCCTTGAGTGAAGAGAAACGGCCAAAAGATCAGCTGAAAGCGCATATTCGCGCTCAAAACCAAACTCTTATTTTAGAAACCTCAGAGCGTGTTTTTGCCCGCCAAGGGTTGGCGAAAACCACCACGCAAATGATCGCCGATGAAGCGGGTCTGCCTAAGGCCAATGTGCATTATTATTATCGATCTAAAAAGGATTTGCTGGAAGCGGTTTTAGAGCGCATCCTGCGTCTTTGGCTGGATTCTGTTAGTGAATTTGACGTTGAAGGTGGGCCTAAAGAGAACCTTACTCGGTATATTAGCGAGAAAATAGACCAGTCACGGGCCAATAAAAATGCGTCCAAAGTGTTTGCCATGGCATTAATGGGTGAAGAGCATTTTGTTTTGGATTATCTTCGAAACTTGTTTGTGACCGAATTAGAAAGAGAAAAAGCCACCATTCAAGTGTGGGTGGATAAAGGGCTTATGGCGCCGGTGTCAACGGAGCATCTTTTTATCAGCCTTTGGGCGATGACGCAGACGTATGCGGACTTTGATGCGCAGGTGAAAATCATACTGCAAAAAGAGACGTTAGAAGACAACGACTATGATGATGCAAAGCAGTTTATCACTCGCATGGTGCTGGCTGGTTGTGGTGTGGTTGACGATTCGTTGTAAATTGCTGGAGGGTTAGCAATGACATTAGAAAGTGGAATGACGTTTTTTCTCGCTATTTTTATTTTTAGCATTACGCCAGGTCCTGGGGTGTTTGCTATTTTGGCAAGAAGCATGGCCAAAGGCGCACGCGCGAGCTTGTCTCTTAGTCTTGGCATGGTGCTAAGCGATATCGTGTATTTGGTCATGGCGTGTTATGGGTTAGCGGCCATTGCCTCTAGTTGGGAAAGTGCATTTTTGTTAATACGTTATGCTGGTGCCGCGTATTTGATTTATTTAGGCTGGAAAATGTGGACGTCACCGATTGTTACCTCTTCCTCAGAAGAAGACCAACGGCAAGCAAGCAATGAATTGGCGAGCTTTATTCAAGGCTTTATGATTTCGGCGTCTAATCCGAAAGTGATTCTGTTTTATGTGGCTTTTTTGCCGACGTTTATGGATTTAACTGTCTTAAGTGGCGTTGATATTGTCTTGGCGTCATTTCTTGCTTCTGTCGCCTTGTTGCTGGGCTTAACGATTATTGCAATGGGCGCCTCTCAGGCGAGACGTTTTATGAGGTCTGAGCGTTCGATGAAGTCATTGAATAGAACGGCGGGTGGCATCATGGCCAGTGCGGGGGCTTTCTTGGCGCTGAAAAATTAGCGCTTAACGATCCGTCTTAGCATAATAAAAGGCCTTTCTTTATTGACTAGAGAAAGGCCTTTTTGTTGGCATAATCGATTAACGCGTTCCGTAAATACGGTCGCCTGCGTCGCCAACACCTGGGCGAATGTAGGCATGTTCGTCAAGGCAGCGGTCGATTGCCCCTATGTACATGGCGACGTCTGGGTGTGCGGCTTTAAAGGCTTGAATGCCTTCTGGGGCGGCAAATAAACAGATAAAACGGATATCAGTCGCGCCCATTTGCTTCATTTTATCAATGGCCATGATGGCTGAGTTGCCCGTTGCCAGCATAGGATCAACCACAATGATGGTGCGCTCGTTGACGGAGTGAGGCATTTTTAAATAGTATTCAACCGGTTGTTTGGTGTCTGGATCTCGGTACAAACCAACGTGTCCGACGCGTGCAGAAGGCGATAATTTCAACACCCCTTCAGCCAATCCGTTGCCTGCTCTCATGATGGTGACGATGCACAGTTTTTTGCCTTTTAAGACCGGACACATGGCCTTTTCAAGAGGCGTTTCTACTTCCACATCGATGGTTTCTAAATCTCGTGTCGCTTCATACCCAATCAGAGTGCCGAGCTCTTCTACTAACATACGAAATTCACGTGTACTGGTATTTTTGTCGCGAAGACTGGTGAGTTTGTGTTTCACAAAAGGGTGTTTGATTACAAAAATATCGTTGTAAGCCTTAAGGAGCTCATCGCGGGTCATTGGCCTTTCCTTTTTTGATCACTTTGGAAGTGTGAGATTGATCGAGTTATGTGTAAGTCATGAGTCTTATAATAGCACTAAGTTGATATTGACCAAATAACTAATCCTGTCTATGTGGTTAGTTCTTATCGTTAGCTGTGAGCGAAGTAAGCAAGGATTTGGGAAAGTGAAGGGCGACGTTGTTTTAAAAAATATTGTCATTACATAGAAGGTAACTCAATAAAAAATAGCAAACGCCTATTTTTGAAGTTTGAACCTGCGGATTGATTGAGATATTTATTATGAATGATGACAAGCAATTTTCAGACGCACAAGAAGGAAATGATGTAATGGCAGAAGAGGAAAGTGTGGTAATCAGTGATCCAAGAGGTCTTGCGCTTCCGGATGATGTATTGCCTGAGACGCTGTTTATCTTGCCCATATCAAGCCGACCATTTTTTCCGGCGCAAGTGCAGCCAGTGATGGTAGATGCCGAACAGTGGGAAGATACGTTAGAGCGAATTGCTGAACATCCTCAAGCGGTGGTGGGTCTGGTTTATGCGGATAAAAAAGCCAAAAAAGCCCCTTCTGTTGACGAGTTTCGCACTATCGGTTGTGTTGCTAGAGTGCACCGAGCGGAAAAACAAAATGATAAGCTGACGTTTTTAGCGCAAGGTGTAAAACGCTTTGAAGTGATTGAATGGTTGAGTGAAGAAGCGCCTTACCTCGCTCGCGTGCGTTATATTAACGACGTGAAATCCAATGACGATGAGTCAAAGGCTTATTCTATTGCGATACTCGATGCGATTAAGCAGCTGATTCGTTTGAACCCTTTGTTTAGTGAAGATTTAAGACAGTATTTGGGACGATTTTCATTTAATGAGTCCGGTTTATTGGCTGATTTTGCTGCGTCTATTACCTCTGCAGAAGCAGATGATTTGTACGATGTTTTGGCCACCATTCCGATTCCGGCGCGTATGCATTTGGCGCTGACGTTGCTGAGAAAAGAGTTAGAAATAGCGCGTCTTCAAAACGAAATCAGTGCCGAAGTTAATGACAAAATTAGCAAGCACCAAAGAGACTTCTTTCTGAAAGAACAGCTAAAAGTGATTCAAAAAGAGTTGGGAATCTCGAAAGATGATCGCACCTCCGATGTGGAAACATTTCAAGCGCGCTTGGAAGGAAAAAAACCGCCCAAAGCCGTCAATGACAAAATTCAAGAAGAGCTTCATAAACTCAGCATTCTTGAAACGGGTTCTCCTGAATATGGCGTGACACGCAATTATTTGGACTGGGCAACGTCCTTGCCTTGGGGTGTGCATTCGAAAGACAATCTGGATATCAAATTGGCCCGAGAAATACTTGAATCTCATCATGCAGGTTTGGGTGATATCAAGGATCGCATTGTGGAGTTCTTGGCCCTAGGCGCACACCGTGGGGAAATGGGTGGCAGTATTTTATTGCTTGTTGGTCCGCCGGGCGTGGGGAAAACCTCCATTGGGAAATCGATTGCTGAGTCGTTGAATCGTAAGTTTTATCGTTTCAGCCTTGGTGGTATGCGTGATGAAGCCGAAATAAAAGGCCATCGACGCACTTATATTGGCGCCTTGCCGGGCAAATTTGTGCAAGCGCTGAAGGATGTGGAAGTCGAAAACCCTGTCATCATGCTAGATGAAATCGACAAAATTGGTTCGTCTTTCCAAGGCGATCCGGCGTCTTCGTTATTGGAAGCATTAGACCCTGAGCAAAATGTTGAGTTTCTTGATCACTATTTAGACATGCGCATCGATTTGTCTAAGGCTTTGTTTATTTGTACAGCCAACCAGCTGGATACGATCCCAGCGCCTTTGTTAGATAGAATGGATGTTATCCGCTTGTCTGGTTACATTGGCGATGAAAAACTGGCGATTGCCAAGCAGCATTTGTGGCCGAAGCTGCTAAAGAAAAACAAGTTACTTAAGAAACAGCTAAACATTACCGATGCGGCTTTGCGCCATATTATCGAGCATTATGCCCGTGAAGCGGGTGTTCGAGGCTTGGATAAGCTACTGCAAAAAGTGTTGCGAAAATGCGTGGTTGAGCTAATGACGGGCGAAAAAGAGCGCATCAGTATTGGTGTTAAAGACGTTGAACTGCTGCTGGGAATGCCCTATTTCAGGCCCGAGAAAACACTGCAAGGTGTTGGTGTGGTGACGGGGTTGGCGTGGACTTCCATGGGTGGCGCAACCTTGCCAATTGAAGCCAATAAAGTGCATGAGCTGACGCGTGGTTTAAAACTCACCGGTAAGCTTGGCGACGTAATGAAAGAGTCTGCTGAAATCGCTTACTCTTATGTGTTTTCCCATACTAAGAGTTATCAAAAAGCCCCTGAGTTTTTTGATAAGAGCCTGGTGCATTTGCATGTGCCTGAAGGCGCAACGCCAAAAGATGGCCCCAGTGCGGGTATTTCCATGGCGACGGCCTTGCTGTCATTGGCAAAAGGTGAGCCTGTGCGCCGCGGATTGGCGATGACGGGAGAGCTGACGCTGACGGGACAAGTATTGGCGGTGGGGGGGATTCGAGAAAAAATCATCGCCGCGAAGCGCAGTAAAATTGGCGAAGTGATTTTACCTGAACCCAATCGTCGTGATTTTGAAGAATTGCCTGACTCCGTCAAAGAGGGCATGACGGTGCATTTTGCTGAACGCTTTGCTGATGTGGAAAAAATCGTCTTCAATCGTGCAAATAATCACCTTCATTAGTCCGTCGATAAAGTGAGAGCAAAGTAAGCATTTTCTCTTATCGTCATACATGAGAAAATATCCAACCGGTCAGGTGTTTGCTTGACCGGTTTTTTTTCGCACAATGTATGCGTTATTTTTAGGGGAAACGAATGCCTAGTTCGGCAAAACTCACACAAGGTTCAACCTTTAAACATGTGGTTAGCATGTCTGCCACTGGCGCGTTAGGTTTGATGTGTATGTTTTTGGTTGACCTTGTCGACATGTTGTTTCTTTCTATGCTGGGTGAAAAAGAGGCCGTCGCAGCGGTTGGCTTTGCCAGTACTATTGTCTTTTTTACCATTTCCCTGAGTATTGCGGTGTCAATATCAGCCACTGCGCTGGTGTCAAAGGCGATTGGAGAAGGGCAGATTGAATTGGCTAAGCGTCGCGCTGTCAATGTGCTGGCGTTTGGTATTCTGTTTTCTTCCGCGGTTGTCTGGTTGTTGTGGTCAAATATTCCCCATATTTTATTGTATATTGGCGCCACGGGGCGAACATTAGACTTGGCCACTGAATATTTGCAGATTTTAGTTTTTGGCATGCCTGCGGTGATGATTGGCATGATAGGGTCTGGCATTATGCGCGCCTTAGGCGATGCGCGTCGTGCTATGTACGCCACTCTGGTGGGCGGTTTGGTTAACGCGGTGCTGGATCCTATTTTTATTTTTGCCTTTGGTTTAGGGGTGCAAGGGGCTGCGATTGCGTCTTTGATTGCACGCTTCTCCATGGTGGCGGTGTCGTATTATGGTGTGGTGCATATTCACAAAATGCTAGGCGAATTTGATCTGTTGGATTTTTTTAAGGACGTGAGATCTATTTCGGTGATTGCTGTGCCTGCAATGTTAACCAATATGTCTTCTCCATTGGCTAACGCCATCGTGATGGAACATACCTCGTCATTTGGTGATGATGCGGTGGCGGCGGTGGCCGTGATTGGGCGCATTATTCCCGTGGTTTTTGGCGGTGTTTTTGCCTTATCGGGTGCGGTTGGGCCGATATTAGGGCAAAACTATGGTGCCGGTCGCTTTGATCGCATGCGCAGCGCGATCAGTAGTGCGGTGATTTATGCTTTTGGCTATTGCTTGGTATTGTGTGTTGCCTTGTATCTGATGCAGGATTGGTTGGTGTCGACCTTTAATGCCACCCAAGGCAGTGCTGATATTATTCGCTTTTTTGCGACCTTCGTGTCTTTTAGCTTCTTCTTCCAAAGCCTGTTGTTTATCGCCATCGCGGTGTTTAACAACCTGGGTAAACCTTTGAACAGCACCTTGTTAAATTTTGGTCGTGCAACCTTGGGAACGTGGCCGTTAATTACGGTGTTTTCTGTTTTTATGGGGGCGGAGGGAATACTTTTTGGGCAAGCGGTTGGGTCGGTGATCTTTGGTTGTTTAGGGTTTTACATGGCCAGAAACTATATTACCGAGCTGGAAAAGAAAGAAGCCCGTGAGATCTTGCCAACTAATAACCACAATTACGATGAAATCATTTAAAGGCCCTAGTCTTAGACTTCTTCTTTAGTTGCCCAGAGTAAAAACTCCTGATTGCCATCACCGCCTTTGATTGGGCTTTCAATATAGCATTTCACTTCAAATCCTAGTCCTTTGATAAAGGCTTTTATGTCTTCTTCAAGTTGCTCAACGCGTTGTTTGTTTTTGACGATACCGCCTTTGCCAATAAACTCTTTACCCACTTCAAATTGGGGTTTGACTAGGGTAATTAGCTGACCGCTTTTGCTCAGTAAATTCGCTAGCTGTGGCAAAATTTTAGTCTGTGAAATAAAAGACACATCCATGACCACCAGATCAAAGCCATTTTCTGGAAAATGTTGCTTTAAATCATCAACACACAGATTACGCGCATTGATGCCCTCTAAACAGACGATATTTTGATGATCACGCAGGCGTGGGTCTAACTGGCCGTGGCCAACTTCTACTCCGACAACCTTCGCGGCGCCATGTTGGATTGCACAGTCACTAAAGCCGCCGGTAGATTGGCCGATATCTAATACATGAAAATTTTCGATGTTGAGCTTGGTATGGCGTAATGCGCCTTCGAGTTTTAGCGCGCCACGGGATACGTATCTATCGGCTGCGTTTGTGGCGATGTTTAACTCAGTATCGAGTGGTAGTTTTACGCTAGGTTTGGTGATGTTTATCCACTTCTCGTTTTGTTTGTATGAAACTCGTCCTTCGCTAATAAACACTTGTGCTTGGGATCGGGATTTAGCAAGGCCTTGCTCAGTGAGAAGGAGGTCGATACGTAACATAAAAAACTCGATGGTAAGATAATAATCGCGAATATTAGCAAAAAATGCCTAATCAAAGTAGATTTAAAGGAAACAGAATAGCTCTGTTTTATGACCACTGATGATTGCCTGAGGAAAGCCTGTGCTATTAAAAACATTAATCAATACCGATGAACTGGCCGCATTACTTGGACAGCCAAATGTGGTTGTTTTAGATTGTCGATTTTATTTGACCGACCACGCTAAAGGTCTGTCCGAATACAATCAGGGGCATATTCCTGGCGCTGTTTTTGTGGATGTCCACCACGAACTGGCGGCGCCCGAAACAGAGTTTAGCGGACGGCATCCTTTGCCTGACGAAAGGGTTTTCTCTAAACAGCTGCAAGCGTGGGGTATCGATCAGAATTCGCGCGTTGTGGTATACGATGATATGGGCGGTGCGGTTGCGGCCCGTGCTTGGTGGATGCTTAGCCAGCAGAATATAGAGGCTCGCGTGTTGAATGGTGGTTTTCCTGCATGGCGTAAGCAAGGTAAAGACATTTCACAGATGCCAGTGACGGCGACGGCGACAGTGAACCAAATCGAGGTGTCATTTCCTTGGGCGATCAGCGAGCAAGCGATCGTTGAAAATTTTGAAACCAATCAATTTCAGCTGGTGGATGCGCGAGCGGCGGATCGATTTAATGGGGAAAATGAAACCATGGATCCTGTTGCTGGGCATATTCCTGGCGCGATTAATCGTCCTTTTGCCGATAACCTAGACCCAGAGGGTTATTTCAAGCCTGCTGAGCAGTTGCATGTTGAATGGCAAGATTGGTTGTCGAATAGCGGTGATGGCTATGTGTATTATTGCGGCTCTGGCGTGACAGCTTGCCATAATGTTTTAGCGTTAAACCACGCTGGCATAGAAGCAAAGCAAGTGTATGTGGGGTCGTGGAGTCAATGGTCAAAGAGAATGCGCCGAGCGGCGACTTTGGCGTAAATCCTGAACAGTAAATAGCCCCCGTGGGGGCTAAGTAAAAAACGAAAAGGTGTATTATTTCGGCGTAACACCAGCCATGAAAATTTGTACTTGTTGGTGAGTCTCCCCCCAGATATGTGCTTTAACGGCAAGTAGCAAGTGTTCGGCTTCTTTTAGCGTGACAACGCCATCTATTAATTGGATGCCGATGCCTTCTTGAGTGAAGAAAAAGTGCCATGTGTGCTTGTCTATAATCACTTCACCTTCACCATTGTGGTAACTAACTTGCTGGAAAGGGTAGTCGTTGGGAATAAAGCAGGAGAGCTCTTGCCCTGCGGCACCATAGTTAAGGTCAGGAATGTAGCCTTGACGATCGACTAGTTCAAACTTCATGTGGAACTCCTTGTTTTTTATTAAAATTTACTTTGGTGTTCTCGATTTTCTGCCTTTCTCTGTACAATTACTGAAAAAAGCATGAATAGACGTTTTTAATTATGATACAAACTGTAAAATAGCGTCTTTTGATGACAAATTCTATCTTTAAAGCAAAGGGTAAGCCGAATGAAAATAGCAGTGGCAGGAACAGGGTACGTTGGCATTTCTAATGCTCTGTTATTGGCGAAGCATAATCAGGTTGTTGCTTTGGACATTGTCGCCGCGAAAGTGGACATGCTCAATAAGAAACAGTCTCCTATTGAAGATCGTGATATTGAGCGCTACCTAGTCGAAGAGGATCTTAATTTTGTCGCAACACTAGACAAAGAAGAAGCCTACCTTGGCGCAGACTACGTGATCATTGCAACGCCTACCGATTATGATCCAGAGACAAACTACTTCAACACGCGCCACGTTGAGTCCGTTATTGAAGATGTTATCCGTATTAACCCGAATGCGATCATGGTGGTGAAGTCGACGGTGCCAGTGGGTTTCACAAAATCAGCAAGTGACCGCTTTGCGACGCATAACCTTTTATTTTCGCCTGAGTTTTTGCGCGAAGGCAAAGCCTTGCATGACAATTTATACCCTTCTCGGATTGTTGTCGGTGAAGTCTCTGATCGAGCTCAAGTGTTTGCTGATCTTTTGGTTCAGGGCGCAGAAAAAGAAAACATTGATGTATTGCTCACAGGCTCAACCGAGGCCGAAGCGATTAAGCTATTTGCTAATACTTATTTGGCCATGCGAGTGGCGTTCTTTAATGAATTGGACAGCTACGCGGAATCTCACTCTCTAGACAGCCGTCAAATTATCCAAGGTGTTGGGCTTGATCCGCGTATTGGTCGTCATTATAACAATCCTTCATTTGGCTATGGCGGTTACTGCCTACCGAAAGACACGAAGCAACTTTTGGCTAACTATGACAAGGTGCCAAATAACTTAGTACGAGCCATTGTCGATGCGAATGCAACGCGCAAGGATTTTGTTGCTGAGTCTATATTAAAAAGTAACCCAAAAGTGGTCGGAATTTACCGCCTAGTAATGAAAGTCGGTTCTGATAATTTCAGGGCGTCTGCGATTCAGGGCGTAATGAAACGAATTAAAGCCAAAGGTGTCGACGTTGTTGTGTATGAACCTGCCCTTTTGGAGGACTGCTTTTTTAATTCAAAAGTGGTTAAGAGTTTAGAAGAATTTAAAGCTATGTCAGATGTGATTGTCGCAAATAGAATGACAGACGATATGCTGGATGTGAAAGATAAAGTTTATACACGTGATTTGTTTGGTGTGGATTCTTGATTTAATCTCTTCGGGTTTAATTCCCCGCAGCTTGCTGCGTAAATAGCTAAAATCCAGCTTTGTCATTCCCGCGAAGGCGGGAACCCAGTTAAGTGTCTAAATAAGGTTATTTTCGATGATCGTAAGGGCTTGATTCCCGCCTTCGCGGGAATGACGGGGGAGTTCGAAAATGATGTATGAACAACGTTTAGCATTGTTCGAATGACACGCTGATACCTCGCCCCTTGGGGCGGGGTTATTCATTATCTCATTTTAATCGCAAGTCAAATTTTTAGGTTTTTATTATGGTTCTAGGTAATAAACGCTCCGTTTTTGGTTTATTTTTAATAATAAACATATTTTTTTCTATTATTTTGGCGATAAGGTATTTTTCGTTTTTGCCTGAATTTCCGACGGATGCTCTGGGAATATCTTTTATTGTCACAAGTTTAATAGGGCAGATGGCTTTATTAGGTGGAATATTAGGTTTTTTTGCTTTTTTCTTTATTTTTTTGCCTAGAAGTGTTTTTTATCTAGTCGTTAGTTTTTTGGCATCCATAGCGTTGTTTGTGTTGTTAATTGATACGTTTGTTTTTGCTCAGTATCGTTTTCATATCAATGAGGTTGTTCTTAAACTGGTGCTATCAGGTGATGTGGTTGATTTTTCTATCGTCACTTGGTTTATTGCCATTTTTAGTTTTTTTATTATATTTTTAATCGAATACGCCTTGTTGCATTTTTTAACGATTCGCTCAATTACCAACGTTAAAAAACGATATTTCGTATCCCTTTTTGTTGTATGTTTTTTTGCTAGTAATTTTATTCATATCTGGGCGGCAGCAAATGCTTATCAGCCAGTTACTATTAGTAAAAGTTATTTGCCTTTATTTCAGCCTGCGACAGCAAATGGTTTGATGCGAAAGCATGGATGGATTGACGAGGAAGCTTTAGCGCAACAAAGGGCACTGTCTTTAAAAGTGAGTAGTAGTCTTAACTACCCAACAGAAGAATTAGAAACAGGCGCTGTTAATAAGCCTTTTAATATTCTATTTTTGGTGGTGGACTCTTGGCGTTTTGATACTTTTAATGCCGATAATACGCCTAATATGTGGTCTTATTCCCAGAACGGGCTTTCTTTCTCTCGCCATATGTCAACAGGGAATGCAACTAGTACCGGTATTTTTGGATTATTTTATGGTTTGCCGGGAACATATTGGCAGAGCGCGTTGGCTAATCAGAAGTCTCCTGTTTTTATGGATAGGCTACAGGATTTAAACTATGAACTAGGAATTTTTTCTTCGGCATCTTTGACTGACCCAGAATTTAATAGAACAGTTTTTTCCAAGGTAAATAATTTACGACTACGGTCAGAAGGGGATTCACCCTCTGAAAGAGACGCAAAATTAACAGAAGATTGGTTGCAATGGTACCAGCTTAGAGATAAATCCAAACCTGCTTTTTCGTTCCTTTTTTATGATGCTCCACATGGTTATGATTTTCCTGAAAGCTATGATAAAAAATATGAGCCTATGTTAAAAATAGTTAATTATTTGGCGCTGAATAATGATACAGACCCAACACTGTTTATGAATCGTTATAAAACCAGTGTTCGATATGTGGATCATTTGGCTAAAAAAGTATTGGATGAATTGGAAGCAAGTGGTGACGCAGAAAATACCATAGTTGTTATTACTGGTGATCATGCACAAGAGTTAAATGATAATAAATTGAATTATTGGGGGCATAATAGTAATTTTACAGCGGCTCAAATTCACGTTCCATTTGTTGTGGTTGGGCCTGGTTTTTCTTCGGATGATGCTTCTAACGTTAATCAGAGCTTAACAAGTCATGAAGATGTTGTTCCAACGTTAATGAAAAACTATCTAGGTGTAAAAAATCCTATTAATCATTACTCAGAAGGTATTGATCTTTTAAGTGATAAAAATGCAAGAGATTGGGTGTTATCTGCTAGCTACTCTGGTTATGCAATGATTACCAATGATGATATTTTAGAGGTGGGTGCAGGTGGCCAATATAAAATATATGACCTCACTAATAGAGTGAAAAAAGACGCTGAGCCAAATTACGTCTATTTAAAAGAGATGTTAGAGAGTGTTAGTCGATTTAAAAAGTAGTTAAGTTCAGTATGAATAACGGCTAAAGGATTAACCTTGAGCCGTTATTTTTTTATAGAGAGCAGTATAGCTTTCTGCCATTTTTTGTGGGGTATAGTTTTCGAGTTGTTTTTTGGCACCTGCAACCAATTTTGTTTGAAGAGCCTTGTCATTAGAAAGTTTAATAATGGCTTCTTTTAGTGCCAAACTATCGTTTGGAGTAACAAGTACTCCTGTTTCATTATCAATCACAATATCTGGAATACCGCCGACATTAGAAGCAATGATTGGCACACCAGCATCCATTACGTCTAATAAAGTTGATCCTAAACCCTCATTTCGCGAAGGAAAAACGAAGAGATCGAAGTAAGGTAAATAGTCACCAATTCTTGCCTTAAATCCCATCCATGTAATGTTTTTCATCCCTTTGGATAAAGTCTCAAGTTCCTCTTTGTCTGCACCGTCGCCAAAAAAGACAATCTGTAGATCTGGATGGCTTTTTTCTAATAAAGCGGCAGCCTCAATAAGAATTTTTTGCCCCTTATGTTTGTCAACCAGTGCACCTACATGGCCAATGATGGTTTTACCTGGAAAAGTGTTCCGAAAGGCTTCTCCTTCTTTGGGGTCGCTTTCCAAGTGGGCAAGTGTGCTCGGAATCTGATAGACCTCTCCCCAATGTTTACTGCGAATTTGGTTGGCGATAAGTGTTGATATGCCGACCAATGCTGATGCACTACGGTATGTTTTTTGGTTTAGCCATTTATCTTTCACGACAGTATCGACTCGTCGAGTAACGATATAAGGTGTATTTTTTAAGAGCTTGTGCACGTAAGCCCAATGAACTGCTTTAGCTTCATGCGCATGGACAATATCGACCAGTGGTGCTGCATAGTGGCCGGATAGTTGATGGTTTGCGATCACGAATGACAGATTATCAACGTCAGCCAGTCTGGCGAGAAGGGGTGAGTCTTCTCGACAGGCAAGTAGCTGTTTAATGTTAAAATGCTTCGACAATGCTCTAATAAGCAGTTCAGTTTGCCTTTCTCCGCCACGAAAGCCTTTGGCGAGGTTAACATGAAGTACGGTCGGTGTTTTGCTCAAGGTATATCGCCTGTTTTATTACCAAATATTTTTGAAATCATCTTGTTGTGTAACGCTAGGGTCGCGTTGATATTCAAGTAGTTTGGCATATTTTAGGTAGCTATTGACGGCTGCACTTAATGCGACTGTCATGCCATCGACTCCGCCCATGAAGCCTCTCTGAAAAATATATTTGCGGATAAACGCGTTTAGACCGTGGGTAAAGGGTGAGAATGCATTAGCACGTTTACCTTTTGCGTACATGATTTTAGCCGCTCTTCCGCTAAAATTACGACCTGGCTTGGCGAATAACTCACCGATATTTTTAAAAGAGTAGTGGATAATATCTGCGTTAATATCTTTTACGTTTTTGGTTTGCACACTGGCGTGTTGTTTAACATCCGCAAAGCGAGTTTTGTCGGTATTGTATAAGCGGATACAGCGGTCTGGATACCAGCCGCAATGCTTGATCCAACGATTGCCAATCATATTTTGTCGACGGAAAGAATAGCCTTCAATAGTGGTTGATTCTAGGTTTAGCTGTTGGATAGCTTGAGTCATTTCAGGCGTCAAGCGCTCATCAGCATCCAAACTTAATACCCAGGTATTTTTAGTATGCTTTAGCGCAACATTTTTCTGGATGCCATCACCTAGGTAAGGTTGATTGACAATGGTTGCACCTAAACTTCGAGCAATTTCGATCGTGTTGTCAGTGCTTCCTGAGTCAACTACGATAATTTCATCACACACTGTTTGCATAGATTGTATGCAGGCCGCGATGTTTTTTTCTTCGTTGAGTGTGATGATATTGCCTGAGATTTTCATGCTTGGCTCTTCAATAAATTGACAGCGAATTCGGTTACGCTTCTGGTGGTAATGGTTTTAATATCTTGCCCTTTTGCTGGTAGCACTTTAACTGACTTTGCATGACTGTGGAACCATTCGGTATTTGGCTCTCTAAAAAGACCGATATAAGGTTTTTGCATACATTGTGCGATATGGGATGGCCCACAATCATTGGCAATGGTTAAGTCGCAGTGATCCACCAGTTTTGCTATATCGTGAAGAGGGGTGTTCACGTGAAGAGACACATTTTCGCTGTTTAGCTCTTGTGTGTATTGTATTTCTTTTTCTTCGTCTGGGCCCAACAAAACATGGATGTGACATGTTTTTCCTAGCTCATCAGCGATGAGTTTTCCTACTATGAGGAAGTTATTAATCCCCCATTTCTTTATTTCACCGGCTCCTCCACCAGGCATCATTAGTATGTTCAGTTCTGCTTTACTTAGGGTCAGTTCAGAATCGTGCATTAGTGCAAGAAAAGGAGCGGCAAGAGCTGGTAATAAGACTTCTTCATCTTTTATGAATATTTTTAAATAAGCTAATGCTCTGTATTCTGTGTCGCATAAAACATTATGTTTTTCAGAGGTTAAGTTAATTAGAAAATCGTTTTTGACAAAATCAAAAACTTTTCCCCCTTTGATGAGTTTGTATAAAATAATTGGAAAGCGGTTACTTGGCCTTAGGTTGAGCAAGTTATCGCAATGCTTAATTTTTTTGAAGTCGTCGAACTTATTTTCTGAATGAATGCATTCTTTTACCCAAGGGAGCTGGTTGTAAATCCATGCCACATTACTTTTTGATAAAAGGGTAATAGGGGTTTGATTGCTATAGTTTTGGAAGAAAAAATACAATACAGGGATACTGGTTATTTGAGCGCCAAAATGAGGTCTGTTTCTAAGCAATACAAGATTCATGGGGAAACGGCTATCCTTATAATCATGTCTGGAGTAAGTTGATTTTGGCAATTTGTGTGCCCTAACGGACAGCTGCGTTTAAAACAAGGGGAGCATTCAAGGTGAAGATTGTGAATGGTCTTATTGTCGGTAAGCGGCGGGGTGAATTCTTCACTGGTTGAACCATATATGCCATGAACTTCGGTACCAACGGCTGCGGCAATGTGCATTAACCCTGAATCATTGCTGATGGCTTTTTCGGCGGCAGCGAGTAGGTCTATCGCATCAACAAGTTGTGTTTTACCGCATAGGTTTATCGCAAATTCACCCAAGTCTGCAACGATTTTATCGCCATCGTCTTGATCTTTTGGGCCACCCAATACCCAGATTTGGTAACCCGCGGCAACGGCACTTTTCGCGAGTTGATGAAAATACGCAATTGGCCATTGTTTAGAAGGACCAAATTCTGCGCCAGCCATGAGGGCGATGGCTGGTCTATCCGATAAAGTATGTTTTTGATAAAGGCTTTGCTGATTATCTGGGTCGACCTGTAGCGCTGGAGACGGAATATCGATAGGTGGATAAGCCAGTTCATTAGGCAATCCCAACGAGGTAAAGCGTTTTACGGTTTGATTTAAAACGCTTTTATCTAGTTTGCGACGTTCATTGAGCAAAATATAACGTTGTTCACCCGTAAAGCCGACTCGATGCGGGATCTTGGCAAAGAAGGGCACTAAGGCCGACTTCCATGAACGAGGCATAATGATAGCCTGATCATATTGTTCTGAACGAAGCGAATATCCTAGTTTACGTCGCGTGCTGATTCCCCATTCACCATGGCCTGTTGGCAAGGTGATAGCATTTCTCACTTCAGGCATGCGAGCCAAAATAGGCGACGACCATTTGGGGCCGATAACATCAATAATCGCCTCTTTATCTTGCTGTTTTAGCGTAATAAAGAGGCTCTGCGCCATGACCATGTCGCCCACCCAAGATGGGCCAACTATTAAATATTTAGCCATGTGTATCGAGCCAACCTAAGTAATCTTGAACGCCTTGCGCCAAGCCACGGAAGCTGCCGTTATAACCCGCATTGCGTAGTTTGCTGATGTCCGCTTGCGTGAAGCTTTGATACGCTCCTTTTAGCTGTTCTGGGAAGGGAATGTATTCGATCTCGCCTTTTTCGTAATGCGCAATGACGGTTTCGGCTATGGTGCGAAAAGGCTCGGCTTTGCCTGTGCCTAGATTGAAAATGCCAGATTGTTCAGGGTTCTCGAGGAACCAAAGTTTGGTATTCACCAAATCTTCAACGTAAATGAAATCTCGGCTTTGTCCGCCTGCTTCATAGCCATCATAGGCACCAAATAATTTGGGGTTCTCATCTGCAAGCACTTGATTACGAAGATGAAAGGCGACACTGGCCATGCTGCCTTTGTGTTGTTCACGAGGTCCATAGACGTTGAAGTAGCGAAACCCCACAATTTGGCTTTTTGCGTTTGGTAAGATCGCGCGAATGTATTGGTCGAACTGAAACTTGGAATAGGCGTACATGTTAAGTGGCTTTTCGTTTTCACGGGACTCTTGGAAAACAGGGCCAGAACCATACACAGAGGCGGAAGATGCATAAGAGAAGGGGGCGCCATGCTTTAGGCAGAAATCCAATACCGCTTTTGAATATTGATAATTCACATCCATGACATATTTGCCGTTCCATTCTGTGGTCGCTGAGCACGCGCCTTCATGGAACACCGCAATGGGATTAATGCCCAATGTATCCTGCTTGATAGCGTCTAAGAAATCGTACATATCCATGTAATCGGCAATATCAAGATCGGATAAATTGAGGCATTTTTTGCCGTCCGTCAAATCATCCACTAGAAGAATGTTTTTAATGCCTTTGTTGTTTAAGGCTTTGATGATATTGCTGCCAATAAATCCGGCACCGCCAGTAACTATATACATAATACATTTATCCTAATGTAGCGTTTTTACTCAGACTGAGGTTTCGTCTCTGCTAACTGTTCAAATCTAAAAAACGGTTCAAACCTAAAAATCGGTGTTTACTTTCGCCCATGCTATCACTTCTGTTAGGCCGAGAAAAATATGATAGCTGCTGGTGCCGGGAAGCGGGAAGTCTTTTGCTGTGTTGTCTTCGTTAAGATATTCATTCCAACGACCATTTGGCAGCAAATAGTGCTGCTGAATAAAGTCGAGCGCTTTCTCGATACGGTCGATTTTTTCCTCTTTGCCTATCTGCATGACAGTGATGGCTTTTAAATATTCGGTAATGGGCCAGATACGCTTTTCTTTATCAATGGCTTGATAACTATTGCCATCAATTTGGTTGTAGATACCACCATTCTCTGCCAGTCCATGCCGTGTTGCCGTTAGCCAAAGTTGTTGGGCTAAGTCAGTATGGTCGGCGTTGGGCACTATTTTATTGGCGCGGTAAAGCAACCATACCCATTCGAAGTGGTGCCCGGGTTCTACTTGATGGCCTATTTTAGGATCAAGCTGCCAGTCGGCGCTGAAAAATTCACGTAAGGTTTTAGTTTCTTGATGATAAAAGTGTTCGAGTGCTAGTGACAGTAGGGATTGAATAGCTTCTTTATAGTCATCATCTTGTGTTGCTTCAAAGGCCGCCACATAGCCTTCTAGTAAGTGCATATGTGGGTTTTGACGGCGGATTTGGTTTTCATCGACAGGGTAGGACTCATAAAAGCCACCCGATTGCGCTTGCATGTTATCCAACAGAAAAAGGTGTGTCTTTTTCATAAAAACAAGGGCGCGATCATCTTTTGTTAACTGGTAATAATGACTAAAAGACAGCAGCACAAAGGCAAGGGCGTAGGCGTCAGACTGCTGATCTTTTATCGAAAGATCGTCGTTTAACGAAAAAATCCAGCGTTCATTGATGAAGTAGCGCGAGGTGATAAAGTTGAAAAGCGGGGTGAGCATGGCTTGCCACTCAGGTGCATTCTTTATTTGGCAAGCGTGGCTAAAGGTATATAACTGACGGCATTGCGTTAATAAACGCACGCGGCCAACGGCGTTGTTTTTCCAATCGTGCGTCATGCTTTCATAGCTAAAACCTTGTTCTGTATCAATACCATGAAGAGACCAATTTTTCAGTAGCCCATCAAATAAAAAGGATTGGCTGGATAATAGAGTGGAATTCAGCATGGAATAAAAGCCCCGTTATGTTTATTTTAAGCCGTGTGTTTTAGGTGTGTCCAACTTGGTGTGGGAGTATGATAAGATGACTGCCTCTAAAAATCGATTATTATGTGGCTATGAACTCTTCGTATCTAAATTTTAAAGATAAACACATTCTCGTTGTTGGGGATGTCATGTTGGATCGCTATTGGCATGGCGGTACGTCGCGTATTTCACCAGAAGCGCCGGTACAAGTCGTTAAGGTTTCCAATATTGAAGATCGTCCAGGTGGCGCTGCCAACGTGGCGCTTGGCTTAGCCAAATTGGGTGTGTCAGTAACACTGGTCGGTGTGGTCGGAAACGATGAAAATGCTGATGTTTTGACCCGTTGTCTAGAGGACGTTGGCGTTACGTGTCGATTTGTTCGTTCAGAAACCCTCCCCACTATCACCAAGTTACGGGTGATGAGTCGCCATCAACAGCTTATTCGACTGGACTTTGAAGAGCGCGAAGACAGTCTTTCTCAGAATGACGCCTTAGCCAAAGTAGTCGAAGAATGCTTGCCTGACTCGGACGCGGTTATTTTTTCGGATTACGCCAAAGGCTGCTTGGCGGATGTTCAGTCATTGATAACACTTTCCAATGCAGCGGACGTCCCGAGTTTTGTTGACCCGAAAGGCAATGATTTCTCGATTTATCAAGGCGCCACCTTGGTGAAACCAAACCTGCTTGAATTTGAAATGATTGTTGGTAAATGCCATTCAAGCAAAGAACTAGAAGAAAAAGCCAAAGCATTACGTGAACAGTTTGGTTGGAAGGCCTTGTTGGTTACCCGTGGTGAAGAAGGGTTGATTTTATTCAGTGAAGGTAAGCCGCCGTTTTCATTGGCTACAGCCGCTAAAGAGGTGTTTGATGTGACCGGCGCCGGTGATACGGTGATTGCGGTTTTGACTGCGGTTTATGTGACCAGTAAACGTTTTATTGATGCGGTCGAATACGCTAACCAAGCAGCGGGTTACGTTGTTGGCAAGCTAGGGACCGCTTCCATTAGTGCTGAACGTTTAGATGCGATTATGTTTCAGCGTTCACACAGTACAAATTTTGGCGTGCTTTCTCCACAAGATTTACTTGCGCAAATAAAATTGGCGCAAATGAACGGTGAAAAAATTGTCTTTACCAATGGTTGCTTTGATATTCTTCATCCAGGGCACATTGCTTATATGAAGCAGGCTAAGGCTCTCGGAGATCGTCTGATTGTAGCGGTCAATACCGACGCATCGGTTAAACGACTCAAAGGCGAAAAACGTCCGATTAATAACCTGATTCACCGTATGTCAGTGTTGGAAGGAGTGGGGGCGATTGATTGGGTTACTTGGTTTGACGAGGATACACCGAAGGAAATTATTGAATTTTTAACGCCCGATGTCTTGGTAAAAGGTGGTGATTACACCATAGAGACGATTGTTGGTGCTCATCATGTCTTGGCCCATGGCGGCGAGGTAAAAGTATTGACCTTTGTCGATGGCTATTCAACCACGGCTATTATTGAAAAAGCGAACCTGTAAATGCAAGATAAAGAGAATATTGAGACGGAAGTGCCTGTTCAAAAAGTGCCTGTTTCTGGTACACAAATCTATTTTCGCCTATTAGGTTATGTGCGTTCGTCCTGGTTGTATTTACTACTTAGTGTGATTGGCTATGTCATTTATGCGGCGATGGAGCCCGCGCTAGCGGCCTTGTTAAAGCACATAGTCGATGTCGTCTCTGAGGGGAATATTTCCGAGAGTCGCCTTGTCATTCCTATGGCTATTCTAGGGGTGTTTATTGCCCGTGGTATTGGTACCTTTTTGGGCAACTATTTTATGGCGAAAGTCGCCAACAATGTGGTTTTCGATTTGCGTACTCATATGTTTAATAAGCTCGTGCGCTTGCCTTCAAGCTATTTCCACTCAATACCCACTGGACGTTTGCTGGCAAAATTAACCTACGATACAGAGCAGGTAATTGGTTCGATTACTCAAGCCATTAGGGTGGTGTTGCGTGAAGGTTTAACTGTCGTGGGTTTGCTTGGCTATATGATCTACATGAACTGGCGCCTTTCCTTACTATTTTTATTGGTCGTGCCTTTGATTGGCCTTGTCGTTTCTTATGCTTCTAAGCGTTTTCGTAAGCTGAGTACACGCATTCAAAATGCCATGGGCGGTGTGACGGATGTGGCGTCAGAAGCGATTAAAGGACACGAGGTGGTGAAGATCTTTGGTGGCAGTGAATACGAAATTAAACGTTTTCACAAAGCTGCCCATGAAAACCGCCGTTCCCAGTTAAAAATGGAAATGACCAAATCTCTCAATATTCCGCTGGTGCAGTTTATTTTGGCGGTCATGATGGCCATTTTGATTTGGTTCGCTTTGAGTCCATCGATCAGTTCGCATATGTCTCCGGGAGATTTTATCGCCTTCTTGACGGCGGCGGGTATGCTAGGTAAACCGATTCGCCAATTAACCGATGTAAACAGTATTTTGCAAAAGGGCATTGCCGCGTCTTACAGTATTTTTGACTTTTTGGATTTGCCAGAAGAGGTCGACAAAGGGCAAACCACGGCGACCCGTTTTAAGGGGAATATTGAATGGGAAACCATGTCATTTAAATACTCAGGGGCCGAAAAACAGACGTTAAAAAATATCAATTTGTCTTTGCCGGCAGGAAAAACCTTGGCGTTAGTGGGGCGTTCTGGCAGTGGTAAATCGACTATGGCGAATTTGATTCCGCGTTTTTACGATATTGATGAAGGTCAAATAAGCATTGATGGCGTGGCTATCAATGATTATAAGCTGACGGAATTGCGTTCTAATATCGCCTTGGTCAATCAGCAAGTGGTGCTTTTTAATGGCACGATTCGAGAAAATATCGCCTACGGTTGCTTGCAAGATACTAGCCTAGAAGACGTGATCGAGGCGGCCAAAGCCGCCAATGCTTGGGACTTTATTCAAGAGCTTGATCAGGGGGTAGACACCATGGTCGGTGAAAACGGTGTGCTTTTGTCCGGTGGCCAGCGCCAGCGTATTGCCATTGCTCGGGCGATTTTGAAAAATGCGCCTATTTTGATTTTAGATGAAGCCACCTCAGCACTGGATACCGAGTCTGAGCGAGCGATTCAAACCGCTCTGGATGGGCTCATGGAAAATCGCACCACCATTGCTATTGCCCATCGCTTATCCACTATTGAAAACGCCGACATTATTGCTGTGGTGGATCATGGTGAAATTATTGAGCAAGGCTCTCACAGTGAGTTGCTAGCGATGAACGGCGCTTATGCGCAACTTCATAACCAGCAATTCAGTGACGCAGCAGATTAATTATGTGGCTGTACCATTCGTTATTGGCGTTATTAACACCGGTCATTTTATTAAAAATTCGACGTTTTAAGAAAACCTACCAGCACTATCGCGCGAAAGAAGCGTTTGGTTTTTGGCCTTCTGTTGAAGTGGATCTATGGATTCATTGTGCGTCTGTGGGAGAAGTGCTTGCTGTGCGTCCTTTGGTCCTGCAATGGCGAGAAAGGTTTCCAACGCACCGTTTGCTGATGACCACCATGACGCCCACTGGGGCGGAACAGGTGGAGAAGGCCTTCCCTTTTGCCGAGCATCGTTATTTGCCGATGGATTGGCGTTGCAGTGTGAAGAGGGCGCTAAAGAAAATAACCTGTAAGCGCTTGTTGATTGTTGAAACCGAACTTTGGCCTAATTTGTTACACCAAGCGAAACGTCAGGGCATGCGCATTGACGTGGTGAATGCCCGCTTGAGCGAACGATCTTTTCAGCGTTATCAAAAATTCTCTCTTATTTCTCGTACTTTGTTTGCTTTGCCAGATTGTTTTTTAGCGCATGCACAGGCAGATGCCGTGCGTTTTGAAGCGCTAGGGGCAAAAAAGGTGTTGGTGACTGGCAGTATTAAATTTGACCTTGTTGTACCACCAGAGGTTTTTCAAGCTAATTGGCGACGCCAGCTTGGCTCGCGTTTTGTTTGGGTGGGCGGCAGCACGCATCAAGGCGAAGACGAAATCTTGTTACGCACCCATCAAGCGCTTTTGCAGAAGCAACCTAATGCTTTATTACTCTTGGTACCTCGCCATCCAGAGCGTTTTGAGGCTGTTTATGCGTTGGCTAAACAGTCATTTGATCGAGTGGCGCTTCGTAGCCAAACGCCGCTGGAGCAATGGTCGGATTTTGATGTGGTGATCGGCGATTCGATGGGAGAGCTGATGCATTATTATCAGGCATCGGACATGGTGTTTGTCGGCGGTAGTTTGATTAAGCGAGGAGGCCATAATCCTATTGAGCCTGCTCTGCTGGGGAAAACCATTTTGGTTGGACCCTATACTTTTAATTTTGCCGAGATTACCGATCAGCTTTTGCAAGTGAATGGTGCAGTGCGTTGCCAAGATGAAACACAACTGGAAAGTGTTGTGCTGGATCTTGCTGGACAAGCGTCTCAGCGTTATAGATTGGGTCAAACGGCCTTGCGTTTTGCTGAAAAAAACCAAGGTGCGGTGACACGGGTGCTTGCGGAAATAGACTTCCGCTGAGTGACTCTTTACAATAACAGCTCATTATCTCATGGGGTGCTTTAGTTTTTTAAGACTAGAGCTGAGAAGCGGATTAACCGCTAACCCACCGAACCTGATCCAGATCATGCTGGCGTAGGAATCGAGATAGCAAGTTGAACTGCCGACATAGCGTCGCTCACATCCCTCCTTGCCATTTCCCCTGTACGCCGCTCACTTATTTAGGAGCGACACCTTGAAACCATTTTTGTTAACTACTCTTTTTTCGACTGCCGTCGTTAGTATTGGCGTTGCTTTCTCGCCACTGACGTTCGCCAAAGAAACCCTTAATGTGTACACCTACGATTCGTTTGCGTCGGATTGGGGGCCTGGGCCAAAGATTAAAGCCAGTTTTGAGCAAGAATGCGGCTGTGAACTAAATTTTGTCGCGCTGGACTCTTCGGTGGGCATTTTATCCAGAGCGCAATTAGAAGGTAAGTCGTCGCAGGCGGATGTGCTATTGGGGCTGGATCTTAATTTGATGGAAGCCGCCAAAAAAACCGGACTATTGGCAGAGCATTCGGTTGATACGTCGAACGTTACGATTTCTGGTGGTTGGTCGGATCGGTTTTTTGTGCCCTTTGACCAAGGCCATTTTGCCTTTATTTACAACGCTGAGACGCTTCAAACGCCCCCAACCAGCTTAAAAGAAGTGGTGGATAATCAAGCTTTACGGGTGATTTATCAAGACCCAAGAACGAGTACACCGGGACTAGGTTTGCTGTTGTGGATGAAGTCGGTTTACGGGAATGATGCAGCGAATGCTTGGGCGCGCTTGGCTTCTCATACGGTGACGGTGACCAAAAGCTGGTCCGATGCCTACGGTTTATTTTTGAAAGGTGAAGCCGATGTGGTTTTAAGTTATACCACATCACCTGCTTATCATATTGTGGCGGAGGACGAGACTAAATACCAAGCCGCCATGGCCAGTGAAGGGCTTTATCCGCAAATTGAAGTGGCGGCTATGATGAAGGATGCGCCTCATCCGGCGTTGGCGAAGCAGTTTATGCAGTTTATTTTGCAGCCAGGTTTTCAATCGACAGTGGCGACGGGGAATTGGATGTTGCCAGTGATTGAGTTGGATGAGGCATTGCCTGCTGCTTTTGATGACGCTTTCAAACCCAGTAAGAATTTAGTCTTGCCCGCAGCAGAGGTGGCTAAGCACCGCGGTGCTTGGGTGGATGAGTGGCTAAATGCTACAACACGATAATAGATAATAGGCGCTACGTTGTTTTCTTTGCGAACGGTTAAAGGCTTATTGCCAGCATTATTGGGTGTTGGCTTTTTTCTGTTAATGGGCGCTGCCAGTCTGGTGGCGCTTTTGCGTTATAGTGACTGGCACTCTTGGCTTGGCTACATGCAGCAGCCTTATCTTTGGCGAGTAGTGCGTTTTTCCTTATGGCAAGCGCTGCTTAGCAGCGGGATTAGTTTGTTGATTGCTATTCCGGTCGCCTCTTGTCTTATTCATCGGTCATTTTATGGGCGAGCTGCGTTGCTGCAATTGTTTTCGGTGTCCATGGTGGTGCCGACCATTGTGGCGATTTTAGGGTTGGTTGTGGTGTATGGTCGTAGCGGTTGGCTTTACCAGCTGTTTGATATCCACATTCCTTTGTATGGTCTCGTGGGAATTTTATTGGCGCATGTTTTTTTCAATATGCCCTTGGCGGTGCGTCTTTTGTTGCAAGGCTATGATTTGATTCCTTCAGGGCAGTGGCGTCAGGCTTCGCAGCTGGGCTTTTCCCGATGGACGGCGTTTCGTTGGATTGAATGGCATTACCTAAAAAAAGTGCTGCCTGGTGCTTTTGTGCTGATTTTTATGTTGTGCTTTTCTAGCTTTGCTGTGGTGTTAAGCTTAGGCGGTGGGCCAAAGTTTAGCACCTTGGAAGTGGCGATTTATCAGGCGCTTAGGTTCGACTTTGACCTTAACAAGGCGAGTTTTTTGGCTTTGTTGCAGGTGTCGATATGCACCTTGTTTGCCGTCGTTGTTTATCGTATCGCCCCGGTTAATCGTCAGGACGTGAGTTTGTTAGCGGTTAAACGTTACTCGCTCAAAGATTCTTTTTGGGCAAAATCGGCGGATGCTTTGGCGTTATTGGTGGCGTTCATTTTGGTGATTCCGCCTTTTTTGGCTATTTTTGATCCGGTTTTTTCACCTATTTTTTTGCTAACATTGCAGTCTGCTGCGCTGTGGAAAGCGGTGTTAGTGTCATTGCAAATCGCGTTTCCTGCGGCACTGGTGAGCCTTTTACTTGGCGTGTCTTTTTGTGTGTTGGCGCGTTTTTGTATGGCTCGCCGGTATTTAGCCTTGTTACCCAATAAGATTGAGCATCTGGGTAATTTGATTTTAATGGTGCCGGGCTTGGTCATTGCTACGGGGCTGTTTTTGTTTTTGCGTGATCTTGGTTGGGGATTTCAATCGAGTTATTGGATTGTGGTGTGGGTGAATGCGGTAATGGCTTTGCCTTTTGTGTTACGTGCTCTGATGCCGGTGATGTATCAGCAAGAACGGCGTTTTAGGGCGGTCTACTTGAGCTTAGGGGTTCGGTCTTGGTCACGATGGTGTCTGGAATGGCCGTTGATTCGCCTCAGTGTGGCGCAAGCGTTGGGTTATGCCCTGTTGCTTTCTTTGGGCGATATGGGCGTGATTGCGCTATTTGGCAGTCAAGGCTTAGTGTCTTTGCCTTTGTACCTGTTTCAGTTGATTGGTGCTTATCGATTAGAAGAAGGGGCCTGTGTGGCGGTGGTATTAATATTACTTTGCTTGCTACTGTTTTACGGTTCAACGCGTTTTATCGGAGGAAGATCGCTTGTTAAGCATTAATCTTCAATACGACTGGGAAAACTTTCATGCGAATTATTGTGTGGATATTCCCCCCGGTGTTACCACCTTGCTCGGTGGTAGCGGTGAAGGGAAAAGCACACTTTTGCACTTGCTCGGTGGCTTTTTAGCGGCTCGTGGCACGCTTTTTTTCAATGATGAGTCACTGCTGTTTTTGCCCGCTTACGAAAGGCCCATGTCGACCTTATTTCAAAGTGATAATTTGTTTCCGCAATTAACGGTTTGGCAAAATGTGGCCATTGGCTTATCGCCTTCGTTGTCTTTGGATAATGAGCAAAAGGCGAAAATTCATTGGGCGCTTGAAAAAACACAGCTTGCTGACAAGGCGCAGCGTTTTCCACAGGCGTTATCGGGTGGTCAGGCTCAACGAGTGGCTATTGCGCGGGCGCTGGTGCGGAAAAAGCCCATATTATTACTCGATGAGCCTTTTAGCGCCTTGGATCCTGCTTTACGTGAAGAAATGCTGCATCTGGTTAATGAAGTGACGCTTGAGTTGGGGTTAACAACCTTATTGGTGTCGCATTTGCCGCAAGAGGCTAGCTTGGTGGGTGGGCAGGTAATATTGATTGAGCAGGGGCGGGTAGTCGCTCATGAACCTGTGTCTGTGTTGTCGCAACCAGAACCCCATCCGCTTTTTTCTCAGTATCTTGGTGCTTCTCGTCACTCGACAATCTAAGTTAATTAGGTTAAACAGTCAGCCTATATTTAGATATCAGTTACCGTTGTTTTTACCCATTCAAAGAGTGATGCACCTTGGACAGTAATGAATTGTTAAAGAAAGGCGTTGTCATGACCATCGCGTATGCGTTTGTGATGTCGCTGACGGCACTGGCTGCTAAGCAAGCTCAAACCATGATTGCGGTGTCTACTTTGGTATTTTGGCAGAGCTTATTTTGTGCTTTGATATTATTGCCACAAATGCGCGGGCGCTGGCAAAAGCGACCTTTATCTGTGTGGAAAATTCATTTTTTACGCAGCTTTGGCGGTTTTATTGGTTTTCTTTTTTATTATTGGTCGTTGAATCATATTCCCTTGGTTGAGGCGTCTTTACTAAGAACCTGTGCACCGCTGTGCGTGCCATTTGTGGTGCTGGTACTGCATCGAATTCGTATTCCAAAGGCGCGCTGGTTGCCGCTTATTATCGGTTTTGTTGGTGTCGCCTTCATTATTCAACCCATGCCAAGTCATTTGAACCCATGGCATCTTGTTGGTCTTGTATCGGCGGTGGGGTTGGCTTTATCTATGGTGACAACGCGGATGTTGTCACAACAGGTTTCGGGTGAAGAAACCTTATTTGTGTATTTTCTCGTGTCGACTTTATTGTCTCTCCCATTGGTTTTTGTGCAGGGAGAGTCCTTTACTTTGCCTTTGGGTGTTTGGCCCTTCGTGGCGGCGGTCACCATCACCTTGTATGTTGGTATGACGCTTTATAATTTGGCTTACACCTATGCGCCAGCCAGTATCGTTTCCCCTGTGAGTTACGTCGGGGTGGTGTTTAGTGGTTTTTGGGGTTGGGTTATTTGGGGGCATGTGCCGGGTATTTACGCCATTTTGGGGATGCTGTTTATTTTCTTGAGCATCTTGATGAGTACCCGTATGGCGCGAAATAGAGGTTAGGTGGCAGATTGTCGTTTTTTGTCTGGCCGTTTTTTATTTGGCCGTTTTTTTATTTAAAACCGTTGCCACAAAAATGCCTGAAAAAATTAAGGCAATACCGACATAGTGGAAGTTCAGTAATTGCTCGCCTAAGAAGAGAACCGATAAGCCGATGCTGAACACTGGTAAGAGGTGGATGAAGTGCCCTGCGGTGGCGGCACCGAGTTTTTGTACGCCAGTATTCCAACACAAAAAAGCCCCAATAGAAGCAAATACTCCCATATAAAGAATGGCTCCCCAATTACTTGCGCTGAAATCAGCGAGTGAGCTGTGTCCAAAGAGGAAAAAAAGCGGCGCTTGAAAGAGGGTGCCGATCAGTGCGGTGCAAGCGAAGAAGCCAATCAAGGACATGCCTTTTGGGCGTTTAATAATGAGCACCGAATAAATTGCCCAGCTAATGGCGGCGGTGATAATCCATAAGTCGCCTTGGGAAAAGCTGAGGTGTAAAAAAGTGTCTAAGCTACCACGACTGACAATGGTGATCGCGCCCAGCGTGGAAATTAAGATGCCGGTGTTTTGCAACCAAGAGGTTTTACTGCCCAATAACAAGCGAGCAGTAATCAGAATCATCACCGGCATGATGGAGTTGAGTAGTACGGCATTGGTTACTGTGGTTGACGTGAGGCCTATGTATAAGAATAAGTTGTAGTTACAGATACCAAGCCAACCAAAAAGCGTCAGTAAGGGCCAGTTTTTAGCGATGATTTTTCGCTCTAACCAGAGTTTTTTGTAGGCAAAAGGCAGAATGATCAGGCAGGCAAGACTCCAGCGTAAAAACGAGATAGAGAAAGGGTCTATGCCGCTTGAAACGGTTATGCGGCCTAAAATATAATTGCCTGACCAGAAAAGAATCGGCAAGAGTAAATAAACAAACGCTGGCATGACAAGTCCTATTTTGATGATTTGGTTTTCTTCGACACGTTTTGTACAAACAGTCCGGTAAGAATGCAAGCTAAGCCTATCAGGGTGGAATCCAGAATGGTTTCTCCGGCAAACTGAGACAGCCAAATGATAGACAGCAATGGCGATAAAAAGATGAGGTTGGCGACTTGGCTGGCGTTAGTCGTCAGTTTCATGGCTTTATTCCATAGCACGAAGCTCAACCCCATTTCAAACAAGCCAATGTAAACCGCTCCCCATAACCCCTCGTAGTTAAAGTGATTTAACTCTCCTGTTACGCCCGCGAAAATAACAATAAGAGGCAAGGCAAAGGCAAAGTTTAGCGTTAGGCCAATTAGGCTGGGGCGTTTGTCTTTGGTGTTCAGTAGCCAATAAAGCGCCCAGATAATGGTGCTGAGTAGGGCGAACGCGACACCAGACACATTGGAAAACTCTAATGAGCCAATTTGCCCGCGAGTGGAAATGTACAAGACGCCAAAATAGCAGGCCGCCGCCGCAAGGTAGTCGGCGGGGGTTAAGCGTTGTTTCAAAATGGGCACGGCCATAAAGCTCAGCATGATGGCCCATGTGTAGTTAATGGCTTGTGCTTCTTGGGCTGGGAGCGTGTTATAGGCTTGCAGTAAGATCAGGTAATACAGAAAAGGGTTGATGGCGCCAAAAAACAAAGACGATTTCCAGGTTTGTTTTGCCAGACTTATTAATGGCTTTGTTTCACCCTTAACGGCAATCAAGGTGATTAAAAACAGTAACGACACTATGTTGGCCACAAGCAATAATTGCGTAGGCGAAAAATGCTTCAAAGACAGTGAAAACGCGGTGGCAACCGTTGACCAAAGTAACACGGCCCCAAGTCCAAATAGCATGGCTTGGGTATTGTTGGAAAATTTGCTCATGATGTGGGTTCCGCAAGTTCTAATACGATGTTTTTATTGGGGGCTTTGCTCTACTTTGAATCCGCTAAAAGGAAACGAATACACCCGCTAAAACAGAAGTGCTTGCATTGTCTTCGACTATAGCGCTTTTGAGTACGTCATCGTCGTATTTTGTATGGACGACACCCAGCATTAGGCTAATATTTTGTGAGAGCGAATACATGCCTCTTACGCCATAGCGCACAAAAGAGATAGCGTCAGCGTCATGGGCTGTAATGCTGCCACCGGTTCGGTTTGACTCTGCCGGTGAAATGCCAAAAAGATGATTGCTCATCTTACTGTTCATGTAGCGATAAGAAATGGTGGGTATGATTTTCCAATGACCCATGGGAATAGGGTAGCCTGCCGATATTTGGGCGTAGTAACCGTCGTGTTCGCCGCTGATGTCTTGCGCCAATTTTGTTGTTACCGGGCCATATTTATAAGAGGCAAATGCCATAATACTGGCGTCTCTGTCGTCTAATTGTTGGATGTTGATGTCATCTGAATCATCAGGATCGAAGCTTGAGCTATCATAAGATAGGCCGATAGCCGCGTTCTGTACGGATTTTTTCGGTAAAAAACGGTAGCCAGTTTCAGGTAAGCCGATGAAAAAGTGTTCACCTTGATAATTTATATTGGGTAAAAATGCGGATCGAGAGTCGACGTCTTTGTAGATCGATTGTGACATGGCGCCTATGACTCCTAGGTCACCGTCAGCGTGTGCGATGAGCGGAGTAAGGGTGATGGATACTAAAATAATTTTTTGGATGATGTCCATATTCTCACGCTTGAATGAATTAAGGTGCCATTGATTCTATTGGCTTAGGAGAGAGCTGTAAAATAGTTTGCAGGAAATGCTTTTTTCTTCCTAAAAACTCGTTGGTGATGGCGCCTCATTTGCACTGATAGGGAGGGTCACTTTGGTTTGGTTACGCCTTTTCGGTTTACTTGTTGTCCACTCGTGCTATATAATACGCGTCCCTGTAAATCAATACTCCTTGTCTCACAGCTTTATCACAGGGGAAGCAAGCGTGGAGACTAAGAACCCATAAGGAGCTTAAATGCGTCATTATGAAATCGTCTTTCTGGTTCACCCAGATCAAAGCGAGCAAGTACCAGCAATGGTAGAGCGTTACACTAACCTAATCACTGAAGATGGTGGCCAAGTTCACCGTTTAGAGGATTGGGGTCGTCGTCAACTTGCTTACCCAATTAACAAAATTCACAAAGCACACTATGTTCTTATGAACATTGAGTGTTCTGACAGTGTTTTGTCTGAACTAAACGACACGTTCCGCTACAACGATGCCATCATCCGTAACTTGGTGATTCGTCGTAAAGATGCGGTAACTGACGTATCTCCTATTAAAGCTTCTGAAGGTCGTGAAGATCGTCGTTCTGCTCCTCAGCGTGAAGAGCGTAACCACGACAATTCTGAAGAAGTATCTGAAGAATCTGAAGATTAATCTATTTTATTAGGAGACACTCATGGCTCGTTTTTTCCGTCGTCGTAAGTTCTGCCGTTTTACAGCAGAAGGCGTTAAAGAGATCGATTACAAAGATCTAGACACACTGAAAGGTTATATTACTGAAACTGGTAAAATCGTACCTAGCCGTATTACTGGCACTAAGGCTCGTTACCAGCGTCAGCTAGCGACTGCTATTAAACGCGCTCGCTACATTGCTTTACTTCCTTACACTGATAGCCACTTTAATTAATAGGCTGAAAGAAGCGCTTTTATGAGTGGTTTAGCGAAATGGGTCATGAAAAAACGTCTTAATGCCGTTATCGGTGTGATGGTGTTTGGTCTGATCCCTATGATGTTTTGGCTAGCTGCTGCGATCCTAGGATTGGTGGTGCTTCGCAAAGGTGTAAAAGAAGGAATACCGGTATTAGCTTGGGGGTGTCTACCAGCATTTGTGCTGTGGATATACCAAGGTGATGCAACGGCACTTCTGGTGTTGGTTGATGTGATGTTGTTGGGCTATTTACTTAGATCAACAGCGTCATGGAGTTGGGTGCTGTTAGCTGGCAGCTTTTTAGCTGTTATCAGTACGCTGCTTCAGCCTTTTTTGATGGCGGACGTTTTGAATCTAGCGGTAGCTTTGGTTCAGAAGGTGTTGGTATCAGAAGGGGTCGAGATTCCTGATAAAGATTTGATTTTTAACCAGGCGGTGATGGCAGTGTCCATCTTCCAAGTGGTGATTGCCATTGCTTCCTTGTTTTTAGCAAGAAAGTGGCAAGCAGGGCTCTATAACCCAGGCGGTTTGCGTACTGAGTTTCATCAACTAAGATTGCCAGTGGCGTTTAGTTTGGTTTTGGGTGGGATGATTTTAATTGGGGAAAGCCTAGGCGGTTCCTTTATTATTCTATCTCAAGCCGCTGTACCCGCTTTAGTGTTGCCGGGGCTCGCTTTAATACATGGTATTTTAGCAAAAAAAGAAATTGGGGTTGTTGGACTGATTGCATTTTATCTGGTGGGATTTTTTGTTCTGAATGTGTATTTCGCGAATGTATTGGTCGCACTTTGTGTGATCGACAGTTTTGTGAATATTCGTTCTAGAATCCAAGGTAAAGCGTCCAACTCAAGTGATAGCTAATGATTAATTAGAGGTGATCGAGATGGAAGTTATTCTACTCGACAAAGTAAACAAGCTAGGTGGTATTGGTGACGTTGCCGTTGTTAAACCAGGTTATGCTCGTAACTTTTTGATTCCGAACAAAAAAGCTGTAATGGCTACAAAAGCTAACTTGGCTAGCTTTGAAGAGCGTCGTGTTGAACTTGAAGCGCAAGCCGCTGAGCGTAAAGCTGCAGCTGAAGCTCGTGCTCTAACGCTAGAAGGCAAAACTTTCACTATCGCTGCAAATGCGGGTGATGAAGGCAAGCTTTTCGGTTCTATCGGTACTCGTGACATCGCAGATGCTATTTCTACGCAAGTAGCGGTAGAGAAAGCTGAAATCCGTCTTCCAGAAGGCGCGATTCGTCATACAGGTTCTTTCGAAGTAGACGTTCAACTTCATTCTGAAGTTATTGTAACGGTCACTTTGTCTGTAATCGCTGAGTAATTTGCCTAGGCAAATTACTTAAGAAGGGCGTCAGTTCTTCTTAATAAGAAAGGGGTATCTTGTGTTTGCAAGATGCCCTTTTTTTTATGGGCGTGATAAGCTAATCCCCTTGTGTTTTTTCTGTTTTTGTATGGGTGTTTTGCGTGCAACTAAATGATTCTGAAGTCGCTTCTATTAAATTACCACCGTATTCCATTGAAGCTGAGCGTTCCGTTGTTGGTGGCTTAATGCTGGACCCACAAGCGTGGGAAAAGGTCTCTGAGCTGGTGATTGCGGATGATTTTTATCGTCCAGAGCACAAGTCGATCTTTACCGTGATTGCTCGTTTGGCTGATGAGTCTGAGCCTATCGATGTGGTGACCATTGGGGAGCGCTTAGACAAACGTGGCGACTTAGAGTCTATTGGTGGCATGGCGTACTTAATTGAGGTTGCTGAGGCAACGCCTAGCGCGTCAAATATCGCCGCTTATGCCGACATTGTGCGCGAGCGTTCTATCTTGCGCCGCCTAATTTCCACCACGAATGATATTTCTGCGCGGGCCTTTCATCCAGAAGGAATGACGGCGGCGGAAGTATTGGATGAAGCGGAACGAAAAATCTTTCAAATCGCAGAAGGCGGTGAGAAAAAAGGTGGGCCACGTATTGCCGCCGATATATTAAGTGCCACGGTGGATAAAATTGATGAGCTGTATCATCAGGAAGGTGCGATCACCGGCTTGAGTACAGGCTTTACGGATTTAGACGCCATGACCGCTGGCATGCAGCCATCCGATTTGATTATTGTCGCGGGTCGTCCGTCGATGGGTAAAACCACCTTTGCGATGAACTTGGTGGAAAATGCCACCATGATCAGTGAAAAACCCGTTATTGTCTTCAGTTTAGAGATGCCGGCCGAGGCGTTAATGATGCGTATGTTGTCCTCCCTGGGGCGAATTGATCAGACGCGTATGCGTTCTGGGCAATTGGTTCAAGAAGACTGGGACAAATTGATGTCGGCGGTGAAAATGCTCAAAGACCGTAAGTTATTTATTGATGACACGGGCGGTATTAGCCCGACTGAAATGCGCTCGCGTGTGCGACGTATTGCGCGTGAGCATGGTGGCGTGGCGATGATCATGGTGGATTATCTGCAGTTGATGCAAATTCCTGGTTTCACCGAAGGTCGTACCAATGAAATTTCTGAAATATCTCGCTCCCTTAAAGCCATCGCCAAGGAAATGGAGTGCCCAATGGTGGCGCTTTCTCAGCTTAACCGTAGCTTGGAAAACCGACCAAATAAGCGCCCTGTAAACTCAGATTTGCGTGAATCTGGGGCGATTGAGCAGGATGCGGACGTGATTTCTTTTGTCTATCGTGATGAGGTGTATCATGAAGACACGCCTCATAAAGGGATCGCTGAGATTATTATTGGTAAGCAACGTAATGGTCCGATAGGGACTTGTCGACTGGCGTTTGTCGGTAAGTACACCCGCTTTGAAGATTTGGCGCCAGATGCTTACCGAGATTTTGATGACGAATAGCCCCTGATTGGTGTATTTTTATGTCATCTTTAAAAACACACCACTACGTTGGTGGTGAAAATAATTACTATAAGATCGAGAGTTATTTATGCGAAAAATGCCAGTAACAAATAAAGAAAATGATTTTCCTGAAAGCTATATGTTGGTTTCCAGTACGGATGTGAAAGGACGCATTACCTTTGTTAATGACGTTTTTTGCGAAATAGCAGGCTATGAGCGTGAAGCGCTAATAGGTAAGCCTCACAACGTGATTCGTCACCCAGATGTGCCCTCGGCGGTTTTTGCCGATATGTGGGCCAACCTTAAACAAGGTAAAAGCTGGATGGGGCTGGTGAAAAACCGTTGTGAAAATGGCGACCATTATTGGGTGAGTGCCCATATGAGCCCCTTGCTAGATGGCAGTAAAGTGATTGGTTATGAGTCGGTTCGACGTAAAGCGACTCGAGAGGAAATCCAGCACGCACAATCTGTCTATGATCGTATTAATGCGGGTAAAAGTGTGGTGCCATTGCGCACCAAAGCGGCCGCGTATTTGGCCAATGCTTCTTGGCCTGTGATGCTTTGTTTTGTTTTGTTGGCCTTGGCTGGTCTGTTGTCCAATACCCTGGCGTTGCAGATTGCCGCCCCTATTTTGACGTTGTTGGGCTTGCTTTTGACCTATCATCAACATCAGTCGTTAAATACGGTGGTGTCTGGGTTGGCGTCAGAGGCGCATAACCCTATAGGGCAATACTTGTATTGCAAAACCATTGGCACAAAAGCAGCGGTTAAGTTTGCCAAGATTCATCAAGAAGCCGCAGGTAATACCTTTCGTTATCGCCTAAAAGAGGGGGCTAAGCAGCTAAGTCATAGGGCCTCAGAAGCGAAAAATAGCGTGACAGCGAATTTAAAAAACTTCAATACGCAACGTAACACCTTTCAAGAGGTTGTGGCGGCCAGCTCTCAGTTATTATCCAGTGTGACGCATGTTGCGGAGCACATTCATGTCGCCGTTGAGGCGACGGAATCGGTGGGTGGTTTGTCTCGTGAGAGTCGTTTGTTAGCTCAGAAAACGGGCGAAACGATGCGTCAGGTTTATCAAGACATATCGGATGCGAAAAAAGTGGTGGCGGTGCTGGCAGAGCGTAGTGACAGCATTAATGAAGTGGTTAATTCCATTAGTGGTATCGCAGAGCAAACTAATTTATTGGCATTGAACGCCGCCATAGAGTCTGCCCGTGCCGGTGAGGCGGGTCGTGGTTTTGCGGTCGTCGCGGACGAAGTGCGTGCCTTGGCGATTAGAACTCAGAACGCCACACAAAGTATTCACAGCATGACCGAAGAGTTAAAGAAAAATACCGCAGATGTGACTAGCACCATAGATAAGGGCAGTGTGGTCGCGCAGCAAGGTGTTGACAGTGTTAACGACGTAGCGCAGAAAATGAGTGATATTGAGACGGCGATTAAACGCGTTGTTGAAATGACAGCACAGATTAATGTTTCGTCTGAAGAGCAGGCGAGTGTGGCGCGCGACCTTAACGATAAGATGCAAGATGTTGATGCATTAAGCATTAATAGTATTGAACAAGCTGAAAGTATCGTGCTGAACATTACCCACATTGAAGAAGAAGCGTATGAGCAGGGTAATCTTGCAGAGCGCATGAAGCAGTAATACGCCAGTCAGGTGGCTTTTTGTCGCGCCTTTAGGCCGACAAAAAGCGCATCACATCAAAACCCTTGTCGCGATAAATCACGACCTACACAAAACGATGTAGGTCGCGCCTTTAGGCCGACAAAAAGCGAATCACACCAAACCAAAACCCTTGTCGCGATAAATCACGACCTACACAAAACGATGTAGGTCGCGCCTTTAGGCCGACAAAAAGCGCATCACATCAAAACCCTTGTCGCGATAAATCACGACCTACACAAAACGATGTAGGTCGCGCCTTTAGGCCGACAAAAAGCGAATTACACCAAACCAAAACCCCTGCAAGTCAGGGGGTTAGTGTTCTGGTCGTATGCCTAACAGGTCTCTTCACTTATTACTTGGTGGATGGCTTGGCCAAGTGTTTGAATTTGCTTCTCACTCATAACATAAGGCGGCATTAGGTAGATGAGTTTACCAAAAGGCCGTACCCAAACGCCAAGTTCGACGAATTTTGGCTGAATTTCACTTAAGTTAACCGCTTTTTTCAATTCGACAACGCCAATGCCACCTAGGCAGCGGACTTCTTTGACCTGCTCAAGTTGTTCGCATGGCGTCAACGCGTCTTGCATCCAACGTTCTAATTGTGTGATTTTTTCTGCAATGTCGTATTCACTTAGAAGAGACAGGCTGGCGTTGGCGGCGGAGCAGGCCAGTGGGTTGCCCATGAAGGTGGGGCCGTGCATAAACACCCCGCCATTGTCGCTGATACCCAGGGCGACTTTATCGTTTGTTAAGGTGGCGGCCAGCGTCATATAACCACCAGTTAACGCCTTGCCAACGCACATAATATCAGGGCAAATGTTGGTGTGATCGGTGGCGAAAAGCTTACCTGTTCGACCAAAACCGGTGGCAATTTCATCGAAAATTAACAAAATATCGAATTCATCGCACAGTGCTCGAATCTGGTTTAAGTACTCTGGATTGTAAAAGCGCATACCGCCGGCATTTTGCACCACAGGTTCGATGATAAAACCGGCGATGCGTTGGTGGTTTTCTGCAAAGGTTGTGCGAATTTCGTCTAGGTATTCGGCTTTTACGGGTGCGTTAAGACCGGTTGGTGGCGGAGAAACGAAAATTTGTTGTGTTAGTGCACCGGTGAATACGTTGTGCATGCCATTTTCAGGGTCACACACTGACATAGCGGCAAATGTATCGCCGTGATAGCCGCTTTTTGGGGTGACGAAAAATTGCTTTGTCGGTTTGCCTTGAGTGTTCCAATACTGGATGGCCATTTTTAGGGCCACTTCAACAGATACCGAGCCTGAGTCGGAAAAGAAAACCCGTTGTAAATTTGCGGGGGTGATGGCGATGAGTTTTTCGGCAAGATCAATGGCGGGTTTGTGAGTGAAGCCACCAAACATCACATGGGCAAATTGTGTTAACTGCGCTTGGATGGCGCGGTTCATCACTGGGTGGTTGTAGCCGTGAATGACGCTCCACCAAGAAGACATGCCGTCGATTAAGGTGCGCCCATCACTGAGTGTTATCTCGCAGCCAATGGCTTTTTCGACTAAAAAATGTGGGCTGGGTTGGCTCATCGAGGTATAGGGATGCCACAGCAGTTGTTTATCTAAATCTAGGTATTGTTGATCTGTTTTCATGACGTTTGCCCTTGCTTTGTTGCGCGCATAGTAAACAAAGCAAAGGGCGCTGGCTAGGCTGTTGTGCTGCTTAACGGCTAATACCCTTTGTCTGGTGTGCGGGCAATGACCCAGACATCAACACGTTCAGCGCCTGCTTTTAGCAGCAGTCGGGTGCAGCTTTCTATGGTGCTTCCTGTGGTCATCACGTCGTCAAACAAGGCGACGTGTTTCGCTATTTCTCCGTCGATTTGGTAGCTGTTTTGGGTTTTTTGCAGGCGTTCTTTTCGAGTTAATGAATGTTGAGCTTGGGTGTGTTTGATTTTTTTGATTGGGTTGTGTTTGGTTTGTAGTGGGCATTTTTCACCCAAATGTAGGCGTAAGTTTTTTATTAATAGCTGGGTCATGGCGTGTGTTTGGCAAAAGCCTCGTTCTTTGATTCGAGTGGGGTGGCTCGGGACGTAAAGAATCTGCTCTGGCCAAGGTTCTGCTGAGTAAGTGTGTATTAGCTGTTCACTGAGCAAGTAGGTGAGCGGTCGAATATAGTGGTTCCCTTGGTTGAATTTTATGCTGTGAATGAGGGCTTTTACTATGCCTTCAAAGCGATAGGGCGCGACGCATAATTGGTAGGGCGGTGAGGAAACTTGGCATTGCCCGCATAGTATGTTGGCGGTATGGGTTGGGCGTTTGCAGCGATAGCAGCTGTTTGTATTTTTTGCAAAACCTTGGTGGCAATGTTGGCAAAGGGTGTTATGGCTTTTGCTGCTGCTTTGGGTATTGTTGTTCTTGGCGTTGCACAAATAGCACCGATTTAAAAATAACCCGTTGTAAACCTCTTGAATTTTTATAGTTGACAGTTTTTTCCAGTCCATTAGTATTGCTCCATTCTATTTTTCGGATCGAGGATACTATGTCTTTAAGTACTATGTCTTTAAGTATGACTACAGATAATGTGAGCGCGCCGCGTTTTGATTGGACTCATGCGGAGGTTAAAGTGTTGTTTGACCTACCTTTTATGGATTTGATGTTTCGCGCTCAGACGGTCCATAGAGAAAACTTTACGCCAAATGAAGTGCAAGTGAGTACGCTTTTATCGATTAAAACCGGCGCTTGTCCAGAAGATTGTAAATACTGCCCACAAAGTGGTCATTACAACACTGAGCTTGAAAAAGAAAAGTTGATGGAAGTGCAAAAAGTGCTGGAAGAAGCGGCATTAGCGAAGGAAAAAGGCGCCAGTCGTTTTTGTATGGGAGCGGCGTGGAAGCACCCTTCTGAGAAAGATTTTCCTTATGTACTGGAAATGATCAAGGGGGTTAAGTCGTTAGGTTTGGAGTCTTGTGTCACTTTGGGAACGCTAAACGATGAACAGGCAGCGCGCTTATCGGAAGTGGGCTTGGATTATTACAATCACAACCTAGACACGTCTGCTGAATTTTATGACAGCATTATTACCACTCGCACTTATCAAGACCGCTTGGATACGCTTTCTCGGGTTCGTGATTCAGGCATCAAGCTGTGTTGTGGTGGCATTATGGGCATGGGTGAAGAGCAAAAAGATCGAGTGGGTTTGCTGCGTCAACTTTCTCAGATGGCGCCGCACCCAGAAAGTGTGCCGATTAATATGTTGGTGAAAGTAGAAGGAACACCGCTAGAAAACGTCGATGATCTGGACACCTTTGAGTTTATTCGTACCATTGCGGTGGCACGAATTTTGATGCCTAAGTCCCATATTCGATTATCTGCGGGTCGTCAAGGCATGAATGAGCAAACCCAAGCCTTGTGTTTTATGGCGGGGGCAAACTCCATTTTCTACGGTGAAAAACTGCTGACGACGGGCAACCCAGAAGCCGATAAAGACATGGCTTTATTTGCTAATTTGGGGATTAACCCAGAGAAGCGTGAAGCGCATTCGGATGAGGCTGTGGTCGAAGCCATTACCGCGCAGGTAGTGAAGCAGGAAGAGTCTAAGATGTTTTATGAAGCCAGTGTCTAATACGCCCGACTGGGTGTTGGCCGCGCTTGAAACGCGCCGCCAAGAGGATTTAATGCGTCGCACTATTACTCTAGACAGTCCGCAAATTCCGCACACTCAAATAGATTCGCAACAGTATACCGCGTTTTGTTCGAACGATTATTTGGGGTTGGCGAATCACCCAACGTTGATCAAGGCGATGCACAGTACGGCAGAGATTTATGGTGTTGGTGGTGGTTCGTCGCATTTGGTGTGTGGGCATTTGGCGCCGCATCAGCGGTTAGAAGAGGCGCTAGCGGATTGGCTTGGGTACGAACGAGTTATGTTATTTAGTACCGGTTATATGGCGAATCTAGGGGTGATCTCTGCCCTAGCGGATAAGCATCGTCCTGTTGTACAAGACAAACTGAATCACGCCTCTTTGATTGATGGGGCTTTATTGGCGCAAGCGCCTTTGCGGCGTTATTTACATGCTGACGTGGCGAGCGCTGAGAGGTTACTCGCTAAGTCGACTTCATCGGGTTTACTGGTAACGGATGGGGTGTTTAGCATGGATGGCGATGTTGCGCCTTTGGCTGAATTATCCAAATTAGCGAGTCAGCATGACTGGATGTTTATGGTGGATGACGCCCATGGTTTGGGGTGCTTTGGCGAAAATGGCCGAGGTTGTTTGTCTTTAGCGGGATTAGATTCGGTCAGTTTGCCTATTTTAGTGGGCACCTTTGGCAAGGCGTTTGGAACCGCGGGCGCGTTTGTTGCGACCTCTCATGATTATGCGGATTATCTTACGCAATTTGCTCGCCCTTATGTTTATACCACGGCGATGTCGCCAGCGATGGCGGGCGCCACATTGGCTTCCTTACAGCTGATTCAGTCGGCAGAAGGTCAAGAGCGACGAGATCGTTTGGCGCGCCATATTGCGTATTTTCGTCAGAGAGTTGAGGCGCTTCCGGTTGAGTTGATGCCTTCCGCGACGGCCATTCAACCGATTGTTATTGGTGATAGTGCAGCGGCGATTCAAGTAAGTGAAAAATTAAAATCGCTGGGGATCTGGTGTACTGCGATTCGTCCTCCGACTGTGCCTACAGGTCGTGCGCGTTTAAGAATTACCTTAAGTGCCGCCCACTCCGATGAAGATTTAGTGTTACTATGCGACTCACTCGAACGCGTTTTAACAGCAAATGTTTAAACGCAAAACTATTTAAGCAAAACTTTTCAACGCAAAGTATATAGAGGGACAGCATGCGAGCACGTATTGAAACCGAAGCTTTTGGGAGCTCGTCTAATCAAGCTATTTTTATGGTCTCTGGTTGGGCCATGCCAAAAGAAGTGATGCGCTCATTTGCCTTGCGCCTGAGTCAGCGGTTTTATGTTGTGGTGGCGAACTTGCCGGGTATTTCTCTTGATGAGCAATGGATCTCTCGTTCTCGTATTGGGCCGAATTACGATATCGATGCTTTATCTGAGCAGCTGATAGACGCGGCGCCTAAAGGGGCGTGGTGGATGGGTTGGTCGCTGGGTGGCATGGTGTCGGTTTATGTGGCCGCGCGTCGTTCTAGCCAAGTGCTGGGGGTAATTACCTTGTCAGCGTCCCCTAGTTTTATTCAACGAGAAGGCTGGGAAAAGGCGATGACCGTTGACGATTTTGATGCCTTTGCTGCCTTGATTGAGCAGTCGCCAGAAGAAGGGCTTAAACGCTTTGTGCTGTTGCAGGCCAAAGGTGCAGAGAATGAACGCGCCTTGGCGAAACAGTTACAGGCATGCTTGCCGATGAAGACCTTGAACCGTGCGGCGTTAGTTGGGGGTCTTAGGCTGCTGAAATCCTTAGATGTTCGCCGTGAATGGTCGCTTTTGGATCTTCCTAATTTACACCTTTTAGGTGGCAAGGATGCGTTGGTTTCGAGTCAATCATTGGCGCAACAAACGGATATGAATCCTTTGCAGCAATGTGTTGTGTTGTCAAATTGTGCCCATCAACCTTTTCTTGAAGAAGAGGACGCTTGTGTACGCCATATAGAAAGTTTTATCGATGCTCATACCCCATGAAATACCGGCGCTTGGCTATAAGTGTCAGCTTGCCAAGCGTTTTGATCGTGCCGCTAAATCCTACGATGCTTATGCCGAATTCCAGAATATTGTCCTAGATCGTTTACTGACTATGTTGCCCATCAATCGCGCCGATGTGGTGCTTGATCTTGGTACGGGAACCGGGCAGGCTTTGGCGGCGCTAACCGAGACCTTGAAACCACAGTCTTGCATCGGGTTGGATTTGTCTTCGCAGATGTTGGCGGTGGCCAAGGCGCGCTGTTCTGATTTGCAAAATACCCACTATGTTTGTGCCGATGGCGAACAGCTACCTTTTCGAGAGGCGTCTTTTGATTTGGTTTTTTCGAGTTTGGCAATTCAATGGTGTTTGGCGCCAAACGAGCTGTTTAATGCACTTTATCGCGTTACTAAGCCAGGTGGTTATGCGATTTTTTCGACCTTGTCTCACGGTTCTATGCCTGAAATAGCCAACGCTTGGTTGGGGGTGGATCATAGTCCGCATACTCACCAGTATATGACGGCTGGGGCGCTGTTAAGTTGTCTTAAAGCGTCACAATGGCAACTGTCGTCTTTCCAGTTATCCAATATTGTGATGTGGTTTGAGTCTCCTGAGCGAGCAATTGACTCCCTCAAAAAAGTCGGCGCGAGTTTAATTGCAGCAGAAGGCCGCAGCGCTATCTCGCCGAGTAAATGGAAAGCATTTTTAGCTGAGTACAATCAACAGCGTGGCGAGTTGGGCGTGCCGTTGAGTTATCAGGTGTCATTTGTGGTTGTTCAAAAACCTTTTTATCCTCAGGAGTAAAATGTGAAAAAACGCTTTTTCATCAGCGGAACCGATACCGATGTCGGTAAAACGTATGTCACGGTAGGTTTGCTTGCGGCGGCAAAACGGGCGGGTTTAAAGTCGCTGGGTTTAAAGCCTATAGCGGCGGGAGCGGAACTTGTTGAGGGTTGTTTACGCAATCAAGATGCCTTGCTTATTCAGCAAGCAAGTAGTGTGGTTTTACCCTATGAGCAAGTGAATCCGGTTGTGCTGGAAGCCGCGATTGCACCGCATATCGCCGCAATGCAAGAAGGTCGTTTGGTCACGGCATCTCGGTTAGAAGGTTATATAAAAGGGGCGTTATTGACACCTCATGAGTTTGCTTTAGTCGAAGGTGCGGGGGGCTGGAGAGTGCCCTTAAATGACCGCGAGATGTTGTCTGATGTGGCTGTCGCTTTAGGCTTTCCGGTTATTCTTGTGGTGAATATGAAGCTTGGTTGCCTGAATCATGCTATTTTGACGGCGCAAGCGATTGCCCGTGATGGTTTGACGCTAGCGGGCTGGGTCGCTAATAGTGGGCCAGAGTTAATGCCTTGTTATGATGAAAATCTCGCAACGCTGATGGCAATGCTGCCAGCGCCATTGCTCGGCGCTTTGCCTTGGTGTGAAAGTGAAGAGGATTCACAGTTGGCGTTTGATGCCCTTCTTATGGCGCTATAATCGCTTGTCTGGCGCTTGAAAGTAGCCAATAACAAGGCATTATAGCAAGGGTTGAGGTGATGGTGTGAAGGCTTGGTTGAGGTGATGGTGTGAAGGCTTGGTTGTGTGGTTTAGACGATGAGGAAATGTCGAGCGTTTCCAGTATCTTGACTTTTATAGGGATAGATCACAGTGCGTCATTGACCGCGTTTCATTTGCCTGACTTTGTGGTGTTGGGAAAGGCAATAAGGTCATTTGAATTGGATGAAATGGTACCAGTCATTTCATTGAGTCAATCCATGGGCATTGATGGGGATTATACGGTCTGGTTTTGCCCTTTGCCTTGGCGCTCACAAGCATTGTCGTCGGTATTGAAAGAAATCAAACAATTGCATACTTTTCCTCAGGCATCTGGGGTGAATTTAAATTTGCATGTTCGGCATCTAGAGGCATTACTTATTCGTCAAGCCTTGGTGTCTACCCAAGGTGTGGTGTCGAAGGCCGCGCAAAATCTACAAATACAACGTACTACGCTGATCGAAAAAATGCGTCGCTATAATATTGATAAATCGGAGTTTTAGTGACAAAAGATGAAGAAATAGCGGAATTAAAAACCGCGTTCAAAGCGTTTTCCGAATCGTCTGATGTGTTGGCAAAGTCTTATTTAGATCTTCAGCAAGAGGTGGTTCGATTATACGATCAACTGGAAAAATCAGAGCAGGATAAGCGTCAAGAGCAAGATAAAAACCGTGTCTTGGTGTTGCAGTTTCAGCAGCTTTTTGAATCTATGCCAGTTGGCGTTTTGTTATTAAATGAAGAAGGGCTGGTGGTTATGGCCAACCCCGTTGCTGATCATCTGTTTAATTTGCCTTTGGTGGGTCAGTCTTGGGGGGCGATTGTACCATTGAGTTTTCGGCCCCAAAAAGACGATGGTCATGATGTTAGCATGGTAAGTGGGCGTCGTGTTCGAGTGGAAACCGCGTCGTTGGGCAATGTGCCAGGGCAATTGGTTATTCTGGTTGATTTGACCGAAGCGTATGTATTGCAGAAAAAACTCACTCACCATGAGCGACTGTCTAATATGGGAAAAATGGTCGCGGCCTTGGCTCACCAAATTAGAACGCCTCTGTCTTCGGCAACGCTCTATGCAGGGCACCTACAAAAGCCTGATCTTGCGCCTGTCATGCGTCAAACTTTTGCCAATAAACTGGTGGATAGATTGGCGAATATTGAAAAGCAAATTCGTGATATGTTGATCTTTTCTCGCAGCGAAATAAAGCTGGATGAAACGGTGGCGATTGATGACTTTATCAATGAGTTGATCCATCACTGCGAGGAGATTTGTGAGCAAAAAAATATGCGCCTTGAGACGGAAGGCGAGGACTTTTTGGCTGCAGATTGTATTCAGTGTAATAAAGAAACATTATTGGGCGCGTTACTCAATTTATTAAACAACGCTATTGATGCGCAATCAGCAGGAGATTTGGTTCGATTGCATTGGAAGCACCATGATGGTTATGTGACATTGACCTTTAAAGATCGTGGTATTGGCATGTCCAAAGCGCATTTAGAACACGTGCAAGAAGGCTTTGTTACGACCAAACAACATGGTACTGGGTTAGGCCTGATGGTTGTCAAAGCCATTGCGAGGGCTCATTATGGGCAATTTGAAATAGACAGTATAGAGGGCGCTGGCACGACTGCCAGTTTGACACTTCCTCTTGTAAGGGTATGACATGTCTGACGTTAAGTTATTGATTGTAGAAGATGATAAAGGCCTTGCTGAAGCGCTGGAAGACACGCTTATGTTGGCAAGCTATCAGTGTAAAGTGGTTTACAGTGCAGAGGAGGCGGTCATCACGTTAAAGCATGGTCAATTTGACATGGTGGTGTCCGATGTGAATTTACCCGGTATGGATGGCTATGGTTTGCTGCATCATGTGGTCGACACGTATCCTGAGTTGCCTATTATGTTAATGACTGCTTATGGTGACATTGCCCATGCTGTCGAGGCGATGCGTGACGGTGCGGTGGATTATTTGCTAAAGCCTTTTCAGGAAGAAGAGCTATTAAACGCCATTGCCAAGCACACGGTTAAGGTCGCGTCCTCCTCAAATGCCCAACCTATTGCAAAAGACCCTGCTAGTATTGCTTTGTTAGATTTGGCAAAACGCGTGGCGGTTACGGACTCTACTGTGCTGATTTGCGGGGAAAGTGGAACCGGCAAAGAAGTGCTTGCCCACTATATTCATCAACATTCTAATCGACCCAATGCGCCTTTTGTTGCGATTAACTGCGCTGCTATTCCTGAGAATATGCTGGAAGCGATTTTGTTTGGTTACGAAAAAGGCGCTTATACCGGTGCGGTGTCTTCTCAGGCGGGTAAGTTTGAGCAAGCTAATGGCGGCACCTTGTTGCTGGATGAAATCACTGAAATGGATGTTGGGCTGCAAGCTAAACTATTGCGGGTGTTACAAGAGCAGGAGGTTGAGCGCCTTGGCGGTAAAAAGTCCATTCCTTTGGATGTTAGAATCATTGCGACCACGAACCGTGATTTAGCGGATTATGTGCGAGGCGGTGGTTTTAGAGAGGATTTGTACTATCGTTTGAATGTGTTTCCGTTACGTTGGCAGCCGATTCGGGAGCGTAAAGGGGATATTTTGCCCATTGCACTACATTTGTTGGCCAAGCACGCCGCAAAAATGCGTATTACTGGCGCTGTATTAAAACCCTCGGCACAGAGTAAGCTGGAATCGCATCCTTGGCCTGGTAATGTTCGTGAATTGGATAATGTTATTCAGCGGGCGTTGATTTTGAGCCCAAATGCGCAGATTAACGAGGACCATATTGCTTTTGATATGATGAGTGTCGCGCCGAGTATGACGGTGTTTGACGAAGAGGAAGACAGTGCCGCTTCCATTTTAGGTAAGGGCGTGCAGCAGCATGAATTCCGCATTATTGCGCAAGCCTTGGTCGACGCCAACGGCAAACGTAAAGTGGTTGCAGACACATTGGGTATTAGCCCTAGGACGCTGCGGTATAAAATCGCTAAAATGCGTGAAAGTGGCATAGACGTTGATTGATTTTTGTATCTTGTTTTAATTAGCTTTATGCTAAGCTGTGTATTAGCGATATGTTAAATTGTGTAAATGTGATTTTTTAGGTGAGTAGGATGATTTCTGGTCGACCAGACATTAATCAAGTGTTGTCCCAAATGAGGGATATGCGGTCGCAGGTTCAGGCGCCGAGTTCGCCTATGCCTAGTGTTACCAAGGTGGGAGGAGAAAGTGAGAGTGGTCAAACGGTTGAGCGTGCAGATTTTGCTGAAATGTTGAAAAATGCTGTCAATAATGTGAACACCTTACAAAAAGATGCAACGCAATTAGCCCAATCTTACGAGCGCGGTGACGAAGGGGTGGATTTACCCCAAGTTATGATTGGTCTGCAAAAATCGAGTGTATCATTTGAAGCAATGACACAGGTGCGTAATAAACTTGTAGACGCGTATGAAAAAATTATGAATATGCCGATTTAGGCACACTAAACCGCTTGGCGCTTTTTAATGGATAATGTCCCTGCAGAACAATCGGAGCAAAAGCTCTATCTTGAGTTAGTCACTGGCTTTAATAAATTGACGGTAATACGTCAGCTTGCCTTAATGGTGGGGTTGGCCGCTTCTATAGCCATTGGTTTAGCCGCTGTGTTATGGAGTAATGGACCGGATTACAAACCTGTTTTAAGCAGCATCACCGATTACAATGCTGATCAAATTGTTGAAATCCTCAGTGTAAATAACATTCCCTTCAAGTTAGATCAAAATACTGGCGCCTTGCTGGTCGAGTCCGACTTCTATCATCAGGCACGTCTTAAATTAGCTGGCTCAGGCCTTGTTTCTGACAATATTGTTGGCATGGAAATAATGGACCAAGAGCAAGGGCTTGGCACTTCTCAGTTTGTCGAAACAACACGTTATCGGCGAGGCCTTGAGGGGGAGTTGAGCCGAACCATTTCCAGTCTACAAAGTGTTAAAAGTGCCAGGGTGCATTTGGCCATTCCCAAAGAGTCAGTGTTTGTTCGAGACACGCGTAAACCTTCAGCATCCGTGTTTTTGGAAATTTATCCGGGGCGGCGCTTGGATCAAAGTCAGGTTGAAGCGATTGTGAATTTGGTGGCCTCTAGTATTTCTCAATTGAGCGATAAAGCTGTTACCGTGATCGATCAACGTGGCACATTATTGACAGAGAAAGACACAGATTCTGAATTGTCAGTTGCGGGTAAACAGTTTGATTATGCTCGAAAAGTCGAGGAGGTCTTGCAGCAACGAGTAAACAATATTCTGGGTCCTGTTATTGGGCAAGGTCGCTTTAAAGCAGAGGTCTCTGCCGATGTGGATTTTACCGCGGTAGAAAAAACCGCTGAGCAATACAATCCAGATTTATTAGCGTTACGTAGTGAGCAAACATTAAGAGAAAGTCGTAATGCTGGAGCAAACAATGGCGGTATCCCCGGCGCCTTGACGAACCAGCCGCCCGGTGCGGTCACGATACCAGAAGCGGTAGATGAAAACGGTGCGCCGATAGGCGGGAATTCGAATCGTGCAAATGGGCAGTCACGTGAAGAAACCATGCGTAATTTTGAATTAGATCGTAGCATCAGTTACACCAAGCGTCAGCAGGGTATGGTGAGGCGATTGTCTGTGGCTGTGGTAGTGGATGATTTGATCAGCCTTAACCCAGAAACATCCGCTGTTGTGCGAACGCCGTGGAGTGACGATGAATTAGGGCGTTTAACACTGTTAGTACGAGACGCTGTGGGCTACGACCCAACGCGTGGCGACAGTGTTAGCGTGATCAATTCGCCTTTTGCGTTGCCTGATCCAGAAGAGCCGATGGTCGAGCTGCCCTTTTATCAGCAAACATGGTTTTTAAACCTGTTGCAGCCAACATTGGTCGGTATTTTTGTTCTGATTCTACTGCTGGTTGTGGTCCGTCCGATTTTGAAAGCACTTAGCGATCAGAATAAAATTGCGGTTACTGAGGATACTGAAGCTGCGATTTTCTCTGATGAAACGGATGAGATTTCGGATGATCAAGTGTCGCTTGTGAGTGCCGAAGATATATTGGTGCCCGGTTCCCCTGAAAAAATTGACCGTCAATTGAATGCAATTCGCGGTTTGATTGCTGAGGAGCCTGAGCGTGTTGCTCAAGTCGTGAAACAATGGGTAATGGAAAAGTAAATGAGTGATATAGGCCAAGGTGCAGAGTTGAGTTCAGTGCAAAAAGCCGCCGTGCTTCTTATGTCACTGGGGGAATCCGATGCTGCGCAAATACTGAAACATATGGGGCCAAAAGAGGTTCAGCGTATTGGTCAAACCATGGCGCAACTGGCGAATATTCAACGTCATCAAGTTGAAAAAGTATTGGATGACTTTTTGGTGCTGGTGGGCGATCAAACCGGTTTAGGGTTGGGCGCCGATGGTTATATTCGTAACATGCTTAGAGAAGCGCTTGGTGAAGAAAAAGCGGGCAGCTTGATTGATCGTATTTTGCTGGGCGGAAACACGACAGGATTGGACACACTCAAATGGATGGAGTCGCGTGCGGTTGCGGACGTCATTCGTTATGAGCACCCGCAGATACAGGCGATTGTTATTTCCTATCTAGACCCTGATCAAGCGGCGGACATTCTTGCGAATTTTGATGAGCGAGTTCGGTTGGATATTGTGTTGCGTGTGGCGGCGCTAGAAACGGTTCAGCCTGCGGCATTGCAAGAATTGAATAATATATTGGAGCGCCAGTTCTCTGGCAATAACGCAACTCAGTCAACCACCATTGGTGGTGTGCGTACGGCTGCGAATATTATGAACTTTATCGACAGCTCGGTGGAGTCTGAGTTGATGGAGTCGATTCGTGATGTGGACGAAGATTTGGCAAATACTATCCAAGATTTGATGTTTGTTTTTGATAATTTATTGGAAGTAGACGATAGAGGCATTCAAGTTATTCTTCGTGAGGTTGAGTCTGAGACCTTAATTCTAGCCTTGAAAGGCGCGGACCTTGATATGCAAGATAAAATCTTTAAAAATATGTCGTCTCGTGCGGCTGATATGCTTAAAGATGATTTGGAAGCAAAAGGTCCTGTTCGGGTTAGTGAAGTGGAAATTGCACAGAAAGAAATACTGGCAGTCGCCAGACGCCTTGCCGATAACGGGGAAATCGTCCTCGGTGGCAGTGGTGAGCAGATGGTTTAGTTAATATATGTCAGATAAACAGGAAAAGAGCGAGCGTAAGTTAACCGCTTACGAGCGCTGGGAGCTTCCCCACCTAGAGAATAATAAGCCAAGTAACCACTCGGGTCCTGCGATACTTATCCAGAAAGACACCATGGTGACCACAGAAGAAGTGGATCAAGACTCCTTGGTGTATGAGCCTTTGACCGCTTCCCAGTTAGAAGAAATCCGTAGCGCTGCGTATGAAGAAGGGTTTATTCAAGGAGAAGAAGAAGGGCACAAAAAAGGTCATGATGATGGTTTTTCCAAGGGTGAAGTCGACGGCTTCGAGAAAGGGCATGGAGAAGGGCGCGCGATAGGCATTGAAGAAGGCTTGACGCAAGCAAGGGCCGAGGCTCAGATTAAGCTGGAAGCGCTGGAAACGTTATTCGCGAACATGGTGAAAGAGATCACTCAACCATTAGAAGACAGTCGCTCTGCGGTCGAAAATATTCTCTATCAATCGATGAATCGAATGATAGAGAATGTGTGTTTATCTAAGATGCATGAAGATGGTCATAAAATTCTTAAAGAACAATTGTCTAAGGTGTTTGATTGCATAGGTGAGTATGAAGGTCGAGTACGATTGCGCCTTCACCCCGATGACGTGTCTATTTTAGAGGAGCTGGGGGTTAAAGATCGATTGACTCTACAGTTAGAAATGGACGATACCTTGATCAGTGGGGGCTTTGTTATTGACTCTAAATCTTTTCATATCGATGGGCGTGTTGAGCAGCGTTTAACGATGATCTTTGAAGAGCTTAGTCAACTTTCTCTTCCTGAACAGGATTAGTGCCAGTGTCCACACTTGAAGAACGCTTAAGCAAACTCGATCATGTTTCTGTTGTCGCATTGCCGCCTCAGATTGAGGGCAAAGTCACTCGTATGGTGGGTTTGACTATGGAGGCGGTCGGTTGTGTGGTGGCGTTGGGGGATCGTTGTTCGGTTCAGGTTCGTAAGGATCGCTGGGTCGAGTCTGAAGTGGTGGGCTTTACCGGAGATTTAACCTACCTGATGCCAACAGAAGCCATTGAAGGTATCTCTCCTGGCGCGCGTGTTCGCCCTCTGTTGGGGGACAGTGAAATGCCCGTTGGCGATGAGTTACTAGGTCGAGTGGTAAATGGCCTTGGTAAACCGTTGGATGGAAAAGGGCCGATTAAGGCGCGAGACTCGGTAACGCTACATGGTAAGGTGATAAACCCGTTGCAGCGTAAACCGATTCACGAGCCGTTGGATGTTGGCATTAAAGCCATCAATAGCTTGCTAACCGTCGGTAAAGGTCAGCGTTTAGGGTTGTTTGCTGGCAGCGGTGTAGGCAAAAGTATGTTGCTCGGCATGATGACAAAATTCACCGAGGCGGACATTACTGTTGTCGGTTTGATTGGTGAGCGTGGCCGAGAAGTAAAAGAGTTTATTGATCAGATTCTGGGGGAAGAAGGTCTTTCTCGTTCGGTGGTGGTGGCGTCTCCTGCGGATGATTCCGCATTAATGCGCTTGCGTGCGGCCATGCTGGCGACGCGTATCGCCGAGTATTATCGAGATCAAGGTAAAAATGTGTTGTTACTGATGGATTCTCTGACTCGTTATGCTCAAGCTCAACGAGAAATTGCGTTATCGGTTGGTGAGCCACCCGCTACAAAAGGTTATCCGCCTTCTGTTTTTTCTAAACTTCCCCAATTGGTTGAACGTGCAGGCAATGGCTGTGAAGGCAGTGGCTCGGTCACCGCATTTTATACGGTTTTGACGGAAGGGGATGATCAGCAAGATCCGATTGCTGATGCGTCGCGAGCGATTCTTGATGGCCATATTGTGTTGTCTCGACGTCTGGCGGAGGAAGGTCATTATCCTGCGATTGATATTGAAGCGTCTATTTCGCGAGCCATGCCACATATTGTGAGTGAAGACCATTTGTATGGCGCGATGAGGGTGAAGCAGCTCTATTCTAAATTCCAACAAAATCAAGATCTGATTTCGGTAGGGGCGTATGCCAAAGGCAGTGATCCAGATTTGGATCAAGCGATTATACAAATGCCTGAAATTCGCAGTTTCCTACAGCAGTCGCTAACAGAAAGCTTCACTATTGATCAGAGTTTGCAGGCGCTTGTTACGGCAATGACAAAAGGTCAGTAGACGGTCGTTGATAAAAACGTCTACTATTTATGGCATTTCTAGTTATTGAGTGTTTGATTATTGAGTGCTCGATTGTTGAGCTTTTGTAGTGAGGGCAGATGAAAAAATCACATCGAATGCAGATTTTGGTCGACCTTGCTCGGCGCAAAGAAGACGCTGCGGCACAGCAGCTTGCTCGCGATAAAGCAAAAGTCATGCATGATGAGCAAAAGTTAAACGAGTTGCGAGAATACGCTGGACAATATGAGTCTGAGCGCAACCTTCTAGGGCTAAGTGCCTACTTGACCACCAACTATCAGCATTTTGTCAACCGAGTGCAACAGGCGATCGTTCAGCAAGAAGCGGCGGTTGGACGGGCTGAGCAGCAAGCGGACATGAGTATGCGACGCTGGTCGCAGGCTCGATCAAAAACAAAAAGCATGGACTGGCTAAAAGAAAAAAATCATAAAGCGGAATTGGCTGTTGAGGAAAGACAAGAGCAACGTCAAAGCGATGAGTTCGCGATGCGCCGTTTTTTGGACTCGATGCGATAAGGTGCAAGTATTATTTTGCAGGCTTCTTTCGTTTATTGTTAGGGTGACGTATGGCGCGACTGGATAACAGGCTAGAAGATCTGCCTTTATTGGTTTCTCAGGTAGAGACCGCCTTGCACGAATACGCCTATTCTCCACGACAAGGTTTGGAGAAACTTCAAACGCTGTTAACGTCTTTAGAAGCCCGTTCCCGCCCCAAGTTACCTTGCCCTGTTTACCATCAAAGATTGTCTGCTTTTTTAGCCGCAACGAATCGGCTCATTGCTTCCGGCTGTCCTTATTTTGATCATTATCATGCGGCGTTTTTAGCGGCCGCGGATGCTCTTATGCAAATGGCGGTGGGTGGTCAGACAGGGGAAGATCGTGCGCTGCAGTTAATGCGCTTGTTATCTGTTGATCGCCCTTGTTGGGCGGTTATTGCGGCGATTTCTGAGGAGGATATTTTATTTGAGTATCGAGATTATGAGGCAGAATGGCAGGCCGCCTATGGTGGTGCTAAGCATAGCAGGACAAATGTAGACGCGTATTTAGCGGCGTTATCATCGGCGGGGCAAGTGGCCTTTCAACTTGATGAGGTGAGAGACGGACTGTTAATTGGGCGCTTTTTGCTGACCAGCACGCAGTCACTTGTTTGGCTGCAGAAGCGGTTTCCTGCATTGAGTTGGCGGGTGTCCTTTGTTAATCAAGAGATGCCTTCTGTTAATCAAGAAGCGTCTTTTATTAATCAAAAAGCGTCTTTTGTTGATCAAAAAGTGTCTTTTAGTCAAAGCTTGTGTGAGTTAAGTATCTTGCCACTTTTCCAGCATATAACTATGCCTCGGGCGGCACGTTATCGGCTTTTGGATCTGTATGTGGGTCATCTCAAACGCTTATCTTATCAGGCATTTGGTTCGTTATTTTCTTCGGCTGGGCAGGTGATTGAGCAATCTCAGGTGCTTGTTCCCTCTAAGCGTCAGTTGACGACGTTTGAGGTCGATGAGAGTGCTCGATATTTCCCTGTGCGTCACGGTGGATCGGTTTACATCGGGTATGATGCGAAAACGCCTTCCTCAAAAGTATCCTATTTAGATTGTTTGGGAGAGGATTACCTACCTTGTTTTTTGTCTGAGGTTGAGACGCTGGGCGGCTCGTTTGTTTTTGATCATGTGGATTGCGTTGGACGCTATGAGCTTTCGGCTGAAGCGCTCTTTATGGTTGGCGATAGCTGGTGGTTTAGAGTTGAAGAGGGCGTGAATGCTGAGGTTGTTACGTCCTTGTATGGCGCAGAGAATTCGCCTGACATGCTGTCGAGTCTCTTGCCAAAAGAGAGCGCGAAGGTGCTAATCGTGAAGCAATGTGGGCACTATTTTGCGCTGCCTTATACTTCTATTCGCGATGTTGAAGGGGTTTGCGCCACGATGCAAGCGCCGCGGTTTTGGGTCAAAAATGTTTGGCTCAGTGCGTCGAATACGCCATTGTTGGAACCTTGGTTACTTCAGGTAGATTGTTTGCCGCAAGTTTTTGATCGGCTGGGGAGAAATAAATCTACGCCGCCTCCTAAGAAGGGTTATTATTTCGGGCAGGTCTGTGGCAGGATGTTTTGGGTTGAAGCTGATTTGATCTTGGCGTTGCTGTCTTATCAAACGCCTTTTTCGTGGCTTTGTGGTGAGGGTAAGGCAGCTGATAAGCCACTGTTTATTCTCTATGATGGCCGTTGCTTTGACAAAGTCATTGCCAGTGATTTGCTTTTAAATCAGGAGCCTTGTACTGAAACGCCTGCTTTTTCTGTCATTCTTGATGCTATGGGAGAGTCTATTGTGTTGCCATTTTCGTCGTGTGACTGGTGTGCTGCTTTACCTGAATCGGTCGAGAGTGAAAGCAATATAAATGGATCCTCTTTATCAAACAAGGTTGTTATTAATAAGAAAAACTTTTTATCCGCTGTTGCTGGCTTATGGCCATCCTCCTCCGCTTGAAGGTGATTATTGACTATGAACACACCGCATCCACCGTTTGGTGCTCCTAGAAAAGAACTGACCTATCGACTGCAAAAAGGCGTGGTCGTTGTGCTGTTTATTTTGTTGTTGGCCTTCGCTGGTTTGTATGTGTTGATCAAAAAGGGGCTGGAGCAACAGAATACTCAGCAACAAAAGTTGGATGAGTTGGTCGGTTTGGTTCACAGTGCGGAAGAGCATTGGTTAGAGTGGCTGTTGGTGCAGGATGGCGGTATTTACGATGAGGATATAGCGTTTACTTCGCCCAGCCAGTTGCATCAAATGTTGTTTAGTGAATATCGCTTAATTGGGCCAGGTTTGAGCCGCTTTGAGTCTTTGGCTGACGTGTCGGTTGCTGATTCTATGGTCTTGCTTGAAACACTGGCGCAAAACGAACTCAATGTTGCTGGGTTGTCTAACGCCGAGCGCAAAGATATGTATGCGGCTTTTGTGCAATTAAAGGTGTTGGATAATCGCTTGATGCAAATTAATGTTGGCTTGGCTTATGACCGACATATTTTTGTCGAGCGAATGTTTTGGGCTCCTGTTGCGGCTTTTGTGGTCGTTGCGCTGCTTATTCTTGTGCTATCCGTTAAATTCTCCCGTCAATTGACTGGCGGCTTGGCAGGGTTGCACGCGGTTGTTGAACACAGAAAACGCGGTTATGTCGCTACCTTGCCTGTTCGCGATGTGGTCGATGAATTGACGGACCTAGGCCATTTGATTGATAACGAGCTGGCTTCACGGGACTTTGACCTCAAGCGGCAAGAAGAGAGCTTGAGTTTGGTTGATAAAGCCTTATCCCAAGTGGGGGAAGCTTTTCTTGTGACCAATAACGAAGGCGATATTATTTATTTGAGCGGTGGTGCTGAGCGGCTTTGGTTTAGAGATACGGCGGTATTTGAGTCTATGTTTGGCATTGATTCTGGCTTAGAGGACCCTATCGGGGAGCGTGTTGCAGACTCTATTTTGTTGTCAGATCAAACCGTAGCATTGCGTTTGTCGGATGGCTATTATGCTTTAAATGTTGATGCTTTGCCGGTTGAGTCCGACGCTGAGTCTGAAGGCGTGCCGCGTTTTATTTCTGTTCGGCTAAAGTCTGATATGGCCGAGTTAGGGGTGCTGCAGCATAGCTTAACGCTTATGGAGCAAGATGTATGGAATGCTCCGGTTCGCGTTTTTCGACCTGAGTCACCTTATTTCGGTTTTGCTAAGTCTTTGGAAGTTGTGCGCCGAAGAGTGTCGGCGCTATTAGAGGCCTTAAATGCGTCTTCTGACCAAACAAAAGCCATGGAGAAAATTACGAAACTACAACAAATAGCATCCCTAATTGACGAAAAAACGGTTCAAAATGGCCAGTGCTCAAGTGATGTTGTAGCGCTGGAGAATAGATCAATTGAAGGTCTTCAAGTTGAGCTAAATGATATGGCTTGGCTTTCTGAGCAGATTCGAGACTCATTGATCTTGGGTTATGAATTGGTTCTACAGCGTCTGGCTTTGGTTGAAAAAGATTTATCGTCGGATGTTTTTCTGTTGGGGGATGTTGATCGTTGCCTTAACGAAGTTCGTGCCGGGGTGTTATCGAGTCTTGCTGCAACCGAAGGGGAAAGTGAATATATTCGCCGACGCTTTGCAGTAGATCTGGAGCACGATATTAGTAAAGTGCAGTCTCAAGTTGAAGTGATGACCTCTATGGCAGCCTCTACCCTCTCTTTGCTTGAGTCGGATCGCAGTGTTGGGTTAGCCCGCTTAGACAGAGCAAGAGAGTCTATTAATGAAATGATTGAGCGGATACATGGGTTGATGACAGATGCATCCACTGTGGACTCAGACTCTGTTGCCGCGGTAGACGCAAGTAAAACATCGCGAAAAGAATCTAATAATGAGCTGGGGGAGTGATAGTGTCTCCCGCTTGATGGTCGAGGAGTAGGCTGTGGTTGAACGGTTTTTTGATAAACAAGCAAGATGTTTGACAATCTCCGTCAAAGGGCGCTTTGACTACAATTGCCATAAAATCTTTAAAGACGCTTTTAGCGCTTTTGATGCCACAATTTGTTATGTGATTGACTTTGTAGAAGTGACTTACCTAGACAGCTCTGCGCTTGGGATGCTGCTGTTGCTTAGAGATCATGCGGGAGGGGAAAGAGCCGATATTCGTTTGATTAATGTAAACGGTGCGGTGATGGATACACTTAAAGCCGCCAATTTCCATCGGCTTTTTTCGATAACTGAGTAGCATTACATGGAGCAACCTCAACCTTTAACTATCTTGATTGCAGACGATAATCCTGTTGATCGTCTGTTATTGGCAAGCATTTTAAGGCAGTTTGGTCACAAGGTGATCTTGGCTGTAGATGGCCGGGATGCGGTTGAAAAATTTGACGCCAAAACCGTTCAATTAGTGTGCTTGGGGATTACCATGCCACATAAAAATGGTTGGGAAGTGGCCGAAGATATTCAATGTATTACGGGGGATTTGTTTATCCCTATTATCTTTTTGTCAGGGGTTGTGGATGCGGTTGCCTTATCTAATTGTTTGCGCGTTGGCGGCGCTGATTTTATTTCTAAACCCTATAATACGGCGTTGATAACCACGAAATTAAACACTATCGTGCGTCTTTTAGTGATGCGAAGAACGCTCGAAGAGCAGCGCGATGCGATGGCTTTGTACAACCAGCAGTTGCTTAATGAGCAGGATGTTGCCAAAGTCGTTTATGAAAACATAACCCATTCTAATTGCCTCAACGATTCAGCCTTATCAACGTTTCATTATGGAACACATACATTTAATGGTGACGTTATCTTGGCGGCCTATAAGCCAAATGGTGGAATGCACCTTTTGCTAGGGGATTTTACGGGACATGGCCTTTCGGCTGCCATTGGTGCGCTGCCACTGGCGGATATCTTTTTTGATTGGACCAAAAAAGGCTTTTTGATGCGTCAAATTATTCCTGAGATCAACGCGCGTCTGAAAGGGATTTTGCCGACGAACATGTTTTGCAGTGCGGCTTTTATTGATATTAAAGTCAATGATAAAAGCATCGAAATTTGGAATGGCGGTTTGCCAGATTTATTGTTTTTTTCCCAGCAATCAGACCGACCCATCAGGTTTGCATCAAAAAATCTACCCTTGGGGATTTTGTCGCCTGAGTTGTTTGAGTGTCGGATTGACCCTGTTTCCTTCTCTTCCGGTGATCGGATAATGGCATTTTCTGACGGGGTTTATGAAGCATTAGACGGGGCTGGGACTATGTTTTGCGACTCTGTATTACCGCCTCTTTATAAGGGAGAAATCCGTGCCGAGGAGTCGGTTGACTGGTTGATGGCGCAGCTTCAACAAGAAGATGTGTTGGATAATCCGCATGATGATATTTCTTGTTTAAGTGTTCGGCTTGATCCCGCTATCGGTATTGATTCTTCTCGGCATCTGGTGTCAAAAGCTCACCATGAGGCACCGGCCGATTTTTCTTTTGACTATGTGTTGCATGCAGACTCGTTACGCAATACAGACCCTTTGCCTTATGTGTTGCAAATTTTGACGACTGTGCCGGGATTAAGTCGTTTTTCCAGTCAAATTTTTATGATTTTATCGGAACTTTATTCAAATGCGCTTGAGCATGGCGTCTTAAAACTAAGCTCTGCAAAGAAGGATTCGAGTGATGGTTTTTCATCTTATTATGAGGAACGTGAGCGTACGCTGGCTAATTTAACGGAAGGGTTCGTGAAAATTTCGGTCAAGGTGACGTCTGATCGCCAGCACAGATTGTTGGTGTTGTATGTTGAAGACAGTGGGGTAGGGTTTGATTTTCATCGTGCTAGCTATGACACATCCAATACGGAGTTGCTTTATAACCGAGGCTTGGGGTTATTGCATCGGCTGTGTTCTAAATTAGAGTTTTCTAAAGGCGGACGAGCGGTGAGCGCGCATTATTGTTGGCAAGTTGGAGAAGAAAGTTAGATTGGCCTTTCTATTGCATAGTTGCCTCTATCGCAGGAGGAAATTATGCGCACAGATTCAAATACGGTACTGTCTTTAACACCCAGTGTTCCCCCTAAAAAAGCGCCTTTTGCTAAGTCTTCTTCTGCAAATGGTGCTGCTTTTGCCAGTGATTTTAATCGAGCGAAAGAACCTAAAGTTAGCCACGAATCATCGGGCAAAGCTGTGTCTTCTGCGGCAAAGGCTTCATCCTCCGCATCTCTTGATGAGTCTACGTCGGTTGATAAAAACTCGACTTCAGTGCGTGCTAAAGGCGGAGAGGCCGAATCGGCATTGCCAGCTTCAGAAAAGGCGATGACGTCGAGTGCTGTGTCTGAGAAAAGCGGCAACAATTTGCAGCGCGATGGCGAGGGATTACCCGCTCAAGATGGGCTTGTGGACAAAGTGGCCGTCGGTGCCGATGGCGGAGAAGAAAGTGCAATGCTTACTTTTGCAGGGCTGTCGCAAGAGCAGGCGTCTTCAGAAGAGCTTAAATCTTCAGTAGCGCTCAAGTCGTCACCAGAGCAAGCGTCAGCATTGTTGTCCGATACTGAATCAGGTACGGCAACGTTATTGCCATCTGAGGCCGCTGCACAAGGTGCTGGGCCGTCAGCCATGTCCAGTGCGGCGGTTGCAGGAACGGGTGTGTTGGGGCTGGACACGATAAAGCAAACGTTGTCGGGTCATGCTAATAAAGCGGATGGGCCAACCAGTAAAACCTCGATTACCGATGAGGCTGTTATCGATTTGTCAGCGCAAGGTGAAGATGGAGAGTTGTCTTGGGTGTTATCTCAAATGGACTCGTCAGCGGCGAAAGCCGCACAGGCCTCGGTAACGCCTGAATTGGTGCCTGATGCTGTTAAAGCGGCTGCAGGGGTGGCAGTAGGTGTTTTAGCCGGCGTGACCAATAAAGAAGGTCAATCGCAAGCGGTACCGTCTGCCTTGTTGGGAAGCGCTGCGGTGTCGGATGAGGTAAATGCAGAGTCGGCGGAGGCATTGCTTGGGGAAGATGGGGGGCTTTTAGAAGACGGTGTGCTGCTAAATGAGCCCATTGAACTGCGTAAAAAAGACCAAGAAGCCATGATGGGGCGCATGGCGGCCCAAATTGATGGCGGCATGGCGGATGATAATGTATCAGGCGGTTTAAATAGCGCGTTACATGGTAGTCAGGCGGGTCGAGCCGCACTTGGCGCGACAGCAGTGAATGTCGCTGCACAAAATCCACCTCCGAATCTGGCGATGAATCTGCCACCGACCCATCCTGGATGGGCTGGTGAAATGACTCAGAAGGTTGCTTGGGTTGCTCGTGATGGTGGTCATACCGCACATATTCGATTGGATCCGCCAGAATTGGGCAGTTTGACGGTAAAAATATCAGTAGACAGCGATTCCAATGCTCAAGTCAGTTTTGTTGCTGCGACGCCCCAAGCAAGAGATTTGTTAGAGGCACAAATGGGGCGGTTACGGGAAATGTTGGCACAACAAGGCATGGACTTGAGTCGAGCAGAGGTTGATGTGTCACAACAGGACGCATCTGGCGCCCAGGAGCGAGGCAATTATCGAAATAATGCCGCGAACCAAGAGGGTGTTGCCGCCAATGATGAGCTGGATGATGAGCTGATTGACAGTAATATGTCCTATGTTTCTGCGACGGGAGTTGATTACTATGCTTAAAGTGATGAGAAATTGATGGTGCTATGTTTGATTCTTTGTAGAATAGGCGATAGTTCGATGGTAGGGATGTTACTCGCGTCCGCTCGGTTAAAAGAATTTGATATAGCTAAGGTTTATGAAGATGGCAGATGAAGACGGTTTGGATCTTGGTGCAGAAGAGGGGAAATCAAGAGGGAAGAAAAAACTGATTATCATCGCTGTGCTGCTTTTGGTTCTTATTAGTGGCAGTGTTGCGACGTATTTTTTGTTTTTTAGTGATTCGAGTGCTGATGAACAGGCTGCGCTGGCAAATAAGCCTTCTATTTATCTGGCGTTAGAGCCTGCCTTTACCGTAGACTTCATGGTGGATGGGCGTCAGCGCTATGTGCAATTAAGTATGACGCTGAAATCAAAAAACACAGATCAAATCAATGCTGTTACACTGCATATGCCGTTGATTCGTAATAGTTTGGTGTTGCTTTTTTCTAGTCAGTCGTTTGTGGATTTGCAAACCGCTGAAGGCAAATTGGCGCTGAAACAGGCGTCCCTTGACGCAATCAATGGTATTCTTGAGCAGGAAACTGGTCAGGGAGGCGTTGATGGCGTGTTATTTACTAATTTTGTGATGCAATAATATTATGTCTGCCCAAGATCTATTATCCCAGGACGAAATCGACGCACTTTTACACGGCGCGGATGAAAAGCCTGCGGAAGAGGATAATCGAGACGCCAATGGTGTCGCTTCTTATGACATCACTAGCCAAGAACGCATTGTGCGTGGGCGCATGCCCACCTTGGAAATGATTAATGAGCGATTTGCTCGTTATACACGTATTAGTTTATTCAACATGCTTCGCCGTACTGCGGATGTCTCATCTGGCGGCCTTCAAGTAATGAAGTTTGGTGAGTACGTTCATACTCTGTATGTTCCAACCAGTTTGAATTTGGTGAAGTTCCGGCCCTTAAGAAGTACGGCGTTGTTTATATTGGACGCAAAGCTTGTTTTTAAGTTAGTGGATAACTTTTTTGGTGGCGATGGGCGACACGCTAAAATCGAGGGGCGAGAATTTACCCCCACTGAAATTCGTATTGTTCAGTTGATGTTGGAGCAGGTGTTTGTTGATTTGACAGAGGCGTGGGCGCCAGTATTAAAGTTGGAACTCGAATACATTAGTTCGGAAGTTAACCCTGCAATGGCAAATATTGTCAGTCCTAGCGAGGTGGTTGTCGTTTCTACTTTTCATATTGAATTGGATGGCGGCGGCGGCGAACTGCACATTACCTTACCCTATTCTATGATTGAGCCTGTTCGCGAATTGCTTGATGCGGGTGTGCAAAGTGATGTGGATGAAAAAGATGACCGCTGGGGGAAATCTTTAGAGCAGGATGTTAAAGACATTAGTGTGAATTTGTCTGTTAATGTGGCAAATCGAAAGATCTCACTGGGTGAGGTATTAAAATTTAAGACGGGTGATATTATTCCGATAGAAATGCCGGAATTTGTCACCGTTAGAGCGAATGGTGTGCCGACGTTCAAAGGCAAGTTAGGCGTTAGTGATGAGCGCTATTCGGTGCAAATGGAAGAAAGCTTTAAAGTGAAGGTGACGAAATAGTATGGCAGAAGAACAAAATCCAGATGCCGCTGGCATGGACGATGATTTAGCAGACGAATGGGCTGCAGCAATGTCAGAAGCCGGCGAAACCGATGACGGTGAAGGGCTCGAAGACGAGTGGGCGGCGGCAATGTCTGAACAAAAAGTCGAACCTGTTAAACTCGAGACGCTGTCGAACCCTTCTGTGCCAAGCGGTGGCGTTGGCTCCGATCTAGATTTGATCATGGATATTCCTGTTGTTCTTTCTATGGAGCTGGGCAATACCGAAATCGCCATCCGAAACTTGATGCAATTGACTCAAGGGTCGGTTGTTGAGCTTGATCGCTTTGCGGGAGAGCCGTTGGATGTCTTGGTAAATGGTACCTTGATTGCCCATGGTGAGGTGGTTGTGGTGAATGATAAATATGGCATTCGTTTGACGGATGTAGTGAGCCCTAGTGAGCGAATTCGACGACTTAAGTAGTGACAATTGATTTCTTCTGTTTTTAATCGATGTGTTTTGTTCGCCACGCTGTGTGTGGCGACCTCTTATCTGCAGGCAGCAGAAGTGCAAGATATGTCTGCGCTTTCTTCTATTTGGAAAGTAGTCCTATCTTTACTCTTTGTGGTTGCTTTTATTCCCGCTTGCTTATGGCTCATGAAGCGTTTTCAATTTGCCCAAATGAAATTGGGACAATCAGCGATCAAAATCGTCAATGTTCAGTCGCTGGGCACAAAAGAAAAGCTAATGCTGGTTGAGGTGGAAGGTGAGCGCTTACTGATTGGCGTGACATCGCACACTATCACTCACCTAAAAAGCTTTCCATCTCAGGCTACCTCGTTTGCTTCGGCAATGGATGAAGCTCGCCAAGAAAGTACGGCGGCAGATCGCCGTCATGAGGATGCGGTGTGATTCGTTTTATCCTATTGTTATTGTGTGTTATCCCTTCGTTTTCGTGGGCTGAAGCTGGGTTGCCCGCGGTAAGAATGGTGACCAATGCCGACGGCAGTCAAGAATATTCGGTGTCACTACAAATTCTTTTTATTATGACCGCATTAACGCTGCTGCCCGCTGCGTTAATGATGATGACGTCTTTTACACGAATTGTGGTGGTATTGGCGATACTGCGTCAGGCGATTGGTTTACAGCAAACGCCGTCTAATCAAATTATGATTGGTATGGCCTTGTTTTTAACGCTTTTCATCATGACGCCTACGTTGGATAAAGTGAATGAAGTCGCGCTGCAGCCTTATTTAAAAGAGGAAATAACCTCACTTCAAGCGGTTGAAGCGGCTTCGGTGCCGGTACGGGATTTCATGTTGGCACAAACAAGAGAGGATGATATTGCTCTTTTTGTTAAGTTGGCGGGGCGTGAAGGCACTATTCAATCGATGGAAGAGCTGCCTTTTACTATTTTGATGCCGGCTTTCGTAACCAGTGAGCTAAAAACCGCGTTTCAAATTGGGTTTATGATCTTCATTCCTTTTTTGATTGTTGATATGGTGGTGGCCAGTGTGTTGATGGCGATGGGTATGATGATGTTGTCGCCTATTATTATTTCATTGCCTTTTAAAATAATGCTCTTTGTGATGGTAGATGGCTGGTCTATGATTATGGGGACGTTGGCAGCAAGCTTCGGGATTTAACGATGGACCCTCAGGTGGTATTGGATCTATACGGGCAGGGGTTTTACCTGATCGTTTTGATTGTAGGTGTTGTAATGCTGCCAAGCTTGTTGGTGGGGTTAGTTGTGAGTGTGTTTCAAGCCGCTACGCAAATCAACGAGCAAACCCTTTCTTTTCTTCCGCGATTAATCGTCACCATTCTGGTGATTATGCAGCTAGGTCCTTGGATCTTGATGAAGCTGATGGATTTTACGACGAATTTATTTATTAATATTCCCATGATCATCGGCTAATGCTAGAGATTCATCCTGATCAGTTATTGAATCTGACGATTAGTTTTTTACTGCCTTTTTTTCGTATTGGCGCTTTTTTTATGGCGCTGCCTTTGTTTGGTAGTCAGTTGGTTTCGGTGCGGCTTCGTGCCGCCTTTTCGTTTGTGGTGGCTGTGATTGTCACGCCTGTGATTGAGGTGCCTAGTTACGATCCCGTTTCGCCTGCTTATATTGTTTTAATTGCTGAGCAGTTGGTGATTGGTTTTGCGCTTGGTTTTGTTGTCACGGTTTTATTTCAGTTGTTTTCTTTAGCGGGGCAGTTGGCTGCCATGAAGGCCGGTCTTGGTTTTGCTATGTCTAATGACCCTGCCAACGGTATTTCTGTGGCAACACTTGGGCAGTATTATTTGTCTATGGTGGCGTTGGCGTTTTTGGGGACAAATGGCCATCTGGTGATGATTGAATATTTGGCCGAGAGTTTTACCTATTGGCCGATTGGTCAGGGTTTTGATAGTCAGCGTTATTGGCAGTTGGTTTTGTTGGGTGGGTGGATGTTTGAAAAAGCCTTGCTGATCGTTTTGCCTTTAGCGATTGCCGTATTGGTGATTAACTTGTCGTTTGGTGTGGTAGCAAAAGCCTCTCCTCAGTTGAATATTTTTGCCCTTGGCTTTCCTATCATAATGTTGTTTTCGCTGTTCTTTTTTTGGATTATGCTGGAAGACTTTTTAAGTATTTATTTGTTGTTTTTTGATGAAATGATTCAATGGTTAAAAACCGCGTGGGGGATTCAGTTAGATGGCTGAAAATGAAGACGGCAGTGAAAAAACGGAAGGTGCCAGTAGTAAGAAACTCCAGGATGCGCGTGAAAAGGGCAATATTGCTCGTTCCAAAGATTTAAGTTCTGCGCTGCTGTTGGTTGTGGCCGCAGCGACTATTTATGCCACGGGTATGTTGTTGGTTCGTGATTTGGCGGCGTTGTTTGACTTTAATTTCTCCGTTGAGCGAGAAGATGTGTTTGATTTAAGTCGTATGGTGTTCCACCTTTATGGGTCTGTGGCATCGATGATGAATTCTATGGTGTTGTTGATGTCTGTATTAGCGGCGGCGGGCGTGATTGGTAGTATTGCATTAGGAGGCTTGAATTTTTCTTGGGAGCCGTTAACGCCAAAGTTGAGTAAAATGAGCCCCATCGCTGGTTTGAAGCGAATGTTTTCTGTGCAGTCCTTGGTTGAGCTTTTAAAGGCTATTGCAAAGGTGAGCTTAGTTGGTGTGGTTGCTTATTTAGTGCTGCGCTATTTTTTGCCGGAAACCTTAGGGCTGACTTTTCAGCCGATAGCGTTATCTATTGCTCATGGTGTCGACATTGTTATTTGGTCGTTTGTTTTTGTTAGTCTTGCGCTGGTGTTGATTGCGGCGATTGATGTGCCGTTTCAGGTTTGGTCTCATAAGGAAAAGCTAAAAATGACCAAGCAGGAAGTAAAAGACGAGTTTAAACAGCAAGAAGGTGATCCTTTGGTGCGTGGCCGAATACGTCAGATGCAACGACAGGCGGCAATGAATCGAATGATGTCTGATGTGCCTCAGGCTGATGTTATTATTACCAACCCAACACACTTTTCTGTGGCTCTCAAGTACGATCAAACCAGTGGGTCCGCGCCTGTTTTATTGGCTAAAGGCGGGGACTTTATTGCCTTGAAAATTCGTGAAGTGGGCAATCACTATGATATCCCTGTGATACAATCCCCCACCTTGGCGCGTGCGGTTTACCATCATACGGAAATCGGTGAAGAAATCCCTCAGGGGTTGTTTAAGGTGGTTGCTCAGTTGTTAGCGTATGTGTATCAGTTGCGTAATGCCCGTACTGGGGCGCCGAGGCCCGACGTTATGCCCAATTTGGATGTGCCCGATGAGTTTCAGTGGGATGGTAATTAATCATATGTTTTTTTATAGAGATGTTTTGTGAATTTTGACCGTGGTCGGCTTACAGGGCAAGTTCAAGGTGTTTTTCGAGGGAATCTAGGCGTTCCTATTTTATTGTTGTCGCTTTTGGCGATGATGATTTTACCTATTCCTGCCTTTCTTCTGGATGTTCTTTTTACCTTTAATATTGCGTTGGCTATTGTTGTATTGCTGGTGGCGGTGTATTCCCTACGCCCTTTGGATTTTGCTGTTTTCCCGACGGTTTTATTGATTTCTACCTTGATGAGGCTGGCGCTCAACGTGGCCTCAACGCGAGTGGTTTTGCTGGATGGACATGAAGGTAGCGATGCGGCAGGTAAGGTAATACAAGCCTTTGGTGAAGTGGTGATTGGCGGCAACTATGTTGTTGGTTTTGTGGTGTTTGCTATCTTAATGATCATCAATTTTGTGGTGGTGACAAAAGGGGCGGGGCGTATTTCTGAAGTGAGTGCGCGTTTTACCTTGGATGCTATGCCGGGCAAACAAATGGCCATTGATGCGGATTTGAATGCCGGGATGATAGACGCGGATCAGGCTAAGATTCGACGTACAGAAATTGCTTCAGAAGCTGAATTTTATGGTTCTATGGACGGTGCTTCGAAGTTCGTTAAAGGGGATGCGATTGCTGGGTTGTTGATCCTTGGGATTAATATTATTGGTGGTTTGTCCATTGGTATGGCGCAACATGACCTTTCGTTTACGCAAGCCATTGAGCGCTATTCTTTATTGACGATTGGTGATGGTCTGGTGGCTCAGTTGCCTTCTTTGATGTTGTCCACGGCGGCGGCGATCATGGTGACTCGGGTGAATGAGTCGGGAGACATGGGGACGCAGGTGATGGGGCAAATGTTTGGCTCATCAAAAGCGCTATATGTCGCCGCTGCTGTCATGACTATCATGGGTGTCGTGCCAGGCATGCCGCACTTTTCCTTTTTATCATTGGCGGCTTGTTTGGGAGGATTGGCGTATTTTCTTGATCATCAAAAAAAGCAAAAGTCAAAACAAGGGCAAAAAAATGCCAGCAAATCGCCTTCTGATAGCCCGTCAGCTTCAGAAGTTAGGGATTTGAGTTGGGATGATGTCGCGCCGGTAGATATGCTGGGTTTGGAAGTGGGTTATCGTCTTATTCCTTTGGTGGATAAAACGCAAGGTGGCGAGTTGTTGGCGCGGATTAAAGGGGTGCGCCGTAAACTTTCTCAGGATCTGGGCTTTTTAGTGCCGAGTGTGCACATTCGCGATAATTTGGATTTAATGCCAAATGCGTATCGTGTGACGCTAATGGGGGTGAGTCTGGCTGAGGCTGAAGTGCATCCAGATAAAGATTTAGCGATTGATCCTGGGCAAGTATTTGGCACGGTTGATGGTATTGCGGGCAAAGATCCATCATTTGGCTTGGATGCGGTTTGGATTGATCCAAAGAAGCGCGATCAAGCGCAAACTTATGGCTACACTGTGGTTGATGTGAGCACGGTGGTGGCGACACATATTAATCAGATCATGCACAAACACGCTTATGAGCTTATTGGTCATGATGAAGTTCAGCAATTGTTAAGTTTGTTGAAGCAGTATAATCCTAAGTTGGCGGAAGAGTTGGTGCCCAACACTGTGCCATTGAGTGTGCTTTTGAAAGTGTTGCAGAACTTGCTAATCGAGGGGGTGCCGCTTCGAGATATGCGCACCATTGCTGAAGCAATAATGGGGGTGCAGCCTAAAACTCAGGATCCGATGATATTGACTGCGGCGGTTCGAACCTCTTTGTCTAGATTGATTATTCAGACGTTGGCAGATGGTGTTGAAGAAATTCCTGTATTGACTCTTGAGCCTCAGTTGGAAAAAATGTTGATGCAGACGGTTCAGCAGAGTCAGCAGTCTGGCATTAAAAATGAAGAGGCGTTGATTTTGGAGCCGCAAATGGCTGAGCAGTTGCAAGCTTCTTTGCGCCAGTCGGCTGAGCAGCAGGAGGCGATGGGGAATACGCCTATTTTAATTGTCTCGGCGCCCATTCGTCCGATGTTAGCGCGTTTTATGCGTTATGGCGTGGTCAATATGGCGGTTCTTTCTTATCAAGAAGTGCCTGACCATAAACGCATTACGGTGGTCGGTGTTATTGGTCAGTAAAAAACGTCTATTAATGCTCTCTATTGCGTCTGTATTTATTTGAATCTTTCGGGTAAGCTATGGATTTGTAAGAAAAATACACTGGAAGGATTAAGTTATTCATGCAAATTAGGCGGTTTCGAGCACCTGACATGCGGCAAGCGATACGGAAGGTTCGTGATGCTGTGGGCCCTGATGCGGTCATTTTGTCAAATCAGCGTCTGCCTACCGGTGAGATAGAGATAGTTGCGGCTTTAGATTACGATGGGTCTTTACCTTCTAGCATGGTGTCTAAAAAGCCTGCTGTAGATCGTTCAGAGCGATATGCTGACCCTAGTGTTAATTATTTGCAGCGTATCGAAAAGGCTAAATTACAGACGGCTCCACCTGCGATGTCTGCTCCCTCAGCTCAAAAAACGACACCACCAACTTCTTTCGAAATGCCTCCATTGTCTGAAGATGAAAAAGATCCCGTAGTTGAAGAGGCTCTTTCTATTCGTAATAATGATAGTACGAAGCAGCTACGAGAAATGGAAATAGAGCTGCAAAAAGTACGGACTTTACTGGAAGAGAGAGAGCGAAATGAAGCGCGTTCGAATGCCAAAGAGGGCATGGTTGAGGCACGCGCTCGTGAAAAGTTGAAAGGCTTAGGTTTGTCTGATTTTGTGGTCTCAAGATTGATTGATGATATTGATTTGAGAGGGCGAGAAGACGACTGGAATCGCTTGTTGGCGCATTTAGCAGATTACATTCCTACCCGTTCTAGTGCATCAGAGCTGCGCGGTTGTATTGCTTTTATGGGGCCAACAGGGGTGGGGAAAACAACCACCATCGGCAAAATCGCGGCTCAACATGTATTGAAGCACGGAACCGAAGGCGTGGCTCTTATCACAACAGATACTTACCGCATCGCTGCCCATGAACAATTGAGAACATTTGGTCGCATATTAAATGTACCTGTTGAAGTGGTGAATGAGTACTCGGATTTAAATGAGGTGTTGGCAAAATATGCGAACTATTCTCTAGTGTTGGTTGATACTGCTGGTATGAATCCTAGAGACTCAAATCTTGAGCGCCAACTATTAATGATGAAGCGTGCTAGAGCCAATCTTAAAAAATTATTGGTGTTGCCTTGCACTAGTCAGCGACAAGTGTTGAAGACAGTTGTGGATGTCTACTCGCAAGTGCAGTTAGATGGGTGTGTTTTAAGCAAATTAGATGAATCTGCTTCACTTGGTGAAGCAATTAGTGTAGTTATTGAGGAAGGTTTACCAGTCGTGTATATCGCTGATGGTCAGCGCATTCCCGATGATATTGAGCCTGCGCGAGCCCATAATATAATCAGCCGTGCTGTGTATACGGCTGAGCACTATAGTCAGCTTTATGGGGCGTTAAAGTACGGCAGTTAATAAAAAAATGTTATTACTGAAAGCGTTACGCCAAACTATGTAGTACAGTGGATTGGCGCAACTAACTTAAATGGTAAAGGTTGCTTAGACTATTTTATGCAGACCAAAAACGGATACAGCACATACTCAAAAAAGGCAACGCTTCCGATTGATGCGATTGTTGAACAATATGGGTATTTGGTGAAAAAAATTGCCTACCATCTATTGGCACGTCTGCCAGATAGTGTTGATGTGGATGATTTGACTCAAGCTGGCATGATGGGGCTGATTGAAGCGTACAAACGTTTTGAGTCCACCAAAGGCGCTAGTTTTGAAACATATGCCGGTATTCGCATTCGTGGCTCCATGATGGATGAAGTCAGGAAAAGTGATTGGGCTCCTCGATCCGTCAGACGAAATGGTAGAGCCGTCACTAATGCGATAAAAGAATTAGAGGCAACTTTGGGCCGAGAGGCTTCAGATATGGAGGTGTCGGTTCATATGGGCATTACTATGGATGAATATCATGAAATGATACATTCATCCATGTCGACCCAGTTGTTTAGCTATGAAGAAATGCTAGACTCTGACTCTAGCCACTTAGACAGTGTCGAAGCTGAAGCTGGCAGTGCACCCTATTCTCTCGTTGAAGAGGATGGCTTTCAGCGTCAACTTGCGCAAGAGATAGAAGGACTGCCCGAGAGGGAAAAATTAGTATTATCGTTGTATTACAATGATGAGCTTAACTTGAAAGAGATTGGCGCTGTGTTAGGTGTCAGTGAATCAAGGGTGAGTCAAATTCATGGTCAAGCGGCTATACGCTTGCGAGCAAGATTAAGTGATTGGCGAGATTAAATTATGAGTTGTGAAATAGTACCGTTGGGGTGTGGAGGTCGCATTGGATAAAAACATGAAGATCCTGATTGTTGATGATTTCTCGACAATGAGACGAATCATTAAAAACTTACTGCGGGATTTAGGGTTTACCAATACAGTTGAAGCGGACGATGGAACAACCGCGCTGCCTATTCTTCAGGGTGGAACCATTGATTTTCTAGTGACCGATTGGAATATGCCTGGCATGACCGGTATTGAGTTACTTCGAGCGGTTCGCGCAGATGAGAAATTAAAAAGCATTCCTGTTCTTATGGTAACGGCGGAAGCCAAGCGTGACCAAATTATTGCGGCGGCACAAGCTGGCGTAAATGGTTATGTCGTGAAACCCTTTACCGCGGTAGCTCTCAAAGAAAAAATTGAGAAAATATTCGAACGAATAGATGCGGCCAAATAGGGAATTTAGATGCCAAACGTTTCAGGATCTGGTTTAGTAGAGTTTGAAAATCTTGTTAAAGACGGCGCTGTTGAGCTTTTAAACCATATAGAAGTAGGCGACTTCAGTGGCGCGATTAAGATAATCCAAGAGCTAAGCGAGGCTCGTCACAGCAGCTTCTATAATGAAGTTGGTTTTTTAACGCGAAGTTTGCATGATGCTATTCGTGATTTTCAAGTTGACTCAATGGATTTGGTTATTGGTGAAGGAGGCGACTCTGCCACTAAAATCACCGATGCGTCAGATCGATTGAATTATGTTATTGAAACAACCAGTGCCGCTGCCAATAAAACCATGGATATGGTGGACAGCAGTGTCCCTGTTGCCAGTGAACTACAATCTCAAGCTAGAGCACTGCGAAAAGATTGGGGGCGTTTAATCCAACGGGATTTAACACCACAAGAATTTCGAGACTTATATAAGCGCATTGATGTCTTTTTGTCATACGCAGACGACAGTGCCACCACTTTGCATTCAAACCTCAACACAATTCTTCTAGAGCAAGGTTATCAAGACCTAACGGGTCAAGTTATCGCTAGAGTGAATGATTTAATTCGAGATGTAGAAGAAAAACTTGTGCATCTCGTTGCTGTTGCTGGACGCGTTGATAGTATCTCCGGGATTAAACATCAAGAGAATGAGTCTGAACACGATGACACTCGTGGACATGGCCCAGCTATTAATAAACAAAACAACCCTGAAGTACTGAATAGTCAAGACGAAGTAGACGACTTGCTATCAAGTCTTGGTTTCTAGAAGGAGCTGAGGATGAGTTTCGAGGTCGATGAAGAGATTCTACAAGATTTTTTGGTAGAAGCTGGTGAAATTCTAGAGCAGCTTTCCGAGCAATTAGTAGATTTAGAGCAAAACCCTGACGATAAACAGCTGCTTAATGCTATTTTTCGTGGCTTTCACACTGTCAAAGGTGGTGCAGGGTTTTTACAATTAACCGCGTTGGTTGATTGTTGTCATTACGCGGAAAACGTATTTGATATCTTAAGAAATGGTCAGCGTAAAATAGACTCTGATTTAATGGACATTGTGTTGCAGGCGCTTGATGCTGTAAATGAAATGTTCGATGCTGTTCGTGCTGGCGCTGAGCCAGAACGTGCTTCACCAGAGCTGATCGCAGCGCTCGCTGCATACGCCAAGCCTCCGACAGCGGAAGAGCTTGCTGGGCATAATGAAGATGAGATTGAAGATGTTGCTGAAGAGCAAGATGACGTAGAGACAAATGCAACAGAAGAGACATCGAATCTGGATGAACCAGTTGATATTTCGGATGATGAGTTTGAATCCTTGTTAGATGCTTTGGCAGACACTCAACCCGAAGATTCGCCAAAAGTAAGTGACACAGCGAAAAACAACAGCGCTAATCAGTCAGATTCAGCTAAGCCTGATAGATCCGATGATGAAATTACAGAAGATGAGTTTGATGCACTATTAAACCAGCTGCACGGTAGTGGTGCGCCTGGTCTTGGTGATACGCCTGCCGAAAAAGACACGGCAAGTTCCTCAGATGAAATTACGGAAGATGAATTTGAAGCCTTGCTGGATAAGCTGCATGGCGAAAGTGCATCAAGTGAAAAAGACGAGCAAAAAGCACCTAGATCGGCGGATAATGCTAATCATTCTGGTCGTGATTCGTCAGTAGATGCAGCGTCGGATTTAATTACAGACGACGAATTTGAATCTCTACTTGACAGTTTACAAGGTAAAGCTGGCGCGAAAAAGGCTGAAGACGCCACGCCTAAAGCCGCACCGAAAGAAACGTCAAAGCCGAAAGTAGCGCCAAAAGCACCTGTTAGGCCAGCGGCTAAAGCCCCAGAGCCACAGGAAAAAGATGCAGATAATGTAAAAGAAAAGACAGCGAATTCACCCGTTACCCAAGAAGCGACGGTGCGTGTCGATACTAAGCGTCTAGACGATATAATGAATATGGTTGGTGAGCTGGTATTAGTTCGTAACCGTTTAGTTCGTTTGGGACTGCAAAGTGACGACGAGTCCATGGGGAAAGCCGTGTCCAACTTGGATGTGGTGACTGGGGATTTGCAGAACGCGGTCATGAAAACGCGTATGCAGCCTATCAAGAAAGTGTTTGGGCGCTTCCCGCGAGTGGTTCGAGATCTTGCTCGAAACATGAAGAAAGAAGTCAGTTTGATTCTTCGCGGGGAAGAAACAGATTTGGATAAAAACCTCGTAGAGGCGTTAGCCGATCCACTGGTTCACTTGGTGCGAAACTCAGTAGACCATGGTGTGGAAGCACCAGACGTTCGTGAGGCGAATGGTAAACCGCGAGTGGGAACCGTTGTGCTGTCTGCTGAACAAGAAGGCGATCATATTTTGCTCTCCATCGAAGATGATGGCGCGGGTATGGATCCAGGCTTGTTGCGCAGAAAGGCCGTTGAAAAAGGGTTAATGGACACTGATGCGGCAGATAGGTTGTCGGATGAAGAAGCCTTTAATTTAATCTTTGCTCCAGGGTTTTCTACTAAGGTAGAAATTACCGATGTGTCTGGCCGTGGTGTTGGGATGGATGTGGTGAAAACCAAAATATCTCAGCTTAATGGTACGCTGCAAATTAAATCGGTTCTTGGCCAAGGCTCTCGATTCATTATTAAAGTGCCTTTGACACTGGCGATTATGCCTACCTTGATGGTGACTTTATCGGATCAAGCGTTTGCTTTCCCGTTGGTTAGTGTGAATGAGATATTTCACCTGAACTTGAAGAAAACCAATGTGGTAGATGGTCAACAAGTCGTTGTTATTAGGGGCAAAACGCTCCCTATCTTTCATCTTAAGAATTGGTTGATCAAAGGCAGTAACAAAGACAATCTACCGACCGAAGCTCACGTTGTCGTTGTTCAGGTAGGAATGAGTGAAGTGGGTTTTGTTGTTGATCAGTTAGTCGGCCAAGAAGAGGTGGTTATAAAACCATTAGGGAAAATGTTGCAGGGTACTGCCGGAATAGCAGGCGCAACAATTACTGGTGATGGTCGTATTGCATTGATTCTGGATGTACCTAGCATGCTGAAAAGTTATGCATCTAGATAGTAGGTTTTTCATTTAGGGGATGTGATATGCCTGTTAAGGTGCTGGTTGTTGATGATTCTGGTTTCTTTCGGCGACGGTTGGTTGAAATTTTTGAAGCTGACCCCCGACTAATTGTTGTAGGCACTGCAAATAATGGCAGGGAAGCGATAGATAAAGTGCAATCTTTATCACCAGATGTCGTCACAATGGATTACGAAATGCCTGTCCTAGACGGCATTGCCGCTGTTGTGAATATAATGAAGCTTAAGCCAACACCTGTGCTGATGTTTTCTTCATTGACTCATGAAGGTGCGAAAGTCACTCTTGATGCTCTGGAAGCGGGTGCGGTTGACTTTATGCCGAAGAATTTTGAGGATATTTCTCGAGATTCAGCGGTCGTTAAGCGCGCATTAGTGGAACGAGTGTTAACGGTTGCACGAACGCGTTTAGCGGGAAGTCGAGGCCCGGTGGCGGCGCTTGCTCCACGAGAGGCGCCTAAGCCTATTGTGACTGATCGTGGTGTGATTATTCCACGAGTTAGAAAACGCGTCAGCTTGGTTGCTATCGGTACTTCAACAGGTGGTCCGATGGCGCTGCAAACGGTGTTGACAAAACTTCCTAAAAACTTTTCAGCCCCGCTGGTGTTGGTGCAGCATATGCCTGCTGCTTTCACTGGTGCGTTTGCAGAACGTCTGAACAATATATGTCAGATTACGGTGAGAGAGGCTCAGGATGGTGATCGTCTAGAAGCGGGGGTGGCCTTGCTCGCCCCGGGCGGCAAACAGATGATGATCGATTCTAGAAACGGCGGCTGTGTCCGTATTCTTGATGGCGATGAAAGACTTAATTATAAGCCTTCAGTCGATGTGACATTCGGCTCTGCATCAAAGTGTTACCCAGGTAAGGTGTTATCTGTGGTGATGACGGGAATGGGCGTTGATGGTCGAGAAGGGGCGCGTATGTTAAAAAGTTCAGGCTCAAGAGTCTGGATTCAGAGTGAAGAGTCTTGCGTTATTTACGGCATGCCAATGGCAGTAGAGAAGGCAAATTTAGCCGATGATATTATTGACTTAGAGCATATTGGTGAACGTATTGCACGTGAGGTCAGTTAGTGGATTTTGTCACCTTAGCTGGCCTTCTCATTGCCTTTAGTTCTGTATTTCTAGCCAACTGGTTAGGAGGCGGCGAAGTCGTCCTCCTGCTAAACCTTCCTTCTGCCATCATCGTTATTGTTGGCAGTATCGGTGCCTCATTAGTTCAAAGTAGTATCCAAGAAGCAACGCGCGCGCTTATTTTGCTGAAATGGAGTCTTTTCCCCCCTGTTTATGATTTTCATTCTGCTCGAGCCTCTTTAAATAACCTTGCCCATAAAGCCAGAAGGTTATCATTATTGGCGTTGGAGTCTGATATTGATGCGATGGGAAGTCGCTTTTCGTCACGTGCCTTACAAATGGCGATAGATGGAACGGACCCCGATTTATTGGCCGATCGGCTGCATGATGATGCGGTTCGTATTTATGATAAACGCATGAGAAGCGTGTCTTTTATTGAGTCTATTGGCGGTTATGCTCCTACGTTGGGAATTATGGGGTCAGTCCTTGGGTTAATCCAAGCCATGGCAAATTTAGACAGTCCAGAAGCATTAGGTCATGGTATTGCGGTGGCATTTGTTTCTACGCTTTATGGTCAGGGCTTTGCAAACTTGATCATTTTCCCTATTACTAAAAAGCTCACCAATTATGTGGAAAAAGAGCTGCTATACCATCAGTTACTGGTTGATGGTATCTGTGGGATTGCAACAGGCAAACATCCATATCGATTAGAGCTTGAGTTAAACACTTATGGGTGACACGCCGACTCGATCATCAAGGCGTCGTCGGGTGATCAAATCACACCCTTCTAGCGCACCAGGTCGAGACCGTTGGGTGCTGTCTTATGCCGACTTTATTACCTTGTTGTTTGCTTTTTTTGTGGCGCTGTATTCTATTTCGTTGAAAAATACAGGTGACGAACAGCGCTTAAAGGAAACACTTCGAGGGGTTTTTGATGCGGTTCAGAAATCGGTCAAACCAATTAATATTGGTGAGCCCATCGTGGGCGAGCCAAAAGATGTCGAAGTGATCGACGCCAAGCCAATTCCTGCCGCCGTGCCTACCATCGAAGAAAATACCTCTTCCTCCGTTTATGCTTTATTGAGCCAAGTCGTTGAAAATCAATTTTCAGGTTTGCATCAAGCGGGCCAAATTTCAGTAACTGAATCGACTGACTGGGTGAGTTTAGAGCTAAAATCAGGTCTATTATTTGGTCAAGGTGAGTATGATTTGACCAACGAAGCGGTTGCGTTATTAATGACCATTGCGAATGTGTTGAAGGCCTATCCATCCGCTATTTTAGTGGAGGGGAATACGGATGATTTACCGGTGAACTCTCGACGTTTAATCTCTAACTGGCATTTATCCAGTATGCGCTCTTCTTCTGTCGTGGACGAATTGATCTATCGAGGTGTTGATCCATCAATGATCGCGCCTATCGGCTTTTCCAGTGAGCAGCCTAAAGTGCGAAACACAAACGACTTTGCTCGTCAGCAAAATCGTCGGGTGATTCTGCGTATTAGTAAGCGCAACGCGGATAATCTTCATGATTACTTGTTTAAATAGCCGATTACTGTATATGATTGCAAATAATTCGTAAGCAAAATAATAGCATAGGAATATCAGGGGAATCAGAGTGCACATTTGGGCAGTGGCAAATCAAAAAGGTGGTGTTGGCAAAACAACCACGGTTGTTTCCCTAGCGGGTTTGTTGGCGGATGCTGGCCATCGGGTGTTAATGATTGATCTTGATCCACATGGTTCATTAACCAGCTATTTTCGTTTTGACCCTGATACCATTGAAAAAAGTGCCTATAACCTTTTTCAAAACGCTGGAAAAATACCAGAAGGCTTGGCCGCTTCTTTGATTTTAGAAACTGGCCATCCAAATTTGTCTTTAATGCCTGCTTCTACGGCGTTAGCCACCTTAGAGCGTCACGCACAATCTCAGGGTGGGATGGGCTTGGTTGTCTCAAAAACACTGACGATGTTATGGGACGACTATGACTATGTGTTAATTGATAGCCCTCCCGTGCTGGGGGTTTTGATGATCAATGCGTTAGCGGCTTGCCAGCAACTTGTCATCCCAGTTCAAACAGAATTTTTAGCGATTAAGGGTTTGGAACGCATGGTTAGAACGTTAACCATGATAAATCGAGCGAGAAAGCGCCCTGTGCCATTTGTGATTGTGCCCACGTTGTTTGACCGACGCACTCAGGCATCCAACAAGAGCCTGCGCAGTTTAAAAGATACCTATGAAGAGTTGGTATGGCACTCTGTGATTCCAGTGGATACAAAATTAAGAGACGCAAGTACGGCCGGCATAGCGCCTTCGGCGTTGGATCCAAATGCGAGAGGAATTAAGGCTTACGCAAGTCTGATGGATTCTTTGCTGAACCCCGCGGGATAGTAATCAATTATGAAAGAAACAAAAAAGAAAGAGCAGGCTCTGATCGGGCCACAAATTGCGGTTCAGCGCTATCTCGACGATTTATTGCAAGAGGCGACAACAGAAGAGCAAACGGTTGAAGAGCAAGAACAAGAGCAGATTGAGGATCAACAAGCCGCTGACGATGCAGAGCTGATTGAAAATACTGCTAAAACGGAAGATCTAGGTGCGTCGGCAGAATCTGACCCTGAATTAAATGAAGAGGAACCTTCATCATTAGATGCCTCGTTTGGAGACTTTGAAGACGCGATTACGGAACACCTTGATAACTTGCCCGAGGTACCGGAAAGCTTACCTGTTATTCAGTCAGAACCAGAGCCAGAACCAGAACCAGAACCAGAAAAACGCATTTCGAAAACAGACCCTTTACCCTGGGCAACAGGCCGGTTTGAATGTCTACTATTTTATGTAGGTGGATTAAAATTGGCGGTTCCTCTCGTTGAACTAGGTGGCATTTTTCAGAGCGGAAAAGACAAGGTGACCGCTATTTTTGGGCAGCCTGATTGGTTTATGGGGATTGCGAACGTGGGAGAGTTTAACCTTCGAACGGTCGATACAGCGCTTTGGGTAATGCCTAATCATTATCAGGGTGAGATGAAAGAGAAGTTTAAATTTGTGATACAGCTTGATCGTTCTGATTGGGGGGTTGCGTGTGAGCGCGTTGCGGAAGCAATTACCCTACAACCATCACAGGTGAAATGGCGCAGTGATAGGAGCAAACGGCCTTGGCTTGCGGGCACGGTTATTGACCATATGTGTGCCATACTAGATGTACAGGGTTTTATAGAATTGTTGGATGACCCTAAAAATGGGTTTAAAAATCATACAAACAAATAATAGTAATGGTTATATTGCTGATCTCTGGAGATAAACAATGGCGACGAGCATAGCGTTAAAAACGGCAAACCAGTCTGAAGACCCGATGCTACAGTGGGTAACATTTCGCTTAGAAAACGAAATTTATGGCGTCAATGTGATGCAGGTAAAAGAAGTTCTGCGTTATTCTGAGGTTGCTCCTGTACCGGGGGCGCCTAATTTTGTCCTAGGTATTATTCACCTGCGCGGTACCGTCGTGACGGTTATTGATACGTGCCAGCGCTTTGGCTTACCTTCTGGCGAGATCACGGATGCAACGCGTATCATGATTTTGGAGGTTGAGGGGTATGTCATTGGTATTTTAGTGGACGCTGTCTCGGAAGTGGTTTATCTACGCCAGTCTGAAATCGAACCATCGCCTAACGTGGGCAATGACGAGTCTTCTAAATTTATTCAGGGCGTATGCCATAAGAATGATATTTTATTGATCCTAGTGGATCTTGATAAATTGTTGTCTGATGATGAATGGTCCGAAGTTGGGTCGATTTAAGCAAAAGGTAGTTGTACTCGATGGAATCTCAATGGGTTTTTAATCTTCTTCTCGTGCTTCAGTTTGTTACTTTAGTGGCGGTTGTTGTGTGGTGTTTTCGCTTATCCAAGCGAGTGAAGAATTTGAAAAATAATCAGGCGGAAGTAGAGCTATACCAAAAGAAGCAAGTTCAAGTGCTGGCTTCGGGTTCTATTGGTATGGGGCGTCGTTTGGTCGTTATTGAGAAAAAATTGAATCTTGCGGTTGAAAAACAATCTGAAATTTTATCGAAAGAGGGGGGCGTGTCATACAATCGAGCAATGGAATTGCTTGAAATGGGAGCCACTATCGATGATTTGGTTTCTAAATGTGGCCTTATTCGAGCCGAGGCTGAGTTGATCAGTTTATTAAAGCAAGAATCCCGTAGAAACTCAGATTACCATTGATGATCTTTGATTTTGTGAGCAAAGGCGATCACCTCAGCCACAGCCAGATATAACGATTCCGGTATTTCCTCTCCTAACTCCAAAGTGCTGAGCATTTCGACAAGCTCAGGACTTTGGTGCAGCAGAACATCATTTTCCTTGGCAACTGCCATGATTTTTTCGGCCAGTAAGCCACTCCCTTTTGCGACGACAGTTGGTGCGTCACTAAAGTCGTATTTTAACGCGACGGCTTTTTGCATTAGGTTCTCACATCTATTAACGATCGAGCTTTGATGACATTGGCTTTTTCTTGCTCTAGTTTGGCTTGAAATGCGTCTAACCTCTCGACGTTAATGTCTTTGTCTTTTAACTGTTGCTTTAGGTCTGGCAGACTTTGTTTTAATTTTTGTACCGTGTCGGGATTTTCTGCCGCAAATAGAATGCCGACTTTATTGGCTTGGATGCTGGCTCTTGCATCAAAGCGTCCGGTTTCTTCAAAATCAAATTTCAGCTTTACTAACCAGCGTCTATCTTGTTTTTTGTGTTCCTCAGTACTGGCGTCTTTATCGATTTCTATTTGCACATAACTGGGTGTTTGAGCGGTTTTTATTGGTAGCTCTATGTGCAAAGGATAGGTTGGCGTATTGATCTGATTTGGGTCTGAAAAGTGGCGTAACTGACTGGTGGTAATACGTTCAATCGCACTGGCAATCTGCTCGGTTGGAACGCTATTAAGTCGCAGTGGTGCTGTATTTTCTTGACTGTCTTTTAAGCGTGTGAGATTGAGTTTTAAATCTGCTGGAATTTGGGTCTGGCTATCCTTTGCAAGCAACGCCTCTGAAAATAGCCCACTGGTCTGAATGGCTTGCTTCATCGCATCTGGCGACGTGGTGAGTGTGCCTAACGTTGGCAGATGCTGCATCAGTTGTTTAAGCGCTTGCTGGGTTGGTGGCGGCAAGTTTGCAGAGGATGTTTCATTTAACGTGTGTAATTGCTTAACCAGCTGAGACATATCGCCAAGGGATAATTGTCTAGGTAGGCTGTGTTTGAGTGCTTCTACCTGAAGGGAAGGCGATGGTGTCATTGTTTTTGGTGGCAGCACTTGCATCCTGTTATTAGCGTCTACCATGACGCGAATAATATCGCCTTTTTTTAGCGCTGTTTGGCTGATAATGGGGAATTCAGATTGCCCATCGCTTACGGTGGCAAGTATCGGCTGGGTGGCGTTCGTTGCGGTTGTGGTTAATGCTTGGTTAGAATTGCCAGCAGTTAATTGAGCACTGCTCAGCAAGGTGTTTGCGGCGGCTTGAGTCGCTGTGACAGTCGGCGTACTGGTTGCTATGGCCGTAGGGCTCAGTGGCGTATTGGATGTCGGCTGTGAAGTATTGCCTGTGTTATTGGGTGCTGGTGCCACAGACGTGACGGTCAAGTTGACGACGCGAGACGCCAGCATAAGATTGTCGGCTTGCCTAACTTGGGGGGGCATTTGATTGGTGGTTGATCTGCTGGTTTGATTCTCTACTGGAATAGTCAGCGATGCTTGCTGTGAATGAGTCTTGTTCATTTGTGCATTTTTGACCCCCTCAAGATTAATAGGCGGGCCAGTATTAATGAGTGTGAAAGGTTGTTGTGCGCTTGTTGCATGTAAAAGTTGCGCAGGTTTGCCTTGAAAATTGAGCGATTCGCTGCCCTGAAATTTAATCACGCTGAGGCTTTCTATGAGTTTTATTTCGCTGCTTAGTTTCGCAATGATACCCTTGTTTCCCAAAATGCTGCTGTTATTGTGACTGGCGCTGCTCTGTTTGCCTGAGGATGCATTAAGCATAGATTGGATATCAGAGATCATGTCGCCTGCCTATTGGTTTGTGCTTTTGGAAATGCTTCTCATATAATGTCTGCATTCTATTCGCTTAACTTAATGAGTCAGTTAGTTGAATAGTAGAGTGAAACCGTACTGTTAAAACAGCATAGTTAAAACAGCGCAGTCAAACAATGTTAACCTTGACCTTCATATCGGCCAAATTGGATAAATCTTTTGCAACCTTCTGCTTCTTTAGCAATATCAGACCTTTGGATTGAACGTGGGGATAGAGACCTGTGTAAAGGGCTTGCTTTTACGCTTCAAGCGGGTGAAGTGGTGCGCATATTGGGTGAGAATGGCGCGGGTAAGAGTTCTTTGTTAAAAGTCATTGCGGGTATTCTCTCTCCCTTAGAAGGAAAAATAGTGTATTCGGGCGAAGACGTGACATTAGATCGCAGTACTTTGCAGCAAGATAGCCTCTACATTGGCCATTCTGTTGGCGTAAAGGGGCTGCTCACGGTAGAGGAAAATATTCGTTGCTATTATCCGTCTATAGCCGCCAGCCGGTTGGCCTCTGTGCTAGCGGCGTTGGGTCTTGACGATCAGTCTGATGCTCTTGTAAAAACCTTATCAGCGGGGCAAATGCGCCGTGTTGCCTTGGCGCGTTTATGGCTGAGTGATAAAACACTCTGGCTGCTGGACGAACCTTTTGCTTCGCTAGATGCCACGGGAGTGGCGTTAGCCGAGGAACAAATTAAACAGCATATTTTGTCTGGTGGTTTGGTGATATTGACCACCCATCAGGATGTGTTGTCGTTTTCTTATCGTGATGTGGTTTTGTTGTCATGACCTATTACTCGTTTTTAACGGCTGAATGTTTGGTGTTGTGGCGTCGCAAGCAAGATGTTTTTAATGCCTTGATGTTTTTTGTGATCGTGATTGCCTTGTTTCCTATCGGGATCAACTCATCGCCTGAGTTTTTGGCGCCCGCAGCCGCTGGTATTATCTGGTGTGCTGCCGTGTTGGCTATCTTGATGGCGGTAGAAGGAATGTTTAAAGAAGATTACCGAGACGGTTCCTTAGAGCAGCTTGTCGTGAGTGGTCTTTCTTTGCCTTTGTTGATTTTGCTAAAAGTGGCCGCGCAATGGTTTGTTGTTGTGCTGCCGCTGCTCATCATAATGCCTTTATTGAGCGAAATGCTGTATTTGCCACGTTCGGGCTTTTGGGTGTTGATGATGACCCTGCTGCTGGGGACACCAAGTTTATTTTTGATTGGAGTGATGGGGGCCGCGTTAACCGTCTCATTAAGGCAGGGTGCAGTCTTGGTGATGTTACTCATTTTGCCATTGTATTTACCGGTGATTATTTTTGCCACGTTAGCCGTTCAAGCCGCCCAGATTGGCTTACCTTATGCGGGACTATTGGCTATGTTGTCGGCACTGTCTTTACTGTTTTTGGTGATATCACCTTTTATCGCGGCGATTGCTGTTAAAGCGAGTGTAAATTGATGAACTGGAGATGGTTACATAAATTAGGCTCGCCCAAATGGTTTTTCTTTTGCTTTAAATCATGGGCTTTGCCTTTGTTTTGTATTGGCTGTTTTGCGCTTATGGTGGGCTTGATATGGGGGCTGGCGTTTGCGCCTGTCGACTACCAGCAAGGCAATAGTTTTCGTATTATTTATATCCATGTGCCGGTGGCGATGTTGGCGCAATCTTGTTACCTCGCGTTGGGCTTGTCGGGGTTTGTGTTTCTCGTTTGGCAAATAAAAATAGCGCCTATTTTTATTAAAGCCATGGCGCCGATTGGCGCTGTGATGGCGCTTATCGCCTTAGTTTCTGGTGCTATTTGGGGGAAACCTACTTGGGGGACTTGGTGGGTTTGGGATGCAAGGCTCACCTCGGTGTTGGTGCTTTTTTTCCTCTATATGGGCGTTATTACTCTGCAACGTGCGTTAGAAGATATCGCCTTGGCCAATAAAGCGGCAGCGCTGATTAGTGTGGTTGGGCTGATCAATTTGCCCATCATTAAATATTCTGTGGTGCTGTGGAATACATTGCATCAAGGGGCGACCTTTACTTTAACGAAAAAACCTGAGATGCCATCTGAGATGTGGTTGCCTTTGCTTATTTCAGTGATTGGTTTGTATTGTTTTGTCGCTGGTTTGGTTCTTTGGCGAATGCAGTCTGAAATACTGCAACGGGAACACAGAGCGAGCTGGGTGCAACAAGAGGTAATGGAAAATGGCCTTTAATAATTTGACCGAGTTTTTGGCGATGGGAACACACGGTGCTTATGTGTGGTCGGCCTATGGCTTTAGTGTGTTGGCATTAATCTGGCTGGTTTGGAACACCTTATCGACACGCCAAAAAACACGCAATATTTTACGCAAACGCTTGTTGAGGAACCAGAACCGCTAATGCACCCAGTCAGAAAAAAACGTTTGCTGATAATAACGGCGATTTTGCTGATCTTAAGCGCCGCTATCGGATTGGTGATGTACGCCCTGCAGCAAAACATTAATTTGTTTTTTTCGCCATCCCAAATTGTGATGGGAGAAGCCCCGCGTAATACGAATATTCGTGCGGGCGGTATGGTGGTGGAAGGCAGCATAAAGCGCGACCCTGTCAGTTTGGCGGTGTCTTTTGAAGTGACTGATTTTCAACATCGAGTGACGATTGAGTATCGTGGCATTCTGCCGGATTTATTCAGAGAAGGTCAGGGCGTGGTGGCGCAAGGTCGATTAAATGATAATGGTATTTTTGCAGCCACCCAAGTGCTCGCCAAACACGATGAAAAATACATGCCACCGGAAGTGTCTGAGGCGTTAAAAAACGCACAGAATTCGGCGCCAACTAACTTGAAAAACGCCGTGCCGCCCTTTTAACCGAATTATCTATTTAAATGAGTTTAGGCTGTTTATGTTACCTGAAATAGGTCAATTTTCGCTGATATTGTCGTTGTTTTTTGCTTTGTTTTTGTCCTCATTGCCATTGATTGGTTATTGGCAAGGCAATCGGCTCTTGTTGGAAACGGCTCGACCGCTGACCTTTATTATGTCTGTCTTGGTCCTAGTAAGTTTTGTGCTGTTAAGCGTGGCATTTTTGATGGATGACTTTTCCGTGTTGTACGTGAGTCAGAACTCAAGCAGCCAGTTGCCCGTTTGGTATAAATTCAGTGCGCTATGGAGTGGGCATGAAGGTTCGCTGTTATTGTGGGTGCTGATTCTCGCGGGGTGGTGCTCTGCGGTGGCGTTGAAAAGTAGCACCTTACCGGAGGATATTGGGCCTGTTGTGTTGTCTGTGTTGGGCATGGTCTGTTTGGGTTTTTTATCCTTCCTGCTGTTTACTTCGTCTCCTTTTGCTCGCTTATTACCCGATGTGCCTCTGAATGGTGGTGATCTAAATCCGCTGTTGCAGGACTTTGGTCTGATTGTTCACCCTCCTGTTTTGTACATGGGCTACGTTGGCTTCTCTGTGACCTTTGCCTTTGCGGTGACGGCTTTGATTACTGGCAATTTGAATGCTTCCTGGGCGCGTTGGGCAAGACCTTGGACAGCGACTGCGTGGGCATTTTTAACCTTAGGTATCACGCTAGGAAGCTGGTGGGCTTATTATGAATTAGGCTGGGGCGGTTGGTGGTTTTGGGACCCGGTGGAAAACGCCTCTTTTATGCCTTGGTTAGCGGGAACCGCTTTGTTGCACTCTTTAGCTGTGACGGAGAAACGCGGAGTGTTCAAAAGCTGGACCGTCTTGCTGGCTATTTTCACCTTTAGTTTGTCCTTGCTTGGTGCATTTCTGGTGCGTTCTGGTGTGCTGACGTCAGTGCATTCTTTCGCAGCGGATCCTACGCGTGGTCTGTTTATTTTGGTGTTGCTCTTGGTGTTCGTTGGCGGCAGCTTGTTACTGTACGCCATTCGAGCGGCTGAGGTTCGATCTAGTGTGTCGTTTGGTGCCACTGGGCGAGAGGCTTGGTTGCTACTCAACAACATTTTATTAACGGTTCTGACCTTAACGGTTTTATTGGGCACCTTGTATCCTTTGATATTCGATGTGTTGGGGTTGGGGAAAATTTCCGTTGGTGCGCCTTATTTCAATAGTGTCTTTACGCCAATCGCCTTGCTGCTGATGGTTTTTATGGCGGTTGGTCCCTTGTCTAAATGGCATCACACGACATTCAACGTGTTGTTTAAACCGTGCCTAATGGCGGCTATTGTGTCGATGTTAGCCGCCGCTTTGCTGGTTTATTATTATCAATTTGGATTTCTGGCTTGGTTGAGTTTGACGGTGGCCTTTTGGGTGGTGGTGCTGTCTTTTTTAGATTGGTTTGAAAAAGTCTCTGCTGGTACAAAGGGAATTATCCCCCGCGCTAGACAATTGCCGAGGAATTATTACGCCATGTTATTGGCGCACTTGGGGATGGTCGTTACCTTGGTGGGAATCGTTATGGTGAGTGTTAACAGCAAGGAATCTATGTTGCGCTTATCGCCCGGGGATCGAGTGACGCTGGCGGGTTATGAATTTCAATTTGATCAAATGGTGCAAGTAAAAGGACCGAATTATGTGGCGAGCAAAGGGCAGTTTACCGCTTACAAGGCGAATAAAGCGGTTGCTGTGCTTCATCCTGAAAAGCGCTTCTTTACCACCCGCCAGCAAGTGATGACCGAAGCCGCCTTGGATGCTGGTTTTACGCGTGACTTGTATGTTTCCTTGGGGGAACAATTGGACGATTCCGCGTGGGGCGTGCGGATTTATGTGAAGTCTTTTGTACGCTGGATCTGGCTGGGTGGGTTGATGATGATGGCGGGTGGATTGTTGGCGGCAGTGGATAAGCGTTATCGCAAAAGGGCAGGAATCTAAGATGCGTAAAATAGTGTTGTTTATACCGCTAGTGGTTTTCTTGTTACTTGGCAGCCTATTGTATTTTCAGCTAGGCAAAGATACGCAATACATGCCTTCGGCCTTGGTCGGCAAAAAACTACCTGACTTTGCCTTGGTGTCTCTGCAGAATGACCAAGTTTACACACAAAGCGATTTGCCAAAGACCGCTTACCTAGTCAACTTTTGGGGCACCTGGTGCCCTGCTTGTCATCTTGAACATCCTTTTTTAATGCAACTGGCGAAGTCTGGCGTGCCTATAGTCGGCATTAATTATAAAGATCAACAAGCGCTTGCGGTGCAATGGTTGGCGCAAAAAGGCGATCCTTATCAGTGGGTACTGATGGATGAGAGGGGACATTTTGGTGTCGATATGGGGGTCACTGGCGCCCCCGAAACCTTTGTGGTCGACAGTGCTGGTGTGGTGGTTTATCGACTCCAAGGCGTCATTAGTGCCGAGAATTGGCCATCAATAAAAGGCTATATGAAATGAGGTTTTTTAGAGGGGTATTATTGTCTTTTGTCATGTGTTTTTCCTGGTCTGCTTTGGCTCAAGAGCAAATGACGTTTAGTTCAGCATTGCACAAAACCCGTTATCAAAGTTTGGTTGCCGAGTTGCGCTGCCCAAAATGTCAGAACCAAAATCTGGCCGATTCAAGTTCTGCTATTGCCATCGATTTGCGAGAGCAGGTGCATCAGATGATTGAGCAAGGCAAGACAGATCAAGAAATTATTGATTACATGGTCGCCCGTTACGGTTCTTTTGTCTTGTATCGTCCGCTGCATTCTTCCGCGACTTTCTTACTGTGGTATGGGCCCTTTATTCTGCTCGGGTTGGGCTTTCTAGCTTTTGTTGGCGTGGTAATGACAAACCGTAAACGGCGCGGAGGTGGGTTGTGATGATTGCGTATCTAGCCATGATTTCCATGATAGTCCTGAGTATGGTGTATTTATATGGCGTGCTTGCGCAATATGCTGGTAACAGTCTTAGCGATAGTGTTGGTGGCAATGAAGAGCAAGAGCGTCAAGCATTTGCTACGCTGCGCCGGGTAGAAATCGCGGAAGAACGGGACGCTGGGCGCTTGACGCCCAGTGAGTCGAACCAGCTTTTAGCGGATGTCGAACATGAAGTCGGTGCTGTTGGTAAGCGACGAAAACATTTTTTTCGCACGGATGTTTCTTTTGCCCGTTGGTTGATGCTGGGGGCTATGGCGATCATGGTGTTGGGCAGTGTGAGCCTGTACCAAAAACTTGGTTATGCCGCTGAAGTGGTTTTTACACAAGATTTGCAAACACAACAACTGACGCCGCAGAAAATCACGGAATTTTTGCAATATCGTAGTGAACGCTATGGCAGAACAGAAGATTGGTATTATCTAGCAAGCGATTATGTGAGCGCTGGGAAGTACCAAGAAGCCGTCACCGCGTTTGAAAAAGCCTTAGAAAAACGTCCGCAGCATGCAGAGGACCGAGTGGCCTTATTGGCAGAATATGCGTTGGCAATTTTTTATGCCAATGACAATCAAAGTTCGCCAAAAATGCAAACCGTGGTGAAGACTATTTTGCAACAAGATCCTACTCAAGCCACGGCGCTGGATTTAAAGGGCGTGGCGGAATTTGCACAGCACAACTATTTAGGGGCCGTATTGGCGTGGCAGGAGGCGATTCGTTATAGCGTCCGCTCGGCAGAGCGTTTGGCGCTGTTGTCTGCTATTGCGAAGGCTCGACAACTTGGTCGCATTGATTATCAGCAAGTGGCGCCTATTATTACGCATCAACTGGCGGTGAAAATTGAATGGGATGCGAACGCTCGGCCTTGGCGGTCAGACGATGTTTTACTGGTTTATGCGTTGGCAGAAGGGGAGAAAATGCCGATCGCCATACAGCGTGTGTTTCCTGAGGACTTAGAACCGCTTATTTTACTCACCAATCTTGATGCCCTGATGCCAACCGCGACACTGGCGGAAACAAAAAAAGTAGATGTGGTGGTGAAATTATCGAGTATTAATGACAATGATCTGACAAAAGGTCGAATTATCGGTATAAAACATGGTCTACTGACAAATAGTAAAGAGATTTTCGCCATCAAGGTCGCCTTGTAATTGAAACCTAAAGCGCTTCGTTTGATAATACAGTCCACTTTAATTGATGTGATTCGGAATAGGTAATGGAATTTAGCTTGCGTGAATGGCTAATCTTGATTGGGGTCGTCATTATTGTCGCTATCCTCATAGATGGATTTCGTCGCTATAAAAAAGGCCAAGAATACACGGCTCAGGATAATGATCTTGCGGACACAGACGACCTTGAAGGCGACGCCTTGGTGCGACCAGAGGGCCGAAAGCCGCCTAAAGAAGAAGGCTTTTCTGCTCAAAACCCTATTATTAGTGCCTTTGAAAATGCGAGGAAGACATCTAAAGCACCGCTAACGGATGTTCCTCACAAAGTAGATTCTGGCCCTGAAATGGATCGAGACGCCGATTTGCATCTGGATGAGCTGGCTTCTTTGGTACCCGAACGAGACTTTGGTGATTCGGCGGTGTCAGAGCAAAATTATTCAGACGACGGTTTTTATGAACAAGATGAGCTTGATCTTGATGCGCCAGTGACTGAAAACCATCATGAAGATGGGCCGCGTTATGAAGATTATGAGCGCAGTTATTCAGAAATTGATATGGATCAGGTGGCTTCAAACACGGCCGCCGAAGACCTAGAGACAGTGGAAGAAGATAAGCATATTGCTGAAATAGAAGAAGTCATCGTCATTAATATTTTTGCTCCAGAAGGCCAGAGTTTTTCTGGGATGGAGTTGCTTCAGCTTATTTTGAATTGCGGTATGCGCTATGGCGAAATGGATATTTTCCATCGCCATGAAGATGGTTTTGATCGTGGTCGAGTGCAATTTAGTATGGCCAACGCCATTGAACCTGGCACCTTTGATTTGGACACCATGGGGGAAAACGATTGCCCCGGCGTCAGTTTTTTCATGGGGCTACCGGGACCCAAAAACAGCATGAAAGCCTTTGATTTTATGCTTGAAACAGCGCAAACCTTAGTGCGCAACCTAGGCGGAGAGTTACGAGATGAGCGCCGAAGCCCAATGAGTGAGCAAACGATCGCCCATTGTCGTCAGCGAATACGGGATTTTGAGCGTCGCCGCTTAATGCGCAGTAAACAATAGTATGCATCAAGGCCCTAAGGGGCCTTGATTGTTTTCCTGTTTGTTATCCAATGCAGGTCTGAAGAATTTTTCGAGTTTATTTATCTATGAGCCAAGAGACAAACATGACGCATCAGCAGATGCTGGACTTAATTCAGCAACTTAATGATTACAGCTATGCCTATCATGTGAAAGATGCGCCAATCGTGCCTGACGCCGTGTACGACCGTGATTATCAGTTGCTGCAAGCGATAGAAGCTGAGCACCCGGATTGGGTTCAAGCCGATTCCCCGACCCAGCGAGTGGGCGAAAAGCCAGACAGTGGTTTTGCTAACGTTGCCCATACTGTGCCTATGTTGTCGTTGGACAATGCGTTTGATAACGCGTCCTTGTCTGACTTTGATCAGCGCATTCGAAAATTACTCAATACCGATCAAGTGACTTATTGCTGTGAACCTAAGCTAGATGGCTTGGCGATTAGTTTGCGTTATGAGAATGGTCGTTTGGTGCGCGGTGTTACTCGCGGCGATGGCTTGTCTGGCGAAGACATTACCTCGAATATCAAAACGATTTACTCTGTGCCCCTGAAGTTACGTACTAAAACGCCGCCTGCGGTGTTAGAAGTGCGTGGTGAAATCTATCTGCCAAAAGACGGCTTTGAGAAGCTTAATGCCTTGGCGATTGAGCAAGGCGAAAAAACCTTTGTGAACCCGCGTAATGCGGCAGCAGGCAGTCTGCGCCAGCTTGACCCTAAGATCACCGCTAAGCGTCCCTTAGTGATGTGCGCTTATTCGATCGGCTATGTGGAAGGTTGGGAGCAGCCGAAAAGCCACTACGAGGGCTTGTTGCAGTTAAGCGAGTGGGGCTTTCGTACCAATGATTTGATGGCAACAGCAGAAGGCGCGCAAGGCTGTATTGAGTACTACGAAAGGCTTAATGAAAAGCGTGCCAGCTTATCCTACGACATCGACGGTATCGTTTATAAAGTGGATCAAATCGCCCAGCAGAATCAATTGGGTTTCATTGCGCGTGCGCCACGCTGGGCCATCGCCAGAAAGTTTCCCGCACAGGAAGAAATGACCCGAGTATTGGGGGTGGATTTCCAAGTCGGTCGTACCGGTGCGATTACGCCTGTGGCGCGATTAGAGCCGGTATTTGTGGGTGGCGTGACGGTTTCCAATGCGACCTTGCACAATAAAGATGAGATTGCCCGTTTGGGTGTCAAAGTGAACGATTATGTGATTGTTCATCGTGCTGGCGATGTGATCCCCAAAGTCGTGCAGGTTGTGATGGATAAACGCCCTGACAATGCCGTGGAAGTGGTGTTTCCAGCCGCGTGTCCGGTTTGTGGTTCGGATTTAGAGCAGGTCGAAGGCGAAGCGATTATTCGTTGTACTGGCGGTTTGGTCTGTGGCGCGCAACTAAAAGAATCGTTAAAGCATTTTGTATCTCGCAAAGCCATGGATATCGATGGGCTTGGCGATAAGCTGATTGAGCAGCTGGTGGATCAAGGGCTGGTTAAAACGCCGGTGGGTATTTTCACTCTCAGTGAGAAAAAAGCGACCTTATTATCGATGGAGCGCATGGGGCAAAAGTCGGTTGAGAAGCTGCTGGCTTCCATCGAAACGGCAAAAAATACGCAATACAACCGCTTCATTTATGCGTTGGGCATCCGCGAAGTAGGGGAAGCAACGGCTCGTGCGTTAACGAATTACTTCACCGAATTGGATGAATTAATGGCAGCAGACCAAGAGAGTTTGGTCGGCGTTGACGATGTTGGCCCCATCGTGGCGCAACATGTACGGCTGTTTTTTGAGCAAGCATTAAACAGAGAAACCATTCAAGGTTTGCTTGACGCTGGCGTGGTCTGGGAGAAAAAACAGCAAGCGTCTGCTGATGAGCTGCCGCTTATAGGTAAAACCTATGTTGTGACGGGGTCGTTGAGTCAACTTAGCCGTGATCAAGTAAAAGACAAATTGCAAGCGCTCGGTGCTAAAGTGAGTGGTTCCGTTTCTGCCAAAACAGATTGCTTAGTCGCCGGTGAAAAAGCCGGTTCGAAATTGACTAAGGCCCAATCTCTTAATGTACCAATCATTGATGAAGCGGGTGTCATTGCCCTGCTGAGTCAATATGGAGCGATCTAATTGGATACGCTAATACCTTACGATTCGTTGGCCCCAGATACCTTAGACACTATTTTGGATGATATCGTCTCTCGTGACGGCACAGATTATGGCGATTATGATCTGTCTGTGGCGCAAAAACGTGATCAGGCGCTAAGAGCATTACGAAGTGGGGACGCTGTATTGTTGTTTGATACAGAGAGTGAAACCATCAAGATGATTCCGAAAGAGGCGTTAAGTCATTACGACTATGGTCAGGCATGAGATGTTATTTAATCTACAATTGGTTGATTTATATTGGTTTTTGTAGGTCGCGGCTTTAGCCCGACAAGACGTAATTTGTCGTGGTGTGTTTTTTGTCGGCCTAAAGGCACGACAAGATCACGGAATTCGTTTAGCGACAACCTCTTTCGAGGGAATGAGATATGAACAAAGTCTAGCATTTTTCGAATAACGTACCGATACCTCGCCCCTTGGGGCGGGGTTATTTATTGGTGGCGTATTATTCCACGCAATCGCGAACGCAGTGGTTGATGTTGTGATCCATGACTCTGGATGGCTCTTCTTCGGTATTGTGGCCGACAACTTTGGCGGGCACACCCGCCACGGTTGTATGGTGTTCAACCGCTTCTAATACCACGCTGCCCGCGCCAATTTTTGCCCCTTCACCGACTTCAATATTGCCAAGGATTTTGGCGCCAGCGCCAATCAATACGCCTGAGCGTATTTTAGGGTGACGATCGCCATGTTCTTTGCCTGTGCCGCCTAGGGTAACCGATTGTAAAATAGAGACGTTGTCTTCAATCACACAGGTTTCGCCGACCACAAGGCCAGTGGCGTGGTCGAGCATGACACCGCAGCCGATGGTTGCCGCTGGGTGAATGTCGACGCTAAACACCATCGACATTTGGCCTTGCAGGTACAAGGCTAAGCTCTTGCGGTTGTTCTTCCATAGCCAGTTGGCCACACGGTAGGTTTGCAGCGCGTGGAAGCCTTTAAAAAACAGCAGTGGCGTGGTGAAAGTATCGCACGCTGCATCACGTTCTTTTATGGCTAAAATGTCTTGCTCGATGCATCTAACAATGCCAGAGTGAGTATCTGCCATGGCTTCTTCGAATACTTCTCGTAATACCATAGCGGGAATGGATATGCTGTCTAACTTGCTGGCAAGCAGAAAACTTAATGCTGAACATAATGTGTCATGACGCAAAATAGTGGTGTTAAAGTAGCTGGCCAAAATAGGCTCATCTTGGGCAAGCTTGTCTGCTTCTGCTTGCAAAGATTGCCAGAGATTGTCAGAAGTCACGTCATGATTCATTGTCGTACTCAAGGGGTATTCACCTATATTGATTCACGTTTAGAATGTAGGTTATAAGGTTAGGGTTAAACAATACAAGGGGCAATATGAAGATTGCTGAAAAAGATGGAGATAATATGTCTAAAAAAAATGTTGCTGATGCCTTGCATATCTTTTACGAACTAAATTCGGCGTTTTCTGATGCGTATTGGGAAACCAATGATATTAATCAGAAAGATCGATTTTTTGCGATGAAAAGCATTCTACAAGATGAGCTGGATGAATTGCACAAATTAAGCTTGCAGGATCATATCTATCCTTATGAGCCTATTAATCCAAGCTTGCTGCAGTTAAGCGATCAATTGCGCGCCTTGCTGCCAAACCTTAATAAATATATTTATCGCCCACAAACCTCGAATCGATTTGTTGAATTGATTCCAAGTGCTTGCGAGTTATTTGAGTCGTAAGAGTGTCATGGTAGGAGTGTCACGGCACAGCATTTGACCGTTGCCAGCCGTGACAATGGCCTGTCGTGGCAATGGCCTGCTTTGACAATATTAGACTTTCTGGCTGCGCTTTAAATCACGAATAATAAAGCGGCTTGGGTGTAATGTGTGGCTGACATTTTGCTCCAAGGGCGATGGTGTGCCGGCAATCAAACTTGCGATGTAGCGGCCACTCAATGGGGTGGAAATTAAGCCTCTCGAACCATGGCCAATATTGACGTAAAGCTGTTGATTTAATTCGGCGATGTTATCGGATCGCCATTTTGCATTTTTGCTCAGTGTCGAATACGCCTGCTGATAGACTTCTGTTGATTGTATCGGGCCAACAATCGGCGTGTAATCTGTCACGGCGCAACGAAATGCGACTCTGCCTTGGCAATCTTCTGTTTTAAATGTATTGCCTTTTAAGCCAAGTAGATCTTCTAGAATGGTGAGATTTCGCTTGTGTCCTTCCTCTCGTACCGCTGTGTCTTGGTCTTTTAGATCATAAGTCGAACCAAAATGGATCAGACCATCAATCGGCGGCGAAACATAACCAAATTCACACAATACTTGTTCAATGTCTATTTTTTCGGCAGATTCGCCTTTTTGCAGGCAAGCGTTGACCGCGTCTTCTATGTTCATCTGCGCTACTTGTCCGCGAATTGGGTAAATTGGCAGATGAGGAAGGTTGCTGAGTTCATTGGTGTCATTCGCCGTGCATAACACAACATGAGAGAAGGTATCTGAATGGTTGGCTGCAATGGCCCGCCAGCGTATTGCGGTTTTGTCTTCTGGCTGGAGCGTGGTGGATTGCAGTTCCTTTAGTGCGGTATTGAGTCTGAGCTGAATGTTCGGGTGAGATAGGAGTGTTTCACAGAGCTTTTTGGGGATGACCCAGCCTGATAAAGGTAATAATAAGCTGCCTGGCTTCTGTGTTGAGGCTTGCAAAACGCTTTTAGGGTAGAGTTGTTGTTGCAGCAGTTTTTGGAAGCGCTCTGCTTCTTTGTCGTGTTTAGGGAGTTGAATAAGGCCGCACGGATCCCAAAAAGTCCGTTGCTTATCCAGCGCGCTGTAAAAGCGTGTGGCGTGCAAATAAGCGGCAAGATAAAAACGATTGAGAAAGCTGTCTTGGGTGGTGAGTTTTGGATAAAGCATGCCTTGTGGGTTACCTGAGGCGCCGCCAGCAATAACGCTGCCTTGTTCCCACACTTCCACTCGTATGCCTTGCTTGGCAAGCGCATAAGCGGTGTTTGCCCCTGCCAACCCGGCGCCAACAACCAATACTTTAGTGACTTCTGCGGTGCTATCGCTGCGCAGGTTAAACCAAGATTGGCCCTGTGACATACGCTCTGTTAACGGCGGTGTTGGCTGATTGAGTTCGCCAACGGTCATTTCTCTTTTTTGACCAAAGCCTTTGACTTTACGCACCTCGAAGCCAACGCTTTTCAGCCCTCTGCGCACGATGCCGGCCGCGGTGAAGGTCGAAAAAGTGGTCCCTTGATGACTCAGGCGATGGATGTGCTTAAAAAGTGTGTCTGACCACATTTGCGGATTTTTACTGGGGGCGAAGCCATCCAGAAACCAAGCATCGACATCGGCATCAAGCGCGGCAAAACCGTCTTCTGCGTCACCAAACCAAAGCGACAGTTGGATGCGTCCTTGTGCTAACTCAAGATGATGAAAACCATGGCAAACCTCTGGGTAGGCATCAATCAGTGGCTGACTGTAATGGTTTAGCGATGGCCACATGTTTAGCGCGGCTGTCAGCATACTTTTGCTTAGTGGGTATTTCTCTACCGAGATAAAATGCAACTGTTTATCACTGGCGGCTTGGGTTAAAAAAGCTTGCCATGCGCATAAGAAATTTAACCCGGTGCCAAACCCCGTTTCCGCAATGACGAAAGTCTTTTTTTGCAGCGAGGCCCAACGCTCGCTTAGTTGGTTGTTTTTTAAAAACACATGGCGGGTTTCTTCCAAGCCTGATTCTTTATCAAAATACACATCATCAAACAGGTTGGAGTGGGGCGCGCCATCCTCGCCCCAACTTAATTCAGGAGAGTCTAACTGGTAACTAGTTAACACGCGTCACGCTCTCGATAATCACCGGTGTGGTGGGGACATTTTGATAAGGTCCAACCGTTGAAGTGGAAACCGCTGAAATGGCATCGACGACGTCCATACCGGAAATAACGCTACCAAAAACCGTATAACCCGCACCGCCACGTACACCGTGATTCAAAAAGACGTTGTCCACTTGATTAATGAAAAACTGGGATGTGGCACTGTTTGGATCTTGCGTACGAGCCATGGCAAGTGTCCCTCTATTGTTGGCCAAACCATTGTCGCCTTCATAAGCAACCGCTTTGTGGGTTTTTTTGCGTTCTAAGTCCTCTGTGAATCCGCCGCCTTGTGTCATAAAGCCACGAATAACACGATGAAAAATGGTACCTTCGTAAAAGCCTTCGTCGGCGTAGCGGAGAAAGTTGGCGACGGTTTTAGGAGCGGCATCGTCTTCTAAATCGACTCGGATCGTGCCTAGGTTGGTAACAATATCGACTTCAGTTGCCTGCAGTTGCGAACAAAAAAGGAGTAGAGCGAGACCGGTAATGATAGATTTACGCATGAGAGAGTTCCTTGATTAATAGAGACGAACGTTAACTTATCGGAGAGAAAGCAAATGCGAACTGCAACCGTAGAAATTGAATATTGTACCTTATGTCGCTGGATGTTGCGCGCTGCTTGGCTGGCTCAAGAGCTGTTAACAACCTTTGATGAGGATATTAAAAGCGTCACTTTATTACCCACACAAGGCGGGATTTTTAAAGTCAGAGTCAATGGCGAAGAAATCTGGTGCCGCAAAGCCGAAGAAGGTTTCCCAGAAGCCAAAGTGTTAAAACAAAGAATGCGAGACGTGATAGACCCAGAAAGGGATTTAGGTCATTCCGATGTTAAAAAATAACCCCCTCCCAGCCTCCCCTTGGCAGGGGAGGTGCTAGTCTTGTGGTTTTATTCCCTCCCCTTGTGTCTTTGAAGGGGAGGGCTAGGGTGGGGTTTTAGGCGTTTGGGAACACTTGTTTAAAGGGTTTTACTGCGACGTTTTGATAAACCCCTGCGGCCACATAAGGGTCTGCGTCTGCCCACGCTTTGGCGTCTTCAAGGCTGGCAAATTCAGCGATGACGACACTTCCTGAAAAACCCGCATCGCCAGGGTTGTCTGAATCTATGGCTGGATTGGGTCCGGCTAATACTAAGCGCCCTGCATTTTGCAGTACTTCTAAGCGAGCCAAGTGAGTTGGACGTGCTTTTTGACGCGCACTAAGGCTGTTTGTTACATCTTCGCTAATAATGGAGTAAAGCATGATTGTTCCTTCTGTAGAAAAACGAATAATATTGTCATCTAAAAACCAATTTAGGTATGCTGAACGAATGATAACCACCATTCCTTTTAAAGAACAGCCAATCTATGCCTGATACCGCCCGTTATCGAAAAATCGATTTACACTCACACTCTACCCGTTCGGATGGCAAGCTTTCGCCAACCGCGCTGGTTGATCTTGCCGTCGAGCAGAATGTTTCGCTGTTTGCCTTAACCGACCATGACACGATCGATGGGGTGGCAGAGGCAAGTCTACGATCAGCAGAGCACGGACTGAGCTTTATTCACGGTGTTGAGCTATCGACCCAGTGGAACGGAATTCCTTTGCATATGGTGGCGTTGAATTTTTCGCTGGATAATTCGGCGTTGTTGTCTATTGTGAAAGGCAATCAGGCGATACGTCTTGACCGCGCCCGGCGCATAGCGGATTTATTAATCAAGCAAGGTTTGCCCGATTTGTTTGATGAGGCGATTGCCTTAGCGGGTGAAAGCCAGCTTGGTCGACCGCATTTTGCTCAGTTATTGATCGAAAAAGGCGTTGTAAAAGATGCCAATAAAGCCTTTGATCGTTACCTTGGCAATAAAAAACTAGGTCAAATACGCGATGTGTGGCCAGATCTGGAAGCGGTGCTAGGCGCGCTTTCTGGTCATAATATGGAATTGGTGTTAGCGCATCCGAAACGCTACCCTCTGACCGTTAGTAAATTAAAACGCCTATTGGGTGATTTTAAACGGTGGGGAGGAACGGGGATGGAAGTGGCCTCGGGTAATGAGCGTCCAGACAGTGTGCGTTTGCTGGAGCGATTATCAAGAGAGTTCGGTTTAAAAGCCTCAGCGGGCAGTGATTACCATGGGCCATTTGGACCTTGGATGCAGGTGGGCAAGTTTACTCAGATACATGAAAGTGAAGTGGATTTAGTTTGGCAAACTTGGCCATAGTTCATGATTAGAGAATATTTTAGAAGAGGATACTAGGTTGAGCCAATTTTTTCAGATACACCCCGAAAACCCTCAAGTACGTCTCATAAAGCAAGCGGCAGAAGTGATTCGTAATGGTGGGGTGATTGCTTATCCAACGGATTGTGGTTATTCGCTGGGTTGTCATCTAGGTGATAAAGCCGCGCTGGATCGTATTCGCGCCATTCGACGTTTAGATGATAAGCACAATTTTACCTTGGTATGCCGCGATTTATCGGAGATATCGACCTATGCTCGATTTGATAATCGCCTTTATCGGCTGTTAAAAAATAATACACCGGGTCCTTATACTTTTATTTTTAGCGCCACTTCAGAAGTGCCTAGGCGACTTTTGCACCCGAAACGAAAAACCATCGGGATTCGTATTCCAAAGAGCAATATAGTGTCGGCGCTGTTAGAAGAACTGGGCGAACCAATCATGAGTGTGTCGCTGATTTTACCCGGTGAGACAGACACCATGACCGACCCTTATGATATTCGCGATACGCTTGAACATGCGTTAGATTTAGTGATTGACGGCGGCTATTGTGGCATTCAGCCAACGACCGTGGTGAAATTGGACGCTGACAGCATCGAAGTGATTCGGCTGGGGGCGGGTGATCCAGCGCCGTTTGCGTAAATTGTTGAATATTCAGCTGTCAAGGCTCACGCTGTCTGGCTTATAATGCCGTAGAATTTATATCATCAAAACTGGGTTGCTGAGAAGCATTCCCTCTAAGAGGTTCGTAATGGACGAGAAGTTACAAAAAGTATTAGCAAGAGCTGGCCAAGGTTCACGTCGTGAAATGGAAAACCGCATCCGTGAAGGACGTGTATTGGTAAATGGTGAGGTTGCGACATTGGGCGACCGAGTCAGCACCAAAGACACGATCACAATCGACGGTTACGCGATCGTGGCGACGGAAGCCGGTGAAAATCGCCGCGTTATTATTTACAACAAACCAGAAGGTGAGGTATGTACTCGCAAAGACCCTGAAGGTCGACCGACTGTGTTTGATAAATTGCCTAAACTACGCGGCGAACGCTGGATTGCGGTTGGGCGTTTGGATATTAATACCTCAGGACTGTTGTTATTTACCACCGATGGTGAGTTGGCAAACCGCTTGATGCACCCTTCGACAGAAATTGACCGAGAATATCTGGTTCGCGTCATGGGAGAGGTGACAGAGGACAATATTGCGACCCTGAAAAAAGGCGTCACGCTGGACGACGGTATTGCTAAGTTTACTGACATCGTTGATGGCGGCGGAGAAGGTATTAACCGTTGGTTCTATGTGTGCTTGATGGAAGGTCGTAACCGTGAGGTGCGTCGTCTTTGGGAATCACAAGGCGTAAAAGTAAACCGTCTAAAACGAGTGCGTTTCGGCCCTGTTTTCTTGCCATCCAAAGCAAAAGTAGGCCGTTGGGTGGAAATGGAAGAGCCTGATGTTAATTCATTGTGCGCCATGGTAGACCTTAAATTGTCTGAATTGAAACCCAAAACGCAACAGCAAAAATTGGAAGTGAAACGCCATAAAAACAAAGCTACGGCGGGTGGTGCTCGTCGCTCCGCAAAAGGCTTTGATTGGCAGAGTAATGATAAGCCTGAATTTAAACCAAAAAAACCAGGTAAAAGATCGTTTCGTTAAGGATAGAAATAAAAATCGATGGGGAGTCGAAGAAGTATGGGGCGCTGGATTATTGCACTGATTGTTGTCTTTTTTGTCGGTTTTTTTATTTATGTCAGTATGTCGAACAAGTCACCAGAAGGGCTTGGTATTACCGACGGATTATTAAAATCCTGCCCTTCTTCGCCTAATTGTGTCTCTACTCAAGCGCAATCTGATGATGTAGCGCATTATATTGAGCCGATTATTTATCGCGGCGATCGCAAAGAAACCCAGTTGCTTATAGAGTCTTCTATATTGGCTAAAGGTAACACGCGTATAATAAGTCGTTACCTTGGTTACGTGCATTTTGAAGTGAAAAGTCATCTTGTTGGCTTCATTGATGATGTTGAGTTTTATCTGCCTGAAGCGGACAGTGTGATACACATTCGTTCTGCTTCGCGTGTTGGCTATTCGGATTTTGGTGTAAATCGCGAGAGAGTTAGACAATATCGAGATCTTTTAGTAGATTGATTCTAGGTCGTTGATTTTACAACCATAAAAAGTAAGCCATTAAAATTTAATCGATGATAGCAGGATGAGGGCGCCGAATGAATATGGATGATAAGCAAAGCATTTTGATTGTTGAAGATGATGAGCGCTTAGCCTTGCTCACGCAGGAATATTTACAGAAAAATGGTTTCAATGTTGGCATTGAGTCAGATGGTCGAAAAGCTATTTCTCGTATCATTTCAGAGCAGCCTTCACTTGTTATTCTTGATCTTATGTTGCCTGGTGCAGATGGCTTTACAGTCTGTCGAAGTGTGCGCAATGACTATAAAAAGCCCATACTCATGCTAACGGCTCGCAGTGACGATGTAGATCAAATTTTGGGTTTAGAGATCGGCGCCGATGATTATGTTTCCAAACCAGCTAAACCTAGAGTGTTGCTGGCGCGAGTGCAGTCTTTATTGCGTCGTAGCACGCAAGATGTTGATTTGACGGCTGAGGAACCTATCGCTGAGCCGCATTTGACCTTCGGCCCACTGACCATTGATAGTTCTCGGCGTGAGGCTTGGTTACAAGACGAAGAGGTAGAACTGACGAGCGCTGAGTTTGACTTGCTGTGGTTGTTGTCTAGCAATGCTGGGCGAATTTTGAGTCGAGAAGAAATTTTCGGTGAGTTGCGAGGTATTGAATATGATGGCCAAGATCGCTCTGTCGATGTCAGAATTTCGCGTATTCGCTCTAAAATCGGGGATGATCCGATTCATCCACGGCGCATAAAAACGATTCGTAGCAAGGGTTATTTGTTCGTTAAAGATGTATAACGCCCCATGAAAACAGAAATGTGGCGTTTATATCGACATCTGCTTTTTGGCGGTGTGGTTATTGTCGCTGCGTGTTATCTTGTCATGGAGTTTATTCAAATACGTTTTGGCACCGCAAGAGTGGAACAGCTACTTTGTGCGGATGCTGAATTCAGTTCGGCCTTGCTGCTGACCAATATTAGTCGTCAACTTCCTGAATCGCAATTTAGCTGGGCGGTTGAAGGTACGCCTTCCCTGTCTGTCGAGGCGGTATCGCGGCTCATTGGCGAGAAAAAATGGTTAAGGTTTCCCGATAACAGTTATCAGTTAACGTTTGGCGATATCGATGCGCCAGTATTAGTGGGTCGTGCGGTACAAAGCGATTCGTTATTTCAGTTAGAGGCCTTATTAAAGCGGCTGTTACTGAGTGAAAAACTCTCCTCCCAAGATAAAGTTGCTTTGTTAGAAAGCATGCCTTGCCTCTCCATAAAACCCATTTCACCTGAGTTGTCAGACTCCTTGACGGGCGTTGCCCTAGTGCATGGTGTTTACAGTGAATATGGTTTTGTCTGGAAAGACGATGACACTAACCGTTCTCTGTACTTGTCTGTGACCCATAGTAATACGCTCTCTTTGACATGGATTGTTGTTGTCGTGGTTGGCGTAGGCATTGCCATCATGTTGATTTTAATTTGGCGTGAGCTGGTTGCGTTGGATTTTAAGCGCAAAACATTTGAGAGCATTACGCGTCAAATTGCTCGGGGTCGAAGTGGTGTCCCTAAAGGTATTCCCGATAGCAGTGGCACGTTGAAAGAGCTGGCGTATTCGTTTGACTCAATGTCGTCTCATATTCAGCGCTTATTAAAAGTGCAACGGGAAATGATCAATGCCATTTCTCATGAACTGAGAACCCCTATCGCTCGTCTACGATTTGGCTTAGAAGTGATGAAGGATGAAGTTGACCCCATTGTTGCGAAAACGATTGAGGGGTTAGAGGGCGATGTGGAAGAGCTAAATACCTTGGTTGATGAAGTACTGACCTATGGAAAATTAGAAGGTGGGTCATTAGCGCTAAACTTCAAGGAAGTTTCGGTTTTCCAATTGGTTAACGGTATCTTGCAGCATAACCATTTGCTGCTTCAGCATTTGCACGTGGAAGTCGATATTCGACAAGATGATGTGGCCATAGCAGATGAACATCATTTGAACCGAGCGCTGCAGAATCTTATTTTGAATGCCGCGAAATATGCCACAGACAAGATAGTGGTTTCTTTTTCTTATGACGCCGAGCGTTGGCAATTAGACATTGAAGATGACGGCCCAGGTATCGCCTTTGAAGACAGGGATAAGGTTTTTGTCCCCTTCCAGCGGTTAGACAACAGTCGAACACGTGCTTCTGGCGGATACGGATTAGGCTTGGCCATTGTGCAGCGCATTGCCTTTTGGCATGGTGGCGCTGTGCTGATTGATGCAAGTGAAACCGGTGGAGCGAAGTTTAGTTTCATTTGGTCGCGTAGCCAGCATCAGAACACCTTGTCCTGATGCTGGCAGCCTTACGGTAAAATTAAAGCTCTGGCGCCAGAATGCCTTTTAGGTTCTTAAAGCACGTTTTCGAGGCGGTCGAAATCAAATCTTCCATATAGGCGTTATCGCGCTGATCTTTTCTAATGGCCAAGTATAATTTACACCAAACCCCTTCTTCACCCAGCGACTTGGTAATCACATATTGCCGATTCGTGTATTCCGTTAATGCCCAGTTTGGTAGGCAGCAAACTCCGCGGCCACTGGCGACTAATTGCATCATCATCAGGGTTAATTCACTGTGGCGAATCTTGGCGGGTGAGATATCGGCTGGGTTTAGAAAGTGCTTAAAAATATCCAGACGTTCTGTTTCTACCGGATAGGTAATGAGTGTTTCTTTGGCGAAATCTTCTGGGCTTAAAAATTCTTTTTTGGCCAGTGGGTGGTGTCGAGATAAAGCGACCTGAGACTCATATTGGAACAAAGGTATGTATTCAATATTGGGGATGTCTTGGGGGTCGGAGGTTACCACTAGATCCAAATCGCCCCGCGCCAATGCTGGCAGAGGCATAAAGCCAAAAGCCGTTGAAAGGTCGAGTTCGACATCGGGCCAATGTTCGCGAAAATGGTCAATCGTGGGCATCAGCCATTCATAACAGCTGTGGCATTCGATGGCGATGTGTAGACGCCCGCTTTCGCCTTCCGCGAAGCGTTGAATATCGCGTTGAGCCGAGCGAAATGAAAGTAATACGTCGTCTGCGAGTTGCAGTAAGCGTAACCCCGCACTGGTGAAGCGAACCGGTTTGGTTTTTCGAATGAAAAGTGGACAGCCTAGTTTTTCTTCAAGATCTTTGAGCTGATGAGAGAGGGCGGACTGGGTCAAGTGAACTCGTTCGGCGGCTTCGACTAAACTGCCTGTTTCTCTTAATGCCGTCAGTGTTTTTAAATGCCTAACTTCGATAATACTCATAGCACTTCAATACTCATAGTACTTTACTGTTGATGCGTTTGTTCCAGGCTTGAAAATTAACCCGCTCGGAGAAACGAAGGTTTACACCGAGCGTGTTAATGTCGTTATCGACACAAGAGAAATTCAAGCAACGCTTTTTGCGCGTGTAGGCGATTTTCTGCTTCATCCCAGACGACAGCATCAGGGTGGTCAATGACGTCAGCCGACACTTCCTCGCCACGGTGGGCGGGTAGACAGTGCATGAAAAGGGCGTCTGAGTTGGCTTTCGCCATCAAGGAGGAATTGACCTGAAAGCCTTTAAAGTCCTTTAGACGCTGTTCTTGTTCGTCTTCCTGACCCATAGAGGCAAATACGTCAGTCACGATCAAATCGGCGCCTTTGGCGGCCTCGTGAGCGTCATGCAGGACAGTGACTCGATCGCTGTGTTCTGCGACCAAATCCGCATTCGGTTCATAGCCCACAGGACAGGCCACGACCAGCTGGAAATCAAGTAATACCGCCGCATTAATATAGGAATTGCACATATTATTGCCATCGCCAACCCACACCACTTTTTTGCCTTCAATCGAGCCACGGTGTTCTTGATAGGTTTGCATGTCTGCTAACAGTTGGCAGGGATGATAATCGTCAGTCAGCGCATTGATCACCGGCACCGATGAGTATTTGGCAAAGGTCTCAACCGTTTGGTGATCAAAGGTGCGAATCATCACCGCGTCGACCATACTGGAAATAACCCGCGCGCTGTCTTCGACTGGCTCGCCGCGGCCCAATTGTGTATCACGGGAAGACAGAAACAGCGCATGGCCACCTAATTGAGCCATGCCAGCTTCAAAAGACACTCGGGTGCGAGTGGATGATTTTTCAAATATCATCGCCAGCACGCGATTTTTCAGCGGTTGAAAGAGGGCGCCTTCACGATGGATTTTCTTAAGCTCAGAAGCTCGAAATAGCAATTGTTTTAACTCATCAGAGGATAAATCCTTCAGAGTAAGAAAATGTCTGGGCGACACGCTAGGACTCCTTAATAGTCTTTTGAAAAGGGAATCGGTCAATTTAATACACTCGGGTAAGTGAGTAAAGGGCAATTAACCGGAGAAAGCACAAACGAAAGCGTCTTCTTGGGGTTGTAAATATACCACTAGGCCCAATAAACTGAGCCAAGTTTAATGATTTTAATCGTCTTTCATTTAATCAAGGGATTTGCAGCGCCTTTCCCTTATCAATAGACAATCGTACAGTGAGGTTTTTAGCATGAGCAATACAATCGAGACAATTAAAGAGCAGATTAGCAGCAATGATATTTTGCTATACATGAAAGGCAACCCTCGCGCGCCTCAGTGTGGTTTTTCATCACAGGCGGTACAGGCATTAATGTCTTGTGGCGAGCGTTTTGCCTTCGTGAATATTTTGGAGAATCCAGACATTCGCGCAGAATTGCCAAAGTTTGCCAACTGGCCAACGTTCCCTCAGCTTTGGGTGAAAGGCGAGTTGGTTGGTGGCTGCGATATCATTGTTGAGATGGCGAGCAATGGCGAGCTACAAACGCTGATTAAAGAAGCGGTGGGTTCTACTGAAGAATAAAAAGTCGCGTTGTTAGTATGATGGCGCCTTGTTCTGAAAATACCCTTGTTCTGGAAAACGCACATGACTTAACCGTCCTGTGCGTTTTTTTATGCCTCATAGAGTTCAAGCGGCAAGCCGTCTGGGTCGGCAAAAAACGTAAACCGTTTACCGGTAAGCTCATCCAAGCGAATCTCTTCGGTCGCAATATTATTCTGCTCTAGGTGCTGAATACAGGCGTGTAAATCTGACACGGCAAAGGCGAGGTGCCTTAATCCTTGGGCTTCGGGGCGAGAGGGTCTTGCTGGTGGGGTTGGAAACGAAAAAAGCTCGATTTGTTGATCTTGGTTAATGGCTAGGTCTAATTTATAAGACAAGCGAGCTTCTCGATAGGTTTCTTTAAGGATTTTGAAGCCTAGAATGCCGCTGTAGAAATGTTTTGACCGCTCGTAGTCAGAACAAATAATGGCGACGTGGTGAACGTGAGAAACAGAAAACATAAAGTCCGCCTTTTAATTATTGCTCGGATTGATCTTTTAATTCATTGGCAACGTCGATGACTTGTCTTCTAAACCAAATATGACTGGCGTCATGGTGTAGTAATGGGCTCCAAATCATCTTTAGTTCTATTTGGGGAATGTTAAAAGGTGGGTCTAAAATGACAAGGTCAGGGTTTTTCTTATTCACCATGGCGACTTTTTTGGGCAGGGTCGCAATCAGATCTTGTTCGAGGGCGAGATGCATCGCGGTATGGTAGCTTCGGGTAAAAACACGGATGCTGCGTTTGTGGTTTAGCGTTTGCAGTGCTTCATCTACCCAGCCTAATTTCTGCACATCCGTTGGGTCCATCCCCACCCCGACGCCAAAGCCTGTTTTGCTCACCCAAATATGTTGTGCTTGTAAATACGCTTCGATATCAAAATGGTCTTTAATAGGGTTTTTTGAACTCATCATGCAGACAAAGGTATCAAACCAGACACTTTTTTGATGAAAAGATTGAGGGAGTTCTTCAAAGCGGTTAATCGCCATGTCAATTTTGCCGGCTTCCACATCATGAAAGGTGACATCGCTCGGCGTCATTATGTCTAAGGTGATGCCTGGGGCGTATTCACGTAGGCGATTTAGTAGCTTTGGAATCACAGTCGAAGCGGCGTAATCACTGGCCATTATGCGAAAGACTCGGGTACTGGTGCTTTCGTTAAAATCGGCTTCAGGTTGTAAGGCTTCTTCTAGTTCAAGCAGCACCTTACGTACAATAGGCTGTAGTCTGAGGGCTTTTTCTGTGGGCTTCATGCCTTCACTGGTTCTGACCAGTAAGGGGTCATTTAATAAGTCACGGAGTCGCTTTAAGCCATTGCTCATGGCCGGTTGGGTAATGTTAAGCTTATTCGCGGAGCGCGTTACATTGCACTCTCTTAGCAGGACATCGAGATAAATGAGCAAGTTCAGATCGATCTTATTTATATTCATGAGTGTTATGCTATTCGCGTGATTTATGTGTGGTATGAATTGATTGTATTGACCTTGGTGTAAAGTACAACGCTAAATACTTCAGATTTTTCATTCATATCGTGTTTTGAGTTATCACGACATCTCATCTGTTTCATTGATCCGCTATTGACTCGTTTAATCCGATCCACCATTTACAAGCTTAATAACGTCGGGGCGGTGCCACAAAGATCAATAAAGCGTTGCGCATTTTGAGTTAATGCGGTGTTTTTTGGGGTGACGATTAATAAATTTCGATTGAGCTCAAGGGGCGTTTGATAAAGTCGAATCAGGCCGGAGTTAAGCTCTTGTGAAATCGCCATGCGTGACAAACATCCCAGCCCCATTTGGTGAATAACCGCTTGTTTCACGGCTTCCATATGGGCGAGAGAAAGCACCACATTGAGTTGCGGTATTTCAGCGGCGGTGGCTTGTTCTAATATATTTCGTGTGCCGGAGCCTGCTTCTCGCATTACCCAACTGGCTTGTTTTAAATCTTCCCAAGATAACGCTTCGGGACGTTCTTCTTGGCTTGAACCAAACACCACCAGTTCATCTTTGAGCCATACTTGCGTCATGAGCTCCGCGTGTTGGCAGTAGCCTTCAATAAAGCCTACCTCGGCTTTGCCGGTAAGTAACTGCTGAATAACGCTTTGAGTGTTGCCGATGTCTAAATTAAAACGAATATTGGGGTGTTGGCGCTTAAACAGCGACATTTGTTTCGGCAGTACGTAATTGCCAACGCTGACACTGGCCGCCAAATGAAGGGAGCCGCTCAATTCATTTTCGTTGCCCATGCTTTCTATCTGCTCTATTTGGCTGAGCACCGCACGAGCTTGAGGAAGAAGATGCCGAGCTTGGGGGGTAATTTGCAAGCGTTTACCATGGCGACGAAACAGCGGGCGTCCTAGTAATGCTTCTAGTTCACGCAGCGCTTGACTGGCCGCAGGCTGGCTGATGGAGACCATTTCCGCCGCGGCGGTAACGGAGCCAGTGTGCACGACGGCTTCAAAAATTTGTAATTGTCTAAGTGTTATTCTCATGGCGATATTGTAACCCTCTTTCGCTTTTGTTGCGTACTAATTAATGTATTCAGTGCGAAACGTGTGGCGTTAATCGCATTGTCATGCAGCGTGGTTAGAATGAATAACTTAGATGGATATTTGATGACAAACAGGGGTAGTATTTGTCCATGTTGTACGGTTATTGTTTGCTTATAGGTTTTTCATTATTTTATTGATGTGATGGCTACATTATAGAAAAGGCATAGCTAGGTATGAAGCAGTCTCCAACGGTGTTAATTGTCGATGATGTTCCCGAAAATTTACGCGTTTTAAAGGAAGTAATAGATGCATTGGATTGCCAGATTGCGGTGGCTAACTCCGGTGAACGTGCCTTGGCGCTGTTAGAACGAATGCAACCTTGTCTTATTTTGCTGGATGTTATGATGGGCGGTATTGATGGCTTTGAAACCTGCCGTCGAATTCGTGCCAACCCCCTACATAAAGATGTGCCTATTATTTTTGTCACCGCCTTAGTGGACGATATCAGCCGAGGATTTGATGCTGGCGGCAACGATTACATCAGTAAACCCATTCGTGTTGAAGAGGTGCGCTCAAGGGTTCAGCATCAATTAGAACGCTTTCATCTGATCCATGAATTAAGAGAATTGACCCATTCGCTCGAAGAAAAAGTACGAGAACGTACCGCCGATTTGAATTTGCTCAACCGCAATCTGCGCACCGAAGTGAATGAGCGGCGCTATATGCAAGATCGACTCAACTACCTAGCAAAGCATGACTTTGTTACCCAGCTCTATAATCGTGACGCTTTAGACGAACACATTTCCTATCTCATTTCTGGGATTCAAGCAAAAACCGCCGCTTACACCCCGTATTTTATCTTGGTTGATATTAACGAGTTTCGATTGATAAACGATTCTTGTGGCTGTATTGCGGGTGATGAACTCTTACATCAGCTTGCTATTTTAATGAGTGAGCTGAGCGACCCTCAGCACGATTTTTGTGCCCGTTTAAGTGGCGACAAGTTTGCCATTGTCGTTAGCGAAGGGGGTGATGAAGCGGTTGAATCCTTTTTCCGCAGGTTACAGCAAGGTTTTAAAAACTTTATTTTTGCATGGGATGAACGTCAGTTTCGCCTGAGTATTACGCAAGTGGCGATTCCGATTACGTTGGATATGGTGTCGTTTGAACAAGTGGTCATGTTGGCCGATGAAGTGTGTTACTCAAGTAAAAAGTCCGGTATTCATTCGCGTATTATTAAAAACGCCAAAGACCTTGCCTATGATGAACACCGAGGTAATTTGAACTGGGGATTGCGCATTATTGATGGGCTGGAAAAAGACTTGTTTGAAGTGCATTTCCAGCAAGTTTTTTCATTAATGAAGGATGAATCAAAGAAAAAAATCGAAATACTGGTGCGTTTACAGGATGAAAAAACGGGAGGCTTGATTTACCCCAATGACTTTATTCGCGCGGCCGAACGCTTTGGTATCGTATCTAAAATAGACCGCTGGGTGATTAGCCACACCATGCAGCAATTATCTGAGCGAGCAGAACTCTGGGAAGAGATAGATCAAGTGGCATTAAACGTCTCGGCCTTGTCGGTGCGCGAAGAAAACTTTGCTCAGTTTATTATTGAACAACTGGCGTATTATCAATTAGATGGCCGGAAATTCTGTTTTGAAATTACGGAAACCGAAGCGCTTAACAATTTTAGCGATACTCGACGTTTTATGGCGTTGCTGCATCAGCATGGTTGCACGATTGCTTTAGACGATTTTGGCACAGGCTTTTCGTCCTTTGCGTATTTAATGGATCTGCCTTTTGATCTGATAAAAATTGACGGCATGTTTATTAAAGATATGCACGTGAACGAAATTCATCGCGGCATGGTGGATTCAATCGTGAAACTGGCGCAAATGCTCAATAAACCCGTTGTTGCTGAGTTTGTTGAAAACCAAAACATTGTTAATGCCTTGCAATCGCTTGGTGTTGAATGGGGGCAAGGCTACTTTTTCCATAAGCCCGAAAAGCTTTAAATCACACAACCTTATTTGGCCTAAAGAGCCATTTACCAGCGATAGTCCGTTGTTAAGGAATGCTAAACATGGATATTGAATTGCCTGCTATTTTTAACGTGCTGGTTGTTTTGTTTTGTATCACTGCGTTTGTGTTGGTTGTGTTGCAGCTTATTTTTTTGGTGCGTTTTAAGCTGTTACAGCGTCGCTATTCAAGGGCTATTTTGGCCACTAACGCCGGCATTTGGGAGTGGTTTCCAGAAACGGAACGCTTGTATGTGTCGGCTGAATTTTTTATGCGCCTTGGCTTTGTTGAGGAAAAAGTCCCAACGACGATGACGGAGTGGGAGGCGTTTTTATCGCCCCAAGACCTCGCTCATTTTAAAACATGGAAAGCAGAATTACTGGAACAGGAAGCTCAGTTCTCACCCAAATTAATACGACTGAGAATAGAAAACGCTCAACATACTGCTTACTGGATTGAAATGCGAGGCAGTGCGACGCGCTGGAATAAACGCCATCAAGTGCATAATGTTGCGGGAGTTTTTGAGGAAATTAGCCACCTAGTCAGCACAGAAAATGCCTTAATTACGGCACGAGAAGAGTCCCGCCAACGGGAATTAACTCTGTCGTCTTTGCTCAATAATATCCCCGATGCAGTTTGGTCTAAAGACGAGCAAGGACGATATTTGGATTGCAATCAGGCATTTTTGGATTTTAATTTGTTGTCACCGGATGATATTAAAGGCAAAACCGATAAGGATTTAAACCTAGACGGCAAAGGTGATTACTATCAGCGTCAAGACGATAAAGCCCTAAAAAGCGGCATCACGGTGCATGAACAAAGCTGGGGTTACCCAAAAGATGGCGGCGAGCCTCGTTTATTTGACGTGCACCGCGTGCCGATAAACGCCGAAGCGTCCCATTTTAATGGCATGTTGGGCGTGGCGCGAGACATCACAGAACGTCACCTTCTTATTAATCAGCTGAAATTGTTTAAAAGCTTCGCCGATAACTCCGCGCAAGGCTTTGCCATGGCGACGTTGGAAGGGGAGATTTGTTATTTTAACAGTAAAATACGCACGCTTTTAGGCGTAAACAACGACGCTGATGAATCATTTTTAGCGCCATTAAACTATCTCGATTTTTACCCAGAAGTGTGCCAGAAATTTCTGCATGACACGGTTTTTCCTTATGTTAAAGAACATGGTGTTTGGCAAGGAGAGCTACAAGCAAAAAAAATAGATGGGAGTATTTTTCCGACTCACGAAACCTATTTTTTATTGCGCGATGAAAATGGTCAGGCAACGTCTGTTGGCGACATCATGAGTGATATTACCGAGCAAAAACGGGCTTCCATACAATTGGAACAAGCCAAAGAAGCCGCCGAACAAGCTAACCAAGCGAAAAGTCATTTTTTGGCGAACATGAGCCATGAAATTCGTACACCGTTGAATGCGATTATTGGCTACGCTCAATTGATCAGCGAAGACAATCAGTTAGAGGGTGTTTCTCGGTCACGGTTTTTATCCATCGCGAGCGCTGGTGAGCGTTTGTTGGCGTTGATTAATGACATTTTAGACATCGCTCGTATTGAGTCTGGGCGGCTTGTTTTACATGAGCAAAAAATCAATTTATGCAAAGAGATTCATCAGATTGGCAAATTGTTTCAAGGGCAAGCTCAAAATAAGGGCTTAACCCTTGTCGTAGACTGTGACCTAGAAGAGGGCGCGCTGATTTGGATGGATCCGGTAAAATTCCAGCAGATATTAACCAACTTGCTAGGCAATGCGGTTAAATTTACCGCCCAGGGCTACGTGAAAGTCGCGGCACGAATAGAAGGCGAGCGCATTCACATTCTGATAGAAGATACCGGCCCTGGAATAGAAGATGAATTGATGGCGCATCTGTTTACGCCTTTTGTGCAAGGCAAAGCGGGAGAAGCGTCGGGTGGAACCGGGCTTGGGTTGGCCTTGTCGACCACCTTGATTAAATTGATGCAAGGCTCCTTGTCGGTGAAAAGCAGCGAAGGGGCTGGCACGCAAATCTTGATTGACTTGCCGTTATCCACCGTTCAGGAAAGTGGCGTGGTTTTGCCGGAAGAGCAAGCCGCCTTCATCAATATGCGGCTGAGTGAGCCTATTTGTGTGTTAGTGGCCGAAGACGATGCGTGGTCGCGGGATATATTAGTGTCTTTATTGGAAAAGGCCGGTTGCCAGATTATTGAAGCCGAAGACGGTGAACAAGCCATAAAGGCCTTTAGAGCAAATCCGCCAGATTTGGTAATGACCGATATTCGCATGCCGCATAAATCGGGTATCGATTTATTGAAAGTGATTCAGCAAGAGGATCCTACGGGTCAGATTCCGGTGATCGCGGTGACGGCTTCTACGTTAATGCATGAACAGCAGGCGTTACTGGATGACGGATTTTGGCAAGTTATTGCCAAACCATACCAAATTGATACGATTTACAAGGCACTGACTGCCCACCTTGATGTGCAATTCTCGCCTTATTTGGACAGTAAAGCCGCCGTTTACGATGCTAACAGCATGTCGTCTACCGAAAATATGCCCAACGATGAGGCTGAGATTTTGTGTCCGTTAACCCCAGCTGAATGGGCGCCGTTATTAGACGCGGCACAAGGCGGCGACGTGCAAGCCACACAAGCCGCCTTTTCGACATTGCACGCTAAGTTATCTCATGCGCAGCGTAAAGACTTGCATTACGCCATTGACCAATTTGACTTAGGCTCAGTCGAGACCTTGATTGCACAATACCAAATGAATGATGAAGAAGGCTGATTAACAAGGACTGATTTAGCAAAACGGCTAGCAGGACTATTGAACCCGTTCAAGGTGTCTTGAATGGGTTTGGTTTGACACAGATCTTGCTCATGGATAAGGTCAAACAAGACAAATCATCCAGAAAACGCCTACAATAGACGGCTAATGATTTTCTTCTTCACCTTTACAAACCACAACAGGTAGCTCGATGACCCGTTTCGCCTCCAGTGACTTTCCTTTTACCGCCGTAGCAGGGCAAGAACCGCTGAAACTGGCGTTGATTTTGTGTGCCATTAATCCACATATCGGTGGCGTATTGATCAGCGGCCCGCGCGGCTCAGCAAAGTCTACCTTGGCGCGTGGTTTGTCTGGCGTGATGCCAGCACTCGATGGGGAAGAATTGGCCCCTTTTGCTACCTTGCCGCTTGGCACCAGTGAAGATCGCTTGCTTGGTGCACTGGACCTAGAGCAAGTGTTGCAAGACAAACAGGTCGCCTTTAAGCCTGGATTACTGAGCAAAGCCCATGGCGGTGTTTTGTATGTGGACGAAGTAAACTTACTGGCCGATCACTTAGTTGACCAACTACTAGATGTGGCAGCCAGTGGGGTGAATCGTGTCGAACGCGATGGCATTAGTCATGAACATGCTGCGCGGTTTTTATTGATTGGCACCATGAACCCAGACGAAGGAGAATTGCGTCCACAGCTAAAAGATCGCTTTGGTTTGATGGTGGAACTGGTGAATCAATACAGTCTTGAAGAACGCGTACAGATTGTTCGTCTGTGTGATGAATACGACCAAGATCCATCGGCTTTTTGTGATGCCTTTAAATACAAACAGCGCAACTTAAAAAACAGCATTCGTCTGGCAAGACAAGCCTTGGCACAAGTGCGTTGTTCTGATGAGCTGCGTTTAGAAGTGGCGACGCGTTGCCAATTAGCCAATATTGATGGTGTGCGTGGTGACATTGTGTGGATTCGAGCAGCGATGACCCACGCCGCTTGGCGTGGTGCAAAAGTCGTTGCTATCGATGATATCCAAGCAGTAGAAGACTTGGTGTTAGCCCATCGTCGCCAGGCTAAAACTCAGCCTCAAGCGTCAAGCCCATCGCCGTCGCGTCGTCCTGACGAGTCACGTTCGCCTTCATTCAACAAAAGTCATCAGCAACAAAGCGATCGACCTCAAGACAATCAGACAAATGAACAAGATGGTTCCGGTGAGTGGGGGACTATGTCGCCACAAGCCCTTGCCAGCAGTGCGCCGATCCGTGTCGCCATTCAGGATAAACCGAACGAACGAAGCCCAGTTCACACTCGTATTGATGAGGTGACGCCGGGAAAGCATAAAGGTAATCAGCAGGGCGGTTATCGCCCTGATGTGGTTCCATGGGCGGATGGCAAGCCAACAAATGGCATTGATTGGTTTCGTAGCATCATCCGTCAACCGCAGGAATGGCCGCCGAAAGACCTGACGCATAAACCCAATAAAACAGGCCAATCAGTGTTGCATTTGGTGCTGTTGGACACTTCTGCGTCTACTTTAAGCCAAGGCGTTTTTGCGCAAGCTAAGGGCGTTATTTTAGACATTGCTCATCGTGCGTATTTAGCTCGAGAACAGATTGCTATTTTAGGGTTTGGGCAAGACGGTGTGTCGTCGATTTTGCCAAAAGTCCGTGCGCCAAAGGAAATATCTGATTTATTAGAGGGTTTAGGCGCGGGTGGCGGTACGCCGTTTCGCGCCGCCATTGAAAACGCCAGTGAGTATTTAGCCCAGCAACATAAAACAACGACAGGCCTGCACAGCCAAACTTATTTATTGACCGATGGCCGTACTCAAGCGGATGTGTCCGATCTTGTTTTACTCGGTAACACGCTATTGATCGATACCGAAAACGCGCCTGTTAAACGCGGTCGAGGTCACATTATTGCCCAGCATTTGGGTGCCCAATATATTTTATTAGATTCCTTGTTAGAGACTTTTTAGACATTTTTTAGACACCTTTTAGAGACGGCTTTATGACACCTTCTGTTGTTCATTGTCCCGCGTTATTTTTGACGGCGCCCGCGTCGAATCAAGGCAAAACCACTATTACGGCGGCCTTGGCGCGTTATTTTACCAATCAGGGCAAAGTGGTTCGCGTGTTTAAAACGGGTCCAGATTACCTTGATCCACAAATACTTGCGCAAGCCTCTAAACAGCCAGTCGAACAGCTTGATATCTGGATGGCAGGGGAAGATTATTGCCAAGACAAACTCTACCAAGCGGCGCAAGTGGCGGATTTAATTCTTGTTGAAGGCGCTATGGGCATGTTTGATGGTGAACCTTCCAGTGCCGATCTGGCAGCGCGTTTTGGTCTTCCCATGGCGATTGTCATGGACGTAAAGGGCATGGCGCAAACCGCCGCTGCGGTAGCGACTGGCTTGGCGAATTTTCGCAATGACGTGCAAGTAGCTGGCTTGATAGCCAATCGCTGTGGCAGTGAACGCCATGCAGAATTAATCCGCGAGGCACTGCCAGCAAGCTTGCCATTGCTCGCCACATTAAAGCGTGACGAAGCGATTACCTTGCCAGAACGCCACTTAGGCTTGGTGCAAGCGGATGAAGTGAAAGATGAACTAGAAATTCGTTTCGAAGCGGCCGTGGAATGGTTAAAAGAAACCCAAGATACAGGTTTGTTAAGCTTGCCGAATGCTATGCCGTTTTACCCTGCAAACCAAGTAGACGCGGAACAAACTATCGAGCAAAGCTTGCTTGGCAAAACCATCGCGGTGGCGAAAGATGCGGCGTTCAGTTTTATCTACGATGCCAATCTGATAGCGCTAAAAAGCTTAGGCGCTAATCTGGTATTTTTCTCGCCATTACATGATCAAGCCTTGCCGGATGCCGATGCCCTTTGGCTACCGGGCGGCTATCCAGAATTGCACGCCAAAGCCTTGTCTGAAAACACCGCAATGCGTCAAGCGATCAAAGATTTTTATGACACTGGCAAAGGCATTCTGGCCGAGTGTGGTGGCATGCTGTATAGCTTGGAGACGCTGACGGATCTCGACGAAAACGAATACCCTATGTTGGGTATTTTGGCCGGCCAAGGCGCGATGCGCGGCAAACGTGGCTGCCAAGGCATGCAAACCGCGGTGATACCGCAAGGGGACATTCGCGGCCATGCTCACCATAGATCACGCAGTGTCAACACACCGGAGCCAGTTGGCTATGGTCGTCGACAACGACATCCGGCACCGGGTGAAGCGATTTATCAGCAGCAAGGTTTAACCGCCAGTTACTTACATTTGTTTTTCCCTTCGAACCTTGATGCGACGGCTAAGCTTTTTTTAGCCGGTCAGCAGGGCTAGCCGATTATGTGGCCAGAAAGTGCAGAATCGCCTGCGCCACTGCGCACGGGTTTAACCACAGGTACGTGCGCGACAGCTTGTTGTGTGGCGGCGGCACAGGCATTTTTTGCCCAAAAACAAGATCCCTGCGTGAGCGTTACCTTGCCCAAAGGCAAAGTGGTCGATTTAGCGATTATTGAGTATCAAACCATAGAGAGTGGTATTAAGACCGCCACCATCAAAGACGCTGGCGACGACCCTGATGCGACTCATGGTGCGACCTTATTTGTCGAACTGAGATTGTCGCCAGAACAAGGTGTGCGCTTTCATGCGGCGCAAGGCGTGGGAACGGTGACACGCACAGGCTTGCTGCTTGACGTTGGCGAACCGGCGATCAATCCTGTGCCGCGTAAAATGATGACGGAGCATCTAGAAGGTTTTGCGCAAACCTATCATTACCAAGGCGGCTTTGATGTGTCCGTTGGTGTGATCAATGGCGAGCAAATCGCGCAAAAAACCATGAATCCACGTTTGGGGATTGTGGGCGGATTATCCATTTTAGGCACCACGGGCATAGTGCGTCCGTTTTCTTGTGCCGCTTACATTGCGTCTATTCATCAAGGCATCGATGTGGCGCGAGCGAACTCTGTTATACACATAGCAGCGACCACAGGCAACGCCAGTGAAGATGCGATAAAAAGCCATTATCAGCTCGATGATATGGCCTTGATTGAAATGGGGGACTTTATCGGTGCTGTGCTAAAACACATCAGAAAAGTTGAGCAAGCTGGTCCCATACAACTACAAAAACTCAGCATCTGCGGTGGCTTTGGTAAGATCAGCAAGTTAGCTCAGCATCACATGGATTTAAACAGTCGCGTGTCCAGCATTGACCTTGGGGCGTTGGCGCAATTGGCCGCTAGTTTAGGTGCCGGTGACGCCTTGCAAGAACGTATGACAAAGGCCAACACCAGCGTGGAAGCCTTGTCATTCGCCATGTCAGCGGGATTACCACTGGCCGATGCCATCTGTCAGCAAGCCTTAGACTTCGCCAGACAATACATTCCTACTCATATAGAACTAGAAGTGTGGGCGATTGATCGCAAAGGTCAATTTGTTGGTAAGGCTTTAGATGCCGATAAAACAAAGGAAAACTCGCGATGAAGATTTTATTACTCGGTGGTACTGCGGATGCTCGCCGTTTAGCGGATTCTTTACATCAGTTTGGTCTGAAAGTCGTCTATAGCTTAGCGGGCTTGGTTCGCGTGCCAAAGGTAGATTGTCAGCTGGTGGTCGGTGGTTTTACCCAATTTGGCGGTTTGGTGAAGTATTTACGAGACAATAACATCGGCGCTATTTTGGATGTCACTCATCCTTATGCGCAAACCATGAGCAGCAAGGCGGTGATGGCCGCCAAAGAAATGGGCATTCCGTGCTGGCGTTTTCATCGTCCCGCTTGGCAACAAAAAGAGGGCGATCATTGGCAAGATTACCAAGACGAAGCCGATTTATTGGCTCAGCTTGATGGTTTTCGTGTGCCATTGTTAAGCGCGGGGCAAATGAGCGAGGCTTTTCTCGAACGTATTTTGCAATTGCCAAGCATCGAACGTATTGTGTGGCGAACGGCGGTGGCGCCCAAATTTCCTCTGCCGGATAATATAAATTGGATAAAAGCCATTGGGCCTTTTGCCTTAGAAGACGAGCGCCAACTATTAGTGGATCATGGTATCGATGTGATCGTCAGTAAAAACAGCGGTGGCTCAGCGACCTATTCGAAACTCGAAGCCGCCCGTGAATTATCGATCCCCGTTTTATTGCATGCTCGGCCAATCTTACCCGAAGCCGAGCGTGAATTTAGTGACACAGACGATTGCCTGCAAGCCTGTTTAGCGGCTTGGGGCAAGACTTCTTCCCATAGTAAGAATCAACCAAAAGACAGCCAACAGTGACGCCTTCAGACGACTATCAATACAACTATCAATACGAAAATAACCCTCAAGCCATTGAGAACGACAGCTTTCGCCAAATCCGTGAGTTAACCGATTTGTCTGGTTTGAGCCAAGACCAGCAGCAAGTGGTGATGCGCGTGGTACACAGCCTTGGCTTGCCGGATGTGGCCGAGCAGGTGCGATTTAGCGCCAATGCCACCCAAGTCGGGCGCGAGGCATTAGCGAATAACGGCGCGATTTTGTGTGACGTGGAAATGGTTAAACAAGGCGTGACCAAACGCATGATAATGAGGGAGCCATTGTGCTTTTTGAATGACCCTCGCACCGCAGAATTGGCCAAAAGCAAAGGTGAAACCCGTTCTATGGCGGCACTGAGTTTATGGCAAGAACATCTCGCTGGCAGCGTGGTATTAATCGGCAATGCGCCAACGGCCTTGTATCGCTTATTGGAAATGATCGAACAGGGCGCACCGAAACCGGCCTTGATTATTGGCATGCCAGTCGGTTTTGTTGGGGCGGCTGAATCGAAAGACGCTCTATGGCAAGCCCATGAAAAGCTTGGCGTCGAGTGTATTACCTTGCTCGGAAGAATGGGCGGCAGCGCGGTAACATCGGCCAGCTGTAATGCTTTGCTGCGTTGCAATCTAGGCGAGTATTATTAATGCATACAATTAATCGATAATAATCCGCCTAGTTTTGTAGGCCTGATGAGGGAGGTACGACCGTTATCAGGCGTTGGGGCTTGTTCATTGGATGATGAAAATCCACCTAGTTTAACTTAATGGCATTGAATGGAAGTAGGTTAATGACAAAAACACAAATGCCAATCCATGTTATCGGTTTGGGTGTCAATCAAGTTGCGCATCTTGATATTGCGGCGCAAGCGGTCTTGGCGAGTTTATCACCACAAGACATTGTTTTAGGTGCACCGCGTCAGCATGAAACCATTGCGCACTATGCCCATCAGGCGCAGCGTGAAGACTTGCCTAAACTCAAGGTGCTAAAAGACGCTTTCGCCCAGTGGCAATCACAAGGAGCAACCCAAGTGGTGGTATTGGCGTCTGGCGATCCTTTGTATTACGGCATTGGCGCTTGGTTAATGCGCACTTTTTCGCTTGATACGCTGCGTTTTTATCCCAATGTTTCCAGTATTCAAATGGCGTGTCATCGTCTCGGTTTGTCCTTGCAAGACGTGCAAGTGGTCAGTTTACACGGTCGTCCATTGGCGTCTTTACGTCGTCATTTGCAGTCCAATAAAACCTTGCTGTTGCTGACCGATCAGTACAGCCAACCGAAACAGATTGCCGAAGAATGCGTGCGAGCAGGGCTGGATCAAAGCGAAATTACAGTTTGTGAAGCCTTGGGTTATGCACAAGAAAAAGTGCGTACTTTTGTCGCCGAGGCTTTTATCAAGGACGTACTAGAAACCGAATTAGCCTTTGATCCGCTCAATGTGATTGCGCTGAAAACCAGCCAGCAAATCTCACGTTATCCAAGCTCTGTGGGTATTCCCGATGCATCTTTTGTGACAGATAAGGGCGACGGTAAAGGCATGATTACCAAGCGAGAAGTGCGTTTGGCGATTTTGTCTTATATGAATATCGAACAGGGCGACACAGTCTGGGACATTGGCGCGGGTTGCGGTGGCGTGAGTGTGGAAATGGCCTATTGGCATCCGCGCAGCCAGATTATTGCCATTGAACATCATCCAGATCGCTTGGCCTGTTTAACGGCTAATCAAGATCGTTTTGGTGTGATACAGAATTTATCCATTGTGGCGGGGCGAGCGCCGGATGCGCTGGTGGATTTGCTTGCTCAAAATAAAGGGCAGAATACTTTGCCAAACAAGGTCTTCATTGGTGGCAGCGATGGCGAATTAACCGCCTTGATGACGCAAGTGTGGGATCTATTGCCCATTGGCGGCAGCTTGATGGTGAGCGCTGTGACTGAAGAGACAAAATACCACGTCATGCAATTTGCCCAACAGCGCGACGCAGAACAAGACGCAGACGAACAAAGCCTGCAAGTGTCGATTGCCAAAGGCGAGCGCCTAGCGGGGCAGCGATTATTTCGTCCCAGCCTACCCGTGACCTTGTATCATTTTAGAAAATATACGGCTACAACATCGGCCAATATAAACGATAAGACAATCTATAAGGAAAACGCGCAATGAGTGCCGTGGAAACATCGCAAAAAACAGGCCGATTTATTGGTGTGGGCGTCGGTCCTGGCGATCCAGAATTAATCACCTTAAAAGCCTTACGTTTGATTCAAGGTGCCAGTGTGGTGAGTTATCTTGCCAATGACGAAGGCGGCTCTCAAGCGAAAACCATCGCTAGTGAAGCCTTTGCGGGTGTGACCCATGCGCAAAACGAGATTGCCATCGTCATGCCTATGTCGACAGATCGCTCCTTGGCGAATGCGGCCTACGATAACGGCGCAAAAGCCATTGCCAATGAGTTATCACAGGGCAAAGACGTGGTGTTTTTGTGTGAAGGCGATCCTTTGTTCTTTGGCTCTTTTGCGTATTTATTAGAGCGCTTAGAAGGCGAGTTTCACTGCCAAGTGGTGCCGGGCGTATCGTCCATCAATGCGGCCTCGTCGGCTTTGAATCATCCGTTAACCGTATTAAAAGAATCCTTTGCCGTGGTTAGCGGTCGTCATACCGCACAGCAAATTGATACCGCCTTAGAACAGCACGACAGTGTGGTCATCATGAAAGCTGGGCGTGCGCGTCCACGTATTTTGATGGCGCTGCGTAAAACCAATCGTATGCAAGACGCGAAATACCTTGAATATATTGGTCGTGACAACGAACGTATCGTGCGCGATGTGTCGACCTTGGAAGACAAAGCAGGCCCGTATTTTTCCTTGTTTGTGGTGACCAAAAGCGAGCGGGGCACAAGGTGATACGCCTTATCGCATTAACACCCGCAGGCAAACAACTTGCTGAACGCTTACAAGCTGAATGGCCTGAGGCGAATCATTTTGAGGTAAGGGTCGATTACAAACCAAAACCCTTTGCCGAGTTCGTGCAGACGGCGTTTAAAAACGCTGACTGGCTGGTGTTTATCTGCGCCACTGGCATCGTTATGCGCACCCTCGCGCCAGTGTTGCAAGATAAGTATCAAGATCCGCCAGTCTTGGTATTGGATGAAGAGGGTAAATTTGTTATTCCGTTGTTATCCGGCCATGAAGGCGGTGCCAACGAATGGGGCGCACATGTGGCAAGATCCCTTGGCGCCCAGCTGGTGATGACCACTGCTAAGCCGTATCTGAATCCAATTTATACTTTGGGCATGGGCTGTGAACGCAACTGCCCACTGGAATTTTTGGAAAGCCTGATGCTCGACGCCTTAGCGCAAAAAGGCTTAACCCCAAAGCAGATTCATTCCTTAAACAGCATCGACATCAAAGCTGACGAAACCAACCTCATTGCCCTCGCGGCAAAATACCAGTGGAAATTCAACACCTACAGCGCTCAAGAGCTTGCGCCAATGGAATCGTTTCTTAGCACCAAATCTGATTACATCTTCAACACCGTCGGCGTCTACGGCGTCGCTGAATCCGCCGCGCTCTTGGCGGCTCAAGAGATTATGGATGACGAGCCTGAACTGGTTCTAGCTAAAATCAAAAACGCCAAAGCGACCTGTGCTTTGGCAAGAGGGTTTAGCGGTTAATGGCGCGACACTGAGAGGGGGAAGGAAAATCAACGAATCTAACCCACGGAATCTAAAGAAATTTTCATATAAATAATTATCGTTAGAATTAATAAACGAAAGCCCGCAAAACACAGGCTTGGTTCACTTCACGCCTTCATTCAAGGCAATGTCTTTTTTAAGTAGGTCATTGACCATCACGTTCAGCTCAACGCCCTTAGCTTGAGCTTTTGCTCTAAAATAATCCAGTAGCTCTGCTTCTAGATATACGGGTAAGTTCATGCTGGCGTTGGGTTTAAAAAACTTGCCACGTTCGCCTTTTGCAAAATCATATTTATCACGCATCGTGTTCACCTTTCGTATTGCATGACAATTTAACAGGGTCAATTTAACAGGGTCAATTTAACAGGGTCAATTTAACAGGGTCAATTTAACAGGGTCAATTTAACAGGGTCAATTTAACAGGACATCCGCGCAAACTTGGTCATTATTCTTTCTTGTCTTAGTACCCGGCTTCTTTCTGATGTCTCATGGCAAGAATCGTTGTGGTTTCACCATCGAATTGATACAGCACTATATAGCCACTGGTTCCGAAATCGATCAGCCATTCTCGAAATGCTGTATCCATATCCTCAACTGGACGCCCGGCCTTTGACTGGTGCGCCAGTATTTTTACGCCAGCCCGTATTGTTTTGATGGCACGTTGAGCCGCGTCTTCATCTTTTTGGACGAGAAAGCGATAGATGCGCTGTACGTCAGTGAGAGCTGCCGGAGACCAGATCAGGTGTGGCATTTAGGGATTTTCACGTCTTGACCCACTTCAAGCTTAGCCAGCCAGGTGTCAGCTTCTTCAAGCGTCAGGTGTAGTCCATTTTCCTGATAGTCTTCCCAGGCTCGCAATGCGTCCTGTTTGAAAGATTCACGCTTTTCCTCCCGCTCAACATAATCACGGATCGCTTCGCGCATAATCCAGTGTGATGAACGATGTCGCGCTTCAGCCAAGTGCTGGATTCTGCTTTTCAGATCATCGTCAAGTTTTACTGATGTCGCCATTTTTTCACCTCGATATTTAAAGGTACTACCTTTAAATACTATATCACGAAATCTTCCGCTGACCACTAAGCGATTCAAGGGGGTGGAGGCTTGTTCATAGCTTTCGTTTTCACGTTCGGCGTGTTCGGCAGCCCCCCAGCGGCCTCTACGGCGACAGGAGAAGAGGTCGGTGTGACGCCGAGGTAACTTACAGTGTTAGAAAATGCCCACCGTGCCTAATTGCGAACCCGAAAACAGGTTACGCAAACTCATGGGACGGGCTACTTCCACTGTCGGCGCTGGAGTAACGGACAAGAGGATAGGGGCAAATGAAATGGAGACTAAAATAGACGCGCCAATAAATAGCACCGAGGTGCCCGCGTCTCCTAGTCCCAGTAATAAGGGCCAAACGCCAGACAACATTTTGACCATGGTAGCGCCCCGTTTGAGAATGAAAAATTGGGTGAGTTGGTTAGTAGTCAGCACACCGCCAAGGATACAAGGCTTGTTTAGGGCAGTGGTTTATAGGACAAGAGTGTTGCATGGCATTCTGTTAATAGAAGATATGAAAGCGTCAGTTAGAGAACATTTCGCGACGTTTTTATGCGTGTCTGTTGGTGCTTTTGAGTGATGGGTTAAGGGCGACTTAAACTCTTTGTTATGACGTCTAGGCTTCGCTTTTAGTAGGGTGGTCTAGTCGAAGCTTGGTTCTTGCCAGTATTCGTGGTGAATGGCCGATTTGACATCGCGTCTTGGTAGCCATCCGGCTCTTTCTAGGTCGGGAGTTGAGTGGAAGCTGTCTACATAGCCGACACATAGATAGGCGATAATATCTATGTTTTCTGGAATTTTTAGCGCGTTTCGGACGACGTTATCGTGGATGATACTCACCCAGCCAACGCCTATGTTTTCGGCTCTAGCGGCTAACCAGAGGTTTTGCACGGCGCAGACGGCGCTGAATAAATCCATTTCAGGTTTGGTGGTGCGGCCTAAGACAACGGGGCCTGTACGGCTTCGGTCGCAGGTGACGCAGATGCCGAGCGGGGCCTCTTCAATACCTTCCAGCTTGAGACGTTTGTATTGATTTTGCCGATCACCTTCAAACTGTTCTAATGATTCGTGATGGGCTTGCAGAAAGCCTTTTTTAATCGCGCTTTTAGTGATGGGGCTCTGAATGGTAATGAAATCCCACGGCTGCATAAAACCAACGCTTGGGGCATGATGGGCTGCCAGCAGTATCCTTTCTAATACTGCTTGGGGGATAGGGTCTGATTTGAACTCACGACGCACATCACGACGGGAAAAAATCGTTTTATAGACGGCATCACGTTCTGCTTCGGTGATATTCATTTATGGCTACTCAAATAATCGTGTGCTCATTATGGCGTGATTTGCTCACTAAGACGAATGGGAATGGCTCAATATAAGGTGAAAAGAGCTCAGTTTAAAGGGGGTTGTAGAAATGGTGCTGTAGATAGAAAAAATTCGCTGACGTTAGTTTTTTACTAATACGTCAGCGGATTTTTAGTTTTTCGTTTTATTTTCTGTTCTAGTGTTTTCAGTGCTATTTGCGACGGTGTGAGCGCTATAGCTGAGTAAGTTTTTGTTTGATCATTTGATCAATGCCGGGGGCATCCAATCCAACGCGTTTTAACATAGAGGCGTGGCTGGCATGTTCTTCATATTGATCTGGTAGGCCAAGATGAAGGGTTGGGATGGTGAGATTATTGGCCAATAAGAACTCACTGACGGCGGAGCCTGCGCCGCCCATAATGGCATTCTCTTCCACGGTGACAATCAGTTTTGCGTGACTTTGTGCGAGTAATGCGGCTTCATCGAGAGGCTTAACAAAGCGCATATCAAGCAAGGTGGCGTCTAGGTTGTTTGCGGCGTGCAATGCATCGTAAGTCGGACGCCCAAAGCCGCAAATCACAATGCCAGATTGACCCGTTCGCAACGTGCGAGACTTGCCTATTTCAAGCGTGTTTAAGGTCGATTCAATGTCGACGCCTTGGCCGGTTCCGCGAGGGTAACGCACGGCGGCTGGGCCTTTGTATTCATAGCCTGTTTGTAGCATTTTACGGCATTCGTCTTCATCGGACGGCGCCATAACAACCATGTTTGGAATGCAGCGAAGGTAGCTTAAATCGTATACGCCAGCGTGGGTAGGGCCGTCTTCACCCACTAATCCCGCGCGGTCAATGGCGAACAAAACATCCAGGTTTTGCAGCGCCACATCGTGAATAAGCTGATCGTACGCGCGTTGTAGAAATGTCGAATAAATGGCCACAACGGGTTTGATGCCGTCGCATGCCATGCCGGCGGCTAACGTCACGGCGTGTTGTTCTGCGATGGCAACGTCGAAGTATCTGGTTGGAAAGCGATCGGCAAAATCAATCAGATCTGAGCCTTCTTTCATCGCGGGTGTGATGGCGACGAGCTTGTCGTCTTGTTCTGCCGCATCACATATCCATTTGCCAAACACGTTGCAGTATTTTGGCAGTGTGCTTTTTTCGATATTAGGTTTTGGGTCGGGTTCAATTTTGTTAATGGCGTGATAGCCGATTGGATCGCCTTCGGCAGGTTCAAAGCCTTTGCCTTTTTTGGTGATAACATGCAAAAACTGCGGGCCAGAACGGTCTTTTAAGTTGGCGATGGTGGTTAACAAGTGATCCATATCGTGACCATCAATGGGCCCGATGTAGTTAAAGCCCAATTCTTCGAACATCATGCCCGGCGAAACCATGCCTTTCATGTGTTCTTCGGCTTTACGCGCTAGCTCCAGTGCAGAAGGCAGTCCTGAAAAGACTTTTTGTCCGCCTTTGCGAATGTTGTCATAGGTTTTGCTGGCCCAGATACGCGCAAAATAACTGGATAAGGCGCCAACGGGTTTTGAGATAGACATTTCGTTGTCGTTTAAAATGACCAGCATGTCAGCCTTAACATGACCTGCGTGATTAAGGGCTTCAAACGCCATACCGGCAGACATGGCGCCATCGCCTATGATGGCAACAGATTTGCGCCCCGTTTTTAATTGTTGGGCTGCAATGGACATGCCTAAAGCCGCCCCTATTGATGTGCTTGAATGGCCAACACCAAAGGTATCGTATTCACTTTCATCACGCTTAGGGAAGCCAGAAATGCCGTTTTCTTGGCGGATATTAAGTAAGGCTTCTCGGCGTCCGGTAAGAATTTTATGCGGGTAAGCTTGATGACCGACATCCCAAACAATGCGATCTTCTGGGGTGTTGTATAAATAGTGAAGCGCAACCGTGAGTTCGACTACGCCAAGGCCTGCACCAAAATGTCCGCCAGTTTGTCCGACGCTGTAAAGCATGAATTCTCGCAATTCACGGACGAGCGCTGGTAATTGCTCTTTTTTAAAAGCACGTAAGTCAGCGGGCGCGTTGACTTGATCAAGTAGCGGTGTATTAGGTCGCGCTGTGGGTATCTCTTCAAACATTGGCACAGGTTTGGTCACATAGTAGTTAATCTAAAAAAGCGGGTAAGTATATCAGTGGTTGCGGCCAATAATATAGTTCGCAAGCTCAACTAAAGGCTGAGCCGCCTCACCAAAAGGTGAAATCGCTGTAATAGCTTGTTGATGTAAAGTCTGAGCAAGAGCTTGAGCACCTTCTAATCCGAGTAATTTTGGGTAAGTCGGTTTATTGGCGTCTTCATCGGAAAACTGCGTTTTACCCAGTGTGGTTGTGTCGCTGGTAATATCAATAATGTCGTCTTGAACCTGAAAGGCCAGACCAATGGCCGCGGCGTAAACATCCAGCGCCGCAAAATCGGCTTCGTTTTTGGCGCCACTCTTATTACAAGTACTGATGGCACCCATGCGAATGCTCGCGCGAATCAGTGCGCCAGTTTTGTGTTGGTGCATTTGTTCAAGGGCCTGAACATCGATTTCTTTGCCGACATTGGCTAAGTCAATCATTTGCCCTGCAACCATGCCATGGCGGCCAGAGGCGTGAACAAGTTCTTGAATTAATGCTAGTTGGGCTTTGGTATTTTGATGTTTTGAGTCGCTTAATAATTCAAAGGCAAACGTCTGTAACGCATCCCCGGCGAGTATGGCGGTCGCTTCGTCATATTGGATATGGCAGGTGGGTTTACCGCGGCGTAAGTCATCGTCATCCATGGCAGGAAGGTCGTCGTGGATCAGTGAGTAAGCATGAATTGATTCGATGGCCGCTGCACTGGCGTCTGTGAGGCTGTTTGCGTCGCCAAATAAAGACGCGGTCGCGTACGTCAGCATGGGACGAATGCGTTTGCCACCATTGAAAAGACTGTAAGCCATGGCTTCTTGTAAGTGTCTGGCGGGTTTATATTGGTTTAAATTTTGCGTAAGGTAAGTGTCTACTCGCTGACGCGCGTAGTGAGAAAAATCGTCTAAAGTCACGAATTTAGTTCCGGATCAAAAGTTTCTAGGTGCTCACCGTCTTGTTTTTCCAGCAGAATTTGAACTTTTTGCTCAGCTTGGGTGAGGACTGATTGGCATTCTTGGCTAAGTTTAACACCTTTTTCAAAGGCTTTTAGCGCGTCTTCAAGCGAGAGCTGATTTGACTCAAGTTGAGTGACAAGAATGTCGAGTTCGCTGAGGTTTTCTTCAAAATGACGGACACTTGTTTTACGGGACATGATGGTTTCTCTTTGATTAATCTATGTTTTGTAACAGAAAATGGCTTATGGTTCGAGGGCGTGTTAATGAAAGTTACAAAAATCCTCTAAGAAGATACCATTCTTGGTCTTTGTTTCGTATAGAATCACACAAATGTATCGTGTCGTATTATCGCTTTTTATCGGGAGACGTGTGTGGATATCGCAACGTTAATAGGGCTTATAGGGTCTTTTGTAGTGGTTGTTTCCGCTATAGTATTTGGCGGATCGGCTGGAATGTTTGTAAACGTCCCGTCAATACTGATCGTATTAGTCGGGTCGACCTTTGTTGTTTTGATGCAATATCCTCTGGCTAAGTTTTTGAGTGCGGGAAAAATCGCCGCCAAAGCTTTTATGTTCAGAAGTGTGCCTCTGGATACTTTAATTGATGAAATATACAGCTTGGCAGACGACGCTCGTAAAGGCGGTTTGTTGTCATTAGAGGGCAGGGAGGTGAGCCACCCTTTTTTATCCAAAGGCATTCAGATGCTGGTGGATGGTCACGATGGTACTGTGATTCGAACTCAGCTCTCTAGGGATATGAATCAATCTTATTATCGTCATAACAGCAGCGCAAAAGTGTTTAAGTCGTTTGGTGATGTAGGGCCGGCGATGGGGATGATAGGCACCTTGATTGGCTTGGTGCAGATGTTATCTAATATGTCAGACCCAAAATCTATTGGTCCTGCCATGGCGGTCGCGCTTCTGACGACGCTTTATGGTGCGGCGCTGGCTAACATGGTGTGTCTGCCTATTCAGACCAAATTAAACGTTCGTGCCGATGAAGAATTGATCTGCCAGAAGCTCATTCTGGATGCTTTGCTTGCGATTCAGTCTGGTCAAAATCCGCGTATTTTGGATGGTGCTTTGAAAACTTACATAGCAGAAAGTAAGCGAATCGAACGTGGATAATATATCAGCTGTAAACGGATCTAATAATGAGTGACGAAGAAGAATCAGATTGCCCAGAATGTGTTGAGGGGTTGCCCGCTTATATGGGTACCTTTGCGGATCTTATGTCCTTGTTGGTGTGTTTCTTTGTGCTTTTGCTGACATTTTCAGAAATGGATGTTATCAAGTTTAAGCAACTTGCCGGCTCTTTGAAAATGGCATTTGGTGTGCAACGAGAAGTTGAAGCGGACTCGATTCCAATGGGCACCTCAATAATTGCTCAGGAGTTCAGCCCAGGTCGTCCTGAGCCAACGCCAATTAATGAAGTTCGGCAAAAAGTAGACTCTACCCCTGAAAATACCTTAGAGGTCATTTGTAAGCCAGGTGATGCGGAATTAAAAGATCAGAGTGATTCTGGTTCGCCTTCGCCGATTACCTTTGTAGACAAGTCTTTTGCGGATCTTGAGCGCGAGAAAAAAATCCAAGAAACAGAAGGCGATGCTCAAATGATCGCGTCGGTGATGCGCGAAGAAATTTCAAAAGGCAATGTAGAGATAGAGACGAAAGAAGAGACCATTACCATTCGTATCAAAGACAAAGGCTCGTTTGAGTCTGGTTCTGCGGAGTTAAATTACGCCTTTATTCCCGTTATTGATTTGATTCGTAGTGTGCTGGTGGGAATTCAAGGCACTATTTCGGTTGAAGGGCACACAGATAATGTGCCCATAGACAGCCGTCAGTTTCGTTCCAACTGGCAATTGTCTTCGGCGCGGGCTATTGCTGTTGCCGAAGAGTTGTTCTCGACTGGGCAGCTTAATCAAGGTCGTTTTGCGGTGACTGGCTATGCTGATACTCGGCCTTTGGTTCTTAACGATTCAGCCAGCAACCGTGCGACTAATCGGCGCGTTGAGATAGTGATTAAGCAGAACGATGCTCCGCCTTCCGTGATGCGTTCAGAGTCAACGGACTTACAGGATGATGGCGCGTTTGAATTTGATCTAGACAGTATTCAGGAATTGCGACCGGATGAGATTTTTTAATTCAGCGTATTTTTAATTTATCGTCTTTTTAAGCCACTGTCTTAATGTGTCACTGATGGTTCTCGGCAGTCACCTAGTTATTCTTTTCTCGACAATAAAGGCGCTCCGGCGTCTTTTTTATTGTCTAAAGAACATGACCATTTTAATGCTGAGATTTGGGTCGATTTTTGCTATGGTTTGCGCAGACAAAATATTGAGGAAGTAAACACAATGCGGGTAGCAGTGATTGGCGCATCTGGGCGCATGGGCAAAAATTTAATTACGGCTATTCATGATGCCGATGGCATCTCGTTAGGGGCCGCAATTGTAAAGCCTGGCAGTAGTTTGATTGGCGTAGACGCTGGAGAAATGGCGGGCGTTGGCAAACTTGGTGTGACGGCGGTGGCGACACTGGCGGATTGCGTGAATGATTTTGATGTCTTGATTGATTTTACGACGCCGACGTTAACGTTAGAAAATGCGGCTTTTTGTGCTCAACATCAAAAGGCTATTGTGGTGGGCACAACGGGTTTAAACGACGCTGAAAAAGCAAGGCTAAACCAAGTGGCTCAGCAATCGCCTGTGGTCTTTGCACCGAATATGAGTGTCGGGGTGAATTTAACCCTGAAATTGCTGGCCACCGCGGCGCAAATTTTGGGGGACGAGTACGATGTGGAGATCGTCGAAGCGCATCACCGTCATAAGGTAGATTCGCCTTCTGGTACCGCATTGCGTATGGGTGAAGTGGTTGCTGAAGCGCTAGGTCGCAATTTGAAAGACTGTGCTGTTTATGGCCGTGAAGGTCAAACTGGCGCTCGTACTCAAAAAGAAATTGGCTTTGAAACCATTCGTGCTGGCGATGTCGTGGGAGAGCACAGTGTGTGGTTTGCAACGGAAGGTGAGCGGATTGAAATTGTTCATAAAGCCAGCAGCCGAATGACCTTTGCCAAAGGCGCGGTGCGAGCAGCGACGTGGTTAAACGGAAAAGCCGCAGGTATGTACGATATGCAGGATGTGCTTAATCTTAAATAATTAAGGTATCTCATCTGTGGTTGCAATCGTTGCGCATGATAAGGCGCAACGATTATCTGTGATGTTTGGATGGAGGCGATGTTTGGATTTACGCGCCAGGAGAATTGATATCCAACAGCGGTGCCGCGTCTAAATTTTCTGCGTCCATCATCATCGCAATGCGCTGCAATGACGCGAGAACTTGTGTTTGTTCCCAGCCTTCTAGCGATTCAAATTCCCCAATGAATTTTTCATGCAGTAAAGGCGGCGCTGTTTTCAATACTTCCAAGCCATGTTCTGTGAGTCGCGCGTTTACGACGCGTTTGTCTTTTTGCCCTCTGACGCGTTCCACATACTTTCTGTCTTCTAAACGATTCAAAATGGTGGTTACCGTCGCTTGACTCAGCGACACGCTGTCTGAAATTTTGCGTACGGTGACATCCCCAAGTGTTTCGATGGAGCGCAGCACCATGATTTGTGGAATGGTTAAACCACAGGCTTTGACGACGCGTTTTGACTGCAGATCAGTGGCTCGAATGATGCGTCGTAAGTGAACGAGAACATCGTGTAGGTGTTGCGGTGAGTTAGGCATAGTGATTCGTGATCCCCAGAATTTGGTCGATTATATAATGTTGTGAGAGGCTCTAAAAGGCAGTTTTAATAAATATTACAGTTCAAAGCATTATTTATCGCACTATTTTCCTTTTAACGCATCAAAAGCGGCAATCGCCGCCAGTCTGGCGGGTTTATAATCGATGATGGGCGCAGGATAACCACAGCGCTTTCTTTGCTCTGGCTTTGGGTCATGAATAGATTTTGCGTCTAGCGGCGCGAGTTCTGGCACAAAACGTCGAATAAAATCACCTTCTTTATCGTAGGTTTCTGATTGCCTAGTGGGATTAAAAACACGGAAATACGGTGCGGCATCGCAGCCTGTCGATGCACTCCATTGCCAGCCACCATTGTTGGCAGCGAATTCACCATCAATTAGCTTACTCATAAAATACGCTTCGCCTCTGCGCCAATCGGCAAACATCAGCTTGGTAAAGAAGCTGGCAGCCACCATTCTTAAGCGGTTGTGCATCCAGCCGGTTTGGTTTAACTGACGCATGGCGGCATCGACGATAGGAAAGCCCGTTTTGCCTTCACACCACGCCTGAAACTCTGCTTCATTGCGGCGCCAAATTAAGGCATTGGTTTCGGCTTTAAAGGGGTGACTCATGCACAGCAAAGGAAAGTGTTTCATTAGCTGGCGATAGAAGTCGCGCCACGCCAATTCCTTGAGCCAGACGCTGTCTTGCCAGCGTTTTCCTTCTTGATCGCAGGTGTAAAAAATCGCTTCTAGACACTGTCTTGGCCCCAAGGCGCCAAGGGCGAGGTAAGGCGATAACGTGCTGGTGGCGGGCTCAATAGGGTAATCTCTGCCGGCTTGATAATGGCGCTCTTTGTGATGGCAAAACTGCCAGAGTTTTTGCTTGGCGGTGTCTTGGTCGGCTGGCCATAAATCTTCTCTAAAGGGCATCTCCCAAGTGAAGCTGGTGGGGGTAAAGGGCAGCGGTTCAGCTTGTGGTTCTGGGTCTGCAAATGGAGTGATATCTTGCTGAGCAAGCAGTGTGAGCCAACGTTTAAAGAAAGGCGTAAATACTTTGAATGGCGTACCTTGTTGGCTTAGCACAGGCTGGGCGACGATCAGGTCTTCGGCCTGTAAATGAGTGTTGATCTGGTGTTGTTGTAAACGCTCGCAAACCGCTTTGTCACGTTGTTGTTCGTGAATGGGCAAGTCTTGGTTGAACCACACATTGTGGATGTCATTGTCTAAGCAAAACTGCGAGATGATCTCGGGCAATTGATCAAACGTCTTGGCCTCGAGACTATGCAGTGGAATACCCAGCGCCGCGAGTGCTGTGGCCAACCTGTTGACTAGACCGGCTCTTAGCCCTGTTTTGGCGTCTGATTCGTTATGTTCAGACCATTGAGCGGGAGTAGGCGTGACAATGACCGCAAGGTTGCTCTGCTCGGCTTGTGCGGCGACAGAGGCATAATAAAGCGCGGGATTATCTCGCCAACGCAGGTCATTTCTCAGCCAAACTAGATGGTTGGTTTTCATGTTATTAACTACCTTAAACCGTGTTACGGATGCCAAGAGGGGATGGGTAGGGAATGAAATAGCTTTGTTTATTAATATAGTCGCTGCCGTAGTGCTTTAAATAGTGATGCAATAAGGTGACTGGCGTTGCCAAATTGACCTCTTCACGGCGGTATTGTTCTACAACGTCTAATATGTCTTTACGTACCGAAACGTCTACAGCGTGTTTTAAATACCCCACCAAATGCATTAAGACGTTGCAGTGGTTTTTACGTGCCGCGGGTTTTGACAAGGTGGTCATTAATATTTCAAAGTAGGCGGCTTTCAATGCCTTAATGGGTCTTGGGTCATTGCCTGAAAGCAGGCGCCCGAGTTTGCGATATATCGGTTGGGAATGGGCCATGACCATGTATTTATAGCGGCTATGAAAAGCGATAAGGTCTTTCATTTTTGCCTCTTCGCCAACACTGTGACGAAAGTCGTGGTGAGTAAAGACACGCAATAAAAAATTCTCTCTTAGTGCGGGGTCATTTAGACGACCGTCTTCTTCTACGGGCAATAAGGGATAACGTTGCTGGAGCGCTTTGGTAAAAAGCCCAGCACTTCTTTGCATATGAGGGTGGCCGTTTTCTTGGTACACCTTGATACGTTCCATACCGCAGCTGGGGGATTTTTTCATTAAAATGTAGCCATCCAGATGCGATAAATTTTCTAGATACTGGTTAGAGGCCGTCATAAATACCGCGGATACGTCTTCCTCTGAATTTTTGCTGAACGTCATTCTTGGTGCGTTTGGATCACCTTCTAGGCGTAATGTGGGCCGTGGTGTGCCAAACCCTGCGGCCACTTCAGGGCAGAACTTTTGGTAGTCAAAGTAATGGGTTAATACCTTATCACAATAGTCTGAATGACTGTGGCCGCCATTGTATCGAACATTGTCCCCTAGCAAGCAAGCACTGATGCCAACCGGGATTTTATGGGTGAGCTGATCTGGTGAATACTGAGAAAGTGGCATAATTAAACCCTCCAAAAACCAATAGAATGACGTTTATTGTGTGTGTTCGATTTTGTTAACCAGCGAAAGGGCACTGATCAATGCACCTTCAGCATTGCCTTGGCACATCAACAAACAGGTCAAATTTGGCTGGATGGGGAGAATTGGCGGTTGATGCGTTCATGTGTTTTCCTGCTGCTGTGTTTATGTTCTTATACAATATATAATTTCGTACAAGAAAAGCAATAAAATTGTACAAATAAATTGTTGTACAATATTGGTTTGTTTTTTAAATCGTTTAGATTGCTGTGTCATGGGCTTTGGGTGTTTGTCGAAAATAAATCTGATGCATTAAAAATATAGGTGTAAACGAGTTGGATAAAAATGTTGAAGTGAAAAATAAACAGGTTGTGGCGTCTTTAGATGCGTCGGTTTTACGGGGGGTGTCGGATTTACAGGATGATGCCGCTTTACGAGAGAGTGCCGCTTACTTCCCGATAAGAGAATTATCGTTAAGAACCGGCGTTAACTCGGTGACACTGCGGGCGTGGGAACGGCGTTATGGTTTGTTAAAGCCAAAACGCACAGGCAAAGGCCACCGTCTTTACGATCAAGCGGATGTGCAACGAGTTGAAAATATACTGCGCTGGATTCAGCAAGGCGTGGCGGTGAGTAAAGTGCGGGCTTTGTTGGAGCAGGATGCGACGTTAGAAAGCGCGCTACCCTCTAGTGAATGGTTGGACTGGCAGCAGGCATTGGTAAAAGCCGCAGAAACGTTTCAACAGGATAAAATTGAGCAAATGTATCAGCAAATTTTTTCGCAGTACCCTGCCAATATCGCGGTACGGGATTGGTTGTTGCCAAGCTTTGAGCGGATGGGCAAGGGCGCGGCCTTGGCGTTTTGTGAATCGGTTGTGTTGCCAGCGTTAATGGCTCGGGTAAATCAGTTTAAACCCCAGCAAAAACAGCCGCCACGGGTGCTTGTTACGGGAAGCAGTTCGCGCATATTGTGGTGTTATATGGCGGCGGCGATTTTATTGGATAAGGGGTTGTCCTGTCGAATTGTGCCAAGCGTGTCGTCCAGCCATGATTGGACCACACTGGTCGGCGGTGTCCAGGCTCAGTCTGTGTTGGTATTTTGTGACAATGAATGGGTGGGTAAAGCGCCAGAATTGCTAGAGCAAATGCAGCAATGGCAGCGGCCCGTTGGGGTGGTTGGGGCGAGCTTTTGGTTGGCGGCTCACGACGCTAAAGCGACCATGCAGGGAGAGGTAAAAGTCTATTCAGACGCGCTAGAAGGAGTTGCTGACTTTGTGGCGCGAATAACCGACTAACCAAATAGTCTTTTAAAAAAACAAAAAAACTATTAAACAGATATCAATAATATATTTTTACAATCACCATGTGTCATTTACTCTTTCTATTAAATTAAAGAAGGAGATTAAAAATGGCTAAGACAATGACCTTTGCAGTGATGCACTTTTCGATTGCGTTTACCGTTGCCTACCTTATTACTGGCAGTCTTTTGGTGGGCGGTTTGGTGGCAATTGTTGAGCCAGCCATTAATACCGTGGCGTTTTATTTTCATGAGATTATTTGGAACAAGGTGCAACAGGCAGACGTGGCGTCGGAGCTGACTAAGACGCTACAAACAGCGGGAGAGAATTACGCGCTAAGATCTATGTAGTGGTTGTTAGTTTTTAAAAAAAAGTGGTTGTTAGTTTAAGGAAAAACAGCCCCGCCAGTGCTTTGCACCGGCGGAGAAGTCGGTAGAAAGCTTACTGCAATGGATTGATCAAGAAATACAACACAATTGCAATTGCCACTGGTGCGGTGAATTTCATCGACACATTCCACAGTTTAAAGACAGTGCTGGAAAGATTTAATTCGTCTTGTGCGAATTTGTCTTTAACCACCCAACCGGCAAACAGCGCGATCAAGATACCGCCTAATGGCAGCATAATGTTGGCGGTAATGTAGTCTAAGAAGTCAAACGTGTTTTTGCCAAAGAAGGTGACATCTGACATAAAGTTAAATGACCCTAAGCAAGCAATGCCTAACGCCCAAACCACAAGGCCTAAACCAATAGACGCTGTGATGCGTTTCATTTTGAAGCGTTCTACCAAGAAAGCCACGGTAGGTTCCAGTAATGAAATGGCCGAGGTCCATGCAGCGACACCCACAAGAACAAAGAACAAGGTGCCAAATAATTGACCAAAAGGCATTTGTCCAAACGCAACGGGTAGGGAGATGAACATCAACCCAGGGCCTGCGGCCGGATCCATTCCGTTGGCAAAAATGACAGGGAAAATAGCCAAGCCAGCGACCAGCGCCACCACGGTATCTAGTGCGCCAATGGTTAATACCGTTTTACCTATGGACGCATTTTTCGTCATGTATGAGCCATACGCCATAATGGTACCCATGCCGAGTGACAAGGTAAAAAAGGAATGACCTAAGGCAATCAGGGCGGCATTCCAGGTTAATTGACCGAAGTCAAAATGAAACATAAAGTCCCAACCTTGCGCAAAGCCTCCCGTTGTCATGGCATAGCCAAGCAAAACAATAAGCAAAACAAACAGCGCAGGCATCATGATGCGAGTGGCTGTTTCTATGCCTTTATTGATTCCCGCTGCCACGACAACGATTGTCATAATGCTAAACAGAGTGTGCCAGCCTAACAATGTCATAGGGTTTGCAAGCAGAGCACCAAACGCGTCACCCGCTTGATCAGAAGTAACGTTTGCCATGTCGCCCGTCAGCATGGCGATAATGTAATGTAATACCCAACCACCTACGACGGAGTAAAATGAGAAAATAAGCACGCCAGATAGCATCCCCATGACCCCAATGATCCCCCATTTTCTTGTCCCTTCAGACTCTTCGGCTAGATCACTTAGCGCATTAATAGGGTTTTTACGAGCGCGACGACCAATAAATACTTCGGCCATCATGATTGGAATACCAACCAGTAAAATACAAGCAAGATAGACAAGTACGAATGCACCGCCGCCGTTTTCACCTGTAATGTATGGGAATTTCCAGATATTGCCTAAGCCAACGGCAGAGCCTGTGGCCGCTAAAATGAATATCCATCGACTCGCCCACGAGCCTTGGATAGAGGTTTTATTTTTCATAGTTATCTCTAAATAGTTGAAAGCAATATACAACGAGGCGCTAAGACGATGCGTGTATTAATCATGTCGAAAGCGCTTCCTAAACAGCGTTCGGAGTTATTTTTATCCATACTTGCGCTTCCCACTTCGCCAGCATGAAGGAATGCTGGTAAGCAAAACTCCGAATAGGGGGCGGATTTTCCGAATTTCGCCACTTATATGCAACTAAAAATGACTTTTTTATCGCATTTATCTTATCGACTGTGCCTGTATTTAGTCGATTTTCGACTTTATTGGAGGGTGCTTGCCAAGCCTAATGCTGGCTAGGGTTGGCGCCATTTGCACGCTAAGATTACGCCTCTAATAGTTAGTTCTCTAAATAAATGGCTGGACATGAATTTGTTTTCAGGTAAAATGGTTAGACATCAAATCAAATCGACTTAAAGGTCAGTTAAGTAATGTTTATATCATATAAATCAGCTATGTAGATGATTGTTGATGATGTGATTTATAAAGATTACGAGATATTAATGCTTTGTTTTCTAATGGATATTGTTATGAATTCAGAAAAAATAGTCTTTACTAAACCCAGTGCAGTGGATGGCATGGCCGTACATGAATTGGTGGCGTCTTGCCCTCCACTGGATACTAATTCGGTGTATTGCAACTTATTGCAAGCCAGCCATTTTAGTGAAACGTCGATTGCGGCTAGCCTAGAAAATGAAGGCTTAGTGGGGTTTGTTTCTGGTTATATTATTCCCAATCAATTAGACACATTGTTTGTTTGGCAGGTGGCGGTGAGTGAAAAAGCTCGCGGTCAGGGCCTAGCGAAAAAAATGGTTTCATCATTGCTTGAACGATCCAGCTGTTCTGGCGTGCGTTACATCGAAACCAGTATTACAGCGTCAAACCAAGGCTCATGGGCTTTGTTTCGTCGCCTTGCCGATCAGCTGGGTGCGCCTTTGGAAGAATCCGTTATGTTTGATAAACAGACGCATTTTAAAGGTCAGCATGACACCGAGCATTTGGTTCGAATCGGCCCTATTTCTTTATCGTAAGAAAACAAGATGAGCTAGAAAGTCAGTCTTTCGCTCTCGAGTTTTCTTTAACATTACGCGTTTAGCTTATGTTTTTAATTAATGGTTTATTCATTTAAAGGATGATAACAATATGAAAATTTTTGACGAAATTGAATCAGAAGTACAATCTTATGCACGCTCTTTTCCACGTGTTTTTCACCGTGCCCAAGGCGCTCATTTGTTTGATGAAGAAGGCAACAAGTACCTGGATTTCTTAGCGGGTGCAGGTACTTTGAACTATGGTCACAATAACCCTGTATTCAAAGAAAAATTGGTCGAATACATACTGGATGACGGTATTACTCATGGCTTAGACATGCATACCAAAGCCAAGGGCGAGTTTTTAGAAGTGTTTAAAAAGCACATCCTTGAGCCTCGTGGCTTGGAGTATATGGTGCAGTTCACTGGCCCAACCGGTACCAATGCTGTGGAAGCAGCACTTAAATTGGCACGTAACGTAACGGGTCGTGAAAACATTGTGAGTTTTACCAATGGCTTCCATGGTTGTAGCTTGGGCGCTTTATCGGTAACAGGGAACTCCCATCACCGTGGCGCGGCAGGTTTAAGCTTGGGTGCGGGTGTATCAACGGTTCCGTTTGACGGCTACTTAGGCGACGGCATTGAAACCACAGAATACCTAGACAAAGTCCTAACGGATTCTAGTAGTGGCGTTGATCTGCCAGCCGCAGTGATTGTTGAGACGGTTCAGGGTGAGGGCGGTATTAACGTGGCAAGCTTTGGTTGGTTACAAAACCTTGAAGCGGTTTGTAAAAAACACGGCGTGTTGTTGATTGTTGATGATATCCAAGCGGGCTGTGGCCGTACGGGGACTTTCTTTAGCTTTGAAGACGCCGGTATCAAGCCAGATATTGTGACCATGTCGAAATCATTGAGCGGTTACGGTTTGCCATTTGCTGTTGTGCTTATGCGTCCTGAGTTGGATGAATGGAAGCCGGGTGAGCATAACGGTACGTTCCGTGGTAACAACCTTGCGTTTGTAACGGCGAAAGTAGCGATTGAAACCTATTGGAAAGACGATGCATTTGAGAAAGACATCAAACGCAAAGGCGAATACATTCATCAGCGCACACAAGCGATCATAAACGAATTCGGTGAGGGTAATTTCATCGTTCAAGGTCGAGGCATGATGCGTGGCATCAACTGTGTAAGCGGTGAATTAGCCAATAAAATTACGAAGAAATGCTTCCAAAACGGCTTGATGATCGAAACCTCTGGTGCCGATGATCAGGTGGTTAAGTTCCTTTGTCCGCTTATTATTAGCGACGAAGATCTGAAGCAGGGTATTGATATTCTAGAGCGCGCGATTCGTGATGTGTGCGCCAAAGAAGATGACATGCCAGAAGCAAAAAGCTATTTTGATGAGAACTACAACATCGCCATCTAGTCTCATGGCGCCTAGTAAGAGGATCGCCTTCTGATGCGAAGGCGTTTTCTTTTTTATACTTGAGTGAGGTAAATCGTAAGTTAAAAACCTCAAGTTTCGTTCGGTAGCGAGATACCGACACTTAATCGATCTTAGGATCATAAGGAGAAAAGAATGTTTGCACGTGATTTAGCAGAATGTGAAAAAACCGAACGCCGAGTTGTCTCCCCAGATGGTAATTGGGAAACCACACGTCTTTTATTAAAAGAAGACAATATGGGCTTTTCTTTTCACATCACCACCATCTACGAAGGCAAAGATTTCGACATGCATTACAAGAATCATCTTGAGTCTGTGTACTGTATTTCGGGTGAAGGTGAAGTCGAAAGTCGTGAAACAGGGCAAAAGCATCAGATCAAACCGGGTGTTGTCTACGTGCTAGACAAACATGATGCACATACCCTACGTGCGTTTAAAGAACTAAAGCTGGCTTGTGTCTTTAACCCACCAGTAACGGGTAAAGAAGTACACAACTCAGAAGGCGCTTACGAGATTCTTGATTAATCGTCACGTCTTTTACTCTCACGGCGTTTCGTTAAATGCCGTGTTTTTACTATTAAGCGCCTCTTTTCTGAGGCGCCTAATAGCATTCTGACTCACTCCTCTGCTGCATGTTATTGTCCTCCATTATGTTTTTTGTTCAATACTCAATGCGTACAGAGTTAAGCCTTAGCACGCTCATTTTATTTACCGATTACTGAGCTTAGAAAGTGCGATTAATGCTTAAATTTTCCGCAGCCTTATGACAATATAGCGGCAGTTTTTGATTTCGGTTGAAGGACGCCTTTGACCCCTAGATAGATTGGATAAATGATGGGACAACATACAGTTGAAAAAATTGGCGGTACGTCCATGAGTGACTACCGTTCGGTTCGAGATAATATTATTTTTAAACCCGCTCAAGCGGACAGCATGTACCAGCGTGTTTTTGTCGTTTCGGCCTATGCGGGGATGACAGATAAGTTGCTGGAGCATAAAAAAACCGGCGATGCTGGCGTATTTGCTTTATTCGCCCAAGAGCGTAAGCAAAACAACTGGTTTCCAGCCTTGCAAGACGTACGCAATGCCATGCTTGAAATCAACCACGCTTTATTTGAAGCGGGTGAGTTGCGCCACAAAGCAGATGCTTTTCTAACGAGCCGTCTTAAAGAAGCGCAAGAGTGTTTAGAAGACTTACATCGTCTTTGTCAGCATGGTCATTTTTCGATCAGTGAACACCTTGCGACAGTGCGTGAAATGCTCGCCAGTCTTGGTGAAGCTCACAGCGCATGGAACACCGCGCATTTGTTACAACGCGACGGCGTGAATGCGGTTTTTGTTGATTTAACCGGCTGGAACAGCCCAAGTCATATGTCACTTGACGAGCGTATTCTTGATGCGTTTAAAGGCATTGATCTGAGCAAAGAGCTGCCGATTGCAACCGGTTATGCGCACAGCGAAACTGGCTTGATGTCGACCTTTGATCGCGGTTATAGCGAAATGACATTCAGCCGAATTGCCGTGCTGACCGAAGCGCGTGAAGCGGTGATTCATAAAGAGTTCCATTTAAGCAGCGCCGATCCGCGTTTAGTCGGTGAAAGCAACGCCGTGCCCATTGGCCGAACCAACTACGATGTGGCCGATCAGCTCGCCAACCTCGGGATGGAAGCCATTCACCCTAAAGCGGCAAAAGGTCTACGCCAAAGTGGTATTTCATTACGCGTGAAAAACACCTTTGAGCCAGAGCACACCGGTACGCTTATTACTGGAGATTATGTCAGTGACGCGCCATGTGTTGAAATCATCGCAGGGTGTCGAGGTGTGTTTGCGGTAGAACTATTTGACCAAGACATGGCGGGCGATATCGATAAATTTGATGTGGACATTCTTAAGGTATTAAGACAGTTTCATGCTCATATTATTGCCAAAGACATTAACGCCAACACCATTACGCATTATTTGGCGATTAACTTAAAAACCTTAAAGCGCGTTATGCGAGTATTGCACGAGCGTTTTGCCGATGCAGAAATTACGCAACGTAAAGTGGCGATTGTCTCTGCTATTGGCAGTGATATGAAAACCACAGGGATGTTGGCTAAAGCGGTAAAAGCCATTGCCGAGCAAGATGTGAACGTCTTGGCGATGCACCAATCGATGCGCCAAGTCGATATGCAATTTGTGGTCGACGAAGAAGACTACGAAAAAGCCATTCGCAGCTTACACAAAGAACTGGTGGAAGTGCATAACCATGGTCGCGCAATTTGCCTCGCTTCTTAGTTGTGCTTTTAATCCGTTAGGTGTGTTTTTGACGAGCGAGTTTCGCTGTTGACATATTGAACGCCAAGCCCCAAATGTTGAATTCAATATTTGGGGCTTTTTGCTTTTTTGTTGGGCGTATTTATTGTCTACTATAAAAGCAATCTGCTGCCTGAATCACTCGATGGTGGTATGGAAATTTCACTGAGTGGATATCAATTGATACGAGCCTTATGACGCAATCTTTATTATCAGAACAGCAAACGACAGAATCGCTGGTACATTTGCTCGGCCGAGTCGCCCAACAAGACCGTCATGCTTTCTCTGAGTTATATCAATCTACGCATCGGAAACTTTTTGGCATTGTTTATCGTATCTTAAAGCATCAGGCATTGGCCGAAGAGATGTTGCAAGAGGTTTATCTCAAGATATGGGAAAAAGCATCTACTTATAATGCAGGCGTCGCTTCGCCGATTACTTGGATGGCAACCATCGCACGCAATCGAGCGATTGATGAAGTGCGTAAAAACCAGCTGCCAGACAGCGAAATTGATGTGGACTTTGATTTAATCGCCGATGATTCGATGGCGCCAGACGACTCTTTTAGCAAGAGCCAAGACCTTTTAAAGCTAGAGGCATGTTTGGCCGAACTTGAGTCACCTCGGGCAGAAATGATTAAGGCGGCTTACCTTGATGGGTTTTCTCGTCAGGAGCTTGCGGAGCGTTTAAATCAACCATTAGGAACGATTAAAACTTGGCTTCATCGCAGTATAAAATTACTGCAAGGTTGTATGAATTTATGAATAACGACGAAGAAATAGCCATCCATACGTTGGCCGCAGAATATGTGCTGGGTACGTTAGATAAAACTGAGCGTGATGCCGTAGAGGTGCGCCGCCAAGAAGACCCGCTTCTAGAGCAAGCGATTATAAGCTGGCAGACCCATCTTGCGGGCTTAAACGACTATGTACAAGCGGCGGAACCCAGAGTCGATTTGTTTGATGATATTTTGGCCAAGTTAGATGATCGCTCCCATACCAAAGTAAGTAATGATTCTGTGATGAATAAAGCGTCATCGGCGGTGGTCGTGGAGATGGAAGCCATGCGCACGACGTTGAAGCGCTGGCGCGTTACCGCGCTAGGTACGTCGGCGATTGCAGCCTGTCTTGCGGTGTTTATGGTGGTAAAACCACCTGCTTCGCCGCCAATTCAAGCGAGCGCGCCCTTTGTGGCCGTGTTTCAAGCGGATGATAGTCAACCGGCCTTTATTATGTCGCTGGACATTGAAACACGTCAGTTAACTGTTCGGCCGGTGATGGCTCAAGGGCAAACAGACAAAACCTATCAGTTGTGGATCAAGGCGGATGAAATTGGTCCGGCACCACGCTCTTTAGGACTATTGGCGAATGTGACGGCACCGATTCAAAAGCAGATCAATTATGACCCTGCGGTGATTCGTCATGCGACCTTTGGTATTAGTGTAGAGCCTTTGGGAGGATCGCCAACTGGCGTCCCTACTGGGCCAGCTATTCATGGTAGGCTTTACCCGACAGCACTTTAATCATTTTATAACCAGCCAAGCAACCAGCCTAACTAAGGTGTGTTGCTTGGCTTTTTTCTTCTTGAAATGAAAAAGTAGAAAAAGTCAGACTTTCTGAAACCTTTTTAAATTGTCCTCGTAACTAAAGTAGTAAGCAAAAAAATACTATTTCAACGAGACACAATGGAGAGGTTTTATTATGAAAAATACACTTTCACGCATTACGCTTGGTTTGGGTATTGTCACAATGGCTGGCGCGGTATTGGCTGGTGGAATGAGCGGTAAGCTTGCGGTAAAAGGCAGTGATCAGGATGTATCTGGAGGAACGGTGACAACCGATATGATCATGGCTGAGAACAATGGCTGGTTGGTTGTGCATCGTACTGATAAGGCGATGAAGCCTGGCCCAGTGGTGGCGTATGCGCCACTTAAAAAAGGCGAAAACCATGACGTTGCTGCTATTCTGACGGAGCCAGTTAAGTCAGGTGAAATGCTAATGTTGATGCTTCATGGCGAAGCGGGTGGTATGAAAACGGGTATCTTTGAATACACCTTGGGCGCCAAAGAAGACGGTCCGATCAAGGTGGGCGGCAAGCTAGTGATGGACGTGATCACAGCAAAATAATGTCAAAAACTATCTTATAAAGAGACAGATAAAAAAAGAGACAGGTGCGTTTTTATCTGTCTCTTTTTTATGTGTTTTCAATAAGACGTTTATCCCAATAGGGCTGTGAATGCCCAAAAAATGCCGCCATAAAATCTAAAAAGTACCGTACCTTTGATGACTTCATTCGATTGCCTGGATAGAGGGCATAAATGCTTTGTGGGGTGTCTTTTTCTGCGCCTTCCCAGTTTTCTAATAAGCTCACCAGTTCTCCTGTCGCCAAGTGTTGAAACACCAACCAGCGTGGAAATAAAATAATACCCTGGCCCGCTAATGCGGCTTGTACCAAGATATCTGCATTATTGCTGCACAGGTTGCCGGTGACTTCAATATATTCGACGGTGGCTTTGCCTTCTTGTCGAAAAAACCAATGTCGACGACCGTTGTTTCCCTTATACACCAAACAGTTTAAATCGAGCAGTTGCTTGGGGTGCGATAGCTTGTTGGTTTGTTCTTCTATGGTTTTAAGATAACTTGGCGCGGCACACAGTACGAATTGTTCGTCTGCGATGGGTTGATAATTCAGGCTAGAGTCTTCGAGGCCGCCGATTCGAATCACAATGTCTGAGCCATTTGCCACCGGGTCGACATAAGCGTCCGTTAACATTAGTTCGACATTAATATCGGGATAATGCTGTTGAAACTGGCCGATGAGTTTGGATAAGTGTAAACGGCCAAATGAAACCGGCGCGTTTATGTTTAAGTTGCCTTGTGGAACCAGCAGTGAGCCTTTGGCGTGCTCGGTTGCCAAATCTAAACTGGTTAATGCTTCTCTTACTTCTGCGAAATAATAGCGACCCACTTCCGTGAGTTTTACCGCACGAGTGTGCCGATAAAATAGGCGCTGCCCCAGCTCTTCTTCCAAACTGGCAATGTACCGAGAAATAGACGATGGCGGTAGCTCTAACTCTTTTGCTGCCGCAATAAAGCTGCCCGTTTTGGCGACAGACAAAAAAACTCTCAGAGGTTTGATGCTCATAATACAATTATCACTTGTTATCTGTGTTATTGATTTAATTTAAGCACTAATTAACAATGCCCGCAACGAAAACGAGTGGGATAAAACAGATGCAAATAGTGGTGTATTTTTTGGTGCTGGCCGCCGGTATGGGCTTGTCGATTGAGGCGGGATTATTGGGGCCATTAGGCGAACTGGTTGGGCATTTTTCAGCGACCTTAGCGATCTTTATGATTGGGTCAATACTGCTGTCATTGATCATGATTTTCTTTGCTAAGCCTAATTTGCCGGAGCTGTTTAAACAACCTAAGTGGTTACTCACAGGGGGGATTTTAGGCCCCGTTTATGTGGTCTTTCTTACTATCGCCACACCGATTATTGGTGTCGGTATGACAATGACCAGTGTTTTGTTAGGGCAAATCGGCATGAGCTTAGTGATTGACCATTATGGTCTGTTAGGCAGTGCAAAACGCGGGATTGATCCGTATCGGCTATTGGCCTTGGTGATGATTGTCGCCGCCCTTTGGCTTTTGAGCTAAAAATCATTGAATTAGGAATCGTTATATGACCGTGTTTTTTGCAGTTTTTATGTTGATATTAGGTGGCGTGGCCTTGTCGGTACAATCTTCTATTAATGGCCGTCTTGGTCATAGTGTTGGCGTCATTGCCAGTGCTTGGCTGACGTTTGTGATTGGCTTTGCTGTCTCGTTCTTGTTGTTTTTCTTTTTTGAACCAAGCCATGACGTAACGCTTTTTAGTGCGCCTAAGTGGCAACTTAGCGGAGCCTTGTTTGGTGTGATGTACATGTTGATCGTGGTGTTTGCCGTGCCTAAAATCGGCATTGCGGCCGCCACCGTCTGTACTATTTCAGGTCAACTTATCATGAGCTTGATCATCGACCATTTTGGCTGGCTAGAGAATAATATTATTCCATTAGACGGCAATCGATACCTTGCGATCTTGTTGTTAGTTGGGGCTATTGCGATGGTCTATCTGAGTAATAAGCGTACTGCAAAAGCAGCACAGCCTAGATTTCAGCAGTAATCGCCTGTATTTCTCATCACTATTCTTATTTTTGTGCCGTCACTGTTATTTGATTGAATATTTCAACTGAGCATATTTTTTTCATAATTTGTACTCTATTATATTTATGTAGTTTTCTTTCATTGTTTTTAAAGCGCAATTTTTAAAAGGGACAGGGTATGATTCGAAATATTAAGTTAGGGATGCGTTCTGCACTGGCATTTGGTGTATTAGGGGTCATTACCTTGTTTATGGGAGGCTTTTCTGTCTATCAGCTTGATGCGCTCAACGATGTAACTGAAGTGCTTACTAAGCATAGAATGCCCGCTTTAAACACCGCTGCGCAATTACGCAGAGATGTCTTGCAAGTTAGGGTGTTGGTGGGTGATTTGTCCGATGCTGAGACGTCAAAAGACGTTCAAGATATAGTCAATCGTATTAATGTAGTGAATAAAGTGTATCAGAAAAACAGTGGCATTATGGCGTCATTGGCAAGAAGCGATAATGCAAAAGCCATTTTCGCCAATGTCAAAACATCGCATCAAACCTTTTTGGAACGCTTGCCGGAACTGTACCGTTTGATTGGGGCTGAAGGTGTCGATAATCGGGCCGCGGTGAACTATCGTCGTGATACCGTTGTTCCTGTAGTGGATGCTTTATTAGAAGAATTAAACAAGCTGTCGGCTTATCAGCTAACCAGAGCGGAAGACACTAATATTGACGCCACTGAAGCCTACTTAGACTCTCGTCATGCACTGATAGCCATTTCTGCTATCACCATAGTGCTGTTGGTGTTGATCGCGATTTTCTATAGCAGAAGTTTACTGTTGCCGATTAGACAAGCCGTCGACATGGCGAAAAGTATCGCCAACGGCGACTTGACGGTGTCTTTCAAAGATCCCCATAAAGACGAAGCCGCTGAGATGCTGAATACTTTGGAGGCGATGAAGACACAGCTGCACAACACGATTTCCCTGATTGGCGACTCCTCCAGCCAGCTTGCCAGTACCTCTGAAGAGTTGAGCGTGGTGACTAATCAATCGACTCAAGTGGTCACCCAGCAAAGTGGTCAACTAGAACAGGCCGCCACGGCGGTAACGGAATTGACTACGGCAATTGAAGAAGTGGCGCGTAGCGCCAACTCAACCAGTGAAAACGCAGAAGAAGCGGACGAAAAAACTCAATTAGGTCAAATGAAAGTCAATGAAACAATCAAAACCATTGAGTTGTTGGCCACAGAAATCGAACAATCGGTGCAACATGTTTCAACCTTGGCCGCCAGTGTCAAAAATATCGGCTCGGTGTTGGACGTTATTCGTGGTATTGCGGATCAGACGAACTTACTGGCGTTAAACGCGGCCATCGAAGCCGCCCGAGCAGGAGAAACCGGACGCGGATTTGCGGTGGTGGCCGACGAGGTAAGAGCGCTAGCGCACCGTACTCAGTCATCGACTCTGGAAATCGAGCAGTTGATTCAGTCGGTACAAGACCAAACCAGCCGCACGGTGAGTAACATGCAAAGCAGCAATCAGCGTGCCGTTGCTACGCTGAGCGTGGCCAATGAGGCGGGTGCGACATTTATTGAAATTACCAAGCTGATTAGCCAAATTAATGATCAGAACCTAACCATCGCCAGCGCCGCAGAGCAGCAAGCCATGGTCGCCAGAGAAGTGGACAAAAACTTGCTTGATATTCGTGATTTGTCTATGCAAACCGCTGCAGGAGCAAATCAAACCAGCGCCTCCAGCAACGAGCTTGCCGGACTAGCGGAGAACTTAAACAAGCTGGTCATGAAGTTCAAACTGTAAGTAGTTAACGATAAAAGCACCCATCACGTATAAACGCGTGGTGGGTGCTTTTTTGTCAGTGTTTCCTAATGATATTCCTTGGTAACGTTTTTGTTGAAATCAAGCCATTAAGATGGATATAGTGGTGTAGAAGTGTCGTCCTTGAGAGTTGAGTTCGCGTTTAAGTAAAACCAGCAAAGTAAGTAAAAACAGCAACGCAGTGCTTATTTGCTGACGTTTGATTTTTATTCGCAGTTTAGCTCTATACTAGTTAACATTTCACAGCGTAACGGGCGATCAGACTGTTACATTAGACTGTTATATTAGACCTCTACATTACTGGTTAAGAATCGCATATACAGGACACAATATGATGCACAATAATGCTCGGCTTAAATTGCTGATACTGGATGATGACGCCATGATAGCCGATACCATCCGTAGAATGGGTGAGTATGTAGGCTTAGAGTGTAAGTACACGGTTTCAATCAGTGAGTTTTTTGTGTTGATGCGCGACTGGTGTCCATCCGTCGTGGCGTTAGATTTATTGATGCCAGAGATGGATGGCTTAGAGGTTATCGCCAAGCTGGCGGAGCAAGGTTATTCTACCGATTTAATCATCACCAGCGGCATGGGGGAGCGCGTGCTCGATGCGGCTCGACTTTCTGCCAGCGAACATGGTTTAAACACCCTTGGGGTACTGGCGAAACCCTTCTCTACTCATGCTCTTAGGGCGCTACTGGAACAAGCCGGTACCTCGACGAGCAATGCCTTGCTCGTGCCGCAAAGCCGTGCTAACGAGCCTAGCTTAGCAGACTTAAAAAACGCGATAGACACGAAGCAAATTAGCGTGGCTTACCAACCAAAAATTTTTTGCCGTACTGGCACCTTGTCCGGGTTTGAAGTGTTAGCAAGGTGGCAGTGGCATGGGCACTGGGTCTCACCCGAAACCTTTATCGCCATGGCCGAAGAGCATGGCTTGATTGACGATCTTACTCGGCTGATTGTCGAGCAGTCTTTGGCGTGGTTTGCCAGTGTGTCACAGTATGTTCCGGTTGCTGGCTTGACGACGATGCGTTCGACCACGCTTTCATTGAATATTTCTGCCAAAAGTCTCAATAACCAAGCGCTATTAAACTGGATTGTTGAACAGTGTGACGAATGGAAAATAGAACGTAATCGCTTGATATTAGAGCTAACAGAAACCAGCGCAACCAGTGAATTTGTGACCGCGCTGGACACCTTGACGCGATTGCGTATAAAAGGCTTTCACTTAGCCATTGACGATTTTGGTACAGGCTATTCGTCTATGGTGCAGTTAGTGCAGTTGCCGTTTTCGGAAATTAAAATCGACAAGTCGTTTGTCATGGCGAATCGAAATTCGGCCGTGTCTAGCGCGGTGGTGCGTTCAATTATTGATCTGGGGCGTAGTCTTAACATGCTGTCCACCGCTGAAGGAGTGGAAGACGCAACCACATTAGACTTCTTAAAAGAGCTTGGCTGTGATTTGGCGCAAGGCTACCACATAGCTAAGCCGATGCCAGCCGAAGCGGTTATTCCTTGGTTTGAGCGACGAGAATCGACGCGTGAACAGTCTCGGTTGGTGTCGGTGAATCACTCCACCTTGTTTGGTTCTGCGCCTGATCGCAATATTGATCGCCTTACTGAACTGGCGGCACGTTTATTGTCGGTGCCGATTGCGTTGGTGACGGTGCTGGATCATGACAGAGAGTGGTTTAAATCTAAAGTCGGGGTATCCATTACCGATCTACCCAGAAGCGAGTCTTTTTGTACCTACACGATTGGTTACGATGACATTTTGGTGGTTCAAGATGCGACCTTGGATGATCGCTTCCAGGCGCTTAATTTGGTGCAAGGAGAGGAGCATATACGTTTTTATGCCGGTCATCCGCTGTGTTTGCCCAATGGCGACAAGATAGGCGCGCTGTGTGTGTTGGATCGTCATATAAGATCGCTTTCTGATAGCGACATTCACACCATGAAACAATTATCCAAAATGGTAGAGCTTGAACTGGCAGAGATGTTGGTGCCAGTACATGGCCCGATTCCAGAATTGGTGGATAAAAAACGCTTTTTGCTGCGCGCTAACCAGACACAAGCCCTTGCGACTGAGCTGGCTCAAGAGGTGACGCTGTTCTACCTTGTTTTAGATGATCTTGGGCAAATAAATCGACAGCTAGGGCGCGACGTGGGTGACCGTTTTTTGCAGCGTTTGGTCGATGTCGTCATTGCCGCGACAGGCGTGAGCGACTTAATTGGTCGCTATCGAGGCGCCGAGATTGTCATCCTGCGGGTAGGGGAATCGGCACAGGTGTCGCAGCATTTGCAAGCGGCCATTGCGCAATGCCTTATACAGCAGAGTGAAGCATTAGCCATGCCGGTGAACGTATTATTTGCCAGTGTTGCGTTAGCGCCTACCACGACAATGACGCTGGGTTGTGCGGTTGAAACGGCGCGATCGTCGGCTATAGTGATTGGCAGTTAGTGGCTGGTAATTTTTGATTGGCAGTTAGTGGCTGGTAATTTTTGACTGATAGTGATTGATAATGGATGGCAGGAGTGGTGGTGTGAATCATTTTACGGGGCGTATTTTTGACCGCTTAGGGCAAAATATCATTATCTTGGGGCTGTTAGTCGGTGTTTTTTATACGGACTTAATCACCCCGCTTGGTTTTGCTCACGGCATTCTGTATCTCCCTGTAGTGATTTTTGCAGTGCTACGGGCGCGGGTCGGAGACGGGTTTCATAAGGCGGTCTTGGCGCTGGCGGTCGTCGGAGTGATCGTCGGCTATTTTAGTGCCCCCAATGCGACTGACTTGCCTGAGTTTTATATTATCAGCAACCGCTTACTGTCAGTGGCTATTCTGTTATTAAGCTATGCTTATTGTCGAAAATTGCGTGTTTTAGCCCAGCAAAATGTGGAAATTAGCAAGCTAGAACAAGCCCAGCGCCAGACACTAGAAAACTTTATTGATGCCATGCCGATACAGGTCTGGTTGGCGGATCCCAGTGGTGTGGTGGATTACACTAGCCGCAGTTTGGCTGATTTTGCCGGCAAAAGCCGTGAGACTATTTTGGCTGACTGGCTTGCTTTGATTCACCCGGACGATATCGAAAACACTCTGGCGACCTGGCAGCGTTCTGTACAAACGGGTGAGCTATACCATGTAGATTTTCGTATTCAGCGACACGATGGAGAATATATTTGGCATCAAACACAAGCCATTCCACAACGCGATGACAATGGGCAGATTCAGCGCTGGATTGGGTCTTCCAGTGATATTGATGATTTGCTGCGTTTTCGCGAAGAATCTGAGCGCTTGGCGATGCAATTTCGCCATACGGTCGAAAGTATCACCGATGCTTTTTTTACCCTAGATCACGATTTTCGCTTTACCTATCTGAACCATAAAGCCGCAGAAGCGCTTGGCAGCTCCATAGAGGAACTACTCGGCAATGTTATTTGGGAAAAGTGTGGTATAGGCTACCAGAGTGCTTTTGCGATGCAGTATCGAAAAGCGGCCCAAACCCAGAGCAAACTGCATTTTGAGGAATTTTATTCTCCCGCGGATAAATGGCTCGAAGTGCATATTTACCCCTCGCCTGATGGATTAACCATTTATTTCTCAGACATCACCGAGCAGCGTGAAAAGCGGGAACGCTTGCTGCTGCTGAATACCGCGGTGTCGAGGCTCAATGACATCATTATTATTACGGAAGCAGAACCATTAAACGAGCCGGGCCCCAGAATTCTTTATGTGAATGACGCTTTTGAGGCGGTAACAGGTTATTCGTCCGCCGAGGTAATTGGCAAAAGTCCAAGATTGTTACAAGGGCCCAAAACGGACCGTCAAGAGTTGCAGCGTATTAAAGAGGCGCTGCAACAGCGGCAATCTGTGCGTGCTCAGCTGATTAACTACACCAAGTCCGGCAAGGAATATTGGCTCGAAATGGAAATTGTGCCATTGATAGACAATGATGGTCATTGCACTCATTTAGTGTCTGTAGAGCGCGATATTACTGAGCGCATGGAAATGGAGCAGCGCTTGCGTGAGTCTCAAAAGCTGGAAGCCGTCGGACACTTAACGGGTGGCGTGGCGCATGATTTTAACAACTTGCTGACGGTGATCATGGGCAACTCGGAAATGCTGGCGGATCAGATAGTCGATCCGGAGCAGCGAGCGATGGCGGAAATGACCGTTTCTGCCGCTCGGCGAGGCGCGGAATTAACCAGCCGCTTATTGGCGTTTGCGCGCCGTCAACCTTTAGACCCAAAACCGACCGATTTGAACCATCAAGTCACCTCAATGAAACCGTTAATTCGGCGTACTTTATCAGAAAATATTGAACTGGAATTTGTGCCTGATCCACAGTTGGGCATCACTGAAATTGACGCCGGAGAGCTGGACACGGCTCTGTTAAATTTGGTGGTTAACGCCCGCGATGCCATGCAGTACGGTGGAAAACTCACCATTGAAACGGCTAATACGGTATTAGATCGTCATTATGCGTCCCATCACCCTGAAGTGGTGCCGGGCGAATATGTGATGATCTGTGTGTCTGATACCGGTGTTGGTATGGGCAACGAGACAGTGCATCGCGCCTTTGAACCATTCTTCACCACCAAAGACGTTGGGAAAGGCAGTGGGCTGGGGTTGAGCATGGTGTTTGGCTTTACCAAACAGTCCGGCGGGCATGTCAATATTTATTCTGAAATTGGCGAAGGCACGTCCGTTAAACTGTATTTTCCAAAAGCGAAGTCGGCCCCGCGTTTAGTGGTTCCTGCCAAAACAAAAACGCCATTACTGGGAGGCAATGAGCATATTTTGATCGCTGAAGACGACGATTTAGTCTTACAGCATCTTGAAAACCAGCTGCATTTGTTGGGTTATCGCGTAACGGCGGTGATATCAGGACCGGACGCGCTAGAAGCACTGAAAGCACACGATGATATCGACTTGTTGCTCACTGATATTATTATGCCAGGCGGCATGAATGGCCGAGAGTTAGCGGATCAAGCGCGAGTGGCTTACCCCTTACTAAAGGTGTTGTTTACCTCGGGTTACAGTGAAAATGCCATTATTCACCATGGACGCTTAGACCCCGGCGTGGCGTTGTTAAGCAAACCTTATACTCGTTTAGAACTGGCGACAAAAGTACGACGAGTATTGGATAAAGACGTGCAGGATGATGAAAAAAATGCATGAAAAAGCCGGTAATTCCCCTTCTTCCGTTCCGGTGAAAACGGCGTCACAAACCGATCAGCATAGCGCTTTTATCGCGGGTGGCGGGGAGATGGGGCAGTTGATTCGGGATTATGACTGGTCGCTTACCCCTGTCGGCGTGTTCGAATGTTGGCCGCAGAGTTTGCGTACGACCATTCGCCTAATGCTGAATACCAATCACCCTATTTTTGTTTTTTGGGGTGAGAGTTTGATCTGCTTTTATAACGACGCCTATCGAGCCACTATGGGGCCGGAACTGCATCCCAAAGCATTAGGGGCAAAAGGCCGGGATGTGTGGGGTGAAATTTGGCACATTATAGAACCGGAAGTGGCGTTGGTTATGGCGGGGCAGGGCGCCATTTGGAACGAACAGAAGCTGATGCCTATTACGCGTCACGGAAAAGTGGAGAACAGTTGGTGGACTTACAGTAGCAGCCCAATTGACGATGAATTTGCTCCGAATGGCGTGGGTGGAATATTGGTTATTTGCACCGATGTTACCGCGCAGAAAAAAGCAACCGACGCGCTTAAATTGGAACAGGAAAGGTTAATGGGCTTGTTTAAACAAGCGCCAGGCTTTATTGCGGTTTTGTATGGGCCAGAACATGTTTTTAATATTGCCAATGATGCTTATACCCAGCTGGTGGGGGGCCGTAATATTTTGGGGTTAAGTTTGCGTGCGGCATTGCCTGAACTTGAGGGGCAAGGGTTTTATGAGTTACTTGACCAAGTTTATGCTTCTGGCGAGCCCTTTATTGGGGAAGATGTCCCCATTGTATTAGACATTGAGCCAGACCTCCGTGAAACCCGCTACTTGAGTTTTATCTACCAACCGATTCGTGATGAAAGCGGTCAGGTGATCGGTATTTTTGTCGAAGGGCATGACAATACACACTCTAAGCTGATCGAAATTCAGCTGCGCGAGACGCTGGAAAAAAACAGCGCGATTATTGAAAACTCGAAAGACCTGATTTGTGTCTTTGATCACTCGGGTCATTTTGTCAGTATCAACAATAAAAGTGCGAATATTTTGGGCTATGAGCCAGCGGAGATGCAGACCAGACACTATGCGGAGTTTCTGGTTAAAGAAGACGTTGAGGATTCTGTGCAAATTTTTTCAGGGGTGTTGGGTGGAACGCCCATTGCCGATTTTGAAAACCGTTACCTACACAAAGACGGCCATGTTGTGCACATATTATGGTCTGCAGTTTGGGTTGAAGAACAGAAAAAGCTTTTTGCTATTGGTAAGGATATTACCGATTGGCTGCGGGCCGAAGAGCTTGCTCGTCAAGCCCAAAAGTCCGATATCATAGGCCAACTAACCGGCGGTATGGCTCACGACTTTAATAATTTACTGACGATTATTTTGGGCAATGCCGAGTTGCTCACAGAACAACTTCCACAGCATTCTGAACAGCGTATGCTGGCAAATATGATTTTTAAAGCCTCTGAGCGTGGTGCGGATTTGACGCAACGCTTATTGGCTTTTGCCCGTCGTCAATCCTTAACGCCCAGTGTCGTAGATATTGAAAAAATGCTTACTGAGCTTAACACCTTGCTGACCAGAACATTAGGCGAAAATATTGAGATTGACTCTAGTTGCGAAGGCTCTAATTTGCTGGCGGTGGTGGATGTTTCTCAACTTGAAAACGTTATTTTAAACTTATGTTTAAACGCCCGTGATGCGCTGCCAAATGGTGGTCGAATAGCGGTGTCTGCGGCGCATGCCTATTTAGATGAAAACTATGCGAATAATAATGTCGACGTGACAGCGGGTCATTATATTATGATTTGTGTGTCAGACAGTGGCATTGGTATAGCGCCAGAGCACTTGTCACGCGTCTTTGAGCCTTTTTTTACCACCAAAGGAGTGGGGCATGGTACAGGGCTGGGTTTGTCTATGGTGATTGGCTTTGTGAAGCAATCAAAAGGACACGTGAGTATTTATTCTGAAGTGGGTCATGGCACCGTGGTGAAACTGTTTTTACCACGGGCCGCCGACGATGAGCAGAAGCGTGATGCCGCCAGTCAGGATAGCGCAATGGCACTGCCTGTTGGGGGGAACGAAACTATTTTGCTGGTGGAAGATAACGATCTGGTTCGTGAGTTTGCAAAAACGCAACTCGGCTTGCTGGGTTATCGAGTGATTAGCGCCGAAAACGCTCATGCAGCCTTAGAAATATTTCAAGAGAATACGAAGATTGACCTTTTGTTCACCGATATCATCATGCCTGGTGGAAAAAATGGCCGTGAACTAGCGGACGAAGTAAGGAGCATTTGTCCAGCGATGAAAGTACTCTATACATCGGGTTATAGCAGCAATGCCTTTGCCCATGATACCCAGTTTGGTACCCACAATCTGCTATTGACCAAACCCTACACACGTTTAGAACTGGCACGTAATATACGACGAGCACTAGAATCTGCGGTTGGCTCACGCAAGGGTTAATCCGTTCTCGTGTATTATTTGTAATGATCGTACACATGATGATTGTGCTCATGACGAACATTGTCCGTATCCGATTCCAGCGCTTCGAGTATGGTGCAGTGTTCGGCGCTTTCTGCGCCGCCGCAACACGCGTTAGACAGGCGTTTGAGTGAGGTTTGAAAGCGAATCAATTCGGCGAGTTTGTTTTCGACGTCAAACAATTTTCTGTCTACTAAGGTTTTGACATCGGCACAGGCGTTGTTGGCTTTGTCGATTTCAATGGAAAGCAGTTCGCGGATTTCAGCAAGGGTGAAGCCGACGTGTTTAGCGCGTAGAATAAATTGCAAAATGTCTTTGTCTTTTTCTGAGTAAAGACGATAGCCTGATTCTGAACGGTGCGATGGCGTCAGTAAGGCGTTTTTTTCGTAAAAGCGTAATGTGTCGTTGTTGATGCCGCAGGCTTTTGCCAGTTCGCCAATTTGGTACATCTTGGTTTCCTCCTGTTGATTTGTCTTCTATAAAGAGCCTTTCAGTATAAACCTTAGATATAGGTCATAGGTCAAGACGTTTAACCCCTTAAAAACGATATTGAATAGTGGTTTACACATGGGCAGGGATGTTTTGTAATGTCTTTGTGTTTACTCTTTCATTATGTGGGTCAATGGAAATGTTTGTGATGCGTTGTTGTGTGCCTTTTGCTGTGTTGGCTTCTTTGTTGGTGAGTGGTTGTGTTTTTTCTGATAATCCGCCGGCCCTGCGTTCGTTAGATTCTTTTAAAGGCGGGGCGGCTTGTTACGATCGAGAGACAGAGCCTTATACCGCTGTGGTCGACACGCATTTACATTACCGACCTTTTGACGGCAGGGCGATCCCGTTTAATGAAGTGAATGACTATTTGTCGCAGACCAGTGTGCGCTTTGCCAATGTTTATGGGATTGGACAAATGCTGCCGGCGAATTCTCGTTGTTCTAACTATTTAAAGTGCCCTGGTACGCCGGTAGCGCCTACGGTGCGCAATGATTTTGTCAACGCGGCCAATATGTTGGAATACAAACCGGATGATCTTCACCTTACCTTATCAATGACCTTTACTGATTTATCAGACCCTGAACCGACGGTTGAGCTGATGAAGCTTTATGAAAAGGAGTACCCCGGTTTGTTCCATTGGATGGGGGAAGTGAATTTGGTAAAACAGGCCCAATTCAATAATCGTCATAAAGCCGCTAGCCCCAAAGACATTACCAAATGGGCTGGGTTTATGGCGGAGTTAAAGGCTCGAAATTACCCCATTACCATCCACTCAGACTTGGGGAATGATCAGTCTCCTACCTTGTATTTGCCTCTAATGGAGCAAGCGTTAGCCCTGTATCCTGATAATAAAATTGTTTGGGCGCACATGGGCTTGTCTTACGAGCAAAAAAGTCTGCCAGCGGCTGAACATATTGCCATCTTGTCGCGTTTGTTGGATCAATACCCGAATTTGCTGATTGATATTTCATGGCGAATTTTAGAAGACGCTTACTTTAGTCAATGGGGGAATCGGCCTTTGTACGTGGATTTTATGAACCACTATGCTGAGCGAATTTTACCCGGCTCGGATTTTGTGGCCTTTAGGGGAAATAATTTTAATGTCTATCAGCAAGAGTTAGACGTGACCAGCCGAATACTGAAATACTTGGATGATAACGCGTTTCGGCATATTGCCTTGGGGGAAAATTACTTTAAATTGTTGAATCTGGATTATCAGGCCCCCATGGTGTGTGAGGCGAGCTAGTCGTTTAGCGGCAACTAACTTGAAAAACTCCGCCTTCGCGGGAATGACGGTGGGTTCGTGAATGACACACCGATACCTCGCCCCTTGGGGCGGGTTGTTTAATTGGGGTGTTTGTTCCATGCTTTTAACCTTGATTCTAGGGGGAGATAAAAAATGGAATATCGACTTGCAGATTCGAAGCGTGGTCAGTCGTTAGGTGAGGAAATTGCCAACAGTATCAGTCATGGTTTAGGGTTCGTTGCTGCTATTGTGGGGACGCCGTTTTTAATTGTTAGTGCGGTAAATAATGCTGAGGTAGGTTTTGTCGTTGGGGTGAGTATTTTCTCCGCCACGATGATTTTGTTGTACCTTGCTTCTATGGTGTATCACGCGATTCCTGAAACACTGCCGAAGACTAAGCGCTTGTTTTGTGTGTTGGATCACTCGGCGGTATACCTGCTTATTGCCGGGACTTATACCCCTTTTACGTTAGGGGTTCTGGAGGGCGTTTGGGGGTGGTCTTTGCTCGCCGCGGTGTGGACCTTGGCCTTGATTGGTGTGGCTCTTAAAGCCTTTGGCAAGGCGTCGCATCCTGCTTTATCGACCACCTTGTATGTTGTATTGGGTTGGCTTATTGTCATTGCGATTAAACCGTTAGTGGCTCTAATGGCGCCGAATGGCTTGCTATTGTTAGTGTTAGGCGGTGTGCTTTATACCTTGGGAGTGGTGTTTTTTGTACTCGATTCAAGGTTACGCTATGGCCATTTTGTGTGGCATTTGTTTGTCCTCTCAGGCACGGTAAGCCATTACTTTGCCATTTTTTATTATGGTGCTTAGGTCTTAGGTTCTGTGCCGAACTTTGTTTATGGCTGGTGTTGAGATCGCGTGTTGACCCGTTTGACGTCAGCCGTCACTTCTTTAAATATACGGTTACTTTTTTAATAAAAGATCGCACACATCCACCTTGGCTTGCCATTTATGCAGTGTTTTGAGTTGCTCTAAAAGCAGTGATTTGTTGTTTGGTGTGAGTTCACTGAACAGCTTCAAAACAGTCTGTGCTTCATGGCTTAGCAAAAGCTGATAAATGTTCCCTTCTTGCTTTTCTGCTGTGTTTTCTTTTTCTAGAAAGCCATAGATATCTGAAATAGGTTGTTCGCTCGCGGCGTACAGTACCGATGCTTTTGTGTTTAATGCTTTCGCCAGCTTTTGTAAGGCTTGTTGAGAAGGGTGTCTTAGGCCTTTTTCAATTCGTGACACATTGCTGGTGGCCATATCAGCTTCCAGTGCGATTTGTTCTTGTGTCATTTTGCGCTGAATTCGCAAAATCTTGATAACTTGGCCAATACTCATGACAAGATTATCCGTTTAGTTTTGCCTATACGGCAAAACCTGTCAGGCAATTCGCTTGACACTATTTGCCTTATGGGCAATATTGACGAACCTTTTTGTCTTAAAGACAAATGAGAAGCTTGTCTTAAAGGCAAATGAGAAACGGTATTTGGTGTTGATTGAAGCATGCAGTAGAAGGATTAGCTTGTGAAAACAAAGGGGTTGAATACTGGCGGTGATTGGGGCGACTTACAAGAAACGATTGATAGTTTAATTGTGTTGGACAGTAACGATTTGATTGTTTCTTGTAATTATAAGGCCCAAAAAACATTGCTGGGCTCCTATTCGGGTGAGAAAGTGACGCTCCCTGTCGATTGTTTTTGGTCAGAGTCGGATCAACGACGTTTTGCTGTGAGTGAATTTAAGCACATAGCGGGAAAAGCGATTTCCCTTTTGTTACAGCCAAAACACACCGGTGCCTACAAGGTTAAGGTGTTTGTCGAAAAAATGTCGCTGCTGGGATCCTTGTATTACAGCCTGATTATTCGTGAAGAAAAAGATGCCTTTCTCGACGTTGAAACAGAACACAGCCGATATGATCGCCTAGTCGATGCCCTTCGTTTTGATTTGAAAGACCAGCGCTTGAGCGTGCATTATCAGCCACAGGTCGATACATTAGAGGGTTGCCTTTACGGTGTGGAAGTTTTGGCTCGGTGGCACAGTGATCTGTTTGGCTGGGTATCCCCCGATGAGTTTGTCAGCGTGGCAGAAGAGGCGGGGTTGATTGCTGAGCTAGATTTGTATGTGTTACGACAGGCCTGTCAGCAATGGGCAATATGGCGGAAAAAAGGCGTTTTGCTTCCTCTTATTGCGGTTAATTTTTCCCCCCTGAGTTTTGCTTTACCCCAAATAGAACAGATCATTTACTCTATATTAGAGGAATTTGATGTGCCTTTTTCCAGCTTGGTAATCGAAGTAACCGAAAACAAAAAAATAATACCAACGGGCCCATTCATCTCCATTATTTGTGAACTATATTCTGTCGGCGTCAACATCTCGTTGGATGATTTTGGGACGGGTTATTCGAATTTCAAACGATTATTAAAATTCCCCGTCTCGCAATTAAAGTTAGATCGGGTTTTTGTGAACGAATTACCAAGTGATATGTCTAAAGAAATTAGTGAAACCGTTTTTTCTATTAGTCGGAAAATAGGTGTCACTTCTGTTGCAGAAGGTATTGAAACAGAACAGCAGCTTATTCAATTGAAAAACATGGGTTATCGTATTTTTCAAGGATATTTATTCTCGCCGCCCCTTTCTGATATGGACTTCGAGTCTTGGTTGGCCGACTTTAGGGTTAATAACTAATACGGGCAAGATAAGAGCAATTCAGTATTATATAAACCTGTTAACGGTCAGTGTGATTTTTGGAGGTAATGATGTTAAGAAAGTTCAATATTCAGTTTCGCTTGAACATGGCGTTTTTGCTTGTGATAGTGTTACTCATCTGTTTGGGCGGGGTGGCGGTTTCGTCAATGAAAACCATCCGTGCTAATGCTGAAATGATTGAAACTAATGTCTTGCCTGCTATCGAGAGTTTGGGGGATGTTAATAGTAACTTAATGCGCGTGAGGATATTTACTTTAAGGTTGTTAAATGATGCTAATGAGAGTGCTAAAAAAGAGACGCTAGCGGCGCTTGAGCAGATTAAAAAAGCTGTCGAACAATCTCGCGCTGAATATGAAGCAACGATCACCTTAGAAAGTGAAAGGCGTTTGTTTGAGCAGTTCGAAGAAGAAGAAAATCAGTATTATCAATTCCAAAGTCAGGTGGCTGCATTGGCAATGGCAGGGGATACGTCAGCGATTGATGCTTTGGTGCCACAGATGAATGAGGCGGCGGACGATATGGTGGACCTGTTGCGGGCGCTTGTCGCGGCTAACCAAGAACAAGCCGATGTAGCAGGTGCGGATTCGGCCGAGAAGTACAGTCAAAGTGTTGCGTTTATCGTGGCGATTATTGTTGTGGCAGCGGCGTTGGCGGCGCTCATCGCAATGGTGCTGTCAAAAAGTATTAACAAACCACTATTGGCGGCGGTTATGTCGGCCGAGGTGATTGCTAAGGGCGATCTAACACAGGCTATTGTGCCCGAAGGCAATGACGAAATAACACGTTTAACTCAGGCTTTAAAGGCCATGCAGGGTAATTTGCGAGAGGCAATTATTCATATCGGCGACTCTTCTAGCCAGTTGGCGTCTGCCGCCGAAGAGCTAAATACGGTAACGGAAAGTTCGTCAAATGGCTTGATGTTGCAAAATAATGAGATTCAACAAGCCGCTGCGGCGATCGCACAAATGAGTTCTGCGGTGGATGAAGTCGCTAAAACGGCACAACAAACCTCTGAAGCATCGGCTGATTCTGCCAAGCTGGCGGCCGAAGGTAAGGCGCGAGTCAGTGAGACGACGGCGGTGATTGTTGATATGAATGACGAAATGGCGAACAGCACGAAAGTCATTAATCAATTGGCTGAGCAAGTGGCGTCAATTGGGCAGATTTTGGACGTGATTCGCGCGGTTGCAGAACAAACTAACTTGCTGGCATTGAATGCGGCGATAGAAGCGGCTCGGGCGGGTGAAACGGGTCGAGGGTTTGCGGTGGTCGCGGATGAAGTTAGAAATCTTGCGCATCGTACTCAAGAATCTACCGGTGAAATAGAAACCATGGTTCGTCAAGTGCAGCTTTCAGCCAATGAAGCGGTGTCTTCCATGGAAAGTACCAGTCAAAAAACCCATCAAGCGCAAACGGTGGCAGCAGAAGCGTCTAAAGCACTGGAACAAATTACCGCACGTATTATTGCCATTAGCGACAGTAATCACGTGATTGCCAGCGCGGCTGAGGAGCAGTCTAATGTCGCCAAAGAAATTGATGGCAACATCACTACCATTAGTGACTTAGCGACGCAAACGGCGGTCGGCGCGAATCAGGCCAGTGCCAGCACCGCTGAATTGACTCGATTGGCGATAGAGCTAAACGAGTTGGTGGTGAAATTTAAGGTCTAAACACGACTCGCCTTATACAACAAAGCTCTCGTTAGACTGAGGGCTTTTTTGTTTGTTTAATCTCTTCAGGTTTCATTCCTCGTCGCTGGCGGCGTAAATAACTAAACCCCAGCCTTGTCATTCCCGCTAGGAAGGTTGTCGCTAAACGACTTTCGTCGGTCTTGTTGGTCGCGATTTATCCTGAAAAAAGTATGCCGACAAAAAACGCATTACGACAAATCACGCCTTGTCGGGCTGAAGCCGCGACCTACAAAAAAACAATACAAATCAACCCATTGTAGGCTAAACAACGCCACACGCCTGATCACGGTCGTGCCTCCCTCATCAGGCCTACAAAAAATAATATAAATTAACCCATTGTAGGCTAAACAACGTCACACGCCTGATCACGGCCGTACCTCCCTCATCAGGCCTACAAAACGTATCCAACCTGCGGGGTGGGTGTTCGTTGATCGATTTGCTCTGATTAGTTGAATATTGGTTGCACCAATATCTTCCAAATGGGATCCGGTGTATATTGCTTTTTTCTCGATAATTCTCTGCTATTTATGAATATTGCCCTTAAAAATATTGCTGACTCTGATGTGACTTGTTCTCGCTGTCAGGCTTGCTGTTGTCGTATGGAAGTGATGATCATCAGTGACACCGGTGTGCCAGACAGGCATGTATCGGTGGATGAATGGGGTGGTGAAACCATGCTCAGGCTAGACGATGGTTGGTGTTCTGCGGTTGATAGAGATACATTTCTCTGTACTATTTATGAACATCGCCCTTGGATTTGCCGAGAATTTGAGATGGGCTCCGAGGAGTGCCGAGAAGAATTTAACGTTATTAGATAATGGCTAAAACAAAGCCTTGGTGATGTGATGCAAGCAATGACAATAGGTTTCAACTCAGACTACGCTGAAGATGCTCCAAGCCTTGAAGACATTAATGGCTTAAAAGGTATGGCTGTTCTGGAATTTGGTACGCCTTGGTGCGGCCATTGTCAGGCGTCTTGGGACGCAACTAAGAGTGTTATGGCGGATTATTCTACGCTTCCTCATATCAAGGTGTTTGATGGTAAAGGCAAGCGGTTAGGGCGGCAGTTTGCCGTTAAACTTTGGCCGACGTTGATTTTGTTAAACAACGGGCAAGAAGTTGGGCGTATTGTGCGTTTTACATCGGTCGATCAAGTACGTGAACTATTAATGGCGCTCTAAGTTCTCATGTCTAAGCGTTCGTATTTAAACGTTGGTATTTAAACCGTGATGTCGATAAGTCGACCAATGGTTTTATCGGACGCCTCTATCACTTTGGCATTGGCTTTTGCTTCTAATTCACTGCTTTTGGCGTCAATTAAGCCGTCTTGAATCGGTGAGCCGTATCGCGTGTTGGGTTGAGTGCTATTTTGGGCAAGCGTTTGTGTGGATGCATTGGCGACTTTTTGACTGGCCTGATCTAGCTTGTCTTGGCTACGCTGAAAGCCTTGCTGACCATAGGGGAATGAAGTGTTGTTGATTTGCATGAAATTGCCTTTTTAACCAATAATTGCTTTTTTAACCGATAGAGCTTTTAACCTGCCGTGAATACTAACATAGAAAACGTTTGATTTTTAACCAGTGATTTTTAATGTTTAAAATGGGCATTGCCTGTAATGGAGAAGTTTGCATGGGTCAGGCTATTAAAAGAGTCTTCATTGTTAGCACACTGTTTTGTTGCTTTTTATCTTCGACCCTTGTGCAAGCGATTCCGGTAAACGCCTCTGATGCCGCGAATAAGGCACTTTTTTATCAAACGCTAGACGATTATTCCGTCGCGCGAGGTTCGTTAGAGGCATCGTCCTATGGCGAAAAAATGGCCGCCTTGAGTGGTGTTTTTCTCGGTGCGGCGTATGCGGGAGGCAGTGTTGGTGAAGGGGCAGGGGGCAAATACGATAAAGACCCGCTGATGCGCTTTGATGTGTTTGACTGTACCACTTATGTTGAAACCTTGTTGGCGGGGGTTATGTCGGCTTCTTCTGCCGAATTTGAAGCCAACTTAATGGCGCTACGTTACCAAGACGCAAAAGTGTCTTTTGTATCGCGTAATCACTTTCCCAGTTTGGACTGGTTTCACAATAACCAAGATAAATTGCTGGATATAACGCCAGATGTCGCACAGGGAAAGGCTCAGGTCGCAAAGACTATTATAGACAAAGCGGCTTGGTATCAACACCTTAGCAGCGATGTGCTGCGCTGCGACGCGCTGTCTTCAAATGACTGTCAAACGCGTTTGAGTCAGTTGCAAGCCGAGGGACGTGGTTTTGCCCCTGAGCCCGCTTATTTGCCCTATGTTCCCTTGACAACCTTGTTTGTTGGAGAGGCGAGAGAGGTGAATCAGGCTTTATTAGCGCGTATTCCTTCTGGCAGTGTTATCAGCATGGTGCGTCCTGATTGGCCGTTAAAGCAATGGATAGGCACCAATATGAACGTCTCCCACCAAGGCATTGCGATTCGAAAAGACGGTGTTTTATTCCTTCGTCATGCGAGCTTGACGCATAAAAAAGTCATCGATGAGCCATTTGCCGAGTATTTTTCGCATTATTCACCTGCGTCTTCCCTGAAAGGGTTTAACGTGCAAACGCTGCGTGACTAAGATTATTTTTTGCGATTTTGTTGTTTCACACTGGTGCTGAAATATTGCAAATGCAACTCCAACGCATCGCAAGAAATAGTGATTTCTCGGACCGATAAATACAGCGAATACATAAGGCAAACCAAACTAGCGCCAAAGATATAACTGCCGATTTCTTGATATTTAAGGTAAATCGCCATCATCGACAAAACACAAAGAAAAAAGCTAATAACCCCTGCCTCTTGCATGCGACGGATTAAATAAATACGTTTGCGCAAATTGGCAATTTGCTCCTTGATATTCTCATCTTCCAGTTTGGGGTCAAAGTGACGAATAAGCGACGCCAGCGTCACAAAGCGATTGGTGTACGCCAGCAGTAATAACGAAACCGCAGGAAACAGCATGGCAGGTGTGGTTAGTGTGATAATCATGGAAGCCTCAGATACGTTAACAAAACATTCACGGGTATATTTTACGTTGTCATTCGACGGTTTAGTATGGGCTATTCGCCTTCTGAAAGTATAGAAAATAAGCGTTGTATCGGTTCCGCTTGCTTCTATAATGCTGGTTTAAATGGTGTTGCAATGTTCAACCTAAGCGACGCCTTGATCGTTTCTGGTGACAAGAGAGAAAAAAATGAATGATATGTTAAGTATTGGCTTGCTCATTATAGCCGGTGCCTTGTTTGCTATGTCTGAAATTGGCATGGCGGCCGCAAGAAAGGTCAAATTGCGCGTGCTGGCTGATGAGGGAAACGTAAAAGCCCAAGCGGTGATAAAACTGCAACAAAAACCCGGTGCGTTTTTTGCCATGATTCAAATCGCTCTAAACGCGATTGCGATTTTGGGCGGTATTATCGGTGAACAAGCATTGACGCCTTACATCAAGCAAGTGGTGAACTTGCTCTATTCGGGGCCGTTATTGGATCAAATTAGTTTTGTGTTTTCATTCCTTTGCCTGACATCGTTGTTTATTTTATTCGCCGATTTATTGCCAAAACGTTTAGCCATGATCATGCCAGAAGCCGTGGCGGTTCGTATGGTTACGCCTATGCTTTGGGTGACCTTTATTTTAACGCCGGTGGTTTTTCTTTTTAATGGTTTAACCAATACGATTCTGCGTATTTTTAATGTGCCGATTGATCGTGACGAAGTGGTAACGACGGAAGATATTGTTGCCATGATGGACGCTGGAGCAGAAGATGGCAGCCTGCAAAGTCAAGAATATCAACTGATTGGCAACGTTTTTGAACTGGAAACGCGAAATATCTCCAGTACCATGACACCACGAGATCAGATTATTTATTTTGATATTGATGACAGCAGCGAAGCAATCAGCCAAAAAATTATTGATCACCCACACAATGACTTTCTGGTTTGTAACGGTAGTTTGGATAAAATCGAAGGCATTATTGAATCGAAAGAAATTTTACGCTTAGTGCTAAAGGGCGAACCGGCTCAGATTAAGCCCGAAAAAATCGATAAAGAAGTGTTTTACTTACCGGAAACCTTAACGCTTTCGGAAGCACTCAATGCCTTCAGAGTGGCGCCGCAAGCCTTTGCGGTCATTGTTAACGAATACGCCACGATTGTCGGCATCGTCACGGTAAAAGACTTATTAGGCGGCTTTATGGGCGGCTTGTTAACGCCTCATGACGAAGAGCAAATCGTACAGCGCGACGCTAACTCTTGGTTAATCGAAGGGCTAACACCGATCAATGACGTAATGCGCAGCCTGAGTATTGAAGAATTTCCAGACCGTACTCAATATGAAACCTTAGGCGGTTTTATTACCTACAGTTTAAAACGCTTGCCCAAACGCACTGATTTTTTTGTTCATAATGGCTATAAGTTTGAAGTGTTGGACTTGGAAGGTGTCAGGGTTGAGCAGCTTTTAGTCACAAAACTAAACTAGTTTCGAAAAGATCAACCACACAAAAAGGAAGCCAGTCGTGTTTTAGGGCTTGTATTTGACCAACGAAATATAACCCAGTAGGGTAAATAGCGAAAGTCAGTAAAAACATGTCAGTAAAAGAAAAGTCATTTTAAAAAGGAGAGTAATCATGGCGACAACGACGAAAAGTACGACTCAAGAAAAGGCACACGAAAAAGTAGATGGCGCGGCAGAAGCCGCCCATAAAGGTGTCGACAGTGCCGCACAAATGAAAGAACAGAGCCAAGAACGCATTGAAGAAGTGGCGCATCAAATTAGTGAGCAAGCGCATAAAATCGCGGATACGGCAAAAAATCAATCTGAAAAGATCTCTTCAGCGGTAGGTGAATACGCCAAAGAGCACCCTGTAAAAACCATTGGTATTGCGTTTTTGGCGGGTGCGTTAGCAGCAAGTTTCTTATGCAAACGTAAATAAGCATAGGAAACAACATAGATGCAATCCCCACACTATTCTGATGCGCAACAAGCGAATGAACAACAAGCGCATGAACAACAAGCAGATGCACCAGAAAAAAAATCTGACCTTGATGGCGTTATTGAGAGCCATAAAAGTTGGCTGAAGAGTGTATTAGGGCTTGGCGCGCTAGAAGCCAAACTTTGGGTGGCGTCTAGCGCTCAGCTTCTTGCTCTAATGTGTGGGGTGATTTTTTTATTACTCACAACCTGGCTATTGATCATTGCCAGCAGCGCAGCGATAGCCTGGAGTTACGGTTTTTCTTTAGTTAATATTTTATTAACCGCCACGTTAGTGACGTTTTTGAGCTCAGTGGGTTTGCTCTACTGGGTAAAACGAACACTAGCAAGCATGGATTTTACCCGTACTTTGGATGCCATTATCCCAACCGATGAGGAATAATTATGTTTGGCATTAAACGCATGCATCAACAGCGTGAACGCCTTTATCTGCGCACTCAGGTATTTGAAAAACATGCCAAACTATCTCGTGAAAAAGCCATTGATAATCTTGTCGATAAAGCGACTAGCCCAGCAGGGCTGATTGCCAGCTTTGTACTGGGAGCAAGCACTCAATTTGATATAACCCAGAAAATCAGCAAGAGCCTGCTTAATGGCGCCAGCAAAGAGATACTGAGTTTCTTCATCGCACAATTTATGACGGCCTCTAGCGCAAACGACGCGCAGACCGCGGCGGCCGATTCCCAAAAGTCGGCGGACGATTCTCAAAAAACACCTGTCACCGAAGCACCACTTTCTTCTGACAAAAATACGCAAGAAAGCGTGGCGTAAAACGTTCAAAAAAACATCACTTAATCCTCGACTTTAGCGGACTAAGTCTCTATATTCGCCCATCTTTGTGTTTGTCTTTTGACCCTATTTTTGTGGTCTGTATGAACGTTTTTCTTTTCTCTTTGTTTTAGGGCTTTTTCCTTTGATCTCCACGGCTAATATCACCATGCAATTTGGCGCAACGCCATTGTTTGAAAACATCTCTGCAAAATTCGGTAACGGTAATCGCTATGGCCTGATTGGCGCGAACGGGTGTGGCAAGTCTACCTTCATGAAAATTCTCAGTGGGGCGCTGACGCCAACGTCTGGCAATGTGTCTATTACGCCGGGTGAAAAAGTCGGTACCTTGAGCCAAGATCAGTTTGCTTTTGAAGAATACACGGTGGTTGATGCCGTTATTATGGGCGATGTGGCGCTGTGGAAAATCAAGCAAGAGCGTGATGCCATTTACTCCAAGCCAGAAATGAGTGAAGAAGATGGCATGCGCGCGGGCGAGCTAGAAGCGGAATTCGCTGAAATGGATGGCTACAGTGCGGAAAGCCGCGCGGGCGATATTTTGTTAGAAGCGGGTATTGAGGAGGCGTTTCATTTTGGCCTGATGAGCCAAGTAGCGCCAGGTTGGAAGCTGCGTGTTTTGTTAGCCCAAGCTTTGTTTGCTAATCCTGATATTTTGCTGTTGGACGAACCGACTAACAACTTGGATATCCATACCATTAACTGGTTGGCGGGTGTGTTGAATCAGCGCAAATGCACCATGATTATTATTTCCCATGACCGTCACTTTTTGAACTCTGTGTGTACGCACATGGCGGATATCGATTTTGGTGAGCTGCGTATTTACCCCGGTAACTATGAGTATTTCATGGAAGCCTCGTCTTTGATCCGTGAGCAGCAGTTAACTGAAAACGCGAAGAAAAGCGCGGAAATGGACGATTTGCAAGCCTTTGTTAATAGATTCTCTGCGAACGCTTCGAAAGCCAAACAAGCCAGTTCTCGGGCGAAGAAATTAGAAAAAATTGAATTGTCTGAAGTGAAGCAGTCAAGCCGTATGACGCCGTCATTAAGCTTTAAACAAGACAAAAAGCTTCACCGTCATGCCTTGATCCTAGAAGATCTGGGTCATGGTTACGACGAACCGCTTTTCTCTGATGGCAATATTATTTTAGAAGCGGGTTCACGGTTGGCCATTATTGGTGAAAACGGCGCGGGTAAAACGACCTTTTTGCGCTGTTTGATGAAAGAGTTAGACGCTAAGCATGGCGCGATAAAATGGGCTGAAAACGCGGTCATTGGTTATTGTCCACAAGACAGTACCGAAGATTTCGACTGCGAATTAACCTTGTTTGATTGGATGTCGCAATGGCGTACGGCCAAACATGACGATTTAAAAGTGCGCGCTATGTTGGGCCGTTTGTTGTTTACCGCAGACGACTTCAATAAGAAAGCGCGGGTCTGTTCTGGTGGTGAGAAAAACCGCTTATTGTTTGGCAAGTTAATGATGATGGACTTAAACGTCTTAGTGATGGACGAGCCGACCAACCACATGGACATGGAAGCCATTGAAGCGTTAAACAATGCCTTGCTCGACTTTGATGGTACTTTGATTTTTGTTAGCCACGATAGGGCGTTTGTGTCGTCGTTGGCGAATCGAGTGATTGAAATCAAAGGCAGAAAAGTGGTGGATTTCCAAGGCACCTACGATGAGTACCTTGCTCACCAAGGCTAATCGAACCTAGCACTTAGATAGTTGCTTGTAGATAGTTGCTTGTAGATAGTTGCTTGCTAAAAGCCGCTTGCTGATTATTGAGTAAGCGGCTTTTTTCGTTTTATGGTGAGGTGAGGGCTTGTTGTGAGCCGTTTGTTTGCTCATGATTGAAGGCTTCTAATAGGCTAGAGGTGGCGTTTTCGGTGAATAATTTAGTGGTAAAAGAATATCTGTTGTCCAAACCCGAAGCGGTTGAAGACTATCCCTTTGATGATCATACGGCGGTTTTCAAAGTTCACGGAAAAATGTTTGCTTTATTGATTCGGTATCAAGGTCGTCAATTGCTCAATGTAAAATGCTCACCCGACCATGCCATCGAGCTGCGCGATATTTTTACGGATGTGATTCCGGCTTACCATATGAACAAGCGCCATTGGAATTCGGTTGTTTTGGCGGGAGATTTGCCATTGGGAGAAATTCAACGCCAGATTGATCATTCTTATAGTTTGGTGGTGAAAGGCCTTAAAAAATCGCTCAGAGAGGGCTTGGAAGTACGGCATGGGAGGTCTGTACTCTATTCGAACCAAACAGACAAAACCAATCTTTGAGTGATTGGTTTTGCTGTTTTTTTTATGGTTCTTTTTTATGACTATGGTTTTAAGCGTTAGAGTTTAAAGACCGACATGACTTCTTGAGTTTGATGGGTGGTTTTGACCAGTATTTCACTGGTTTCGTTGGTTTGTTTAACTTGTAAACTCGCTTGAGACGAAAGCTCTGAAACCTGTTCATTTAAATGACTGAGTTTTTGTACTAGGTCGCTTTGTATCGTAACGCTTTGTATGACTTGGTTGCTGGCTTGGTTGATGTCATCAACTGATACGGCTATGTCTTGAAGGGACTGTGTGGTGAGCGCCATTTCTTGTGTGGTTTTTTGGGATTGTTGATGGCTTTCTGTAATTCTTGTTTCTGCTGCTTTTGCGCCGCTTTGTAATTTACTAATCATGGTTTGAATTTCATCAGTAGAAGACTGAGTACGGCTTGCTAACCCTCTAACTTCATCGGCTACTACGGCAAAGCCACGGCCTTGTTCGCCCGCTCGGGCGGCTTCGATAGCCGCATTCAGAGCTAATAAATTCGTTTGCTCTGCAATGGCGCTGATGACATCGAGCACGGAACCAATGGTTTGTGATTGTTCGGCCAGTTGTATGACGGCTTCTAGTCCAATTTCCAGCTCATGGGATAACTTATCGAGTGATTGTACGGTTTGTTTAATCGAGTCTTGTCCGATTTTGGTTTTCTCTGCGGTGTTTTGGGCGGAGGTGAGGGTGGATTGGGTGCTTTCGATCACCTCGTTTTTTAAGCTGTCTACTTCTCTTATTGCGTCTGCCATTTGAGCAAACATGCCTTCTCGTTGTTGGGTTAGGCTTTGGGTTTGCGCTGCCACCGTTTTGAGTTCTTGGCTTTTATCTTCTACTGCTTTGTTGAGGGACACAGCGGTGGTAAGGGTTTTGGAAAGACGTGCTACGAAGCTGTTGTAATGAGAGGCAATTTTGGTTAATTGGTCGTTCCCAGACTCAGGTAAACGCGTAGACAAATCGCCTTCACCGTTAGCAATATTTTCTAATGCCCCTTGGATTTGGCTGATGGGAAAGAGAATTGAACGAAGGATTAAGAATGAAATAAACAAGGCCATTAAAACGATAGCCGCGCTAATAAGGCTGAGTCGAATGACTTCCTGTTCGAATTGAGCGTCGACGTCATCTAGGTATATTCCAGAGCCAATAATCCAACCCCAAGGTTTGAATCCTTGCACGTAAGAGATTTTTTCTACTGGATTTTCATTGCCGGGCTTAGGCCATAAATAATCGACAAAGCCAGCATTTTGCGCTTTGGCCACTTTAGCGAATTCTGCAAACAGCTTCTTGCCATTAGGGTCTTCTAGATTCGATAAGTCTTTGCCATCTAAGGCGGGGTTGATCGAGTGCATGATGACGGTGGCGCTATAATCATTAATCCAAAAGTACTCAGAGGTTGCGTAGCGGGTGTTTTTGATGGTTTCCATGGCATAGCGCTGGGCATCGGCTTGGCTGAGCTGGCCAGATTGTTCTAGGTCATAAAAGTAACTAAAAACACCGGTAGCGGTTTCGACCACGTGCTTTGTTTGCTTGTATTTTTCGTCAAGCAGGGATTGTTTGTTGGCCGTTAATGCTAAATAAACAACGAAAAAAAGTCCTATTGAGAAGAAGGTTACCAAGCTGGTTAGTCGTAGATTAATGGGTATTTTACGCAGAGAGTTTATCATTGCATCACCTTTATGAGTAACATCGGTTGCCGTTTTGAGTGCATTTTATAGGTTTGCTTTCCTCATATAATCATAGTGTCGTTTAACTGTCATTCTAATGTCATGTTTTGTTTATAGATTTAGCGTTCGCTCTCTTGCAGGGGAGGGCTCATTTTTGGTCAGGATTATTAAAGACTATCACTTGAACCATTATTTCTTGGACAACGATCCATTGAATGACTATCTATTGAAAAATGCAGGGGCAGTATGATGAAGATCGAACAGATGCAGAATTTGAGTTTTGATGAGTTAGACGAATTAGTACGTCCGGCGCCAGAAGTGGTTGAGTTTGAAGAAGTGGCGCATAAAATGGTTTCTCGCCGTGGCTTTTTAGGCGGCGGTGCGGCAGTGGGGGCCAGCGCGTTTGTGATGGGGTCTACCACGTTGGCGGCTGGTAATGCGCTTGCTGCGTCGACGACGACAGACTCACGTCTTGCTTTTAGTATGGTGAAAGCGAATGCGCTTGATGCTGTTACTGTGCCAGAAGGTTATAAATGGGAAGTGGTTGTGTCTTGGGGCGACCCTTTATGGAGCAATGCGCCAGCGTTTGATTCAGCGACGGGTGGCACGGGGGCTTCTCAGGAATTGGCCTTTGGCGATCACAACGACGGCATGGCGCTGTTTTCTAAAGATGGCAAGCAAATTATGGCCATCAATCATGAATACACTAACCCTAAAACTTTACACGCTAATCGTGCTGATGCCATGCCGATTAATGCCGATGATGTGCGCAAAAATATAGCCGCCCATGGCGTGTCTGTTATTGAAGTGGCTCAACGTGGTGGTAAATGGGGTGTGGTGCAAGACTCGCCTTACAACCGTCGCATTACCGCCGATACGGAAATGGACATCACGGGCCCTGCTCGTGGTCACAAATGGATGCAAACCTCAGCGGACCCTAAAGGGTTAGTGGCGAAAGGCACGTGGAATAACTGCGGTAGTGGTCAGACGCCTTGGGGAACGTATTTAACCTGCGAAGAGAATTTTAACGGTTATTTTTCCGCAAGCGATGCAAACTACAAAATGAGTGACGGTTTTAAACGCTATAGTATTAGTAGCAAGGGGCGTTATGACTGGGCCTTGGCCGATGCGCGTTTTGATCTGGTAAAAGAGCCAAATGAGCCAAATCGTTTTGGTTATGTGGTTGAGATCGATCCATTAGATCCGACGTCGCGCCCTAAAAAGCGTACGGCGCTTGGCCGTTTTAAACATGAAAATGCCGAAGTAGCGATTGCCAGTAACGGTCATGTAGTGGTTTACCTTGGCGATGACGAGCGCGGTGAGTTTTTGTATCGCTTTGTGTCGAAGCACAAGTATTTGGCCGGTGGTAATAATCGCGATTTGCTAGAAGAAGGCACGTTATACGTGGCGAAATTTCATGATAACAATCGCGGTGAATGGTTAGCGTTAACACCCAAAACAACCGGTATGACCGACGCTGAAATTGCGATTCATACTCGACTGGCAGCGTCTAAAGTGGGCGCAACGACCATGGATCGCCCAGAGTGGGTGGCGTCTCATCCTCATAAAGTGGAAGTGTATTGTGCGCTGACCAACAATAAAAACCGTGGTGTTAAACCAAACGAAGGGGGCGATGAAGCACCAGCGACGGGCGCTAACCCAAGAGTGAAAAACAACTTCGGTCAAATTGTACGCTGGTCGCCAATGAACGAAGATCATACCAGTGCGGAATTTAAGTGGGATTTGTTTGTATTGGCAGGCAACCCTGCGGTGTTCGACGACGCTAATGCGGGCTCTAAAAACATTAATCAAGACAATATGTTTAACTCCCCAGATGGCTTGGCGTTTGATTCTAAAGGTTTGTTGTGGATTCAAACCGATGGCAACTATTCAAATGAAAAAGACTTTAAAGGCCAAGGGAATAACCAGATGCTGGTAGGGGACCCTGAAACCGGTGAAATTCGTCGCTTTTTAGTTGGGCCAAATGAATGTGAAGTCACCGGATTTGCTTGGAACCCTGGCAGAACGACGATGTTTATTAGCATTCAGCACCCAGGTGAGAAGGGCAACTCCCATTGGCCTGAAGGTGGGCAATCGGCGCCGCGCTCAAGTGTTATCGCTATATCGCGTGAAGATGGTGCCGTCATCGGTTAACTTTTATTCCGAGCCAGAGGAGCCGGTTCAATCAAAAACCAGTATGTTCACTCATGCTGGTTTTTTGTTTTTTTGGGGGGAATCATCGGAGTTTTTCAAGCGAAGGTTGGGTACGTTTGTACGGAGTTTTCAAGTTAGTTGTCGTCTACATTGCCAGATAACGCCTTCGTGCCTCGGCTCATCTGGGTTGGTAACAAAAGCAAACACTGGGCGCATGTTATTCTATTCTTATGTCGTCCGTGTTATGTTGCGAGACAGTGTGTTTGATTGTGAATGTTGTCTATTTTTAGACGTTAAAATTACTAAATATGGAACATTAAGCGAGTCTGAATGGGCATGGTATTTTCCAAATCATTATTTATTAAACAAGCCGTTTTAACCTTGGCGTTGGCGGTCGTATTGAGTTTAGTCAGTAGTGCTATTCAGGTGGTAGAAGGGATTCGTCAACATAAAGCACAGATTAATCAAGACTTTACCGGGCTTATGGCGATTGTTGGCAAGCCGTTGGCAGAAGCGGTTTTTCGTTTGGATGTTGACTTTGCACAACAGCAAGTTGATAGCTTACTGACCAGTTCAGCGATTGCGCGTGTGGAGGTTCGAGATGATGCGGGTGTGTTGTTTGTTGAGGCGACGGCTGCAGCAGGCGACTTCTCTATTTCGCCGTCATTGGCGGAGTATTTTTTATCAGATTTACCGCAATACCGTCGCGAGTTGCGTCTCGAAACCCCAGAGTTTCAGGCGGGTTACCTGTCTATTTATCCTGAAAAGCGTGTCTTATTAGAGGCCATTTTCACCGAACACTTGTCTATTCTCACTTATAACTTGTTTAAAGATGTGCTTTTAGCGTCTTTGATTTCGTTGTTTTTTTACTTTTTAGTGACGCATCCGCTGAAGCGTTTAACTGAGTCTTTGTCGACCGTGGGGCGTCATGAAAACTTATCCTTACCGGGTTCCTTTTATCGTTATCATCGCTCTGATGAATTGGGAAACTTGCATGCAAGCTTCGTGCAATTATGGGATAAGCTGAAGGCGGCTTTAAGCGATTTGGAGCGCAGCAACCGTCATACCCGAGCGATGATAGAGCACGCCGCGGACGGTATTTTATTATTGGATGAAGACCACCGCATAACCTTGGTGAATAGTGCCGCAGAATCCATGCTTAAAATGAGTGCATCAAAGATTCGGTCTGGCTCTTTGGCGCAATTGCATACGCCGTCTTCGTGGACGGCGTTTTCTTGTGTGCTGCACTCTTTGCAGCAAGGTTCCACTAAAACGGTGGAAGCGGTTTATCAAGTACAGAATGCAGAGCTTCCGGTCGAAATACGCTTAGCAAAATATCAGCTACAAGGTAAGACCGAAATCATACTACTGGTCCGCGATGTATTAGAGCGCAAAGAAGCCGAGGCGCATATTCATTACTTGGCGTATTACGATGCGGTGACGAAATTACCCAATCGTCAGTTTTTATCAGATCGGTTGGAAGAGGTTGTACAACGAGAAAGGCATGTTTTGGGCTATTCAGCGGTTGTGTTTATGGATGTTGATCACTTTAAAGTCATCAATGACTCTCTTGGGCACAATGTCGGAGACCAGTTGCTTTGTAGCCTTGCGGATCAGTTGCTTTCTCTTATTGAGGTTGACAATAAGGTTGTTTTTGCGCGCATGGGTGGGGATGAATTTGCTTTTTTATTGGAGTCCCTAGGCGATGACCGAACGGCGGTGGAAAAGCACATAAAGCGCTTTGCTGAGCGGGTGATGTCGGCTTGCCAACAAGTGAAAAAAGCCGGTCATCATGAGGTGCATATTACCGCCAGTTTAGGCGGCGCTATTTTTTCTGGCCACGACGCAGGACAAGGCTTCGCTGAAACAATTTTAAAGCAAGCGGATACCGCTTTATATCGAGCAAAGGCGTCTGGACGCAATACGTTTGCCTTGTATCAGTCTGAAATGCAGGCGGTTTCAGATGCGCGCCTTGAGATGGAGAAAGCCCTTCATCATGCAATAGAAGATAAGCAATTTGCACTTTACTATCAGCCACAGAATGATGCGAACGGACAGGTTATCGGTGCGGAAGCGCTGATCCGCTGGAAGGAGGGAGACAAAGGCTTTATCTCGCCTGCGGTCTTTATTCCGGTCGCGGAAGAAATTGGGCTGATTGTGGAGATTGGGCAGTGGGTGTTGAATGAGGCATTGTCGCAAGTCGCGATCTGGCTAAAAGAAGGCAAATGGCATGCTTCTTGGCGTATGTCGATTAATGTCAGCCCGATTCAATTCCAGCAGGCGGGGTTTTTGCCCATGCTAAAAGCACAGCTTGAGCAACATGATGTTCCTGCTGGCTGCATTGACCTTGAAATTACCGAAAACACGTTACTCAATGATTTATCGTCTTGTCTGGAAAAAATGCACGCGATAAAGGCCTTAGGCGTGCATCTGTCTATTGACGATTTTGGCACCGGCTACTCTTCCTTGAAATACTTAAAATCCTTACCCATCGATAGACTGAAAATTGATCAATCTTTTGTGCGTGATTTATTGGTAGATGGCAGCGATGAAGCGATTGTCCGTGCGATTATTGCGATGTCAAAAGCGCTTAATATTAGTGTTTTAGCAGAAGGGGTTGAAACCGCTGCGCAATACCATAGATTGTGGGAAATGCAGTGCTTTCATTATCAGGGCTATTATTTCGGCCATCCGTTGCCAGCGGATAAATTTGTCTCGACCTTTGTCTATGATGCGTTGAATTAAGGTCTCTGTTTTAGGGTGTTTTTGGGGCAGACTCAGGCCCCGCATTTTTTCGTCTAATGCTAAGTATATAAATCGACACTAGAGCTTGATGTTTACTTTCTCTGTGTGTGCTGTATTTTCTAGGCTCATTTACTCATTCATGGATTATGCTAGGAGTGCTTATGTCTGCTTTATTTCATTATGCTTATCATGTGACGTCGCTGGAAGAAACACGTGTTTTTTACACTCAGGTTTTAGGGTGTGAGGAAGGGCGCAGTACAGAGACTTGGGTGGACTTTGATTTTTACGGTCATCAATTATCGCTGCATTTGGGTGAGCCTAGCCCAACGACAAAAACGGGACGAGTAGGGGAACACCTTGTGCCTATGCCGCATTTTGGTTTGATTTTGCCGTTGGATGCATGGCAAAAACTGGCGAAGCGCTTAACCGAGGCGAATGTGGTGTTTGACTTGGCGCCTAGTGTTCGTTTTGAAGGTCAGCCCGGAGAGCAATGGACGATGTTTTTTAAAGACCCCAGTGGCAATGCGATTGAGCTGAAAGGCTTTAAAGATTTGGCACAGGTGTATGCACAATGATTCCTTTTGTTAGTCGTATGAGTGTTGCAGAACAAGGCGTCTGGATTAAGCAGCTTGCAGCGGTTTTACCAGACGAGGTTATCCTGCCATTTGCTGAGTTAACAGCAGAGCAAAAACAACAATGCGATGTCGCGATTGTTGCCAATCCTAACCCTGATGATTTATTGGCATTACCGGCATTGAAATGGGTGCACAGTGTGTGGGCTGGGGTTGAGCGGATGATGAATGAGTTAGAATCTCCGACTTTTTCCATTGTGCGTTTAGTCGACTCTAATTTAGCCAAGACCATGTCAGAAGCGGTGTTGGCGTGGACCTTTTTTCTTCATCGTGATATGCCCCGTTATGCCAAACAACAGGCACAGCAAGCTTGGGCTCCGCGCCCGATGGTACAGGCGCAAGAGCGCCGCATTGGCGTGCTTGGCTTAGGTGAGTTAGGGCGAGTGAGTGCCAAGCGTTTGGTTGATAATGGCTTTAGCGTGGCGGGCTGGAGTCGTCACGCCAAGCAAATAGACGATGTGTCGTGTTTTTGGGGTGAAGAGGGATTGACGTCGTTATTAAGTCAAAGTGATATACTGGTGTGTTTGTTGCCTTTAACGCAAGAAACCGCAGGCTTATTGAATCGACAAAATTTAGCGTTTTTGCCTGTTGGTGCCAGTATCATTAACTTTGCTCGTGGCGCGATCATTGATGACGATGCGTTGTTAGCTGAGCTTGAAAAAGGGCATGTTGCTCATGCGGTTTTGGATGTGTTTGGGCAAGAGCCGTTGCCAGCTGAACATGCTTATTGGCGTCATGAGTCGGTGACTGTGTTGCCGCATATCTCTGCGCCAACCCATCCGATTAGCGCCAGTAACATTGTTGCCTCGAATATTAAACGCTATCGATTAACGGGGGATATTCCGCCCGCCGTCGATCCGATACGAGGCTATTGATTAACAAGGTCTTAAAATAAGTCTAAAAGGAGTGTCTATGCCACATTGTATTCTTGAGTACAGTCAGAATTTAGAACAAGAAGTGCCGCCGGTTGATTTACTTGAAGCCGTGAAGAAAGCCTGCATTGCATCGACGTTATTTACGGCGGAAGACATTAAATTGCGCAGTTTTCCCTATAAAAGCTTTTTGACGGCGGGTCGAGAAGATGCGTTTATACACGTCATATTGAGGATGTTGTCCGGTCGAACTCTAGAGCAAAGAAAGCAGCTTTCCCATTTGGTGCTTGATGCGCTAACGCAGTTTTCATTAAAAGATGTGAGTTTCTCGGTAGAAGTCTGTGAAATGGAGCGTGACACTTATGCCAAGAAAGTTGTGCTGTCCTAGTCGTTTTAATCAAATAGCAATGGTGCATTTTATCACCAGAGAAGGTTTTAAATAGAATGAATACCCTTTGCTCAGCGATGCTTTTTTTAAGCATTGCCATGCCCAGTTTGTTATGGGCTCAAGTCGGATCGCAAACAACGGCAGCGGCTTCAAATACCTCGTTTAATAGTACTATTGATGGTTCTGGTGATAGTACTGGAGATAGTACTGGAGATAGTACTGGAGATAGTACTGGTGATGATAGTTCCGTTGATCGTACCGATGATAGCGAGACGGAAGAAGAAACAGACGAAAGTGAGGTTTATTCGCCAGAAGAGCCGGAGGTGCCAGAGCCGATTGCTCAGCGTGCAAGAGAAGCGAATGGCTTGTTTCAGCAAAGGGAAAATAGAGAAACGGCGACCTTGAATAACCCGTTTGTTTTAACCCCTCATCGACCAAACTATTTTCTGCCTTTTGCTTATACTTCAAACCCTAATGATCGTTCTTTCTTAGGCGATCAGGCGGACGGTGAGACCTTAGAGAGCGTCGAGTTTAAATTTCAGCTAAGCGTTAAATTTCCTGTGGTGTATGAGGTGGTGGGGCGCAATACAAGTTTGTGGTTTGCCTATACTCAGCAAGCTTATTGGCAGGCCTACAATAGCCGTATCTCGGCGCCTTTTCGTGATACCAACCATGAACCAGAAGTCTTTATTGTGACTAAGCCGAAGGACGGGTTTTTAGGCATTAAGCCAAGCTATGTTTCCTATGGGTTTAATCATCAATCTAATGGCCAGACGGGGGATTTGTCTCGTTCGTGGAACCGTTTTTATGTGGATTTCTTATTTGAGAATGGCGATACCGTGTTTTCTTTTAAGCCATGGTACCGATTCCCTGAAAGCGCCGATATAGACGATAACCCCAACATTGAAAACTATTACGGCTATGGTGAGTTTAATGTGATGCATGTAATCGACGATTACAGTATTGACCTGATGTTGCGGAATAATCTTAAATCCTCTGGTAATAGAGGCGCGGTACAGGTTGGGTTTACCTTTCCTTTATGGGGGAAAACCCGAGGCTATATCCAATACTTTAATGGCTACGGGCAATCACTATTGGACTATAACCACCAAACCCAATCGATAGGCGTTGGTATTATGCTAACCAACTGGTTGTGAGGTAAAGGCCCCTTTCCTTAAGTTGTCACCTTAGTGTCACAGAAAAGACATTTTACTGGTCTATGTTGAAAGTAAGACAAACCAGTGAGGTGATGAGCATGAACATACTGCAAAATATCCATGCATTTGATGTACAGACTTTTTCTTGGTGTATGGCGCGTAAACATAGGGCCAAGCTAACCACTCTCGGGCGGGCGATTTCCTTTTCAGCCGATGGCCCCTTGTATGCTTTAGGGGCATTGTTGCTGTGGTGGGCGGAATACGAAACTCTGGTGGCTGTTTTGGCGTTTGGTTTCGTGTTTGAAAGAGGGATTTATTTTGTCTTAAAGCGCGGTTTTAAGCGCAATCGTCCAGCGGATGCCCTAGACGGTTTCAATAGTTTTATTATCCCATCGGATCAGTTTTCCTTTCCATCTGGCCATACATCAGGGGCATTTTTTGTGGCCTTTTGTTTGAGTGAGTGGTTTCCCAGTCTGAATATTATGCTGTACTTCTGGGCTGCCAATGTGGGCTTATCGCGTATTTTTCTCGGCGTACATTTTCCAACCGATACCGTGATTGGGGCTTTGCTGGGCAGCATTTGTGCGGCCGTGGCGATCGGAGTGCTGTTATGAAAATACTGTATGGCGTTCAAGGTACTGGAAATGGTCATATCACGCGTGCAAGAGCCATGGCAGCTGAAATGAAACTGGCGGGTATCGAGGTGGATTTTGTTTTTTCAGGGCGACCCGCGCACGACTATTTTGATATGGCAGTATTTGGTGAATATCGTACCTTTCAAGGGTTGAGTTTTGTGGCGCGCAATGGCCAGTTAGATTTGTACGCCACCTGTCGAAAGGCGAACTTCATCAGGTTGTATCAAGATATTCGAGCATTAAATACCCGTGGTTATGATTTGGTGATGACCGATTTTGAGCCTATTGTGGCGTGGGCAGCTAAACGCCAAGGCGTGCCTTGCGTGGGATTTGGTCATCAATATGCGTTTAAATATGATATTCCACGTTATAAAAAGAATGTTATTGCCCAGTGGATTATGTCGAATTTCGCGCCAGCGGTGACGCAATTAGGCGCCCATTGGCATCATTTTGGCCAGCCAATATTGCCGCCGCTGATTCATACGCAGACCATGGTTAATATAGCGAGCTCTGATCAGGTTCTGGTGTATTTGCCTTTTGAAAACAGCGAAGCGGTTTTAGACTGGCTTGAAGGCGTGCCAAACTATCAGTTTCGTTTACATTGTAAAGACATTGAGCCGGGTGTGTATGGCAATGTCGCTGTCTTTCCCTTTGGCCGAGATGTGTTCCAAAAGAATTTAAGCGAGTGCGAATCTGTGCTTTGTAATGCGGGCTTTGAATTGAACTCAGAAGCGCTGCAATTGGGCCGTCGTATTCTAGCGAAGCCATTGAAAGGGCAAATAGAGCAGCATTCTAATGCCATCGCGTTGGATTTGCTCGGCATTGCTAAAACCAGTGAAACACTCAATTCCGCGATTATTCAAGAATGGTTAGAGACAAGCCGAGTGGTGCAAATTTCCTATCCTAATGTCGCCAAAGCCGTGGTGGCTTGGCTGCAATCCAGTAATGATATTAGCGTGTCTGATTTGTGCGAGTCTCTATGGCTACAAACGCCCAATGTACGAGGCATTGATTTTAAATACCCTCAAAACACTACTGCTTTCGAGACCAAAAAAACAACCGCCTGTCCTCAATAGACAGGCCGTTGTTTGTCCATGAATCCCATCATTTTATTATCAAGTGCGTAAGGTTTTATCAAAGAAGCTGATGGTGCGTTGCCACGCTAACTCGGCATTTTTCTCGTCATAACGCGCGGTAGAGTCATTGTGAAAGCCATGGTTGGTTTTAGGATAAATATACGCGCTGTAATCTACTTTATTGGCTTTGAGGGCTTTTTCATACTCAGGCCAAGTGTCGTTGACGCGTTTGTCTAGCTCGGCAAAATGAATTTGCAGGGGGGCTTTAATGTCATCAATATTCGATTTAGCGGGTGTGCCGTAGTACGGGGCGCCAGCGTGAATGGTATCTGGCATCATGGCAACGAGTGTATTGGTTAAGTAGCCACCAAAACAAAATCCAACCATGCCGACTTTTCCACTGCTAAACGCGTGCTGTTTTAACAGCGTTGCGGCGTCCATAAAATCCCCTTCGATCTTGCTGCTATCCATGGTTTTTTGCATTTCACGACCCGCATCGTCACTGCCAGGGTAACCACCGAGAGGGAACAGTGCATCGGGAGCAAAGGCAATAAAGCCGGCTTTTGCGAGACGTCTGGCCACGTCTTCAATATAAGGGTTAAGGCCACGGTTTTCATGGGCAACCAAGACGGCAGGCGCTTTGTTGTCAGCGTTAACATTTTTGGGGATGACCAAATAGCCGCGACCTGTGCCATGGCCATTGGGCGCTGGAAACTCGACATAGCTTGCGCTGATGTCTGGGTCATTAAAAGAGATTTGTTCTGCTAAGGCGTAATTGGGCGTCAAGGCGCCAGCAACAGTAGAAAGAGTCAGTCCGGTGATGCTGAGCGTGCCTAGGCGAGATAAAAAAGTACGACGATCTATGTCACCATGGGCGTACTCGTCATACCAGTCAAAGGCTTCCTGCGGAATACTGCTGGGTGTGAGAAGAGAAGATTTTGATTTTTCAATGGATTGAGACATGGTCATTCCTTCTTTTATTGGGTAGTCGAACGGGAGACAGGGTGGTCTTAGCGCATTTTGGTTGATCTTTGTTCAGTCTATACGTGAAAACAATAAACTTGGATTGCGGATATTGATCTTTTTCTCAATAAGGTGCGTAATTAAATTTAGCAGAAATATACACCACGTCTAAGTGGCAGCGTATTTAAGCGACATAGCATTTAGATTGAATCGTATTTTTATGTCATTGATGAACATAACTCAGTAGGAAAGGGTACTTATGACGGGTAAAATGCCTATTATCATCACGGGTGGGGCACAACGTCTTGGTCTTGCTTGTGCCCAAGCACTCGCAGCGCAAGATTATGATGTGCTTGTCACTTACCGAACCAGCAGAGACAGCATTGCCGATCTAGAATCGCAGGGCATACGCTGCATCCAAGCGGATTTTTCTACGTTGGCGGGGGTGGATGCATTCATTGCCAAGATACAGCAAGACTATCAAGCCTTGCGAGGAATTATCCATAATGCGTCGGAATGGGAATCGGAGGAGCATTGCGAAGACACCGCGTTATTGATGGAAAAAATGTGGCAAGTGCATGTATTTGCACCTTATCGTATAAATCTTGCCTTTGAAGCATTATTATGTGCGAAATCCCAGCAAGGTGAGATGACAGACATCATCCACATGACAGATTATGTCGTTGAAAAAGGCAGTGATAAACACATTGCCTATGCATCGAGTAAGGCGGGTTTGGCTAACCTTACTCATTCGTTTGCCAAGCGTTTTGCGCCTAACATTAAAGTGAACGCCATAGCGCCTTCGCTTTTGATGTTTCATGACGATGACGACGCTGAATATCGACAAAAAGCCTTGCATAAGTCTTTGTTGAGTCGAGAGCCAGGAGAACAAGAGGGTGTATTAGCCGTACAATACATCTTAGACAGTCACTATATGACAGGTCGAACCTTGTCACTTGATGGAGGTCGACATTTGGTTTAATCCACCCAGTAGGATGCCTTTTTTGAACACCTTCATGTCATAAGACAGGGTTAAGTAACGTAGGACAAACATATGAAAACTAACGTAGCGGAACCAACCAATTTAACTCGTCCTGTCTTGTCTGACGCGGCGATAAAAGTACGCGATGCCCTTGTCAGCAGTGGTTTAGAAACCCCCATGATCGATAATGGCCTGACCAGTGAAGAGAAATACCAGCGTATTAAAAATGCGTTTGAAGATGTCGTTACCACATTGGGTTTGGACTTGAGCGACGACAGCCTAGCCGAAACGCCCCATCGCATTGCTAAAATGTACGTGAAGGAGATCTTCTCAGGGTTGGATTATGGCCAGTTCCCTAAGATCACCGTGATTGAAAACAAGATGAAAGTGGATGAAATGGTGAAGGTGAGTGATATCAGCTTTATCAGCACTTGTGAGCATCATTTTGTGACCATTGATGGCTTGGCTAAGGTGGCTTATTTGCCGAAAACCAAGATCATCGGCTTGTCTAAGATAAATCGAATCGTGCGCTTTTTTGCCCAACGACCACAGGTACAGGAACGTTTGACCCAGCAAGTTTTGGTGACATTACAAGCCTTATTGGAAACCGATAATGTCGCCGTCAGCATTAGTGCTGTGCATTACTGTGTCAAAGCCCGCGGCGTGATGGACGCCAGTTCGTCGACTCAAACCACCGCCTTAGGTGGCTTGTTTAAACGCAGCGACAAAACCCGTGCGGAATTCCTTGCAAGATAAGCTGGCAAGATAAATTCCCCGCAGCTTGCTGTAAAATCCAGCGTGGTCATTCCCGCGAAGGTTGGATACGTTTTGTAGGCCTGATGAGGGAGGTACGACCGTAATCAGGCGTGCGGCGTTTTTCAAGGTTAATCATTTATTCAAATAAAAAGAGCCGAAGACTCACTTCAAAGTACGGGCTCTTTTTTTATGCGCCAAATTCAGGCAAAGTGAGGCAGCATATTAGGACAGACTTTTTGCATTTTGAGGCTTGGTTATGACAGATAAAAAAACAGTATGGTTTCCCGCGAAGGAAAATGGCTGGGGTTGGGGTAAACCCAATACATGGCAGGGATGGCTAGTATTGGTGTTGTATATCGCTACGGTTGCGGTGGTGAGTTTGACCGTTGACCCCAAGGTTGAATTGCTAAAATGGGCGGTAATTGTGTCGGTTAGCACGTTGGTTTTGTTGTTGGTTTATCTTTGGAAGGGGGACGCGCCTAATTGGAAGTGGAAGCCGATCGAGAAGGATAAGCGCAAGTGGTATAAGTGAATTTAAGTGGGTTTAAGTGAGTTTAAGTGAGTTTAAAGATTTTATTTAGCGCACTGATACGCTCAAATAAGTAAAAAAATTAACTAAGGATAAGTTAGTGCGTACATCTGGCGTGTTGTTGTTTATTGCCTATCTGGGGTTTATTAGTTTAGGTTTGCCTGACGCCGCTCATGGTATTAATTGGCCGTTTGTTCGGGCGGAATTTTCGGTTCCAATGGGGTGGTTGGGATTGGTCATTGCAGCGGGCGGTGTTGGCTACCTCATGTCGAGCTTTTCCGTTGGCTATTTGATCAATCGGTTTGGCGTGGGTTGGCTGTTGGTGGTCAGCAGCGTGTTGGTTAGCTGTGGTTTATTCGGTTTTTATTTCAGCGTTTCTTTTGTTATTTTTGTGCTGTTTTCAGTCGTCATTGGCATGGGCTCCGGTGCCATCGATGCGGGATTAAATGCCTACGCGGCAGAGCATTTCTCAACCCGCCATATGAATTGGTTGCACGCGGCCTTTGGTGTTGGCGCGACGGCAGGCCCAATCATCGCCACCACTGTATTAGTGAGTTTTTCGCAAAACTGGCGTTTGGGTTATGCGGTTCTGGCGGCTATCTTGTTTGTCATGGCGCTGGTGTTTTTATTCAGTCGACACTTGTGGGAAAGTGACAAGCATGCGCCTAAAAAAGCCGATATGTCTGATGAAAATCTTGGGCCTGTGACGCAACTTCAGGCTCTAAAGCACCCAGTGATTCGTTTTCAGATCGCGTTTTTCTTTTTGTATTCTGGTGTTGAAGTCGGCGTTGGGCAGTGGGCGTTTACGGTGATGACGGAATCTCGTGGTATTTCCCTCGCCAGTGCCGGCACTTGGGTGGCTGTGTATTGGGGCGCCTTAGCATTTGGGCGGGCTATTTTTGGATTCTTAGTGGAACGCTTTCCAGTGGACCAATTATTGCGGCTTTGTTTGCTTGGCGTCGCTTTAGGCACGCTCCTGTTTACTTTCAGTATGACGCCTTACACTAGCTATTTGGGTTTGGCGTTAATGGGGTTTTGTGCTGCGCCGATTTTTCCTTGCATGATTTCCCAGACAGCCACACGGGTGGGGAGACGTTATTCTGTGCATGCGATCGGGTTTCAAATGAGCGCGGCTGTCACGGGCGCCATGACCTTGCCGTTTTTAAGTGGTTTGATTGGCGGAGAATTTGGGCTGACGTCATTGAGCGTTAGTTTTTTAGTGTATGCGCTGGTGTTGTTAGGGCTTTTTCAGATTATTGTAAAACGTGCGGTTTAGCGCTAAGCCTAGACAATAGCGCTTAATCGTTTTCTTTGTCTAAAGTGCGCCGTTTTAGCAGATCGGGAAACAAATGCATCCACAAACCAACGACGGCAATGGTGCCGACTCCCCCAATGATAATAGCGGGCACCACGCCGAACCATGCTGCTGTTACCCCAGATTCAAATTCGCCTAACTGATTTGAACTGCCGATAAAGACCGAATTGGCCGCGCTGACGCGTCCTCGCATGTCATCAGGTGTTTCCAGTTGTACCAGAGTGGAGCGAATCACCACGCTAATCATGTCCGAAGCGCCCAGCAGGGTGAGGGCTAGCATGGAGAGGATCAAGCTTTCGGATAAACCAAAAACAATCGTCGCCACCCCAAAAATAGCCACCGCCGCAAACATGATTTTGCCGACGCTGTGAGTTAAAGGGTGACGCGCCAAATACACCGACATCAATAAGGCCCCCAGCGCGGGCGCACAACGCAGTAGCCCCAAGCCCCAAGGGCCGGTTTGAAGAATGTCTTTGGCGACAATCGGTAACAGCGCCGTTGCGCCGCCTAATAAGACGGCGAACATATCCAGTGAGACGGATCCAAGGATGACTTTATTGCCGCGTATAAAGGTTAAGCCACCGAATAGATGTTCGATATTGATCGGTGACTTTGTGGTTACCGTAAAGTTGTAGCGTAACAAGAACATGATGACGCAAGACAGCAAAAAACAACTCATGCTAGAGGCGTAAAGTGTGGTTGGGCCGAGCAGGTAAATAAGACCGCCAAGCGCTGGGCCTGCGATAACGGATATTTCCCGTGCTGACGCCATTGCGCTGACGGCACGAGACAATAAAGCGCTCGGAATGAGGTTGGGTAAAATAGCCTGATTCGCCGGCATTTCAAACGCTCTCGCGGTGCCAAGCAGTACGGCGCAGGTGTAAATCATATTGGCTGAAACGGTCGATGTCATATTGCCGTAGACAAGAATGCCGACTGTCATCGCCATGGTAAAACGCGTACAAACACAAATAAGACGACGGTTATATCGATCCGCCACGTGCCCCACTACTAAGGTTAATAGTAACTGTGGAAGGAATTGGCAAAGCCCCACCAAACCTAAGGCCATCGGACTGTTAGTAAGATCGTACATTTGCCAGCCGATACCAACGCTGAGCATTTGAAAGGCAAAAGAAGAGGCGATTTGGCCAATCCAGAAATGGACAAAATTTGGGTGTTTAAAAAGTGGCTGCATAGTGTTCTTGATTTTTTTATGAGAAAAAATTTAACCATTTTTGGCCGCGTCTTGATAGTCATTATTTTTATCTTTTAGCCCCGTTTTTTTCAAATGCGCCAAAAAACGGTCAAAAACATGTTAAATTAATCCTTCAATTTATCAGGATGATAAATCACCGCATTACACCGACTCCCCGACGGTTTTTTGTCTGCCTATTTAGTACCTAAGCCGACGATATATTTGATCATAAGGATTTACCTTGACTCACTCTGAAGCGCTTTCTCCTCGTCATGGACGTTTGTCCCGTTGGCTGTTGCTGTCTTGTTTGATGGCAGTGGGCATTGGGCAGTCGTTTATTTTTACTTCTTTGCCGCCCATTGGCCGTGAAATTGGCTTAACGGATGTGCGTATCAGTACGCTTATTACGGTGGGGGCGGCTATGTTTGTGGTCGCGGCGTTTTTATGGGGCGGTATTATTAACCGCATTGGGCGTGTGCGTTCGGTTATTATTGGCATGAGTAGCTATGCGATTACCATTGCGCTGACGGGGTTTGTGCTGCAAGAAGCCTTAGCGCGACACCTGTCCGCCGAGCAGACGTATTATGGTGTGTTTGCCTTGCGGATTGTTTTTTCCCTTGGCATTGCTGGGGTGTTGCCTTCTATTCAAACTTACTTGATTGCGCATACGGATATTCAGCACCGCAGTTCTACCATTGCGATGATTGGTGCGTCTTTTAGTATTGGCATGATTTTAGGCCCCGCGTTTGCGTCGCTGTTGAGTGGGTTAGGGCTGACAGCACCGTTTTATATTATTGCTTTGCTGGCAGGCTGCGCGGCCTTGCTGGTGGTGGTGTTTGTGAAAGACGGCAAGCATGTACGCCAATTTAAAAAGCCGCCAGCGATTAATTGGTTTACCCAGCCTGTGATGCCTTTTTTGTGCATGTCTTCTTTGTCGATTTTAGCCATGACAGGGGTTCAGCAAATCATGAGTTTTTTGATTCAAGACAGATTTCAGCTTGATGTGGCGCAGACTACGCATCAGTTGGGCTTTGCCATGATGACCATGTCTTGCTTGAGTATTGTGGTGCAAATGATCTTGGTGCCGAGATTTCGGCCGGGTGTGGCAACGCTGATTTTCTGTGGTGTTGGGGTGGGGGTGTTGGCGCAATTGGTGTTTATATTGTTCGACTCCTATGTGAGTGTGTTGCTGGCAATGGGCTTATTTGGGGCGGGTTTTGGTTTCTTATTTCCAGGCATTGTGACAGCACAAACCTTGTTGGTAAAAGATGATCAGCAAAGTCGTCTCGCCAGTATGAATGCCTCTATGCAAGGGTTAGGGGCGGCATTAGGCCCAGTTATTCTGGCTTCTTTGTATCAGCTTGGTCAGTTGGTGCCTTTCTTTGCTTTGATGGTGAGCCTGATCTGTATGCTGGGTGTTTTTATCTATTGTCGCTCGAAACTGCGTCATATTTTTTAGTGACGAGCCCGATTAGACAGTCCGATTAAAGAGTCTCGTTAAGCGTTTTAAGGGTTAAGAGTGGAGTGCACTTTGGGCGACTTGACGTGGCGTCAGACCAAAGTGTTGATGGAAGCGTCGACTGAAGTGGCTCAAGCTTAAATAACCTAGTTCGTAGCTGATCTCGGTAACAGAGCATTTTTCTTGGAGGCGTTGGTGTGCTCGGCTCATGCGACGCTGATGTTGGTACTCAAGTGGCGTACAGCCTAACTGTCGTTTGAAGCTTTCATAGAAACGGCTGCGGCTCATGCACGCCATTTTTGCGAGGATATTGATATCCAACGGCTGAGCAAGATTGTGCTCTATCCACTGGATAACACAAGTAAGGCCATTGGCATCCGGAGAGCGTTGGGTGAAGCGCAATAGCGCGTCTCGTCCATGATGCCTAAGGATGCGCGTCACCAGTTCGCTGACGCCAAAGTCTACCAACAAATCTCGATCCGGATCATTGCGGATAAAGTCGCTGGTGAGTCGATCGATCACCTGTTGGGTGGCTTGGGTGTGCAGGGTATGTAAGTGCTGATTTGGGTCGAGTGTTATGTCAGAGGGTAAAACGCTCGTCATAATGTCATTCATGCGATCACAAATTTGCGCCACTCGTTCTTTTGAAATAGCAATCGTTAGGCAAGTCGTGGGCTGGTGGTGCTGGGCTTCGGGAAAATCAATAAAAACTTCTTCTTTGGGCGCCAATATAAAGGACTCATGGGGCAAGAAGGGAATGTTGTCATGGTCTTTGGTGTGCATGACTTTCGCCCCGGTGACCATGCCGCAATAGAGCAAAGAATCGGCTTTCAAGCTGACTTTTTGAGCTTGTTCATAGGTGTCATAAATGCTTAATTCAGATTGTGGGCCGGCGAAACAAACACGATTTTCAATCAGCTGAGTAGGCATACGTTTGTGCTGTAATGCGGTTTTCTCTGTCGATGCAAGACGATTCATTTACTTACCTCTTTGCGCTTAATTATTCTTTTATTCTACTTATCATCACTCCTACGATCTTACGGGTCAATACAAATAGCGCTGTAGAAATGGATCGTTAGACAAGTTTCATGGACTCACAGACAAGTTTTTCTCTAGCATTGTTCTATGCTTGTTATCAGGGTTAATAGCAAGATCAAAACCCAATACAAAAACAACAATAATGGAGATACATCTATGATTTACGCACAACCTGGTAGCACTGGTAGCCTTATTTCTTTCGATGCTGAATATGGTAATTTTATTGGTGGTGAATGGGTCGCTCCAGTTAAAGGGCAGTATTTCGATAATATTAGCCCCGTCAATGGCGAAGTATTCTGCCGCATTCCTCGCTCCACAGAAGAAGACATCAATCTTGCACTAGATGCCGCCCATGCGGCGCGAGCGGCATGGGGTAAAACCTCGGTCGCTAACCGTTCCAATATCTTGTTAAAAATTGCAGATCGTATCGAACAAAATTTAGAAGCCCTCGCGGTGGCCGAAACTTGGGACAATGGCAAAGCGGTGCGCGAGACATTAAATGCCGATATTCCTTTGGCAGCAGACCATTTTCGTTATTTTGCGGGCTGTTTACGGGCCCAAGAAGGCAGTACGGCTGAGTTAGATGAGCATACCGTGGCGTACCATTTTCACGAGCCATTAGGGGTGGTTGGGCAAATTATCCCTTGGAACTTCCCTATATTGATGGCCGCGTGGAAACTGGCACCTGCATTGGCGGCGGGTAACTGTGTGATCTTAAAACCGGCCGAGCAGACGCCGGCATCGATTCTTGAGTTGGTCAAAGTGATTCAAGACTTGTTGCCACCTGGGGTTTTAAACGTCGTCAATGGTTATGGTAAAGAAGCGGGTCAAGCCTTAGCAAGCAGCAAACGCATTGCCAAAATCGCCTTCACAGGATCGACGCCAGTTGGCTCGCATATTTTGAAATGCGCGGCGGAAAATATTATTCCTTCTAGTGTTGAGCTTGGGGGTAAATCGCCCAATATTTACTTTGCTGACGTGATGCAGCAAGAAGATGCTTTTGTTAGCAAGTGTGTAGAAGGCTTGGTATTGGCTTTCTTTAACCAAGGTGAGGTCTGTACTTGTCCGTCTCGCGCCTTGATTCATGAATCCATTTATGATGATTTTATGGCCTTGGTCATTGAGCGCACGAAAACCATTAAGCGCGGCAATCCTCTGGATACCGATGTGCAAGTGGGGGCTCAAGCGTCCAAAGAGCAATTTGATAAAATCATGAGCTATATCGAGATTGGCAAAAAAGAAGGGGCGGAATTGCTAATAGGCGGTGGCATTGAATCTGTCGATGGTTTGAATCAAGGTTTTTATGTACAGCCAACCTTGTTTAAAGGGTCGAATGAAATGCGCATTTTCCAAGAAGAAATCTTCGGCCCAGTGGTGAGTGTGACCACCTTTAAAGACGAAGCAGAAGCCCTCGCGATTGCCAATGACAGCGAATTCGGCTTGGGCGCTGGAGTGTGGACTCGAGACACTAACCTTGCTTATCGTATGGGACGCAACCTAGAAGCCGGTCGTGTTTGGATGAACTGTTATCACCAGTATCCTGCGCATTCTGCTTTTGGGGGTTACAAAAAATCCGGCGTGGGTCGTGAAACCCATAAAATGGCGTTAGAGCATTACCAGCAAACCAAAAATATGTTGGTAAGCTATGACATCAATCCTCTTGGGTTCTTTTGATCTGATCATAAAGCCTAACGGATAGCGAAAAAGCCAAAAGAGCATGACATGTTCTTTTGGCTTTTTTATGCCGCGTCTGTAAGGTTTTTCTTTTCCTTGGCTTTATCACTATATTGTAATGATCTCTAAGCGCCAAAAATGTGCTTATTTTCGAATAGAGCGTCATTTATTTTGCACTATACTTGTTTCCTATTGGAAACTTTGTCTCATAAGTGCTAATTTCGTTTTCCAATGATCTGGCGTTATGTCTTTTAAGCGCTAAGGTTTTTTACGTATTTGTCGACAGAGGAAACGGCCATGGCAATCAGTTTATTTGATCTTTTTAAAGTGGGCATTGGTCCCTCTAGTTCGCACACCGTTGGCCCGATGGTCGCGGCTAACCAGTTTGCTCATCAATTGCAAAATCGGCATCTACTTTCCCAAGTGCATCGCTTAAAAATTGATTTGTACGGTTCGCTTGGCGCCACCGGCAAGGGACACGGTACGGGAACGGCGGTACTGATGGGGCTTGAAGGTGAGCTGCCTGAACGGATTGACCCAAGCCGTGTTAATGAGCGTGTCGAACAAATAGAAGCCGCGTCGCAGCTGAATTTGTTATCTCAACAGAGTATTCACATTGATGTTGCGACCGATTTAATTTTCCACCGTATTGATCGTTTGGATTTTCACGCTAATGGTATGGTGTTGGTGGCGTTTGATGCCGCTGGTGAAGTGATTCATCAAGCAACGTTTTATTCTGTTGGCGGGGGCTTTATTGTTCAAGAAGACGAGCATGGTAATGTGGCGATAGTGGAAGACGCCACAGAACTGCCGCATGTTTTTCATAGCGCCGAAACGCTGATTCAGCTTTGCCGAGAGCAAGATAAAAGCATTGCGCAGATCATGATGGAGAATGAAAAAACTTGGCGCACCGAAGCCGAAATCAAACAGGGCATTCTCTCTATTTGGTCTGTCATGAGAGAGTGCGTACAGCAAGGTATTCGTAATGAAGGCATATTGCCTGGTGGTTTAAAAGTGAAACGCAGAGCCGCCAGTTTGCACCGAGATTTAACCAGCAAAACTCGTATGGATATGATTACGCCTTCGCTGGGGGCGATGGACTGGGTCAATCTTTATGCTCTGGCGGTGAATGAAGAAAATGCCGCTGGTGGACGCGTGGTGACGGCGCCGACGAATGGGGCGGCGGGCATTATTCCGGCGGTGTTGCATTATTATTGGGAGTTTTGTCCTCGTTCTAGTGAAGCGGGGGTGATTGATTTCTTCCTGACGGCGGCGGCGATTGGTTTGCTGTTTAAAGAAAATGCGTCTATTTCGGGGGCCGAGGTAGGTTGTCAGGGCGAAGTTGGCTCCGCTTGTGCAATGGCGGCGGCGGGCTTGGCGGCGGCAACGGGTGGCTCACCTGAACAGGTTGAAAATGCCGCTGAAATCGGCATGGAACACAATTTGGGTTTGACCTGTGACCCTATTGGCGGTCTGGTACAGGTGCCTTGTATTGAGCGCAATGCCATGGCATCAATGAAGGCGATTAACTCCGCTTCTATGGCGTTGCGAGGTGATGGCACGCATTATGTTTCTTTGGATAAGGTGATTCGCACCATGCGCGACACAGGAAGAGATATGAATGATAAGTACAAAGAAACGTCACGCGGCGGGCTTGCTGTTAATGTCATTGAATGTTGAGCCTTGAATGTTGAACCTAGTGTGCTTTTTTTGCTCTCAATATGACTGGTAACAAAAGTGTCATACTAATGTAGTATTTTTGTCACCGTTGCCGCTGAAGGCACTCTGCTGTGCTATTTTGATTGCTCTGAATAGGGGTTTTTATCTTTAGATAGCCAGTGTAAAATGGCGCGAAATTTAGTAATGACAAAAATATGACAGGATGAATTGAGAGCCAAGCCTACCTGATATGTTGGGAAAAACATGTCGTTGATTGAATAAGCCTTTCTTTTATCAATCAACAGCTTGGAATAGATTAATCACACAATCAAAGAGCCCTTATGGATCTTACAAGTAATCAGAAAGACGAATCTAGTTTATTAAGTGGTCACGAATATATTCGAGTGTTAATTGCATTGGCCTTTGTTTTAGCGTCTGGCTTTTACGCATCGACTAATGGTATGGGGATTTCTAACTTATCTACTTTGGCTATTGCCGCCGCCATTGGCGCGTACATGGCGGTCAATATTGGTGCCAATGATGTTGCCAATAACGTCGGTCCTGCCGTAGGTTCAAAAGCATTGTCGATGACAGGCGCAATTGTGATTGCGGCTATATTCGAAGCCGCAGGCGCTCTTATTGCCGGCGGTAATGTCGTCGGTACCATTAAAAATGGCATTATTAACCCTAATGCTATTGCTGACGCGGAAACCTTTATTTGGGTGATGATGGCGGCCTTGCTCGCTGGGGCCATTTGGTTGAATTTAGCGACTTATCTTGGTGCGCCTGTTTCTACTACGCATTCGATTGTCGGTGGTGTGCTGGGTGGCGGTATCGCAGCGGGTGGTTGGAATATTGCTAATTGGGACCAGATGATTGCTATTGTTGCCAGTTGGGTTATTTCCCCCGTGATGGGCGGCGTAATCGCAGCGCTGTTCTTGATGTACATCAAGCGCGCCATTACCTATAAAAGCGATATGATTGATGCCGCTCGAAAAGTTGTGCCGCTTTTGGTAGGGTTTATGATGTGGGCTTTTTCCACCTATTTGATCCTGAAAGGCTTGAGCAAACTGTGGAAGCTGGATTTTACCACCGCTGCCATGATAGGTTTTGCGATTGCTTTGACGGTGTATTTTGTTGTTCGTCCAATTGTCGACAAAGCGGCGACGGCGCTAGCAAACAGTAAAGACGCAGTGAATGATTTGTTTACCATTCCATTGATTGTGTCAGCGGCGTTATTGAGTTTTGCTCATGGTGCCAATGACGTGGCCAATGCGATTGGGCCTCTTGCCGCGATTAATGATGCCTTGATGACAGGAACCGTTTCCGGAAAAGCCACTATACCGCTATGGGTAATGATTATCGGTGGGGTTGGTATTGCGGTTGGGCTAGCTTTGTTCGGCCCTAAGTTGATTAAAACTGTTGGTTCCGAGATTACAGAACTGGATAAAACCAGAGCCTTTTGTGTCGCGATGGCCGCAGCGATTACTGTTATTATTGCTTCTCAGTTGGGATTGCCAGTCAGTTCTACTCATATTGCAGTAGGGGGGATTTTTGGGGTAGGGTTTTTACGTGAGTATTTAAAACAATCCTACGAGAAAAAATTAGCTTCTATTGTTGCTCATTCAACGTCTGCAGGCCATGATGGACAACAGACGCAAGAATTTGTAAAACGCTTCAAATTGGCGGATGTGGAAGAGAAACGTGTTATTTTGAAAGAGCTGAAAGCCGCTCAAACATCCTCACCTATTTCGTCTCAGGAGCGTAAGAGCCTGAAAAGAGCCACGAAAAAAGAATTGGTCAAACGCTCTGCGTTATTACGTATTGCGGCAGCATGGGTTATTACTGTGCCTGCTTCAGCGTTACTTTCGGCAATGATTTTTTACATGTTGCTTGGTTTTTCAGTCTCGCGTTAACCGTATAAGTGGCAAACCAAAAAAGATCAGATTATCTGGTCTTTTTTTGTTTTAATGGTGGGATCTATGTTATATAAGAATAGAGGCTTTTGATAAAATATTAGTGTTCATACAGCTTGGTAAACGTCTCAAATAAAAAAAATACATTAGATGTTTCTGTCTATCTTTGTAAAGAGAACGGCAGGCGATTTGGTATAAACCTGATTAGGGTAAACGACATACAATATGACCGCTGTTACCATTACTGTACTTTTACTCGTTATTGGTGGGTTTATTGCCTTTGCTATTGCGTTGCAGTTGAAAGAGCAAGCGCGATTAGAAAGACTGCGTAAAGTGGCCGCGCTGAATAATCAACTGCGTCAAGTGCGGCGTTATCTTGATGATATGCCTCCTCAATATCAGCCAAAAGACCTGCGTTTGTGGCTCTTTTCTCGAATGATTACAATTTATGACCAGTTATTGCAATTGCAACCGGACCCCACGCTGACACGCCGTCGTGGGCATTTAGCGGAAGAAATGACTGAGTTTCAAACCAGTAAACAAAAAAGACGTGCCAAACCTATTAATGATGAGCTGTTAATCATTGAAGTGAAACGGCTACTGGAGTCGTTTAAATCCTTTTTGGTTGCTTCTCATAAAGAAAAAACCATCGCCCCTGATGTCGCGAATCGTTACAGCAAACTTTTTAATTTTTATCATTATAAAGTGAATGCTGACTATCACGCGTATCTTGCACGTAAAGCGTTTTTGAGTGGGCAAATGAGGGTGGCGATTGATATGTACAAAGAAGCGCTGTCACAGTTAACGCCGATTAAAGACGCTGCAGAAGCTCAACCGACAATACAGAGGTATAAGGATGTACTAAAAGAAATTGAGGAGGATTTAGCTTTGCAGCAATCCGAGGAAGAAGTGACCAAAAGCATGACCGATCAAGCCGAAAACGAGTTGGATGACGAATGGAGTAAGTTTATTGAGGACTCGACTTTTAAGGCGAAAAAGCACTTTTAATGTGTGTGTTATAACGCACAAAGTGGCGTCCTATCGAGTCATTTTATCGCGCGGTTATTCATTTTTGTCTTTCGTGTTATCGTCCGCTACGTTCTTTGCTATCGCCTCTTGCTAGTTGCCTAAAATAATGCGATTTTTCCCACCTTGGTACTCTATTTCTGATAAGGACTTTTTGTGAATTTAGCGCTTCTTTCGGCTTTTGTGCCGACCTTCTTTTTTGTTTCCATCACACCCGGTATGTGTATGACGTTAGCCATGACGTTGGGCATGACCATTGGCGTTAAACGTGCGCTTTGGATGATGCTGGGTGAGCTTGTTGGCGTGGCGATGGTGGCGATTTTATCGGCCATTGGCGTGGCGGCTTTATTATTAAATTATCCCAGTGTGTTTATGCTTTTAAAGTATATCGGCGGCGCTTATTTGGCTTTTATTGGCCTACAAATGTGGTTATCTAAAGGCAAAATGGCGATCAAAATGGATGAGACGGGAAAACCGGCTTCACGTTTTGAACTTATTTCACAAGGCTTCGTGACCGCGATTGCTAACCCGAAAGGCTGGGCGTTTTTTGTGGCTTTATTACCGCCTTTTTTGGACACTAGCCAGCCTTTGGCCAGCCAGCTTACGGTACTGATTGCGATCATTTTGACGTTAGAATTAATTTGTTTGTTAATTTACGCCGCGGGCGGCAGAACCTTGAAAGCCATCCTGATGCAAAGTGGCAATGTGCGTATTATGAATCGCATTGCTGGCTCCTTGATGATTGGCGTGGGTGTTTGGTTAGCGCTTGGCTAATAGGTCATAAAGAGCCATGGTGTTGAAAATAAAGCTTTTAAGAAGACGCTTTCGGGCGTCTTTTTGTTGTTGTGGCTGGGCTTTTCGTGCTCGTTGTCTTTCTTGTGCTCGTTGTCCTTTTCTTGGTTGAGCTTTTTCGCTTAGCAAACGGGTTTTTTGTGGAGGCGGGGAGGTTTTGTAATGCCGATGTTGGCATGTCCCGAGAAGCACTGAGTAATTGCTGTAAATTGCTTTCTAAGCTCTCCATAAAAGCTTGATAGCTGGCTTCCCCTAAGCTGATGCCATTCAGGGCGGATTCCCACTGGGCCGTCATGTCGGGAGTGACTAGCTGTTCTGGTAGGCAGTCTATAAAAGCACGACCTGTTTGGCTGGCGTGAATCTGTTTGCCTTGGCGTATCAGAAAGCCGCGTTTAAAAAGCAGTTCGATAATGCTGGCCCGAGTGGCCTCTGTGCCCAAGCCGTCGGTCTCTTTCAAGATGGCGCGAATATCTTTATTGCTCACAAATCGGCTGATGCCTGTCATCGCGGCTAATAACGTTGCATCGGTAAAGGCTGCTGGCGCCGTGGTGACTTTTTCTTGTACTTGGCCGTGGCGACACCAAAGTTCGTCATTTTTGCTTAACTTTGGCAGGGCGTTTTGGTTTTCATCTTCTGGGTCTTTGGTTTGGTTTTTCGTCGGTAAAAGCGCTTTCCAACCCAATGCGATGGGCGTGCTTCCCTTGGCTTCAAATTGTCCGCCAGCAATGTCGAGTTTAATGTAGGACGCGAGATAATCGTATTCAGGATAAAATTGCATAAGATATTGGCGAGCAATTAAGCCAAACACCAAGGCTTCGGTTTTGGATAGTGTTGCCGCTTTATGGGCTTGAGTGGTTGGGATAATGGCATGGTGAGCGGTGACTTGTTTGTCATTCCAGGCTTTGCTTTTTCGTGATGCGTCGGCGTTTTGGGCGCCTTGTTGAAGGTCGCCTCCTGATCGAGCGAGCGCGGCGATAATGGCTGGCGCGTCCTTGTGTTGCAGCGTGGGCAAATAGCGGCAGTCTGACCTTGGGTAAGTGATTATTTGATGGCGTTCATACAGTGCTTGGCAAGTGTCTAATACTTGTTGCGCCGAAAGAGAAAACGCCTTGGCAGCATCAATTTGCAGGACTGACAAGCTATAGGGCAGTGGCGGCGTTTGCTTTTTTTGTTTGTAGTTTGCTTCAACCACAATAGCGGGTTGATTGCTAATACGTTGGGCAACATTTTGCGCAAGAGGCAAACTCAGCACGCGATTCTCTTCATCCATATAGGGTTGGCAGGCCTCACTTGGCCGCCATTTCGCTTGAAACATCACACCTTGTGGCGTTTGAACGCTAGCCCATACCTGATAGAAGTCTTTGGGCACAAAGGCGTCTCGTTCTTTGTCTCGAGCAGCGACTAAGCCCAACACTGGGGTTTGCACTCGACCTATGGACAACACCCCTTGGTAGCCTGCCTGACGGCCTCTAATGGTATAAGCTCGAGTGAGGTTTAAACCAAATAACCAATCGGCACGAGCCCGACCCAATGCCGAGCGAGACAGGGCGGCGAATTCATTATTGGAGCGCAAATTGCTCAGGGCTTTTTTGATCGCAGAAGGGGTTAAGTCATTGACTAGAAGGCGTTGCGTATTTTTGAGTTTTTGGGCGGGAACCTTGGTGTAGTGCAGTACTTCATCAACCAGTAATTGACCTTCGCGGTCAGGATCTCCCGCATGAACCAATAGCGTGGCTTTCTTAATGAGCTTTTTTAAGATGCCCAGCTGCTTTTTGGTATTGGCTTTTTCTTGCCATTGCCAATCGATTGGAATGATGGGCAAGTGATCTAAACTCCAACTTTTATACGCTGGGTTATATTGATGAGGTTCGGCTTGTTCGAGTAAATGGCCGATGCACCAGCTAATACAGTCGCCATTGGGTAACCAAATACAGCCTTCTTCTTTTTTTTGGGGAGAAGGAAGGGCAGCCGCAATGGCGCGGGCAAGGCTAGGTTTTTCGGCAATATAGAGAATCATAAATACACTTACTGGTTGTATATACAGTAAGTGTATCGAAGCGCGATGAAACTGGCTAGAGTGAAGGGCTATTTAATAGGCACAAGGGCTATTTTATCGGTACAACTAGGACGGGAATCGCGCTGCTGTGAATCACTTTATTGGCGGTGGAGCCTAAGATCATTTGGCCCAATCGACTGTGTGTTCGGCTATTCATGACAATTAAATCGGCACTGTTTTCTTTCGCGATGCGCTGAATGCATTCTGCAGGAACGCCGTTTACAATCAGTGTCTTAGGTGGCGTTGTTAGGGCGGACAGTTCTTCTGCGTTCTTGGTCATGAACTCTGATCGCATTTTGTCCATACGAGCGGTGATATCATCGACCGCGTCTTTGTGCATTGTACTTCTTACTTCTTCAGACAGGTAATTATTAATCATATTGGACGCTTGAATATTTAGTGGCTCCATGACATGCATGAGTATCACTTTTGCATCATGAGAATTGGCTAAACTCAAAACAAGTTCCATAGCGGCTTGTGTTTGGCTGTCTAGATCGCAAGCATAAACGATGGTGTTGATTTTAGGTAACATGGCAAGATCCTCTTTTAATGTCCCTATAGCTTAGTCTTTTTAACTTTCTTGGCGCTGATCTGGATCAGTGATTATCACGCTTATTGCCTGCCTTGAGTCTGATAAGCTGTTAGTGGTTTGTTTGCCGCTGTGGTTGGCAAACAAAAAACAACTCATAGATGACAGAAAAATAAAGCCCACAAACAGCATGCCCCAGTAATCAGTGGTTTTGTTATCGTTTGGGTGTTGCTTGGAAGACGGAACAAAGCTTTTGGTTTTCATGACTTACTCCTAGGCAAATAAATAACGAGATATAAATGATAATGAATATCATTTAATAAATCTATGGGGTGAATAAATATATTTTTGCTAGGGAGGTTTTTTTAGCTTTTGAGGGATTGGAAGGTTTGAAAAACAAGCCCATGGTTTTTGCCTATGTTATGATACGCGTTCAATTTTTAGTAAACGAATAAGAGAGTATAAACATGTCAGAACTGTCGTTCGACTCTAACGAAGCAAAAATCGCCTACGGCATTGGTCGTCAAATTGGTGATCAACTAGGTGGTAGCGATCTTGGTGAATTGTCTCTAACGCATCTTTTTGCGGCGATTGAAGATGCCTTAAACGGCGTAGAAATGCGAGTTCCAGGCGCAGAATTAGAAGCGGCTTTTGCTGAACTACAGCAAAAAATGGAAGAAAAAGGTCGTGCCGCATCGGAAGAAACAGTGAAAGCTGGCGAAGACTTCCTAGCGACCAACAAAGCAAAAGATGGTGTTCAAACCACAGAAAGTGGTTTGCAGTTTGAAGTGCTGGAAGAAGGCACAGGCGCAACACCAAGCCGTGAATCAACGGTTCGCGTGCATTACGAAGGTCGTTTGATTGACGGACAGGTTTTCGACAGCTCAATTGCTCGTGGCGAGCCGATTGAATTTCCTCTAACTGGCGTTATTGCGGGTTGGACAGAAGGTCTGCAGTTGATGAAAGAAGGCGCGAAACACCGTCTGACGATTCCGGCTGAATTGGCTTACGGTGCTCAAGGCGCTGGCGCAATGATTCAACCTTTCTCTGTTTTACAGTTTGATGTTGAGCTTATTGCCGTTGTTTAATTAGCCGTTGCTAAAGTCGCGACCTACAAGACTTAGCCGTAGGTCGTGCACTTGCTCCGAAAAACACCATCGTTAACATCAAATCCCTCGTCGCGATAAATGCCGACAAAAACCATCATGATGCACAAACACCATCGTTAACAACGAATTCCCTCGTCGCGATAAATCACGACCTACAAAACCATCAATATAAAAGCCGAATCAAATCTAAATATCCCGCTCCATGCGAATGTGCATTTTCCCCGCTTCTAAAAACACTTTGCCATCGCTGTGGAAATTTTGTTTTTCATAGAAGGTTTGGAGGTCTATTTGGGCGTGCAAAAACACCTTGCGAATGCCCATTTCTCTGGCGACTTTTACCGCGCGGGTTAACAGCATGTCGCCATAACCTTGGTGACGATAAGCGGGTAAAACGGCCAGCCGGGCGATCTGCCCATTTTCTGTTAACCGACAGGTTCCCGTGGGAACCGCCGTGGTGCCAAAAGAAACAAAATGTACGGCGTCTTCATCCAGTTCGTCCCATTCGTCTATTGGGTCGATGCCTTGTTCAATGATAAAGACTTGTTTGCGCACAAAGGTGAGTTGATCCTTGCTGCTGTTCCAGTCTGACGTTAATACCTTCATGTGAATTACCTTACTTAATATTGCGTCCTTTTATTCTTCTGGCGCGACCAATTCGATTAGCCCTTGCTGACCAATAAGAAAGCGCACGAGCGGTTCTAGATCGGTGTTTTGGGTCAAATCCAGCCCAGAAAAATCAAATTCAACTTGATGACAAACGGCTTCTACAAAGCCGGTTAGTTCTGCATCGACAAGTAGGTGTTCGCCGTTACAAAAGACGCGAATCTTGCTGCTGTTTTCAGCACTTTGTTGGTTGGTGTTTTGTTGAACATAATAGCAAATACGTGCATCGCCAGGGCGAATAAAGGTTTGGCCTTGTGTCGCGCTGCTAAAGGCGTGGTTTAGTTCTTCTTGATTGAGCGGTGCAAGGTATTCGGGGTATTTGCTTTCGCTCATGGTTTCGCCTAACCACTGGGCAAGTAGGTCAGGTTGATTAATAAGGCGAGCCAGTTCGGTTTGTAAGTATTGAATGTCGTCTTTACTGATGTGCGCGCTGTGTTGGCGAGTAGCGGTTTCGGGTGCCGCAAAGCGGTCTTTTATGTTGTCGGTTTCGCACAACTTATCACGAATGCCGGTTAGCACATCTTGCATGCTGGGCGCACGAAAACCGATGGAATAGGTCATGCACTCGTCGTCTAAGGCGCGGCCATTGTGAGCAAAGTTAGGCGGCAAATACAAAATGTCACCGGCTTCTAATTCCCAATCCATGTCTGGATTGACTGGGAAGTTGTCTAAAATGTGTAGCTTAATATTGGGGATGGCAGTGTCTTGGTATTCATCCGGCGCTAAGACTTGCCAGCGGCGTTTGCCAGCAACTTGTATTAAGAATACATCGTATTGGTCGTAATGTGGGCCAACGCTGCCGCCTTCTGTCGCGTAGCTGACCATGACATCATCTAGGCGCCAGCTTGGTAAAAATTCAAATTGTTCTTTTAGGTTTTGAATTTCGGGTACCCAGTGATCAACCGCTTGAACCAATAACGTCCATTCTTTTTCAGGCAAGGTGGCAAAGGTGTCTTCGGTAAAAGGGCCTTGGCGCATTTCCCATGGCGAGCGTCCATTTTCAATGACAATACGGGATTCAATCTCTTCTTCCATGGCCATGCCAGCCAGCTCATCGGCTTCTAGCGGCACGGTGAAATTCACCAGACCAGCACGAATTAGCAAAGGCTTTTTTTGCCAATATTCGTCAATAAAGGTTTGGGCTGTCATGCCACCAAGAATGGTTAAAGGCGTGTTTAGGTCTGTCATAGGTCGCTCATTAAAAAGAACAAAGAAAGTAGTGATATTGCTAAAGAGTCGCTGCCAAAAGGCAAAAAGAGCCGATAAATCGGCCCTTTTTAGTACGGTTATTAAAGCATCAGTCTCAGTTACGAATCGCTTTCGCTTGCGCCACGGCGTTACCAATGTAAGTCGCGGGGGTTAGCTTTTTAAGATCCGCTTTGGCTTGTTCTGGCATGTCTAACGTGTCAACAAAGGCTTCAATGGTGGCTTGGTCGATGGTGCGGCCACGGGTTAGCTCTTTTAGTTTTTCGTAAGGGGATTCAATGCCATAGCGACGCATGACGGTTTGGATTGGCTCGGCCAATACTTCCCATGCGTTGTTTAAATCCGCTTCAAGACGTGCAGCGTTGATTTCCAACTTGCTGATGCCTTTTAGCGTGGCTTGATAAGCAATTAGGCTGTGCGCCAAGCCAACACCAAGGTTACGAAGAACGGTCGAATCGGTTAGGTCACGCTGCCAGCGAGAAATCGGCAACTTAGCGCTCAAATGCCCCATGATGGCGTTGGCAATGCCCAAGTTACCTTCGGAGTTTTCGAAGTCGATTGGGTTAACCTTGTGCGGCATGGTAGAAGAACCGATTTCGCCCGCAATGGTTTTTTGCTTGAAGAAGCCCATGGAAATGTAGCCCCACACATCACGGTCGAAATCGAGCAGGATGGTGTTGAAGCGGCAAATGGCATCGTATAGCTCAGCGATGTAATCGTGTGGCTCGATTTGCGTGGTGTAAGGATTCCAAGTCAAACCTAGGGAAGTAACGAAGGCTTCCGCGTGTGCTTGCCAATCTACATCTGGGTAAGCCGAAAGGTGCGCGTTGTAATTACCGACTGCGCCGTTGATTTTGCCTAAAAATTCAACGCTTTCAATTTGCTTAAGTTGACGGCTAAGACGCGCCGCCACGTTGGCCATTTCTTTACCCACTGTGGTGGGTGATGCGGTTTGGCCGTGCGTACGAGACAACATAGATTGCTCAGCGTGCTCGATAGCAAGATCTTGGATGGCTTTGATGACATTTTTAAGCTCAGGAGTAATGCCGTCGTCCAATGCTTCACGCAACATCAATGCATGAGATAAGTTGTTGATGTCTTCTGATGTACAAGCAAAGTGAACAAATTCAGAAATCGCCGCCAATTCGGCGTTGTCAGCCATTTTGTTCTTGATGAAATATTCTACTGCTTTGACATCGTGGTTGGTGGTTTTCTCAATGTCTTTAATCGCTTGGGCGTCGGCTTCACTGAAGTTATCTGCCAGTTGATCCAATAAAGCGCTGGCTTCATGGCTCAATGCCGGAACTTCGATAATTTGTGGGTGTTTGGCAAGAGCCTGTAGCCAGCGAACTTCGACTATGACTCGCATACGCAGCAAACCATACTCGCTCACGGAGCGACGTAGTACGTTTGTTTTCGATCCGTAACGACCGTCGATAGGGGAAATTGCATTTAAGCTAGTTAATTCCATTGAGATAACGCCTCGAACATGGTTTTCAGGGAGCCGCTATTATAGGTAAAAGGAGGGTGTACTTCTATGGCATGACAGGGATTAGCTTTGTTTTGTGGGTGATTTTTCCGACAAAACGAAAAAGCCCCAAGTTGAATTGACTTGGGGCTTTGATTTTGTTCGAAAGACAAGGTGTTTGTCTTTCAGTCTAGCGTCTTATAGAGAAGATAGAGCGTTATTGAAGGTAGTGCTAGGACGCATGATCTTAGTCACTTCTTCAAGGTTAATGTGGTAATAACCCGTTAGGCCAGCCGCTTTGCCTTGAACCGCCGCTAGCTCTGCCACAATGGTCGCTTCTTTTTCAGCAAGCTGTTTCGCCAATGGGGCAAATTTAGCCGCCATTTCAGCGTTGTCGGTTTGCGCTGCCAGCTCTTGAGCCCAGTACATTGCTAGGTAGAAATGGCTACCACGGTTGTCGATTTCGCCTACTTTACGAGAAGGAGACTTGTTGGTGTCTAGCAATTTGCCAGTGGCTTTGTCTAGGCACTTGGCCAAGATTTTGGCTTTTTGATTATTGTGCTTGATACCAAGCTCTTCGAAAGAGACCGCGACAGCAAGGAATTCGCCTAGAGAGTCCCAACGCAGGTAGTTTTCTTCCATTAGCTGTTGAACGTGCTTAGGAGCAGAACCGCCTGCGCCCGTTTCGTACATGCCACCGCCTTGTAGCATAGGTACGATAGACAGCATTTTCGCAGACGTACCCAATTCTAGGATTGGGAACAAATCCGTTAGGTAATCACGAAGGATGTTGCCTGTTACAGAAATTGTGTCTTTGCCACGAACAATGCGTTCCATAGAGAAACGGATGGCTTCGCTGTAAGACATGATGCGAAGGTCTAGACCGCTGGTGTCGTGATCTTTTAGATAACGTTCTACTTTTTTGCGTAGCTCGTTATCGTGCGCACGTTCTTCGTCTAACCAGAACACTGCTGGCGTGTCAGATTGACGAGCGCGCGTTACGCCAAGTTTCACCCAATCACGGATGGCGGCGTCTTTGGTTTGGCAAGCGCGCCAGATGTCACCTTTTTCTACATTGTGTTGCATGAGGACATTGCCGTTTGCATCGACAACGCGCATGACACCATCGGCTTTTATTTCATAAGTTTTGTCGTGAGAACCGTATTCTTCGGCTTTTTGCGCCATTAGACCTACGTTTGGCACGGTGCCCATAGTGACAGGATCGAATGCACCATTGGTTTTGCAGAAATTAATGGTTTCTTGGTAGATACGAGCGTACGTGCTGTCTGGAATAACGGCTTTAGCGTCATAGGCTTTGCCGTCACGGCCCCACATTTTACCAGAGTTACGGATCATTGCTGGCATAGACGCATCAACGATCACGTCACTTGGTACGTGTAGGTTGGTGATGCCTTTGTCGGAATCTACCATAGCAAGCTCAGGGCGTACTTTGTATACGTCTTGAATGGCTTGTTTGATTTCTGCTTGTTTCGCTTCAGGCAAGCTTTGGATCTTGTCGTAAACGCTGCCTAAACCGTTGTTTGGGTTCACGCCGATTTCTTTAAAAAGCTCGCCGTATTTTTCAAATACGTCTTTGTAGAATACCGTTACCGCGTGACCAAATACGATAGGGTGAGACACTTTCATCATGGTGGCTTTTAAATGCACAGACCACATGATGTTGTCGGCTTTGGCTTCTTGTAAGGAGGCTTCAAAGAAAGCACGAAGTTTTTTGGTGCTGATGTTCATGCTGTCTAGAATTTCACCCGCAATAAGAGGCAGGGATTTTTTCACTTCAACAGAACCGTCTTTGCCTACAAATTCTAAACGAACCGTTTGTGCGGCCTGCATAGTGAGAGATTGTTCAGAAGAGAAGAAATCGCCACCACGCATGTGATCCACGTGAGAGGTTGAGGTTTTGCTCCATTTACCCATTGAATGAGGGTTTTTGCGAGCGAAGCCTTTCACCGCAGCTGGTGCACGACGGTCAGAGTTACCTTGGCGTAGCACCGGGTTTACTGCGCTGCCCAATACTTTAGAGTAACGTGCTTGAATGTCTTTTTCGGCGTCTGTTTGTGGGTTTTCTGGGTATTCAGGAAGACCGTAACCTTCCGCGTTTAATTCTTTAATTGTGGCGTAAAGCTGAGGCATGGAAGCACTGATGTTAGGCAGTTTAACAATGTTTGCTTCTGGATTGGCAGTAAGGTCACCGAGGAACTTTAGGCCGTCTTCTACTTGCTTGTCAGCAGGAAGAAGGTCAGAAAAAGCAGAAATAACACGGCTTGCTAAAGAGATATCGGTAAGCTTGAGCTCGATATCGGCTTCTTTTGCAAAAGCACCAAAAATTGGCAGTAACGAAGCGGTTGCTAACGCTGGCGCCTCATCCGTTAATGTATAGTAAATGGTTTGTTTCGTTGACATGTAATTCCCCTAACATTTCAGGCTAGTTGCCTATTTGAATCGAAGATGACTTTTCGCCGCCATTCCCTATTTAACTTTTCTGAACAGAAAACAGGTTCATAGGTTTTAAAAAATTGTGCCGTATCATAACGCAAAAAAACAATTTATAGATATTGGCTGTTAGATATACTCAGAATTGATTTCAGTTATCTCTGTAGGCGCGACGTCACAAAACGATAACCCCACCCTAGCCCTCCCCTTGGAAGACATAAGGGGAGGGAATAGTTACGTTGTCGTTTTGTGTGAGAGTTAATTTCGCGCTTCTAGGGCGTTTAATAAGGCTTTGCGTTTAAAGATTAAATGCCAGCGTTTGCCGCCGAGTTGTCGCCATAACATGGCGGCGCGGATACCGGCCATGAGGATGGCTCGCACTTGGTTGGCAACTTGTGGTTGCTGTAAAAAGCGGCTGTCGCCACGCACTTGAATGCGAAAGGGTAATTTGCTCAGGGTGTCTTGATACATGCCTGAAATGGAGGCCAGCATGTTTTCATGCAAGACGCTGTCGTAATGGGCTTTCTTTTGTTCTATCTGGGCGATTTTTTGACCAATAGACGACAGCATCTCCGGTGCTTTTGATAGCTTATTTTCCAGGTGAATTAAGCTCAAGGCATATCTAAGTGTGTCTGGGTTGACGCTGCTGCGCTCTTTGCCCAAGGCTTGTCGGCAAATTTTTCTGCCTAATGCAAGGTGGCTGGCGTAATCCCATTGGCCGCCGTAAATGTCTTCTGTAGAGGTGGCGTTAACCATTAATAGGCTATCCAGTAAGGGCTGTAGTTTGGTGTTATCCACTTGCCCTGTTTTGGCTAAGATGGAGACCAGTTCCGCCGCTTGGAATATCGCGGATAAGGCGATAGTTTGCTCTTTTTCTCTACTACTCACGTTTTGCACTCTCTTAATTGATAGGTTACAAGCAAGCTAACATTATTGGTTAAAAGCAAGATTGATGATGCCGCCGCCTAAGCAGATATCGCCTAGGTAAAACACCACAGATTGTCCTGGTGTGATGGCGCGTTGTGGTTCTACAAAGGAGACTTCGACTCGGCCATCAGCAAGCTCTGTGATGGTGCAATCTTGGTCTGGTTGGCGGTAACGGCATTTGGCTTTGCAAGTCAGTGGGAAAGCTGGTTTTTTTCTTGCTACCCAATCGAAATTGTCAGCAATCAAGTGTGTTTTAAACAAGGATTCATGCTGGCCACCTTGGGTAACGACTAATACATTGCGCCCGAGGTTTTTTTCCACCACATACCATGCATCATCAGAATAATTGGCTAAGCCGCCAATGCCCAAGCCTTGGCGTTGGCCAATAGTGTGATACATCAAACCATGGTGACGGCCAATTTTATCGCCTTCAAGGGTTTCGATATCGCCAGGCTGGGCGGGTAAATATTGTTCTAAGAAGTCTTTGAAGCGGCGCTCACCGATGAAGCAAATTCCCGTGCTGTCTTTTTTGTTGTGCGTGACCAAGCCAAACTCCTCGGCTAAGCGACGTACTTCTGGTTTTTCCAGTTCACCGACAGGGAAGAGGGTTTTGGCGATTTCGTCTTTGCCGACCGCGTAGAGAAAATAGCTTTGGTCTTTGTTGCCATCTAAGCCTTTCAATAGCAAGGGTTCACCGTCTTTTTCTCCACGACGGACATAGTGGCCTGTGGCAATGTAGTCTGCGTTGAGTGCCAAAGCGTATTCTAAAAAGGCTTTAAATTTGATTTCTTTATTGCACAAAATGTCAGGATTTGGTGTACGGCCCGCTTTGTATTCGGCAAGAAAATGTTCAAAAACATTGTCCCAGTATTCTGCCGCGAAGTTAGCGGTGTGCAGTTTAATGCCCAGCTTATCGGATACGGCTTGCGCATCGGCTAGGTCATCTTTGGCGGTGCAATATTCAGTGCCATCGTCTTCGTCCCAGTTCTTCATGAACAGACCTTCAACCTGATAACCCTGTTGCATTAAAATAAGCGCAGAGACAGAGGAATCGACACCACCGGACATGCCGACAATGACTTTTTTTGAGCTGTTTGCGGTGTTCGCAATAGGGCTTTCTTTCATGTGCTGTGGTTTCTCGACTGTCATTTTAGTAAAGCGAAGAGGCATGGCCTCAGATGAATGTAATATTGGTTATTGTATCACTTTCTTGGTGTCGGCGTAGGCCGAAGAAACTGATCGGATAAAAAGCTTAAAGGCATAATGGGGTTATTAAATGAATCTTCAATGCAGGTTTTAATTAACGGGCTGCGATGAGGCAGTGCCATTATTTCTTCATAGCTGAGCCAATGACGAGACACTATGTCCGTATCAAGTGGCTCTTGGGTTTCACTGACGGCCTCGCATAAAAAACACAGTCTATGGTAAGTGTCGGCACCGTCAAACGGTGTGAAAGCATACAGACCCAATACGCCAATGGGGTTTACTATCCAGCCCGCTTCTTCTTTGGTTTCTCGAATCACGGCGTCTATGACGCTTTCATTATTTTCGACGTGGCCGGCTGGTTGGTTGAGCACCAGTATTCCGTCCTGCCACTCTTTTATCATCAGAAAATGGTGGTCTTTTTTGACCAGTGCGGCGACGGTGAGGTGAGGCAGTCTTGCTCTTTCTTTGTTGTTCAAACTGGGTAACCTCTTGTTGTAATTGGTCGGTTGGTTCTATGTGGTGCCATTGTCCTACAGGTGTATTGTCTAGGGTGTAAGGGCCGATGGCATAGCGAATCAATCTAAGGGTAGGAAAGCCAACCGCGGCCGTCATACGACGAACTTGACGATTTTTGCCTTCGCGGATTTGCAACGATAGCCAGCTGGTGGGAATGGCTTCCCGATAACGCACCGGTGGTGATCTTTCCCATACGTCTGGTTTCGTCATGCGCTCCGCTTGGGCGGGTTTGGTCAGGCCGTCTTTTAACTCAACGCCTTGTCTGAGTTTTTCCAACGCCGCGTCTGAAATGTCGCCTTCAACCTGAACCCAGTAAGTCTTGGGGAGTTTAAAGTCGGGTGAAGCGATGATGTGCTGTAACGCGCCTTGATTGGTGAGCAGCAAGAGTCCCTCAGAATCAAAGTCTAACCGCCCTGCAGGGTAAAAATCGGCTGCGTCAATGTAGTGGGCAAGCGTGGTTTTATCGCCTTCCGCAGAGAATTGGCTCAGTACGCGAAACGGTTTATTAAATACTATTAAGTTAGAAGGCATGGGTTTTATAACAGATTAGAGTGAGGTTAAAAAGGAAGCAGCAGAGCCAAAAGAAACTCTTACTCCTCATCAAAAGGAGTAAGATAACAAATTCGTTTTAGGATAGCGATGACGTTTTAGCTTATGCTGTTTGGGTGTCTTGGTCGCTTTTGAGAGCATCCTTTTGGGGGGTGGCAATGGGGTTAATCTCTATGGCGTGCAGTCCTCTTTCTCCAGGCTCTACATCGAAGGTGACTGTCTGGCCTGCTTTGAGGGTTTTGTAGCCTTCGACATTAATGGCAGAATAGTGAATAAACAAATCTTCATTAAACTCCTCTGAAACAATAAAACCATAGCCTTTTGCATTGTTAAACCACTTCACTGACCCTTGATGCATGAGTTACTCCTTATCCACTCAATCCTTTGGCTATTGTTAAAATTGCCTCAGGTACATTTAAAATAGAAGTTGAATCGCGTAGATTGCTAAATAGGTGCAATTTGTTTGTGGTGAATCAATGCTAAAATTTTACCGATAAACATTGATTGCACATTTAGTTGCCCCAATAAAAGCGTAGAAGCCCTTTTGGGATTTGTAAAACTCAAGTGGTAATCTTTAATCCAAAACGAATCGTATAACGTAACAGTAATGAGCCAAGGCTTGGTGAATTGCGTAAAAATTGTAGCCTCAGAGGCATGGGATGATTGTAAATCAACAAATTAGACTAGTATCAGAAGATGAGCAGCACGGTCACACCAGTATCGCGATTGCGCCAGAAGAAACCGAATTAAAGCCGCCATCCATGTACCAGGTGGTGTTGTTTAATGATGATTATACGCCAATGGATTTTGTCGTATTTGTGTTACAGCGCTTTTTTTATATGGATGGGGAGAAGGCAAATCAGGTAATGTTAGAAGTACATATGAAAGGGAAAGGTGTGTGCGGTGTTTATCCTTTTGATATTGCTGAAACCAAAGTGGCAATGGTACAACAGTTCGTGGAACAAAATGAGCACCCCTTAATGTGCGACCTACAAAGGGTCGATTGATTCAGAGTGAGGGAATAGCAATGTTAGATAAAGAACTAGAACAAACCCTGAATGCGGCTTTTAAAGCGGCGCGCGACAAGCGCCATGAATTCATGACGGTAGAGCATTTATTACTCGCTCTTATTGATAACGGCGCTGCTTCAAGCGTCTTGGAAGCATGTGGTGTGAATTTAGACGTCTTAAGCCGTGAGCTTGAGGAATTTGTTGACAGCACAACACCGCTTATTCCCGAAAATGATGATGAACGCGAAGTTCAGCCAACGCTGGGTTTTCAGCGTGTGTTGCAACGTGCTGTTTTTCACGTGCAATCGTCTGGTAAGCGTGAAGTAACGGGTGCCAATGTGTTGGTGGCCATTTTTAGTGAGCAAGAAAGCCAAACGGTTTATTTATTAAAGCGTCACGGCGTGGCACGCATTGATGTGGTTAATTATGTGGCTCATGGTATTGCCAAACAGGGGGATTCCTCTTCACACGATGCAGATCATGAAGAAGAGGCCGACGATAGCAGCGCGGCGCCCTTGCAAAAATTTGCCACTAACCTTAACGAAGAAGCGAAAGCGGGCAAAATAGACAAACTCATTGGTCGTGAATACGAAGTAGAACGCGTCATCCAAACGCTGTCTCGACGTCGTAAAAACAACCCCTTGCTCGTTGGTGAATCTGGTGTCGGTAAAACCGCGATTGCAGAAGGTCTGGCCAAACGCATTGTAGACGGCCAAGTGCCCGATGTGATTGCCGATGGCGTGGTGTATTCGTTGGATTTGGGGGCTTTATTAGCGGGTACAAAATACCGTGGCGACTTTGAAAAGCGTCTAAAACAGCTGTTGGGAGATTTGAAAAAACTGCCTAACGCTATTCTGTTTATTGATGAAATTCACACCATCATTGGAGCAGGTGCGGCATCGGGTGGGGTGATGGATGCCTCCAACTTGCTTAAACCTGTATTGAGTTCGGGCGGCTTGCGCTGCATTGGCTCAACGACCTTCCAAGAATTTCGTGGTGTGTTTGAAAAAGACCACGCCTTGGCCCGTCGCTTTCAGAAAATTGATGTGAACGAACCCAGTGTGGATGACACCTATCAAATTTTGAAAGGCATTATTGGTGCGTTCGAAGAGCATCATAAAGTGAAATACGAAGAGCCCGCTTTATTGGCTGCAGCAGAGCTTGCCCAGCGCTATGTGACAGATCGTCATATGCCCGACAAAGCGATTGATGTGGTGGATGAAGCGGGGGCTTATCAGCGTCTGCAGCCAGAAGATAAACGCAAGGCGGTGATTACCGTTGCTGATATTGAAGATATCGTTTCAAAAATTGCTAGAGTCCCGGTTAGAGCGGTTAACTCTGATGACAGACAGGTTTTGTCTAACCTAGAGCGTAACTTGAAAATGGTGGTGTTCGGGCAAGATAAAGCCATTGATTCTTTGTCTTCGGCGATCAAATTGTCTCGTGCAGGTCTTAAAGCAGAGCAAAAACCGATTGGTTCTTTCTTGATGGCGGGACCAACGGGCGTGGGTAAAACCGAAGTGACCAAGCAGCTTGCTAAGCAGCTTGGGCTTGAGCTGATTCGTTTTGATATGTCGGAATACATGGAGCGTCATGCAGTGTCTCGTTTGATCGGTGCGCCGCCGGGTTATGTTGGGTTTGATCAAGGTGGTTTATTGACCGAAGCCGTGACGAAAAATCCACACAGTGTGGTGTTGCTGGATGAAATCGAAAAAGCCCATCCAGAAGTTTTTAATCTGCTTTTGCAGGTAATGGACCACGGTACTTTGACAGACAACAATGGCCGCAAAGCAGATTTCCGTAATGTGATCCTAGTGATGACGTCAAACGCCGGAGCAGAAGAACTAGCGCGTCGTTCTATTGGCTTCTCTAGCCAAGATAACTCTACTGACGGTATTGAAGTGATTAATCGCACTTTCACCCCAGAGTTTAGAAACCGCCTAGATGCGGTGATTCAGTTCCAGCAACTGGATGAACGCATCATCTTTAACGTGGTGGATAAGTTCTTGGTAGAACTGCAGGCTCAGCTGGATCCGAAAGGCGTCTTGTTGGAAGTCTCAGACACCGCCAGAGGTTGGTTAGCCAACAAAGGCTACGACCGCCAAATGGGCGCGCGGCCGATGGCACGAGTCATTCAGGAGCATTTGAAGAAATCACTGGCCGATCAGATCTTGTTTGGCGATCTGCACGACGGTGGTCATGTCAAAGTGACGTTGAATGAGAAGAGCGACGAACTGAAATTTGAAGTGATCAAAGAAGAAGTGGTTCATTAAACCACTTCTTCTCAAGGGGCAAGGTGTCAGTGTGACATTCTTGCTCCTACGTCATTTAGCCTACAATGGGTTGATCTATATTGGGTTTTGTAGGTCGTGGCTTTAGCCCGACAAAAGCCCGATAACACCAAACCAAAACCCTTGACGCGCTAAAGCATGACCTACAAGATCGACAGAAATCGTTTAGCGAAGGTTGGATAAGTCTTGTAGGCCTGATGAGGGAGGCACGACCGTAATCAGGCGTGTGGCGTTATTTAGCCTACAATGGGTTGATTTATATTGGGTTTTGTAGATCGACAGAAGTCGTTTAGCGACATAAAAAAACCGGACTGGGTCCGGTTTTTTTATGTCATTTTTTTAAGTTAAGCTGTTTTATCAGCCACTTAAATTAACGTGCGCGGTAAACGATACGGCCTTTTGAAAGATCGTAAGGTGTTAACTCTACTTTTACCTTGTCGCCAGTCAAAATACGAATATAGTTTTTACGCATTTTTCCAGAGATATGTGCGATAACGACGTGTCCGTTTTCTAATTCGACACGGAACATGGTATTAGGCAACGTATCAATGATAGTGCCTTCCATTTCTAAGCCTTCTTCTTTTGCCACAATATGTGTCCTATGGTATTAGCTTGCATTTAGTAAACGCCGACTCTGAGGTCTGCAGATAAAGAGAAGTGCATTTTCTCTTTCGGCAAATTAAGCGCTACTTTTGTCAGTTAAATGCTAAATTATGCTTACGTCTAGCAACGCCTGAATTTTAGTCGAGCGTATTTTGCCTAAAAACATCGCGTAAGGCAAATTTAGTTGTGGGTTTATCTTGTCTATTGTTGTGCTAAATCGGCTGCTTTTGTGCTTTTTCCCCGATAGAAAGCAGTGTGGGATTGGTCGTTGTCGTGGGAATGAGTCGAGATAGCGTGTCAGAAAATAGCGCTCGCGGCATTAATTCTGCACCCAGCGACAGTAGGTGTTTGGACTCGACCTGGCAATCAATCAGTTCTATATCGCATTTTTCAGCTAAAACACAAAATTGTTGTAGGGCTATTTTTGAAGCATTGGGAACGAGCGAAAACATAGATTCGCCGAAGAACATGTTGCCCATTGCGATGCCATAAAAGCCGCCAACCAGTTGATTATCTTGCCAAACTTCAATCGAATGTGCGTAGCCAAGTTTGTGCAATGCGGTGTAGGCTCGTTTGATGTCCGAGGAAATCCAAGTGCCTTCTTTGTCCTCGCGCAAGGCGGAGCAATGATAAATGACGCGTTCAAATGCTTGGTTGACAGAGCAGTGCCATGTGGTTTTTTTAAGGGCCTTTTTAAGCGATTTTGAAGCATGAAAATGGGACGGTTTGAGTGTGCAGCGTTGTTCTGGGTGCCACCACAGAATGGGGTCCAGCTCACTAAACCAAGGGAAAAAACCTTTACTGTATAGGTGAATTAATCGAGTGGTTGAAAGGTCTCCACCGACGGCGGCCAATCCCTCAGGGTCTTGCAGGGCTTTATGTGGGTCTGGTGTGTCATAAGGCGATGCGGAAAGCAGAATCAGTTCTTGCGAATCGTGGGCGGTGTCGGGCATTGATGTAATTTCCTTGTTATTCCTGCTTGGTATCGTGTTGTTGGCCTGCACTCTTGCTGGCTATTTTAACGCTGATGAGGGCTTTTTTCTTTAAAAACTTACTAATGAGAAAAACTGACAGAAAAAAGACAAACAATTTACACAATACTTTGCTGCTTGCGTTTATAAAAATTAAAGAAATCGGTAGTCTTTCCGATATTCACAATGAGGACGAAAAAGCATTCGTGTTGCGAGTTATTGACACAATGTTGTGCTCAATCCTTAGCAATGTGCATGGATAAATTAAATAAAATGTTCTTTTTCATCCTTAATGGGTGTTTTTTGTTCAAAAAAGCGAGCAAAATGAAAAAAAAAAGAAAAAAAGTGCAAGGAGTGCTTGACCAGTAATGGAAAACTTGGTTTTAATCGATGCAGTCCTAAACGGTATTTCGAAAATGAAATTGGATGCGGTGTTGGGAACTAAGATGATTTGCTTTTTTGGCGGTTGTCATAAAAGTGAAACTGATCGGTTTTAAGATACTTGAGTCGTTGATTTTGCAACGTTTCTTGGTTAGACGAAAATCAGTCAATAGGTCTACAAGGCCACATAATATAATATAAAGGGGAATCTTGAATGAAAGCGATTAAACTTGCTTCTGTGTTTGCAGTATCTGCTGTTGCGGCTGCTGTTTCTACTGCCACTTTCGCTGCTGAAGCTGTTATCACAGGTGAAGCTGGTGTTGAATACGTTAGCTACACTAATGATACTAGCGATTCGGCTGATGGTACTGATCTAGGTGAGCTTGAGCTTCACGTTGATACGGGCGTGGTTTACGCTGAGCTTGAAATAAGAAGTAACGGTAGTGAAAGTACAGAGATCCTTATGGAAAAACTGTATGTGAAACAAGGTGCTGTGTCTTTCGGTAGCTTTGATGGTTCAGTAGCAACTGGTTCTTTCTTCGGTATGGATGAGCTTTTCGATGGTGTTGGCTTAAGTTCAACAAGTGATACAGATGACACAGGTATTCGTTATAAAGTATCTCCAGAATTGACTGTTGCACTAGAAGCTACTCAATCAACTACTACAGAAGACTCTGATATTGGTTTTGCTGCGTCTTATGTGAAAGATTTTGGTGTTATTAAAGCCGGTATTTCTGGTGGTGTTGTAGGCGATGCTAATGCAATCAACGTAGGTATGCAGACAGTTTCTGGTCCTTTTACTGTGTCTTTAAACTACGGTGTAGGTGAAGAAGGTTCAGGTACAACAACAGATGTTGAGAAAATGACAACCTCTTTTGCTTTTGCGGCCACTGATGCTTTGACTCTAACGCTAGAATACTCTAACGAGCTAGAAAAAGAGCAAGATGGCACTTACTTCATTGGTGAATATGTATCTGGTGATTTGACTTACTACGTGAAAAACTACAATGGTGATCTAGTTGGTGATGCTAAAGAACGTACTATCGTTGGTGTAAAAACTTTCTTCTAAGATTTTCCCTAAAGGCATTCTCTGAAAATGAGAACACCTTTACAAGTTAAAGCGAAAGCCAGCCCTTTGGGTTGGCTTTTTTTATGGTAAGCTTAGCCAACTTGTGGCTCCGCTGGATGGAGCGTGGTGTGGTTTGATTAGCATAAAATAGGAAGGCGTGTTTTGTCAGAAGAAATGAGTGAGTCGGTACGATCACCAATTTGGGAACTGTTTGCCAAGCAAGCGGCATTTATTGCGGCTTTATTAATTTTATTCTTTTTCGCCTTAGCGACTTATAGCTATAGCCCCGCCGACGCAGGGTGGTTTTATTCTGGTAGCGGTGGCGCGGTTCAAAATTCTATGGGGCCGATAGGCGCTATTATTGCCGATTTGACGTCTGGCTTTTTCGGTTCTTTGTTTTATTCTTTGCCTGTGTTGTTTTTTTGGGTGGCGATTATTATCTGGCGTAACCCGCACTCCTTGTTGCCTCTCAATAACGCCTTGCTTTGCACTATTGGCAGTATACTGTATTTGTCCTTTGGTTCGGTGTTGTGCTTTTTACACACGGTGGGCGAGCCTTCATTACAGTATGGTACAGGCGGTATATTGGGCCAAGGTTTGGGGGCATTGTTGTATGGCTTTATTGGCTATGACGGCGCGACCTTGGTGAGCTTGGCCTTGGTGATTTTGTCCTTTACGCTGTTGTCTCAGTTACACTGGCTGAATCTGATGGATCGTCTGGGCGAAAGCGCTTATAAGTTGGTAATGTTTATGCGCCAAAAATGGGCCGACCGTCGCGCGGCAAAAGCCAATAAACAGGCTGACATAGCTGACTTGTTTGCCGATGAAGTGCAAGAGCCAGCGATTGTTCGTAAAAGACGAAATACGCTGACTGAGACGTCAACCGCCCCAGTGACAAAAGTGGACAAAACTTTACTCGAAGACGCTCATACTGGAAATGCCCTTTCTGAGAATGAGGGTGAGAGTGACGAAGAAGGCGAAAAAGCCAAGTTCCGTTTGTCTGCCTTGTTTTCCCGCTCAAAGCGTATGAAGAAGAACGAGGCGTCCACTGATGATTCACCTATGGTTCATGAAGAGCCCGCGTTTGATGGTTTGGACGATTTGTCTGTCGATGGCTTATCCTTTGATGATAAAGACGTTGATTTTGGCGATACGCTTTATATTGAGGAATCTTGGTCAGCCAAGCGCGATGACCGAGTAGAAGACAAAACGACTCAAACTAAACCGACCGCCATGGCGAAGCCAGTTCAACAAGAGCAAAATGTAGCGCCTACTAGCCTCTCTAAAGAGCAAGCCGATGCGATCTTGTTTCAACAGGACGATTTGGCAAGCATTCCGGCGGCGCACAAACCCGCCTTTCGTACTCTATCTGAAGCCAAACAGCTCGATTCTCTGGGTGGCCCTTATGCGGATGAAGTGGAAAACAATCGCAAAGTAGAAAGCTATTCTTTGCCAGACCGCTCAGTATTAACCACCCCTAAACCCAAGCAAGGCGGCTATTCGGAAGATGAATTGTTGGCCTTGTCAGAATTATTAGAGCAGCGCTTACAAGACTTTGGCGTTAAAGCCGATGTGGTGGAAGTGAATCCCGGGCCGGTGATTACCCGTTTTGAAATTCAGCCGGCGCCCGGTGTAAAAGTGTCCCGAATTACCAATTTAGCCAAAGACCTTGCTCGCTCGTTGAGCGTGATGAGCGTGCGTGTGGTGGAAGTGATTGCCGGTAAATCCACCATAGGGATAGAGATTCCCAATCAGGTGCGCGATACCGTGTATTTTGCCGAAGTGATTAATTGCGACGCTTATGATAGATCTTCTTCGCCGCTGACGTTGTCGCTGGGTCATGATATATCCGGTGAGCCTGTGGTGGTGGATTTGGCCAAAATGCCTCACGTGCTCGTTGCCGGTACCACGGGCTCGGGTAAATCGGTGGGGGTGAACGCGATGATTTTAAGCATGTTGTTAAAATCGACACCCGACGAAGTGCGGATGATCATGGTTGACCCCAAAATGTTGGAATTATCGATCTATGAAGGCATTCCGCATCTGTTGACGCCAGTGATTACCGACATGAAAGACGCCGCCAATGGCTTGCGTTGGTCTGTTGATGAGATGGAGCGTCGTTACAAGCTGATGTCTAAATTGGGCGTGCGAAACATTGCGGGTTATAACAAAAAAGTACGCGATGCAATCGAAGCAGGCAAACCCATTCAAGATCCATTGTGGCAGCCCGAAATGGCGATGTTTTCAGAAGAGGGCGTGGCGCGCACCGTGCCGCATTTAGAGCCTTTGCCTTATATCGTTATCATTGTTGACGAATTCGCTGACATGATGATGATAGTGGGGAAAAAAGTCGAAGAACTGATTGCCCGTATTGCGCAAAAAGCTCGCGCCGCTGGCATTCATTTGATTTTGGCGACGCAGCGACCTTCTGTGGACGTTATTACCGGTTTAATCAAGGCCAATATTCCAACGCGTATGGCGTTTCAGGTGTCTTCGAAAATCGATTCCCGGACGATTCTCGACCAAGGTGGCGCCGATCAATTGTTGGGTATGGGGGATATGTTGTATCTGCCCGCTGGGTTACCGACGCCTATTCGTGTGCATGGCGCGTTTGTGTCCGATGAAGAAGTGCACGCCGTGGTGGAAGAATGGAAACAGCGCGGTGAGCCAGATTACATTCAGGATGTGGTGATGAATCCTGAAGACCTGATGACGGACGGTGGCGATGAAGATAAAGATGCACTGTATGATGAAGCGGTAAAAATTGTCATTGAAACGCGTAAAGCGTCTATCTCGTCTATTCAGCGTCGCCTTAAAATAGGCTACAACAGAGCGGCCAACTTAGTGGAAGCGATGGAAGCGGCGGGGTTAGTGGGCCCAATGGGCACCAATGGACAGCGCGATATTTTGATTCCTGAATAACAGAATCAGTTTTTTGTAGGGCATCATGAGCGGAGCGTAATGTGCAGTGTGACGTTGATGGCGGTGGTTTCCGATTCATCCGGCCTACGTTTTTGGTTTATGCGGTTTTGGTGGCGGTTGCATGATTTTGTAGGCCGGATGAGGGAGGGACGATCGTTATCAGGCGTGTGACGTTATTTAGCCTACAATTGTTTGATTTACATAGGGTTTTGTAGGTCGTGGCTTTAGCCCGACAAGACGAGATTTGTCGTGTGCCGTGTGCCGTGTGATGTTGATGGCGGTGGTTTTGTGCGGATTTGTTTTCATAGGGCATCATTAAACGCCGGATTACATCTTCGTACCTCGATTCATCCGGCCTACGTTTTGGTGGTTGCATGATTTTGTAGGCCTGATGAGGGAGGGACGACCGTTATCAGGCGTGTGACGTTATTTAGCCTACAATGGGCTGATTTATATTGTTTTTTGTGGAGAAATATTTTGTTAAATAAATTGATCGCCATTACGGTGCTTGGGGTTGTTCTCGCGTTTCAGTCTGTGACCGTACAGGCTGAAGACGCCATAAATAACATTGAAAATTTGTTGGAAATGAACCGCAATATTGAAGGGGAATTTCGCCAAGTGACTTACGATGAAAAAGGCAAGCAGTTGCAAGTCAGCGAAGGGATTTTCTTACTGGCGAAGCCTAATCAGTTTGTTTGGGACAGTGTGACACCCTTTGCGCAACGGATTATTTCTGATGGTAAATATATTACCGTCTGGGATGTGGATTTAGAGCAAGCAACCAAAAAGCCTTTGTCTGGTGCGGTGGGGAATTCCCCAGCGGCCTTGTTGGGGCAGCCTGCTGCAGAAGTGTTGCCGCACTATGAGGTAACCGCGTTAGGCAAAGAGAAATTCAGTTTGGCGCCGAAAGAAGACCAAGACCTATTTCAAACCTTGACCTTATCATTCCGTGACAAAGTGATTAGCGCCATGAGTATTTTGGACGCGCTAGGCCAGACGACGGTGATTGAGTTCAAAAATGTTGAAACACATGAAGGCGTGGCGAAAGAGAATTTTGTTTTAGATTTGCCCGATAATGTGGATGTGATTGTAGAAGGTCAGTAATGAAAGACCTTTTCTCGGACAATCTTTTTTCAGCCATACCAACAGAGGCGTATCAGCCTCTGGCGGCCAGAATGCGACCAACCCGCTTGGATGATTATATCGGACAATCGCACTTGGTGGGGCCGGGAAAGCCGTTACGCAGAATGGTCGAAACAGGTCATTGTCATTCTTTTATTCTGTGGGGGCCGCCGGGCGTGGGTAAAACCACCTTTGCGAAGCTGTTGTCTCATGCGCTTGATGCGCAGTTTATTGAGATATCGGCGGTTATGTCGGGGGTAAAAGAGATTCGTGCGGCGGTTGATCAAGCCAAGCAATTGCGCATGATGAATGGCACTCAGACGGTGTTGTTTGTAGATGAAGTGCATCGCTTCAATAAGTCTCAGCAAGATGCGTTTTTGCCTTTTATTGAAGATGGCACCTTTTTGTTTATTGGTGCCACTACGGAAAATCCGGCCTTTGAATTGAATTCTGCTTTGTTGTCGAGAGCGCGTGTTTATCGCTTAAAAACGCCAACCGCCGACGACATTAAGCAGGCGTTGGTTCGTGCCTTGCAGAGCGATGAAAAAGGTATTGCCAACGGTTCTCAAGGAAATAGCCTTCAAATAGACGAGTATTTTTTGTCTGTTTTGGCGCAAGCCGCTGATGGGGATATTCGTCGCGGTCTCAACTTTTTAGAAATTTTGTCGGATCTGGTGGAGCCTGGAAGTCAGGTGACACAGGCGCAACTTGAAGATGTGCTGGGCGGCAGTGTGCGGCGTTTTGATCGTAAAGGCGATGTGTTTTACGACCAAATTTCGGCGTTTCATAAGTCTGTTCGTGGTTCTTCGCCTGATGGTGCCTTGTATTGGATGGCGCGCATGCTCGACGGAGGTTGTGATCCTTTGTATATTGCGCGCCGCTTGCTCGCTATTGCCTCAGAAGACATTGGTAATGCCGATCCGCGTGCCTTGCAAATTGGTTTAAACGCATGGGATGTGTTTGAGCGTGTTGGGCCCGGTGAGGGTAATCGAGCGATTGCCCAAGCGGCGGTGTATATGGCGTGTGCGCCTAAGAGCAACGCAGTGTACAAAGCTTTTAATCAGGCGATGTCTGATGTTGCGGCACAGCCCAGTTATGAGGTGCCGGTTCACTTGCGTAATGCGCCGACCTCGTTGGCGAAAAGCATGGGACATGGGGATGAATATCGCTATGCCCATAATGAAGAGCACGCTTATGCGGCGGGTGAGAACTATCTGCCAGAAGAATTGGCTGATAGGCGTTTTTATCAGCCGACGGATCGCGGCTTAGAGAAAAAAATTAATGATAAGTTGGCTTGGTTAGCCGATTTAGACGATCAAAGCCCGCAACAGCGTTATGAGTCTTAGTCGATTTTTTATACTGCTTGGTTCCTTATTACAAAAGAGGTGTGAGAGACACATGATGTATTTTATGATTGCTTTTGGTGGAGCGTTTGGTGCCTTGAGTCGTTATGGTATGACAAGGTGGATTAACACCACTTGGCATCACCATTTTCCGCTGGCGACCCTGCTTGTTAATGTTTTGGGCTGTGTGTTGATGGGCATTGCGTTTGTGATTGTTAGTGAGCGTATGCCGTCGCTTGAGCCTTATCGACCGCTTGTTATGGTGGGTTTTTTAGGTGCGTTTACGACTTTTTCGACTTTTTCGTTGGAAATTGTCTCACTTATTAACATGCAGGCTTGGCTAAGTGCCATAAGCTATTTATTATTGAGTTGCATTTTAGGTGTTGTTGGTTTGGCGGTTGGAATCGCGGTAACACGTGTATTTTAATCGCGGTTATTATTGAAAACAGCCTAATGTATTTTTCCCTACTATTTAAAGGATATTGTTGCCGAGATGTTAGACATTAAAGCTTTGCGCGCTGACCCAGAAGCCATTGCGGCTCAACTTAAAAAGAAAGGCTACGAGTTGGATGTGGCGACCTTTTCTTCCCTAGAAGAGCGCCGTAAAAGCATTCAGGTAGAAACGGAACAGCTGCAGCAAGCTCGCAACTCGGTATCCAAAGAAATTGGTCAGGCGATGAAGTCTGGCGATAAAGACAAAGCGGCACAATTAAAAGCCCAAACCGCTACGCTGGGTGATGATCTTGAAGCGGCAAAAACACAACTGACGCAAGTTCAAGAAGCGTTGGAAAGCTTGTTAGAGGGCATTCCAAACCTTCCTCATGCTTCTGTGCCGGAAGGTAAATCTGAAGACGACAACATTGAAATTCGTCGTTGGGGTGAGCCTAAACAATTTGATTTTGAACCAAAAGACCATGTTGACCTTGGCGAAGCCTTGGAAATGCTCGATTTCGAAGCGGCGGTAAAGATTACGGGCTCTCGCTTTGCGGTGATGCATTCTGATTTGGCGCGCCTGCACCGTGCGTTGACGCAGTTTATGATCAATACGCATGCTGATTTGCATGGTTACACTGAAGTCTATGTGCCTTACTTGGTAAACGCTCACTCCCTAAAAGGTACAGGGCAGCTGCCTAAGTTTGAAGCCGATTTGTTTAAAGTGCCGGTGGATAAAGACAGCGGAAACAATGATCTGTATCTGATCCCCACCGCAGAAGTGCCGGTCACCAATTTGGTGCGTGATGAGATCCTTAATGATGCAGATTTGCATAAAAAGTTTGTTGCTCATACGCCGTGTTTCCGCAGTGAAGCGGGCAGTTATGGTCGTGATACGCGTGGTATGATTCGTCAACATCAATTTGAAAAAGTCGAATTGGTGCATGTTTGCCGTCCAGATCGCTCAGAAGAGGTGCTGGAAGAGTTGGTGGGTCACGCGGAAGCGATTCTGAAAAAACTAGAATTGCCTTACCGCACGGTAATCTTGTGTGGTGGTGATCTGGGTTTCTCTGCGCACAAAACCTATGACATTGAAGTGTGGTTGCCAGGGCAAGGCAAATACCGTGAGATTTCTTCTTGTTCTAACATGTGTGATTTCCAAGCTCGCCGTATGCAAGCGCGCTGGCGCAACCCTGAAACCGGTCGTCCAGAGTTGGCACATACTTTGAATGGTTCAGGTTTAGCCGTGGGGCGTACTTTGGTCGCGGTATTGGAAAACTACCAGAATGCCGATGGCAGCGTACGTGTTCCTGATGTATTGGTACCTTATATGGGCGGCAAAATGGTTTTGAAAAAAGCCTAGCGCTATTCGTTTCAAGTGCTAGTGTTTTTAAATGAAAAGCCTCACTAGAGGCTTTTTTTACATTAAGCACCAGTTGAAAAGTACAAATTAAAAAGTGGAAATAGAAAGTTATGACGGGCAAGGTCTATTTGATTGGTGCGGGTCCAGGTGATCCTGAGTTGTTGACGTTAAAAGCGTATCGTTTATTAAAAATGGCCGATGTGGTTTTGTATGATCGCTTGGTTGGCAAAGACATTATTGCGCTCATTCCTGAGTCAGCCGAAAAAATGTACGTGGGAAAAGCTAAGTCTCTGCACAGTCTTCCACAAGAGGAGATTAACAGTCTGCTTGCCGCTAAGGCAAAAGAGGGTCATATGGTGGTTCGCCTAAAAGGCGGCGATCCTTTTATCTTTGGGCGAGGTGGAGAGGAGCTTGAGGAGTTAATAGAAGAAGGTGTGCCTTTTGAAGTGGTTCCGGGTGTCACTGCGGCAGCAGGTTGTGCGGCTTATGCGGGGATTCCTTTAACCCATCGAGATTATGCTCAGTCGGTTCGATTCCTCACAGGTCATTTGAAAGACGGCACAACAGAGTTACCTTGGGAGGAGTTGGTGCATCCAGCGCAGACCTTGGTCATTTATATGGGCTTAACAGGCCTTAAAGACATCACTCAGTCGTTGATGCGCTTTGGTATGAGTCCATCTATGCCGGTAGCGATTGTGGAAAAAGGCACCACTAGTGAACAGCGAGTGTTCACTTCCACTATCCAAGATGTGTATGAGGTATCGATAGCAAATGACGCTAAATCCCCAGCATTATTGATCATTGGGGAAGTGGTGACCTTGCATAAAAAATTAGAATGGTACGGAAAATATTGAAGGGATATACTATAGGGATATACCGTAAAGAGGAGCGTTAAAATGGAGCGAGCAAGTATTTTTAAGAGTAACAAGAGTCAGGCACTGCGACTTCCAAAGCTGGTAGCTTACCCTGATACCGTTAAGCAGGTAGATATTGTAGTGCAAGGACGAGCTCGCATTATTATGCCTGCCGGAGAGTCGTGGGATACTTGGTTCGATAGCGAAGGTGTGTCAGCCGATTTTATGTCTAGCCGGGAAGAGCCTGCTCATCAAGATCGAGAGTCTTTTTAATGTTGAAGTACATGCTTGATACAAATATTGCTATTTACACTATCAAAAATAAGCCTAAGGAAGTGCGCGAAGCATTCAAGGCCCATGATGGTCAGATGTGTATTTCGATAATCACACTGATGGAGCTGATTTACGGTGCAGAGGCATCTGCTGCGGTAGATCGAAATCTTCGAGAAATTGAGGGATTTGCTGCGCGTTTAGAGGTATTGCCTTATGGCAGTGATGCAGCGACTCATACTGGTCAGCTTAGAGCGGAGTTGAAGAAAATAGGTCGTCCTATTGGTCCTTATGATGAAATGATCGCGGGTCACGCTAGATCGCTGGGTTTGATTGTGGTTACCAATAATATAAAGCAATTTGAAAATGCGCCAGGTATTCGATTGGTCAATTGGGTTAATTAAAGGCAATTCGCAGGTTTGGGAAGGCCTGCAATTTTTGCCGCGAGTTTAGGCGGGCTGCCGGGAAAAAGCGTCATTAAATAAATACTGCGACCTTTTTCAGCCCCAAGCTTTTTGCTAACGGCTTTGACCAGTGGGCGCATCGCGGGCGACACTTCAAATTCTTGGTAAAATTCGCGCAATAAAGTAATAATTTCCCAATGGGCGTCTGTTAATTCTAGTTCAAGCTCTTGGGCTAGTTGATTGGCAAGCTCGGGCGTCCAGTCTTGTAAATTCAGTAAGTAACCTTCTTCATCGAGTGCTAAATTTTTGTCTGTCATTGTGCTTACCAACTTATGTTTGCTTTGGCGGCAAAGGTTAATTCGACCCATTTTTCATCTGATAAGGCTGTTCCTAGATTGGGTGAAAGGCCATAAGCCGTTGCATCGCTTTGCAAATAATAGAGTGTAATGTTTTTTTCTGCGATTAATTTTTGCATTGCATCGGCGTGTTGGATGATTCGCAAAATGCCGGCTTCAATCAGCAATATTTGGTCGCCGCTTTGTAGGCTATTTTGCCATGTTGTTTCCAGTGTTGCTGGGTAGTCGAGTTGATTTATTTGGTGAAGTTGCATTATTAAAACCGAAAAACCTGTGGGTAGTGGGAAAACATGGCATGCCATTCTGCATCATTGAGCGGTTGAATGCCTTGCCACGTGGTATTGGGATCAAGCCGTTGATTGGCTTGAATGAAGACGTTTTCAATGTCGTAAAATTCGAGGCCATCTAGTAGCTTGTGCAAATTCTTGCCTTGCTCGGTTGTGGGGTTTTGCTTAAGGGTTAAAAGCGCCAAAGCGGCTCCCGATAGGCACAGATCGACGGGTTGCTCAAAGGTGGCTAAAACCAAAGCAAGGTCAAGGCCCTCTTTGCAGGCCAAGCTAGAATAGGGGCTGCTGTTTAGATGGATTAAGGTGTGTTTCATGGCGTTACCTAAACTGAATGACGTTGTTGGTGGTGTTCATTAGGTCAACCAGTGTGCCTAAACCTTCAAGCTGAAAGTGGTCGGCTAGGGTGTGTTGGTCCAGTTCATAACGACGACTTTCACTTTCGCTGATAATGCCTCGTCTTACCGCGGCGGCGATGCACAAATACAAGGGCACATTGTGTTGTTGTGCGATCTCTTGCCAAGCGTGCGTCAGGTTTATCTCGTCTCTGGGTGGTTGCGCTGTTTGGTTGCCAATCAGCACCGCATCTTCATAAAAAAACACCCCTTTGATGCTATTAGGGTATGTATTTAAGGCGGCTCGAATAAAGCGCAGTGCCGTGTGGCAAGCTTTGCTTTGATATGGGGAACCTGTAATAAACAGGGTGTATTGCATTAAAATGACCTTTTAAAACAAGCTTCGTAAGTGGTGAGGCAAATTTTACACATAAAAAAGGCCGCAGTCAGCGGCCTTTTCGTATTACTGCTTAGCATTACTCGTCGCGAGCCATACCTAGTAGTGATAATACGCTTAGGAACATGTTGTATAGAGACACATACAATGTCACTGTCGCCATGATGTAGTTGGTTTCACCACCACGGACAATTTGATTGGTTTGCATCAAGATCACGGCCGCAGAAAATAGCGCAAAGCCTGCGGAGATGAAAATTTGCAACGCTGGCATTTGTACGAAAAAGCCAGCGATGACAGCGAATAGCAAAACAAAAAAGCCCACTGTGATGAAACCGTTTAAGAAACTAAAGTCTCTTTTTGATACCAAGGCATACGCAGATAAGCCAAGGAACGACAGCCCCGTAATGCCGAGTGCGCTCATAATTAAGCTGGCACCGTTGGGTAGGCTAAGGTACATGCTTAGGATAGGTCCTAGCGTGATCCCCATAAAACCCGTTAACGCGAAGACGCAAAGCAGGCCAAGTGCGCTGTTTTGGCATTTATGCGTTAAAAACAGCAAGCCATAGAAGCCTACTAAAGTAATAATCAAACCCGGATGAGGTAGATTTAGTGCCATGCTCACGCCCGCAGTGAAGGCGCTGAACAATAAGGTGAGCGACAACAGTCCGTAAGTATTGCGGAGCGTTTTGTTGGCCGCTTGTGACGAGTGTGTCGACGACGAGAGGGCTTCATTGTAACGCATGGAGTAACTCCTTTAAGGTTTAATACTATCAATAGACTTAATATGCGGTTGAAAGTTCCAAACTTCAAGTGAGATTGTGTTATTGAAGAAAAAACCTCAAAAAACACCGAGAAAATCGGTGTTTTTTGAGGTTAACGGCGAACGATAAAGGGAGGGGCTTAATGAATTTCCATGCTCTTGTGGTGGGTACTGGCCTGCTTGGTTTTATGTTTGTCTATTTGTCGAGCCAGCTTATCGATCATATTGTCTATGGCGTAAAATAATCTGTCTTCAGAAGACGCTGCGGCAAATAGGTCCTTGCCAGGTAGATGCAATGTTGCTTCGGCTTTTTGGCACTTGCTGTCTTTTAATAAGGTGATGTTAACGGATGTTATTTGGTCGGTCAGCTTAGATACCTTGGTAAGCTTTTCGTTAATGTGTTCTGTTATGGCGGGCGTGATGTCGATGTGATGTCCAGAAATTTTAGTTGTGTACATACGACTTTTCCTCTTGAGTGGCGTTATTAAATGACGAGGTTGAAAACTACGTTTTACGGACGTTGAGTGGAAAAATAACACTACTAACTGAGCATAGGCGCGCTTTGGTATTCTGTCAAAAGATCGATATGGTCGGCGCTTGAAGGTTGTCGTGCTAATGAAGAAAGCTTTTGATAAACTGTCGTGCTAAATAGGTGAAGCGAGATTTATGTTGGATAACGATTATTCATTACCGATATCATTTTCAATGGCGGCCCAGATAGGGTTAGAAGAAACGGTGTTGCTGACTTTTTTGAAGCAACAAGCGTATCTTGTTCATTCGGATGTATTGCGTATAGAAATGACGCGGTTAGGGGGGCAGTTGCCGTTTTGGACTGTGCCTATGTTGATGCGTTTTTTAACCAATTTGCAAATGAGTCAGTTGATTAGCTTTCAGCGCAACGACGATGTGCTCGATATTCAGTTGGCGTCTTCACAGAAAATGGCGCAAGTGGTTAAGCCTGTTGCTGAGCCACTGCCAAAAGACGAGCCATTAATGAGCAAAATGGACCGTTTGCATAAAGCTTCTCGAACACAAAATGCTGAATTCACGCCGCAGCCACAGTCTAAAGGTTATGCTGCTAAGCAACCTGTTCGACAATACGATGTGCCGTCTTCTCCTCCGGTTGTGAATGATCGTCGCGGTGTGACGGATTTTGATTTGTATTTGGAGCAAAAAGAGCGCGCTCGTCAGCCAGATCAATGGCAACCTGAAGAGGCGACGTTGGAGCAAATAACGCAAGCGGGCATTGCTCGTGATTTTGCTTTGTCTTTGCAAACGGAGTTTCTGCTAAGGATCAAAGAGCAGCGGAAAAATGTTCGAACTTGGAACAGCGAGTTTTTTAAATACGTAAAACGTCAGTGGCAATACAAACAATCAGATAGGTCTTCATATGAAGGAACCTCAGGCAGTTCAAAATTTACTAAAACCTCTAGAGAACAAGTTAGCGACGCCCTCAACAACATCCACGACACCGACTGGTGAGTATGGCTCTGGCAACCCAGAGTATAGCAAGGGGAATACCAGTCGCGAATCGGGCCCAACAGAGGCAGAGCAGCAGACTCGTGTTCTAGTGAATATGCTGTTTGCGCGCTTTAAGGCCATTTATACCCATAAATTTGCCTCGGCCTACAGCACGACAGACGAAGTAAAATTAGCCAAGCGTGAGTGGGCCATTGCATTAAAAGGTTTTCAGGAACCTCTGCTGGCTTATGCGGTGGAACGTACAAAGGAAGTGCATGCATGGCCGCCAACCATCTCGGAATTTTTAAAGTTAATTAGTACGGCGTATAAAGCCTACGGCTTAGCCGATCCTCGTTCTGCGTATCTTGAGGCGTGTGCCTGTCGTTCGGACCCTTTGCAATATAAGTGGCGTCATCCTGCGGTGTTTTTTGCTGGATCGGAAGTGGGTTGGTATAAATTAAAGTCAGAAGAAGAGCGCGTGACTTGGCCGCTGTTCGAGCAAAGCTATTTAAAAATAGTCGATAGGGTGATCGCAGGTGAGCGTTTGATCATTCCTAAAGTCATTATGATCGAAAATAAACAAACATTGAGCGTGGCCGCGTTAGCAAGTAAGATCGCCAGCGACCTATCGGTTACCACAGGGCAAACCGTCACCGAAGAGCAAATCGCGCCTTTGCTGTATTACACGCAAAAAACCTATGGCTCTGGTGTACGTCTTCGTTACCGCGAAATAAGTCAGCAAAAGCTTTTAAAAATGGGCTACAAAGAAAAGCTTCCAGAGTAACGGTGAATTTTGTGTATCGTTCTAGCTGGCATGATTTTATATTTAGCCGGATGTTATAGACTTGGTTTCATTCTAGGTAGGATAGAAATCAACACGAAGCGTAGGAAAGTTTGGTGAGGCTGTTATGTTAAAAGTGTTGATTGTGGATGACCACGATGTGGTTAGTCAGGGCATTAGTCGTGTTCTACAGGATGTGAATGGGGTTGAGGTTGTCGGTGTGGTGCACAGTGGTGAAGACGCTGTCACTCAGTCTAAGCGTTTATTGCCTGATGTTATTTTGATGGACGTTCATATGCCCGGCATTGGCGGCTTAGGAGCAACCAAAGAAATTAAGCGTATTTTGCCTAAAATCAAGATTATTGCGCTATCCGCTTTGGACGACAATTTGTATCCCATAAAATTATTGGAAGCGGGTGCATCTGGGTATTTAACCAAAGGAACGAGCACGTCTGAGTTGCTTGAAGCCATCGATACGGTGATGAAGGGCGAATCTTACATTTCTAAAACCATTGCTCAAAAAATCGCGCTGTCGAAGTTCTCTCTTGATAGTCAAGGGTCACCTCTTGGTCAATTGTCTGATCGTGAGTTGCAAGTGGCGCAGATGATTGTAGACTGTAAAAAATCCAGTGAAATTGCAGAGTATCTCAGCGTCAGTCCTAAAACAGTCAGTACTTATCGTACTCGTATTTTTACTAAGTTAAGCATTGAAAGTGATGTAGAGCTGATGCATTTGGCGGTGCGTTACAGCGTACTTGGTATGGGTTAGGCAAAAAACGAGGTTTGTTTGAGCCAGTCAGAATTTGATCCTAAACACTTTGTTAGCCATTTAACCACGCGGCCTGGCGTTTATCGTATGTACGATAGCAAAGGTGTGCTGTTGTATGTTGGCAAAGCTAAAAATCTAAAAAACCGTGTTGCGAGTTATTTTCGTGTAACAGGGTTGACGACGAAAACCATGGCCTTGGTGAGTCGTATTCACAGCATCGAAATTGCCGTCACTAAAAGCGAAACAGAAGCGCTGCTGCTTGAGCAAACGTTGATCAAACAGCATCGTCCGCCATACAATATTTTGCTGCGAGACGATAAATCTTACCCTTACATTTTTTTATCGAACCATCGCCATCCGGCTTTGTTGTTTCGTCGTGGCGATAAGGTCGATAAAGGCACCTTGTTTGGGCCTTTTCCAAGCGGTAGTGCGGTGAAAGAAAGTTTGAATACCATGCAAAAGGTTTTCAAAGTGCGCCAGTGCGAAGACAGTACGTATTCGAATCGATCACGGCCTTGTCTGCAATACCAGATTAAGCGCTGCTCGGGGCCTTGTGTGGGGCTAATTAGCGATGAAGAATACGAATTAGACGTACGCCATGCGCGGATGTTCTTGCAGGGTAAAGACCAAGAACTTACCGCAGAAATCACCACCCAAATGAGTGCCGCAGCGGTAGACATGGAGTTTGAGCGTGCCGCCGAGCTACGCGATCAAATCATTCAGCTTAAACACATCCAAGAGCAGCAACATGTTTATGGGCAAACAGGCGAAGCGGATGTTATTGCTTCCATTATTCAGCCCGGTGGTTTGTGTGTTCATGTGATGATGGTGCGTAAAGGCAAAGTGGTGGGCAGTAAAAGCCATTACCCTAAAATGCCGATTGAAATCACCGAAGGCGAATTATTATCGTCTTTTATCGCGCAATTCTACTTGGGTGGTATTCAAGAGTTGCCTAAGACGCTTATCATTAGCCATGAACTAGAAGACAGCGATGCGCTGGTGGAAGGTATTTTTGAAACCACACAGAAGAAAATAGAGGTATTGAGTAATGTTAGAGGCCAGCGGGCACGTTGGCTTGATCTGGCAAAACTCAACGCAGAGCAAGGTTTACAGGCGCGACTATCCGATAAACGTAATCATTTTAGCCGTGTCACTGCGTTGCAAAAATTGTTGGGTTTTTCAGCGCCGCCAACACACATGGAATGCTTTGATATTAGTCACTCTAGCGGTGAAGCCACCGTGGCATCTTGTGTGGTGTTTGGGCCAGATGGACCGGACAAAAAACGCTATCGCTCCTTTAATATTGAAGGTGTTGAGCCGGGCGATGATTATGGCGCGATGAAGCAAGCCTTAACGCGTCGCTATAGGCGCGTTAAAAGTGGCGAGCTAGAAGCGCCCGATGTACTGCTTATTGATGGCGGTAAAGGGCAGCTAACACAAGCGGAAAACGTATTGAAAGAGCTGGGGTTGGTGAATATTTTCTTGTTGGGTGTGGCCAAAGGCGACACCCGAAAACCAGGCCTCGAAACCCTTTATATCGGTTCCAAAGAAGATGAAGTGGTATTGCCGCCCGATTCAGCAGCCTTACATTTGATTCAGCACATACGGGATGAAGCGCATCGATTTGCCATTAAAAGCCATCGCCGTAGACGAGATAAGAAGCGTCGTCATTCTGTCTTGGAGGATATTCCCGGTATTGGGCCGAATCGCCGTAAAGAGCTGCTAACGGCTTTTGGCGGTTATCAAGAATTGTTATCAGCAAGTCAGGATGATATTGCTAAGGTAAAAGGAATTAGCGCAAAAAAGGCAGAAGAAATTTACCTCTACCTTCATAAAAGTTAAGCTTAGCTAAGCCTAGGGTGCGCTTGGCGTCATAATTAGGAATGCTTTAAAAATTGGGAATAACATGAACATACCGAATATATTAACGTCCGTGCGGATCTTTATGATTCCGATCCTGGTAGCGGTTTATTATTTGCCGTGGGAAGGGCGCTATTACACTTGCGCGATTATCTTTGCGCTTGCGGCTATCACTGATTGGTTAGATGGTTTCTTGGCCAGAAAACTGGATCAGTCTACCGCGTTTGGGGCGTTTTTCGACCCAGTGGCGGATAAGCTTATGGTATCAATTGCCTTGGTGTTGCTCGTGGCCAGCTACTCGAATCCATTATTAACCTTAGCCAGTGCGGTGATTGTTGGTCGAGAGATCGTTATTTCAGCGCTGCGCGAATGGATGGCCGAAATGGGCAAGCGCGCTAGCGTCGCCGTGTCTTACATCGGCAAGCTGAAAACCACCATGCAAATGCTGGCGATTTTTATTTTATTAGGCAGTCGACCTGGCACGTTAGAAGCTCATGTTGGAGAAGCGGTGTTGATCGCTGCGGCTCTTTTAACGCTTTGGTCCATGTATGTTTACTTGAAAGCAGCCTGGCCTGAGCTAATGTCTAAAGAGTCGCACAAAAACTAAACAGATTTTAAAAAAGTGCCTAAGTTAGTTATTTATTTGGATTTTTTCCTTGACGTGAAAGCTCAAATACATAGAATAGGCACCGTCTTTTGAGACGCGGGAATAGCTCAGTGGTAGAGCACAACCTTGCCAAGGTTGGGGTCGCGAGTTCGAGCCTCGTTTCCCGCTCCAATCAAAAGATGTATCTGATAGAAGGCCGGATGGCAGAGTGGTCATGCAGCGGACTGCAACTCCGTGAACGCCGGTTCGATTCCGACTCCGGCCTCCAAAATCAGATATGCCCGGGTGGTGAAATTGGTAGACACACAAGACTTAAAATCTTGCGCTGAATAAGCGTACCGGTTCGATTCCGGTCCCGGGCACCATTTATGGTGCCTTTTTTTATGCCTGAAATTTGTCAAAGCGCCAAATCCTCTTCTGAAATACTTTTCTAGCTAACACTCTTTTTTGATCTCGTTTCTTAGAAAGGACTTTAGCAAGTGCCTAATAAACTGTCTTCACTTTGACAACCTAAGACGGGAACTGCTAACGCTATTTGTCACACAAAGTAGATGTGCTAAACTCGGCGAAAACATCAGGCCATACTGATCTTAGAATTTTACAGTGGTGTACTTTGCGCCAGATATGAGGGATATCTCATTGATGTTGGGCTAAATAGGCAATGATGTAACTAATTTTTTGTTTACTGCGTGTACAATTAATATTTTTTTATGTAGAATTTTTGAGATCAGCGCCAACTGTGGTTTTGTCGAAATTCAGCGCTCTACGACCTTTTTTGTGTTAGCTTAGTACCATATGATAACCGTTTAAGTGAGTGATGGGAGGCAACTATGCCAAATATCAACAGAACTGAATACCATGAGCTAAATCTTCTTTTGTGGGATATGCACAAGAAATTTGTCGATCCCCAAACTGCTTTCGAACTGTATGAGAAACGTTGGGCTTACGTAGATCAGAATAAATTATCTGATAAAGAGCAGAGCCTTATTCGAAAGCTGACGAAAAAATTTGGTCATGGTTATTTTATGCCAGCAATGTAATCAAAATGACTAAATACACCTTAGCTCATCATAAAACAATAGCATCAGCGTTAAGTAACTTTAACGCTGATTTTTTTTGTCAAAATAATATAATTTTTGGCGGAGGGACTCGTATAGCTCTTGAATTGGACGAGTTCAGAGAATCTATTGATATTGATTTTCTTTGTCCGAACAAAGAGTCTTATAGGGCTGTAAGAAGTAATGTTACTAATTCAAGTCTTGGTGATCTAGTAAAAACAGAATTTGAATATGTGAGAGAAATTCGTGCAGATCGCGATGGCGTGAGGACTATAATAAAACACCAAGATACAGCGATAAAACTTGAATTTGTGAGCTTTGATGATTACGAGCTCTCTTATGAATATAAAAAGGATGTATGTAATGTTCCCTTCCTTGATAGACTGTCCTGTTTTTACACGAAGTTGTTAGCGAACAGTGATAGAAAGCTACAGCCACCTTTTAAAGATATTTTCGATATACTTGCAATGTATAAATGCTGGGGATCAATACCCAGTAAGTCTATCGATTTATCTGAAAAACATTATGGAAAACAAGTTGTTTTATCGAGCTTGATAAATGCATTATGAAGACATAAAGAAAAATAAGCCGAAGTACTATCAGGCATGTAAAAATGTAAAAATGAAAGGGAGCTGGCCAGAGGATCTTATAGAAGTAGAGGTGGATAAGCTTTTAGGTGAAATACGATCAGTATAAGCATTAAAGCGCAAAAAAATATTGGTAACTCATTACTGATTAGCTCTATTTATAACCGCCCTTTGGCGGTTTTTTGTCTGTAAGTCAACTCAATGCGTCATTTTCTGGGCTAACGCCCATAACATTACGTCGCTGTAGACCCAACGCCAGTTGGTGCGGTTTTCTGATCCACCGACGTTTCTTGCTTGTGGGAAGGTGCGTTTGCACACTACGTCGCCCATGAGTTTTTAAATCAATAGGTCTCATTTTCCGAGTGAACCGAAACCTCGGTCGAACCGTCGAAGGCGGTGTCGATGTTGAAGGTGATGGGGCGGCAGCAGACTTGGCAGTCTTCTATGTATTCTTGGCTTTCATCCAAGATTTCTATCACGACTTCGATGCTTTCGCCGCAGTAAGGGCAGGAGATGTCTTTTTCGATCAATTCGTTCATAAGTGTCTCTTCTGTTATTTTATCTTGTCTTTTTTTTGCGTCTCTCTTTATGTCTTTCGTTGCGTCTTTTTTGTTATGGCCGCTATCGTTAGAGCATAGACAATAAATGCGCTCTTGGCTTGTGGGTTGGGTTTTTTGTCATTTTTGTTCTTTGTTTTTTATTTGAAAACCCACACTTTTGTCGATCTGTTTTCGGGTTTTTTGTGCAACACTGTTATGATTTGAGCTTCAAAGGTGGGGTGGTGTCATGATGAATGCTATTAAATACTTATCCGTTTTGGTGTTGCCAGTGTTGTTGTTTGGCTGTTCTTCTGGCTCTCATGTGGTGACGGGGCAGCAGCTGCCAGAGCTTGAGGTCGAGCAGGTGACGGTATTTGAAGAAGCGCCGACGTTTGACTATCAGGTGGTTGGTACTGTGTTTGCGTCAAGTGACAACGGCTTTACGGAAGATTCTCGAAAAGAGAGAGCGACTTTAGAGTTGAAAGAGCAAGCGGCGAAGATTGGTGCCAATGGGGTGATTTTAGATGAAGTGACGCAGTTGTCTTTTAGGCGCTTAGGAAGTGGTGTGGGTATTAGTGCTGGCAGTGGCGGCGGTATAGGAACGTCTATTGGTTCAAGTTTTTCATTCCCAACGACTGAGGTGAAGGGGACGGCTATTTTTTATGGGTCGAACCCTGTGAAATAGAGGTGATTTTACCTTCTTGATGAACTGTTAGCTGACAAGCTATAAGTGATTTTGATGGCTTGTGATATTATTTTTGGATTCCGTATTTTTTAAATAAATGCTCAAAAAAACCGATGAGAGAGTGCTATGTCAGGGTTAGAAGAAAAGGCAAAAGGTCGTCTTACGACCAGGACAGTTGCTATGCCAGGGGATACGAATCCTTCAGGCGATATTTTTGGTGGTTGGGTGGTGTCGCAAATGGATATTGCGGCGGGAATATGCGCAGGACAGCGTGCGCAGTCTCGTGTGGTAACCGTGGCTTTGGATGGCATGAGTTTTATTCGCCCGGTAAAAGTGGGTGATATTTTGGGTGTTTATACTCGTGTGGAGTCGGTTGGTCGCACGTCTATGAATATTTTGGTGGAAGCTTGGGTTCGTCGTGGTCGTATTGGGCAGCGCGAAAAGGTCACGGAAGGGATGTTTAAGTTTGTGGCGATAGATGAGAGCGGTGCGTCAACCCCCATTCCGAAAGAAGAAGATTTACCCGATTATGTATTGCATGGCTTTGATGATCATTGATTAAGTGAAAGCAAAAAAAAGCGCTTACCGAAGTAAGCGCTTTTTTAATGTTGGTACCAGTAGGCGGACTCGAACCGCCACACCCGAAGGCAACGGATTTTGAATCCGTCGTGTCTACCAATTCCACCATACTGGCCTTGAAAAAGGTGAAACGTATTTTATGGTTTTTTGTATAGGTGTCAATCGTTTAACCTAAAATAAATGAATTTAATTTAATTTGAGATCCTTGCACAAAGTATTGGCGAGCGCCGTCGTCGTGCAGAGGTCTCAATTTATTGAAAACATCACTTCTTCAGACCACAGCATGGCGTCTAAAAATGCTCTGTTTAAGGTGGTTCTGTCGTCTGGGCTCATGGATTGGATGCGGTCCCAGTTCTGTTCTTCGCAACTTAATGTTTGTGTTAAATAGTGACCTAGTTCGCCAGATTGCGTCATGATGGCGGCATGTGCACTTTTGTCTAGGGCGATTTGTGCTAGTGCGATCGATTTTTCAACATTGAATACGGCATCGATACCAGACATTAAACCGACCATGAAGGCGGAATCGGCAAGCGTCGATTTTTTACTTTCGGCTAGTAATTGGCAGCAACGCCCGCGAGTCAGTAGCACTTTGAATAGGGTTTGTGGCTGACTCGTCGATGAGGTGAGAGTGATAAGTAGTGCCCATTTTTTTAATTGCAGCAGACCTAAGAAAATCACCGCTTCTTTAATGGATACGACGGTTTTGGGTATGCCGCACACGGGGCTATTAAGAATGCGCAGTAATTGATAAGACAGCTTAGGGTTTTGAGCGACCAATGTGGTCACGGTATCAATGTCGATATCCTTGTCTTGAAGTGCATTGAGCAGTTTGAGGGCGCCATGTGTGGCTGAATCGATGCGTTTTCCCTTGATTATTTCTGGGTGTTGTAAAAAGTAGCCTTGGAATAAATCAAAACCCAATTGTTTACAAAGTTCAAACATGGCGGCGTCTTCGACTTTTTCGGCGAGTAGAATTAGGCCGCGACTTTTAAGTTCGTTAATTTGCTCCCTGTATTGTTCTGGTGGTGTCGCTAAAACATCTATTTTTACAATTGATACCCAAGGCAATAAGGCTTGGTAATCGGCATCAAATTGATAATCGTCTAGGGCAAATCGATAGCCTGCTGTACGCCATTTTTTTATGGCCTCAAAGAACTCGGCAGAGAGTTTTTGCTTTTCAAGTATCTCGATATAGACGGTGTCTGGGCTGATAGGAAAAAAAGCGTCTGACAGCATGAGCTCAGTGGTCATGTTGATAAAAAAAGGTTTACGTAACTGGGATTCCATCTTTGTAATGCCAATGCACAGGTTGACTAATACTTGGCTGGTTGCGAGTTCGCCATCGCGGACATTGGCTTTGTGGGCGTCTTTTTCTCGGAATAAAAGCTCATAGCCGAAAATTTCTTTGGTTCTTTTGAGTATGGGTTGTTGAGCCATCATTAGATCATCTAAAACCGCAGGAAATTCGATCATATGTCTCTCTTATTATTTAATGGTGCTCTTCTGAGGTCTCAAGATACTACGTTTTATCATGAATATATGCACTACTGATCACAATCAATAAAGCGTTAGATTGAGCGTGAAAGCAAAAAAAATGCTATTTGTCTGCTTTTATAGGTTGACAGCGCTGGTAAGCCCTCCTAAAATCCTCGCCTGTTTTTGGGGCCTTAGCTCAGCTGGGAGAGCGGTTCGCTGGCAGCGAACAGGTCAGCGGTTCGATCCCGCTAGGCTCCACCAATTCTTTTTTAAATGTAAAGAATGGGTTACATAAAAAGCAATTTGAAAACACTATTCTCAGGACATTCAGTCCACTGACGCTACGCGTTTTGTGGGGCCTTAGCTCAGCTGGGAGAGCGGTTCGCTGGCAGCGAACAGGTCAGCGGTTCGATCCCGCTAGGCTCCACCATTAAATCACTCAACTCCTGTTTTATTTAAAGCACTAAGACCTTCTTTTTTTTCTCTTCCAAGGTTAGGCTTGTTGTCATTTTAATTTGCCTAGGATTTGTGCATGTTTCAACTTTATACAGGTAACCGTCTAGAGGATTTGGCCGTGTTGCTTGCGAAGATTTTGGCCGTTTCGCCACCAAGCAATCCGTTTGATGATGAACATGTTTTGGTGCAAAACCCCGGTATGGCGCAATGGTTAAAGATGTTTTTGGCGGAGTCGCATTCTATCGCGGCGGGATTGGCTTTTCCGCTGCCTTCTACCTTTGTTTGGCAAACCTTTGCGCAAACCCTAGACGACATTCCCGCGCAAAGTGAATTTAACAAGCCTTTCTTGGTGTGGCGTTTGATGCGTTTGCTGGACTCTCGCCTTGGTGAGCCAGAATTTCAGGCGCTGAGTTGGTATCTTGAAGAAGACGATACACAAATTAGGCGCTTTCAGTTATGCAGTAGCATTGCCGATATTTACGATCAATATTTGGTTTACCGACCTGATTGGATCAAATCTTGGGAAGGTGGCGAAGCACAAGATCCTCAGCTGAAAGCCATCTTTGAGCAGCAACCTTGGCAAGCGATTTTATGGCGTGATTTGGTGGCTGATGTCAGCCAGCAAGGCACCTCGCTTTATCATCGTGGTAACCTGATTGAAGCCTTGCACGATGCCACGCAATCGTCTGCTCGACCCGCTGGTGTTCCTGCCCGAATCTTTATTTTTGGCGTGTCTTCCTTGCCGCCGAATACCTTGGAATCTTTACGAGTGTTAGCGGCTTCTGGCTGGATTGACATACACCTATTTTTACAAAACCCTTGCCGTTTTTATTGGGGCGATGTGGTCGACAAACATTACTTGGGGCGAGAAATAAAACGTCAAACCCTCAAGCCGGGATTAAGCACAGAAACCCTGCATCTGGATGCCAATCCGTTGTTAGCAAGCTGGGGGCGTTTAGGTCGAGACTATATTGCACAACTGCAAGAAATGGCCGACAACGAGCTGGAAGTGTTTGAAGACTATCTGAGCGAGCAATCAAGTCGCACCGAGCAATCAAGCGGCTTGTTGCAATGGTTACAGCAAGATGTGTTGACCCTAGAAAACCACGGCAGCAAAGAAGAAAGAGACGCCAGCATTACCAGCGCCAGCTATCGACATCCTATTGCCATTGATGATCAAAGCATTCGTGTACATCGTTGCCACAGCCCACTGCGTGAAGTGGAAGTGTTGCACGACCAGCTTTTGCATCTATTCGAAAGCGATCCCAGCTTGACGCCAAAAGACATTATCGTCATGTTGCCCGACGTCAACACCTACAGCCCGTTTGTGAAGGCGGTTTTTGGTGGGCAGAAAAAAAGTGGCCAAGCGCACAGTAGAAAACAGATTCCATTTGCCTTGATTGACCAATCTGGCGGCATGGAAAACCCCATTGTCGATGCCTATTTGTATTTGCTTGGCTTGGGGGAAAGTCGTTTTACTTTGTCAGAATTAATCAGCGTATTAGAAGTGCCTGCGGTATTGGCGCGTTTTGAATTAACCGCCGATGAATTAGAACGTATTCGCCAGTGGTCAACGGAAGTGGGCATTCGTTGGGGATTGGATGGCAAAACCGCCCAGCAACATGATTTACCCATACAAGAATCCCATACTTGGTTGAATGGCGTGCGGCGCATGTTATTGGGCTACGCCATGGGACATGATCATATTTGGCAGGACACGCTAAGTTATGGCGATGTCGAAGGGTTAGAAGCGTCTGTGGCGGGTAAGTTGGCCGAATTTTTGGTAGCGATTAACGACGCCCAAGCCAAATTGATGGTATCTCTTGCGCCCAAAGAGTGGATTTCGACCTTGTATTATTTGGCGCAGCGTTTCTTTTTGCTCGACGAAGACGATGCGTTTCAAGTGCTGCTCAGTAAGCAGCTCGACGCCTTGACCTTGCAATGGCAACAAGCGCATTTTGATGCGCCATTGGATCAGCAAGTGATACGCCAGTTGCTATCGCCTTTGTTGCAAGAATCCCAAGGCGGTCAGCGTTTCTTAGCGGGGCGGGTGAATTTTTGTACCTTGATGCCCATGCGCTCGGTGCCGTTTAAAGTCATCTGTGTATTGGGTTTAAACGAAGGGGATTATCCGCGCAGTGTCGCGCCGATGGGTTTTGACCTGATGGTTGGGCAATATCGCAGCGGTGATCGAAGCCGACGGGAAGACGATAAGTACTTGTTCCTTGAAGCGCTAATGTCGGCACGAGATTGCTTTTATCTCAGTTACGTGGGGCGAAGCATTCAAGACAACAGCGAGAAGAATCCTTCGATTTTAGTGAGCGAGTTATTGGAATACATAGGCCAGAGTTGTGTGTTTGCAGGGGATCAAGCATTAGCGCCCGACGATGCCCAACAAGCCTTGTTAGAAAAGCTGATTCTCGAACATCCTTTGCAGCCTTTTAATACGGCCTATTACTTTCAGCCCACAGGTTTTGATAAGCGTCTATACAGTTACGATGAGCAATGGCTGCCTGCCTTGTTGAGTACGCCTGTTGATGATGTGTTGCCGATATTCACGCCGTTGGACGGTTTGGAGCAGCCAAGGTTAGAGCTTGCGCTCGACGAGTTATCGCGTTTTATCAGTCATCCGACGCGTTACTTCACACAACGCCGATTAAAAGCCTATTTGAGTCTGCAAGAAGAGGAAGAAAAAGAAGACGAGCCATTCGCGTTGGATGGTCTGGCGGGTTATCAATTACGTGAAGGCTTGTTGCAAGCCATGCTAAAAGGCGATGAAAATTTGTTCGTCGAGCGCTTAGGATTAATGGGCGCTTTGCCCTATGGCGCACTAGGGCGTTTGTCTTTGCAGCAGAGCCAAGGCAAATGTCGTCAGTTGCTATCTGTGTTGCAAGGTTATGCATTGGAAGAGTGTGAGCCAATTGAAGTGAATCTCGCCCTTGGCAGTATTGTTTTACAAGCCTGGCTCGATTTGCCGACGGCGACGACGCGTTTGTCTTATCGCATTGGCGATGTCTCTGCCCATCAAAAAATGCAGGCGTGGATTGAGCATTTAGCCTTGTGCGCGCAAGGCACGCCCAAGCAGCATCATCTGATTAATTTGAGCAAAACGGGCAAGTTGCTGCAGCAGAGTTTTATCCTTTTGCAACCGAACGATGCCAAGGCGTACTTGAGCAATATGCTAGCCTTGTTGCAGCAAGGCTTGTGTCAGCCGATTGCCTTGCCAGCCAAAAGTGCTGACGCTTGGTGCAAAAGCTATTGTTCAAGCAAAACGTCAGAAGACGAAGACATAGCGTGGGAGCAAGCATTGAAACGTTATCAAGACAACAGCAGTGCCTTTACGCGCAGCGAGGTGGATGACGCCTATTGGCAGCGCTATTTCCCCGATTTACAGCACCAAAAAGCGCAATTCGTTGCCCTATGTGAGCAAATTTGGTTGCCCATGCACCGTCATTTGGAGGAAATGGAATGAGTCTTTCTTCCGAGTCTGTTGTGATGAATACGAACGCGCTGAAGATGATTCCCGAGCCGCTAAACGCCTTAACCTTTCCGTTATTTGGCAAGCGCTTAATTGAAGCCAGCGCAGGCACTGGGAAAACCTACACCATTGCGAACTTGTATTTACGCTTGCTGGTGCCAACGGGGCCGCATTTATCTGTAAATAACGGCGATTTAGATAAACCGCTGACGGTGGATCAAATCTTGGTGGTGACCTTTACCGAAGCCGCCACTGCCGAGTTAAAAGCCCGAATTCGTGGACGCATACGGGCGGCGCGAAAAGCCCTGTTGCAAGGGGAAAGCCGTGATGTGTTTCTGGCGGATTGGCTAGCGCAAATGTCAGGCGAGCAGCGTGCAGGCGCGATTGAAAAATTGCTCTATGCCGAAAAGCAAATGGACGAAGCGGCGGTGTTTACTATTCATGGTTTTTGTCAGCGCATGCTGAGCCAGAACGCCTTTGAAAGTCGCATGTTGTTCCAACAAACCATTGAAACGGACGAACTCGCGCCCTTATCCATGGCGGTGAAAGATGTGTGGCGCAGTGTGTTTTATCCGATGGACGACACCAAGGCCGCCTTGATTCAGCCGATTTGGTCGAATCCAGATGCCTTGCTGAAAGATTTGTATTTACTGAATAATCAACCCGACGCCAAAATCGCCGTGCCAGATTACGATTGGGAAAATGCTTTAAGTCAGGCGCAAGAAACCATGGTAGCGGTGCGTGCCATGTGGCTGGCTCAGTCACAAGACATTATCGACGCCCTTGAGTGCAGCGGTATTAAACGTACTTTTTGGCGCAAAGATCCATCGAAAGACATTGAGGCCATGACGCAGTGGGCGAACTCGACGCGTTTTGAGCTAGACAAAAGCCTAGAAAAATTTGATACCAATGAACATGCCAGCCGGTTGAGCAAAGGCGGTGATCTGCCCGCTCACGAATTCTTTGCCTTGGTGCAAGCCTTGCGTGAAAGCTTCCCTGACGCGGGGCGCTTAAAAGCGGTCTTGTTGACTCAGCTTTGGCAACAAACACAAGAGCGTATGAAGCGCTGGAAGCGCAGTACACAATCGCTGACCTTCACCGATTTGTTAACCTCGCTTGATGTGGCGCTGACGCAAGACGAAGCGGGTAAATTAGCGGAACGGATTCGCCATCTTTATCCCATTGCGTTGATCGACGAATTCCAAGACACGGATGCGGTGCAGTATCGAATTTTCTCCACCATTTATGCGCCAGCAAAAGAACATCAAAATGCCTTAGGCTTGATCATGATCGGTGATCCAAAGCAGGCAATTTATGCCTTTCGTGGTGCGGATATTTACACCTATTTGGCCGCCAAAAAACGCGTCGACAGTGTGCATTCCTTGGCGACCAATTACCGTTCTTCGGCGGCGATGATTCAATCGGTCAATGGGCTGTTTACTACCCAAGCCGAACCCTTTCGCGTCACCGGTATTCCCTTTGCGGAAGTGCAAGACCGTGGCGTGGCGAGTGGCTTTTCTCGACAAGGCCAAACCCAAGCAGCCTTGCAATTTTTATATCAGCGCAGTGATGAGCCAGTTTCCGCCAAAGAGTATCGTCAGACCATGGCGGAATCCTGTGCGGCGCATCTTCATGCGTTGTTGTTAGAAGGACAGGGGCTGGAAGGGCAGCAAGGAATAGCACTCATTGATGGGCAAGGCGTGCGGCCAAAAGATGTTGCCTTGTTGGTGACCAATTTTAGTCAAGCCAATGCTTTGAAAGATGCCCTGCGTCAGCGTGGTATTGCCAGTGTGTATTTGAGCGATAAGGGCTCGGTGTTTGAAACGGTCGAGGCACGAGAGTTATTGATCGTACTGACGGCGATTTTATTCAACGGACAAGAAAGCAAACTGCGTTCGGCGTTGGCAACCAGCTTGGTTGATTGGTCATTGGAAGCCTTGGATACGCTTAATCACGACGATGTGGTGTATGAAAAATGGGTGCAGGCGTTCCGCGATTATTTAGAACTCTGGGACAAGCAGGGCTTGTTGCCCATGTTGCGTGAATTTATGCAAGACGTGGCCTTGGCCGCGAATATGTTAAGTCATACTGGTGGCGAACGACGTTTAACCGATTTTCTACATTTGACCGAAAAGTTACAGCAAAAGTCCCTTGAATTGGATTCCAAAGAAGGTGTTTTACGTTACCTACGTTTGGCGATTCAAAATCCGAATGGCAACAGTGACGAGCAAAAGATTCGTCTTGAAACCGACGCAGAGCTGGTTCGAATCGTGACGATTCACAAAAGTAAGGGCTTAGAATACCCCATAGTGTATTTGCCCTTTGCTTTTACGCCCTATCGAGATCAAGACAAATCGGCTTTATATCACGACGCTCAGCAGCAATTGTGGATTGCCATCGATCCAGACGAAGCGCAAACCGAACAGCATAAAGAAGAATTGTATGCGGCAGAAATTCGTTTGGCCTATGTGGCGTTAACCCGTTCCAAAGAAGCGTGTTTTATTGGCACCATGGAAGTCGGGAAAAAGTCTAATAAGACGCGCGGTGCTGTGTTGGATGTGCATCTTAGTGGTGTGGGGGCCTTGATTGGTGAAGGTGAGCCGATTGAGGCTGGGGATTTGTATGCCAGTATTGAACGGCTTTGTGAGCGTTACCAAAACGCTCAAATGTGCTTGTTGGAGTTGCCCGATGAACCGCCGCGCTTACCGAGATTTAAAATGACGGCGTTTAACCAAGGTCAGGAGGAATTGATCGAGCCCAGTGCGCGTGATTTTACCGGACGTGTTGAACGTGATTGGTGGGTGGGCAGTTATTCCTCCTTGGTAGTGGAAGACAAAGAGCATCACGACGAAAGTGTGCCGGGCTTGGATGAAATGACGCGTTTTGTTGATCCGCTACTAGACGATGTGGAAGTGCCAGCGTCGCTATTGGAAGTACAACAAAAAGAGCCAGAAAAGAATCGTTTTACGTTTCCAAAAGGCGCTAAGCCAGGGACGTTTTTGCATGACACCTTGGAAGGCAAAGCGCTGCAGTCGGTGTCCGCCAATCCGAGTTTTAAAGACTTGTTGAAAAACAGCTATCATCAGTTAATGGCCGATTTTTATCAGCGTCAGGGTTTCGATGAATGGCAAGAGGTATTGAGTGAGTGGCTGCCCGATATTGTCAACACCGAGTTAATGGCGGGAATGAGTCTGGGGGGGTTGGCGCCATCGGCTTGTCGCAAAGAGATGGAGTTTTTTATTCCGGTGACGGGCATGAACGCCTTGCGGTTGGATCGAATTTCTCGTGAATACGATGAAGTATCACGAGTGGCCCCTATGATTCAGGATCGCCCGTTAAAAGGCATGTTAAAAGGTTTTATTGATTTGTTGTTTGAATATCAAGGTCGTTATTACGTGTTGGATTATAAGTCCAATTATTTGGGGGATGACTTTGCCGATTACCAGCCAGACAAGTTGGTGCATGCCATCGCCGAACACAGATACGATTTACAATATCAGCTCTACACCTTGGCCTTGCATCGGTTGTTAAAGCAGCGTTTGCCGAATTATGACTATGGAAAGCATGTGGGCGGTGTGGTGTATTTGTTCCTCCGCGGTATGCAGCCAACGCAACAAACCGGTATTTTTCAAAGCCGTTTAACCCTTGAGCATGTCACGGCGCTAGACAAGCTGTTTAGTGGTGAAAGCGATAAGCCAAAAAATCACGAGGCGGTGCAATATGGACTTTTCTAATCAGTTAGGTTTGCTTGGCTCTCTTGATGAAAAGCTTAATGAAAAAACGCTTGAGGAAAATTCATCTGCTACGACGCCATTCAGTTTGTCTGCTTGGCAAGCCAAAGACGTATTGCGAGCGATTGACTGTCAATGGATTGAGCAACTGGCGCAACATGCTAAGGAAGACAATCCAGCCCTTTATATGGCGGGTGCCTTGTGCAGTGCGTATCTTGGGGCCGGACATATTTGCATTGATTTAACGATCCTCTGGCAAAGACCGGCGGAAGGCATTGCTGCAGAGGAACTGCAAACCAAGCTTAAACACAGTGGGGTGAACAGTGTGTCTGCTTGGTGCGACGTCTTGCGTTCAAGCTCTCTGGTTTCGTCGGCAGAAAGTGTTGTTGAACGCCCCATGGTGTTGGCTGGCACGCGTTTGTATTTGTACCGTTATTATCACTATGAGCAGCAAGTGCTGAATTATCTCAAAGGGCAATTTGATGTTGCGCCTTTTGCGGTCGATGCGGGTTTATTGGCGACGCTGTTTCCTAAGAAAGCCGACGCGGTGGATTGGCAAAAAGTCGCCGTGGCCAATGCCGCTAGCTTGCCTTTTTCGGTGATCAGCGGTGGCCCTGGAACCGGTAAAACCACCACAGTAACTAAATTGTTGGCCTTGTTGGTGGCACAGTCAATGGCGGAAGGTAAAGTGCTGCGCATTGAACTGGCAGCGCCAACAGGCAAGGCGGCGGCACGTTTGACGGAATCCATTTCAAAAGCCAAAGCGGATTTGCCATTAAGTGACGAGGTGAAACTCGCCATTCCAGAGCAAGCCAGCACCTTGCATCGCTTATTAGGCAGTGATTTTGGCCGCAGTCGTTTTAAACACAACAAAAACAATCCCTTACATTTAGATGTGTTGCTGGTGGATGAAGTCTCCATGGTGGACTTGCCGATGATGGCAAAATTGATTGATGCCATGCCACCTCACGCAAGGTTGATTTTGTTAGGCGATAAGGATCAGTTGGCCTCGGTAGAAGCGGGCAGTGTGCTGGGGGATTTATCCTACGGAATTGAAAATGTGTATTTTCAACCGGAATGGGCAGCGCACCTAGGTCGTCTTACGGGAGAAAATCTAGTGCCGTTTGGTAATTCGTCGGCACCAGCCATCAGTCGAGCGCTTACCTTGTTGCGCACCAGTTATCGCTTTGATGCCAATAGCGGCATCGGGCATTTGGCAAAAGCCATGAACGCAGGCGATGATCAGGGCGTATTGCGTTGTCTGCAATCTGATTACGCGGATGTGGCATGGCGAGTGCCAGAAGAAGGCCAAACCAAAGCTGATATTGCGACCTTGGCAAAAGGCTATGATGATTATTGGGACGCGGTACGACAGAAACTTGATATTGCCGAGTTGTATGCGGTGTTTTCTCGTTACCAGATTTTGACCGCGGTTCGTCAAGGTGAGTTTGGTGTCGAGAAGGTCAATGCTCAGTTGGAGCACTATTTTTATCAGCGTGGACGCGTCAAAGACCCCCATGTTTGGTATCCAGGAAAAGCCGTGATGCTGACCCGAAACGATGCAGCTTTAGGCTTGTTTAACGGTGATATTGGTCTTTGTATGCCTGATGAATTTCAGCGTCTTCGGGTGTGGTTTATGCAGCCTGATGGTTCTTTTACTGGCTTGCTGCCGAGTCGATTAAGTGAGTTTGAGGTGGTCTTTGCGATGACGGTACATAAATCCCAAGGCTCGGAGTTTGATCGAGTTGCCTTGTTGCTGCCTATGACGCCTTCGCCTGTGTTGACCAAAGAGTTGCTTTACACCGGCATTACTCGGGCGAAAAAATCGTTCACTTTGTGGGGATCGAGTCGGTTGATTCGCAGTGCGGCCAGTACTCGCATACAGCGCTATTCTGGCCTTATTAGCGAGCTTTGGTATTGATATTTAAACATTCGACGCCACTATTTTGAAATGACTTAAAAAGGCTTGTAAAACATCAGATTAAATAATCGTAATGCGTGATTCTTGCGGTGGTTTTTTTATGATAGGGTAAGCAGCATTTCAACATTGTGTAAAGTAGGAAAGAGTAGCAACAATGGCAAAAGAAATTGTTTTAACCGGTGTTACCACCACAGGCACTCCACACCTAGGCAACTATGTGGGGGCAATTCGTCCTGCGATCGAAGCGAGCCGTCAAGAAAACACGGAATCTTACTTCTTCCTTGCGGACTATCATGCCTTGATCAAGTGTCAGGATCCAGAGCGCGTGAAACAGTCTCGCTTAGAAATCGCAGCGACTTGGCTGGCGTGTGGTTTAGATACGGATAAAGCAACTTTTTACCGTCAATCTGATATTCCTGAAATTGCGGAATTGAATTGGCTACTGACTTGCGTCACGGCAAAAGGTTTGATGAACCGCGCCCATGCTTATAAAGGCGCGGTGGACGAGAATCTAGCGAATGATCAAGATCCTGATTTTGGTATTACCATGGGCTTGTTCTGTTATCCAGTATTAATGGCGGCGGATATTTTGGCGTTTAATGCCCATAAAGTGCCGGTCGGTCGTGACCAAATACAGCACATTGAAATGGCGCGCGACATTGCGGGTCGTTTTAACCATTTATTTGGTGAGCATTTTGTTTTACCACAAGCCGTTGTGGGCGAAGAAGGTTCCATCCTAAAAGGCTTGGACGGACGTAAAATGAGCAAGAGTTACAATAATACGATTCCGTTATTTGATACCGAGAAAAAGCTACAAAAAGGCATTAATAAGATCAAAACAAACTTGCTAGAGCCAGGGGAAGCGAAAGACCCTGATGATTCTACCGTGTTTGATATCTACAAAGCCTTTGCAACACCAGAACAAACTGCGCAAATGCGTCAGAATTTTGCCGATGGTATTGCATGGGGGGAAGCAAAAAAGGAACTTTTTACTCTGGTCAATGGTCAACTAAACGAGCCGCGTGAAAAGTATCTCGAATTGATGGCAAATCCTGCTCATGTAGAGGAAATACTACAAGCAGGGGCTGAAAAAGCACGAGCTCGTGCCCGTGGAATGATTTCGGACCTACGCAATGCCGTTGGTCTAGTGAATTTTAAATAATAGGAGAAAGTCAGTGAAAACATCTGTATATGCCATGTTGTTGGCGTTTGTATTGGCGATTGGCGCCGGTGGTTACAGCGCCGATGTTCATGCTAAAAAGTTTGGCGGTGGGAAGAGTTTTGGGAAAAGTTTTTCTGTGTCTAAGCCAAAAGCGGCGACAAACAGTACGACCAATTCAACAACGGCGGCAGCGGGCGCTAAAAAACCAGGCTTGCTTGGCGGTTTGGGCGGTGGTCTGCTGGGTGGTTTATTAGCGGGTGGTATTTTTGCTGCCTTGCTTGGTAGTGGTGCGTTTGATGGTATCTCGTTTGGCGATATCTTGTTATTTGCGGTGATTGGCTTCTTGGTTTACAAGTTTCTTATTGCGCCAAAACGCCGTGCGGCCGCTCAACAAGCCGGTACTAATGGTATGTTTCGTGAAATGCCAGAATCGACTCGCGATAGCGTGCAACCTTCTCCAATGGCGGGAATGAGTGGTTTCGGCGCAACGCCAAACATTCAGTTGCCACCGGGTTTTAATGAGCAAGCGTTTGTTGCGGAAGCCAAAAACCATTACATTGCGTTGCAAAAAGCATGGGATGACAACGACTTCAATGAAATTCTAGATTATGTCAGTCCTGAACTTTATAACTTGTTGGTGGAAGAGCGTGCAAAACACGGTGACAACAAACCGGATACCGAAGTTATTTCCTTGATGGTTGATTTGGTTCGTGGTGAGTTTATTGGTTCTACGGCGTCTATTTCTTTACAGTTTTCTGGTTGGATTAAAGAAGGTGATCAAACATCTGAAACAACGGAAATCTGGCATTTGGAAAAGAGCATGTCTGATGCAAATGCTAATTGGACAATCGTTGGGATAGAACAAGACAACTAATTGTTACTCAACTTTGCTCGTAGACTCGTTGCGGTTTGTTTAAATTAGACAGCGTTTGTTTAAGCTAGACAGCTTTTTTTAAGCTAGACAAAACCTGTAACGAGTTTTACAGTAGTTTAATTAAATTGAATATGGATGTGAGCCATGTCTGAATTAGCACCGATTAAAGAAAATGGGAAAGCCTTATCTGAAGATAAGAAAGGCGAGTTGTTGCAGTATCTAACCTTTAAGCTGATTGATGAGACCTATGGTATTAACGTCATGCAGATTAAAGAGGTGTTACGTTACAGCGAAATCGCTCCCGTTCCTGGTGCGCCTTCTTATGTACTCGGCATTGTGAATTTGCGTGGTAACGTGGTGACTGTGGTGGATACCCGTGTCCGTTTCAGTTTGCCAGAATGTACCATTACTGATGAGACCCGCATTATCATTATTGAACATGATGGTGAGCAAGTAGGTTTGTTGGTGGATGCGGTACAAGAAGTGTTCTATTTATATCAAGGTGAAATTGAGCAAAGCCCTAGTGTTGGTAATGATGAAGCTTTACGATTCATTCAGGGTGTGTATCAAAAAGAAGACGAACTGGTTATTTTGTTGGAGCTTAATCGTATGTTTGAGCGCAATGAAGCGCTTGGCATTGAAGCGATGCATTAAGTCGACACTAGAATATAGAGTAAATGGATTTCAGACGAATAAAAAACCATGCTATGTGCATGGTTTTTTTATGGGTGAAACGCACCCCCCAGTCTAGGTTTATCTTTCCCAGTAGGCTTCTTCTAAACTGTCTTCTCGTTCGGGCAGGCCACGAGACAATCGCGAAGCATTTTGCGCGAGTATTTCATAGCTGACACGATTGGCGTATTTGCAGATTTGCGCAAAGGATGAATAGGTCAGAAAAGGGGCCATATGTTTACTGGAATTAGGAATGCTTTCTTTATGAAAGCGGTTTGCCGAGATGTCGTGCAATAACGCTGAGAGTGCGCCATCACCCGCGCCATTGGTATTGCGTATTTTTTCTGGCCCACCCATGTAGGGGTCAATGTGTGAGAAAATTTTCACCGGTCGCTGACAGGCTGTTTTTAGCATAGGGCGACTGAATTCCCAGCGGTTAAAGTCGGCCAAACTGCCTGATTTAATGGGGTGAGTGGTTTCGCGCTTTAGTTCATCGTCTGTGTAGCCACATAAATACATGCCATCTGGTCCTGCGGTCAATAAGACCACATCGACATAATCTAGAATGGCATCAGCGGCTTGCAGTGGATCGGATAATCCGGTGAGTGCTTCGGCTTCTAGTTCATTCATCGCGAGCACGGTGACGTAGTTTTTGATTAACTCAAGCAATTCATCTTTGTATTCTTCCACAAGGTGTTTTGTGCCTAATGTCAGTACGGTAGGAATATGATGTTGGTGAGCGTATTGCAAGGCTTTTAACATGGCTTGTTTAATGGGCTTGCCTTGGTGGCGCAAGGGGTAGGCGCAGGTCACCAGCGCCGCAGCGCCAGCAATAATGCTTTCTGGGATATGTTCTATGTTGAGTTCGTCCATATCACCTGGTGCAATAGCAAAGGTACGTTCGCCATCGGGCGTGATTAGAGTGATGCCGCGACCGATATCACCGGGAACACCTTGTAGGTGATTCATATCGACTTTACTGCTGGTGTGGCAGATATAATGATAAGCTGGAGAACCTAAGGTGATGTTGGCAGACATGACGCCCAGTAAGACGGATTTGTCATCCGCCAAAACAGAATAGTTGTGAATGGTGTTGCCAATGGTGCCACCGGCAAAATGATCGGAAATACAGGCGTTGGCCGTCAATTCTTTGTAGATGGCAGAGGCGGTGTCAGCGTCCACTAGGTTGGACAGCCCTTTTTGTATGTTAAATGTGGTAAGAAATTGATCCGAGACATTGGCCACCACGTCGACAATGGTTTCATCTAAGCCAACAATATAGCTGTCTTTATCAGGGCGAACTTCTGATGTCGGTAAGGCGGGCTTGGGTTGAGAAACGGGGAAGTAGTGTTTGAGTTTGCGTTGACCGGGAAACTTCATATGGATGCTCGTGGATAAAGTAATTAAACGAGTTTAGCAAAGAATTGACCAGTCGGGCAGGATGAATAAGCAGAAAGTAAGGTGAAAATGAACGAAGCAGAATTAGATCGTTATAGTCGTCAGTTATTATTGCCTAACTTCGATATTCAGGGGCAATTAAAACTTGCTAAAGCGAGAGTCTTGGTTGTTGGCTTGGGCGGATTGGGAAACATTGCGGCGACGTATTTGGCGACCTCTGGCGTGGGGCATTTGACTTTAGCGGACGGTGACCAATTGGAAAACAGTAATTTGCCTCGCCAAGTGCTGTATAACGAAAACCAGACGGGGTTAGACAAGGTGGCGGCAGCGGCAGCGCAAATCGCTCTGAAAAACTCAGCCGTCAACATTGAAACCATCACACAAAAACTGTCGGGCGACGCTCTGTTAAACGCTGTTGAAGAAGCGGATGTGGTACTGGATTGCACCGATAACTTTACCGCAAGGCAGGCGATTAATCGTGCCTGTTTGCTCTTGAAAAAACCATTGGTTAGCGCCGCGGCGATTCGCTGGGAAGGACAGTTGGTGAGTTTTTTGTTCCATCAGCAAGATTCTCCTTGTTATGAGTGTTTGTACCCATCGTTATCGGAGCAGCCGCTTAGCTGTAATGAAAGCGGCGTAGTGGCGCCTGTTGTCGGGATGTTAGGCGTTTTTCAGGCGCTTGAAGGGTTAAAGTTGGCAAGCGGCTGCGGTAATGTTCAGCACGGCGTATTAAGGCTGTTTGATGGCTTTGAAGGGCGCTGGCGTGAAATGCGTTTGACGTCTGACGCAGAATGTCTAGCGTGCTCTTAGCGCTTAAAAGTACTTTTACCGTCAAGTTGGTGCTTTCCCATGACAGAATAAGTGCTTGAAAACAGATAGAGTATCCCTATTTTAGTTATTAATATTTTTCTCTAAAAATTTTAGCGGATTTTCGTTAGAATTCGTCACAATCTTTTAGCCGGCCGTTTTTTGGTGTCAGGCAAGTATTCATTTACAGGAGCAATGGTATGAGCGATGTGAAACACGCTAAGTTAATGATTTTAGGTTCTGGTCCAGCGGGCTACACGGCGGCGGTTTATGCAGCGCGTGCGAACCTCAATCCTGTGATGATAACGGGCATGCAAATGGGCGGTCAATTGACCACCACCACGGACGTGGATAACTGGCCGGGCGATGACCAAGGTGTACAAGGCCCAGAATTGATGGAGCGTATGCGCAAACACGCTGAGCGCTTCGACACCGAAATTATTTTTGATCACGTCAATAAAGTCGATTTGAATAATCGTCCTTTCCGCTTGGAAGGCGACAGCGGTGTTTATACCTGTGACGCCTTGATTATCTCTACGGGTGCTAGTGCTCAGTATCTAGGTCTAGAAAGTGAAACAAAATTTATGGGCCAAGGTGTATCGGCTTGTGCAACCTGTGATGGTTTCTTTTATCGTAACCAAGACGTCGCGGTAATTGGTGGCGGTAACACAGCCGTTGAAGAAGCGCTTTATCTTGCTAACATTGCCAAAACCGTTACTGTGATTCACCGTCGTGACAAGTTCCGTTCTGAAAAAATCCTTGCGGACAAGTTGATGGAAAAAGCCAAAAACGGCAATGTGAAAATCGAATGGTTTTCTGAATTGGATGAAGTGCTAGGTGATGCTGCTGGTGTAACGGGTGTGCGCATTAAAAATAGCCAAACAGGCGAGACAAAAGACCTAGCGGTTGCGGGTTTGTTTGTGGCGATTGGGCATAAGCCAAATACAGACATCTTCCAAGGTCAGCTAGATATGAAAGACGGCTACTTGACGGTTCAGTCTGGTACGCATGGCAACGCCACTCAAACGAGTGTAGAAGGCGTTTTTGCTGCAGGTGATGTGTCGGATCACATTTATCGTCAAGCGATTACATCGGCAGGCACAGGCTGTATGGCGGCACTGGATGCGGAGCGTTACCTAGACTCTTTAGCGTGATTTTTTAGCATAACCTTTGTTAAATCAAGATTTTAAACGAAAAAACCGACCCTAGGATCGGTTTTTTTATGTCTATTAGAATTCGTTTAAAATGAATTATTGAGCGTTGTACGCTTCAATGCCTTCAACGATGGCTTTTTTCGCTTCTGCTGCGTTTGCCCAGCCTTCTACTTTTACCCACTTGCCTTTTTCAAGGGTTTTGTAGTTTTCGAAGAAATGTTCGATCTGATCGCGTAGCAATTGTGGAATATCGTTCACATCTTGAATATGGCCGTATTCTTTACTTAGCTTCTCGTGAGGAACGGCGACCAATTTAGCGTCCATGCCGGCTTCGTCTGACATGTTCAATACGCCAACTGGGCGACAACGAATGACAGAACCTGGTACTACTGGGTAAGGTGTGATTACCAAAACGTCAACTGGATCACCGTCATCCGCCAAGGTGTTGTTTACGTAGCCGTAGTTGGCTGGGTAAAACATTGGCGCGGTCATGAAGCGATCAACAATAAGCGCATCCATGTCTTTATCGATTTCGTATTTTACTGGATTGGCTTGTGCTGGGATTTCAATGATGACGTTAATGTCGTTTGGTGCATCTTTGCCTGCAGGAATATGGCTGTAGCTCATTATAGTTTCTTCCAATGTGTTGAATATGGGCAATATTATAAAAGCTAGACTGCTTCTATGCTAGTTGTGTAACGCATCCATTCGTAATATTCTCTATTTCGGTAGAATAAAACGCGTAAAAAACACCCTAAATCGCGTTAACTTATTGCTTTCTTTCTAAATTTAGCTAGTCTTACACAGTGATCAAATTATAGTCGCGAGGACAGTAATGACAAAATCTGAGCTGATAGAACTGCTAATCGATCAGCAATCCCATTTGCCAGTGAAAGATGTAGAGCAAGCAATCAAGGCGATGCTTGAACATATGTCTGATTCATTGGCGAACGGTGAGCGCATAGAGATAAGAGGTTTTGGTAGTTTTTCTCTGCATTATCGAGCACCTAGAATAGGGCGAAATCCGAAAACAGGCGAGTCCGTAGCGTTAAGCGCCAAATACGTACCGCATTTCAAGCCCGGTAAAGAATTGAGAGAGTTGGTTAACTTACCTAACGATGAGATTAACGAACTGAACTAATTTACGTCTTATGCCTCGAAATTTTTGAGCTATCACGGCATAATATAGCCATTCTATTTTTGGTAGGTTGTTTTATGCTTAAATGGCTTAAAAGAGTGATATACACCATACTCATTGTGTTTTTTCTCGCCGTTGGTGTGTTCTTTGCCTTACGAAATCCACAACTTATTTCTCTTGATCTCGTTTTTTGGCAAGGTCCTGAGCTAAGTGTTGCCTTGTATACCATTCTTTCTTTCACGGTTGGTGCCTGTGTGGCGCTTCTGGTTAGCTCGGTTGCTTACTTGCGCAGCGAGCGTCAGATTCGGGTGCTGACCCGAAAATATGAAAAAGCGTTAGAAGATGTGGACGCTCTACGTAAAGCCTCTATTGCCCAAGAACTTTCTGTTGGGAAGGAGTAATTGAGTTGACCGAAATCGGGTTATTTTTGGTGCTTTTTGTCGCGCTTTTTGTCGGCTGGGCAATGGGGCGAAAAAATCCGACTAAAAAAAATAAACCCTTCAAAAAAAGTATCCCAACCGATTATTTCCGTGGTCTTAACCATCTGCTTAACGATCAACATTCTGAGGCGATTGATGCTTTTGTTGATTCCTTAGAAGTCAATTCTGATACTTTCGATATTCACCTTACATTAGGTAATTTGTTTCGCAAAAAAGGCGAAATACAAAAAGCGATAAACATCCACCAAACATTACTGGCGCGCCCAGAAATATCGCAACGAGAAATGCGTATGGTGCAGCTGGAGTTGGCCAGTGATTTCATGTCTGCAGGCTTGTTAGACCGGGCGGGGCGTTTATTGCTCAACATGGCATCAACATCACGAAAAACAGAGTTCCAACCCAAGATTTTAGCCTTGCTTGTAGACCTTTATGAATTTGAACAAAGCTGGGATAAAGCCATTCAGATTGGTACTGAGCTGATAAAAGAAGCGCCAACGAAAAAAGAAATAAAAAGGCTGGCGCATTTTCATTGTGAAATGGCGCAAGAGTTTCAGAAGAAAGAGCAATGGAAGCTGGCTTTTCAGCATTATAAATTAGCATTGGATGTCGACTCTAGCTGTGTGCGTGCCAGCATTGGGGCGGCGGATGTGCTTAATAACCAAGCTCGTTATCGCGATGCCATCAAAGAGCTAAAGCATGCGGCGGATCAGGATCCAGAGTTTGTGTCTATTATCATTCCCAAGCTTAGAGAGTGCTACCAGAAAGTCTGGGGAAGCAGTGGGTATGTCAAGTTTTTGCAGGAACAAAACCAGAAAAAGCCGACTACTGCCTTGATCATGGCGTTGGTACAGCATTATATGGAAACGGACAAAGACTACGCTGAAATGTTTTTAGTCGAGCAGCTGAGGCTGCATCCAACGATTAAAGGCTTTAAAGAGTTAATCAGCTTACAGCTTGCCGATTCCCAAGGTTATAACCAACAGCATTTGGTGGTTTTGTTCGAGTTGATTGATCAGCTGGTGCAAGCGAAGCCCAAATATCAATGCCGTCAATGTGGCTTTCCTGGTCATCAATTACATTGGCAATGTCCAAGCTGCAAAAATTGGGGTGTGGTGAAGCCGATTCATGGTTTGGAAGGCGAATAAACCCTTTGAGTATTGTGACACTTATCTTATCAACGATAGAAATCGAAACAAACGTAGAAACTGAAACAAAGAGGACACTGAATGAGCTGCCAATCCCCTATAGTGGTTGCCCTAGATTACCCAACCATGGCGCAATCTATTGAGATGGCGAAACGACTTGACCCTAAACAGTGTCGAGTGAAAGTCGGTAAGGAGCTGTTTACCACCGCTGGTCCAGTGATTTTGGATGAACTGCATGCACTGGGTTTTGAAATTTTTCTGGATCTTAAATTTCATGATATTCCTAATACAGTCGCTAATGCGGTTAGTGTGGCTGCGAAAGCAGGCGTGTGGATGGTAAACGTGCATGCTTCTGGCGGTCGTCGCATGATGGAAGCGTCTGCGAATGCACTGCAACAGTTGCCTGATCATAAAACATTGTTGATCGCAGTGACGGTACTAACCAGCATGGATCAATCTGATTTAGTTGAAATTGGGATTGATGCGACCCCAGAGCAACATGTTAAGCGTCTTGCTGCCTTGGCAAAAGCTTCTGGTATGGATGGTGTGGTGTGTTCTGCACAAGAGTCCAGCATGTTGTCGACGGATCTGGGCAAAGACTTTGTGTTAGTGACTCCGGGGATTCGTCCTGCGGGTTCTGATCAAGGTGACCAGAAGCGCATTATGACGCCAGCTGACGCTATGGCGGCCGGTAGTCATTATCTAGTGATGGGGCGACCTATCACCCAAGCGATTGATCCTATTGCCGTTTTGACTCAGGTAAACAGGGATTTAGGCGTGATAGCGTAAATCGTCTTTATAAAGCTTTAAGGTCTGGTAAAAAAGGCGCTTGAAGTCTGATAAAAAAGCTTTTATTCTAAAACCACTTATTTGCTTTGATGTTCATGTCGACGCATTAAGTGGTTTTTTATTGGCAAGATGCCATCTTTCGTTTTTAAAATGAATTTGAAAAGGACTTTTTCTATGATGAATTTTTCTCGTATTTTCCGTGTTTGTGTTGCTCGCTCCCTTCTTGTTATCTCATTCGCTTTTGTGCCTTTCTCGCTTTTTGCTGCAACGCCTTTGGACATCAATACGGCCACAGCGGCGGAGTTTTCTGCTGTTATGTCGGGGGTTGGTGCTAAAAAAGCAGAAGCGATTATTGCGTACCGTGAAGCCAATGGACGTTTTGAGTCTATCGAGCAATTGTCGCAAGTGAAGGGCATTGGTGATGTATTGCTGTCGCGCAATAAGGGTCTATTGCAGGTCTCGACGGATGAAGAGAGCTCGGTAAACTAGCATCTTGGTCTTTAGCAAATGATTTTCTGCAAGCGGTTCTTTTAAAGACAACAGCAAACGGATTATTCGTCCGTTTGCTGTTTTGTTAAGGCTTTCATCGCTTGATGTTGAGTTAAAAAGACCTTGCCCCGCAGGTTTTTTATTAAACTTGAATCCGTTAATTTGTCCATGACGGGGCCTTTAATTTCGGAAAAATGCAGTATGACGCCTGCGGATTTCAACCGATCATCGATGGTTTCTAGGCTGTCCAGTGCACTGGCGTCGATCAGGTTGACCGCATTACACATGAGAACAAGGTGCTTCATTTCTCTGTGCTGAGAAACTAACGTTAATACGTAATCTTCCAATACTCTGGCGTTAGCAAAGAAAAGGTTTTCGTCAATTCGAATGGTCACTATTTCTGGGTTTGTTTCGACATCAAAACGCTTCACGTTACGGAAGTTTTCCGTTCCTGGTAGCCGACCAACCACTGCAATATGAGGGTGGCTGGTGTGCCAAAGAAAGAACAGTAAGGACAAAGCAACCCCGACGACAATACCCGCTTCCATGCCAATAAAAAGCACCACAAAAAAAGTCACTGCAAGCGATATGGCTTCCTGCTTGGAAAAGCGATAAAGGCGTATCGCGTCTTTGACATCGATTAATTGCAAAATGGCGACGGTAATACTGCTGGCCAGCACGGCCGTGGGTAAATAGTAAAAAAGCGGGGTTAAAAACAGCAAGGTAAGCAGCATCAGTAACCCAGTTAATATACCTGCCATGGGCGTTCGGCTGCCGGCACTGACATTGATTACAGAGCGAGAAAATCCTCCTGTTACCGGAAAGGAAAAGCTCAATGCTGCGGTTAAATTTGCCATGCCGAGGCCCACCAGCTCTTGGTTGGGGTTGAGGTCTTCTTTGCGTTTCGCCGCAAACGATTGCGCCACGGAAACCGAACTAACAAAACCCACAATACTGATTAAAAAGGCTCCTGGAAGCAGTGCGGTCACGGTATCAAAATCAATACCGGTCAAATTCAGCTTGGGTAAGCTTTCAGACACGTTGCCAACAATTCTAATGCCTAATTCGTCTAGTGAAAAAATCGCCACGCAGCTGGTTGTAGTGGCGACCACTAACACAGGACCAGCCTTGCCAAATAATTGACATAGATTGAGTGGCAACTTTAATGCGATTAAAAGAGTGGTGAGGTATTTTTTTAGGAGCAGTAAAAATGTGATTGATACCAGACTTAATATTACCGTTGGTAAATTCGTCTGATGAAGATTACGTATCATGCTTTGGGTTAATTCAAGAAAGTTATTGCCGTGGGCTTCAATGCCCAGCAGATGTTTGAATTGCCCCAAGGCAATTAAAATAGCCGAGGCGCTGATAAAACCCGAAATGACAGGATGGCTTAGTAGGTTAGACAGAAACCCCATTTTAAATAAGCCCATTAACATCAAAAACATACCAGACAGCAAGGCCAGTAAAATGGCCACCATCGCGTAGTCTTGGCTTTCAGGAAGGGCAAAGGGCAGTGCAATCGTGGCGGTCATCATGGACGTAATGGCCGCAGGTCCAACCGCCAGTGTGCGGCTTGAGCCAAACAGTGAATAGGCAATCGCAGGCAGAATGCTGGCGTACAATCCAGTCACCGCGGGAAGCCCTGCGAGCATGGCGTACCCCATGCTTTGCGGGATGAGCAAAATCGTGGCAATAAAACTGGCGACCGCATCGGTTTTTAGGTCGTTTCGTGAGTAGCTTTTAAGCCAGACCCGTGCTGGAAAGTACTTTTCCAATTTATTCATTTCACCCGCTTAGATCATGATAGATGTATTGTTTATTTGATTATAAGAATATTTCTTTATGTTATATGTGGTGTGGGGATTAATAAAGTCCAGCGCTGAGTTTTTTATTGTTTTTGTGCTTAGTCGATCTTGTTTGGGGGCGCAAATTATACCAGACGCTTTCTGCAAAATTTGCTAACCTATTGCGTCGATTGTATAGCTAAGGGAAAAACCCGTGTCGCAAGAGTTTCAAGTTGTTTCATCTTATTCACCCGCGGGCGATCAGCCAAAAGCCATTGAAAAGCTGGTGCGTGGTGTCGAAGCGGGCTTGGCCCATCAAACCTTACTTGGGGTAACCGGTTCTGGTAAGACCTACACCATCGCCAATGTGATTTCACAAGTAAAACGCCCGACCATTGTAATGGCGCACAACAAAACCTTAGCGGCACAGCTGTATGGCGAATTCAAAGAATTTTTCCCCAATAACGCCGTAGAATACTTTGTTTCCTACTACGATTATTACCAGCCAGAAGCCTATGTGGCCGCGTCGGATACTTTTATTGAGAAAGACGCCTCCGTCAACGAACACATAGAGCAAATGCGCTTATCTGCTACCAAAGCCTTGTTAGAACGTGAAGACGTTATTATCGTCGCGACTGTGTCGGCGATTTATGGTTTGGGCGACCCGCAAGCCTATTTAAAAATGATGCTGCACTTAGACCGTGGTGATCGAATTGATCAGCGTGATGTGTTACGTCGTTTGGCTGAACTGCAATACAGCCGCAACGATTTGGTACTGGAGCGTGGTAATTTCCGGGTGCGTGGTGATGTGATTGAAGTCTTTCCGGCTGATTCAGAAGACACCGCGATTCGTATCGAATTGTTTGACGACGAAGTTGAAACTTTGTCGATGATCGACCCATTAACCAACAAAACCCTTCGCAAAGTGCCTCGTGTCACCATTTATCCGAAAACCCACTACGTGACACCAAAAGAAACCGTACAAGCGGCCATCGAGCGCATTAAAGTGGAATTGGATCAGCGTCTTGAGCAGCTAAAATCACTGAATAAATTGGTTGAAATGCAGCGTCTTGATCAACGTACTCGCTATGATTTAGAAATGATGCAAGAGTTGGGCTATTGCAACGGTATCGAAAACTACTCGCGCTATTTATCCGGCCGAGAAGAAGGCTCGCCGCCGCCGACCTTGTTTGACTATTTGCCTGCCAACGCCTTGCTGGTGATCGATGAATCCCACGTTACCGTGTCGCAGATTGGCGCCATGTACAAGGGTGATCGGTCTCGTAAAGAGAACCTTGTTGAGTATGGTTTCCGTTTGCCCTCCGCCTTGGATAATCGTCCTATGCGATTTGAGGAATGGGAGCAGATTAAACCACAGACTATTTTTGTATCGGCCACGCCGGGTAAATACGAAGCAGAACATCAAGATTGGGTGGTTGAGCAAATTGTGCGGCCGACGGGCTTGATCGATCCTATTTTAGAAGTTCGTCCGGTGGCGACTCAAGTGGATGACTTGCTTTCTGAAATCAATTTGCGCACGCCGATTGGCGAGCGTGTGTTGGTCACCACTTTAACTAAGCGTATGGCGGAAGATCTAAGCGATTATCTAAGTGAGCATGGCATTCGCGTGCGTTACCTGCATTCCGACATTGATACCGTTGAGCGCGTGGAAATTATTCGCGATTTACGTCTGGGTGAATTTGATGTCTTAGTGGGTATCAACTTATTACGAGAAGGCTTGGACATTCCAGAAGTCAGCCTAGTGGCGATTCTTGATGCCGACAAAGAAGGCTTCTTACGTTCAGAAAAGTCACTGATTCAAACCATTGGTCGTGCCGCCCGTAACGTCAATGGTAAGGCTATTTTGTACGCCGACCGCATGACTGGCTCCATGGAGCGCGCGATCAGCGAAACCGATCGTCGTCGTGAAAAACAAAAAGCCCACAACGAAGAGCATGGCATCACCCCGGTTGGTATCACTAAGTCGGTTGAAGACATCATGGAAGGAGCCTACAACCCAGGTGCGGGCAAGCGTGGTAACAAAACCAAGAAAGTGGCCGAGACCGCAAAAGATTACCAAGTGGAGAGCATGGAAGACGTGGCGCAAGTGCGTAAAGCCATGATCCAACTGCAAAAAGAAATGATTCAAGCCTCGGAAGAGCTTAAATTCGAATTGGCGGCGGGCTATCGAGATCAAATTCGTCAGCTACAACGAAAATTAAAAGACGTCGGTGAATCCTAACAGCGAGAAAAACATGGCCATTACATTAAGAAACTACAACATAGTGCGTGTCATCGACAACGGCGTGATCGTCAACTGCACCGTGATTGAAATGTGCTACGACTACGCACTGGTTAAGTTCAAAGACAAAAAATACAAAGTGCCATACGCCTTAATAGACGAAGTGATCGGTCATGAACTGCTCGTCCCATTGGACGAATAAACAGTTTTAAAACAAAGGCTTCAAAAAGTTTGCGCTAGGGCTTGTCAAAAGCCAGCCTCTGCGTATAATAGCCAACACTTTTTAGGACTATAGCTCAGTTGGTTAGAGCGCTACCTTGACATGGTAGAGGTCAGCAGTTCGAATCTGCTTAGTCCTACCAAAATTTATACTTACTCCTCAGTAAGTTACGAAAGCCGAACCCAGTGTTCGGCTTTTTTGTATCTAATTTTGGCCCATTTTTGCCCCACCTTTGGCCCGTTTGTGTCCCATGCCAATTAAAAGTAGTAAAGTAGGTGACCTTTACAGTAATTGTAATTGATGGATATGCCTTTTAATTACTTTCGATAGTAATATCTATCTAAATGTTTCTCTATGTTACCGTCTCTCTCAAACTTTTTTGATTTAACTTCAATAAGTTGAGAAAAACCATAATCGTGGTAGGGGAAGCAACAGTGAAAAATCCCCAAGTTTATGGTTAAGAAAACACCGTGGAGAGAGCATGATCCGCTGCCACCTAGCCCGATTAATGGGTGAGAGAAAAATGCGCATTAGCGACGTGATGCGAGAAACCGGCCTCAGCCGTACCACCGTCACGCTACTGTACAAAGAAACTGCGCTTAAGGTGGACTTAGAAGCATTAGATAAGCTGTGCGATTTATTTAACTGCGATATACACGAACTACTCGAAAAATCGCCTGCGGCCTCCGCTGTGAATGAGAATAAAAAATGACCCTAATTAACATTAAAGACCTCGAAGCACATCTCTGGCATGCAGCCCACATTATTACCGGGCCTATCGATGCATCGGACTACAAGACTTATATTTTCCCGATCCTCTTTTTTAAGCGCATTTGCGATGTGTACGACGAGGAATTTATCGACGCCATGGAACAAGTGGGCGATGAAGAGCTTGCCAAAGGCGACATGTTTCACCGCATTCAAATTCCACAAGAGTGCCACTGGAAAGACGTTTTTGCCGAAACTAAAGACATTGGCCAGGCCTTAAAAGATGCGTTTCGCGGTATTGAACTGGCTAACCCAAAGCTACACGGTATATTCGGCGATGCCAGCTGGACCAATAAAGAACGCCTGTCGGATGAACTCTTAGCTACTTTGCTTAACCATTTCAACAGAGTGAACCTGGGTGTAGCGTCTGTACGTGACGATGATATGGGCCGAGCCTACGAATACCTCATCAAGCGCTTTGCCGATAAGGCCAACAAAAAAGCCGGTGAGTTCTACACCCCGCGCACCATTGTTCGTTTAATGGTTAACATCCTAAACCCACAAGCTGGTGAAAGCGTCTACGACCCAGCCTGTGGTACGGGCGGTATGTTGCTTGAAACCATCCATCACGTAAAAGAAAACGGTGGCGACCCACGCCTGCTCAAAATCAAAGGCCAGGAGAAGAACCTCACCACCGAGGCCATTGCCCGCATGAACCTGTTTTTACATGGCCAGGAAGATTTTGACATCGTTCGCGGCGACACGCTGCGCGAGCCGAAGTTTTTGGTGAATGATCGCTTAGAAACCTTTGATTGCGTAATTGCCAACCCGCCATTCAGCCTCAAAGAGTGGGGCTATGATCTCTGGTCTGCCGACCCTTATGGCCGTAAGCAATATGGTTTAGCGCCTAAAACCAACGGTGACTTTGCCTGGGTGCAACATATGTTTGCCTCGTTAAACGAGCAAGGGCGCATGGCAGTGGTATTGCCGCATGGTGTGTTATTTAGAGGCGCCGCTGAAGGTAAGATCCGTACACAGTTGTTAAAAGAAAACCGCATCGAAGCCATCATCGGCGTAGCGTCAAACCTGTTCTATGGCACAGGTATTCCGGCCTGTATTTTAGTGCTGCGCAAATCACGCCCAGCCGACCATCAAGATCACGTGCTGATCATTAATGCAGAAGAAATCTTCACCAAAGGCCGTGCGCAAAATACCTTGTCTAATGATCAAGCCGACGACATTTTTAACATCTATCGTCAGCAAGAAACCTTAGGTCCTAAAGCTGAAGAAATCGAAGGCGTTGCGCGCTGGGTGGCGTTAGCCGAGATTGAAGAAAACGACTTCAACCTCAATATCGCACGTTATGTACAAAAACCACTGGAAGAAGAAACCATCACAGTGGAAGAAGCGCTAAAAGACTTCCAACAAAAGCTGGCCGCCCTGGAGCACGCCGAAAATGAACTGGAAGCACTGTTGGTCAAGGAAGGGTTTGAACTATGAGCAAAAAGCTCACGGTGATGGTGTCATCCACCGTTTATGGCGTAGAAGAGCTGCTCGACCGCGTATATTCACTACTAACCGCCTTTGGTTATGAAGTTTGGATGTCGCATAAAGGCACAGTACCGGTATCGTCTAACGAAACCGCCTTTGAAAGCTGCTTAAAATCTGTAGAAAAATGCGACCTATTTTTAGGCATCATTACCCCACAATACGGTAGTGGCGTTGATGCAACTGGCCTGTCCATTACCCACCAAGAGATGAAAAAAGCCATCGAGATCAATAAACCTCGCTGGTTTTTAGCGCACGATCAAGTTGTGTTTGCCCGTCGCTTATTAATGGACTTGGGTTACAAAACCCAAGAACAGCGCTCAGCATTAACACTGCGCAAAGGCGCTGCGTCTATTTCGAATATTAAGGTGATCGACTTATACGAAGACGCCACCATGGAACAACTGCCAATGGATGATCGCCAAGGCAACTGGGTACAAAAATTCGATCGCGATGACGACGCCAACCTTTTTGTGGTTGCGCAATTTTCTCGCTATCAAGACGTAGAGCAACGCCTGACCGAACATTTTGAAAATGTCAGTCAAGTGAGCGCCTCAGTAGGAGCAAGCCATGAGTAAAACGGCCGCACAACTCAAGCAACTACTGTCGCTGGGCGAAAACCAAACCCTTGAATACCTTACAAGCTGCGACTTAAAACATTGCGGTCCGCAAGTTTGCGCCTTTTTAAATACCCAAGGCGGTTACCTGCTTTGTGGAGTCGATGATAACGGCCAAATCAAGGGCGTAAAAAATGCCGAACAAGTAGCTGAACAGCTCGAAAGCCAGCTTAAATCGACCATTCAACCGCCAGTACTGTTTTCGGTAGAAGTACAGCAAGTTGAAAACAAACAGTTATTAGTGGTTGAAGTGCCGGCCGGCAAAGACATTCCTTACGCCTTTAACAGTGACATCTACATACGTGCCGGCGAGCAAACCCAAAAGGCCGAAGTCGATACCATCCGCGACATGGTCATGCGCAAGCAAGTAGAACCTACCCGCTGGGAGCGTTTGTTCTCGTCTGAACTCGACGAACAAGGTCTATCAGCCAGCGCTTGTAAAAAACTGCTATCCGCCAAACGCATTCCCAAAGAAGTCGCGCAAGCCGAACAAGGCCTACTGCACCAATTGCAATTGTTATCGCTGGCCAAATACGGCCGCTTAACCAATGCCGCCGATGTATTACTGGCCAGTGCGCCGGGTAAACGCCATCCGCAAGCCCGCGTGCGTGCGGTGTGTTATCGCCATAAGGCCGACGACGAATATCAGGATTTACAGCACCTCGATGGCCCAATGGCCGAGGTAATAGAGCAGCTGATTACCTTTGTGATGCGCAATACGCCATCGCGCGCACGCTTTAGCAGCGCTAATAATCAGCGCGAAGACATCCCGATGTACCCAGAACAAGCGGTACGCGAAGCCATTGTAAATGCCTTTGCCCACCGTGATTACAGCAACTTTGCCGGGGGCATTAAGGTTGAAGTTAGCCCAGCGCATCTGAAAATATGGAACTCAGGTGCGTTTCCACAAGGCATCGACGAGCACAAGATTCAGCAAGGCCATATCTCGGTACTGCGTAACCCCGACATCGCCCACGGCTTATACCTGCAAGGCTATATGGAAAAGCTTGGCCGCGGCAGTGTGGTGATCCAAGATGCTTGCAAAGCAGCGGGCCTACCAGCGCCAAAATGGCACTCCGATAGCAGCTCCGGCGTGACTTTGACCCTGTTCGCCACGGAAGTCACCACGGAAGTCACCACGGAAGTCACCACGGAAGTCACCACGGGAGTCGCACGGATGATCAGCCTCATGAGCCAAGAGCACAGCCGCGACGAATTAATGGCATTAATGGCACTGAAAAACGCCGAGCATTTCCGTAAACACTACTTAAAACCGGCACTGGAGATCACCCCAGCCTTGGTAGAAATGACCATTCCAGACAAGCCAACCAGCCGTAACCAAAAATACCGTTTAACCGCGCTTGGTCAGCAGCTAAAGCAGCAACTAAGCGATAAGAAGACATCATGAGCGCATTAAATAAGAAAAAATTAGAGGATTTACTCTGGGGTGCAGCCGAGTTTTTGCGCGGCCAAATCGACGCCTCAGACTACAAGCAGTACATATTCCCGCTGCTATTTTATAAGCGCCTGTCGGATGTGTATTTGGAAGAATACACCGAAGCATTGGAGATCCATGAAGGCGATGCCGAATACGCTGCCATGCCCATGTTCCACCGTTTTGATATTCCCAAGGAAGCCCGCTGGGAAAAGGTGCGCCACACCAGCAAAAACATTGGTGAAGCCATTCAAAACGCACTGCGTTTAATTGAAGCCAACAACCCGCGCTTACATGGGGTGTTTGGTGATGCTCAGTGGACCAATAAAGAGCGCCTGCCCGATCACCTGTTGTCCGATCTGATTGAGCACTTCAGTAAAATTCCGCTGGGCATTAAGTCGGTCGCTCAGGATGATCTGGGTGAGGCTTACGAGTACCTCATCAAAAAATTTGCCGACGACTCCGGCCACACCGCCGCCGAGTTTTATACTAACCGTACCGTCGTGCATCTGATGACCCGCATCATGGGCTTAAAGCCTGGTGAAACCGCTTATGACCCAACCTGCGGCACCGGCGGAATGCTGCTAAATGCAGTGATGGATTTACGTTCGCAGGGAGAGCCTTCAGCGGATCAACAGCAATGGAGATCCGTGCATCTCTATGGCCAAGAGGTGAACCTGCTCACCTCAGCCATCGCCCGAATGAATATGTTCCTGCACGACATTGAAGAATTCGATGTGCTGCGCGGCGATACCCTGGCTGAACCCAAGTTTATTGAAAACGATCAGCTCAAGCAGTTTGATGTGATATTTGCAAACCCGCCTTATTCTATCAAAAAGTGGAACCGCGATAAGTTTGCCGCCGACCCTTATGGCCGCAACCTCTACGGCGTACCACCGCAAGGCTGCGCCGACTATGCGTTTTACACCCATATCATCAAAAGCCTGAAGCCCGACACCGGCCGCGCCGCTATGCTCTGGCCTCACGGCGTTTTGTTCCGTGATTCCGAGCAAAGCATTCGCAAACAAGTGATTGAGTCCGACATCATCGAAGCGGTGATTGGCCTTGGGCCAAACCTGTTTTACAACTCGCCGATGGAATCCTGTGTGGTGGTGCTCAATTGCAATAAACCCGCCGAGCGCAAAAACAAGGTGTTGTTTATTAATGGCGTCGAACACGTTACCCGCGAACGCGCCCATAGCCGCTTATCGGATGAGGATTTATCCGTGTTATGCGAGGCTTACTTTACGCCAGAAAAGCAAAGCGACATTACTGCGTTGGTCGATATCGAAACCATCAAAGAGAACCTCTACAACCTGTCGATTCCGCTCTATGTGCAGGCACAAACCAATGGCGAAGTGCACGAGATTGAACATGCCATCGAGGCATGGAAGATCAGTAGAGTGCAATTGAAAAAGCAGACCAATAAATTATTCCACAGCCTTGCTGAGCTGGGATACGACATACAAGGAAGTATGAGTGTCGCGGAAGGCAGGACGCCGGGAGCGACCGAAGTTGAAAGCAAGGTGGAGCAGTAAATGACTGAGCAACAATTACCTGAAGGCTGGCAAATGGTGAAGTTTGGCGATATTGCCAAACATATCTCCAAGCGTGTCGAGCCCAGTGAAACCGACCTTGAAATCTATGTCGGGCTGGAACATTTGGACCCAGACAGTTTGAAAATTAAGCGTCACGGTGTACCTAGTGATGTAGCCGGGCAAAAATTACTGGTTAAGAAAGGGCAAATCATTTTTGGCAAGCGTCGCGCCTATCAGCGCAAAGTGGCCGTGGCAGACTGGGATTGCATTTGTTCGGCACATGCCATGGTTCTTGAGGCGAATCCTGAAAATGTATTGCCCGAATTCTTGCCGTTCTTTATGCAAACTGATGTGTTTATGAATAGGGCTATTTCTGTTTCAGAAGGGTCTTTATCTCCTACAATTAAATGGAAGGTCCTAGAACAGCAGCGCTTCAAATTTCCTTCGATAAACTTGCAAAAATCCTTGCTGACTATTTTTAAATCCATACAGAAAATTGATGACACATCATATTTTTGCAGCGCCTCACTAGATGCAACAAAGAAATCATTATTGTCTCAGCTATTTAAAACAAAAAATGATAATTGGAAGACTAGGCCGCTGGGTGATCTATTCGATGTGCAACTAGGGAAAATGCTTTCCCAAAAAGCTAGGCAGGGAATAAATCCAAAGCCGTACTTAGCCAACTTCAATGTGCAGTGGGGACGATTTGATTTTTCTGAAGTCAAAGTCATGGACTTCAACGAAAAAGAAATGAGCAAATTTAGACTAAAAAAAGGGGATGTTTTAGTTTGCGAAGGAGGCGAGATAGGAAGGTCTGCCGTTTGGGCAGAAGATATTGAGGAGTGTTACTACCAAAAGGCTCTGCACCGCTTACGGCGGCTAGACGAAGAAACAATAATTCCAGAATTTATGCTCATATACATGGATTACATGTTCAATATTTCGGGTGAATTTTCCTCTCAAAGCATGGCAACTACAATTGCGCATATCCCAAGAGAAAAGCTAATCAAGCTTCCTGTATCTTATCCAAGCTTGGTCGAACAAAAGGCGATAATTAGTTCAATTGCAACAATTGAAAGCTTGAAGTTGGTTATTTCTGAGAAAAACAAAAAAATGGCAAGTATAAAGCAGTCAATTTTTATTAAAGGCGATATCTAATGTTTAACGAACAAACCGTCACAGAAAATGGAATTATCGACCGCTTAAAGGGTTTAAGCGGCGTAAAGTGGACTTACTGCCACGGTGAGAGCCTGCCTAAACAAGCGCAGGATATCTTCGTTGATGAGTGGCTTAAAGACGCGTTGTGTTCGTTAAACCCCGATATTGCCAAACAGCCGGATTACGCCGATGAGGTGATTTATAAGCTGCGTGGTGTAGTGCTGGAAGCGCGGCATACCGGCCTAGTAAAAGCCAATGAAAACTTTCACGAATGGTTAATGGCCGAAAAAACCTTACCCTTTGGTGAGAATGGCGACCATATCACCATTAACCTGATTGATTTCGACAATATCGACAACAATCACTTTGTGGTGTCGCAGCAGGTGCACTATATCGCGGCCACCGAAGTCTATTTTGATATTGTGCTCTATGTGAACGGTATTCCCTTAGTGGTGGGCGAAGTGAAAACCGCTACCCGCCCGAGCGTGACCTGGCAAGATGGCGCCGCCGATTTTATGGGCGGAAAAAAACACTACTGGAAGAACGTTGAACCCTACTTTGTACCCAACCTGCTGTGTTTTGCCAGCGAAGGCAAAACCTTTGCTTATGGCGCCATCAATGCCCGGGTAAAAGATTGGGGCCCTTGGCACAATACCGACCTGCGTGATGAGATTCTACCCGGCTTGGCATCGGTACTGGATAGCTGTGAGGGCTTGTTAAACCCGCAAACCTTATTGCAGTTACTGGAATCTTTCGCGCTGTTTTCGACGGTTAAAACCGGTAAAAACACGCCACCCAAGCGCATTAAAATTCTGCCGCGTTACCCACAGTTTGAAGCGGCCAAGCAGATTGTTGACCGTGTGCGCAAAGGCTACCCGAAAAAAGGCCTGATCTGGCATTTCCAGGGCTCCGGTAAATCCTTATTGATGCTCTACGCCGCAAAAATGCTGCGTAGCGATAACGCCCTAAAAAACCCTACTGTATTGATCGTGGTAGACCGCCGTGACTTGGACTCGCAAATTAGCGAGACCTTTGGCGGTGCCGACGTTAAAAACCTTATCAAAGTACAAAGCTGCAAAAAGCTCGGCGAACATATCGAGCAAGATAGCCGCGGCATTTTAATTACTACCATCTTTAAGTTTAAAGATGTCGAGATAGACGATAGCAACCCAAACGGCCTTAACAGCCGCGACAACATTATTGTGTTAGTGGACGAAGCCCACCGCACGCAGGAAGGTGGCTTGGGCGAGAAAATGCGCTGGGCACTTCCCAATGCGCACTTCTATGGTTTAACCGGTACGCCGATTTCCGGTATCGACCGCAATACCTTCAAACTGTTCGGTGCCGAAGAAGACCCCGGCCGCTACATGAATCGCTACAGCTACAAGCAGTCGATCCGCGATGGCGCTACCAACCCTGTGAAGTTTGAACCACGCTTGGCGGAACTACGGGTAGACCGTGATGCCATCAACCAAGAATTTGAGCAGCTTGCCAAAGACAATAATCTCGACGACGAAGAAAAAGCCGCGCTATCAAAACGTGCGGGCAAATTGGCAGTAATGCTCAAAGCCCCCAAGCGCATGGCTGCCGTTAGCAATGATATTGCCGAGCACTTTACCAGCCACGTAAAGCCGAAAAAGATGAAAGGCATGGTGGTGGTGTACGACCGCGATGCCTGCGTGCAGATGTACTGCTTGCTAGGTGAAAAACTTGGCTTTGATGCCGTTGAAGTGGTGATGAACGTCGACCAGGCACCCGTTAAAGCCGAAGAAGGCGGTAAAAAAGACAAGCTCAATAAAGACTGGCGTAAATGGCACGACGATTTAGAACTGCCGATTAAACAAGCAGATTTTGAGCGTTGGCAGCACATAGATGCCGAAGATCAAACCCAGAAAGACTTAATCGAAAGCTTTAAAGATCCCAAGCATCCGTTGCAGCTGATCATCGTCACCGCCAAGTTGCTCACCGGCTTTGACGCGCCAATCTGCTACTGCATGTACTTAGATAAACCGCTGCGCGACCACACGCTGCTACAGGCTATGTGCCGCACCAACCGCTTGTACGAAACAGACGATGTGCGCAAAGACATGGGCCTGATCATTGATTACCTTGGCGTATTTGAAAACCTGCGCACCGCACTGGCCTACAACCCGGAAGAAATCGATGGCGTGGTAGAAGGCATTGAAGCCTTTAAAGAATTATTACCCGCCCAGTTAGATAAATGTTTGTCCTTCTTCCCGGGTGTTGACCGGACCTTGGAAGGTTTCGAAGGCATTATGGCGGCGCAAGAATGCCTGCCAACCAATGAAAAGCGCGATGAATTTGCCGCCAGCTTTGGCGTGTTAGCCAAGCTATGGTCAGCTATTAACCCAGACACCTTCTTAGCCCCGTATCGCAAAGACTATAAATGGCTGGCACAGATTTATGAATCAGTGCGCCCAGTCGGCCAAACCGGCGCTTTGGTGTGGGCTGCCCTCGGCCCAGAAACCATCAAGATGATCCACGAACACACCGACATCAATCGCATTCGCGACGATATCGACGAGCTGATCATGGATGAGCACGCCATTTTTACGCTGACCGACAAAGAACAAGAGCAGCGCGCGAAACGCCTCGAAATTGACCTGATGGGCCGCCTGCGCGGCAGCAACGACCCTAAGTTTGTCGAACTGGGTGAACGTTTAGAAAAACTGCGCCAAGACTACGAAGCCGGTGTCATCAAAGCTATCGACTGGTTAAAAGGCCTGTTAGATGCAGCAAAAGACACGGTTCAAGCCGAGCGCGAAACCGGCGAGCATGTGGTAACTGAAGAAGACAACAAACAGGCCTTAACCAAACTCTTCCTGGAAACCCGCCCCGAAACCACGCCCAAGTTAATCGGCGATGTGGTAGAGCAGATCGACAAGATCGTTAAAGCCACCCGGTTTGAAGGTTGGCAAAACTCCAACAGCGGCCCGCGTGAAATTCAAAAGGCGCTGCTGGTAACACTTGCCCAGTTTGGCTTGGGTAAAGATAAAGAGCTGTTCGCCAAGGCGTATGGGTATATAGAAGAGCATTATTGATGGTAGCTTGCCACCGAGTGAACAACGACAAGGAGGTTTATAATGCTAAAGAAAATTCAGCACATTAAAAAGCTTGGTGTGTTTGACGATTTTAGCTGGGATAGTGAAGTTAAAAACAAAGGCGGCGCCGTTCAGAACTTTGTTGATATCAACATCATCTATGGGCGCAACTATTCCGGTAAGACCACACTGTCGCGTATTGCTCGTGCTCTAGAGACACGCACTTTATCAGACAAATATGGCGCGCCTTCGTTTCAACTAAAATTTGCTGACAACTCAGATGTAACACTCGCGGCCTTAACCACCCACGACAAGAACATTCGCGTTTTCAATGAAGACTTTATTAGAGATAACCTTCGATTTATCACTAATCCTGACGACAGCATTGAGCCATTTGCCATTTTAGGCGATGACAATAATAAGATCGAAAAAGAGATTGAAGCTCTTGAGGCAGAACTCGGTTCTAGTATTGAAGGGCAAGAATCCGGTTTGTTTGCCGACAAAAAGCAGGCCGCAGTTGCATACAGCAATGCCTTTGCCTCTCATAAACAATCGAATGAAAGTCTAGAAAAACAATTGGGTGATAAAGCGACTAATAAAGACATCGGTATTAAATACAAGCCTGAGCGTTTTGGTGACCAAAACTACAACATTGCCAAATTAAAGGCCGATATCACAACTGTTAGTAGCCCTGATTTTCAGCCGTTAACATCAGAGCAAGTGAGCGAGCACGAAAAGCTGATTGATGAAAAGGTTTTGCCTGCAATACCTAAATTTTCTTCACCTCAGCTAAGTTTTTTAAGCTTGGCACGACAAGTTGAAACGTTGGTAACCAAGCCCATCAGTGAGTCTGATAAAATTCAGGCGTTAGTAAAAGATGCTGTACTTAACCGCTGGGTCAATGAAGGTCGTTCTCATCATCGAAATAAGCATGAAAAATGCGCATTTTGTGACAATGAAATTTCGACTGAGCGGTGGGCAGAGCTTGATAAGCACTTTGATGAAGAATCTGAGCAATTAGAAAAGTCGATTGATGCGTTACTTGCTAAGATAGAAACCGAAAACCAAACAATTCAATCCGCACTCACCATAGATCAATCTGCTTTTTATTCCAAGTTTCACTCACAACTAACTGCCTTAAATTTAAGGTTAAAAGCTGCAACCAAAGACTATCAGCTTGCTTTAGGTAATCTAACCAAGCAACTGAAGGCGCGAAAAGGTGATATTTTAAACGTTAAAGACTATGAGAGCCCCGCTGATGGTACCGCGAAACTAACGCAAATCTGGCAGGATTATAGTGACCTTTGCGCTCAATCAGAGCTATTTAGTAGCTCATTAGCCGACGAACAAACCAAGGCTAAAGCCGACTTGCGATTGAAAGAGGTCGCTGAGTATTTGCTTACGATTGATTACCAAACACAGCTCAATTCAATTGAAACCTTACAGCAAAAAAGAGACGAGGCTCAACAAGCGCAGGCGACTATTAATGCGGACATTACCGAAAAACAAGCACAAGTTACGGCTAAGAAACGTGAACTGAATGACGAAGAAAAAGGGGCTAAAAAGGTAAATGAATATCTGAATAATTTTTTCGGGCATCAGTTTTTGACGTTGGAGGCTAAAAAGGATGAAGGGCCAACGCAAGAGGCAAAACGTATTCGGTTTGAAGTGATCCGTGATGGTAAAAAAGCTTATCATCTTAGTGAAGGGGAATGCAGTTTGCTGGCATTCTGCTACTTTTTAGCCAAGTTAGATGATGTCGCAACCAAAGATTCAAAACCCATTATTTGGATTGATGATCCTATCTCGTCGCTCGATGGTAATCATATTTTCTTTATTTATAGCTTGTTGAATGCGGAAGTGGTCGAAAAGGGCAAATTTGCACAACTGTTTGTTTCAACACACAACCTTGATTTTTTGAAGTATCTGAGAATGCTGAATGGCAAGTATATCGATCCAGCAGGCTCTGGAAAGTTAAAAAGCTACCAGAAAGATTTCTTTGTTGTGATTAGGCAAGGTAAATTTTCTACAATTCAGTCTATGCCTGATTACCTAAAAAAATACATCACAGAGTTCAATTATCTTTTTCATCAAATCTACAAGTGCGCCAATGTCGAAAGTGTTAATGATGCAAACTTCAACTCGTTTTATAACTTTGCGAATAATGCGCGCAAATTTTTTGAGATTTATCTTTACTATAAGTACCCCGATCAAACATCTGATGAAGATAAGTTAAAGCTGTTTTTTGGTGATGAAAAAATCCCAGCAGTGTTAGTTGATAGAATCAATAACGAGTTTTCACATTTAAAGGGGTGCTTCGAAAGTGGCTCGATACCTGTAGATGTACCAGAAATGCAAACCGCCGCCAGACAAATCATTGAGCGACTCAAACAAGATAATGACCAGTTTTCTTCATTAATGAGAAGTGTTGGTGAGGCCGTTGAGGTTGAAACTGTATGAGCAGGTACTCAAGGCCAATAATGGCAAGCATTGTACAAAATGAAACTATCTGAAAGTTCCGAATAGTTCAAAGAGAAGCCTGAGTAAAAACCTTGCAAAAATATCGAGTCATTTGCCTCTTTTGATATTAAAAACGCAGTCTGTTATCTATTAACTCACTAAGCACAACAAGTTAATTTAGCCAAACCAGACGTTACTTTAACTTTACAAAATTAGTTACAGTCTCCTTGTAGTCAGTTTCAGTAGACTGAATTTTTATTCTTCTATATACACCACTAAATCCCCAACCTCACACTGAAAATACTTACAAAGTAAATTTATCGTCTCTGTTGTCGTGTTGTAGCCTGTTGGGTTTTGCAACCGCGACAAGGTCGTCTTATGGATGCCTGTAGCCTCAGAAACTTCCCCTAGTGTCACTCTTCTGCCTTCTTTGAAGGATTTATCCTGAATTAGCTCTTTCAGCCTGAATCTTAGCATCTGCATAGTCTCTTTAATTTTCAGCAATAATACCGTTTATGCTGTTTAAAAAGCAAAAAAGTTTAAAAAGTGCTTGTCAGGAAACTTATTTGCTATATAGTTTCTTCATGAGCAATAAAACTCACTGGAGGAAACATGGCGACATATCTTACGGCACAAGAGCTAGGAAACCGTATTAAGTACCACCCTAAGTACATCAATGACGTTCTTAGAGATAACGTTTTCATTGAAGGCAAGCACTATATTCGCCCTTTCAACGCAAGAAAGGTTCTTTATTTATGGGAGGCAATCGAAGAGCAGATGATGACAAGTGCAAGAGAAAATGAAGTTGATGATTTGATCCCAATGGCCTCAGGAGGTGTTTACCGTGGCTAGTATTGGAGTTCGGCAAGATGGAAAGTTGTATTTCAACTTTCGTTATGAGGGGAAGCGTTTTAAAGAATACACGAAGTTAGAAAATACGCCTGCCAATATGAAGCGTATGGAGGCGGCAGTTAAGAAGATTGAATTAGCATTGAAAACTGGAGAGTTCGATTATGAGAAGTTCTTTCCGGGCAGTAAAAAAGTACCGAAAGTAAAAAAGGAGGTGGTTCAGCACATTGTCACTGAGGTTCAAAAACGACCGGATACGCCGTTGTTTTCTGAGTTCTCACAAGAGTGGCTTGAAGAGAATGTTTTACGATGGAAACGGTCTTACCGGACTTCTATAAAAGGAACTTTAGATACCCGTCTCATCCCATATTTTGGGGAAGAAAGAGTCGGCAACATAACCAAAGCCATGATCCTGAAATTTCGTGCATCCCTCGCCAAAGTGAGTCACGAAACAGGGGACAGTGAGCTTTCTAACGATAGGATTAACCACATTATGACGCCACTAAGAATGATTTTAGATGATGCCGCCGACCGATACGAGTTTACGTCGCCTGCTATTGGATTAAAACCCCTAAAAGTGCCTAGAGTGGATATTGAGCCTTTTACGCTGGATGAAGTGAAGAAGATTATTCGCTATGTACGTCCAGATTTTCGTAATTACTACATTGTTCGCTTTTTTACGGGTTTACGTACTGGGGAAATAGATGGGCTGCAATGGCAGTACGTTGATTTTGAAAACCGACAGATTTTAGTGAGAGAAACCGTTGTGCAGGGACGTATTGATACGACTAAAACACCTGAATCACGTCGTGAAGTTGAAATGTCTCCACCTGTGTACGAGGCATTATTAGAACAAAAGAAAGTCTCGTTTGGGCATTCTAAGTTCGTGTTTTGTAATCGTGCAGGTGGTAGCTATGAACACCGAAATGTTACTCAGCGTATTTGGTATCCAACACTTGAAAAAATTGGCATCAAAAGTAGAAAGCCCTATCAGACAAGACACACAGCCGCCACATTATGGTTAGCAGCAGGGGAGAACCCAGAGTGGATCGCTAGACAAATGGGTCATACAACCACCCAAATGTTATTTACCGTGTATTCGCGCTATGTCCCCAACCTGACTCGTCGTGATGGTTCTGCGTTTGAAACACTTTTGATGTCCAGTGGTTTTGAAGTAAGTGGAGATGCACTATGAGCAGTATTGTTAGTGAATTACCTCTGATCCACCGTTCAGTCCAGGATGTTATGTTCGACCTGTTGCACTCATTGAACGACGATGAACTAAAAAAGGTTGTTGAAAAGTTTGGTACAGGTTTGGGCATTGTTGATGAATTGGCTTTTAGCTCTTGGGTCTCTACGCATATAAACAGCTTAAATGAACAAGAGGAGATGGTAGGGCTCAGCTTTCTTCTCGGGAGACTGAATTTAGAGATACACGGTAATAAGGCCTTTTTCAAACCACCGCATCTTAATAATGTAATTGGTTTATATCCATCCGTGAAAAGTATCCCGTCTTACAATGCTTTTATTGGAAGTTACCGCCTTGAAGGATTGGGTAATAGTGCTTTCAACGAAACAACTCCCATTAAAATTTGTGATGCGAGCGGTGAGCTGTCTGTTTTATTAAGCTCAGGCCATTTGAAGGTCAAAAGCGGCTCAATACAATGCGTAAAAGGCATTAAAAATGGGGCGCATTATCTTATTGAGATAATTTAAACAGGACTATTTATTAAAAATGAATGTGTAATGAGGTTGAAAATATGACTAATGAAACCGCACAGTATTTAAAAGCGATCACGTTTTGCATTAGCTGGTTGGCTGATCAAGCATCAGATGAAAAATGGGCATTATCTGATGAAGAAGTGTGTCAATTTTTGGGTGGCATTCCTTTATCTTCATGGCATGAGTGGAAGGAAGTGGCAAAGGGAAAACAGCAGTTTGAACTAAATCAAGATGTGATCGATAGGTTGGTTCTGCTGTTGAAGATCCATGAGAGCATTGCTATGAGTGCGCCTTCTGGTGCAATTTATGATTTTTTTAAAAGACCAATCAGTCATCCAACGTTTGAAGGGAAATCGGCTAAGGAAAGCTTATTATTAGACAACTCCATGGATAATTTGAATAAAATTATGCTCTTTTTTAGAAGTAGAATCTTTTAATCCTATAAAGGGCTTGTTTGATTTTCAAACAAGCCCTTTTGCATGAATCTTCGAGGCTCATGAAAGCGTTGTAAAGCCAAATCTGGGTAGTTTGACCACCTAAATACCATCAGATTTCTTTAGATTGAAAGAACTCCAGTACCCCAACTAAACTTTTTTCTTTTATTTGAGAGATCGTTGTTCTGGACTTCATTTTAGGAATATTGGCCTGAATGAAACCAGTGCTCACCGGCAAATTTTCCCATCCACGTTGTGCCATATATTTCTTCTGGGCATGGTTATAAACAACAAAATAAGAATGGCAATAGACTGCGAAAAAAGTGTCGACAAATCGATGCCCCATTGATTTCATAAGGTGAACCATGTCCGTCTCTTTTGAATGGTTGACCAAGCTTCCATGACGATAAATATGACGCTGTAACGCTAAGGCTTCATTAGAGTAGAACCATTCATTTCGATCCCTTAACTCATTAATGACACCAGGGTAGCGCATAGCATACCAACGTAAGAACATATGTGTGGCATAGCTGTGCCTAAGAAGGTACAAGTCCGCTCCTTCTCCTAAGATTAGCTTCATCTCTTCGCGAGCAATTCTTGTGACCTTTTCAGCATTGCTAAAAAGTGGAAATGTCCTTAAAAACTGTGCCTGCTCATCGTTAACTTCAGCAATTGCCAATAGTCTTTCCCTTGCTTCACTCGATTTCCTGTCTTTGCCAAATGCTCTGGTCATCTTTAGTTTGCTGAATAGATTTAAGCGCTGAGAAATATATTCGAAGATCTCCAAACAAACCTCTGGTGGCGCTAATAGATGCAATGGAATGGTACGTCTTGATGCCGGTGTTTTAAATCGGCGCACTCTGATGAGTATTTCTTCCTCACTATTTGCAGAGATGTCGCCCAGCGTTAGCCGCGCTAACTCTCCAGGGCGAAGACCTGCATAAAAAAGGATTTTAAAAATGACTGTCGACACAGTGATATCAGACTTAACATTGTGGTGACATGTAAATGCGTCCATAAAAAGGTTGAATTCTTGCTGTCCGAGGACTTGATGTCGGTTCGTAGTTGTGAGTTCACCGCTTTGAGATACGGGAAAGTACACCTCTGTCCATAAGTCTAGTTTAGAGCGGTTAAAGTTCAACAACGTAGAGAATTGAGAAAGCCTAGAATGGTTGGTATTTTCGGCCAAATCAGGGTTGATTAAGATTTCATGTATAAATAGGCTTGAATCCTCCTCATCCCAGTCCTCTATATTTATTGATGGTTCATAGTCAAAAAGACCTCTTGAGAATAAATTGGTTAGTTTTGATAACACTGTGCTTACTTTGTTTTTTCTTACTACTAATTCATAATGTACAAATAAAAACATTAAGCTTATAGCACAAAAAGGTCTTTCATTATCATTATAATGATATACGTCTTTATCTAAAGGGAACCCTTTAATTAGAACTGCATGGAGAGATTTATGAGCTTTGTCTTCAATTTTATCATTCAAATTTTCAATGTACACGGGATTACATTTTGTTTTTTTGGCTATCATTTTAAACAAGGTTTTAGTTTTTGACCTGTTTAAATGTGAAATTAATCTAGGTATTTCAATTTCATGACTTTTAAATTTTAGAGTTTGGTTCTTAATCCAATACCTTAAGTGTCCGAGGTAGAAATACGCGATCTCTTGCCAAGCAAGAAACCTTCTATGCATTTCTTCATCATCTAAAAATTCATCTGAATAAGATTTCAACTCTTTATCTCTCTGTACTATTGTTTTTTTCTCGCTTGGAACTAATGTCTTTTTAGTTCGATTTCTATGATTAATATGTGTAGATGGCTTTCCGATAATAGATTTTTTTTCATCGCCCCAAGGGGGAGCTACTGGCAAAGTTCTCCCAGACAGCCTGCTATACAAAATTGCTTCTGTTCCATTAATAGTAAAAAAATTAGTTGCAGCAGAGTAGAAAGCCTTCATCTTAATTTTCGGTGGTTCTATTGCAATATTTGTGCTTTTATTAATGACAGAGATTATATGTCTTTCGTACTTTGTTTTTTTAGGTGGAGTATAGTTTCTGTTTCGTAAACAAACACAGAGAAAACGTGTTATGTTAGATGGAATGATAGGCAAACATTTGTCAGGCCTTTCTGACTCACCTGATGGAATAAGTATTTTATCTTCAAACGGACTTCTTAGAAGTCCTTTAATGTATATCTCAGCTCTCGGTAGCGTAAGTCCAGTGGTCATAGCTACATCTATCAATAGCAAAATATAAAGAGCTTCACTTTCATAAAAAGTATTAGATTTAAAAATACTTTGAGTGCTTGATGCGATTTCCTGTATTATTATTCTAAATTCTGATTGATCTAGATCAGGAGAAATAACTGTTGGCCTTACCACTTTATCTATTAAATCAAAAAAAACAACAGAAGAAATTACAGCTTCCAATTTTGAGATGACATTATTTACTTCCTTTAGATGAGTTCGAGTAAGTTGCTTCTCATCAAATAGTTTGTAATGTTCAACTAAGTTTTTTTTGATCAACATTAGAGTCGAATTAGTAATGATTTTCTTGTCATCAACTGCCTCTAAAACTATCTCAGCTAGAGTGGCACTTTTTTTATCTAAAAATATAACTTGCTCTAAATTTTGCCACCTGTTCAATAAGTCAATTGAAATCATATTTTAAAACCTTTAAGTTAAAATTTTTAATAAGGCTATGCTGATATGCTAATACATTTTGATGATTGCTTGCGAAATTTGATGAAGAAGCAGGTGAGGAGTAATAAAAGCCATCTTCGTTATGACCAAGCAAAATTCTTGATGTAATTGGATCATGTCTTAAAGAGTTTCCGGAAAAATGTCTCAATGTATTACTGGAATTTGACAAGGATTCTATATTAAATGATTTCAAAATATCTAAAATTTGTCGATTAAGTGCTGGATATATTGGATGATACTTTCCATTTTTAACAGAATGTAGCATGCATGAATTTCTATCAACTGATCCATAGTTATAGTCGAAGTGACGGTGAACATTAATACGTAAATCGTTAATTATCTTCTTTTGCTCAGAATAGAGATTAGGGATAGGAAGTGTTTTATATTCTATATAATTAATCGAATTTTTATCCTTTCTAATAAAGACATTGGTAAGCGCCCTTAAATCAGCATTCTTGTCGTTTAATTTGTTTTGTGTTGTTGTAAATGACCTTGTAGTGATCATCCATCGATAATGTAAATTGATACGTGAGGTTGCATCAGGTGTCAAAAAAGGCTAGGGTAAATATAGACAGAGGGCGAACGGATTTGCCTACGCCTCCAGGAGGGAGGCTCTGTCTCTTTTCAGGAAGATTCAGTGGCTGCAGGGATGCGGCGGTAAAGCCTTTCTTTGATTTCTCTTCTTTGCTTTTACGATTTCTATTTTTTTATTTTACTTTTTTATTTTACGCCTACCCGTTTCTTTTTTATCCCGTGCTTTTTGCTGTTGTGTCCGTTTGCTTGATGGGCGTGTGCCTTTACAGCGCCGCTTTAACACGCCAAGGCAATAAGGCTTCTAATTTTTCAACGGTGTCGGCGCTAGCGATGTGCTGCAGGATATGCAAAATATACGCATGAGGCTCTAGGCCGTTGGCTTTGGCGGTTTCGACAAGACTGTACCAAGCCGCGCTGGCTTTGGCCCCTTGTGAGGTGTCGGCGAATAACCAATTCTTACGTCCAATTGCGAAGGGGCGGATGGCGTTCTCAGCCAAGACATTGCTGATGTGCAATTGCCCATCCTCGCAGTATCCCGTGAGTGTCTCCCATTGGTTGAGGGCGTAGCGGATGGCCTTGTAGGTCAGCTGGTCTTTTGGGGTTTTATCGACATTATTGCCGAGCCATTCTTTAAAGGTGTTGAGGGCCGGAAGGCTTTGCTCTTGGCGCACGCGATGTTTCTCAGCGTCGCTCAGGTCTTTTATCTGTGTTTCAATCCTGTAGAGTTTACGGATATGGCTTAATGCCACCTCGGCTTTGGTAGGGGGTGAGTTTTTGTTTTTCTTTTTGGTGTCAGCGCCTTTGCTGGCCTCAATAAATTTACGGCGCACGTGATCCCAGCAACCAATGCGAGTTAGGTTGTATTTCTGGCACACGGCATTGTAGCCGCCATAGCCATCGGCTTGCAGGACACCTTTAAACCCATCGAGCAGCTGCACGGGTACCTCCCCATTTCGGGAAGGGTTGTATTCAAAACGCACGATAGGTTTGTCTGGCGGTCCGCCGCGTATCACCCACATCCATTTATCCGATTGGGCGGTTTTGCCGTCTTCTTTGAGCACTTGGATACGGGTTTCGTCACCCTGTAGGTACCCCGCTTCCAATTGGGTTTCCCAAGCAAGATTCAGTAGGGACTGGACTCTGTCAGTCAGCAGGATGACGTGGTGGGCCATGCTGGTGCGGTCATAATGCCCTCCGTAACGTTCGATCTGTTTTTCCAAGCGATACAAGGGCAGGCCATCCGCATATTTTCCAGCGATGATGTAAGCCAGCGCGCTGATGCTAATGGCACATTTACCGAGTGGGTGAAGAGGACGTTTGGCGACAACGATGTGGTCTGCTTGGTCCTCTTGTGTTTTAAAGACGGCTTTTTCCTGCCAGTACTCTAACACTCGAACCTGGGCGGGTATGATGTCCAGTTCTTCTTTGACCTTGCTGAAAAAGGTAGACGTGGCACCGGCTTTTTCTTCTTCTGACAAACGCAGTTCCACCCGTACGCGAGTCAGTTTGTCAGAGAAGCCACGTTGGCGTTTACGAGATCGAACCGCTTCTGGAAGCACGTCTTCGGGCAGTTGTTCGATCAGAGCCGCAATGGCCGCTTCCAATTCCACCTCATCAAACAGATCGATTTGATAGACGGACTTTTCACTGCTTGCCGCAAACTTCTGAGCCTTGGCTAAGCGCAGGAGCTCCTCTAACTGTGCAATTTTACGGTCTCTTTCATCCAGCAAGGCTTTTTGATGCTGAATAACCTGATGGTGATCATCAAGGAGCTGATTTTTCAGCTCTAGTACCTGATCTCTTTGCGCTAACACCTGATCTTTTTGCACGAGATCTTGGTCTTTTTTGACCAGCAACGACAACAACTCCGCCTGTGACAGAGTCGCATAATTGACCGAGATGTTGTGCGTATTAGGGGCTGTTTTCATGTACGTTATTTTATCATAACAGCCCCTAAAACGCGTTAAAAAACAGACTCATAATGCAATTTTTTATGGCCTTTCATCGCCGTTATATCATAGCCATCCAGCAGCCAATTAATCTGTTGTCCAGTAAGAGAGATCACCTCGTCACCCTTTTTGGGCCAACGAAACTTGTCCTCGGCAAGGGTTTTGTAATACAGCACAAAACCATTGTCCTCCCAAAATAAACATTTAATTTTGTTCCGGTGCCGATTGGTAAACGCATACAAAGCACCATCAAAAGGATTCTGCGCCAACTCCTGCTCCACAATCGCTGCCAGCCCCACAGCGGCTTTACGAAAATCCACTGGCTGACGATAAAGATAGATCTTAGGCATGTCGACCGACGGGCGAAAATAACGTGTCATAACGCCCACTCCAACAACTGACGAACCAAGGTCACATTGGTCGAATCAATACCGTGGATTTGCATGCCATTTGGCAAAGACACCGACAAGCCTGACCCTAACTGGCCCAATGAAGGTTCCACTTTGATAAAACTGGACGACTTGTCCTCCGATATTGGGGCTGATGGTGTCTGACATTTCTGCCGCCAATACATGAATTGAGAATAATTGAGATCGTTTTCTTTGCAGAACCGAGCACTGGACATGGCCGCTGCCTCAGCAGCTGTGACTTGCGCCCGCCAAAAGTCAGCACGGGATTGAGGATCCGAAAAAGTATTCATAAAGACACCTGTTCATGGTTAAAGTAAACAGGTGTTAGGTTCTGATATTACGAGAAGGTCAGCAAGAATGCAGATTTAAGGGCGCTTACAGACATTGGATAAAATCGAGATTGATTTTTCTCCGTTAGGTCGGTTTGAGAATAAGATTTGTTCTAAGAAGTATGTATAGATTTCATGCAGATTAATAAGGTCTATACGAAGTTGATCGGATCTTAATAAAAGGAATTTTTCATGTGTTTTTTGGCATTTTAAATAAATGCTTTTAAAGAAGTTTTCAATAGGATATTTGGGTAAACGTTGGCTACCTAGATGTTGCAAATTTAACGTTGAATCCCATTTAATTTCTTGCAGTGTTTTTTTTAATGTATCTTCAAGGCGCTCTGACAAAAAATTAAATCTTTCTTGGTATAGAGTCCCTATTTCTTCATTTGTTGTAGAAATATAAGAGAATGGGGCACTCATAGAGAAACCGATTTTTGCTCTTAAATAGTGAATTCTTATATCATCGTGATGAGATGTTAGTAGGCGGTTGGAATTGGATGCAATCCGATCAAAGTGTAAAGTGTTTCCCCCGTTAAATTCTGCAAATTGTCTGGTGAGATAAGCAAATTTGTCTGCGATTTTTTCGACTAGATTATCTATTGATAGTTGTTTTTCATCAATCTGAAAAAAGCTTTCGGGTGAGATTTTAAGTTTAATTTCCGAGCATAGATCTGAGTTTGTTGGAGTGTTAGTAATAAATACATTTAATGTTTTTTCATGAGTGCTAGTACGTATAGCTGAAATGGCTTTTTTAAGAGTTAATCCTGTCAAAAAACACAAAATTAATAATTTTAATAATTCAGGTTTTTTCTGGTTTACGAATGTCATGAAACTCAATACGGATTGAAGAGATAACGCAGAATAATCAAAGCTTGATTCTATTTCTTTCTTTGCTGTGTTCCAGGATTTTTTCTTTGTTGTTATTATTCTTGGGATATAATTATCAGAAGTTGATGATTTGTTATTTGTATTTTTCTTTTGTTTTGTTTTTTTGTTTTTCTCTTGGATTTTTATATGTTTTGAGTCAACTGTTTTTATCGGAGAATAATTAAATACTCTCCAAAAGCTTTCGTCATCAATGTAGCACGTTTTAGTATTGTTAATGTAATCGTAATATCTGTCAATATCCTTTTGATAATGAGGTTTTATTTTATCGGGTAGTTTATTTTCAGATTGCATTTTTTTTATTATATTTACGAGTGCTAGTTCTCTGGTTCCTAAAATTGCATTATATATTTTTCTGTCACTTTCTTCATAACTAATTGATTTTAGATTTGAGTAAGTAGAGGTTACGAATATTGAAATAAAGCGAGTTAAAAATTCATGTCCTAAGTTTTTTTTAGTGTTGATGAGTTTGTTAATACCAAAAGATATTGGATAATCAACACCTTCATTGTATTCCACACTAGTTGTTTGTACATTAGAGATGTTATCAATAATAGAAAGTAAAGTTTTTAGTTCATCTAATGTGATAATGAACTCATCATGATAGTATTTTATAATGTTGTTTAGCAAATTTCTTTGTACCGATTTGCTTGGAGGAGGAGTAAGTAATGTTAAAAATTTTTTCAATATAGACTTATTTTTACTCCAAATACCAACCTCATCCCAGTAATTTATCGTTACGCATAATGCCATGTTGATGCCTAATGTTTTATTCCGGTTACTATCGCTCATTAAGAATCCCCATTTTTTCTATAAAATAGTTCATTATGGTGTGTCTTTCTTTTCTATTACCCCATGAATCGATGAGAAAATTATAGTTTTCCATTTTTTCTTTTTTCTTTTTCTCTACTTCTGAAATTAATTTAAATAAAAATTTTGCAGATGGAGGTGATTTAAATTCATTTTTTAAATTGCAAAATAATTCTTTCATTAGAGAAATGTGAATTGGTTTAGTCAAATTGTTTTTTATAATATAATTAAATATTAGGGCGATGTCATTAATACAATCAATTTCTAAATCTGCTGAGTTTTCTATTATTTCCGATAGAAAAATTTTTCGATTAATATTTTTTAATTTTTTTAATGTCTCTATTAGGTTGATTTCGTTTATTTCAAATAACTCTTTTTCAATTATTTTTTTTCTGCATAGTTCTAAATCAATTTCTTTATTTATTCTAGCTAAAGTCTGAGATGAAAATTTTTGTGTCAACAGATTTTTGTTGATGTACCCTAACTGTTTTTGTCTTAATTTGCAGAGATAATTTAACGCATAGTTTCCGCTAATAATTAAATCTTTAATATTGTTCTCTAATTGTCTGTGAGATTGATTTTTTAAGTTGAGTAATTTGAAAGTATCTATCAACTCACTGCTATTTAAGTCTGTCTTAATTACCTTGATTGATAGTATTTTGCAATTTGATTTTAATGATTTGATCGATTTTACTAAAGTTTCATCAGTATCGTTGAGTAATGTATATTTTACTCTATCATTGAATAGGATTGGGGTTCTATCAAGAAAAACTTCTTTGTCAACTGTATTTAGATGTGAAAAATCTTTGCAGAAATGTCCTACATTAATATGCTCTATATCAAATTCAGTTTTACTGAGTAGTGTAGTGAATGTTGGATTAGCAAAAATCATACTTAATAAGCTCAATCTGTTTTTTATTAGTATTTGTTTATTAAGGTATGTGGGTCAATATATTTTACGATTTACTTACAATAATTTTTTCATTTTAACTTCATATCATATCAACGTGCGATGTCATCGGACTATGTCATGGAATACAATATTAGGTTTAGTGTCAGAAAAAAAATTACAGATTGATCGCATTAATCAATGTAAACAATTAAATTCCTAATAAAATGGATCAAACATTTTCTGTATATTATTTTATCGTTATGGCCAAGACACACTTGAAGTCTCTTTTGCATGCTTAATAATCTACTATCATTCTGAATTTTTAATGTTCAGTTTAACCTTATTTAATTCGATTTCTTTGATGGGCTGGCTCTAAGCGTAATGGGTAGATTTAATTGCGATAGTGCAGACCTTGGCTCTGCAAACAAGGTGTGACTACAGTCACACCTCTAAGCAGTTGGGTAGAACTTGGGCCTGCAAACAGGGTGTGACACCTGTCACACCCCCTAAGCAGTTGGGTAGAACTTGGGTCTGCAAACAGGGTGTGACACCTGTCACACCCCCTAAGCAGTTGGGTAGAACTTGGGTCTGCAAACAGGGTGTGACTCCTGTCACACCCCTAGGATGAGTGCAATGCATATATTGTATGTCCTTCTTCTGAAAATTTATTTGGCCATTCGATCTGCTTAAAACTATACTGTATGTATATACAGTATTTTTGGGTTCTAATTATGCGTGTGACGTATCTTGGTGTGTCTGAGTCGGTGGCGTTTATCGCGGCCAATAGCGTACGAATTCCTTTGTATGTGGATTCGGTGTCGGCGGGATTTCCTTCGCCTGCTCAGGACTTTGTTGAAAAATCCTTGGACTTAAATGAGTTTTGTGTCGCTCACCCGAACGCGACGTTTTATGTGCGTGCGCAAGGGGATTCGATGATCGATGTGGGCATTCACTCTGGTGATGTGTTGGTGGTGGATCGTTCGTTAACCGCTCGCCATGGGGATATTGTGATTGCCTGTATTCATGGGGAAATGACGGTGAAGACGTTGGAGCTTCAGCCACATGTGTTGCTTCGACCGAAGAATAAAGCCTATAAGGCGATTCTGATTACCGAAGAGTCCGAATTGGAAATCTTTGGTGTTGTTACGGGCGTGGTTCGTAAGTACGAGCGTGGTTGATGAAGACGGTTTTTGCCTTGGTCGATTGCAATAACTTTTATGCCAGCTGCGAGAAGTTGTTTCGGCCAGATTTAAAACACACGCCTGTCGTAGTTCTGTCAAATAACGATGGCTGTATCGTTGCGCGTTCCAAAGAGGCAAAAGCACTAGGCATTAAAATGGGTGTGCCTCTGTTTCAAATTCAGGACGAGATAAAGGAACATGGCATTGTGTGCTTTTCGTCGAATTATGCCTTGTATGCGGATTTATCCAATCGTGTGATGACGATCTTAGAAGAGGAAGCGCCAAGGCTGGAAGTGTACTCCATCGATGAGGCCTTCATGGATTTAACCGGTGTTAATAATGTGATGGATTTGCTGGCATTTGGCCAACAAGTAAAGGCCAAGGTCGATCAGTGGACGGGCATTACTGTTGGTGTCGGCATTGCGCCAACCAAAACGTTGGCGAAGTTGGCTAACCATGCTGCTAAGAAATATCCAGCCACGGGATCCGTGGTGGATTTGATGGACCCAGACAGGCAAAAGCGTTTATTAGCGTTGGTTGATGTGAGTGACGTGTGGGGTGTTGGTCGACGCACCACGGCTAAGCTAAAGACGAGGGGAATTCATACCGCCTTGGATCTTGCGAATGCAGACCCTAAATCGATTCGAAGTGAGTTCTCAGTGGTGTTGGAGCGAACCATTCGAGAATTAAATGGAGTGTCCTGTTTGGATTTGGAATTGGTCAGGCCAACAAAGCAGCAAATCATTTGCAGTCGCTCATTTGGCCATAAAGTGACAGACAAGCGCGAACTACGGGAAGCAATTGCCAAGTACACAACCAGAGCCGCCGAGAAATTACGCGGTGAAAAACGCTTTTGTCGCGTGGTGAGTGTGTTCGTTCGTACCAGTCCATTCATTCCAAACGAACCGCAGTATTCGAAAACCCTTTCTGCAGAACTGCCTAACCCAACCGACGACACGCGAGACTTATTAGAAGTGGCCGACGTGCTGTTTCGTCGCATCTATCGTTCAGGTTATCGCTACGCCAAAGGCGGTGTAATGTTGGCGGATTTTTATGAACATGGCGCTTTTCAGCAAGATTTATTCCAAGCAGATAATACAAAAATCAACTCAAAAGCATTAATGAGTGTCGTGGACAAAATCAACCACAGCGGCCTCGGCAAGGTTTTTTTTGCCTCTCAAGGCGTGTCACCACAATGGTCAATGAAAAGAGAACACTTATCTCCAGCGTATACGACCAGGTGGGATGAGTTACCGAAAGTGTATTGACTCGAAATGTAGAAAATGGAAATCAGCGACGAATGAAAAATTCAAACGATAGTGGTGGAGGGGTGTTCCATGAACGATGAAGGTATCAATAAAAATGTCAGTAAAGAGACAGCAGGCAAGATAATAGCAACGGTTGTATTATGGCTAGAGGAACAATGTCCACAAGGGCGTTGGGATTTATCAGATGAACAGATGTGTGTTCTTCTAGGCGGTATTACGGTTTCAACTTGGAATCAATGGAAAGAGACCGCACAGACTAATGACAGTCTTCAAGTTGACCAAGACACTATTGATATACTGGCGATGCTGGTAAGTATATACAAGATGATTCACCTAAGTTCACCACCTGGCTTTAAGTATGATTTTTTCAAAAGGCCAATACATCATCCGACATTTAATGGCAAATCAGCCAGGGAGTTTATGCTAGAGAACCCTTCACTTGACGATTTTCTCAAGGTAAGAAATTATTTTCAAAGCAGAGTGATGTTATAAAAAACTTGATCGAGTCGAGTGAGTCTAAAGATGCGCCTGTTGCTGAAGTGTCGTCATACTTCTAGTGAAAAGTGCCCAATTATAAGAAAACATATAATTTATAAGAAAAAATATAATTGCATATAATTGGTGTACTAGAACAATGATGAGTCATTTTTTTGTGGTTTTTTTAGGTGTTCATACTTTGGTGGTCTAGTAAAGTCTGGGAAGTTCAGACTGTACTTTTAATAGCACTATTCGTAAGAAAAAAGAGGTGAGCTTATGAGGGGTGTTACTGCTACTGACTTAAAAGCCAAGGGTGTGGCTGCTGTTGAGGCCGGTTTGTTAGAAGATGAAGAAGTGATTATATCTGTCCGAGGTAGAAATACATATGTAGTGATGGATTTGCATAAATACACTAAGTTCAGAGAGTATGAGCTTGAGATTGCCTTGCTAGAAGCTAGGGCTGATATTGAGGCTGGACGCTATTTTGATAGCTCTGTGAATGACCATATGCAGCAGATAAGTGAAGAACTATAGGTTCATTTATCCTGATAGCTGGTATGGACCTAGTTTCCTAGACAGTTGATCATCATTGTACTTATCAGTCATGTTAGGGGATATGTATGAGCAATAAACGAAAAAATTATGCCGAAAAATGCATTGATATTCATGATATTGAGAGCAGTCTTGATCTTGTTATGAATGATTCAAAAGGCAGCCCAGTTGCTGTAATGCAGGATGGTAACCCCGTATTTTACTGTGTTCCTGCTGACACTTATGCCGCTATTTTAGAGGCAGTTGAAGCGTCAGAAATGAGAGCGCTGAATGAAAGGGTTCATCAATTGGGTCTAAAGCTGTTTGGTGACGAAGACAGTTGGACGTCATGGATGAAAAAACCTGCCTTAGCCTTAAATGGTCAATCGCCTGAATCAGTGATGGGGACTAAAGAAGGAATGCAGCGGGTAAGTGACCTTTTGGGAAAAATCGTCCACGGGGTTATAGTTTAAATAAACAGTGTAGCTATTTGATATCAAAGGTTAAGATGATTTTAGTTTTCAGCTGCTGAGTTAAGAGCTATTTGTCGTTTATTGAAAGCATCAAACTCGGCTGACTCATCTTCATATCGAGCAATAACATTGCTCAAGGCTTCAATGATGATCAGGTTGTCATCATAGTGTTCTATCAAGTCTTCTAAAAGTATGAGGGCTTGTTGGTGCTCATCAGAGTTCGATATACCATTCAGAATAGGCAACTGGGTTACTATGGCTTTGGCCATTTGTGTTATTTCATTTGTCACTAACATTTCATTTACCTATGGTTACTAGGATTAATTGGGGCTGGGTTGATATTTAGTTCTTAGATATTGACTAGACAACCGCTCAATCAATCTGGATCCCCCCCCCCAACGTTTTCAACGATATCTCTTCGGTCTGTCATAAAATCGGGGGCAGCTTTTGCCTGGAACGGTTGACTTCAATTTCTGTTCGCTTCCTATGAGATTTTATGAGATCGAACAATAAAAGGCAGCTCTAACTCATTGAGTTGATCTATTAGAGCTTCAGCGAGTTCGTGATCCACATTAAGAAACAGCTCATCTGCGTGAGCTGTATGGGAATCTAGCCCTTCAATTAGCTCTGCTTCACTTAGTCGATTTTGATTTATTCGACTGTTTGCCTGTTTAATCACAATATGGTTTCCTTCAGCACAGACTTCGACATGCGACCAACCATGTTGAGTAGCCATATCACGAATCGTAGTAATTATGTCTGCTTGAGTCTTTAGACTCAGAGCTTCCTCTTCGTTTGCCGTAACTACTTCAAAAATGTTTGTAAACTTAATTAAGGCCATTGTCTGTTACCCAAAAATATCATTGATTGCTGGTATGTAGTATAGCTGAGAACTGTCTGACGTGCTGGGTGCATATGCGCAGTCAGTTACTCAAAGCCGAATAGGAAGAAATCGAGGTCGTGACATACGCCTTTAACCTGATTGCCGTCTTGAAACAACACGAAAGCCACATCAAGCAGAAAGGTTGGTCAAATGAGAAAAAAAAGATTATCGAGCACAACATAGCAAGCCCTTTGCGGAACAGTTTTTTGCCTTTTGCAAAGAGCAAAGACAACGGGCAGACCTATTACCAGACGATAGCTGGATGAAAGCGCTGAACTACACCTTAAAGCGCAAACGTCAACTGATGGTCTTCTTAGAAAAACCCGATGTCGCCATGGACACCAACCACCTAGAGCGAGAGATAAGACCCATCCCTATGGGTAAGAAAAACGGGCTCTTCTTTTGGACAGAACTGGGTGCCGAACACATTTGCCTCATCCAAAGCCTAATCTGCACATGTAAGCTGCATGACATCGACCCCAACGTCTACCTGACGGATGTCCTGCAACGCGTTAGCCAGCAATCCAGCCAAAGAGGTCGCCGACTTAACACCAAGGCGAAGGAAATACCTGTTTGCAGATAATCCGTTAAATCGCCATTGCTCTGAAAGTCAATGAATCCCTAGAATGAACGCTTACTTTCAATGCACCTATCGGCAATTGCCAGCTTTACGAAACCCTGCTTCTATTGCGTTGCTCTCATTGTCAAACTCCACAATATTGGCATTGCTTATTGAGTGGTAGCTAGGGCACCCGCTAGCGAGATGGTAGACGCCACTACGACGGTTTCCTCTTACTACTTCAGTATCAGTGGGTGGAGCGGTCTGGTGCGCTTGCACGTCCGTTGACTGAGGCACGTTATTAGAAGGTGATACGGTGCCAAGCCTTGCTCTTTCTAGAACGTATGGATTGTGCCAACCCTGGTATTTAGCGATTCGACGATCGCGTTCAAGTTCCCAATCAGTAACAGGGTGTATTGCATTCCATGACTGGAATAACTGGCGCTGCTGTGAAGACAATCTAATGTTGTATCTATCTGCAAAGTACAGCTTAATTCTGGCAATCATTCCTCGTGCGGATTCGGGCGGTTCAGCCACTCGTTGAGCTCTATCAACCTCAAAATCACAACGTCCAAACTCCCGTGCCTCACCCGGTATCAATCCCCATTTGTAATTGCTACGAACGGCATTTAAAGACCCAACGACCGGGGTGAGGTTGTGCATGTCGGCTTCCATGGCATTGAATGTGGGATTTGTTTTTTGACAATTGCTGCGACCGTCTTCGCGCCAACAAGGAAAATGGTTGGCGGCATTGCTTGCCGCAAAGACATGCTCCCATTCAGTGCGTTGAGCACGGGTTGGCTGATAGGATTGATCCAGTCCGCACGCGGCCGCGTTTTGGCTGGATATAGACCCGCCTGATCGACCTCGCCAATCCCATTGGCAGCGGCAATACAAATCGCCCTGGGTGTTTTGATCGAAATAGACGTGTTGGCGTAGCAAGGTTTTTGCTTGGTCAAAATTGGCTGGGGCCGCATTAGCCAGATTATGAACAAAAACAGCGAGAAAGATCGCAAAAGAAATACGTTTAAACATAGCTCGTCCTTATTTTTTTACTCTATATTCGTGACCGCACTGTTCGAGTTCGTCGTCATCTATATCGTCTTCCTATGGGTATATAACGTAAAAAAGTTCCCTATCATCGTCAACCGCTTTGTCGTGTTCTGATGCGTGCTGGGCGCATTTTGGGCAGTCCCAATAAGCCTCATACTCCGTTTGTACATCACTTATAGTCAATCACCCTATTGTGTTAACTAAATCCACCAAAGCCAGTGTGTCTGCAACCGCACTGTGTGCCGACCCTTTCCATTTCACGCCAGCATGAGCTGCGTCATTGATCAATGAGATCGTGCCGCACTTATTCGTGGGACCGTACTTTTGGGCGGCTATCTCTATGGCGCAATGTCTTTTAATGTCGGCTGTCCACTCAGTGGGTTTATAAAACGCGTTCTCGGTTTGCATCATCATTCGGGCGAATGTCGTATACAGAATTAAAAATGACGAGTGAGCGGCCAGTGAGTAGCGCCTTTAGTTTATCCGAAATATCACTTCGTTATAGCACATTGAGTAAATCATTCATGCTGATATCGTGAACAGCGTGGGCGCGTGAATTTTGGTTAACAGTGGGTACAAGCTTGCTTTTGAGTGTGACAACAGTCACACATTCTTTAGTGTCGCTAGTTTTAATCTCTAGTTGAACAGTGAGATATATTGTGAAAAATAGGTGTAATGTTACTTTTAGAGTAAATCTAATTGCTGCTTTGATGAAGAGGGTGGATGCTCATCTATGACTAATTTTAAGTGGTCTTGAAGATCCTCGATTTTCATAGCTAACTCTGCCTGTGATTGATGAGGAATATTCGAAAGATCTTGAAAGGATATAAGCTCGAGAGAATAGTAAAGTGCTTGAATATTTTCCATGAAAATCAGTCCTTGATTCGGAATTTCGACTCTAATTTTTTAGCATGGTCTGTAGTGAAATGTCAACCCAACGTTAGGGAACGTGCGATTAAGTCAGATTATTAGCACTAAGTCGCAGCTGGCCTGATTCGCTCTTTAATTTACTTAAAACCTCGGTTTTTAGTGTGTCTATTCCCTAGTTGGAGGCTTAAAAGCTCCAACTACCATCATCAAGACGGATTAACCCCGTGCAGACCTTATCATCTGATCCACTCGCAGTATGTTTCCCAGTGCAAACAACACCGCGAGCTTATTGTCATTTTTTGATAGACCTTTATAGACCACTTTGCGGAACCCAAACTGGCACTTCAGTATCCGAAACGGGTGCTCTACTTTTGCTCTGATGCTCGCTTTTATGTACTCAGTATTGATGGGGATTTTATTAATACGGGGATGCTTTTTCCATTCCCGAACCTTGCTTGGCATCTCCGCAATCAACCACTCCAACGTCTTATCTTTGGTTTCCTCACGTTTTTCCACGCCACGGTAGCCTGAGTCAGCAGAGACAAACGTCTCATCGCCATGCATGAGCTCAGTGATTTGGTTTAGGTCATGTTCATTGGCAGAAGTGGTGGTGAAACTATGCACCAAGCCACGTTTGGCATCGACTCCAATATGTGCTTTTAGTCGGGTAAGGACAGTGTGTTACCACACCATCCTCCCCTAAGAACCGTACTTGAGAGTCACCCCTCATACGGCTCAAGCCTCTCAACAGCCTTGATATGACCGAGCTTCACAATGGGGAAATCGATCGATGGCGGCGCTCCAAATAAGCGTTCCATGTCGGATTGTAGGGATTCACTGCACTACGTATTTTAATGTGCCTTACGATCAGAACGGTCGATGCTGAAAACAGCCGCAACCGTTGGCTTATGCCATTAATCCGATCATCAGATCGCAAACACCCAGTGTCTTGCCCCTTCAACATGGAAGTATTTTTTCTGGGTATACGGACTTAATGGTTGATGGGGCACCTTCACCCCATCAATCTGATACCACCCTCAGATGGTTGATAGATCGACTCCGTAGTTGAGTTCCTCTGCGAAGTCCGGCAGTCCGTAACCGATGGTTTTCTTGTAGAAAGGAGAGACCTTCGCAGTCGGTGCCTTCTTCTTGTGCTTCGTGGTGTAGAGCATTCGTGCCCGCATCACCTCGAAGGAGTAACCGCGCCCTTCACGGTTCTTGTCCTTGGCCAGTCGGTTGATGGACTCCGTGTAAGCGTTGGTGACGGGCATGTCCGTCTCGAAGTAGGTCATGGTCTCTTCGCGCCAGTTTCCCGCTGCCCTGACCAGATCGCTCCAGACTTCCTTTTGGCCCTTCGGGATGGTGGCTATCCACTCGTCCAGGGCGGCTTCTGCCTGGAGCCGTGTGGTGGCGTCCCAGATGCCGTAGAAGCGCTCCTTGTGCTCGTAGGCGGCCAGCAGTTGCGGGAACGCGCCTGTCCAGGTCTCCATGATGAGGCGCTCCCGGTCTGAGACTTCGTGAGCGCGTTTCAGCAGGATTTTCCGGTCTCCCTTGAGAGTCCGGCTCTGGGACGGTTTCAGCTCCTTTCTGAGGCCCTTGCGCACTCTCTCTAGGGCATCGTTGGCCATGCGCACCACATGGAACTTATCGACCACGATACGGGCCTGGGGCAGCACAGCCTTGACCGCTGCCCGGTAGGGGTTCCACATGTCCATGCTGACGATCTCGACCTTCTGCCGGTCTTTCAGCTTCATCAGGTAGTTGGTCACCACGTCCTGGCGGCGGGTGGCCAGCAGGTCGAGCAGGGTTCGCTCCTCAATGTTGGTCAGAATGCAGCGGTAGCGCTTGTTCAGGTATAGCTCGTCAATGCCCAGGATGCGGGGCGTCTCGAAGCGGTGCCAGCGCCCCAGGAACTCGGCGCGGGCGTTGAAGATGTCGCGCACCGTCTTCTCGTCCAGGCCGGTCTGTGCCGCCACAAAGGTGTAGGGGTGGTTGAAGGATTCCTTCTCCACGTACTCATGCAGCCGCAGTGTCATACGGAATCCGTCCACCATCTCCGGTAGCTGGGGCCTGAATGTTGTCTTGCAGGCCCGGCAGGTGTATCGGCGGCGGACCACCCAGAGAGTGACCCGCTTGCCGTGGATGGGCAGATCACGATAGGGAACGTCACGCTTGCCGAACCGTACGAACTCACCCTGCACACCGCATTCCTCGCAGGCGATGGGATCGGGCACGTCCACCTGGAAGTGCATTTCGTCGTCGGTTGATTTGCAGCCCAGTACTTGGTATTGCGGCAGGTGAAGGATGTTGTCGGGAAGTTCGGTCATGGTGTTGTATAGGCGTAGGTGTCAGTCAGATCCATCCGGCTCGGCATTGGTGTTTGCTTTTTTACCCAACAAGCTGCTGGAAACGAAAAGTAAGGCACCGAGGACAATTGCAATATCAGCCAGGTTGAAGGCCGGCCAATGCCAGTCTCGCCAATAGAAATCAAAGGAATCCACAACATAGCCGCGAAAGACCCGGTCAATCAGGTTGCCCATGGCGCCACCGAGGATAAGACTGTAAGCGATGGCTTCTCCTTTATGACGATTTTCAAGGATCAGCTTGATCAGAAAAATCGAGACCACTACCGCGATTCCGATAAAAAAGTAGCGCTGCCAGCCTCCACCATTCGCAAAAAGACTGAATGCGGCACCGGTGTTCCATAGGTGCACCCAGTTAAAGAACGGGGTCACCGAAACATACTCGCCATAGGCCATTGATTGCTGCACCAGCCACTTTACAGCCTGATCAGACGCTGCCAGCAGGCCCGATATGGACAATAGGGCATACGGCGAGAGCTTTTTGCCAATAATGAGCATTATTTAACCCTTCAACGCCAAAATGCGTCTGGCACCGTTAAGTACAATGCCCCCCGCGATGGTGCCGATAATCAGATCCGGATAATTGGAACCGGTCCACGCGACCAGGGCGCCGGCGGTGATGACCCCCAGGTTGATCACCACGTCGTTGGCCGAGAATATCCAGCTTGCCTTCATGTGCGCCCCGCCTTCCCGATGTTTGGATATGAGCAGCAGACAACTGGTATTGGCAATCAATGCGACGAATGCGATAGCCATCATCACCAGCGATTCAGGCTCACTACCGAATACAAAGCGTCTCACCACCTCTACGAGCACGCCCACAGCCAAGATCAGTTGCAGTACACCAGCAAGATGCGCGGCACGTACCTGCATTTTCACGCTATGTCCAACCGCATAAAGGGCAAGCCCGTACACCGCCGCATCGGCAAAATTGTCCAGGGATTCTCCAATCAGGCCGGTGGACTGGGCGATCAGACCGGCAGTCATTTCCACCACGAACAGAAGTGCATTGATGCCGAGCAACCAGCGCAGGGTCCCGGATTCTTGCTTAGCAGAAGCTGCCGAAAACTCGGCGGCCTTGATGGTCTCCGGATTTGCAGCGACGGTTTCCTGAAGCGAGGCGCCTAGCCCCAAGGTCTTCAGTTTCGAGGTGACGGGCTCGACCTCGCCGTCATGCACGACCTTCAGCCGGCGGTTCGACAAGTCGAAGGACAGCGCCCGAATCTCCTCAAAGCCGTTCAGGGCTAGGCGAATCATTCGTTCTTCTGATGGACAGTCCATCTTCGGCACGGCATAAACACTGACCCATCTCCCTGGCGCCTCGGAGGAGGCCTGTATATCGGTATCCGCTGCGGACGTTGCATCAGCGCCACAGGCGCCACCACAGGATTTGCTCATGATACTACTCCACTTGAACAATGTTGTGGTACCATTTTAAACTATAAAGCTACTATAAGGTCAATAGAGTAAAGAATCCGTTGGGGAGGAGGCTGATGCGCATTGGTCAGTTGGCGCAGTTGGTAGGGGTCGAAACACAGACGATCCGCTTCTATGAACAGCAGGGCTTGTTGCCGCCGCCTGATCGGCAGGACAACGGTTACCGTGTCTATACCGAGAAGCATGGTGAGGGGCTGGCCTTCATCCGTCGCTGCAGAATCCTGGGCCTGTCACTGGCTGAGATTCAGGAACTACAGAGCTATCAGGACGACCCTCATCAGCCTTGTACCGCCGTCAACGCCTTGCTCGATGATCACATCTCTCATGTGCGGTCGCAGATAACCGCTCTGCAAGCGCTTGAGAAACAACTCGTTTCACTGAGAGCGAGTTGCAACGATGACCGGGAAGTTGAGGCGTGTGGGGTTCTTGCTGGAATTAGCGAAGGAAACATGCACCAGCAGTAGGTGAAGCATCAACCAGATAATCCGATGAGATGCCGGTTTGTCTCACTCTCATGCAAAGGTAAGATCAACCATTTAATCCGCTTACCCCATTTTATAAAAAAGGGGCTGTATGATGTTAACGAACTGGGAAATCGCGCAATTATTGACACGTTGGTATTGTATTTTGGTATATCAAGCGTTGTAGGTGGGCTATTTGCATTTTGTTTGTTGCGTCATCAGTCTGCTTTATTGAGTAGTATAAAAAGGTACGTACGAGGAGGTGCGTTGATTGGTTTAGCGGCGACAATAGCTTATTTTTTTATCCTCGTTGGTGGGGCGATGGAAGAGAGTCTATCGCTCATGTTTGACCCTATGATGGTCTCTATCTATTGGGATTCGCCTGCGGGCAGTACCTTAATCGCTAATGTGATTGGTTATTGCTTGGTGATCATAGCGTCATTTACCCTTGGGTCGGATCGTGCCTTCAGTCTGTGGCCATTTTCACGCCTTGCATTAATGGTCGCTTCCTTGGGCATAGCCAGTTTGATTTATTCGTTTTCATTCACGGGTCATGCGACAGAGCAAGCTTGGTATTATCAAATTATATTCTTTACTCATATCTTGATTGCTGCTTGGTGGTTAGGGTTGCTATTCCCTTTGTGGTTGGTTGCGCGAAAATCCACGCACCAGGAATCTAATCGAATCTTAGAGCGTTTTGGCGAACTTGCAGCGGTTGCTGTTTTGATTTTGATTATCTGTGGAGCATGGATGAGCTATGTTCTGACAGGATGGCAAGACTTATTCTCGTCAGACTATGGTTTCTGGTTGTTGGTGAAACTTGCTTTGGTCGTTGTTATTCTGGTGATGACGGCATACCATAAATTACATCTTGTGCCGTTAATACTGAAACGCGGTAATACATTTCTTATTCAAAAATCTATTTTAATGGAAAAAATGATCGCTTCTTCTATTTTGGTGGTCACGGCGATATTTACGACGTTTGTTGGTCCTCCAATGCATTAATTAGAAGTGTATTTAAAGTGATGTTGTTTGGGGTGAAAGTTGATTGGGGGAAGAATAATGAGACAAAATAAAATCGTTATCATTATATTTGTTTTGCTCGTGTTTGTTAGCCAGACAATGACTTCTGTGGCTGGTCCAATGGCATATCACTCAATGCAACTTACTGCTACTGCTACTTATGGCTCGATGGTCGATCATAAGGCTTCGTTGCACAACGCGTCTGTTGAAACACACACAGATCAGTATGTTCAAATATTGCCGGTCACGAATGCGTTAGATTGTTGCAAAGACAAAAGCTCGTGTCCGATGAGCGTTTGCATGTCGATGGCCGCGATCATTGATCGTCAGTGGATTTATTGCGGCTCTCAACTGAGTCAGAGTAGTACTCATCTAGTTCAACAAGAGCTACCGTTGAATAGCTCTTCTTTATATCGCCCTCCGATACTTTCTTAATCTTTGGATGATTCCGTCGTTTTGTCGGACGCTCCAAGGTCACTAACCGTTATTTTCTATTATTAACCTTTTATCCACTACAGGGATAATGCCTGTATTGGATCTTCTCAAGAACATTGTTGGAGACAATTATGTCTTTTATTCATTACATTATTTGGTTGCACCTGCAAACAGGTGTTGTGGGTTTAATTAGATTAAGGGAGTTCAGTTTATGACAGTATTCAAACCTTCACACGAAGAGCAGAACAAATCATCGAGCGGTACAGTGCTTAGCCGTCGTCAGTTTGTATTTGGTGCTTCTGCCATGCTGGCTTTAACTACCATTCCGTTTTCAAAAAATGCACTAGCAAGTGCCATTGGCCAATCTTTAACTCAGTTATCTGGGACAGTTTTTGATTTAAGCATTGATTATAAAACCGTTAATTTTACGGGAACGCCTGCTAGAGCAACGGTCATTAATCAACTGTTTCCCGGACCCTTGTTACGCTGGAAAGAAGGTGAAACGGTCACGCTAAGAGTAAAAAACAATCTTGATCATGACAGCTCTTTGCACTGGCATGGGATGATTTTACCGACAGAAATGGATGGCGTTCCTGGCCTTAGTTTTGCGGGCATCAAACCGGGAGAAACATTCGAATATAAATTTCCAGTTAAGCAAAGTGGTACCTATTGGTATCACAGTCATTCAGGTTTTCAAGAACAAACGGGAGTGTATGGCGCGATTGTTATAGACCCTAAAGAAGCAGACCCTGTTGTGTTTGATCGGGAGCATGTCATCATGCTGTCGGACTGGTCGGATGAGGCGCCTGAAACGATATATGCGAATTTAAAGAAGCAATCAGACTATTACAATTACAGTGAAAGAACGATGTCTGATTTGTTTTCTGATATCAAAAAACAAGGGTTGGTGAACACATGGAGAGCACGCTCCATGTGGAATCAGGAACGTATGAGTGACCGAGATATTTCTGATGTCACGGGCGCCACCTATACGTATTTAATGAATGGGAACCCACCGGCACAACCTTGGCAAGCACTCTTTAAACAAGGAGAAAAAGTTCGTCTTCGCTTTATTAATAGCTCTGCGATGACGATATTTGATGTGCGAATTCCAGGTTTAAAAATGACCGTGGTAGCGAGTGATGGACAAAATGTTCAGCCTGTTACCATCGATGAATTTCGAATTGGTGTTGCGGAAACTTACGATGTGATAGTCGAGCCGAAGATGGAGGATGCTTATTGTATTTTCGTTCAGAGCATTGACCGTTCTGGTTATACCGTTGGTAACTTCACATCAGATGAAATGTTCACGGCCAAAATCCCTGATATGGACCCTATGCCGATCTTAGGGCATGGCGATATGGGCATGAATATGGAGGGCATGGACCACAGTAAAATGGCGATGGGTTCGGACTCTATGTCGGGCATGGAAGGCATGGACCACAGTAAAATGGCGATGGGTTCGGACTCTATGTCGGGCATGGAAGGCATGGACCACAGTAAAATGGCAATGGGTTCAGACTCTATGTCGGGCATGGAAGGCATGGACCACAGCAAAATGGCAATGGGCTCAGGCTCAATGGCTGGCATGGAAGGCATGGATCACAGCAAAATGGCAATGGGTTCAGGCTCAATGGCTGGCATGGAAGGCATGGATCACAGCAAAATGGCAATGGGTTCAGGCTCAATGACTGGCATGGAAGGGATGGATCTCAGTCAGCCAAGTATGGTTATGCCTACTTTAGGTTTAGCAGGTTACGGCAGTGACAATGAGATTAAGCATCTAGATTCAGAAAATGGTCCTCAAGTAGACATGCAATCAGGCATGCCTCAAAGCGGCCTTAACGACCCAGGTATTGGCTTAAGGGATCATCAAGCGAACTATAACCGTAAAGTACTGACCTACGCAGACCTAAAAGGCTTGCATCCTACTCATGATAAACGTCAACCCACTCGAGAAATCCAGCTGCATCTAACGGGCAATATGAATCGTTATATGTGGTCAATTAATGGAATCAATTTTGCTGATTCCGCTCCACTTGAATTGGCGTATAACGAAAGAGTGCGAATTACCTTGGTGAACGACACCATGATGATTCATCCCATGCATCTACATGGTGTATGGAGCGAGTTAGAAACAGGAGACCCTGATTACATTCCACGTAAGCATACTGTGATGGTTCAGCCTGGTTCAAAAATCAGCTATTTAGTCACCGCAGACGCCTTGGGGCAATGGGCATATCACTGCCATTTGCTATATCACATGCCTGGCATGTTTAGAAAAGTGGTCATCAAATAAGGAGAGTAATAAATGAAAAACTTTAATTCACTAGGCTTTACATTAGTGATGGCAACGGCTTCTGTTATGAGCTCTTTGTCTTATGCAGGTGCGGAAGATGACCCTTTATTAAGTTATGTCGCCATCGACCAATTAGAAAAAGGCCTTGAGTCAGACGATCCAATCAGCTTTAGTTTTCAAGCATGGGTTGGTTATGATATGGATAAAATCTGGCTTAAAACGTCAGGTGAATACCAGAATAGTGACGACCAGGACCTAGAAGTACAGGCTCTATACAGTCATGCCGTAGCGCCGTATTGGGATATGCAGATGGGCGTAAGGCGAGATATTAAACCGTCCCCATCTCGTGATTGGTTGGTGCTTGGTTTCCAAGGTTTGGCTCCGTATTTTTTCGACATTGACGGTGCTTTCTTTGTTGGAGAAAAAGGGCAAACCTCCATTCGTTTAAGCATCGAACAGGAATGGTTAATCACTCAAAAACTGATATTAACGCCTGAATTTGAAATGAACGCCTATGGTAAGAGTGATGACGAGTTAAGCATGGGTGCTGGTCTTACTGATATCAATGCAGGCCTTCGACTAAAGTATGAAATAACACGTAAGTTTGCACCTTATATAGGTATAGACTGGAGTAAAAAGCTCGGTGCTACGGCTGATCTTGCTCGTGATAATGGAGATAGCATTAGCAACTCTCAGTTTGTCATTGGCGTAACGGCTTGGTTTTAATTTTTTTACAAGAAGTAAAAGGGATGTCAGTGAGATGAAAGATAAAAGTCTCACTAACATCACCATTAATTTCTACGATATAAAAGAAAGGACAATACCATGATGAGCGAAAGTATGTTTGGTAGCACTATGTGGGTAGGACACTGGATGTGGATGTTAGTGATTGTGATCTTAGTCGTTATACCTGTCTATAGAATATGCAAGCGAGCTGGATATTCTGGCTGGCTGGGACTGCTGATATTGGTCCCAATGGTCAATATGGCTTTGTTATATTTCATTGCTTTTTCTGACTGGCCCGCGAGTAAAAAAGGAGCACAATATGAGTGAGCACACGAATCATCATGAACATAAAAGCCATGGGGTGCATGACCCTGTGTGCAAAATGTCGGTAGATCCTCAAACCGCAAAGTATAGTAGTCAGCATGTAGATAAAACTTGGTATTTCTGTTCTTCCGGCTGTCAGTCGAAGTTCGATAATAATCCAGAGAAGTATCTCAGCGAAGAAAATGAGCAAACAGAGCCGGTTGCGGCCGGAACCATGTTTACCTGTCCTATGCATCCAGAAGTCCGTCAACAAGGCCCCGGTGACTGCCCGATTTGTGGCATGTCGCTGGAACCTGAGGAAGTAAGCCTCGACGACGGCCCTTCAGTAGAGCTCGCCGACATGACTCGTCGATTCTGGATTGGTCTGGCTCTGGCACTTCCGGTTTTTTTGATCGAAATGGGAGGCCATCTCTTTAAGATTGACCATATTGTGTCGCCACAAATATCCAATTGGATTCAGTTGGCTTTAGCTACTCCAGTGGTCGTTTGGTGTGGTGGACCATTCTTTGTGCGTGGTTGGAAATCTGTACTTAATCGTAACCTTAATATGTTCACACTTATTGCCATCGGTACGGGTGTTTCTCTGTTGTACAGTTTTGTCGCAACCTTGGCTCCGCAGAAATTTCCTGACGCTTTTCACGCTGACGATGGCTCAGTCGCAGTGTATTTCGAGGCGGCCGCTGTCATTGTTGTGCTGGTGTTGTTAGGTCAGGTACTTGAACTCCGAGCTCGAGAAAAAACCTCTGGCGCTATCAAAGCTCTATTGGATCTAGCTCCGGCCACGGCAAGAAAACTGGACGATGACGGCAGTGAGTCTGATGTGGCGCTCGATCAAGTTAAGGTTGGCGATCGATTGCGAGTTCGACCAGGCGATAAGGTACCTCTAGATGGCGAAGTGCTTGAAGGCCGTTCCAACGTTGATGAATCCATGGTCACTGGTGAACCCTTGGCTATTACTAAGAAGACTGGAGATCAGGTAATTGGTGGTAGCATTAATCAGCAAGGCAGTTTTATTTTACGAGCCGACAAAGTCGGACGAGACACAATGTTGTCCCAGATCGTCCAGATGGTTGCCAGTGCGCAGCGAAGTCGTGCACCTATTCAGGGAATGGCTGACAAAGTGGCTGGTTGGTTCGTTCCGGTGGTTCTGTTGGTTTCTATCATTGCATTCGGAGTCTGGTCTATCGTCGGTCCAACGCCACCCATGGCCTTTGGTCTGATCGCAGCTGTGAGTGTGCTGATTATTGCTTGTCCCTGTGCCTTGGGTCTGGCGACTCCTATGTCGATCATGGTCGGTGTTGGTCGTGGCGCTCAGATCGGTGTCTTGATCCGAGATGCTGAAGCGTTGGAGCGGATGGAAAAAGTAGACACAGTGGTAGTGGATAAAACCGGGACCTTGACCGAAGGTAAGCCTCAGGTGACAAAACTGGTCTTGGCAAACGGTTTCAGCGATGAGGACTTGATGCGTTATTCCGGTAGCCTTGAAAAGGGCAGCGAGCACCCTTTGGCACATGCTATTTTGGATAAAGCTAAAACAATGAACCTAACATTACCAGACGCCATAGATTTCGACTCTCCAAACGGCAAAGGCGTTACTGGTGAAGTCGATGGAAAAAGGGTTCTGCTTGGTAATCGATTGTTAATGCAGTCAGAAAATGTTGATACATCCGCCTTTGAGGAAGAAGCCAATCAACTTCGAGAGGACGGTGCAACAGTAATTTTTGCCGCAGTTGATGGAAAGGTTTGTGGTTTGCTGGCGATTGCAGACCCGATCAAGGACACCACTAAAGCGGCAATAGCCGCTCTGCAGAATGAAGGGATTCGTGTGGTGATGCTGACCGGAGATAATCGTACCTCTGCCGAAGCTGTAGCTCGAAAACTCCACATTGATGAAGTGAAGGCAGAAGTATTGCCGGAAGATAAAGGCAATGTTATTCAACAGCTTAAAAATGAGGGTCGTGTTGTTGTTATGGCTGGTGATGGTGTTAATGATGCGCCAGCCTTGGCAACCGCAGATGTAGGTATTGCCATGGGGACAGGAACCGACGTGGCTATCGAAAGTGCGGGTATTACTCTATTACGTGGCGATCTGATGGGCATCGTGGAGGCACGGCGATTATCCCTGGCAACCATGCGTAATATTCGGCAGAACCTGTTCTTTGCATTCATTTATAACATGGCAGGAGTACCGATTGCTGCAGGAGTACTTTATCCGTTTACAGGTATTCTCTTATCGCCTATTTTTGCCGCTGTAGCTATGTCGTTGTCCTCGGTGAGTGTCATACTAAATGCTTTAAGGCTGCGGGCGGTAAAATTATCAGATAGCCAAATTAATAGTAAATAGCTAATTTTGAAAGAGGTGAATATATGAAGGTAATAAATAAAAGCATTGCAACTTCAATCTTAACGTTAGTCAGTGCAAGCGTGTTTGCACAACCTATAATAGATCTCTACAAGTCTCCGACATGTGGTTGTTGTGTTAAATGGGGGGAGCTAATGAAGGCAGAGGGATATACCGTTAATTATCATCACACAGAAGACTGGTCCTCTTTAAAAAAAGATGTGGGTATGCCCATGCAACTACAATCGTGTCACACCGCTGTAATCGACGGTTACTTAATTGAAGGGCATGTGCCAGAACAAGATGTGGCACGTTTAATACTTGAGAAACCTGAAAATGTATCAGGGTTGGCTGTGCCTGGAATGCCAAGGTATTCTCCTGGCATGGCTGCAAAAGGTCAGCAATACAAAGATTTTAATGTGATTCAGTTTAGCCAAAAAGGAACGATGACAGTTTATCAACAATATTGATAAACGATAAATCCATCAAATCCAACAGGTTATCAAGCTGAAAGGAAAAAGCCGAGCTATGAAGTGACCCCCAATAGTTGGACTATCCAATTACTGGGGGTCTTTTTATGTCTAAGTACAATAGACGTTCAATTCTCATACTTCGGTATATATCCCTATCTATATGTCTATAAAGAATATGATTAATCTGGATTTATTAGACTTTGCTATACAGTATTAAACTCGAAAATCTTCATGAAGTCTCTGCCAATGCGCTTTTAGCTGTTGTTTGTGCTCTTCATTCATCGGTAAGTCGAGCAAAGCCTGAGGCCAAAGGCTTCTGGCTTTTTCCATCGCATCGTCCAGATGCGGTTTGATCGCTCGCCATGGAATATCTGATTTAGTAGCCCAATGTTCAAAGTGCTTATATGAGACATCGTACCAAGCTTTTGTCTTAGCTAGATTAAGGGCAAAGTGTTGCTCACTTTTAATATAAACACTGGTGGTGACTATGTCGTAAGCAGGGGAAAGTCTGGGTGTGACTTGATCTGTATACAGTAAGCTCCAGTTTTTCAAATGGGCGTCGCCGTTTGCTAATAGGATGTTGGTGAGTATACGACGAGCAAGTTGCTGGACATCACTTAAACCATTACCAGAAAACTGATACAGGATTTTTGCTATTTGTTCGTAGTTGCCAGAACTGTATTTTTCATGTGGGTACTTCACAAGAACTTGAGCAAAGTCTTCCATGTGAATGCGTTGGTCGTCACGCCGATCAAACCGTTTTATGGCGAAAGCTAATTTTTCATCCGGAAGGTTGATTTGAGGAAGGTTGTCTAATTGGTCTATCTCGACCAATTTTATTTCAGGAATATCCACGCCAATGAGAGAAGCGAGAGTCATGGCAGTAAACTCATTGGCGGGCACTTCTTTGTGTTTAGTGGAGGGTGTTTTCACAATCCAATCACCCAGCACATTATCTTTCGAAAGATTATATCGACCGTCTTTTTCTTTCATGGAAAACTTCATCTGAACGCCTGCCAAGGAGAACTTGTTCTCTTGGCTGAGTTTGTCGAATTTAACCGCTTTTACTTGACCATGAGATGAGAATAAATGGACAGGAACATCTTCAGGCTCCATCGGTTCAGCGACTAATGCACCCGGTAAATCCATACCCAGATAAGACAAAATATGGAACTCATTATCAACATGAGTTTTGAGCCCTTGAGCGATCAGTTCTCGCAAAGAACCTTCAGGCAATAGATTGGACAAAATAGGGTGCAGACGTTGGTTTGTCGCCCATGGCTCAGATAGCATTTTATCGGCACGTGGAAAATTTGGATGGGTGGTTAAGCTAAAAGTAGGGCGAGCTGTACTAGATTGAAAGCTTTCAGCAAAATGAAGAAGATTACGTCCATTTTTTGCCCCCGCCAAATATCCCACTAGATGGCCATGTAACGTCAACTTAAGAACACTAATTTCCGTTGTCATATTCGTCTCCATCTTCTAATAGTCCTTTCCATGGATCATCCGATAGTTTTTTTTGTTCGTCAGCATGAGTTGGCTGTTTATTTGGTAAAGATGTGTTGTTACCATCATTTTCAAGAACAGCTAAAACAGCATTCAGCTTTTCTTTTGGAATCAGCATGACGTCGCTATTTAGGCCCTTAGCAATCAGTTCAAGCGTATCGAGTCTTGGGTTGCCCTTTGCTTCAAGCCGCTGGTATTGCTGCCTAGAAATACCAATACGCATTATCATGTCATTCTGCTTGAGTTTCAGTGCTAAACGGCGATTTTTGATTTGCTGTAGTAGGTTTATCATAAGGAAACTAATAAGTTGCTTTTTAATATATAGAAACATATTAGTTGCTATTTTGGTTTAAGGCAACTAAAGAGTTTCTTTTTTTCGGGCTTAATGATTAGTGTAAGTGCATAGAGATGGCCATTCAGTCAACAGTTCGAATCTGCTTAGTCCTACCATATTTGAAAGCCTCGATCTTTTTAAAAGGTCGAGACTTTTTATGTGTCTGATTTTTGTTTCCTCTGATTGGCTTTGGTGAGGGAGCATTTTTCCGATTTTTAATTCTGGGAAAGGCTGAGCGGGTAACTTTTGCCTAGCGCCGCAAAACTATATTATAGGAAAACGTAAAAGGGCGATTAAAAAGCCTTTCTCGTGTTCCTTCCCATTTTCTTCGAAAGGAAAGCTTTTCAAAAGTAAAGCCGCTTTAAAAGCGACTAAACAAGGTTTAATTATCTTGTTTAGTAGAAGAAAATTTAGAATTCAGCTGCATTATAGACGTGTATTTAGCTTTTTAGAGTCTCAAAGCATGGAGTTTAATTTGACTGCATCGACAAAGAAGACTTTAGTTTAAGCTAGTTTCTTATATGCGTTCAATCCACCAGCAATGTATTTTGCATTTTTATAACCCATTGATTTTAGTGATGCCGCAGACAGTGCTCCTCGGTTATTGGCATTGCAATAGCATAAAATTTCTGTGTTTAAATTTGGGATTTGATCTTCAATTAGCATTTCTAACTTCCCTCGGCTAATATTCATTGAGCCTTTGATGTGACCATTGATATGTTCATCAGAATCCCGAATGTCTAGAGCAATAGCGCCTGCTAGAATGCGATCATCTACAGAGTCGGGTGTTATGCCTTCAACTTGAGACTGAGCGAAGGTGGCCATAGTTTGAAATTTTTCAGTGTATTTCATTATTTTATCCTTGAGTTAATTTAATAGATTATTTACTACAGATTTTTTGTGATAGCGTTTGTATTCTTTTCCCAAAAATAAAGATGATGCAGAATGCGATAGGCCAAGAAATCAAATAAGCTTTCCCCCATCTCTCTAAGAAACCTTCTGTGATACCTGTATTTATTATTGTTATGGTTGCCGTCATTATGGTTACCATTAATATTGACATCAGTAATGGAGTGACAATTTTTAGGTGTTTTTTGGGGATCATGTTAGAGACTCCTATTTTCCAATTTCTTTTTGTCAATGAGTTTAATACTTCTGCTTTTTGCTTTTATTTCAATTATGCTTTCTTTTTGTAGTTTGCTTAATATTCTGCTGACGGTAAATTCGCTTAGGCCTAGGTGGTTTGCTATATCCTCTCTTGTCATTGACATATTAAAGTAGTCGGGGGAATCTGGGTTTTTATTAAAGAGCTCTAACAGTAAAGAAGATATTTTACCTTCGGATTTTTGAGTGAAAACTCTTTTCCTTATTGTATATTCGGTAACACTCTCACTCATCTTGGTAAAAAAATAATGAAATGACACACTGTTCGATAGCAGTTCTTGAAAATTAAATTTTTCAACGATTGTGTCTTCTAAAGTTAAAAATGACGTCGGGTGATACTCAAGGTCGATTGAATTTAAGCCTAGAACGTCACCTTTAAAATGAAATTTAGTGATAAAACTACTACCATCTTCATTAATGCTAACTTCTTTTATTGAACCGCTTTTTAAAATGAAAAGATTTTTTAAAGCATCGCCTTGTTTTATGAGTTGGTGATACTTTTTTAATCTTATAGTTTCTGTCTTCATATAATTTAATTGATATTCAAGACAATGTTTTGAACGCTTGATAATGCGTTAGGTAAACATCTCCAGTTAGATGCTCAATAAAATCGCTTTCTTTTAGCTTGTCCATGACAGGGCCTTTCACTTCAGATAAGGAAAGCTTGATGCTTTTCTCTAGGAGCTGTTGGTTAAGGGATTCGAGCATCTCAAGTGCGCTATAATCAATTTCACTGATTGAATTGCATTGAATAATAATGTGTTGGATTCCAGGCCTATTTTGAACTGTGCTCATAATTTTTTCTTCGAGAAACGCCGAGTTAGCAAAGAAAATACTTTCATCAAGGCGCAAGCTCAATAAATGAGGAAAGGTTTTTACTGTATGGCGCTGCACGTTTCTAAAGTGCTCTGTGCCTTCAATAAGTCCAACTTCGGCAATATGAGGTTCAGACGAATGAGATAAACGCAATAAAATTGATAAAATGACGCCAGAAGCCACACCTATTTCCACACCCAGCAATAAGGTAATCGCAATGGTAGAAAAAGCAGCATAGAAGTCATTGCGTGAGAAATGCCAAGTTTTCTTTAGAATCGAAAAATCGACTAAGCCAGATACGGCAACAATTATCGTTGCTGCTAAAGTAGCTTTTGGCAAAAAATAAAGTATCGGGGTTAGAAAAAGAGAAGCAATCAAGATTCCAATCGCCGTCATGACACTCGCCATTTGGGTCACAGCTCCTGCATCAAAATTGACCACAGAACGAGAAAAACCGCCTGTTACAGGGAAGCCTCCAGAAAATCCCGATGCTAGGTTTGCTGCTCCTAAACCAATCAACTCTTGATTTGGTTTTACTTTCTCGCCGCGTTTTGCCCCCAGTGTTTTACCAACAGAAATGGATTCAACATAGCCAATAATAGAAATCATCAGGGCTGGCAAAGTAAGCTCTTGTAACAGTGACAAGGATGGTAATGATAAACCGAATTGAGGCAATCCTGCTGGAATACTTCCTGTTATCGCGACACCATGAGATTGCAAATCAAATAAGTATACCACGATAATGCTGACTAAAACCCCCATAATAGGTGCGGTTTTGGCTAGAGGAGCAGCGTATGTTTCAGGTAACTTTAGTGCCATAAAAAATGACTTGGCATAGCGTTTTGCGAGCAATAAAAACAGGATAACGGATAGACCAACCGCCAAAGTATAAAGGTTTATCTCAGTAATGCTCTCAGACATGCTGATAATCTGAGAAACAACATTATCTCCGTGAGCACTAATGCCCATGATATGCTTTAACTGGCTTAAGGCGATGATGATGCCAGAGGCAGAGATAAAGCCTGAAATGACAGGATGGGAAAGCAGGTTAGTAATTTTACCTAACTTCATCATTCCCATCCCAAGTAATATGATGCCAGATAACAGTGCGAGTGTAATCGCTCCTGTTAAATAGCTGGCGGTGCCTTGTTCTGCAACGTTAGCCAAGGAAGAGGCTGTCATTAAAGAGGCGACTGCCACTGGACCGACGGATAATGAAGAGCTTGTTCCAAAAATAGCATACAGAATTAAAGGTAAGATACTGGAGTACAAGCCGACTTCTGGCGGAACGCCAGCGACAAGTGCATATGCTAACGACTGAGGTATTAATAGCATGGTGACGATAAACGCCGCCGTGGCATCTTGACCAAACTTACTGTGGTTATAACTCTTTAACCAAGCTGTTATTGGGAGCAAGCTTAAAAACATTCTATATTCTCCGTTATTTACGCATTTTAGGTTTTACAAACCATTCATGGCCCTTAAGCATTCCATGCCAATAGAAAGAAGGTAAAAGGTCTTCTTTTAAAATCCAAGCCAACTTGGTTGCTTTGGTCCCTTTGTTTAACCAATTCGGAAAGGTTGGCATGAGAACACCGCCATATCCGAATTCTGCCAAGACAATTTTGCCTTTTTCAACCGTTAGAGGGCAGGAGCCGTAACCATCATAAATAGCGATTTCTTGTCTGCTCTGTAAGGCATTAACGATATTTTGTGCGACAACAGGGGCTTGTTTACGAACCGCCGCCATGGTTTTTGCATTGGGCGTATTTGATACGTCACCAAGAGACCAAATGTTAGAGAAAGACTTGTGTTGCATGGTTTCTTTATCAACATCGACCCAGCCTGCATTGTCAACTAAAGGGCTGTTTTTTATAAAATCTGGCGTTGTTTGTGGTGGGCAGACATGAAGCATATCATAGCTTTCTTCGATAATACTGGTATTCCCTTCTTCATCAACGCAGGAGAAGAAGGCTTTTTTATTAGGACCATCTACTTTTACTAGCTCATGCTTAAAGTGTGTATCGACTTGGTATTTCTCAATATATTCCATAAGAGCAGGAACATATTCGGAAACGCCAAACAAAACTGCCCCAGCATTGTAAAACGACACATTAAGTTTGTTTAATCTGCCTGTTTTCAACCAATGGTCACAGGATAAGTACATGGCTTTTTGTGGTGCTCCGGCGCATTTTATCGGCATAGGTGGTTGAGTAAAAATGGCTTTACCACTCTTCAAATTATTGGTTAGCTCCCAAGTGTACGGAGCCAAATCATAGCGATAATTTGACGTAACTCCGTTATAACCTAAGGTATCCGTCAGACCCTCAATCGCCTCCCAGTTTAATTTTATGCCGGCTGCGACGACGAGTTGCTTGTAAGCAATGGTTTTTCCATTGCTTAGGCTGACGGTGTTGTTTTCAGGTTGAAAATGCTCAACGGACTCTCGTAGCCACTTGGTATTTTTGGGAATAACGTCAGACATATTTCTGCGAGTAGTATTGGCTTTAAAAACGCCGCCACCAACCAATGTCCAACCCGGCTGATAATAGTGATTTGTGGAAGGGTCAATTAAACAGATTCGAGTATTCAATTGACGTTTGAGAATACTTGCAGCCGTTGCAATACCTGCGGTTCCTGCTCCTACAATAACCACATCAAAGGTTTCATTTTGTGTTTGACTGTCGCTGTTTTCTGTTTGCTGAGCAGCTTGCCAAATAATAGATGAACGATTTCCCGTTCGGCAATACGCATGTATGTTATGGCTTTCTCTAATAGCTTGTTTAAACAGAGCAACATCTGAGTCTTGCATCTGACCAGCAGAAAAAGGGATGTGAACGGCCTGTATGTTTTTAGTGGCTGCAAATGCTTTCACGTCGGCAAAAGCAAGCTGTCCTGCTTCTTCATTATCCGGTCGATTACAAATGATCAGAGAAACCCCTGCTTGAGCAAGGGTTTCAACGTCATTTAAGGTGATTTGTTCAGATACAGAAAAATTCTCAGTTATTTGTTTGCGAAGCATGTTGCTGTCCTCTCGATTATTGTTGTCGTTGTTATCGTTATTTGAACGCGTTAACTGGAACTTTTAGGTACACCAAGCCATTTTCTTCAGCTTTTGGGAAATCCCCTGCTCGCATGTTGACTTGCAAAGAGGGCAGAATCAGGCGAGGCATCGACAAGGTTTTATCGCGACTTCCGCGCATTTCAACAAAGGCGCTTTTCTCAATGTCTTTCTTCACATGAATGTTGTCGTTTTTTTGTGATGCAATCGTTGTTTCGTATTCCAACTCGCGACCATTAGGGCAATAGTCATGGCACATAAAGACTCGATACTCTTCAGGAAGAGCCAGTATTTTTTGAATAGAGTCGTATAACACGCCCGCATCTCCGCCAGGAAAATCGGCTCTCGCTGTTCCAGCATCTGGCATGAACAAGGTATCACCAACAAAAACTGCATCACCTAGCACATGAGTAAAGCAGGCCGGAGTGTGTCCCGGTGTGTGCATTGCAGTACATTGTAATTCGCCAACTTGATATTGTTCGCCATCGTGGAATAGGTGATCAAACTGTGAACCATCAAGTTCAAATTCGGTGCCTTCATTAAACACCTTGCCAAATGTTTCTTGGACGATGGTTATCTGTTTACCAATACCGATCTTTCCGCCAAGTTTTGATTTTAAATAAGGTGCGGCAGAAAGGTGATCTGCATGCACATGAGTTTCGATGATCCATTCAACATGTAAATTATGTTCATTTACATAGGCGATGATTTCGTTGGCACTGGAGTTCGAGGTGCCACCGGAGGCATAGTCAAAGTTAAGTACGCTATCAATGATTGCGCAGTTATTTGATTTAGGATCCTTTACGACATATGAAAAAGTATTTGAGTCTTTTTCAAAAAAAGCAGCGACATGCGGTTTATTTGAAGTGTCCATCATAGTATCTCCTCTGGTTTTAATTTGAATATTAGAAATATTGCATGTTTAAAACATAGCACGATGTATGCCAATTTAATATAACTATATAAGTTATTGATATATGTGTTTTATTTTTTAATTTCCTGTTATTTATGAATTTAGAATTGACTGATAGCGCAGAAATTGACATAAATGACATAAGTTTTGACAAAAATGGCGGTTTTATGATGCAGGTTATTGCGACTGATGCTTATTCTTATAAACACCTAGCTCAGATGTTAGATGGTTATGATTGCCCAGCGATCTTGGTGTCTCTGGATTATCAAATATTAGCTACGAATCAAAATTACAGAAAAGAATTTGGCGATGTTTCGATTCAGGCTTCACCTCGTTGTTATGAGGTATCTCACGGTTACAGCGTCCCTTGTGACGATGCTGGAGAAGACTGTGGTATGGACCCAGTTTCCTAGACAGTTTCTAGCTCCGTAAAATATCGCCTCTCATATTGCAATGGCGATAATCCATCATTTGATCCATGGTGTCGCTTTGGATTATAAAAGCATTCGATATAATCAAAAATCTCTGAGCGAGCATCACTTCTTGTTTGATAGGTCCGATTGCGAACTCTTTCTTTTTTTAATAACGAGAAAAAACTTTCCGCAACAGCATTATCGTGACAGTTACCACGTCGACTCATACTGGCTTCCAGATTATTATCTTTTAAGAAGGTTTGCCAATCTTTCGAGGTATATTGAGCGCCTTGATCTGAGTGTACCAGTACTCTTTTTGTGGGGCGTCGTCGCCAAATCGCCATGAGTAAAGCATCAATAACTGACTCCGCTGTCGCCCTTGATCTCATTGACCATCCTACGACCAATCTAGAAAATAGATCAACAACGACGGTCACATAAAGCCAGCCTTCTTTTGTCCGGATGTACGTAAAATCGGTTACCCATACTTGATCTGGTTCTGGGACAATAAACTCTCTATTTAGTGTATTGGGGGCTGTATTACGTTCAGATCCACGATAAAAAACAGGGTGGCGTTTGTAGCCTATTAGCGCTTTTAGGCCCTCTCGGCGCATCACCCTTAGCACTCGATTCTTCCCACAAGACTTACCTTCTCCTTTTAGGTCTTTGGTGATATTGCGGTAGCCGTAAACACAACCACTCTCAAGCCAATGCGTTTTAATGGTGATGGCAAGTTCATCATCTTCTTGCTCTCGTCGACTTTTTGGACAGTCCAGCCAAGCGTAAAAACCGCTCCTATGGACTTGCAGTGTTCGACACAAGGCAACAATAGAATAGTCGTGGAGCCGTGATTTTATGAACGTGTACTTTTCTTTGACTCCCCGGCAAAGTACACGGCGGCCTCCTTTAGAATGTCCCTCTCTTCGGTCACACGTTTAAGTTCAGCTTTGAGCCGCTGGATCTCTGACAGAGCTGAATCTTCCGTTTTTCTGCTCGCTTCAGGCTTGCTGTATCGGGCTATCCAATCATGCATACTTTTGTAACTAACGCCAAGTCGCTCAGCCACTTCTGCAATCTTATAGCCCCGCTCAGTGACTTGTTTAACGGCTTCAATTTTGAACTCATCAGTATAACGTTTTCCACTCATAATTCACCTCATTTTTACCTATTATTATATAGCTATGAGATGTCTATTAAAGTGGGTCCATACCACTGCAGCTTTCTATGACTTATCCAATGTCTGTCGGCCGAAATTTTGCAGAGGTGTTACGAGCGCTTGATGCATTACAAGCAAGCTACGGTGTGCCGATTGCAATGCCTGCAAACTGGGAAGTTGGACAAGATGTTATTGTTTCTTTGTCGTTAAATGATGAACAAGCGAAAGAAAAATTTGGTGAAATAAACGTTAAGCTACCTTACTTACGTACTACAAAAATGCCTAGCTAATAGTTGGGGCATCTTTCTTAAAATACCGGCTAATTGCCGGTATTTTTTATCTATTTCTTATGTTGATGTGGACTTCCCTCATTTTACTAGACAGTATCAAACTCGAACATCCTCATGCAGTCTCTGCCAATGTTGTTTTAGCTTTTGTTCATTGGTAGGTTCTTAGTAAGCGTGCGGTAAACCACACGTAGGCAGCGTTAATTTTTTATAGCCATAAAACTTGTATCTGACACGTGATTGTAATAATTTATGGTTAGACAGAGGGTAAATGGATTTATCTGAGCCTCCAGGACGGAGGCTCTGTCACTTTTCAGGAAGATTCAAGGCTGCATGGATGCAGCGGGAAGACTCACCCTTTATTCTCAAACTTAAGTCAGCTTGATATTCCACGGCAATAAATCGTTTATGACATCGTTTTCCTTTCTTCTCGGCAGCTCTTCAAACAATCTTACTAAGTAATCATACGGGATAAGTCCATTGGCTTTGGCCGTTTCTATTATACTGTAAAGCGTTGCACTGGATTTTGCACCATTACCCGTATTCGAGAACAGCCAGTTTTTGCGTCCAATCACGAAGGGTTTGATGGCGCGTTCTGCTCGGTTGTTATCGATGTTGACGCGATAGTCGGTCAAGTAAACGGTAAGTTTGTCCCATTGATTGAGATTGTATTGGATGGCTTTACCCAATAAAGATTTCGGTGGCACTTGTTGAGCCGATTTCTCAAGCCAAGCTTTATAGGTCGCTAGTACTTCGGGAGCTTGCTCCTGACGGATTTTAAATGGTAAGCGTTCATTCTACGCCGTTATTCACCCCAATCCATTCACACTCTAAACTGAACTTCGTTTTTATTTCATAACGGAGTTCATCTAATGACCAAACCTTATGCTCGTCGTTCTTCCTCTGAATGGCAACAAATCATTGGCGATCAAGCCGAGTCTGGTTTATCAGCTCCTCAATACTGTGAACAGCATCAGGTGAGTTACGCCAGTTTTAGCAAATGGCGACAGCATTTTTCAGGCACCAAAAAACCATCAGATTCCATGCACTCAGACTTCATCGATCTCAGCCAAGTTCCTGCTCTCTCTGGTTCTGGGCGCTGGAACATTACTCTGCGCCTAGGGGATGGTGTTGAGCTTCGACTGAGTCGTGACTGATGTTTATGCCCGATCCCAATGCCAAAATTTGGCTCTATACCCAACCCACTGATATGCGCAAGTCTTATACTGGTCTGTTGGGACTTATCAAACAACAGATCAAAGAGAGTCCACTCACCGGGTATTTTGTGTTCATTAATCGACGCAAAACCCAGATGAAAATCCTCTATTTTGAAACCTCTGGGTACTGCCTTTGGTGCAAACGACTGTCTCAGGGGCAGTTCAACTATGCGTCATCAGAAAAGGCTAAACACGCTCTAAGCACCATGGAGTTACAACATCTGTTGGCGGGCATAAAAGTTGAAAAATATCGCCAATTTAAGCGCTACAAACGCGCATCTTAAGGGGGTGGATAGTATAATCCAACCCCATGAATGACACGACTTACCGACCTATTTTACCCTTCGAACACACCGACTTGCTTCACACGAATGAGGTCGAAAAACTGCGCGCTGAAGTCGAGGCCATGTCCTCAAGAATCCGCCAATATGAAGCCGAAGTGTGGATGCTAAAACGTGAGTTGTTTGGACCAAAAAGCGAACGCCGAGGCTTACTCACTCCTGAACAACAAGCCCTCGCCGATATCGTGGGCCCGATGCCAGCTAACCCCGCGTTAGTAGAAGAAACCTCATCATCTGTGCCGATTAAATCTGAGTCTTCCAGTGTTCGAGGCAAAGCCCCCAAGTCCCGCAAAGGCAATGAAATCAATATCACCGGACTGCGTTTTGACGAATCCGTACCCGTTCGTGAAAAGGTGATTCTAGCGGACGAACTACAAGGCCCCAATGCGCACGAATACGAAGAAGTGGGCTTCAAAGAAGTCAGCCGCATCGTGCAAAAAACCAGTGCCTATGAAGTGGTGATTACCAAACGTCAGGTAGTGAAGCACAAAATCAGCAAACAGCTTATTACCGCGTCACAGCCCGATGTGATTTTTGATAGCTCACTCGCGGACGTCAGCTTCATCGTGGGGTTGCTGGTCAATAAGTTCTTATACCACTTACCGCTCTATCGCCAGCATCAACAGCTTAGTGCCGCTGGCATCACCCTTAGTCGAGCCACCCTCACCAATCTCACCAAACGAGGGATCGAACTGCTACGGCCCATCGTGATAGAGCAACTTATCAGTGTACTGGACAGCAACACACTGGCCATGGACGAAACGCCGATAAAGGTTACTCGACAGCCTGGGGTAGGCAATAAACCCGGCAAAATGAAACAAGCGTATTTTTGGCCGGTGTATGGTGACAAAGACGAAGTGGTGTTTACCTTCTCTCAAAGTCGTGGCATGAAACACATCCAAGACTTATTGGACCATGTTTGGCAAGGCACCTTGCTGACCGATGGCTATGCCGCTTACAGCAGCTACGAAGCAAAATCGCCGGACATCACTCATGCCCAGTGTTGGGTGCATATGCGTCGTCAACTATTGAAAGCCGAAGCAGAAGAAACCGAGGCCGTGACACACGCCCTCAACCTGATTGCCGTCTTGTACCAACACGAAAGCCACATCAAACAAAAAGGTTGGTCAGATGAGAAAAAACAAGACTATCGAGCGCAACACAGCAAGCCCTTAGTGAATCAGTTTTTTGCCTTCTGTGAAGAGCAAAGTCAACGGGCCGACCTATTACCAGACGATAGCTGGATGAAAGCGTTAAACTACACCTTAAAGCGCAAACGCCAACTCATGGTCTTCTTAGAAAATCCCGATGTCGCCATGGACACCAACCACCTAGAGCGAGAGATAAGACCCATCCCCATGGGTAAGAAAAACTGGCTCTGTGTGTCACGAAGGAGACATTATGAAGTAGAACTGATTGCAGCATAATGAATCCATGCTCTAAGTTGGATGGAGGAAGGCCCTCCGGTCAGGGCGTTCAGGCGCACTGATCAAACTACCTGATGCTGCTGTTGGCTAAGGTCTTCGGTAGTGAGCGATTCAGGAAAAGGCGGAAATACTACCGTCAAGTAAGTCTGGAAGAGTCGAACGAAAGTGAACTGTTCGAAGAAGCATCGAAATCTTAGGTGATGTCAAAAAGGGGTTGTACAGCCACCCCCTGATAAGTGTAGAGGATACCTGATTACTGACTACATGGCATCCGGTGTTAAGGCAGCGGGACTTCCAGACAGGCCAGCTTAGGGAACGTGAGAACCTACTGCTAGCACGTATCGTGCAGTAGGGACGGACAGGCTCGTAGTAGTGTCGAATGCGCTGTAATGGTGCTGGAGCGAAGGGGTCTGGGTCGCCGAATTGGTTAGAACACAACTTTTTTTAAGAGGATGACGTTTTAATGCAAGGCAAAGCATTTGAGATTCCTAAGTCTCTCGTGTGGCAATCGTATAAATCGGTCAAACGCAATAAAGGTGCGCCGGGCTGCGATGGCCAAACAATGAAGCAATTTGATAACAACAGAGACCGTAATCTTTACAAGATATGGAACCGTTTGTGTTCTGGCAGTTACCTGCCGCCACCGGTTCGTGAAAAGCGAATTCCTAAAGCGGATGGTTCAGACAGAATACTGGGTATTCCAACAATTAGTGATCGTATCGCGCAAGGGGCAGTCAAGATCTATCTGGAAACGCGACTAGATAAGCTATTTCATAATAGTTCATTTGGTTATCGTCCCAATAGATCAGCGCATATGGCTTTAACGCAATGTGAGCGTAACTGTCGTTTTAAAAGTTGGGTATTAGAGATAGATATCAAGGCCTTCTTTGATCATGTTGACCATGATTTGGTGGTGAAAGCGTTAGAACACCATGATATGCCTCGTTGGGTAATATTGTACTGTCGTAGGTGGATGGAAGCCCCCATGACGGACTCAAGCAAGGCTGATACCCTAACAAAGAGAGCGCGTGGTACGCCGCAAGGCGGCGTTATCTCGCCCATTTTGGCGAATTTATTTCTTCACTATGCTTTTGATCGATGGATGGACAAACATTGGCGTTATGTGCCGTTTGAACGGTACGCAGACGACATTGTATGTCACTGTAGTCGAATGTCAGAGGCGGTGAATCTAAAGGAAGCGATCCAACGACGAATGGAAGAAGTGGGATTGAGTATCAATGAGGCCAAATCGAATGTGGTCTATATAGATACATTTCCACGCCATAACGTAAAGAAAGTCTTCACGTTCCTAGGCTATGACTTTAAGGTTAGAACGCTTAGGAGAAAAGACGGTTGTTTGTTTAGAAAATGTGCAGCGGGTGCCTCAATGACCGCCATGAAGCGAATCACGAAAACGATTACTTCGTGGCGAATACATCGATCATCTGGAGCGACATTGAAAGAGCTTGCGCAGAGGTACAATGCCTCGTTAAGAGGGTGGATACACTACTATGGCAAGTTTTGGTACCGACACTTCAGTTATCGTATCTGGTCTGTTTTTCAATCAAGGTTGATTAAATGGGCAAGATGCAAGTTGAAGATAGGAACACGAGAGGCGGAGCGAAAGCTTGAGCAAGTACGAAAACGCATGCCAACGCTCTTTGCTCATTGGGAATTACTTCGTGCATCAAATGTGCGACCAAGAGCCGTATGACGGGAGACTGTCACGTACGGTTCTGTGAGCAGCTTGGGGGCGAAACTCCCCCTTGCTGACTCGACTCTGTTGGACAGAACTGGGGGCCGAGCACGTTGGCCTCATCCAAAGCCTGATCTGCACGTGCAAACTGCACGACATCGATCCCAACGTCTACCTGACGGATGTACTGCAACGCGTCAGCCAGCATCCAGCCAAAGACGTCGCCGACTTAACACCGAGACGATGGAAACACCTGTTCGCAGATAATCCTCTGAAATCGCCATTGTTCTGAGTGTCAATGACTCCCTAGAATGAACGCTTACTTTGCTGCGCCAAACGCCACTGCTCTAAAATGAACGTGTATTTAGATTGCCACTGCGCAAGCAGCGAGTCTTTTTCACTCAGAAGGCTGTCTTTTTTACCCAATAGTAAAGCTTGCTCAAGCAATAGTGCTTTAAGCGCTTCAACGTCATTGGGTAAGTCTTCTGGAAGTATTTTCATAGGTTGGATTATACCAACCTAATGGGCTATGCGTCATGATATCGGTAAGTTAAATGCGGATGTGCCCCTTGGGAACAAATGGGTAGGCCGTCCAACAACCAATTCAGTTGTCGATGAGATATGTGCAGCGATAAATGCTCATCCTCAATGCCAGGCCATTGGAAACGCCCTTTTTCCAATCGTTTGTAATGCAACCAAAAACCATTATTAGACCACTGCAATATTTTGATCTTGTCACGTGCTCGACCACAAAAGACAAAAATGTGCTCACTACAAGGTTCTTTTTTAAGATCGTAGGCGACAATATTGCAAAGTCCATCAATGGCTTTACGCATGTCGGTAGGCCCACAAATCAGTGTAACGTTAAGCTGGGAAGACGCGGTAAACATGAGACTGTTGCTCTGATTTAAAAGACAACAGACTTTAAGGTGTTTGAAGATAATTAAAATGTGTGGTTTGCCGGACGCTTACCATGATAACGTTTCATATAAATAAAGTGTGCCATCAGGCTAGCGACTTATGTCTGACGCATTAGACGGACCTCTCTACACAATATTATTTCACACTCACTTTTCGACATATTCAAGCGTTTCCAGTATGATTAATCTCTGAATTTGTTATTTTTTTAACCTTAACATCAAAATTATAGACAGGATTTATTAGCACATGGAATGGAAGGAACAACCTAAAGCATTCAAAATTTATTTGTATTCGATGCTAGCTATTGTTTTCTTGTTAGGTACGAGTATCGTTGTACTTGTTTTTGAACAATTACGTTATCAGAGTGCTGTTGATACGAGAGAGAAGTCTATTAAGTTGGCTGCGGAGCTTCGCCAGTCATCTAACGATTTAGCAAGGTTAGTAAGAACTTATATCATTACTGCTAACCCTCTTTATAAACATCAGTTTCAGACTGTCGTTGAAATACGTGACGGGTTGAGAACGCGACCGAAGAATTATTCTCTTGCTTATTGGGATGTTAATGGAGCAGCCCCCGATATTTCAGAGTCGAAGCATGACGCCAGCGGTGACGGAATTTCGATTATTGAACTAATGCAAAGAGCTGGCTTTACTGAAATTGAATTACAAAATTTAAAGCTTTCTAAGGAAAAGTCAGACTTATTAGTGGCGGTAGAAAATAAAGCAATTGACCTTTTTGAAGAAAACGTACCGACAGATCCTAAAAAACGCGAAAAAGCTTTAGAAATGCTAGCAAATGATTTCTTTATCTCAACAAAGGCAGAAATCATGCGACCGATTATCGAAACTGAACAGATGGTTTTTGACAGGACACAATCCACTGTAAATATAGCAAAAAATAGGCTGATGCTAGTTATAGGAAGTCTATGTTTACTTTCGATACTTCTGATTATTTTTATTTTTAAAATTGGCGTGCAGCTTCGTAAGATAATCGGCTGTTCTATTCCTGAATTAGAAGGCCATTTACATGAGTTAGGGAAAGGGAATTTTTTAACGCCAATTATAGTTAAAGGAAATTCACGGGAAAGTGTTATCAGTTGGATAGCAAGAACTCAAAGGAAACTTGCAGAACTAAACCTTGCGTATTTCAAAGCCATAGTTGAATCTTCTGACGATGCGATTATCAGTAAGAATAGTCATGGAATTATTGCAAGTTGGAATAGAGGGGCTGAAAAGATTTTTGGCTACTCAGAGGAGGAGATAATCGGTCAATCAATGACATTGATAATTCCAAGTGAGAGGTCATACGAAGAGGCTGAAATTCTAAATAAAATTTCAAGTGGACAGAAAGTAGATCATTTTGTCACGCAACGCAAACACAAAAATGGTCAACTAATAGATTTATCAGTGAGTATTTCGCCGATATATAATTCTGAGGGGCAGGTAATAGGTGCTTCCAAGATAGCGAGAGATATTAGTGCCGCTGTAGCGGCAGAGGCAGAAATTAAGCGCCTTGCATTCTATGATTCGTTAACAGGTCTTGCTAATAGAAGATTGTTGCAAGAACGATTAGGGCAACTACTACTATCAGCTAAAAGAGATAAATTTCCTATTGCATTGATGTATATAGATCTCGACGATTTCAAGTTACTAAATGATACTCAAGGTCATGAGGCAGGAGATCATTTACTTAAAGCCGTATCAAATCGATTAATAGAATCTGTTCGTGATAGCGATACGGTTTGCCGGTTTGGAGGTGACGAGTTTTTAATTATGCTCTCTGGACGCAACCAAATTTTCTCTTCTGATGCTTGGGTTAAAAAAATAGGCAAAAAAATAAGAGAACGACTAAGGTATCCTTACGATCTAGGGGCCGAACCTTATATTTGTACTTCAAGTATTGGAGCCTACATTTATAAAGGCGAAAAACTTAGTTCAGATGAGATTATTAATAAAGCTGACCAAGCTATGTATATCGCAAAAAAGAAAAAGAACGCTTTCTATTTAGTCTCTGGTAATTATGCGGATGGTTAGGTTAAAAATTTTTATTTAAACGCATTGTTTTTTAATTGTTAGATTTTTGTTTTGATGTGAGCTGTCCATTTTTCATTCATCGTTAATAGCGCTATCTGATGAAGAAGTAAAACACCTTCCAACAAATCAGGAGCGCTCTGGTAACAAATCCAATAAATAAAGGATTGTTGGTATAAAAATTAGGGTTTCAATGCTTCAACTGTTGCAACAAGCTCGCTAATACTTTCATTCACGCTCTCAATGGCTTTTTCGACATGTTCAATCGATTCATGACCCTTTTTAGCTATCACATTGATCTCTTTTAAGCCGGTGTCAATTTTATCAATCAGCCCCGCGTTCTCTTTGACGACCTCCGCAATGTCGGAGGTTGCTGAGGCCGATCTGGCGGCAAGCTTTCTTACTTCGTCTGCAACAACTGCGAACCCTCTGCCGGAATCTCCAGCTCTTGCAGCTTCAATCGCCGCATTAAGTGCCAATAAGTTTGTCTGATCTGCAATAGAACGTATGGTGGTTACTATTTCCTGAATATTCTTTGATTTCAGATTTAGCTCTTGACCAACTTGTGCAGTATTTTCAACCTGTGATGCGATTTGAACACTGGTATTCACGCTGTTATCCAGCTCTCGCATTGCCGTTGTTGTTAACGCCGATGTCTTTTCGGATGTTTGCGCCGCGAGGTTCACTGTATTAATGGCATTATTGACGCGCTCAGAAATATCTGACGCAAATTTTATCACTTTATAGACTTTACCTTGCCCATCAAGAATGGGGTTGTAAGTTGCTTCAAGCCAGACGCTCCTGCCAGACAGACTTCTTCTTAGAAATCGACCTGTCTGATAGTTACCGTTGGCCAAGTTGCGCCAGAAGTTTGGGTTATCACGATAAAAGTTTTCATCACAGAAAATTTTGTGCTGTTTACCCTTTATCTGTTCCAGTTTGCAATCCATAGCATTAAGAAAATTCTGGTTAGCATTGGTGATTGTGCCATCAGGGGTGAATTCAATTACAGCCTGTGAGCGGTTAAGTGCCGTAAAAACAGCATTCTGCGACGCAGATTCGTTATGCTGCGCGGTGACATCAAAAGCCAATTTAACAACACGATACACCTTACCTTGTTCATCCTTAATTGGCACATAACGTGCGCCGACAAAGATAGTTTCTCTATTCTTCTTTATATATTTAAAGGTATCTCGCTGCGGTTTGTCCTCAAGGAGATTTCGCCAGAAGGTTGTATACTCGGGCCTCGATGTATAGGCAGTCTCAAACAAAATGCGGTGATGCTGGCCCAGAAGTTCCTGTTTACTGTACCCCATAAAGTCAGCAAACTTCTGACTCACTTCAAGTATTTCGCCTGAATGATTAAAAATCACCATCGCGGTAGCGTTTAACATGGCATTAAAGAGGAGTTTTTCATCAGAAACTTTTAGTGGTTCTGTTAAAGCGGGTGTTTTCTTTAGAAAGTCGAACATAATCAGTATTCTCTTTTATAGCTCAAAAGTAATTTTTCAAACTGCTCAATAGAGAGAGGTTTATCGAAGTAGTAACCTTGCCCCCAATCACAACCCAGTTCTGCCAGTAGCGTCGCAATTTCTTGAGTTTCAATTCCCTCAGCAAGAGTTTTCAAGCCAAAAATCTTTGCTGTTGAAATAATGGTTTTAACAATGGCGAGGTTTTTCTCATCTTCAAGTATTGACTTGATAAAGTGCATATCAATTTTCAGCACATCCGCATTGATGTTTTTTAGATAACTTAATGAAGAATGCCCCATACCAAAGTCATCAATGGCAATCGCAAAACCTTTACTTCGTATCATATTTAAAGTTGATATTGCTTTATCGGGATCACGCATAAGCCCTGTTTCGGTAAGCTCAAGCTCAAAATCATTTGGCTCTAGCCCTGCGAGTTCTATCAAAGTTAAAAAACCATAAATTGCAGACTCATCATCAAAGCTTTTCGCTGAAATATTAAGGGCGAGCTTGAAACGCAAATTTTCTTGCGAGAACACTTCTTTTTTCTGCCAACTGCGTTTCAGTTCAATAACACGTTCTAATACGAGATGCGTCAACTTATTGATTAACCCTCGCTCTTCAGCAATTGGAATAAAGGATCCTGGCGAAACTTCGCCAAGCTCTTCGTCTCTCCAGCGCACCAGAACCTCAGCACCGACTAACTTATGTGTTTTTAAACAAACTTGAGGTTGAAGGACGATTCGCAGATTATCAGGATAGGAAAGTAAGGTTCTCTCAAGTTGCTTTGAGATAATTGATTTTTTCTGAATCCTTTCACCCACTTCAATATTAAAATAGCAACTGGGTAAACCGGACTCTTTGGCCATATTAAGTGCTATATTGGCACCTCGTGTTATTGCATCAAAGGTATCCGCATCCTGAGGATATAAAGCAATTCCAGCTCTTGCATTGATACTGACTTCACCCTCTAGGGTTTCGAGCGGCTCAGCGAGAGCTTGTTGTAACCTGTTGACCATTATTGATGCCGCATTGGGATTAGATATAACGGCTGCAAGCGCAAAAACATCAGAATTTAAACGGGCTAAGGAGTCAAACTCTCGATCTATGTCATTGACGATAGGTAAAGTCTGGCAGTCCTCGTTCTCAAAGATACAACGCACTAAAGTATCTGCACCGCGGATGGTTTTTGCTAATCTGCGACCGACCGCTTGGATGACTGCATCACCCGCTTCGTATCCCATTGTTTCGTTAATATCTTCAAGATTAACCAGGTCGATATATACAATCGCGATGGTATATTGATGTCTCTCTGCAATTTTAAGTAGGTATTTAACTCGGTCAGAGAATAAATTTTTATTAGCCAGTCCCGTTAGCTCATCAAAAAATGCCAATTGCTTGATGCGGTGCTCTTTGGCTTTAATGTCACTTAAATCGCGCCAAATTACCTGGATAGCGTTTTGTCCAAGGTAGATGACTGGAGTGAGCGTTACCTCTATCGGTATATGCTGACCTTGTTTAGTGATATGAAGCCATTCAAAACGCTGGTAACCCTCTGTTGAGGCTTTATTTAAAAGAACTTTGGTGAGCTCTTTGCTGTTGTTTTTACCTTGGTTCAGTGGTGAGAATTGAATAGGCGACAAACCAATCAGCGCTTTTCGGTCAGACAAGCCAAACAGTTTTGCGGCTGCATCATTACAATCAGTAATCACAAAATCTGGCCTGATTATGCCCATCGCATCCTCTGATTTATGCAGCAAATTCACCAAGCGCTTTTCGTTTTCACTTTTGAGTCTTTCATAATCAAGCTGCGCTGAGATGTCACGAATTATATTGACAACGACTTTTTGGTTAAACGCGGTTTGTACAATCTGCATACTAATTTCTGCAGGATAGATGTTGCCATCCCCTTTGCGATGTTGGGTAACAAAATGCAGCAGCTCCATCTCACCCATTTTGAGCGGCTTCAAAAGCCGATCGAACGATTGTGCATCGTAGCTCGGCTTAAATTCGTAGGGCTTCATAATTTGTAGCATCGCCCAACTCCGCCCAAGTTGACGCTGTGTAGCAAGGTTGGCATATAAAATGTCCAACGTTTCGGCATCAAAAAATAGGACGGCATCAGCGATTTGATCAACAACGCTTTTAAAGCTGGTCAGTTCGTCCTGCCTCAAGCGCTCTTGAGTTATATCCAGCTCAACCGAAATATACCCCGAGTGCTCTCCAAGCTCATTAAACGTAGGGTTGCAACTGATGCGACTCCAGAAGGTCTCTCCACTCTTTCGATATTTAAGTAATTCAATTTCAATAGACTTTCTCTTTGCGACTGCTTTTTGTAACTTCAAAAGGTCAAAGCTGTTAGTCTGTGGCCCAGTTAATGTTGCCCACGGCGATTGACCCGCAAGCTCCTCCAAAGAATAACCAGAGATTCGTTCGAAGCCAGCATTACACCAAGTGATGTTGTAATCACAATCTAAGATCATTACTCCGTTCACAGTCTGTGTAGCAACTAATGCAAGGCGGGCGTTCTCTTCCAGTGTCAGAGCAAGTTTATTTTTAATCTCTCTTGCTTCAGATAGCGATTCCAAGGTTTCTAGGATGGGATTCAGTTTCTCAACGTCAGATTGTTCATAGCCGTTGGCTGCGTTAGCCAGACCGACCATTCCAATCAACTTACCATTATGTTTAATAGGCAATCCAAGGAAGGAGGAGAGCTTGGGATGACCATGTGGTGTGCCACCAGTACGAGAATCATCCTGAGGATTGTTTGAGATAACAGCTTGGCCGGTTGTTAATACTTCACCCAGTAAATTGTGATGATTATGGAACTCTAAGCCATCCGCCTTACTTCTTTCATATAGCTCACGGGTTTCATGATCCCAGCTGATATTTGTCAAGACGCTGACCTTCAGATACGGTCGTAGTTGCGAGTCTTCCCGCACCTCACCAATCAAACCGAACTGACTATCTGTCAGAGCGATGAGTTCATTAAGTAAAAGGCTAAGTGCACTGTCATACGACTCATTAAGTATAAAAGCGCGCTGAATCTTAGCGATGGCATTGCTGGTACGAATTTGAAAATCGTATTTGTCAGAAATCTGCTGCCTGGACTGCTCAAGTGTCTGGTGGCTAGCGTACATGTAGGCGTCAAAGGCGAGGGTGATATCCAGTAGCGCCACTTTGTAGAGCGCAGTTAAGGTTGGCTCGATACGCTCCGTATCGCTATTCAATATCACACTGACGAATTTACAAACGAGATCTAAGTAAACACCGTAAGCGCCAATATACCATTGCGGCGTCAAACCAACCCTTTGGTGCGCAATACCCACTCTAATACGATCTTGGGCGTAGTCGAATCCATAATCGCCGGCAGTTAATTTCCTAAAGTACAGTTTTTGTGTTTCTTGAAGTTTGCTCATCAGGTTAACGTCATGCAGCATCTTCGATGCATGGTCAAACTTTAAAAGATGCTGATAAAAAGCATGAATAAGCTCATTCTCATAGGCATAAAGTGGTTTATGAATGGCTTCGAGCAATTTAATTTCGGTTGTTGAAAGATTAATAAGAGCTTTACGCTCATCAAAAGAAACGGGGTTGATGTTTAATCGCTTTAATACTTCTTCCACTCTCATAGCGCACCTGTCTTTACTTCATTAACAACCAGTGATTGATTGCTTGTAATAATTCATCGGGATGAAACTTAGCGATAAATTGGTCTGCGCTGACTTTCTTAACCATAGACTCGTTAAACACACCACTTAATGAAGAGTGCAAAACGACGTGAATATCTTTCAAAAGTGGTTCAGATTTAATCGCGGATGTCAGTGTATAGCCATCCATTATTGGCATCTCAATATCAGAAATGACCAAAGGTATTCTCTCTGCAATTACTGCTTTATGTTTTGCCGCAAAGTCTTGTAAATATTGAAGTGCAGATTGGCCATCATTAACCAGTTTAGACGGGATATTTACACTGTCTAACACGCGTTTAATCTGATTTCTGGCAACTGCTGAATCATCCGCAACCAACACTTCAATCTCAGAGGTGTTGAACCCTTTAAGCTGTTGCGCCGTTTCAGCTTCAATTTCATGGTCGTTGGGCATGATCTCCGAGAACACTTTTTCAACATCTATGACTTGAATGAGCTTGCCTTCAATCTCTGTCACTGCAGTTAGGTAATGACTTTGCCCTGCTCCTTGAGGTGGAGGTTGAATTTGACTCCAGTTCAGATTAACGATGCGATCAACTGCCGAAACCAGAAAGCCTTGGATATGGCGGTTGTATTCCGTCACAATCACAAAAGCCTGTTCGGGATAACGTATCGGCTTACCTGTCGTAGCTTCACTCAGGTCGATAACGATAACTGGATTGCCACGAAGCTGCGCAATGCCCTTAATAAAAGAATGGGCTCCTGGCATTTCAATGAGCTCAGGTACACGAATTACTTCCCGAACCTTAAAGACGTTGATGCCAAAACGCTGATGACCATTAAGGCTAAAGAGGAGTATTTCAAAGCGATTTTGACCTGCCAGATTTGTCCTTTGGTCAATAGACTTCATTAACATATTCATTTAAAACGCACCACCAGCTCGTGTAGCTCTTCAGATATTTTCTTAAGGTGCTCTAGAGAGCTTGCTGCTTTATCAGCAGAATTGGCGCTTTCATCGGCCAATGTTGAAATACTTACAACCTGGCGATTGATATCTTCAGCCACATGAGCTTGCTCCTCTACAGCTGCTGCCATCTGTGTCGTCATATCGGATATATGCCCGACTGAGGCAACGATTCCTTGCAGCATATCTCCACTCTCAATGACTTTTGACAGCCCCTCGTCAGCGTCAGAAGCACCTGATTCAGCTACTTTAACGGCCTCGCTGGATTTTAGTGAGAGAGCTCTGACAATCTCGTATATTTCTTTCGTAGAATCTTGGGTACGTTTTGCAAGATTACGCACCTCTTCAGCAACCACGGCAAAACCTCGGCCTTGCTCGCCGGCACGCGCTGCCTCGATAGCAGCATTTAGCGCAAGTAAGTTGGTCTGTTCAGCAATCTGTTCAATTATTTGAGCTGCTTGGGCAATTTTCGTCGTTTGTAGCTCTACATCAACAACGGATTTCGAAATGGTCTGGACAGTTGCTCTAAGTTTTTCAATAGAGGCGCTTGTTGTTTTGGAGAGTCCTCCACCGGTTTCGGCCAGATTAAATGCTTTATCAGCTTGTGAAGCGGTATTGGAAACATGATGCGATACCTCTGAAATAGTTGTCGTCATCTCATTCATCGCTGTGGCAACCTGAATCGTTTCAGATTGCTGGTGATCAATAACCTGCTTAGATTGTTTAACCAAGTCAAATGAGGAAAGTGTTTCGCGCGATACTCTTTTCGCGGCATCATCAATGCGGTTGATAATAGTTGTCAGATGAGCTTGCTGGCTCAATACAGAGACTTCTAATGCGCCAGTAAGTCCGGACTTATTGGTGTAGGTGAGAACTGCGAGTTCATGCGAGAAAGAACGGCTTAGTAATTTTTTTAAGTCAGACGCTCTGGCGTGGTCTTTCACATTGACCCAAATTGCATAGATCGCAATGACGGCGAGCAACAAACTCTCTGATAACTCTTTGTAACCAAGAAAGAATGTCGCAAGCGCGATAGCGACAGACACCATTAAAAAAATGTTAGGCAGCGATATAGGTAACGGTGGTATGGACCCAGTTTCCTAGACAGTTTCTAGCTCCGTAAAATATCGCCTCTCATATTGCAATGGCGATAATCCATCATTTGATCCATGGTGTCGCTTTGGATTATAAAAGCATTCGATATAATCAAAAATCTCTGAGCGAGCATCACTTCTTGTTTGATAGGTCCGATTGCGAACTCTTTCTTTTTTTAATAACGAGAAAAAACTTTCCGCAACAGCATTATCGTGACAGTTACCACGTCGACTCATACTGGCTTCCAGATTATTATCTTTTAAGAAGGTTTGCCAATCTTTCGAGGTATATTGAGCGCCTTGATCTGAGTGTACCAGTACTCTTTTTGTGGGGCGTCGTCGCCAAATCGCCATGAGTAAAGCATCAATAACTGACTCCGCTGTCGCCCTTGATCTCATTGACCATCCTACGACCAATCTAGAAAATAGATCAACAACGACGGTCACATAAAGCCAGCCTTCTTTTGTCCGGATGTACGTAAAATCGGTTACCCATACTTGATCTGGTTCTGGGACAATAAACTCTCTATTTAGTGTATTGGGGGCTGTATTACGTTCAGATCCACGATAAAAAACAGGGTGGCGTTTGTAGCCTATTAGCGCTTTTAGGCCCTCTCGGCGCATCACCCTTAGCACTCGATTCTTCCCACAAGACTTACCTTCTCCTTTTAGGTCTTTGGTGATATTGCGGTAGCCGTAAACACAACCACTCTCAAGCCAATGCGTTTTAATGGTGATGGCAAGTTCATCATCTTCTTGCTCTCGTCGACTTTTTGGACAGTCCAGCCAAGCGTAAAAACCGCTCCTATGGACTTGCAGTGTTCGACACAAGGCAACAATAGAATAGTCGTGGAGCCGTGATTTTATGAACGTGTACTTTTCTTTGACTCCCCGGCAAAGTACACGGCGGCCTCCTTTAGAATGTCCCTCTCTTCGGTCACACGTTTAAGTTCAGCTTTGAGCCGCTGGATCTCTGACAGAGCTGAATCTTCCGTTTTTCTGCTCGCTTCAGGCTTGCTGTATCGGGCTATCCAATCATGCATACTTTTGTAACTAACGCCAAGTCGCTCAGCCACTTCTGCAATCTTATAGCCCCGCTCAGTGACTTGTTTAACGGCTTCAATTTTGAACTCATCAGTATAACGTTTTCCACTCATAATTCACCTCATTTTTACCTATTATTATATAGCTATGAGATGTCTATTAAAGTGGGTCCATACCACGGTTTAGGTAAATTACTTCCCGCACTCAAGCGGCGGTATAATCTGTCTGCTCTTTGTACATCTTCTGCTCTTGGGCTTGAACGAACAGATTCGTACCCAATAACTTGTCCATTAGCGGTCACGGGTGTTACATAAGCGTCTACCCAGTAAAAGTCACCGTTCTTACAACGGTTCTTAACCAACCCCATCCATGCTTTACCCTCTTTTAGATGTGACCACATTACTTTGAAAGCCATCGCTGGCATATCGGGGTGTCGAACAATATTATGTGGCTGGCCAATTAACTCCGACCTGGAAAATCCGCTTACCTCAACGAAAGCGTCATTACAATCAACAATATTGCCGTTTTTATCCGTAACTGAAATTAGCTTCACAGACGATGGGAAAGTTTTTTCGTTAGATGTAACAGGGAGGTTTTTGCGCATAGATAGTATCTGTGTGTATATTTAGCTTACTAAATATACTCATTTTACATCATGTAGGTGGATTAACCTAGGTATATTAGTAAATATTTACATGCACCGAATTTGTGCAAACTGATTGAACTATCCGCATTTCCTATGCTAGGTAGGGCGTATTTAAAAGTTTACATTACCGATTGAGCTTCTGATTTATCAACTTGGCATTTGCTACGAGTTCATTGATGTCAAATGTTGTACGACCTAACCCCATCAGTGGTATGAGTCCAACGACCATCGATGATAGCAAGATAATGTGATTGATTTTGTCTGTTTGAGTCTGCTCTACACCAGCATCATTAATTTGCTTAAATATTATCGTTCTGTAGTATTCTGCCAGTTTTTGCGCAATTTCTGGAGAGTTAATTGCCTGTTTCCAGATAAACACCATTATGTTAGCAACTTCTCGCTGAGATGTCCGTCGCATAAAGTGCTCTAGTGCATCATCCGAAACCAAGGTGTTTTTGGTATCAAAGTTTTTGTAAAACGATTCAGGAAGCAGTATCGTGTGTCTTTCGAGAAGTCTATCAATAATTGCCTCAACTAAAGCCTGCTTAGTTGGGTAGTGATAGGTCAAGTTTCCTTGAGAAATCCCCATGTACTTAGCGACCTGAGTTACGGAAAATTTGTCTATTTCACCTGACTCGATGAGAGTAATAGCGGATTCAACGATCTTTGCTTTCATTAAGCAGAGTCCCTTTTGATTAAAGCGAGATTATCCTCAAAGTTCCTTCAGGGGGCATCTTAACTCAGCTCATAAAAGATGACTTTGATCTCAAATAACTAAAATGAAATCTTGGATTATAAGAGATAAAATTACTCGCTGAATATCATAGCTTGGCGCGTGGGTGTCTGCTTGTTTTTTTAAACATTTTTAGACGGGAGAACTAATTTGAATTTTAATGTTACTTAGTTAACCCTTAAAGATTACGAGTTTGAGCTCGCCGTATCCCTACAAAACTCAAAGCAGACATTGATGAGTTTTAAAGTCTAAAGCAATATCTCCGCTTATCGCTCAAAGCCGACCTATAGAGTAATTACGTTAACACGTTTTGGGGCAAAAGCGAGTTAGAATCGAACGCCCGCTTTGGGATGTTGCCACAGGGCAAACGCATGAACATTTTCTGAACAGTGTGTGCTGCATTTGCATTTAATCCGTGTTTGATGAATGATCGTTCCCTTTTGATGCCGATGACTCTATTAGACCGTATGATGCTGTTAAATGACCCACGCCAGCAAGCAAAATGTACCCACGATTTAGGGGAAGTGGTTTTCATGACTACCTGCGCGTTGCTTTGTGGTGCGGATGACTGGGAGTCGATTCAATTCTTTGCGGACACCCGAAAGGATTGGTTCAAACAGTTTTTACGCTTGCCAGGCGGCATCCCATCACATGACACCTTTAACCGTTTATTTTCTCTGTTGGACCCGGTCTGTTATCGAGAAATGTTCTGTGGCTGGGTGCAGGATATGTTAATTGATACCCCATTATCTGGCGTTGTCGCAATTGACGGAAAAACTGCACGGGCGTCGCGTTCTAGTAAACAACAAGCTATTCACATGGTGAACGCTTGGGCTTCACAGGCTAGCGTGTCTCTTGGTCAACACAAGGTCGATAAAAAGTCTAATGAAATCAAAGCAATCCCTAAACTATTGGAACAACTGGCTATCAAAGGCTGCTTGGTCACAATAGATGCGATGGGGTGTCAGAAAAACATTGTATCCAAAGTCATTGAAAGAGAAGCTGATTACTTAATTACCGTAAAAAGTAACCAGAAAACGCTACATAAAGAGCTTGTTAGGTATTTCGATCATTACTGGGAAACTCATAAACAGGACACGTTAAGTGAGCACTTTTTTGAGCAACAAAACGAAACACATGGTCGCAAGGAGCACCGTCGATGCTGGTCCACGATGGACTTGTCGTCTCTGTCTATTGCAACAGAATGGCAAGTACAAACCATCGCCGCGATACAGTCAGATCGTATTGCTAATGAAAGAGGCCGAAGCCATATTCGTTACTTTATTTCCAGCAAACTGATGACGGCAGAAGAAGTATTAAAGGCCACTCGCGAGCATTGGGGCGTCGAAAACCAGCTTCATTGGGTTCTGGATGTCTCTTTTGGGGAAGATCAGTGTCGAGCTAGGCAAGGTTATGCGGCAGAAAACCTAGCAACCACCCGACAAATCGCTCTAAACCTACTAAAGCAGGAAACCAGTGTAAAACTGGGTATCAAAAACAAGCGTAAGGCCTGTGGTTGGGATGATGCGTATCTGTTCAAGGTGATGGGGTTGATCAAATAATGTTCGTGCGTTTGCCCTGCAGCGTTAATGTTATAAACGAGCGAAGCTAGAACGGCTAACACCCAAAAAAATTGAAGAAGTAAGTATTTTCTAATCATTAGATGCTGTCTTAAAGGGCTGTTTTGCAAGAAAAATAGGAATAGGCCTAGGGCTTCCATAGCAGGGTTTATTCTAATTCATGACTAATGCCATTGTTCACCGAATATCATGATCTAACAACTAAAATCATTTATTTTTGACTTATTGCTTTATTTTACTATTTGTTACAGATTTGCCTTAGAATCCTGCTGGTTTCAGAAGTGGTGGTTTAAGCAGTTGGCTTGTCTGCTAGTCTGGTCGCTAGGGTTTGGAGGTAGGATGCTGTTCTTAAATAAATTTAGGTGGGTGCTCTTTTTGGGCTTACTGTTTTTTTCGGCTCAAACCTTTGCCGCACCTGTTTTTGTGGGGAAAGATGTAGCTTATCAGTTGTATATTGATAATGATCATCAGCTAGACTTTGAAGGGTTTAGAGAACTTGTAAAGCAAGGTGATTTACAAATGCAGCATAAACCCTTGTCTAGGGGCTATGTTCGGCCTACTTTTTGGCTGCATTGGGTTTTTCCTGCCGAACACTTTGTTAACCAAGACCAGTTACTGCTGATTACCCCTAACTTTGTTGATGAAGTAAATATCTATTACCGACCTTTGGGTAACCCTGCTGGGAAATGGGTTAAGAAAGAAGCAGGGGATATAACACCTGGAATAAGAGGCGATTTAGACTACCGCTTCCCTGTATTCAAAATTCCACAAACACAAGCACCGCACTTAGGTTACGAATTTGTGGTGCGTATCAAAACAATTAGTACGGTAATTTTTGAAGCCAGCTTGTGGGAGCCGGAAGAATTTATAGAATACTCAACTCAGCAAACAGGTTATTTGAGTTTTTATTTGGGTTTGGCAGCTATCTCAACTTTTTTAGCCGTTGTTTTAGCTTTTATTATACGATCTAGATTGCTCTGGGCTGTTACGGGTTATTCGTCTGTCTACATTCTTATTGCATCTATTCAAGGCTATGTAACTTGGCTTTTGCCTAGTATAAGTTTTCCTTTACAGCACTATTCAACGAATATTGCTTCGCTAATTTCTTATGCATTTTTAATCTGGGTAAGTGTTGAAGCTTTAAACCTTAAAACCTATTTACCTAAAATTTATAAATTTATGTTAGGTTTTATGTTGTTAGTTGTTTCTCAGGTAGTGTTAACACCTTTAGATCTTTATGGCAAGGGCTTTGAAGCTCAAGGCATTGCTTATTTAATTATTGCAATTATATTTTTTATTAGCTTTTTTTATGTTTGGCATAAAGAAAAATATCGACCACTAACCTTATTGCTTGGCCTAAGCCCTTTTGTTTGTTTTTTAGCTAGCTTTTTATCCTTAGCCATTCTTTTAGGCTGGATTAGTTATGACCGGCGTATTTACTTAATTTGGCAATATGCTCCAATTTTTAATACACTTTTAGTCACCGTACTGGCAGTTATGCGCTCTTATGAAGAAAAAGGATTACGGCAAGAGCATTTGTTAATGAAGCGCGAGTTGCAAATTGAACGTGAAGCAGGCTTTCACCAAAGGCAATTTATGGGTATGGTTTCCCATGAATTTCGTACGCCCTTAAGTGTTATTTCTATGGCAATACAAAATCTCTGCTTAATGAAGCAAGATGAACCCCAAGTAACTCAGCGCTATCAGCGCATTCAAAAAGCGATAGACCGTTTGGTGCAATTAACCGATAACTGCCTAGCAGACTCACGAATTTCAGCTAAAGCGTTGAATTTAGAACTTGAGTCAACCAACTGGGGACAGCTTTTGGATGAATCCTGCTCCCTGGCCTCGCTTTCTGAACAGCATGTTTTAAAAATAACGTTTGCAGGTAAGCCAATCAGTTTTAGAGCGCTAGAGGGTTACTCTGTCATGGCTGACAAGGCGTTGCTACAAATTGCTTTATCTAACCTGCTTGATAATGCTGTTAAGTACACACGCCAAGGGCAGATTAGTGTGGACTTAAGCATTAAAAATAACCAATATTTTTTAAGGGTTGAAGATCAAGGGAATGGTATTGCGCCTGAGTTGGTCGAATTTTTGTTCGAACGTTACCAGCGTAACTTAGCACAAAAAAGTGAGCGTTCCACAAGTACCAAAGGCTATGGGTTAGGTCTGTATGTTGCTTTGCAAATTGTTAAAGCCCATAGCGGTTATTTAGAATTAATAAAAAACACACCTCAAGGCTGTACCTTTCAGTTAAGCCTACCAACAGCTAATGCTTTAGCTGATTAATAGGATAAGAATAACTATGTTGCAACAACCAACGCTTGCAATTATTGAAGATAATAATGATTTGCAAGAAGAACTGAACTTCTTTCTAAAAGCTAAAGGCTATGAATGCTGGACTGCCACTAGTGCAGAAGAGTTTTGGCGTAAATTACACCTACAAAAAGCTGATATTTTTTTAGTAGATATAGGCTTACCAGGTGAGGATGGCTTTAGCTTGATTAGTCACTTAAGCAAGTTAGGTGATTTTGGTTTAGTTATTATTACGGCTAGGGGCGGTAAAAAAGACTACCTTAATGGCTTAAATTTGGGTGCAGACCTTTACCTAGTAAAGCCAGTTAATTTTTTAGAGCTTAATGAAAAATTACAAGCACTGTGGCAGCGTATGCAACTTAATAAAAATGAAGCTAGTGATGCGGCTAAAAACCAGCCATTAATAGAAACAACTAAAAAGACTGGTTGGCGATTAGAAAGTGCAAACTCTTGCTTAGTCAACCCAAAAGAAGAAACATTACACTTAACGCAACAGGAAAAAGAGCTGCTTGAATTATTGTTAGATCAGCCTAATCAAATTCTTACTCGCATTTATTTGAATGATGCTTTGTTTAAACACCAAGGCTATTCAGATGATACGCACCGTGTTGATGTAATTGTTAGCCGTTTACGTAAAAAAGCACGTGATCAGGACTTTACCTTACCTTTAAAATCTATATTTGCTAAAGGTTTGGTTTTTATTGTAGAGGAGTAAATTTTGATTATAAAAAAAACCAGCCGTAGAAAGTATCTAGGCTGGTGAAAGTGTGAAGCGTTTTAAATACTATTGGGTTTATATAAGCTTAGAAGCTGTATTTAGCACTTAGCCAAAAGCGTGGGTCATTACCTTTGGTATCGGCTTGAGAGTCGCCACCAGAAAGTGACCAAGCTAGGTTGGCATCTAGCTGCAAGGTTTTCCAAGCATAGCTACTACCTAAGCCTGCACCTGAAATACGGCGTTTAGAACCATCCACATCGCCCCGAGCCGTTTGGCCTGCATCCACAAAAGTGTAGGGAGTTAAACCATAGGCTGTGGCGTAGCGCATCTCCATTTGTACTACCAAACCACGGCTAGCTGAGCCTTCAGAAACAGGGTAGGCACGTACTGCCTGTGGGCCACCTAGTGAAAAGCTTTCAGACCCGTCTAAGTCTTTTTTACTTGTCCACTGCGTATCTAGCTTAGTGACCAGCGTTAAACGTTCAGCCAAGCTTTGTAAACGTACCACTTGCAAATTCAACTTAGTAAAGTTTTGATCCTTCGTTGTGCCGAACTGTTCTATGTCTAACTGCCCTGGCGTTACAATAAACTGACCATAGGTAATACCACCCCCAGCAAAAGCATCACGCTTATCAAAACTTAGCTGTAGTGGCAAACTATGACTAGCCGTGGCTTTTTTAAAGCCAGACAAGCCCTTGTCATCTAAATCTTTGTATTGGTAGGTTGCCTGCACTGAAAGATTAGCTTGTTGACTACGAATCACTGGATAGCTTAAACCTACCGAGCTAACGGCAGCCGTACCTTTATAACCCTCAAAGCCTTTTCCTAGGGTGTAATCGGTATGCGCATAACCCGCATTAGCCATTAAACCAGAACTGCCCACGGGCAAGCTGTATTGCAAACCACCTAACCAAGTTTCTTCGCTGGAATATAGCCAAGAAAAACTTAACTGATCGCCCACGGTGAGTAAGCGATTGGCTTTAATGACACCGCTGGCACGGTAAGCACCTGAAAAACGGCTGCCGTGATTATCTAAGCCAACTTCACCCGAAACGCGTTTTTCTGGTGTTACCTTTACTTCTAAATCACCCGCACCTTGGGTTGTACTGGGGCGAACAATGGGAGTGGCTTGCACACCAGGTAGGTCGGTAATAAGTAGTAGGCTACGCTCTAAAGGCTTGGAAGCAATAACTTCACCCGTTTTTAAAGGCGTTAAAAAAGTCTGAGCTTTAGCAGCCAGCGCATTATCATCACTGGTTGCCTTCACCTCGCCAAACTTACCTTCCACAATTTGAATTTGTAGCTTGCCTTGGGTTAAGGCTTGTGCAGGTAATAGCGCACGGGCAAAGGGGTAGCCGCTGGCACGGTAAAAGTTGGTGATTTGTTCAGCCATATTGCGTAGACCGGCTAGGTCTTGCGGTTGCTGTAATGCTTCACTCAGTTCCGCTAATAACACTTCATCTGCAAAAACAGTGTTGCCAATAAACGCAACCTTAGTTAAGGCAACAGTTTTACCACCGGGCTTAACTGTTTGCCCAGCATCACCAGGCAACTGTAGGTTGATGTCTGATTTTTTAGGTGCAAGTTCCTTAGCTTGGTTTTGTTGTAAAACCTGCCCCGCACCTAAGGGGGCATCTTGTGCTGCTACCTTGCTTGTACCTAAAGCAGCCAAAACACAAAGGGTGAGGGGTAATAATTTAAAGCGAATGTTGTTCATGGTTTTTCCTTCAAATAGTAAGTGGATTTAAACTACTGGTCGCTGTTATCTAAACCGCTGATGTTTAGTCCGCCTTCATTAACGAACACCCGCATTAACCCAAGATTGTTGGTATTGGTCTTAGCTAGGCTGTTACCAGCAGACTCATCCACTTCAACCAGCTCTAAACTACCGCTTTGTTGAGAAAAATTAGCCGTAGAACTATCAAAGGTAAATCCAGTTGCAGCAAACGAACCTAACTTAGCGTTGGTACTGGCTTGTTGTTGGATGTTTGCAACCACTTTACTGACTGTATTCGTACCGCCACCACCCGTAGTGCCACCACCTGTGCCTGTGTCACCACCGCTGCTAGCAGTGATGCTTGCCGTGGTGCTGGCTTGATCCGTGATGGTGTAATTGCTGGCATCGGAGCCGGAGTAGTTGCTTGCCAGGGTTACGTTTTTATCTTCACCCACATTTTTATTAACAAACTGACCGGTTGCAGTCAGTTGAAGGTCATCACCTTCAATCCAGCCAGTGGCTTCAGAAGTATTAATCGTTGCATCCGTGGTGCCATCGTACTCTTTGCTTTCAGCCTTGATGCCGCTGATGGTGATGGCTTTGGGGGTAATATTGGCGGTCAGGCCATTGGGGGCAACCAGGGTGTAGTTGCCTGCATCATCACCGGTCAGCGTCAAACCTGTAACCGTAATGGCTTTGCTGTCACCGACATTTTTGTTGTCAAATGCACCCACAGCGATACCTTCCAGGCTGACGTCATCATTACCCAGGGCATTGACTGTTGCTGTACCAGCCAGATTGGCCGTGGTAGTGGCATCGTAGGTTTTGCTCTCGGCAGTCAAGCCAGTCACATCCAGGTTGGCTTTACTGATGCTGGCAGTCAGGCCATTGGGAGCGACCAGCGTGTAGTTGCCTGCATCATCACCGGTCAGCGTCAAACCGGTCACCGTCACAGCCTTGTCTTTACCGACTTTTTTGTCAGCAAAAGCACCTGTAGCAGTGCCATCCAAGCTCACGTTATCGTTACCCAAGGCATTGATGGCCGCTGTGCCAGTCAGGCTGGCCGTGGTGTTGGCATCGTAGGTTTTGCTCTCGGCAGTCAAGCCAGTCACATCCAGGTTGGCTTTACTGATGCTGGCAGTCAGGCCATTGGGAGCGACCAGCGTGTAGTTGCCTGCATCATCACCGGTCAGCGTCAAACCGGTCACCGTCACAGCCTTGTCTTTACCGACTTTTTTGTCAGCAAAAGCACCTGTAGCAGTGCCATCCAAGCTCACGTTATCGTTACCCAAGGCATTGATGGCCGCTGTGCCAGTCAGGCTGGCCGTGGTGTTGGCATCGTAGGTTTTGCTCTCGGCAGTCAAGCCAGTCACATCCAGGTTGGCTTTACTGATGCTGGCAGTCAGGCCATTGGGAGCGACCAGCGTGTAGTTGCCTGCATCATCACCGGTCAGCGTCAAACCGGTCACCGTCACAGCCTTGTCTTTACCGACTTTTTTGTCAGCAAAAGCACCTGTAGCAGTGCCATCCAAGCTCACGTTATCGTTACCCAAGGCATTGATGGCCGCTGTGCCAGTCAGGCTGGCCGTGGTGTTGGCATCGTAGGTTTTGCTCTCGGCAGTCAAGCCAGTCACATCCAGGTTGGCTTTACTGATGCTGGCAGTCAGGCCATTGGGAGCGACCAGCGTGTAGTTGCCTGCATCATCACCGGTCAGCGTCAAACCGGTCACCGTCACAGCCTTGTCTTTACCGACTTTTTTGTCAGCAAAAGCACCTGTAGCAGTGCCATCCAAGCTCACTTTATCGTTACCCAAGGCATTGATGGCCGCTGTGCCAGTCAGGCTGGCCGTGGTGTTGGCATCGTAGGTTTTGCTCTCGGCAGTCAAGCCAGTCACATCCAGGTTGGCTTTACTGATGCTGGCAGTCAGGCCATTGGGAGCGACCAGCGTGTAGTTGCCTGCATCATCACCGGTCAGCGTCAAACCGGTCACCGTCACAGCCTTGTCTTTACCGACTTTTTTGTCAGCAAAAGCACCTGTAGCAGTGCCATCCAAGCTCACGTTATCGTTACCCAAGGCATTGATGGCCGCTGTGCCAGTCAGGCTGGCCGTGGTGTTGGCATCGTAGGTTTTGCTCTCGGCAGTCAAGCCAGTCACATCCAGGTTGGCTTTACTGATGCTGGCAGTCAGGCCATTGGGAGCGACCAGCGTGTAGTTGCCTGCATCATCACCGGTCAGCGTCAAACCGGTCACCGTCACAGCCTTGTCTTTACCGACTTTTTTGTCAGCAAAAGCACCTGTAGCAGTGCCATCCAAGCTCACGTTATCGTTACCCAAGGCATTGATGGCCGCTGTGCCAGTCAGGCTGGCCGTGGTGTTGGCATCGTAGGTTTTGCTCTCGGCAGTCAAGCCAGTCACATCCAGGTTGGCTTTACTGATGCTGGCAGTCAGGCCATTGGGAGCGACCAGCGTGTAGTTGCCTGCATCATCACCGGTCAGCGTCAAACCGGTCACCGTCACAGCCTTGTCTTTACCGACTTTTTTGTCAGCAAAAGCACCTGTAGCAGTGCCATCCAAGCTCACGTTATCGTTACCCAAGGCATTGACTGTTGCTGCACCAGTCAGGCTGGCCGTGGTGTTGGCATCGTAGGTTTTGCTCTCGGCAGTCAAGCCTGTCACATCCAGGTTGGCTTTGCTGATGCTGGCAGTCAGGCCATTGGGAGCGACCAGAGTGTAGTTGCCTGCATCATCACCGGTCAGCGTCAAACCGGTCACGGTCACGGTCACAGCCTTGTCTTCACCGACTTTTTTGTCAGCAAAAGCACCTGTAGCAGTGCCATCCAAGCTCACTTTATCGTTACCCAAGGCATTGATGGCCGCTGTGCCAGTCAGGCTGGCCGTGGTGTTGGCATCGTAGGTTTTGCTCTCGGCAGTCAAGCCTGTAATGTCCAGGTCTTTTGCAGTGACTTCAAAGGTTGCAAGGCTGTTATCAACAACAATGTCGTAGCCTGTTTGACCTGAGTGGAACCCACTGACGAGGTTCCGAGTGCCTGCGTTTTTGCTATCGAGGCTGAAGCCCTCACCTTGGATGAGGCTCGAATCATAAGAGCCCTCGGTAACGCTCCATGTCAGATTGAGCAGGCTATTGTCAACCTCGGTCGTGGCATCGTAGGTTTTGGTCGCTGTGGCATTTTCACCACTGGCTACGGTGGCGACTTTCATAAAGTGACGCAGTAGTGGAGCGCTGTGATCTTCATAAATACGCCAAACTTTATCAGAGCCACCTGTTGTGGATAAATCCCAGCCTGCAAAGGTACTGGCCGTTTGCAGTTCAGCCATGGTTTTACCTGTGCCCATGCCAGAGTCATTGGTTGTGTTAATTGGGTTGCCTTCGGCATCCGTTGTGGCGTAAAAGCTGTTAGTGATAGTACCGTTATTTGAACCAACTAAACCGCCAACATTAGAAGTACCTGTTACACTGCCTGATGCGTAAGAATTTTTTATCGAATAGTTCTTATTGTAACCAACTAATCCACCCACATTAGTGCCACCACTAACAGCATTAGTGGCATAAGAGTCTTCTATTAATGAATAGTTGTTATAGCCAACTATTCCGCCAATATTAGAACCCGTTCCAGTTATTTTCCCAGTTGCATAACTCTCTCTAATAGTACTGTGGGATAACTTACCTACAAGCCCACCAATATTATTAGCTCCAGTTACTTCAGCACTTGAGTGACTTTTTAATACGGTTACAGCAGACTCATCCATATAGCCAACTAATCCACCGACTTCTTCTTCTCCAACAACTTTTCCACTAGAAGTTACATTTTCTATATGTGTTTGCATTGCAGTTCCTACTAATGCCCCAACTTCATGATTACCTGTAATATTCACATTAATAAGATTTACGTTGACAATATTAGCATCTTCAGTTTGTCCAAACAGACCTTGCATATTAGCAGCTCTATTTATATATAAGTCTGAGATGCTATGACCTAAACCATCAAAGTTTCCAGAAAATGCTCCAATAGGATTCCAGCCTTCACCTGTACCAACATAACCAGCTGTTGAGCTTTCTAAGTTATTTGAAAGAGCGTAGGTTTTATTTTTAGTATCCCAACCGTAGTTTATATTTTGTAGTTGATTCCAGTTGGTAATGGTGTAAGCGTCTCCATCGACCCCCATACCACCTGCAAAAAGTGTTGTGACTGACTTATCTGCATCTGCTGTAACCTTTGTAAGGTATGGGAGTTCTGCTACTTCATAGCCTGCTACTGTTGCACCACCGCCTGTTGACCAGCCATCTTTTCCTGCAAAGGCTGCTAAAATTTCAGCTTTGGTTTTACCATAATTAGTGCTATCAGCCATAGTCGCTGTGTTTGTGTCTTTGTCATACCAGGAGTTTTCGATAGTTCCGCCCTCAATATTAGCTACTAATCCACCTAAACTACCTGTTCCAGTTACATTTCCTGTTGCGTAAGCGTTACTTATGCTTGCCGTTGCATCTACAGCAAAAAGTTGTCCCACTAAGCCGCCTACATTATTAGCTCCAATTATATTTCCTGTTGCGTAAGCGTTACTTATGCTTATGCTTGCCGTTGCATCTCCCTCCATAGAATAAGCTGAAAGCTCTCCCACTAAACCGCCTACACGATCAGCTCCAGTTACATTTCCTGTTGCGTAAGCGTTACTTATGCTTGCCGTTGCACCTCCATTCATAGCATTAGCTGAAAGTTGTCCCACTAAACCGCCTACATTATCAGTTCCAGTTACATTTCCTGTTGCGTAAGCGTTACTTATGCTTGCAGTTTCTGCACTCGAAAGTTGTCCCACTAAACCGCCTACATTATCAGTTCCAGTTACATCTGCAGAAGAGTAAGAGTTTTCGATGTGGTTATTTCCACCCTCTGAGGTGAAGTATCCTACTAGACCACCTATTGATTCATAAGTACCTGTAATTTTTCCTGTAGTATAAGAATTTTCAATCGTTGTATTTTTGGCGTATCCAATCAATATCCCAGCTTGGTAATAAGATTGGATATAAGCATCGACTACTCCGATATTTTTTATGGTGGCGCCATCAGTAATTCCAAAAAGCCCTGTAAGATTACTTGTATTATTGATCTTTAAGTTGGAGATGGTGTGGCCAAGACCGTCAAAGTTTCCTGTAAATTTTGTTGCCAAATTTCCAATAGGTGTCCATTTTGTGATACTGCTTAAATCAAGGTCACCTCCTAGTACGTAGTTGTGTTCTAAACCTCCTGTTGAGATAGCTGTTGCAAGATCGTCATGTGTAATAACTGTCCAGGTAGTCTCTGCACCATCATTTCCCAGCTTAGTGCTGAAGTTTTGACCGGCTTGCAGGTTAACAGGTGCATTGATGTTGTAATCAGCGTTATTGCCTGAAGCAACAGCACCCTGCCCGTATTCAAGCACCAGCTTGCCACCAGATCCACCACTGGCATCAATCGTTTTATTGATTTCAATATTACGAATTGCATTCAGGGTGAGGGTGTTACCGCTTGTCCAGGTCACTTCATCATTAACAAAAATATCACCATTACCGTCTGTTGTTCCGCCGTCAACACTTTGAATGGTGACATTGCTGGTTGCCAGATTGGTACCCAGCTGCGTACCGGTAATATCACCACCACTGGCGGCAATGGTGTAGTCGTTAGGATCGATCAACCACTCCCCAGTCTCGCCGTTTTCGGCTTTGGTGGTGACCTGTACATCATCAATTTTTACCTTAGCCGCGCTGGTTTCTACAAAACCGCCTTTACCACTAATAGGTGCACTGGCATCTAAAGTGCCGGCTACTTGCACTGTGCCGCTTTGCATATCGCCCATTAGCATAATGGTGCCGTCTTCACCGCTGGCTAGGGTTTGTGCTTGGGTGATGCCGGTGTGGTTAATCACGCTGCTGGTGAGTGCATTAGCAGCTTTAGCGGTTAAATAAACTGTACCGCCATCGGCTTTTATTGCGCCACCTTGTTCGATGTAGGTTTCTAGCTCTGACGCTTCAACTTCAATTTTAACTGGGCCGCCTAGGTCTAAAACCACCTTATTACCTGCGCCCATTAGGGTATTGCCCTGTGGGGTAGTAATGCTGCCAGTATTAATGATTTTGGCAGCAATAAACGCCACCGTGCCACCGTTTAAGGTTTGAATATTGCCTTGGTTAATCACTGCATTGCCGCTACTGCCTTCAAAACGGTAATTGCCATTCATAAAGTTTTGATTGCTAATGTTTAGGGTAGAAGCCACCAAAGAACCGACATCAACACGTGCCGTTTGGCTAAATAGAATGCCGTTGGGGTTAACTAAAAATACTTGGCCGTTGGCTTTTAGTGCACCACGAATATTGGAGACCTGATTGCCCAGCACTCGGTTTAGCGCAGCGGCTTGGGCGTTGGGTTGTACAAAATTAACGCTGGCATCTTTACCAATAGAAAAGCTTTGCCAATCCACCACCATGTTTTGGCTGGTTTGGTTAATGGTCATGGTTTGACCATTGCTGTTAATTTGCCCTGCACCGGCTTGAACTTGGCCACCAGTAGGTAGGTTATTTGCGAAAGCAATAGAAGGAAGGGTAATGATTAACAGGCTACCCGCAGCAAACTGGGATAAAATGTTTTTAAGTGAAAAGCTAGCACCTTGACGAGTACCGCTACTGGATTTTGTGGCTTTACCATTACTAGATGCACACTCAGAAACGGCTTGCCATACTTGGCGAGATTTATTCCAAACCACTTTATACAGGTTGTTCATACACACCTCAACTTACATTGCTTAACAGAAATAACGATTAGCTGTAGTTTGAAGTGTTTTTTTTGTGGGTGCCAGTCTCAAAACTCTCAAAAGTCACAAGAAACAACATAAATAAGGGTGCTTTTTGTGAAATGTTACAAATCTTTTTTAAACTCAGCTATACAAACTTGGTTTCTGCCTTGGGTTTTGGCTTGGTAAAGGGCTTTATCGGCTCGGTTAAGTGTGCTTTCAATGGATTCTTGGCTGGCGATACTCATTTCTGCAACGCCTAGACTGATGGTTATTTTTATCTTGGTTGACTCATCTAGTTTAATGCTGCGCTCTGCAATGCCTTGGCGAATGCGTTCAGCACACTCTTTTGCTGCTTGGCTGTTAGAACTAGGCAGGAGAATAACAAATTCTTCACCACCAAAACGGGCGATTAAATCTTGCTCTCGGCTAAGTTTTTGAAAAGCACTGGCAACTTCAATTAACACTAAATCACCTGCTTTATGCCCATATTGGTCGTTAACTGCTTTGAAGTGATCTATATCTAACATCATAACGGATACAGGCTCACCATTTACCTGTGCTTTTTCTACCAAAATAACACTTTCAGTTAAAAAATAACGGCGGTTATAAAGCTGGGTGAGTGGGTCAGTAGCCGCTTGTTGAGTTAGTTCGGCTTGTTTAGAACGAATTTTTTCGAGTATTTTTATTCGGTGAGAAATAATAAAGGCTAGGGTTAGCGCTTCTAAAACTATGCCAATACCTACGCCGTGGCTGTTTACATAGTTGGGTTCTACTAGCCCTTTGTAGTAGAGAACGGCATAGGCATTAAAAATAACAAAAAAGGTATGCCCGATTAAAAAGTACTTTACCAGCGGGTTGCCTTTGCGGAATAAGGAAATACTAACGGAGAAGGTAACTAACATCATGATTAAGGCTAGGTTGCTGGCGTATTTTAACGCGCTGGAAATATCAAATAATCCGTAAATAAAGCCAACAACTAATAAGGCTAAAATAGCTTGCAAGCCTTTATGCTCTTTGGGGTAGGTTTGCGAGGTTTCAAAAATGGCCATCATAAACAACACCAAAAAAATGGGCATGGTGAAGACGGTTAGATTAAGCATAAACACCCAATCACCATAGGTATTGAAGGCTTTGCTAATTAGTCCGTAAGAAAGTGCTATCCAAAGCTGGCCTGAAACCAGGTAAAGGGAATAGAGAATATTTTCTTTTTTGCTGGTGGCTAGGTAAAGAAGGCTGTTATAGAAGACTAGCGCGACCATCATACCGACTAAGAGTGCGATATCTAAATGCCCACCAACCAATGCTTTACGCGAGTGTTCTTCGTCGTAAATTTCTGCTGCAAACCATTGGTGAGAATAGGCGTGGCTTTTAATGTATAACGTTGTGTTGGTTAGTGCTGGCAGTGTAAAGGGGTAAACCACTGTACCTTGGTACATTAAGGGATGGCTGCTGGCAGTATTAAGGTTAATTGAGGTTTGGTTAACCAGCAGCGGTAAGTTATTGGCTCGGCTGGACTCTTCAACAATTGCAACTGAGCGTAGGTGGTAGGCTTTGGGTAGATGCAAGTAAAGTTTTTGCTGTTGTTTTTCTTGGTTATCTAGTTTTATTCGGTACCAAGTAACGGGGGCTTGATTGCCTAGGGTAGTGGTGTTGTTGGTTGGGTGAAAGGTTTGGTTACGCAGCTGCTCAAACTTCATTATTTGTGAGGTGTCGATAAAATATTCGATAGCGTAATTTTTTAGCTGTACTGTGTCTTTGTTGATATTGATTACTGGTGAGGCTAGTGCACTTAAACTAAAGATGCACAAGAAAAATGACAGTAAAAATAGGCGATAGCTAGCCATTAAAAGAACCTTGTTTATTGGTTAGGGCGTTAAGAAAAATATTTTAGCAGCCTTTGTTCATTAAAGTATCGCATAGGTAAGGGTTTTATTTTTGGCATTGAGATTTCTATTTAGGGGTGACTATGCGTCAGCTTGTTTTAGGTGGTGTGCGTTCAGGCAAAAGTCGTTATGCAGAAAGCTTAGCTAAAGAAGTGGGTTTACCAGTGACTTATATCGCTACGGCAAGGGCAGGTGATGATGAAATGCAGCAGCGCATTCAACAGCATCAAGCCTACCGACCTTCAGACACAGGTTCAGGTTGAACCAAAGGAGACAGCGCAAGCGCCAGAATGATTGGGGATAGTTTTCGCATGAGGAGTCCTCGTTAATGTAAATCGAGGCTCCAGTCAATGCAGTTGTCCTATGTGGACTCGGTTAGATAGATTGAAGAAATCGCAATCTAACTAGGGGGCTTATAGAGTAACAGCTTTAGATATGAGAGTAGGTAAATATAGATCTCGTGAAGCGTTTTTAGTTTCTACCATGTTTTCTAACGCCACAATTATTTCATGGTAATCCCAGCCTACAAATGACACTTTACCATCTTCTGTTACGTTAACTATTTTTGATAGTTTATCCAGCAAGATCTGAGGTTTCAGATTTTTCTTCCATGTGTATATCGGTTTAGCCATTTCCATCACTCATTCAAATACATCTCCGCCATGTCATCTAATTTGGCTTTTACTTCTTTCCAGTTTTGCATTACTTGAGTTAATAAACGCCAGAAACGCTCGCTGTGGTTGTGTTCAGCAATGTGGCAAAGCTCGTGTAGTATCACGTAATCAATGCATTCCTTATGGGCTTTAACCAAGTGAGGGTTAAGCATTAGGTTGCCTTTGGTTGAACAGCTTCCCCATTGCTTTTTCATGCTCATTACCCGAAACGATGGTACGCCTTTCACCCATGTGGCTTTGGGAAGTAGCTCGTTTAAGCGATCGTGAAAAACGGATTTGGCTTTATCTTGATACCACTTATCAAGAAGGGCTTTCACCTTGGAGGCTTTGTCTTTCGTGTCACGTTGCAGTGAAACATTAAACTTGCCACGACTTAGCTTAACGCTAGTAGGTTGCTCTGGGTCGATTTGTACTTTTAATACATAGCGTCTGCCAAGATAGAACTGTGTTTCTCCGCTGACATAATGCCTAGGTAGAACAGGGTCTTTTTGCTTAGCGAACTCTGTGAGGTTTTGCCAAATCCATCGGGCTTGTTTTAGTACCGCCTTTTTAATGGCTTCATCTGATGCACTTGTCGACACGGTTGCGACCACTCGCTGGTCGGGGTGTACTTTGATCACCACTTTGCTGCCTTGCTTATTAGATGCAAGTTTTTTATTCGAGAGATCCTTACGAATAACTTCATAATGAATAAGCTCATCGCCGTATGAGAATACGCCACGCTCAAGTGCTTTCGGGCGGCTCTCTGTTCCGACAATTGTGGCAGCAATAGAGTGAGTAACCATTAATCTAACACCTTTAAGTTCTCACCATTACGATCTCGAAATACCCAAGCGAGTGATTTTGAGTACGCCTTCAATCAGCTTTTGCGCATCCACAACTCCTAAGTCGCTGAACAGCATAGGCAGTAGTTTTACGCTGATTGCGTTCTCAATTTCAGCCGGGTTAATGGAGTATTCCGCTACGGCGTCGTTTACTACCTTATCTATGCTAAAGGCATAATCGACAAGTTTGGCATCATCCAATGATTTTTCGGCCAAATAGTCCGAGCCCAGTAAGTGCTTAAACAAACCAAAATACGCTTGGGCATGTTTGTTTAACTTGCCCGACTCATCGGTAAATTCATTTGGAATGTCGGCGACCTTGCGGCTTTCCACTTCTTGCTCAAAATCTGCAAACAAAATGTATTGTTTAACGGGGGCATCAAACATGGCTTTAGCGTCTTCAATCGCTTTTTTCAGCAGCTTAGAAAAATACTCCTGCGCATAAGGGTCATCGGCAAGGTCTTGTTCAATCATTTTAGTCACGCGGCCAGTGATCTTATCGGTCTGGTTACGTGCTTCATCATCGCTTAGGGTTTCAGGCTTTACGTGTTTACCAAGATTACCAACTAGGTAAGCGCCTTCAGCTTCTTTAACTTCAACACCTGCAATGTGCTTATCAAGCAGACTGCGAATGTCTTCCGCGTAGTCATCGTAATCAATGGTTTCGTTAGCATCTTCACGCACTTGCTGGCGCAGTTCTACGAACGCTTTTAAGTCACGTTTATAGACATCACGTTTGTTATCAAACGATTTATCTTCAAAGTAGTTGGCCGACTGTAAAGCAACCTTCATGCAGTTGGAAAATGCCGTTAAAGCTGAATAAAAGTCATCACGCTTTTTAAGATTGGTATCAACCAAGTCACCCGCAACGTCTTTCACTTTAGGCGCTAACGCTTGTCTTAGCGCAGGCCCATCTTGTTTGTTTTTAACCCCTTCAAAAATTCCCCATAAATCACTGTGCAATCCTGGCAGCTTTTTGTATTCCGTATCCATGCGGTTATACAAACCTTTAAGGTCGTCAATATCAAAGCCGCCTTGGGTGCGTTCAGCCAAGTCTTGGTATTTTTCAATGGTGGTATCGAGTTCTTTTAAAATGCCACGGTAATCAATTAAATACCCAAACTGCTTTTGTTTGTGCAATCGGTTTACTCGTGCAATCGCTTGAATCAGGTTGTGCTCGCGCAGCGGCTTGTCGATGTAGAGAACCGTGTTCTTGGGTTCATCAAACCCCGTAAGAAGCTTATCAACCACAATCATAATGTCTGGGCCATCATCACGGCCAAAGTCTTCTATAATCGCCTTTGTGTAAGCCTTATCGTCGCCGCCATAGGTGTTGGCAACATTACCTTTCCACCAATTCTGCACAATGTCTTTGCTTTCTTGGTCAACTACATCATGGCCTTCGCGAGTATCGGGGGCAGACATCGCTACCACAGAGGTCACTTTGCCAATTTTATCTAAGGCTTGTTTGTAGCGAATGGCAGAGGCTTTAGAGTCACACGCTAGCTGGCCTTTTAAACCTTGGTTCTTAAAATTTTGAAAGTGATCAGAAATATCATGGGCAATTAATTCAATACGCCCTTCGGTTTGATAGATTTGGCCTTTTTGTGAAAACTTCTTTTTAAGATCGGTCTTTTGCTCTTCTGTAAGCTTTGACGTAATACGCTCAAACCACGCATCAATGGCTTTGTCGTTTACGTTCAGGTCAGGAATGCGCTCTTCGTACAATAACGGCGTCACGGTTTTATCTTCAACCGCTTGCTGCATGGTGTAAGAGTGAATGATCTTGCCGAACTTATTCTCGGTCTTATCGTCTTTTAACAGCGGCGTACCCGTAAAGGCGATGAACGCGGCTTTCGGCAGCGTTTGTTGCATACGAATATTGTTTTCACCGTTTTGGCTGCGGTGGCCTTCATCAACCAATACCAAAATATTTGGGCTGTCGTTGAAGCACTCAGGCTGCTTAATGGCAGAACCAAACTTGTTAATAATGGAAAAGATAACGCGTTCGTTACCCTTACCAATTTGCTCCGCTAGGCGTTTACCAGAGGTTGGCATCGCGTCTTTCTTGTCGCGGTCTGTCAATACACCGCCTGAAGCAAACGTACGGCTAAGCTGATCTTCTAAATCCACTCGGTCGGTAACAATAATCACGCGGCATTGAGTGAGTTCTTCTAGCCAAATAAGGGCTTTGGATAAAAACACCATGGTGAATGACTTACCGCTGCCGGTAGTGTGCCAAATAACACCGCCTTCACGCGCACCTTGCTCATCAAATGTGGTGATGCGTTCTATTAAAGCTTTAATACCAAACACTTGCTGGTAACGCGCTACGATCTTGCCTGCTTTTTTATCAAACAAGGTAAATAAACGCGTCATTTCTAACAGTCTGTCTGGGCGCAACAAACTGATAATTAATCGGTCTTGGTCGGTAACGGTTAAATCACCTGCAGAGATCAGAGACTTATATTCTGTTTTATCGGAAGCAGGGCGATGGTCAAACAGATTGTTGATTTGTTCATCGCTTAATTTGTGGTTCTTTAAACGCACAAATTCCGCTTCTGGAATGAGTTCTTCTTTCCACTTGGCCCAAAACTTTTCAGGTGTGCCGCAAGTGGCGTAAAGCCCTTCATGACCATTAACTGCTAACAGTAACTGGCTGTAAGCAAATAGATGAGGGATTTCGTCTTGCTTCTGATTACGAATTTGCTGAGACACCGCTTCATAGCTGGTCGATTTACTTTCATGCTTCGAGTCAGGGCGTTTAGCCTCAATCACTACCAACGGTAGGCCGTTTATAAAGCACACCACGTCTGGTCTGCGAGTGCCTGTGCCTTCGGCATTTTGCACAACTAATTCTTCGGTAAAGTGAAAGTGGTTATTGTTAATATTCGACCAGTCGATTAATTGAATGGTGGGTGAAGCTTTTTTGCCATCAATAAACTCGGTCACACTGATGCCATACATTAAAGCGTTGTAGATTTTCTCGTTAGCCGCTTTTAGCCCAAGGTTCATGGCAGGGTTCAGCTCATGCATTACCTTATCAATTGCGGCCTCTGATAATGTATGTTGTTTACCTGCAAACGAGAATGTTTGCTTGGCTAAAAAATCACGCATTACAGGGAGTAAAACAACCTGATGAGTGCTTTTCTTTTCACTCGCTAGTGTGTTGCCGCGTAGCGCTTCGCATTCACTTGGTGGAATGAAGGTGTAACCCAAGTTGGTGAACAATGTCAGTGCGGGTATTTTTGCGCTGAATTCTTCTTGGAAGTTGGGAGTTTGTTTATCCATTCGGGAAACTGCGATTAAGTCCCCAATATGAGACAATGCCGATCTGACCATTACCTCAAGACCGAATGACATGAATCAGCTTTCCTTCGCCGATACCGAATTTACCAGCAAACGCCGCAAGACTCGCAAAGAGCTCTTCCTTGGTCGGATGAATGAGCTGATTCCATGGCTACAGCTCGAAGCTCAGATTGAGCCGTTTTACCCAAAAGCTGGCAATGGTCGGCGTCCATACCCTCTCGCTACCATGCTACGCATTCACTTTATGCAGAACTGGTACAACATGAGTGATCCAGCGATGGAAGATGCCCTTTACGAGATCACCTCTATGCGGCTGTTTGCTGGCCTATCATTAGAAGGTGCGATCCCAGACCACACGACCATCATGAATTTCCGTCACCTGCTTGAGAAGCATAAGCTGGGTCGTAAACTCTTCAAAGAAGTAAACAAATGGCTGTCTGATTCTGGCACCTACTTTAAAGAAGGGACAATCGTTGATGCGACGATTATTGAGGCAGCAAGTTCCACCAAAAATAAATCTAATGCACGCGATCCCGAAATGCACCAAACGCAAAAGGGAAAACAATGGTTCTTTGGCAGTGCGACCTGAAAGTTGCAAGTATTTCTGTTTCGCAGGGTATGTCTACCTGACGAAACCGGTTGTTTCACCAACCGTTTCCTACTCGGACGTGCGGAGCTGGTAACAGCACCGTGCGAAGCTTCGGGGACAATGTAACCACCGATTTTTATCGGTCAGTCGAACCGTGAGAGAAGACTGAATCTGCCAGCATTAAGGCGGAGCGGTGCTAGGAATGAGCGGCTACGGCCAACAGATGTGAATCTCTTATAAACGTCGTTAAACCAGACAAGCCAAAGATGCTGATAGGCTTGAACCAAAAGGTGTGTGGCCAGGTATGGGTTCTGACCAATAACCCATCGTGAATGATGCGCCACCGGCGAAATGGGGAGGTCCGCTCCGCTCTGAAATACATGCGGAACAGGGTAAGTCCGTAGTACTGCCATAGTTGGCAGATGAACCGTGAGGAACATTGTTGGTACTGCGGATAAAGGAATGTGGAAAAAGCGAATGCCTCTCTGTAATCGAGAGAATACGGGTTGAAACATCACTCGGCGCGAAAGCGAGCAGACTTCCACGAGGTCTTTCATAGCGAGATAACTTGAAAAATTGTTTAACGGAGGAAAGCAGATGACAGCATCGGCAATCAGCGCGAAGACGCCGGTCTCAGGTGTGGGTGCACCTTCGCACGCAGAATTGATATGGCTCTGGGCAGACTGGTGTCATATCGAGAAAGACGTGAGGCGACTCCAAGTGCGTATCGCTAAAGCAACACAGGAAGGTAGATGGGGCAAAGTGAAAGCCTTGCAGCGCCTACTAACCCGCTCCTTTTACAGCAAAATGCTTGCTGTAAAACGGGTGACGGAAAATCGAGGTAAAAGAACACCGGGGATCGACGGCAAGATATGGTCGACTCCGGCCGCCAAATCAAAGGGAGCACTCACGTTAAAGCATCGCGGCTATCAACCGCAACCGCTAAGACGTATCTACATACCCAAGAGCAATGGAAAGAAGCGTCCTCTTGGGATACCGACAATGCGAGACAGAGCGATGCAATCCTTATGGAAATTAGCGCTGGAACCTGTTGCAGAGACCCAAGCAGACCCGAACTCCTATGGTTTTAGGCCCGAGCGTTCAACGGCAGACGCCATCGCACATTGTTTCAATGCACTCGCAAAGCGAACATCCGCTACGTGGGTGCTGGAGGGCGACATTCGCGGCTGTTTCGACAACATCAGTCACGATTGGCTGCTCAGAAACATCACCATGGATAAAGTCGTGCTGCGTAAATGGCTTGAAGCAGGGTATGTAGAGAAAGGAGCCTTATTCGCTACCGAGGCCGGTACGCCGCAAGGCGGAATCATCTCCCCGGTACTGGCGAATTTGACGTTGGATGGGCTAGAGCAGGCAGTTAATATAAGCGTGTCTCCAAAAGATACACCACGACGCCCGTTTAAAATCCACGTCGTGAGATATGCTGATGACTTCATCGTGACAGGGGCTTCGAAAGAGGTCTTGCAGCACCAAGTTCGCCCGGCAATTGAGGTATTCTTAAAGGCACGGGGCTTGGAGCTTTCAGACGAAAAGACTAGGATCACGCATATCGCACAAGGTTTCGATTTTCTGGGCCAAAATATACGTAAGTATTCGGGCAAGCTACTGATTACCCCTGCCCGTAAAAGCGTGAAGGCGCTTTTAGATAAGGTCCGGAAAATAGTGAATGGAAACAAGTCGGCAACAGGCGAACCTGATTCTGAATATCAATCCGGTAATCCGAGGTTGGGCGATGTATCACCGCCATATTGTGTCTAAGGCTCGTTTTACATGGATTGACCATCAAATTTGGCGAATTCTGTGGCGATGGGCTGTGCGTAGGCACGCCATGAAAGGTGCGAAATGGGTAAAGAAAAAATACTTCCATGTTGAAGGGGCAAGACACTGGGTGTTTGCGTCTGATGATCGGATTAATGGCATAAGCCAACGGTTGCGGCTGTTTTCAGCATCGACCGTTCTGATCGTAAGGCACATTAAAATACGTAGTGCAGTGAATCCCTACAATCCGACATGGAACGCTTATTTGGAGCGCCGCCATCGATCGATTTCCCCATTGTGAAGCTCGGTCATATCAAGGCTGTTGAGAGGCTTGAGCCGTATGAGGGGTGACTCTCAAGTACGGTTCTTAGGGGAGGATGGTGTGGTAACACACTGTCCTTACCCGACTAAAAGCACATATTGGAGTCGATGCTAAACGTGGCTTGGTGCATAGTTTCACCACCACTTCTGCCAATGAACATGACCTAAACCAAATCACTGAGCTCATACATGGCGATGAGACGTTTGTCTCTGCTGACTCAGGCTACCGTGGCGTAGAAAAACGTGAGGAAACCAATAATAAGACGTTGGACTGGTTGATTGCGGAGATGCCAAGCAAGGTTCGGGAATGGAAGAAGCATCCCCGTATTAACAAACTCCCCATTAAGACTGGGTACATAAAGGCCAGTATCAGAGCAAAAGTAGAGCATCCGTTTCGGATACTGAAGTGCCAGTTTGGCTTCCGCAAAGTGGTCTATAAAGGTTTATCAAAAAATGATAATAAGCTCGCGGTGCTGTTTGCACTGGGAAACATATTGCGAGTGGATCAGATGATAAGGTCTGCACGGGGTTAATCCGTCTTGATGACGGCAGTTGGAGCTTTTAAGCCTCCAACTAAGGAATAGACACACTAAAAACCGAGATTTTTAGTGAATTAAAGAGTGAATCAGGCCAGCTGCGACTTAGTGCTAATAATCTGACTTAATCGCACGTTCCCTAGATGAACGGCTTAACATCACTACTCAGCGTTTATATGCCTTATTTGATTACTGTTTAAAGTCCCATATCAAATTTCTTTGTCTGTAAATCAGGTCTGAGTATGGGGTCTGTCATGCTTTTAATTTCAAGTTGCACGTATTGCCAATATTCTGGATTATCAATTGTTCGCTGTTTAATTTGGCTTGGAATGAAACGGCTCATTTCATTGTTAAAGTCAGCTTTTACCTCTTCTTCGTTCAGTAATTTTTCGACCTGAAGGGTAAGCGACTCTATGAAGTTAGCTTTTGTTTTTTCTCTTGCCGCAAGTTTTTTGCTGATCAGCTCTATGGATACGTCAATACCTCTTTGCTTGATCCAAAGAATATCCCAAACATCACGAGGTTTAATACGTCTGGAACGGTATGCTAGAGCAATGAATTTATCTGCCAAGGTTTCTTCTAACGACTGTACTGGTATCAAAAGTCCTTCTGTTGGAACGACGACATCGTAATGATTGATCAGTGGTCTTCTCTCAATGTCGAAAGAAGGGATAGCACAAATGTCGATATGCATTTTTTGACGTGGTAGATCAGGGCGGTTGGCTTCTTTTTCGATACTAATTTTCCAAGAAGATGTGTCTCCTTGTTTGTCTTGGTTCGGCTTATTTACCCAGACTTCTGTTTCATATTTTTTTTGTATGTACTTTTGAATCTCGACTTCCAAACCATCAAAGTCATCAGGTTTAAAGTCATACCCTCCATTAAAGTCTAAATCCTCAGACAATCGAGAGCTGTTGTGGCATAAGCGAAGTGATGTGCCGCCAATAAAAGTTAGTGATTGCATAACCCCCTGTTTTACCATGACCGCCATAATATCATGGTGCAATATTTCTTTTTCTATAACAGGTGTTATCCCTGCATACTCAGGATTGGTGTTAACAATTTGCTTTATGACTTCTTTGAGCATGTTATGCCTCCAGCATGTGCAGATTTCGATTACAGTTTTTTAAATCAATAAGAGCTTGGGTTGTTTTGGCCCGATACATTTTTATATCTGAATCGAAATAAATATTAGGAGCGATTGTCTCGATCGTTTTTTTTGTATGTGTAAACTCAATGACGCCATAAGGTGTCGGAAAAATACCACTTCTACCTTTTGTCATCACAGTGAGTCTGTCCATAACAATTTGCGAAATATCGCCTGTATAGCTAAGTTGGCTCTCTAGGCTGATATAGTTAAGTACGTCTCCTCTGAGCTTATTTACAACCTTGTAAATTGCCGTGGATCCATCTGGAGGAGTAATGGTACTTTCAAAAATACCCGCTGCAACTCTTCGTAACACACCTTGTCGTACGCAATCTGTAAGAAACTTTGTAAAAGCAGGTGTATGTTTTTCGCCGAGCATAAATGCTATCTCTGTAGCCGTATGAACACCTCCACCAGCTTTAGTAGTGTGAGATAGTACGGACAGTAATTTTTCTTTTCTTCTCATGGCGGTCTACGAACTATTACTTTATGGGTATTAAATTGTAGACCCAATGGGTTAAGTAGACAAGATTTTGGTCTACAAAATATTAGGTTTAAGGTGTTTTTTTGTAGACCTCTTATGATGGGATAAGCTTTGAATGGTATAAAGCTCTATTTTGCTTCGAATCAAAGTAACAAAAATGTCCAAAAGCATGCTTTGATTCAAAGCAATTGAAACCATGCATTTATGGGTATTTTTGCCTTTAAAGTATGGGCTAATTTGAGATGCTTTGATTCGAAGTGTAGAGGTCATGGGCCAAGATGGGATCAAAATGGGCCAAAATCCCCTGATATAGAGTTTTATTGCCTTATATTGCTTTGATTCAAAGGATGTGTGTTTACTAAGGTATTGAATACGTTATATAAAGTAGTTCATTGCCATGTAAGGGAATATTCAGAGTAACCTTGACATGGTAGAGGTCAGCAGTTCGAATCTGCTTAGTCCTACCACCTAATTAAGTATCAATAGAAAAGCCTCGACAGTTAGTGATTATTCGCAACGTCGGGGCTTTTTTGTGTCTGCAAACTATATAGTCTCTTCTGCTTATTTTACTGACCTCCTAAAAAACGATTTCCTAAAACTTTTAAACCCGAAAATCCTCATGAAGTCTCTGCCAATGTTCTCTTAGCTGTTGTTTGTGCTCTTCATTCATTGGTAGGTTTTTAAAAAGCCTCTGGCCAAAGGTTTCTGGCTTTTTCCATCGCATCGTCCAAATACGGTTTGATCGCTCGCCATGAATTATCCGGTGGCTTTTACGCTTGGCCAATATGCTACGGACATGGCGTAAAATCGAACGGATTGGCTCTCTGCTTGAGCGAGCGTTCAGTCTGTTAGCCATTATCGTTTAGGGTTAGTGGTGTGAATTTCAGTGGTTGATAGGTTGTCCTTGGTTGAACTCTTTTTCTGTTACGGCTTTGCTAATGTAATAACCTTGTCCAAAGTCGCATTGAAATGCTTCCAGCATTGTCCACTGCTCTCGCGTTTCGATGCCTTCTGCGAGTACTTTTATGTTGAGTTTGTGCGCCATGGCAATGATGGCTTCGACAATTTTGCGGTCATCTGGGTCTCGCTCCAAATCCATGACAAAACTACGGTCAATTTTTAATAAGTCCACGGGGAGATTTTTTAGTTGGGACAAGGACGAGTAGCCGGTTCCAAAGTCGTCTATTGCAATGCAAATCCCCATGTCTTTGAGCGTTTGTAATAGGGTTCTAGCAAGATGAACGTCTTCAAGTATTGAGGTCTCTGTGATCTCAAAGCCAATTAAGTGGGCGGATACTTGATACTTTGCGAGTAATTTTTGAACTAGGATGACGAAACAAGGGTCTGCGAGTTGAGCCGAGGCTAGGTTAATGTGCAGTAAAATATCAGGTCGACCTTCTAATTTACGTTTTGCTAGATAGGCGATGCTGTTTTCTAGAATCCAATGGCCTAACTCTATGATTTTGCCTGTGCTTTCTGCCAGCGGAATAAAGTCATTGGGGAATATCAGACCTTGTTCTGGGTGATTCCATCGAATAAGGGCTTCGGCACCAAATACTTGATTGGTGTGTAGGTTAAACTGAGGTTGAAAGTAGAGTTCAAATTCATTTCTTTGTAACGCTTGTGTCAAGTCTTCTTCGGCTTTGACACGACTGTGTGTGCTGATTTTCATTCTTTCTGTATAGAATGAATATTGGTTTTTACCTTGGGATTTGGCCTGATAGAGCGCCATGTCTGCATATTGCATGATGGTTACAAGGTCATGGCCATGCTCTGGAATCATCGCAATCCCAAGGGATGTGCTTAGCGTGTATTGTCTATCGTTTAATATAACAGGAGTGCGAATACTGCTTAATATTCTATTGGCATGATTCTCGGCTGCTTGGTGATCCACAATATCGCCAAGCAAGATACCAAACTCATCGCCGCCCAAACGCACGACTAAATCGGAAATGCTTTTTAATTTACTGAGCCGATTGGCAACAATGATAAGTGCCTGATCGCCAACATCGTGTCCTATGGTGTCATTAATACGCTTAAAATTATCAAGATCAAAATAGATGAAAGCAGAAATGCGGTTTCGCCGTTGATTGTTAATCAATATGGCTGGCAAGCTGTCTTGCAAAAAACGACGGTTTGGTAAGCCTGTTAAAGGGTCTTTGTAAGCCAGATCTTGAAGCTCGGCCGTTTTTGCCTTGACTAGCGTTCTAAGGCGTAAGGGTTGGATGAGTATGGCGTACATAGAAATTGCCAATAAAAAAGCAACCACAAAGGAAACGAGATACCCTGATAGTCGCCGCTGTTCTAATGGTTTATCCAAGTCGCGACTAACATTCAATGTCCATGTCCCTACAGGAAGGATAAGGTCTGTGGAGACTTGAAAGCTGGTAAGAGGGGCGGCAGAAGAAAACAGGCTGATGATTTGCTTATCGTCGACGTGCATTCTGGTTAGCTGGTATTGGTAGCCTTCTTTTTCGAATCGTTTTAATTGGGTGGTTTCTAGTAAGTTATCCAAATAAATCATTGCTGAAACAAATCCCCAGAATAACTCTCGTTGTGTGTCTCTGTATAAAAAAACCGGGGCTCGGCTAATAACGCCGACACCGCCTTGCGCGAGTTCAACAGGGCCAACGACAAATAGACGACGGTTTTCGATGGCCAACATTGCACTTTCATTAAAGCGAGGCGTTGAAATAATATCGAGGCCGATAGCGGCTTCATTACCTTTGAGTGGGTAAATGGTCTCGATAATGCCGTTTGGAGCAAGTTGCAAGTTTTCAATGCCGCCAATCGACTGAATCAATCGATCCGCGTAGTGATCAAACCATTCTATATTGCCATTATTGTACTCAACCTCATAAGCAATAATCTGAGCGGAGGTAAATGCAGAAGATAAACGACGTTCTAAAGCGGAGGCTTGTGTGCGGGATAGGTCGCTCAAAATAGACAATTGTTGGCTGACCACAGCATTAACAGAGGACTGGGTCCAGTAAATGCCACACGATGCAATGATTAAAAATGCAACCAGAGAGAGAATGATGGCAGAGGGCTGCGTAAACTCGGCTTCTTTCAATGAACCGTCCTTTATTGTGGCGTTTAAACTTGTTTAAAAATTATACATAAATTTAGACATAATAAGGATATGCAGCTATTTTATTTTATTGTAAAAAATCACCACGGCATTAAGGCAAAGCCGTGGCGATGTGTTTACGCAATGGCGAGAAAAACGCCAGCAACAGCAATCAAACTGCCGGTGATGCGAGTTACAATGGGCGCTTGGAGGCGAGCAACTGCCATACCAAAACCGATACCAGCAACATGCAAGAGTGCGGTTGCTGCCGCAAAGCCGAATGCGTATTCTGCACTGTTAGCGTTGAGTGGCATTTCTAAACCGTGAGCTGCACCATGGAAAAGCGCAAATAACCCAGCAATGCCAGCGCAAACGGCGATAGGAAAACGTGCGGCACCAACGAGTAAAGCCCCCATTAGAATCACTGACAAGACAATACCTTGTTCAATGAAGGGAACTTGTACGCCAGCAACGGCTAATCCGCCACCCACCAACATAGTGCCGACAAACGCCGCAGGTACAGCCCACAAAGCGCGACCGCCAAGGCTTGCCGCCCAAAGACCAATGGCCAGCATGGCCAATAAATGATCCAAACCACCCATAGGGTGCATAAAGCCAGTCATAAAACTGGTGGTGTGTTCATGTCCTGGGTGAGCTAAGGCAAGAGCTGGTACGGTAGCAACCAGTGCGGCTAATCCCATTTTAAGCGATAAACGCATGATTAATAGTCTCCAAAAAATAGATGAATATGAAAAAGGCCTTATAAAATGGCCTTTTCTAAACCACCGCTCTTGCGGCTGGGAGTGAGGATTCTAACATACCCAGAGGGTGGGTAAATTGAATGATCTTGCCAACGCATAACGAATTATTCAGCTTGTTAGGCAAAGTGATAGTACTTTCGTGTTTTTAGCCTAAATTCTTCTATTTTATTGATCTAGATCCTATTGTTATCCTTTGAATCTGCGTATTTATCGTCGAATTTTTCCTGCTTGATCTGCCTCATTATGGTAAGGTTTCGGTTATCTAAAAGGGCGTTTTGATCATGAATCTGACGCTCTGTTTCTTTCAGAATGCATAAGGATGAGGTTGTGGCAGACACTTACTCAACAGAAGTGAACAAATTAGAGAAACTGCGTGCGGCTTGGTTGCCTGCGGTGGAGTTTCTTTTTGGCGAAGCCGTTGCTGAAGCCAAGTTCGATGGTTTTGACGTCCATGATGACATCGCCAAACCCAGCGCCGTTTTTGAACATGCAGACGAGCCATATCGTTATAAAATCCAAATGCCTGCTCGAGTATTCACTAACGATGTGATGCTGCTGGCTGATGTGATTCAAGAAATGGTACGTGGCCAATATCCTGTTGGTTTTGAAGGCGCTAAAACGCCCGCTTTGTGCGAAGGCGTTGCGGTATTTGGGGCGATTACCGCGATCAAACAGGTGTTTGGAGAAGAGTCGGTTGATTCGTATTTAAATGCATTACGTGAACAAGCCTTTCCCTATTATGATGCTTTTTCCTATGTGGCTGTTTTACTGGCCGAAGACCCACAGGCGATCAAAAAATTACGTAGTGTTCAGCCTTTCTTATACAAGGTAGAGCGAGCCGATTTTGAAGCGGCACAAGTAGAGATTGATCGTAAAATCAAAGACATTCTGTTATTGGCTTTTCGTGCCTAGGCAATAATACAGCGTTAAAGGATACAAAAATGCCGCGTGATGCGGCATTTTTATTTTTTTGTTTACTTGGTTGGGCTGAGGGAAGTTTTAGCCCTTCAATTCTGATAATTCTTCACTGAACCAAATTTTGCGTTTAAAACGTGGGTTTTTAGACGACATATCGATTTTGTAAGGGTTTGGCTCGTGAGTTTGCGGCAAATCAAGAATGTTGCACAGTTCTTGAGCGAGCCATTTTTCCACTTTTAACACCACCATTTTCTTGCGTAAGCGACCTTGTTCATCGCGGTTCAAGATGGTCGGTAGCGTGTTCAGCGTTAAAATCTCGCCAATAGCAGGGTGCGCCATGCGTTCACGACCTTCGTCACTGGCGTAAAAATGCGATACTGCAAACACCATGCGCTCAGGATTAATTTGTTTTAAGAACTGACACGATTTCACCACAGTCGAGCCCGTGCGTACCATGTCGTCGAATAAGACAATGCTCGCGCCGTCTAGGCCGTCGAATGTGTGCTCGCTTTCTTTGTGAAGGGTTATTTCCACTTTGCGCTCGGCAGTGCGATCTTTATCCAGCATGATAAATTTCGCTTTGCTTAGGCCAAGGGTTTTATACATTTCTTTAACAAAGTCCCGCGCGCCTTTGTCGGGTGCGCAAAGAACAAGCCCTTCGCCGTTTTCGCCATAGTTTAAAATGTTCGAATTTAATAAATAGTGCGCGTAAATTTCGTAAGGAATGAGGTTGTGGAAGTCGCCAGCAAACACTTCATTAAATATTTTTTGCACGGACTCGGAGTGATTGTGAATGGTCATCACCGTATCCACTCCAGAAAGTTTCAGTAGCTGGGCGTAGAGTTTGGCGGTAAATGGTTGACCGTCGAATTTTTTGACGTCTTGGATATCGCGTTCAAAACTGGTGTCGCCCAACCCTTGGTGTGGGCCTCGATCTTGCGCGCTGTAGAATAAATCTGGCTCAACTAGAATCACTCGCTCTGCGCCATTTTCTTTTGCGGCACGGGCGATAATAAAGTTAGACATGGCCAATTCTTGGCGGCTTTTGACATGGCTGTTGGTGCTGACGATAACCACCGCTTTGCCTTTCAGTTTACGGCCAATGTTATCGAAATCGGCTTCGTCGGAAATAAACCGAGGGCAAAACTCGGAATTCATGAACTGTTTCATGCTGATCAAATCAGCGATGTCTTCGTGTTGCCCCATTGCGTAGGCGACATCAATCGCAAAGGGATTATCGGAAGAGTTACTAACAACGACGACATTAGTAGACTGACCGGTCAACAAAGTCATGAGAGATCCTTAACTTAAGGGTAGGGGAATTTGCCGCTGATTTTAATACTTGTGGGCCTATTCCGATAGAGCTGATTGAGGATAAATGGCATTTTTATGATGATTCGGTGTCAGTCGCGTTTTTTCTAGGTTAAGTTCAGTGAAAACCTGAGCGTTCTCAAAGACCATTATATTTTGCTCGTATGCGGATTATGCAAAAGCGGCGGCGAAGTTCTGTAACTCTGCTAGATGCTTCGGTTGCTTAGGCTGAACGATGTCTTCATTGATTCTAAGTATCAGACTTTTGAAGACTTCCGTGTTGTTTTTCAGTTTTTGCGATGCCATTAAGGATTGGATTTCATTAATGCTTTTTTCACTAAGCTTAACGGAAAAGCGCTTTGAGGCTTTTGCCTTGGCAATATCGGATTTTAACAGCAAGCCTAAGTCGCCCAGGGCAAACGCGTGAACGTTTTTTGATCAATTAACACAACATTTGCATTCAATCCGTGTTTGATGAATGATCGTGCCCTTTTGAAGCCGATGACCTTATTAGACCGTATGATGCAGCTAAATGACCCACGCCAACAAGCAAAATGTACCCATGATTTAGGGGAAGTCGTTTTCATGACTACCTGCGCGATACTTTGTGGTGCGGATGATTGGGAATCGATTCAGCTCTTTGCCGATACTCGAAAGGACTGGTTTAAACAATTTCTTCGATTGCCTGGCGGCATTCCATCACATGACACCTTTAACCGTTTATTTTCTTTGTTGGATCCAGCCTGTTATCGAGAAATGTTTTGTGGCTGGGTTCAAGACATGTTGATTGATACTCCATTATCTGGCGTCGTTGCGATTGATGGGAAGACGGTGCGGGCGTCGCGCTCGAACAAACACCAAGCTATTCACATGGTGAACGCTTGGGCTTCACTGGCTGGCGTCTCTCTTGGTCAATACAAAGTAGATAAAAAATCCAATGAAATCAAAGCCATTCCTAAGTTACTAGATCAGCTGGCTATCAAAGGTTGCTTGGTCACAATGGATGCCATGGGATGTCAGAAAGACATTGTTTCCAAGGTCATTGAAAGAGAGTCAGACTATTTGGTTACCGTAAAAAGTAATCAGAAAACGTTACATAAAGAGCTTGTAACCTACTTCGACCATTACTGGGAAAACCATACACAAGATACGCTAAGTGATCACTTTTTTGAGCAAGAAAACGAAACTCATGGTCGCAAGGAGCATCGTCGGTGCTGGGTCACGACGGACTTATCCTCCCTGTCTATTGCAGCAGAATGGCAAGCAAAAACTGTCGCCGCGATACAATCAGATCGAGTGGCTAATGAAAAAGGCCGAAGCCATATTCGTTATTTTATTTCCAGTAAACCGATGACGGCGGAGGAAGTGCTAAAGGCCACTCGCGAGCATTGGGGAGTAGAAAATCAGCTACATTGGGTGTTGGACGTCTCTTTTGGGGAAGATCAGTGCCGAGCTAGACAAGGTTACGCGGCAGAAAACCTAGCCACCACCCGACAAATCGCTTTAAATTTATTAAAGCAGGAGACAAGTTTGAAACTGGGCATAAAAAATAAACGTAAAGCCTGCGGCTGGGATGATAAGTATCTGTTTAAAGTGATGGGGTTGGTTAAATAATGTTCATGCGTTTGCCCTGCTAAGTCGCCTTGAGAGAATCGGTTAGAGCTTAGGGCATGAAGATAATATAAAACCAAGGCTTTATTGAAGCTGTCTCCTAAGCTGGCGTCTATTTTTTGAGTCGCTATCGTTAAAATGTCTAAAAAATGAGCGGGCAAACGCACATCGATGGGCGTTTTGATTTATTGTACTCGGCACGTACTTTCGCGGTAGATTGTTTTGGAATGCTAACCACTGTGTTGCAGTGATTGCAAACCGCTGCCAAGATATTTTTCACCACCCCAGAGTCATCACTAAAACTGACATCTCGAAGCTGATAAGTCGCGTGTGTTAAACCACATTCAGGACAAATAATCTGTCTTGAATCGCCTTCTTTGACTATCTTCATTTTACAACGCTCCTTTTGTACGAAATAAATCGTACTTTTTATTGTACGTCAATATTCGTACTTTTTAATACGTTATTTTTATTTTAGTTCAAACTATCACCATAAACTAATATCGACTATGATTTAGATTCTTAGAGAACCTCGGAGAATGTCAATGTCTTTAAAAGCAACCTCAGTCAGGCTAGACGAAGAGACACTACAGCGCGTTGGCCAAATGGCTGACGCAATGGATAGACCCCGAGCATGGCTAATGGCGGAAGCGATTAAACAATATGTTGCCCGTGAAGATTGGTTTATTCGTGAAGTAGAAAAAGGAATCGAGTCGGCGGACAAAGGGAAACTGATCGACCACTGTGATATTAAAGCGAAATGGGATGCAAAACGTGCTGCTCAAATGGACTGATTTAGCTGAACTTGATTTAGAAAAAATCGAAGCTTACATAGCAGAAGATAATAGCCAAATTGTTGCTATTGATGCGGTGATGAAAGTTATTGATAACGTACATCTTATTTTGTCTGAACACCCGAGAGCTGGACGCTATGGTAGAGTGAAAAACACACGAGAACTTGTTATTGCAGGCTTACCTTTTGTTGTCGTTTATCGAGAAAATTTGTTTGTTAATTGCCTAGAAGTCTTACGTGTTCTTCATGAATCGCAGCATTGGGCTGCGAGTGAATAAAGTGTTATTTTTATATATTACAACACCTTATAAAGAGCATACGCAGAATATAGCCCCCATACTAAAGGTACTGCTATTTCATATAGTGAGCGAAAAACCCTTAACAGGCTGCTTTTTGTATTTTGAAAGTCGTGTTTTTCACCAATTTCCGAATCTAAAAAATTTATCAAACCTCTTGTTTTGATCTTTTCTCCAATATTTTCAAAGTTATTTTCGGACTCTGATAGTTTTGAAGAAGATAGCTCAGATAATGAGTAAATTGAAAAGGTTACGATGTAATAAATCATGATTGCTAACAGCAACTTTAACAAATTTGACTGTTCTATATTTGTAAACTCAATGCCAAGTGCTGATATCTTACTAGGTATTATGCCCACATCTGCAACAAGTACACCTATCGTGCCGGCTGCCATCAAATGATTTCGTACTTTTCGTGTGGTTTCTGTGAAGGGTTCTTTTAATCGCTCAGCTAATACGCTCAATGTTCTTCCTAGGCCGCTAATATTGATAGTTTTTTTGATTTTTTTCTATAGTGAATAATTTTTCTATAAAAACTTACCCGTCGATATTAAAGCTCTTTCTCAATTACTACCAGCTTCCAAGATCAACTCTCCTCAAACAAGCCAACTACCTCGCCTCGCACTGCTGATAGCAACTCGGTTTCCTCGGGCAGACGGCGCCGCGAGAGCAAATCAGGCGTGCGTCGTTGTCTATGCCGCGTTCGACCCAGTTGATGTTGAGAATTTTCGCCACGCTCATGAGGTCTTTTTTGATGCTTCTTGGGATCTGCGAGGAACCGCCTTTGGTGACGCAGGCTTGGCGCAAATCGGCGGCGATGGCGATGGCGTCTTTACCTTGGGCATCGATGGCTGGATTCAAATCGATACCGGAGCAAAGCACATGGCTGTTGCCAGCAAGGTCTTGTACTTTGACGGATTCACAGGCGTAAATACGTGGCTCGTCGCCGACGTTAAGAATAGAAATTTGCGCTGAGGTTCCAGTGCTTGGCTCGCTGATTTTGCGAAACACAGACCAGTGCTGACAAGGATCTTCTACCGCACTCATGTTACCCCACGGCAATGGAATGCCATTGCCTCGGTACACGGCTTTAAGTTTGCCCGGTGCGTAGGCATCAAAATAATGCCAATGAGGATAGGGCGAGGCGGCGGTCATGCGGCGCATGGTGACGGACTCCGAAACGCCCGCCAGTTGCGCGGTGTTTATTTCATAGCCGTTGCGATCCAGCATTTGTCGAAATGGCACCTTGGGGCAAAGCAACGCACCCGCAAAGAAGCTGCATTCGAAGTCTCGCCAAGCGTACAAAATATCCTGAGCATCCATGCCTGACGATTGTATTTTGGCGTTCTTCGCTTGCAAGGGCGAGATCTCATTGCGCCCTGTCACCAAGACGTTTTTCATGCCGTCTTTGTCGTGCAATACCGTGTGACCAATATGCACCGCGAGGTTGTATTTTAGCCGCTGTGGCTGGGCTTTCATGATTTGGTTAATGTAAATCGTGCTTGGCGGATCAAAGAAAGACGTCACCACATGGCTTTCGCTAATGCCCATTTCTTGTAACACCGCTAAGGGGGTTTTACGAAACCATTTAATTTGCAAACCCATTTGCTTAGTGATGGTGACAATCTCATCAAGACTTAATGGTAAGCGTTTGAGGCCGACTTCTTCGGCGGCGCGTTCTAAATCGGGGAAATGATTTTGATGGTGTTCTTGGTGGGCGCGAATAAGCAAATGGGCAAATTGTCGACCACTGGTGCCCGTTTGAGACAGCATTTCTGGGATGGCAATTTGCAGTATGTCTTTGGAGAATAAAAAGTTCGGCTCTAGCGCCATACCATTGATGCCGCCACCTGACCCTTTTGACGGAGTGATGGCGTCTTCTTCTGGAATATCGTCCAAAAACCATTCGACATTTTTTTGAAAAACGCTGGCGATGACTTCCAATACGTCTTCGCTGGGAATGCGTTTGCCCCTTTCTATCATGGACAAATAAGACACGGATGGGGCCGATTCTGCGTCCACTTTTATGCATCGTGCTGACAGGTCTTCCATGGTCAAACGGTTGCGTTTACGCAGGTTACGGATCTTGGTGCCCAAAAAATGGGCTTTGCGATTAAGGCTATTTTTATTTTTCATTTTTGTAAAATTTACACTGTGTAATTCTTATTGTGAAATTTTATCTTAGTTGGACATAAACTATAAATCAAGCAATCGTCAGCGAGATTAAACGCATTGCTAACCCTAAGAATCAGAGAAATAAAAGACAGAAGGAAAGCGAGATGAATATGCCCCAAACTAAAAATAACAGCGTGATTCATCCAGGATTTTGCCACTTCATCAATGAAGAAGTGCTACCACTTCACGCTATCGAACCAACAAAATTTTGGCGCGATCTTGAGCAATTGGTGGCGGATTTGTCACCGATTAATCGCCAACTTTTGGCGACTCGCGATGCGCTGCAACAGCAGATTGACCAATGGCATCTAGCGCGAAAAGGTCAAGCCATGGACATCAAGGCGTATGAAGCTTTCTTGCGTGACATTGGTTACTTGGTGGAAGAGGGTGAGGATTTCACCATTACCACGGCGAACGTGGATGCGGAAATTGCTCATTTGGCAGGACCTCAGTTAGTGGTGCCCGTGAAGAACGCACGCTTTGCATTGAATGCAGCCAATGCCCGCTGGGGCAGTTTGTACGACGCGTTTTATGGCACGGATGTGATCTCTAAAACAGGCGAATTGGCCACTTCCGTTTTAGTAGAAGGTAATAGAGCCTACAACCCTGCTCGTGGCGACGCGGTGATTGCCAAAGCCAAAGAGTTTTTGGATGAGGTGTTTCCGCTGGAGTCTGGTTCTCATAAAGACGTGACCAGTTACGTGGTGTATTACCACCATTTATTGGCCTTTTTTAAAGATAGCCACCAGGCTGGTTTGAAGCAGCCTTCTCAGCTGGTGGCGGTTAATGGCCAGCGCAGCGAGCCTGAAGCTGTTTTATTGAGAAACAACGGCTTGCACGTAGAAATTCAGTTTGATCGCAACGGTAAAAACGGCTCAAAAGATCTAGCCAATATCAATGACATCCTGATTGAGTCGGCATTAAGCACCATTATTGACTGTGAAGACTCGGTGGCTGCCGTCGACGCAGAAGACAAGATCGAGGTTTACCGCAACTGGTTAGGGCTGATGCAAGGCACGTTGGAAGCCAGCTTCGACAAAGACGGCCAACAACAAACGCGCCGCATGAATCCAGATCGACTTTTTACGGATTTAGACAACCAAGAATACCGCTTACATGGTCGTTCACTTTTGCTGGTACGCAATGTCGGGCACTTAATGGAATGCGATTTGATGCAAGACGAACTGGGCAACTTTGTACCGGAAGGCATCATGGATGCGGTGGTGACGGTGCTGATTGGTGCTTTGGATTTGCAACGCAATAGGGGCATTCGTAACAGCCGAACCGGCAGCATTTACGTGGTAAAACCCAAGATGCATGGGCCAGAGGAGGTGGCGTTTAGTTGTGAATTATTCGCTCGCGTGGAGCAGATGCTTAACTTGCCAGAAAATACCATCAAGATCGGCATTATGGACGAAGAGCGTCGCACCACGTTGAATCTGAAAGAGTGTATTCGTCAGGCAAAATCACGGGTGTTTTTCATCAATACGGGTTTCTTGGATCGTACTGGTGATGAGATTCACACCAGCATGCAAGCTGGGCCGTTTTTGCCAAAAGATCAAATTAAAAACCAACCTTGGATTCAGGCTTACGAGAATCGCAATGTCGACATAGGTTTGCAATGTGGTTTGCCGGGTAAAGCGCAGATAGGTAAAGGCATGTGGGCCATGCCGGATGAAATGGCGGCGATGATGACGGCAAAAATTGCCCATCCTAAAGCGGGTGCGAATACGGCTTGGGTGCCTTCGCCAACGGCGGCGACCTTGCATGCTTTGCATTATCACCAAGTGGATGTGTTTGAGGTACAGCAGCGGATTAAGTCCCGCCCGCAAGCGAGTCTCACTGATTTGCTTACCATCCCAACGATTCCAGACAATTTAACCTTGTCGAGCCAAGTGATTGAACGAGAAATTGAAAACAACGTTCAGGGATTATTAGGTTATGTGGTGCGCTGGGTAGAAGCGGGCGTTGGTTGTTCAAAAGTCCCCGATATTAATAACGTGGGCTTGATGGAAGACCGTGCCACCTTGCGGATTTCTAGTCAGCACTTAGCGAATTGGCTGCTGCATGGCATGTGCAGTAAAGAGCAAATCGATGAGGTCATGCAACGCATGGCGCGGGTGGTGGATGAACAGAATAAAGCCACAGAAGGTTACCGCCCGATGTCACAACATGCCAAGAGTTTAGCGTTTAAAGCGGCGCAAGATTTGATTTTTAAAGGCGTGATTCAGGCAAATGGTTATACCGAACCTTTGCTACACGCATACCGAGTTAAAGCGAAAGCAGCGAATTAATTTCATATTAAAACACCCTAAAGAGCGAGAAAGACTATGCAAACTTATAAAAATAAAACGCAACAAGCTAGCCAAACTATCTCTCAACAAGGCCCAACTTGGGCGGCGATGAACCCAGAATCTGTGGTTAGAATGCAATTGCAAAACCGTTTTAACACGGGGTTAGATATCGCCAAATACACGGCTAAAATCATGCGTGAAGACATGGCGAGTTACGACAAAGACCCAGCGAACTACACTCAGTCTTTGGGTTGCTGGCATGGTTTTATCGGCCAACAAAAAATGATTGCGATTAAAAAGCATTTTGGTACCACGCGTAGCCGTTACTTGTACTTGTCAGGTTGGATGGTCGCCGCGATGCGTTCTGAATTTGGCCCATTGCCAGATCAATCCATGCATGAGAAAACCTCGGTTCCGGCCTTGATCGAAGAGCTATACACCTTCTTGAAACAAGCCGATGCCCGTGAGTTACAGCATTTATTTAAAGAAATGGACGAGGCGAGAGACGCTGGCGATCAAGTGCGTGAGCATGCGGCGCAGCAAAAAATTGATCAATTTGAAACGCATGTTGTGCCGATTATCGCTGATATCGATGCGGGCTTTGGTAACGAAGAAGCGACCTATTTGTTGGCGAAGAAGATGATCGAAGCGGGCGCGTGCTGTATTCAGATCGAAAACCAAGTGTCTGATGCGAAGCAATGTGGCCACCAAGATGGCAAGGTAACCGTGCCTCATGAAGATTTCTTGGCGAAAATCAACGCAGTACGTTACGCCTTTTTAGAGCTAGGCGTCGATGATGGTGTGATTGTGGCGCGTACCGACTCTTTAGGGGCGGGTTTAACGCAAAAAATCCCAGTATCACAAACGGCGGGTGATTTGGCTGAGCAGTACACGGCCTTTATCGACGGTGAAGAGGTGACGTCACTTGAGCAAATGCAGTCTGGCGATATGGCGATCAAACTGGGTGAGCGATTGATTAAACCCACTCGTTTAGCCAATGGCTTGGTGCGTTTTAAGCCCAATACCGGCGAAGATCGTGTAGTGCTCGACTGTATTACCTCTTTGCAAAATGGCGCGGATTTATTGTGGATCGAAACGGAAAAACCCCACATAGGTCAAATCGCCGCGATTGTGAATCGCATTCGTGAGGTTGTGCCTAATGCTAAGTTGGTTTACAACAACAGCCCATCTTTTAACTGGACGCTTAATTTTCGTCAACAAGTGTTTGATGCTTGGTTGGCTGAAGGCAAAGATGTGAGCCAATACCAACGTGAAAAACTCATGTCGCAAGACTACGATGGCAGTGTGTTAGCAGAGGAAGCCGATGAGCGTATTCGTTGTTTCCAAAAAGACGCCGCCGCGCAAGCTGGGATCTTCCATCATTTGATTACCTTGCCGACCTACCATACGGCCGCCTTGTCTACGGATAACTTGGCGAAAGACTACTTCGGCGAACTGGGTATGTTGGGCTACGTGAGAGAAGTACAGCGTAAAGAAATTCGCCAAGGTTTGGCCTGTGTGAAACACCAAGACATGTCAGGTTCAAACATTGGTGATGATCACAAAGAGTATTTCTCAGGTGAACAGGCGTTAAAAGCGTCCGGTAAAGATAACACCATGAATCAATTTGCAGTCTGATTAACGTAATAATCATCAGCTTGTATTGATAACAAAGGCCAGCAGTCTTCCCCCTGCTGGCTTTTTTTATGGCGTTTTTTGCTTTTATTGGTCTCACTGGTGACATAGTGCAGCGGTCTCAGTACATTATAGGTACAGCTCTTTATTTTTAATTAATCAGCCGCGGCCTTTGTCCTAAGAGATGCTATGAGTTTAGATGCTATGAGTTTAGAGTCGGTGAGTTTAAATGCGATATTTTCCATTGCGCCCTATAGTTGGGGGGCGATCGCGACCGCTATTTTTTGTGGCGTGATTGTTGGTTTAGAAAGGCAGCTTAGAGGTAAGCCTGTCGGTATTAGAACCTCGGCGTTGATCGTTTTGGGGACCTATGTGTTTATTGCATCGTCTATGTTTGTGGCGGCGGAGATAACGGATCCATCGCGTATCATCGGGCAGGTGATTACGGGAATCGGCTTTCTTGGTGCTGGTGTGATGCTGTCGAAAGATGGCGCGGTGGTTGGCGTGACTTCTGCTGCGACCATTTGGGCGCTGGCGGCTGTCGGTGTGTGCATCGCTATTATTGATTCTTACGTGGCCATTAAGTTGTCTTTTATTGTGGTGGCTATTTTATATGGCGTGGATATTTTGGAAGAATACTCGTCAGCTTTTACCCGCGGCGTGCATTCTAAATACAATCGGTGGCGTAAAAGAGAGTAAATCGGTAGTGATTAATGGAGATACAAAATGATCCTTGGTTATCGAATAAGTAGTCATTATGAAGACATGGATTTTGATGTCATTCATGCTTATATTGCCAGCACCTATTGGGCGTCGGGTATTCCGGCACATACTCTGAAAACAGCCCTAGATAATTCTTTGTGTTTTGGTGTTTTTGCCGCTGATGGTAAGCAAGTAGGTTTTGCTAGAATGATTACAGATCAAGCCACTTTTGCTTACTTAGCCGATGTTTTTATTGCTGAGGAGCACCAAGGAAAAGGTTTATCAAAGTGGCTAATGCAAGAGATACATGATCATCCTTCTATGCAGGGATTGCGGCGAATTTTATTGGCGACACGTGATGCTCATGGCTTGTATGCACAGTTTGGTTATACACCATTGAGCCATCCAGCAACTTTTATGCAGAAATGGAATCCTGATGTTTATAACGAGTTTGATTTAACCTAGCTTATACAGACTATTCTGATAGCTCGACTCTGTTTCGTCCATTTTCTTTGCCTTTGTATAGGGCTTTGTCTGCGCGTTTTGTCATGCTTAAACATATCATTCACTTTTTTAAAATAATCGACATCAATCAATACAAGACTTAGGGGGGATGCTGCTAGTCGAGCCTTGTTTGGTTGCTTTTAGAAGCAATTCTAATTTCTATTTAGTTTGCTTTCAGGGGATGAAAAAAGACAAAATCGAGCAAATACTTCTAAAGTCTATTTTACTAAATAAACTAAGTACAACTATATGCTAGATTCACTTCTTTTTTGTTATGTGTTGTAAGGAGTGTTCTATGTGGGTAAAGAGTCGTGTGCTGGTGTTTGCTAGTGTGTTGTTGGGTTTCATTACGTCACCTGTGATGGCGGCTACCTTTGAAGTGTCTCGTACCTTTGAAATTATGTATATTGACCTTGAGAGTGCAGGACGATTCGGCAATGACTTCAAAGTAGACCTTGATGAAGGGCAGCACCAAATCGTTGTTCGCTTTAATAAGCTGCTGCGAAGCGGTGGAGATACGCAAGTCTTTCAATCTGAACCGATTGTGCTGGATTTGTATTTTGAAAAAGATACTTACCTTACTTTGAAAGCGCCTTATATTTCGACTCAGAAGCAAGCACAAGACAATGTAAAAGACCCACAGTTTACAATCCATGATGATGTCACCGGTAAAGAAATTGATTACCAGCAGCAGATATTGTCGACCAAATCTGGTTTCCAAAATACCCGTGACTACGTTGCAGAGATTGAACGTCTAACGGCAAAAAACACACCAGATACCGCACATTCGAACTCTGCTCCAGCGCCTGCCCCTATTACCATGTCAGAAAACGTGGCACTAGACATGATGCAGTTTTGGTATAACCGATCAGATGAGGCTACTCGTAAAGAGATGCGTATCTGGATTGCCGACCCTTTATACAAACCGACGGTGGCTAATATTCAGCTGGAAATGTCGCAATTTTGGTTCAATAAAGCAGACCAAGAAGCTCAAAAAGCCTTTCAAAAATGGTTGATAAACTAGTGGTTTGTTGAACCGCAAGTCTGCTTTAAATCAGCTAAAACGCCCACTCTGTGTTGGGCGTTTTTTTAGGCTCAAATGGCGTTAAGCGGCGGCTTGTGCTTTGGCAAATTTTTGGTTGAATTTATCATTGACCCACAGTGCCAATAAAATAATGCCGCCGCCAATGGCTAAGCGCAGTATGTCGGCGTCTCTGTTCCAAAAAACCACATTGACCAGTATGCCGGCAGGGATAAGCAAGTTGTTCGCGACGGCTAGGGTGCCTATATTCACCAGAGTAGCGCCTTTGTTCCAAGCAAAATACCCCAAGCCTGAAGCAACAATCCCAAGGTAAATTAGAATGCCCCATTGTAGGCTGGTGGTGGGCAGTTGTTCTGGATTGCCCATGGCGATATAGCAAGGAATAACAACGGCTAACGCGCCGATAAAGAACCAGCCAAATACCGTGCGCTGTGGAAGGTTTGGGCGCTCTTTTGCTATGATTCGTTTGTAACCCACCTGGCCGGCTGCGAAGCACAGGTTTGCGCATTGCACGATGAGCATTCCCTTAATGAAGCCTTCATCGATACCTTGATAACGGATAGCGACGGCTCCGAGAATGGCCAATAATGCACTAATGGCAAAACCAATGTTCAGCCGCTTGTCTAGCATGTCATTGATGAGCGTGACATAAAGCGGCGTCATGACGGTAAACAGCAAGACTTCTGGTACGGATAAGTACAAGAAGGATTGATAATAAAACCCATACATGATGCCGAGTTGTAAGGCGCCGCAAATCATCAGCTTAACGGCAATGTTTGCTTCTATCTGGCGCAATTTGAGGAATGGCAAGAATATAACAGTGGCCAGTGCGACCCGCATTAGAACGGAAAACCAAGCATCGACTTGTCCGGCTAGATAGACACCGATCAAGCTAAATGAAAACGCCCATAATAGGGTAACGGCAATGAGTATTGGCATAAGGGTAGATTCCACGTAAAAATTTTAGTGAAGTTTACCGATTTCTTTGTGGAGGGTAAAACAGTTTACTTTTTTATTTTTTAAAGTTTACTAATGGTGCTGTTTTTTACATGACGGACGGCGTTTTGTTGATCTGCCTGTTGGAGGTTGTCGCTAAAGGTAGTCAGCGAAGGTTGGATAAGTCTTGTAAGCCTGATGAGGGAGGGACGACCGTGATCAGGCGTAGGATGTTATTTAGCCTGCAATTGGTTGATTTATATTGTTTTTTGTAGGTCGTGGCTTTAGCCCAACAAGGCGTAATTTATCGTGGTGAGTTTTTTGTCGACCTACTTTTTTTAAGGATAAATCACGACCTACAAGATTGACAAAAGTCGTTTAGCGACAACCTCGTTGGCTGAGGTGATTATTATGAGAGGTTGTTTTAATGTCTGACTGGTTGGCGAAATACGAAGCGCAGTTTTATGCTTTTTTAGACGCTCAAGAGTATGTCGATGTCGCCCATGATTTGGCGCATATTGCTCGAGTGGTTAAGGTGGCGAAGCAGTTAGCGCTTGAGGAAAATGCAGATCTGGCTGTGGTGTTGCCTGCGGCTTATTTGCATGACTGTGTGTCCTTGCCGAAAAATCATCCGGAGCGGCATCTGGCCTCGACTTTGGCAGCGGATAAAGCCATTGGCTTTTTAGCGTCAATTGACTATCCAGACGAATATCACCACGCGATTCATCATGCTATTCGGGCTCACAGTTTTAGTGCCAATATCACGCCAGAAAGTCTTGAGGCCAGAATAGTACAAGACGCCGATCGCTTAGATGCACTTGGTGCCATTGGCATTGCTCGTTGCATGCAAGTTAGTGGGGCACTAAACAGGGCGTTATATTCCCTTGATGATCCATTTTGTGAGGTGCGTGAAACGGATGATAGGCGCTATTCGATTGACCATTTTTATCATAAGCTTTTTCGCATTGCTAATAGTCTGAATACCGCCTCAGCTAGGCGAGAAGGTAAAAAGCGAGAGGGTATAATGCGTGACTTTTTAGCGCAGTTGAGAGTAGAAATAGTCCCTCGCTGACGGTTATTTCTTGCTGTCGATGGCGGTTAGCCTTGTTAGGATAAAACCGCCACCGATTTTATTTGTGCGATAACGATTTGGCCTTTTTTCAGGTTCAAGTGGTGGGCTGATAGGCGGGTGATTTTTGCCAGAATCGGTGTTTGGCCAGCGAGTAAACGAACCATTGTCATACTCGGATCTTTAGGGTCATTTTCTATCTCGTCAATGACAACCGTGAGACGATTTAGAATGCTTGAATCCTCTTGTTTGCTTAGGGATAAGCTAACATCTCTCGATTGAATTCTTAAACGCACAGCATCCCCTATTTTTTCACCTGCCTGTTTAAAGGCAATGGCTTGGCCATCAAACCCCAGCCATGAGAGTCCCCACTCTGTTTCTTGTCGGTTTACTGTGCCAGCAATGATGACGCTGGCGTCTTGGTAACGAGAGAATGACGTACCCAGCTTGCCAAGTAAGGCTTGTGTTTGGCCTTGTTCGATTACCTTGCCTGCCGCCAAAACCACCATATAGTCTGCCAGTCGAATCACCTCATCTAATGAGTGACTGACGTAGAGAATTGGAATCTTGGCGCTGCGGCATAAGCGCTCTAAATAGGGCAGAATATCCTGCTTTAATGTTTCGTCTAAGGCGGCTAAAGGTTCGTCCATAAGCAGAAGTTTAGGTTGAATGAGAAGCGCCCTGGCAATGGCGACTCGTTGGCGTTCACCACCTGACAGTTGGGCTGGGTATTGGGATAAGATGGATTCGATGTTCATTAGGCGAATGACGTCTGCGCTGCTAATCACGGTTTGGGTTTTATCCGCTCGTTGGATCGCAAATTGTAAGTTCTGTTGAGCCGTAAGGTGAGGAAATAATTTTGCGTCTTGAAAAACATAGCCAATAGGACGCCGGTGAGTGGGTAAGGAGGTGTGATGATCTTGCCATTGATCGTTATTTAAACGGATATGACCTTGTTGGTTTTTTTCAAGTCCAGCAATGCAGCGTAATAGGGTGGTTTTACCTGATCCGGAAGGGCCAAATAAAGCCGTAACACCGGTATTTGGCAGGGTGAGGTCCACGTTTAGGGCGAAGGCAGACTGGCCTGAATACTGCTGTGATAGGTGGATATTTAAACCATCGGATGGCCTGTTTGTCATAGTCGTTCACCGATGATGGCGTTGTTTTTTTGGCGCTTTTGAAGGCTGTATAAAGCCGCCAATACAATAAAAGCAAAACTTACCATCAATAAAGATAGGCTGTGAGCTTGTCCGTATTCGAGTGCTTCAACATGGTCGTATATTTGAACAGAGATGACCCTTGTTTCCTTAGGAATATTGCCTCCTATCATCAGCACAACACCAAATTCGCCAACAGTATGGGCAAAACCTAATACCGCCGCACTGAGGTAACCGGGTTTGGCCAAAGGCAATGCGACAAAAACAAATCGATTCCAAGGTGAAGAGCGCAGTGTTGCGGCGGCTTCTAGTGGGCCTTCTCCAATTGCCATAAAGGCATTTTGGATCGGTTGCACGACAAAGGGCAAAGAGTACAGCATAGAGGCGACGACAAGACCGGCAAAACTAAAGGGCAGCGGAGAAATTCCCAACGGCATCAAAAACTGCCCCATCGCGCCTTGTGGGCCGAGAAAGACTAATAAATAAAAACCCAGTACGGTTGGGGGAAGCACTAACGGCATGGCGACAATGGCGTTAATGGGGCCTTTCAACCAAGATTGTGTTCTGGCAAGCCACCAGGCAATGGGGGTGCTGATTAAAATCAGCAACAGAGTGACGACGCTTGCCAGTTTTAAGGTGAGCCATATGGCGTCTATGTCTTCCGGGCTTAATGACATAATAGTAGGGCTGCCTTATTCTGTGGCATAGCCAAATTGGGCGATACGAGCTTGAATGTCGGTTCTCATGAGAAAGGCCATGAAGGTTTGTGCGAGCTCAATGTTGCGAGATCGAGATAAAATGACCCCCGCTTGTTGTATCTCATTATAAAGCTCACTCGGCAGGTTTCTGACATAGCCCAGATTGGGTTTTGCTATGACTTGCGAAAGTGCCACGAACCCTAAGTCGGCGTTTTGCGAGTAAGTAAATTGATAGGTTTGTCCTATATTTTCTCCCTGTACGAGTTTCGTTTGACTCTGCTCCCACATAGATAAATTCGTCATGCTTTCTACGGCTGCTTTTCCATAAGGCGCCAGTTTAGGGTTGGCTATGGCGATGCGCTTTGCGTCTTGCAGCAAGGCTTGGAGTGATGGCGCGCGCAGGGGCGTCATAGACCATAAGGCTAATTGGCCTTTAGCATAAATCGCTATGCTTTCTGGCAAGGCGAGTTGATGGCTCACCAGTGCTAAAGGCTTTTGTGTGTCGGCGGATAAGAAAATATCATAGGGTGCGTTGTTTTGGATTTGGGCAAAAAATTTTCCAGAAGAGCCAAATGATAGGCGCAGCGTGTGGCCTGTTTCTTTTTCAAACACTGGGGCGAGCTGTTTGATCGGCGCAATAAAGTTAGACGCAACCGCCAGATGCAGGGAATCGGCTGAGGCTTTACTGGCGCCGAGGAAGAACGCCAGTAAGATCACTAATAGTGACATCGGCAGCGTCTTGGGGCGGGTATTTTTCAAACGGAACAACGCCTTGCTTAGCCTGCTTCTAGAGTCAATTAATGTAAAGTTAAGCGAGCAATAAATAGCAGTGTCCTTGCTCCATACCCACGATGACTTTTTTTAAATGGCTACCCTGACAAGGGCCAGTAATGCAGGTGCCATCTTTTGGTGAAAAGAGCGCGCCATGATGGTGGCATTTTAAATAATCCCCTTCATCTTCAAGGGTATTTTCTGTGGACCAAGTGAGTTTCTTGTTTTGGTGAGGACAAAGATTCTCATAAGCAATAATTTGACCTTGCTGCTTTGTAATTAAAAAATCGTAGTCTTCTACTTTGACATTCAGCGCTTTGCCTTCAGGAAGGTTTTGCGCATCGGGGATTAGATGCTTGTTAAACACGTGATTACCGCACTTTTTTTATAATGAATGTTGTTTATTTTAAAAGAATTGACGCTTTCCATAATCATGCGAACTAGAGTGACGATTGGGCAGGTCAGATCTAGTGGTGTTTTCTTTCCATTCTGTTGCCGACTTTGCTGATAATACTAGGGAAATGCCAGTTAAATAAACTTTCCGTGAGTAGGGACTCTAAAGCGCTACGATGAATGAGTCAATATGCAAGAATTGAGTTAGTTGTTTTTTGGTCGTTGCTTGCGGTTAGTAAGCTCCTTATAATCGCGCACTATGATCAAAAAAACGCCTGTAAAATCTTCCTCTACGTCCTCGACTCGAAAGAAAAAACCGCCTCGTACTTCGATGCTGAAAAGGTTTTTTTATCGCCTTGTGAAAGGGGGGATTATCCTTGCTCTGGTAGGCAGTATTCCCTTTGCTGGCTGGGTCTGGTGGTTAAATGGTCAAGTTGTTAGTCGTTTTGAGGGGCAGAAGTGGCAAGTCCCTTCCGAAGTGTACAGTGCACCGATTATTTTACGCCGTGGCGCCCCTTGGAAAAAGCAAGATCTTGAAGGCTTACTGGAAGAAACCGGCTATCGTTTTGGCCGAAACAGCCAAAAAGTAGGTTGGGCGGCGCGCAGCCAAACGAAAGTGAGCGCACACTTGAGATCTTATGTGGACCATCTTGGTTTTCATGGCAGTGAGCGACGTATTTTTTCTTTCCAAGAAGGGCGCTTGCAGATTCAAGCTTTGAATGGCGACGATGTGGCTGAGGCTAGGATTGAACCGCAACGTATTGGCTTTTTGTATGGCGGTAATACGGAGAGTCGCCAAATACTAACCTATGACGATATTCCGAAAGCCCTGATTGATATTCTGGTTGCAGTAGAAGATCAAGACTTTTACCAGCATTGGGGGATATCGTTAACTGGGATTGCACGGGCGGCGGTGGTCAACTTTACCCAAGGGGCTCGGCGTCAAGGTGGTTCCACCTTGACTCAACAACTCGTTAAGAACATGTATTTGAGTTCAGAGCGTACCTATACGCGAAAGTTGACAGAAGTCGTGATGAGCGTATTGCTGGAATACCATTACTCCAAACAAGCCATTATTACGGCCTACATGAACGAAGTCTATCTGGCGCAATTAGGTAACAGTGCGTTGCATGGGTTTGCGGCGGCGAGCCAGCACTTTTTTGGTCGACCATTGAATGAACTCAATATCGATGAATTTGCCCTTTTGGTTGGCATGGTCAAAGGGCCGTCTTTGTATAACCCTGAACGTTCTCCTAAGCGTGCGAAAGATCGACGCAATACGGTGTTGGCGGTATTGAAAAGCCAAGGACGATTATCCGCCGCAGATTACAACAGCTTGATAGAACGGCCTATTCGCCTTGCCGATAAGAAAAAAGAGCGCTCTGTGTATGGCGACTATTTAGACCTTGTTGCGATGCAGTTGTCCCGCGATTTTGATGAAACCACCTTAGCGACGAAGAATTTACGTATTTACACTGGTGTGGATATACGGGCGCAACGTGCCGCCAGTGTAGCGATGCAGCGGCAAGTAGCGGCGCTGGAAAAACGCGACCCGAAACTAAAGGGCTTGCAGGGCGCAATGGTGGTGACCGATAGATTGTCAGGGCAAGTACGGGCGGTTGTTGGATCCAGTGGCCAACACTATACCGGGTTCAATCGAGCATTGGGCGCGGTGAGACCCATTGGCTCTTTGGTTAAACCTCCTTTGTATTTGTCCGCTTTGGCGACGGGGCGTTATACCTGGTGGTCTCAGATTGAAGACAAACAATTACGCTTTAACGTTGCTGGCAAAATCTGGGCCCCCGAAAATTATGATCGACAAACTCATGGCGTCGTGCACCTTTATGAGGCGATGGCGAAGTCTTATAACTTAGCCACGGTGTCGTTAGCACAACAAATAGGCTTTGATCGAGTTGGCGATACCTTGCGCCAGCTGGGGGTTAAGCGACCTTTTACCATGCACCCTGCTGTTGCATTGGGTGCCATAGAGTTGTCGCCGTTTGAGGTTTCACGTTTGTATCAACCGATTGCCTCTCAGGGAAACAGCAGTGAGCTTGGCGTGGTGCTGGCGGTGATGGATCAGAGTGATCAATTAATGAAGCGCTTCGATCAGCACAATGACGTGCCGTTTACGGATGCTTTGCTTGCCGTGACCTTGGATGGTATGACAAAAACACCCAAAATAGGCACAGCTCGAGCGGCTCAGGCGGCGTTTCCTGAATTGAATTTCGCTGCGAAAACCGGTACCACAAATCAGCAGAAAGACAGCTGGTATGTGGGGATAACGGGGGATTATTCGACCATCGTTTGGTTGGGTGATGATGATAATGTGCCTTTAAGTATCACCGGTAGTAGTGGTGCGCAAAAAGTATGGATAGACTTTACTCGAAATGTGAACTCTATTTCTTTGCCCAATACCTTGCCTGATGGCGCCGCTCACTACAGCGTATTAGACAGTAAGTTTGAAATCGCGGCCGATCGGTGCGATGAAAAAGTGACCTTGGCTTTTTTATTGGGCACCGAGCCTAAAAGTCGCAGTTCCTGCTTTTGGCCTTTTTAAGACAGTTGGCCGTTTTAGACAGTTGGCCTTTCTAAAAAGTTGGTCTTTCTAACTCGTTGTTCTTTTTAAATAATAGAAATGAAGATTGATAATTGCTGGGTTCTTATATAGCCTTTTCAAATAGTGTAAAGGTTTTGTTAGGCGTGAAGTTGGTTATTGTGTCTTAGTGTTCTGTTTGGGGTTGAGTCGTTGGAGCGTTATAAAGACGTAAAATAAGACCATCAAAGAAACAGAGTCTAGAGAATGCATGGCCTAAAGAATGCATGGTTAAAAGATACGTTGTTTAGATGAGGGAGGGGCCGATGACTCGCCTTGGCAATCCCCCATTTTTTATACAAAAGAGAATAGCGTCGTTGGTTATTTGAATTTTACTTGTAAAGGAGTGACGCTGTATGCGGTTGTGCTCATGTATTGTTTTCTGTCTGTTGCTTAATGTGGGCTTTGCCAGTGCCGCCGATGGCAAAAAAACGCTTAAATCATCGACTTCCTGCTCTTCTCTTAGTGCGTCAGGTAATTCAGAGTATCCCCCTTTTTTGTGGCGAGAAACCCCCACATCAGCACGATTACTCGGTATCAATCGTCTCATTCTGGACGAAGTGAGCCGTCGTATTGGTATTCCCATCACCCTTTCCCATGTCGGCCCTTGGTCTCGTGCTCAGACAGAGGTGAAAAACGGCCGAGTGGATTTAATGGCGGGGGCTTTTTATACCAACGAGCGGGCTAATTATATGGATTACTTTGCGCCAGTGATGCTGCATACCACCAGTGTGGTATGGCAACACAAGGGCAAGGCGTTCCCGTTTAATAAAAAAGAGGATTTAGAGGGGAAGTGGGGAGTAACCGTCATTAATAATAGTTTTGGGCAAGAATTTGATCAGTATGCCCAGCGCCACTTAAATATATTGTCGGTAGCAAGTTTGTCTCAAGCGTTACGAATGTTGGCGGCGGATCGTGTCGATTATGTGTTGTACGAAAAAAATCCCGCTCATGCTTATGCTTCCCTGCTAGGTTTGTCTGACATTATTGTGCCCGTGTTGCCTTATATTAGCAGTGAGGGGTTATATCTGACGATGTCGAAAAAATCCCCCTGTAATACAAGCGATTTGAAGTATCGCATCGCGATTGCATTGCAGTCTATGAAGCAAGATGGCTTCACCGAAAAGGCGTTACATGATGGTGTATTGCAATGGCAAGCTCGCGATCATGTAAGCCTATTGGAAGAGTAATGGCCGACGCTACTTATTGAGTCGGCATTTCTCTTTGCAACAACGATTGATATAAACGCTCCCATTGATCCGTTACTGCGTCCCAGCTGTGATCATATTGCATGGCGTTTTTTTGCTTTTCTTGCCAACTGTTTTTGTCGTGGAAGCTTTCCATGCAGCGTATCATGGCCGCTTGTAAGGATGCGGTGTTGGCGTCTTTAAAGACAAATCCATTGGCTCGCTCTCCTGCTTCGAAAATGGTGTCCGCTAAGCCGCCAGTGTGCCGAACAACGGGTAAGGTGCCATATTTCAGCGCATAAAGTTGTGTTAAGCCACAGGGTTCAAAGCGTGATGGAATGAGAAGCGCATCGACGCCGGCTTGAAGGCGATGTGAGTAATCTTCAAAATACCCAATACGCACGGCAACTTGTTCTGGGTAGTGCTGTTGCAATGCTAAATACCCTGATTCTAAGTGTTTGTCCCCTGATCCAAGTACGACAAGTCGCGCACCTTGTTGCAACAAAGAGGGCATGACTTCTAAAACCAGATCGAGCCCTTTTTGTTCCGTTAGTCGACTCACCACGCCAAAGACGGGTTGATTAAGGTCTTCTGACAAGCCATTTTCTTGCAGTAGGGCAAGTTTGTTGAGGGGCTTTTGATCGACCGTCTCTAGCCTGTAAGGATGCGAAATGTGTGGGTCTTTTTCGGGCGACCATTGTTCATAGTCGACACCGTTTAAAATACCGACCAGTTTATCTTTCATCGCTCTGAGCGTGCCATCAAGACCGTCACCATATTCCGGCGTCAGTATTTCCTCGGCATAAGTCGGGCTAACCGTCGTAATCGCGTCCGCGTAAACCAAGCCTGCTTTGAGGCCTGAAAAGCGCCCGTAAAATTCCATACCGTGCATACTTAGCAGTTCAGGTGATAGCTGTAGACGGGGAAATTGATCCATGTCAAAGCTGCCGTTATAACGCAAATTATGAACGGTTGTTATCACTGGAATATGCTTTACTTTCCAACTTTCGAGGTAGGCAGCAGCAAAGCCAGTTTGCCAATCGTTAAGGTGCAGTATGTCCGCTTGCCAATCGATGAGTTCGCCATGCAGTGCTAGGGTCGCCGTTGCCCAAGACAATGCTGCAAAACGTATGTGGTTGTCTTGGAAGTCGTGTCCACTGGCATCAAGGTAGGGGCCTGCATCGCGTTCATACAAGGCTTGGCATTGCAGTAACCAAATTGGCGTGTTGTTTTCTGGAATATGAGTCTCAAGCAGAAGTAAATCACCGACCCCAAATGGGTTTCCGAGGTTGATAGTCTTTTGAATTGGCGCTACCTTTTCTATTATGCCTTGATAAGCGGGCATGATGAGTCTGACATCATGGCCTTTTTTTCTCAGCGCAACGGGGAGCGCGCCAGCAACATCGGCAAGTCCACCTGTTTTTATTAAGGGGTAAATCTCGGAAGCGGCAAATAATATTTTCATTGTTAGGCGTCTTATTGATTTGAAATAATGATCAGAGTATACCTAACTAGAACTTGGAATAGAGCTAATTGACAAAAATTATAAGGGCATCACATGGATTTAAATACGGCGCGTATGAAAACTCTGTCCATTATCTTAGCTGGTGGACGCGGTTCAAGACTAAAACAATTAACGGATAACCGTTCTAAGCCCGCTGTGCCTATTGCGGGTAAGTATAAAATTATTGATTTTCCGCTTTCAAACTGTATTAACTCCGGCATGCGTCGCATTGCTGTTCTCACACAATATCGTTCCCATACTCTGAATCAGCATGTACAACGGGGTTGGAATTTTCTGCGTTCAGACTTTAATGAATTCATTGAACTTTGGCCTGCTCAACAACAAACTGGCAGTGATTGGTATCGAGGCACCGCCGATGCCGTATATCAAAATTTGAGCATGATCAATGCGTTAGAAAGTGAATATATCTTGATTCTAGCGGGTGACCACGTTTACAAGCAGGATTACAGTATTATGCTGCAAGAGCATATGGACAGTGGTGCGGAGGTAACGGTTGCTTGCATTGAAGTGCCGCTCAAAGAGGCGGATCAATTTGGCATTATGCATGTCGATGAAGCCGATAATATCATTGCGTTTGAGGAGAAGCCTGCTAACCCTCCTACTATGCCAGGTAAGCCTGATGTGTCACTGGCGAGCATGGGGATTTATATTTTCAATACCAAATTTTTGTCTGATAACTTGTGCTCAGATGCCCATGATAACGACTCAAGTCATGATTTTGGGAAGGATCTTATTCCTTTGTTCGTTGGGCGTTGCAAAATCAAGGCCCATCATTTTGCCAGCAGTGTTATTGATAATAGCAATTATCCAGATACGCCTTACTGGCGTGATGTGGGGACATTAACGGCGTATTGGGAAGCCAATATGGATTTGACTCGATTGGTTCCAGAATTGGATTTGTACGATGAAGACTGGCCCATTCGTACTGCTCAGTATCAGCGCCCTGCGGCAAAATTCAACTACAACTATGAAGAGCGAATTGGTACCGCTTTGAACTCAGTCGTTTCTGCGGGCTGCATTGTATCCGGCTCAACGGTTGAGCAGTCAATCTTATTTAATAACGTTCGAGTCAACTCCTATTCCCATGTCAATAAGTCGGTGATTTTGCCACGTTGTGATATAGGGCGTCATTGTCGTCTTACTAAGGTTGTTCTGGATTCTGATTGCCGCCTTCCTGAAGGGACGGTAATTGGTGAGGATGCCGTGGCCGATGCGGCTCGATTCTATCGAAGTTCCGATGGAATAACGTTGGTGACACAGGAAATGATTGAGGCGTTGTCCGACTGATTTTTCGTGTTTTTGCCTTGTTTTTCTCCCATTAAAGCCGCTTAGTAACAGCGGCTTTTTCGTCGCTATTTCGACTATTATGTTTTTGGCGCTTGAAAAGCGGTAAATTGGTCGCATTAGTAGGTGTTGGCTTTTTAGATTGCTAGATTGGAAAGGGTTATCCCCGTAACCTGTGGATAACCCTATTAGTGACTTTATAATAACTCTCGTAAGGCCAGTGGTGATGCTGCTTTGGTCGTGGGTGTTCATTTCTTCTTCAGTCTTAGGTTTAGTGCGCATTCTTGCGCTATGGTCGTTCATTTTTTCACCTGTTGATGAGGAGGTTTTATGTTTACGGGTATTGTTCAAGGGGTGGCGACGGTGAAAGTTGCCGAACAAATTGGACGCAATAAACGCGTGCAAGTGGTTTTTCCAGCGGGGGTTATGTTGGGGCAGCAGCTGGGCGCAAGTGTTGCGATTAACGGCGTTTGTCTTACGGTCGCAGAAATTGGTCATGACATACTAACATTTGATGTGATTGATACCACGCTGGCATTAACGAATATCGGCGCATTACAGGTTGGCGATGTCGTTAATTTTGAGCGTGCGGCGAAAATGGGAGATGAAATCGGCGGCCATGTTATGTCGGGGCATATTATGACGTCGGTCTTGGTGTCGCGAATTGAAAAAATTGAAGAAAGCGTGCATATCCGTTTTACCACGGACCGTCAGCACCAAGTGGATGCGAGACGGTATTTGTTTGATAAAGGCTATGTTGGGCTAAACGGGGCCAGTTTGACGATTAGTGACATCGGCAACGATTGGATTGAAGTGTCTTTGATTCCAGAAACGCTGCGCTTGACCACTTTTGGAATGTTATCCGTTGGCGACAGAGTAAACCTCGAGATTGATGCTCATACGCAAGCGACGGTGGATACGGTGGAGCGTATTTTGTTACAAAGAGGGATCGTTCTGCCTTAACTTGGCGCCTCGGCATGTTTACGAGACTCTCTGCCCTTTCAGCAATGAAATAAATGGAGTCCTTGCGTGAATTTCGGTAGAATGCTCGCCAATTTCTATCCTGAAAACCGATTGTTAATGGTCTCTTTGTGAGGCTTCGGCTATCACTGCTGTGTGTTTTTTCGCTTATTTAGGGTGGAAAATAGCCTCATGTGGCCAATTGTCGGCAGGTAATCATTCAAATATCGCTTTTAAAGTGTGAGTAAATAGTGTCTTCCAATAATCTTAAGCACATACGCAATTTCAGTATCATCGCCCACATTGACCACGGGAAATCGACGTTAGCCGATCGCTTCATTCAGATTTGTGAAGGGTTGAGCGAACGTGAAATGTCTGCTCAAGTTCTTGATTCCATGGATATTGAACGTGAACGCGGCATCACTATTAAAGCACAAAGTGTGACGCTGGATTACCATGCCAAAGACGGACAAACCTATCAGCTGAATTTCATCGATACCCCCGGGCACGTGGATTTTTCTTATGAAGTGTCTCGTTCACTGGCCGCCTGTGAAGGGGCGTTGCTGGTTGTTGATGCCGCGCAAGGGGTAGAAGCACAATCAGTGGCAAACTGCTATACGGCGATCGAGCAAGGCCTCGAAGTGATGCCCGTGTTAAATAAAATCGATTTACCACAAGCTGAGCCTGAACGTGTAAGTGCCGAAATCGAAGAAATTATTGGTATTGATGCGATGAATGCGGTGACCTGTTCTGCAAAAACAGGCATGGGGGTTGATGATGTGCTGGAGCGTTTGGTCGCGACAATTCCACCGCCTGAAGGCGATGTTGATGCGCCATTGCAAGCGTTGATTATCGATTCTTGGTTTGATAACTACCTAGGCGTGGTGTCTTTGGTGCGTATCAAGCAGGGGACTTTGCGCAAGAAAGACAAAATCTTCATTAAATCGACTAAGCAGGCTCACCCTGTTGATATGGCCGGTATTTTCACACCAAAACGAAAAGAAACCGGTGTATTAAGAGCGGGCGAAGTGGGCTTTGTTGTTGCGGGTATTAAAGATATTCATGGCGCACCCGTGGGTGACACCATTACCCATGCTTCGACACCTGATGTTGCTCAGTTAGCCGGCTTTCAGAAAGTGAAACCACAAGTTTATGCGGGTTTGTTCCCGGTTAGCTCTGATGATTATGAAGATTTTCGTGTCGCTTTGAGTAAGCTGACCTTGAATGACGCTTCATTGTTTTTTGAACCAGAAAGCTCCGATGCGTTGGGCTTTGGTTTCCGTTGTGGCTTCTTGGGTATGCTGCATATGGAGATCATCCAAGAACGTTTAGAGCGTGAATATAATCTTGATTTGATCTCTACCGCACCAACAGTGGTGTTTGAAGTTGAGCTGAATAACGGCGATGTCATCAATGTAGACAGTCCGTCAAAAATGCCGGATCCCGGTACGATTAAGGAAATGCGTGAGCCCATTGTGGAAGCCAATATATTGGTGCCGCAAGAGTATCTGGGGAACGTGATTACCTTGTGTATTGAAAAGCGTGGCGTGCAAAAAGACATGCTATACGTTGGTAGACAGGTGCAGCTGCGCTATGAATTACCCATGAACGAAGTGGTGATGGATTTCTTTGATAAATTGAAGTCGTGTAGCCGTGGCTTCGCCTCTCTGGATTACAGCTTTTCTCACTTTAGTCCTGCTCCGTTGTGTCGTTTGGATATATTGATCAACGGCGAGCGAGTAGACGCATTGGCGCTTATTATGCACAAAGATAATGTGCAATATAAAGGCCGAGCGCTGTGTGAAAAAATGAAAGATTTGATCCCTCGCCAGATGTTTGATGTGGCGATTCAGGGGGCGGTTGGCGCGAAAGTTATTTCACGTACCACGGTTAAAGCGTTACGTAAAAACGTCATAGCCAAGTGTTATGGTGGTGATGTGAGTCGTAAGAAAAAATTATTACAGAAACAGAAAGACGGTAAGAAGCGTATGAAGCAGGTGGGCAACGTTGAAGTGCCACAATCAGCCTTTCTTGCGGTTTTACAATTGGATAGCTAGCCAGATAATCAATAGGCGTGTTGATGCACGCCGTAATGGAGAAAGGTTGTATGGGGTTTGATTTTGAATTGATACTGGCCATTGCGTTTTTGGTTACGGGTGTCTTTTGGGTATATGACCGTATTGTGTATTTGCCAAAACGTAGAGCGATATTGGCCAACATGGCAACAGACGCGCGTAAGGCATTGGGCAAAGACGCAGAACAGAGATTGGCGCAAACGCCAAAGTTTGTTGTCGAGGTGAAGTCTTACTTCGTTATTATTGCGGTAATTTTTGGCTTGCGCTCTTTTGTGGTGGAGCCTTTTCAGATTCCGTCTGGTTCCATGTTGCCGACCTTAAAAATCGGTGATTTCATCTTGGTTAATAAGTTTGAATATGGTCTTCGTTTACCGGTATTGAATACGACGATTATCCCGACGACAGATCCAGAGCGCGGTGATGTGGTGGTATTTAAATACCCGCTGGATCCGAAAATAAACTATATTAAACGTCTTATTGGCCTCCCTGGAGATCAAATACGCTATCGCGATAAGACGTTGACGGTAAATGGTCAGCCAGTCAGTAAAGCGTTTTTAGCTCGCTTGCCAGTATCGCTAAACCCCAATCAAGAGCCGGTCGATGTGTTTAATGAGAACCTAGGCGGCGTTCAGCATGAGGTTTATAACAGTTTTCGTTTTACCCCTCATGAAGGCGAGTGGACCGTACCAGCAGGCCATTATTTTGTCATGGGCGATAACAGAGACAACAGCGCTGATAGCCGTTTTTGGGGCTTTGTGCCAGAAACAAATATGAAAGGGCGTGCATTTTATGTATGGCTGCATTGGGATGCGTTTTTGAGCATTCCGAGCTTTAAAAATAACGGTTTGATTGAATAAGTTTTTTGGAGAAATTTTGAGTTCATTGTATCAAAAATTGTGTCGGCGCATTGGTTACTTTTTCGCTGACCTTGGATTGCTTGAACTGGCGCTAACGCACCGTAGCTTTGGTGGGAAAAATAATGAGCGTATTGAGTTCTTAGGGGACTCTATACTTAATTATGTGATAGCTGAAGATTTGTTTCACCGCTTTCCAAAAGCTAAGGAAGGGGAGCTAAGTCGCTTACGAGCCTCGTTAGTAAAAGGCGATACATTAGCCGAATTAGCGCGAGAATTTGAGCTAGGCGATTACCTTAAATTGGGGGCAGGCGAGTTAAAAAGTGGTGGCTTTAGACGCGACTCTATTTTAGCGGATGCGGTAGAAGGCATTATTGGTGCGATGTATTTAGATGCGGGTATGGAAGTTTGTCGTGAGCATATTTTGGCTTGGTACAAAGAGCGTCTGGATGCCATTTCGTTAAAATTGGTTACTAAAGATGCTAAAACCCGTCTGCAAGAATACCTTCAAGCGCGCAAGCATGCTTTGCCACAATATGATGTGGTGAATATTGAAGGTGACCCACATGATCAAATTTTTCATGTGCATTGTTCTATTGAGCTGTGTGAGGACGCTATTGAAGGTAAGGGCAATAGCCGCCGGATAGCAGAACAGAACGCCGCGACGAAAGCGCTGAAAAAATTGGAAAATAAAGATGTCTGACGTTGAAATTACACACTGTGGTTATATTGCTATTGTTGGTCGCCCGAATGTGGGTAAGTCGACTTTGCTTAATCATATTTTAGGTCAAAAACTGTCTATTACGTCACGTAAGCCACAAACCACGCGTGATCAGATACTGGGCGTGAAAACGGAAGGCCATGTTCAGGCGATTTATGTTGATACGCCAGGCTTGCATTTGGGTGAGGCGAAAGCCATTAACCGTATTATGAATAAAACCGCTGCCGCTGCATTAAAAGATGTGGATGTGGTGTTGTTTGTGATTGATGCCGATCGTTGGACAGAAGAAGACGAAGCCGTATTGCAAAAAGTCAAACACGCACGTTGTCCCGTGATTCTGGTGGTCAATAAAGTGGATCAGTTAGACCAAAAAGAAGATCTTTTGCCGCGTTTGGCTAACTTGTCCGATAGGATGAGTTTTGCGCAGATTGTGCCGATTTCTGCGTTGCGCAACAACAATTTAGATCGCTTGGAGCGGTTGGTTGAAAGTTACATGCCAGAAGGCACGCAATTTTACCCTGAAGACCAAATTACCAATCGCAGCTCGCGTTTTTTGGCGGCCGAAATTGTCCGTGAAAAAATCACTCGCCAGCTTGGTCAAGAAGTGCCATATGAAGTGGCGGTGCAAATCGAAGAGTTTGTCTACGAAGAATCGGCCATTCATATCAGTGCGTTGATTTTGGTAGAACGAAACGGGCAAAAACGCATTATTATTGGTGAACGTGGCGATAAAATTAAGCTGATCGGTAAGGAAGCGCGTATTGATATGGAGAATTTATTTCAGCATAAAGTGATGTTGAATCTCTGGATTAAGGTGCGTTCTGGGTGGTCAGATGATGAGCGTGCGTTAGCCAGTTTGGGTTATCAGGAAGAATAGTCACGATGCGCGTCTCGGCGTATGTGATTCATACTCGTCCTTTCCAAGACAGTAAAATTTTGCTCGATATGTTCACCCTTGAGCAAGGTTTGGTGAGAGGCGTGTGGCGATTGCCAAAAAAAGAGGCTCGGGTCATTCCTGGGCCTTTTTTGTGTTATGAAGTTGTGTTTGCGGGCCGTAGCGAGTTAAAAACGGTAAAAAGTTTAGAGTCAATTAAGTCTGCGTCTGCGTTGGAAGGCTTGTCTTTGTATGCGGCATTTTACGTTCATGAGCTGCTGGAAAAATTGCTGCCAACGAATTTACCCTTGCCAGATGTGTTTGCCTTGTATCAATGGTTGATTGAAAGTTTGCATTCGGGGGCGCCGATTGCGCCTTTGTTACGACGTTTTGAAGTGGGTTTGTTTTCGGAGTTGGGGGTGGGAATTAATATGGTTTCTACTGGCCGAGGTGAGGCCATTACGCCACACCAGCTTTATCAATTTCATTATAAATTTGGCCTGCGGCCTTATTATGGTGAAATACCAAAACTTACGCCGATGCTGTTTGTAGAGGGGCAGGTTGCGTTGAATTACCACGCGGGTCAATGGCTGGATAAACAGGTGTTGAGTTTGGCAAAAGAGTTGCATCGTAACTGGTTGGACGCGCTGTTAAATGGTAAGCCAATTGTGTCTAGGCGGCTATTACCAAAACAGCCTTTCCAAGGCGAGCGACTTTTAGGTGTGCCTATCTTTCGTGCTTTGTAGCAGGATTGTATGATTTGGCGATGGTGTTTTTTGTGACTGTATTGTGTCGTGATTGTATTGTGTCGTGACTGTATGAGGTGAGTGTGATTATTGGTGTGGGAACAGATTTGGTTGATATTGCGCGCATCGCCCAGTCGATTGAGCGTTTAGGTGAGCGTTTTATTAACCGCATACTCACCGCTGATGAGAAGGTGCGCTGGTCAAAAATCAGCAATCTGGAGAAGGCAAATGCCTATGTTGCCAAACGGTTTGCCGCCAAAGAAGCGGCGGTGAAAGCATTGGGAACAGGCATAGGTTCCGGTGTGAGTTTTCAGCACTTTAGTGTCAGTAATCTACCCACAGGGCAGCCTGTTCTTATCGTAGACGCTTGTATTACGACTCGTTACGACTTTCCTGTGTCGTGGCATTTGAGCTTGAGTGATGAAAAAGCTTATGCTCAGGCTTTCGTTGTGCTTGAATCTAAGGCTTGAGTCCAGGGAATAAGCTGGCGATGACTTAGCAGTTCATCGATGGCGTCTATAAAGTCTTCAGCAACCCCTTCAGCGTCTTCCATTGCCAGCTCTTTAAGGTGGGTTTCTAAAAAACCAGCGTGACGCGCAATATTGATTGTTCCTGTGTATTTGGCGGCACCGTGTATTCTGTGGACCACTTCAATAAGCTTCTTGGTGTCTTGCTGTTCTAGATGATGCTGGATGAGTTTTTTCTCTTCATCTAGCGTGTCGGCGAACATGGTAAAGATGTCTTTCGCGATATCAACTTTGCCATCGACAATGCTCAAGGCTTTTTCTAGGTCGAAAATGCCTTCGAGTCTGCTGTTGATTTGGTCTTGCAGTGTGTGGGTGTTTGAACACCAGGTGTCAATGGTGCTTAATAATATTTCTTCATCGATTGGTTTGGTTAAATAAGCATTCATGCCGCTGGCCAGAATTTGTTGTTGCTCAGACCCCAAGGCGTGTGCGGTTAGCGCAATGATGGGGGTATTTTCATAGCCATCTAGTTTGCGTAATTGTTTTGAGGTTTCCATGCCATCCATTTCAGGCATTTGAATGTCCATAAAGATCAAATCAAATTTTTCTTGCGCCGCTAGGTCAATCGCCTGTTGCCCACTGTAAGCGAGTGTTATTTCCAGCCCTGCTGGTATCAGCCAATGTTTAAGCAGCTGCAGGTTGACTGGAGTATCGTCGACAGCGAGAATCTTTTGGCCTTTTATTCGTTCGCTGGCTAGGGGGCTTGTGTTTACCGCAATGTGGGCTGTGGGGGCGTTGATTTCTTTTAAGGTGCTATCTTTTAAGGTGCTATACAGTCGGTCTCGGCTGATGGGCTTGAGTAATATGCCAGCACAAATATTTTTCAACTCAGTCAGGTGGGCTATTTGGCTGGGTGGCTGAATCATTAAAATGCTCGCAATGCCATACTGCGTCGTGGCGTGGCGAATCAGTTCTTTGGTTTCTAGCCTGTCTTTTTCGTCGGTTGTGACGCTGAGTAAAATAGCGTCTATGGTTGTGTTTTGTTGGTTTATTGTGGCGATTATGTGCTCTAAATCTGAGCAGATTGTACAGCGGACGCCGATGCTTTCTAGGTAACTTATGAGGTAATTTCGGTAGTTGATGCTGGGTTCCATTAATACCACATGACGTTGTAGTGCGTCTTTATTGTGATTTTGTTTTAGGGATGGCTTGAGCGTCAACGTAAAGTGAAAGGTTGAGCCTATGCCTGGGTCGCTACTGACTTCAATTTTTCCATGCATTTGTTCAACCAGTTTTTTGGTGATCACTAGCCCTAATCCGGTGCCGCCGAATTGCCTAGTGGTACTGGTGTCTACTTGGGAAAAAGGTTTGAATAAGCGATTGATTTTGTGCTCTGGAATGCCGATTCCGCTGTCTATTATTTGGAAAGACAGTATGACTTCATTGTTATGGTGGCTGTTGATGGCGACCTTGGTGCGGACCGAACCTTGATGGGTAAATTTAATCGCGTTGCCGATTAGGTTGGTGAGAATCTGACGGACCCGGGTACTGTCACCAATAAACCATTCTGGTAGCTCTGTACTGAATTCTGGAATGAGGTCTATTTTTTTTTCTTTCGTTAGCAGGTTAATGCTTAATGTTTGATAGACTTCATCGATCAGTGTTTTGATATTAAAGTGATGACTTTCAAGGTTTAATTTCCCCGCTTCTATTTTTGAAAAATCTAAAATATCCCCAATAATGGCGAGTAAGCTGTTGGTTGATTGTTCAATCGTATCGACATAGAGGCGCTGTTGTGTGTCGGTGATGTCTTTTTGCAAGGTTTTTGTGTACCCCAAAATAGCATTTAGCGGCGTACGTACCTCATGGCTGATGTTAGCAAGAAACTGTGATTTTAGTCGGTTTGACTCCGTGGCTTCGCGGTTTGCAATGTGCAGCTGAGCGCTTTTCTCTTCTAGGCTGTCCATGCTGCGACGAATATCTTCGGTGGATTGTTCTATGCCTGCAATCAGTTCTTCATTGTGGTGCTCTAGTCTTTCCGTTAGGTCGAGTAGGTCTTTTTGTAATGAGGCGTATTCGGGAGGGAGTTTGATGAGTTTGGTGGTGGAGAATTGCCCTTTGACCAGCTTGCTTAGAGCGCTTGAAAGTCTATTGATCGGGTACGTCAGTGTTTTAGACAAATGAAACGCGCCCAATAGCACCATTATATTGAAGAGGCTAAAGAAAAAGAGCACCGCGCTGGCGTATTGGTATTTTTTTATTTGTACGACCGATTTACTGGCCTCCACTTTAACCCAGCCAATCAGGTTGCGCTGATTGGGTGAGTTAAATAGCCCTGTTTGTGAGTTTAGAATACTGTCTGGTGAACTATTGGCGTAGTAAATAGCACTGGCCGACTCGAGGCGATCGCTAAACTCTTTTATATAAGGGGTGTTGGATAATGGCTCATTGGCAGACGCTGGTGTTTTGCCTAGCTCTGCAATGACTTTTTGTTCCGTATTGATGAGCTGAATATTGCTGATGTTTTCGTTATTGAGCGCATTTTGTAAAATACGGTGCATCATGTTTTGGTCTGAAAAAACAATGGCGTACTCGCTGGCAGTAGCCACTTGCTCGGTGATGTACTGTGTGCGCTCGCGTAAGCTTTGTTCTAGGTCGTTAAAACGTGACGTTAAAAGAAAAAAACTGCTTATCAATGAGACGATGAAAACAGGCACAAAGATGGCTAGAAAAAGCGTGCTGCTTAAGCTTAATGAAGAAAACGAAAAGGTCTGTTTCATTTTCTTGGCGATCTTATCGCGGCGTTAGTAGCATGCGAGGTTGTGGTTGTTTTTTCGATCGTTACATTCTTGCTCATAGTTTTTGCATGCTTGTTGTTGGTCATTGGAGGGCGATTGGAGATAAGCACAAGCTCGCCATGCTTTTCTGAGCGCCGCATTACTCAGTTCGGTTAGTTGGTCTTCGGTTTTGCTACAACCGTTGATCGTTAATAATAAAAGTAGGGTGGAAACCCGTATTATGAGCATATTTTTGTCTAACATGTTAAATCGCAACTAAGTTTATAACGCTTTCTTATTGTACTGTTTGTGGTTTGTGTTCTTAAATAGGCTCAAAGTGTTAAGTTTCATTCCCTAAGTCATCAATGTCAACGAAGTTTTTTATGATCCAATACCCTACTATCGAGTCCTTGATTGGACAAACGCCCTTGGTTCGCTTGCAGCGTATCAATCCCAATTCAAATAACACTGTTTTACTAAAACTAGAGGGCCAAAACCCCGCTGGATCAGTCAAAGATCGCCCTGCTTTGAATATGATACATCAGGCAGAGTTGCGTAAAGCCATCAAACCAGGCGATAGCCTTATTGAAGCGACCAGTGGTAACACAGGCATTGCGCTTGCTATGGTTGCGGCGATTAAAGGTTACAAAATGCATTTAATCATGCCTGATAATATGAGTCAGGAACGTAAGTCAGCAATGACAGCTTATGGCGCCATTTTGCATTTGGTGACAAAAGAAGAAGGTATGGAAAGGGCGCGTGATCTCGCTCAAGAAATGCAAGATCAAGGCGTCGGAATTGTCTTGAATCAGTTTGCTAACCAAGACAATCCCAATGCGCATTATCTGACCACTGGCCCCGAGATTTGGCAACAAACGCAGGGCACGGTGACGCATTTTGTTAGCTCGATGGGGACCACGGGAACCATCATGGGAGTGTCGCATTATTTGAAGGAACAAAATAAAGACATTCAGATTATCGGCCTTCAACCGCAAGATGGTGCGAGTATTCCTGGTATTCGTCGTTGGTCAAAAGCGTATTTGCCGTCCATTTTTGATGAGGCGAGGGTGGATACGATTATGGACGTTTCACAAGAGGCGGCGGAAGTAACGATGCGACGTTTAGCAAAAGAAGAAGGGATTTTCTGTGGTGTTTCCTCTGGCGGATCGGTTGCCATGGCCTTAGCGTTATCTAAACAACTTAATAATGCCGTGATTGTGGCGATTGTGTGTGATCGGGGCGATCGTTATTTATCAACCGGAATTTTTGATGAGTAAGTGATCAATCGCTTATCAAGGTCTGCTTTCACGTGCAGATAAGTGGATAGATGCGATAGAATGCCTATCCATTTATCCTTGATGTCAGGAAGAGAGAGCCCCTTTGAGAAGAAGAGCCCCACGTCGCTCGGTTAACGTCGCTCAGCCAATTGGCCCAGTTCAGACCTTTGCCGTCGACGGTTTAACGCATGAAGCAAAAGGTGTTGCGCGCTTGCAAGGCAAAGTAACCTTTATTGAAGGGGCTTTGCCAGGTGAAACAGTCACGGCGCAGGTGACAAAAACAGGCCGTCGCTTTGACGAAGCGGCCCTGACCGCGATCATTTCCCCTAGTCCATATCGAGTTGAGCCTGCTTGTGAGCATTTTTCGACTTGTGGCGGCTGTAGTTATCAGCATTTAGCCGATGAAAAGCAGCTGTCCTCTAAAGCGGATTGGCTGCGAGGCCAGTTGCGCCATCTCATCAGCACTCAAACGCTTGAATGCTTATCTGACAAGTCTACGGGTTATCGTCGCCGGGCTCGCATCGCTATTGAAGTGAAAAAGGGTCAGGTGATGTTCGGTTTTCGCAGCAAGGCGTCGAGCGACATTGTGTCGATTGATCGTTGCGTGGTGCTAACCAACTCTCTTCAAACAACTTTTCGCTCTTTAAAACAGGCGCTATCCATTAATGATTTGGCTTCCGCGCTGGGTCATGTGGAGTTATTGGAAGATACCAAGGGCGTTTCTGTTTTATTTCGCCTAACGGCTGCTGTCTCTGAAGAGCGGCAACATGAGTGGGAAGAGTGGGCAAAGCAGGAGCAGGTTACCTTGTATTGGCAGGCACCAAAAGCGAGCAAAGCGGACGTTGTAGCCGAAAAAATGCGCTACTATGATCTGGGTCGATTTCGGTTGAGATATCATCCTCAGGATTTCATTCAAGTGAATGACATCATGAATCAAAAAATGCTTGCTCAAGCGATGGACTGGTTGGATCCAACTCAGCAAGATGTGGTGCTGGATCTTTTTTGTGGCGTGGGGAATTTTTCTTTACCACTGGCGCAACAGGCACAATCTGTGATTGGTGTGGAAGTGCAAGAAAGTATGGTGGAAGCGGCAAGAGAGAACGCGCGTATTAATGGTCTTGATAACCTGTCCTTTGTGGCCGCGGATCTCACTAAGCCGATTGAAAATGAACTTTTTCACCACGCTATTACCAAAGTGTTATTGGATCCTCCTCGTGCTGGTGCGTTTGAGTTCTTAGATAGCATAATAAAAATAGCGCCTAGGCAAATATTGTACGTTTCTTGCAATGCTTCTACGTTAGCGAGGGATGCTGAATATTTAGTTGCAAAAGGATATCAGGTTTTGCGTGTTGGTTTGATGGATATGTTCCCACAAACGTCGCATGTAGAAAGCATGATGTTGCTGCAAAAAAAGAAGTAAACAAAAGGCTAGAAGATGGTAACGGTAAGAAAAGATCACCCTGTATTAGAAGATGGCAGTGTCGATATCGATGCTTGGATGGGGCAGTTTTCTCATTTAATCGACGACAGTGCTAGGGTTCCGGTGCGTATGGCTTGCGAGCTGGCGCGACAAGCGGAGTTACAATGTGCTCGTCCCTCGTATTGGGGCGCTCAGGCAAGTACCTTTCGTGCCGGTCTTGAGATGGTGGAGATCTTATCTGGTTTTCGAGCCGATCAGGACTCTTTAGTCGCCGCCGCTTTATATCGCGCGGTGCGAGAAGATCAGCTACCCATTGCCAGAGTGACGGATATGTTTGGTCGTAAAGTCTCTTCTATTGTGGAAGGGGTGATACGAATGGGCGAAGTGTCTAAAAACTTAACGCTTGATACCACAGCAGAAGTACTTGGTAGAAGTGACAGTCAGCTAGAGTCTTTGCGCAAAATGCTGGTGTCCATTATCGATGATGTTCGCGTCGTCTTGATCAAATTGGCAGAACGAGCTTGCGCCATCAAAGAGGCGAAGCATCAGGGAGAAGAGCGCCGTGTCGCCGTTGCGTTAGAAGTACAAAGTGTTTATGCCCCTTTGGCCCACCGTTTGGGGATTGGGCATATCAAATGGGAATTGGAGGACCTTTCTTTCCGCTATCTTTATCCCTCGGATTACAAGCGCATAGCCACTTGGCTTGATGAGAAGCGACTTGATCGCCAGCAGTATATTGAGGATGTCATCACGTTATTAGACAGCCGTTTAAAAGGCATTAATATACACGCCGATCTCATGGGAAGAGCGAAGCATATTTACAGTATTTGGCGCAAAATGAAGCGCAAAAATATTGGCTTTGATGAGGTGTATGATGTTCGAGCGGTGCGCATTTTAGTCAACGAGCCGATGGAATGTTATGGCGTGCTGGGTATCGTACATAATTTATGGCGTCCTATTCCTCAAGAGTTTGATGACTACATCAGCAACCCTAAGTCGAATGGCTATCAATCTTTACACACGGCGGTAATAGGGCCTCAAGGACGTGCGCTTGAAATCCAAATACGCACGCATAAGATGCATGAAGACGCCGAGTTAGGGGTTTGTGCGCATTGGAAGTATAAGGGCACAGATTTAAGCTCTAATAGCTCCAGCTATGAAGAAAAGCTGCAATGGTTAAGAACCATTTTAGACTTTCATGAAGTGCAAGGGGATTTGGAGTCTTTAGCGGAGCAGGTGCGCAGCGACATTGAGCAAGATCGCATATATGTTTTCACGCCCGAGGGGCATGTGGTTGATCTACCCATTAATGCGACGCCGGTGGACTTTGCCTATCGAGTGCACACGGAGATTGGCCATCGTTGTCGTGGCGCCAAGGTAAATGGCAAGATTATTTCCTTGGTCACGCATTTAAAAACCGGCGATAAAATTGAAATTCTCACCACGAAAGAGGGCGGCCCTAGCCGTGATTGGCTGCATCCGACGCTGGGTTATGTGCAAACTAACCGTGCCCGTGCCAAAATTCAAAACTGGTTTCGTAAAGAAGATCGAGAAAAAAACCTCGATGCCGGTAAGCATTTATTAGATAAGCAGCTCAAGCGTCTCGGCATTGAAGATAACCGTATTGACCTGAAAACCATTGCTGCGCGGTTTAATTTTTCGACTGCCGATGAAGTGTATGTGGCGTTGGGAGCGGGTGACATCCAGTTGGCACGAGTGTTACGTGCCATCGATGATTTTTATAGTTTGAATGGCGAAACGACGACGACGCGTCCTATTCGGTTAAAGAAAAGCCGCCACAAGTCGTCCGATGATGACATTCATATTCTGGGTGTTGGGAAGTTATTGACTCAAATGGCGCGGTGTTGCACACCGATTCCTGGCGACGATATTGTGGGGTTTATTACACAAGGCCGTGGGGTTTCTGTACACCGCCAAGATTGTATTAATATTGTTCAATTAGGGTTGGATGAGCCTGAAAGAATCATTGATGTGAGCTGGGGGGAAGAACTTGATAACCAATATCCAGTGAATATTCAAGTCGAAGCCTATGATAGAACGGGCCTGCTGAATGATATTACCGGCTTGCTGGCGAATGAAAAAGTCAATCTTTTGTCGATGAACACCTTATCCACAAAAGAAAGCCACACGGCCAGCATCCGCTTTACTATTGAAGTGGGTGAGTTGAGCATATTGAGTAAGCTGCTGCATCGCATTAATCAATTGCCCAATGTATTAAACGTCTTTAGAGAGAAAGACTTTTGAGTACCACCATAGCGCAATTGCAATACGTGATGGCCTGCCTTAGGGATAGCGAATTTGGCTGTGCTTGGGACAAAAAGCAAGACTATAAAAGTATTGCGCCTTATACGTTAGAAGAAGCCTATGAAGTGCTGGATGCGATTGAGCGTGAGGATTTCGAGCATTTAAAAGAAGAGCTAGGGGATTTACTTTTCCAAGTGATTTTTTATGCGCAAATGGCCGAAGAAGAGCAGCGTTTTTCGTTTGATGATGTGGTTGCTGGCATTGTTGAAAAAATGCTGCGGCGTCATCCTCATGTTTTCCCCGATGGTGACATTGCGCGCTTTGGTGAGCCGACAAGGCTGACTGAACAGCAAATTGCAGAGCAATGGCAGCGCATTAAAGCCCAGGAGAAGGGCGCGTCTAGTGACAGTTTGTTGGACGCTGTGCCAGTATCCATGCCGGCCTTAATGCAGGCGGTGAAAATTCAACAAAAGGTCGCTAAAGTGGGGTTTGACTGGCCTGATGCGGCACCGGTTTTTGCAAAGATCCGAGAAGAACTGGACGAATTGGAAGCGGCGATAAAAGAACAGAACCGTCTTCATGTTGAAGAAGAAATGGGCGATGTGTTGTTTGCCGTGAGCAATTTGGCGCGTCATCTTAATGTTGCGCCCGATGTGGCATTGAATAAGACAAATATTAAATTTCGCCGACGCTTTGGTAGAATAGAAGCGCTTGTGTCGGCACAGAATAAAAAGCTAACAGATTGTTCTTTAGAAGAATTAGACCGCTACTGGGATCAAGCCAAGCGCGAAGGCTTGTAGGTTTCGAATCGGTTAGATGAATAAAAAAAACGTTGTTAAAACAGCGTAATTGGCAATATTAGGAGGGTGAAGTGAGTGATCGTCAGGCGTCATTACGTGAAAATGTTAGGTTGCTGGGAGACTGTCTTGGCGAAAGTATGAGCAATCATTTAGGCGAAGGCTTTCTAGAAAAAGTAGAAAACATTCGCTTACTGTCGAAAGATGGGCGTCAATCCGGGGATTCTGCTGCGCTTATTCAAGCGTTAGAGGCGTTAGAAGATAAAGAGATTGTGCCGGTTGCTCGGGCGTTCAATCAATTTTTGAACTTGTCTAATATTGCCGAGCAATATCATCGTGTTCATCGTCGTCGCACCAATGAAAGTCTGGGTGTGTACCATAATCCGGTTGGCGATTTACTGGCCCGCCTTGCCAAGCAAAACTTTACCGCAGAACAAATGATTGCCTCGTTGCAATCGCAGTCTATTGAACTGGTACTGACCGCGCATCCAACGGAAGTGGTGCGTCGCTCCTTGATCCGAAAATACGATAATATTTCGAGTGAACTAGAAGCGTTAGACAAAGACAATATCCTGCCGCTAGAAGAAACCAAGCACATTCGACGCCTAAAAGAAATCATCACGCAAGCTTGGCATACCGATGAAATACGTGAAGAAAGGCCGACGCCCGTTGATGAGGCTAAGTGGGGCTTTGCGGTGATTGAGCAGTCTTTATGGCAAGCCGTACCGCGTTTTTTCCGCCAGCTGGATGAACAGTTTAGCGAGTTTTCAAAAGACGACCGTTTGCCGTTGGATTTGGCGCCGATTCGTTTTGCGACCTGGATGGGCGGCGACCGCGATGGTAACCCAAATGTTACCCATAAAGTGACAAAAGAAGTGACTTTGCTGGCCCGTTGGATGGCGGCCGATCTGTATATAAAAGACTTAAATATACTGCGTTCTGAGTTTTCGATGACGCAGTGCAACGCGGCATTACGTGAGCGCGTGGGCGACAGTGCGCAGCCTTACCGTGAGGTGTTGCGGTATTTAGAGAACAAGATGCTCGCCACCAAAAACTGGGCCAAAGCCTGTTTGGATGGTAAATCGGCGTCGGATGAGGGGATTTTTCTTGATATTCAAGAGCTCACCGATGATTTGATGTTGTGTTACCAGTCTTTATTGGACTGCGGCATGAAGGTGATCGCCAACGGGTCCTTGTTGGACCTTATTCGTTGTGCGGCCACCTTTGGGGCGACATTGGTGCGATTGGATGTGCGTCAAGACGCTTCTCGTCATATTGATGCCTTGTCTGCTATTACACGGTTTTATGGCTTGGGCGACTATGCCGAGTGGGACGAAGCTTCTCGGCAAGCTTTTTTGCTGACGGAGTTAAATTCTAAACGCCCGCTTTTGCCAATGGAGTGGACGCCGACGGAAGAAGTGACGGAGGTTCTTGATACCTTTAGGATGATTTCAAAAGGCCAACAGAACTCGTTTGGCTCTTATGTTATTTCCATGGCCAGTGCGCCATCGGACGTATTGGCTGTTGCCTTGATGCTAAAAGAGTCTGGGGTGAGCTTTCCTATGCGGATTGTGCCTTTGTTCGAAACGCTTGCCGATTTGGATAATGCTGAGCCTATCATCGAGCAACTGTTTTCGATTCCTTGGTATAAGTCTTATATCAATGGTCAGCAAGAGGTGATGATAGGTTATTCCGATTCTGCCAAAGACGCAGGACAGGTTGCTGCCACGTGGGGACAGTATCGAGCGCAAGAGGCATTAACCCGTCTTTGTAAAAAACACGGTATTCATCTGACGCTGTTTCATGGTCGCGGTGGTACGGTTGGTCGTGGCGGCGGCCCTGCTCATGTGGCGATTCTTTCTCAGCCGCCTGGTTCAGTGAATGGGGCGATTCGTGTCACTGAACAGGGTGAAATGATTCGCTTTAAATTTGGTATTCCTGATATTGCCGTGCGCTCTTTAGAGCTTTACTGCTCTGCGGTGATGGAGGCGTCATTGATTCCAGCTGAGCCACCGAAGGAAGAGTGGCGTGCCATTATGGACGAAATGGCGGAAGTGGGGATGAACCAATATCGTTCTATTGTGCGCGGGCATGAAGACTTTGTGCCGTATTTTAGAGCGACAACGCCGGAACAAGAGTTGGCGAAATTGCCACTAGGCTCCCGGCCAGCGCGTCGACGTTCTGATGGCGGCGTGGAGAGTTTGCGAGCCATTCCTTGGATTTTTGCGTGGATGCAAATTCGTCTTATGTTACCCGCTTGGCTGGGGGCAGAAAGTGCGTTGCAGCAAGGTGTGGAATCTGGCAACTTGGAAAAACTAAGGGAAATGCATAAAAAATGGCCTTTCTTTGGCGCCTATCTTGATATGTTGGACATGGTGTTGGCGAAAGCAGAGCCTGAGATTGCTGAATACTATGAAAAGCGTCTTGTTGCTGAAGAGCTACAAGGTTTGGGGCGTTTGTTACGGGCTAAGCTGAAACAGGTCAGTGAACTGGTGAAAATGCTCAAGAAACAAGAGCGGCTCATTGAAGATAATAAAACCATACGCCAATCGATTGATGTGCGAAATCCTTATATTGACCCATTACACTATCTGCAAGCAGAGCTTTTGTATCGTAGCCGTAAAGACGAAGGCAACGCTGAAGTGAATAAAGCCTTAATGATCACTATGGCGGGGATTGCGAGTGGGATGCAAAATACAGGCTAATTCGCTTATATGGTTAGGAAATGCTCAGTATGAGTAAGAAAATGATAAAAAAAGACGCGTAAATTTGCATAATGAAGGGCTGCTTGGGTATGCTTGGCGACCATTCAATTTTTTAGTATGCAAATGGCTTGCCTGTTCCGCGCGTTGTTAGGTTTATAACCTGATGGCGATGCGCTGTGTCAGGCATGCTTGCAAATCTGTTAACGCTGTCTTTTGGAGATGTTTATGCGAGTAATATTATTAGGTGCGCCAGGCGCTGGTAAAGGCACTCAAGCTCAATTTATCACGGAAGCGTTTGGCATTCCGCAGATCTCAACGGGTGACATGCTGCGTGCCGCGGTAAAAGCAGGAAGCGAAATGGGCTTGAAAGCCAAAGCGGTTATGGATGCCGGTCAGCTTGTTTCTGATGATATTATCATCGGCTTGGTAAAAGAACGTTTGACCGCTGACGATTGCGCCAAGGGTGCGTTGTTTGATGGTTTCCCACGTACCATTCCTCAAGCCGATGCGTTGAAAGACGCGGGTGTGAAGATTGATTATGTTGTTGAGATCGATGTTGCCGATGAAGAAATCGTAAAACGTATGAGTGGTCGTCGCGTTCACGAGGCTTCTGGTCGTACTTATCACCTTGTTTACAATCCACCTAAGGTCGAAGGTAAAGACGATGTGACGGGCGAGGACCTTGTTCAGCGCGCTGATGACACCGAAGAAACAGTGCGTTTGCGTTTAGGTGTTTACCATGAACAAACCGCTCCTCTGATTGGTTACTATCAAGACTGGCTGAAAGCAGACAGCGCAACAGCGCCTAAGTTTGTGAAGGTAAATGGTGTCGGTGATTTGAACGAGATCAAACAAAGCCTATTGGCGTCGTTAAAGGCTTAATCACTCAATGACGGCCATTTTAGCATTAGATACCTCAACCCCGGCTTGTTCGGTTGCGTTGATGATTGATGGCGTTGTGTTGGAAGATTTCCGCATCGCGCCGCGTCTTCATAACGATTTGATTTTACCCATGGTAGATCAAATTCTTAGCCAGGCAGGATTAACACTGTCTGATCTTGATGCCATTGCGTTTGGGCGCGGCCCTGGGTCTTTTACTGGACTTCGCATTAGTGCGGGTGTGGTGCAGGGGTTGGCTTTTGGTGCGGATTTACCTGTCATTCCTGTTTCTACGCTTGCTGCCTTGTCTTTAGAAGGCTTTCAGAAAACCGGTAAGAATGATTGGCTGGCGGCATTGGATGCGCGCATGGGGGAGATTTATTTAGGCGGATATCGTGTCAACAAAACCGATGGGCGCTATGAAATAGATCTGCTGATTGATGAATGTGTGGTTAAGCCTACGGCGTTGCCTGCTTTTTCTGGTCAATTTGATGGTGTAGGTTCTGGTTGGTGTTATGAAGAAGTGCTCAGTTCTCTTTTACCCACGCCTCCAGCCCATGTCTTGACGGACTTAGCCCCTCGTGCCGCTTGTATTGCGGAACTGGCTTTATTGCACTTTCAAAAAGCTGACATGGTGTCAGCTTATGATGCTCTTCCAACCTACCTAAGAGATGAAATCACTTGGGAAAAACAGGCGCCTCGTATAGGGAAACGGTAGTTGTATGTTGTGGTATCAAATTGTTTTCTTGGCAGTTATTCAGGGATTGACCGAGTTTTTGCCCATTTCAAGTTCTGCGCATTTAATATTGCCTTCTCAGCTGCTTAATTGGCCGGATCAAGGGCTAGCATTTGATGTCGCCGTTCATGTCGGAACACTCATTGCCATTGTTGGCTACTTTAGAAAAGACATTGCGCAAATTATTTTTGCTTGGTGTGTGTCTATTAAAGACAAACAATCGACGCCCAATAGTCGTTTAGCGTGGTGGATTTGTCTTGCAACATTACCGGCTTGTGTTTTTGGTTTGTTGTTTGATGATTTTATCAGTACCCATTTGCGTTCTTTGGAAGTGATTGCCTATACCACGATTGGTTTTGGCGTATTACTTTGGTTGTCAGACCGTTACGGTACCTCCCATAAGACGGAGCAAGATCTTGCGCTAAAAAGCGTGCTGTTGATTGGGTTGGCTCAAGCGCTTGCTTTGATCCCGGGTACATCTCGATCCGGTATTACCATGACGGCCGCGAGATTTCTCGGTTTTGGTCGCGAGAGTGCGGCACGCTTTTCTTTTCTTTTGTCTATTCCTCTTATTCTCGCGGCGGGCGGTTTGAAATCGGTTGAGCTGGTATCGTCTAATTTGGCGGTGGATTGGGGGAGTATTTTGATGGGCGTTATTTTATCCGCTATCAGTGCTTACCTGTGTATTTACTTATTTTTAAAGTGGCTTAATACGATTGGTTTCTTTCCTTTTTTTGTTTACCGATTGATCTTGGGCGGTGTGCTTTTGTTAATCGTATACCTTTAGACATTGCTGTGCTTTTTGGTCTAGAGCGAACGGTCGCTTGTCGGCTACTTTGGGGAGAAAACTATTTTGCTGAGCTCGATTGCGGTTGCGACGACAGATAATTCGCTAGAGTCAGAGTCGCGCTTATTGGCTCAGTCGTTAAATCTGCCGTTTATTTCATTGAATGGGCCGATCAAGTTTGTCTCGGGTTACGATTATCTCTTGCTCAAGACCTTCGATGGTGTGGCAATTGCAAAGACGGGAAAAGGAGCGCCTAAGCCAGTTTATGTGGATTTTACCTCGGGTACGGTGGATCACCGAAGACGGTTTGGCGGGGGGAAAGGCCAAGATATTGCAAAAGCAGTGGGGTTGAACAAGGGCTCTAATTTATCCGTTTTAGACGCCACGGCTGGATTGGGACGGGATGCGTTTGTGTTGGCTTGTTTGGGCTGTTCGGTCGCGCTGTGTGAACGTGTGGGGTTTGTGAGGGCGATGTTGCAAGACGGTTTGTATCGCGCGTCTTTGCATCACGAAGTGGCGGATATCGTTGCTAATATGCACTTACTTGATACGGATATCACTCAGATCACTGACGATTCTGTGTTTGATGTTGTGTATTTGGATCCTATGTACCCACATACGGATAAAGCCTCCGCTGCGGCAAAAAAAGAAATGGCTTTTTTTAGGGATTTGGTTGGAAAAGACACGGATGCTGATGCGCTTTTATCTTATGCGATGCAATTGGCGACCTACCGCGTAGTAGTGAAGCGCCCTAAGGGAGCGGTATTTTTAAATGGCACCGAACCCACTTATCAACTAGAAGGCAAATCAGGGCGATTTGATGTGTATGTCCTAAAGTCGCTTGATCATCTTTCCTCTTAGCGTTTGTTTGCTGTTTAATTTTATCTATTTTCAGCATGACTGTTTTAAAGGTTAATAGTGTGGTGGCCTTTCTCCTTCATTGCTGGGTTGTTGTTGGCGGTAGGATTCAAGTTGTTTGCCTAATATAACGAGCTTTTCTTTGATCAATAACATATCTTTTTGTTGATCAATTAGGGTCTGATTTAAGCTGTCAATAGTATCTTCTTGAAATTGCAGTTTGAATTCCAATTCGTCAATGCGTTGATCGATTTGTGAGGTGTTCATGGATACCTTCTGTGTGTTAACCTTAGCAAGCTAAATTCTATTTTATACGCTCTTCTATAAAAATATATGGCGCACGTATCGGTCATTTAAAAGTGTAAGAGTGGCGTGAAAATTGCTCTCAAAAGAAGCTGGATATTCTACTACTATCTTCTTTAGCTTTATATGGTGATTTCAGCAAGAGTTTAGTAAAGAGGTCTTTGTATGCGTGTTGTGTCCCCAATACTTTGTTGAAAATAGAGGCGAATGGTTTTTTATAGTGCATAAACTCCGTTTCTTATCTATTTTTACTGGCTTTGGGTGTGCTTTTGACATCTTTCAAAGGTTTTATAAAATATTTATTTACTCACATTTGTGCTAACACGGGGGCTGTTTTTAGGAATAGGCTCTGCTTTACAACAATATTTAATTTAATAAAGAGATATACAGTTATGAATGATCATCAGGATAATGTTTCACGTAATAAAGGGTCTTCTGTTGGTTCCGGTTTGTTTTCATTGCGCACGTTTATCGTTAGCCTTGTTATTGCTTTGATTGTGCCTTTGCTGATTGCTGGGGTGTTGAAACAAGAGATGGGTGCAAATTTCCTTGTGTATTTTGGTTTTATTCTTGTGTCTGTTTATGTCGGCGCTATGGTCAGTCAAGTCAGCAGCTCTATAGGCTATGATTCAGACTCGGAAGAAGATGAAGACGATGACCGTGAGCAAGGCACAGTGAAGTGGTTTAATTCTTCAAAAGGCTTTGGCTTTTTAACCATGGAGAATGGCGATGACGTATTTGTTCACTATCGTGCTATTCGTGGCCGTGGTCGTCGTTTCTTGGTTGAAGGGCAGTTGGTTCGCTTTTACGTTACAGAAGGCGAAAAAGGCAAGCAAGCTGAAAATGTGTCGATTATTCGCGGTTAAATTTTATTCTATTTAAGAGGTAGTTATGGCAACGGTAACATTAAAAGGTAATCCTTTTGAAACAGCTGGTTCTCTTCCTGCAGTGGGTTCTACTGCGCCAGCCTTTGAATTGGTAAAAACAGATTTGTCTGTCGCTACATTGGCAGATTACCAAGGCGCTAAATTAGTGTTAAATATTTTCCCTTCTGTTGATACGCCAACTTGCGCAACGTCGATTCGTAAATTTAATGAATCTGTTGCTGCATTACAGAATGTCAACGTGCTTTGTGTCTCGGCTGATTTGCCTTTTGCGGCAGCGCGTTTCTGTGGTGCTGAAGGCATTGATAATGTTGATACGGGGTCTAGTTTTCGCTCAACATTTGGCGAGGATTACGGTCTGATTTTTACCACGGGTCCATTGGCTGGTCTTTTGTCTCGTGCTGTGGTTGTTCTAGATGACAAGGGCACTGTAATTTACACAGAGCAAGTGGCTGAAACCGCAGATGAACCGAATTACGATGCGGCATTGGCGTCATTAGCATAGAAAAATAATGTTGAAAAAAAGCCCCTTCTAAGTTGATTAGTGATTAGATGGGGCTTTTTTGTGTCTTTTAATCTCTTAGGGTAAATTCCCCGCCGCTTGCTGCGTAAATAACTAAAATCTAGCTTTGTCATTCCCGCGAAGGAGGGCGTCGCTAAACGAATGTCGTCGATCTTGTCGGTCTGATGAGGGAGATACGACCGTGATCAGGCGTGAGATGTCATTTAGCCTGCAATTAGTTGATTTATGTTGTTTTTTTTAGGTCGTGCTTTAGCGCGTCAAGGTTTTTGGTTTGGTGTTATCGGGCTTTTGACGGCCTAAAGACCTACAGGTGATTACCTTTAACGACAGCCTTGAAGGCGGGAATGACACTGATACCTCGCCCCTTAGGGCGAGGTTGTTCACTAATGAGCTTGTGTTCTCAATAAAGATTGTTTGGATTAACGTTAGTCTTTTTGTACTGGGATGGTGTTGGTTGTGCGTTCTACACTATTGTCTTTGTTTAGATACACCAGTTTGGGTTTAAATTCATTGGCTTCGACTTCGCTCATTTGTCCATAGGCGGCGATGATAACACGGTCACCCACTTGGACTTTTCTGGCGGCTGCGCCATTCATTGATATAGTGCCTGATCCAGACTCCGCTAGAATCACGTAGGTGTGAAAGCGTTCGCCATTGTCGACGTTATAAATATCGATTTGCTCGAATTCTCTAAAGCCAGCGAGTTCTACAAGGTCTTTGTCGATGGCGCAAGAGCCGTCATACCAAAGCTCGGCCTGGGTGACGCTGGCCATATGAAGTTTGCCTTTAAGGAGTGTAATTTGCATGTGTCTATTCTCAATTAAATAATGTGTTTACTGTGCTAGTTGGCTTTTATTGGGATGGTTTAATCCCAGATAAATGGGCCTTCTCCATGGCTGTTAATCCGCCACCACTGGTCTGGATCTTGGTTGCCTTCTTCTTCCCAGCCTTGAAAGTTACAACGTACCTCACAGTGTAGGGCTTCGAAAACCTGCCGTGCACAAGCGATATCGTCTTCCCATGGGGTTTTATTTGAGTCGAACCAAATCGACGTAAAACGTTTCCCTGCTGCTTGTTCTAAGATGGTGACTTCAATCGTGTTGCCATCATCCGCTGCAAGGGTCACTTTTGAGCAAAGCGTTGACGGCGTACTTTTTGTGACAAGAGTAAAGGTATTTTCAAGCCAGGTGATGATGTTTTCTGTCGGGCAGGATAATACATATATTTCGATGTCTGTTTGCTGCATCGCTCTAATCCTTCTTTTTGATCATGTGATAAATCCTGAGGATGCTCATGGAGAGATAGCCCACGAGCATCCATAATAGTCCACATCCGGCTAAAATCAGCCCAAATAAGGCGATGATTTCCTGAGTCAGGGAGGTGGTTAAGACTTGATTTGCCACCATCAACATAAGCACGCCAAAAGCGAAAAGAAGACCGCCTTGAATCATTTTGATAAGAGCAAGCTTGGGGTTGTTGCCCAGTTTCATGGCCAGTTTATGTAGGGTGTTTCTCATCTTAATGAGCCTAGACTTTGCCGGTAAATAGATTTTTTAGAATGCGTGTGTAAATCACCGAAAGATGATTAAGGCTTTCGGCATCAACACATTCGTTAATCTGATGAATGGTGGCATTGATGGGGCCAAGCTCAACGACTTGAGTGCCCATTTTAGCAATGAATCGACCGTCAGAAGTACCACCTGAGGTGGATAATTCCGGCGTGATATTAACGGTTGTTTGCACGGCGTCAACAATGGCGTCGACCAATTCACCGGGTCGGGTTAAAAAAGGTAAGCCATTGTAAGTCCACTCAATATCATAGCGTAAATGGTGTTTATCTAAGATTTCAAGTACGCGTACTTTAAGCGCGTCAAAGTCTAATTCTGAGGAAAAACGGAAATTAAATTGAGCGTTTAGCTTGCCCGGCACCACGTTGGTTGCGCCTGTTCCTGCCTGTATATTGGAAATTTGAAAGCTGGTTGGTGGGAAAAAGTCATTGCCATTATCCCAATGGGCATTGGCCATCTCGGTCAGCGCAGGTGCGGCTAAGTGGATGGGGTTTTCCGCCAAATGTGGGTAAGCTACGTGGCCCTGTTTGCCATGTACGGTTAAGTCACCACTGAATGAGCCGCGACGGCCATTTTTGATGATGTCACCCAGTGTTTTGGTGCTGGAGGGTTCGCCGACAATGCACCAGTCTATTTTTTCGTTGCGTGCCATGAGCGCATCGACAACACGTGTTGTCCCGTCGACAAATGGGCCTTCTTCATCACTGGTGATAAGGAAAGAAATCTGGCCTTGATGATCTGGGTGTTCTGCTACGAATGCTTCTACCGCCGTTACCATGGCGGCTAGGCTGCCTTTCATGTCTGCCGCGCCACGCCCATAGAGTATGCCATCGATAATAGCGGGGGCAAACGGAGGGACTTTCCATTCGTTTTCAGGGCCCGTTGGGACAACGTCGGTGTGTCCCGCGAAGCAAAGGTTGGGCCCAGATGAGCCGCGCTTTGCATAGAAATTTTTCACTTCGCCAAAGGGCATATACTCAATTTCAAAACCGGCGTTTTTTAATCGCTCTATCATGAGGTCTTGGCAACCGGCGTCTGCTGGTGTTACAGACGGGCGAGATATGAGGTCTAGGGCAAGTTTTAGTGTAGGAGACAAGTTAGACATTCTTTACCTTTGTGTTGGTTTTCGCTACCTTATACGAGATTCTGTTACAGCGACAGGTCTTCTGATGTAAGGTGAGGTTATGAAGTTAGGTATTGTGCTTATTTTAAGTGCGCTTTCTGCTGGTTGTGGATTGCTTGGAGCCCCTCCAGTTATTCAGGAATCGTATTTTGTTCCTGTTATTCGTTCAGATAGTTCATCTTCTGGTTATATTCCTAGCGTGACGCCTATGTCGGCACCGAGAACACAAAAAGAGCGCCCTCGTATTTATACGCCAGTATTACGCTAAAGTAACTTCTGCGCGTATTCTTCTGCATTGAAGCCTAAATAAAGAACGTCTTCGGCCATTGACTGTTTAATTATGAGTAAAGGGCGCTTAATAATAGAGGGCTGAGAAATCATAATATCAATGGCGTTGTCGTTGTTCATTGTGCGCTTTGTTTCTTCCTCCAATTTACGCCATGTGGTGCCGCGTTTATTGATGACGTTTTCCCAGCCGAGTTTTTCTACCCATGTTTTTGCCGTGGCTTCGTCTAGGCCTGCTTTTTTGTAGTCATGAAAAGCGTACTCAAGGTTGTTGTCGTCAAACCAACGAAAAGCCTTTTTCATCGTGTCGCAGTTTTTGATGCCAAATAGTGTAATCATGATGTATTCCAGTTTGCGCCATTTCGATAGTCTTCGAAATGGCGCTTTTGGTTGATGGCGCTTTATTAGTTGTGAGTGTGCAGCGCTTCGTTCAATTCAATGGCGGTTTTATTGGTTTTGCATTCAATCGCGCCAGTAGCAGAGTTGCGGCGGAACAGTAGATCTGACTGACCAGAAAGTTCACGGGCTTTGACAGTCGAAACCACTTGGTTATTCTCATCAAGCACGGCGACTTTCGCGCCAGCAGTAATGTACAAACCTGATTCCACGATACAGCGATCGCCAAGGCCAATACCAATGCCTGCATTGGCGCCGATTAGGCATTTTTCGCCCACTGCAATGACAATGTTGCCGCCGCCAGACAGTGTGCCCATTGTGGAGCAGCCACCCCCAAGGTCAGAACCGTTACCTACCACGACACCAGCAGAAATACGACCTTCAACCATGCTGTTGCCAAGCGTGCCAGCGTTGAAGTTGACAAAACCTTCGTGCATAACCGTGGTGCCTTCCGCTAGATGAGCGCCTAGGCGCACACGTGCAGCATCACCCACACGGATGCCCGTTGGGACGGTAAAGTTAAGCATTTTAGGGAATTTGTCTACGCTGAACACTTCTATTGTGCGGCCTTCCATGCGCGCGCTTAATTGGCGATCGGCTAATTCTCGTACATCAATAGGGCCTTCACTTGTCCAGGCGGTGTTGATCAGCAGGCCAAACATGCCGTCTAGTACTGTGTTGTGTGGCAGTACTAGGCGATGAGAGATAAGTTGCAGCTTTAGATAAACTTCTGCAGGGTTGCTGGGGGCGTCATCTGTTGCTAGCACACATAAAATAACGGGTTTTGTGGAGGCTTTTAGGCGAGAAGCCAGCTCAGCTTGTTCTATGTTGCCCGCTTTTAAAAGATTCATGTGCAGGCGATTCAGGTCGCCTTCGTCCAATACTAGTGTGCTGTTGCCGCCTTCGTAGTTGGTGCTTTCTAGGAGCGCATCGAGTGTGTTTTTTTCTGTGTTAAGGCTTGGGGCAGAGTAAAAAACTTCTAGCCAGTTGCCTTCTTTGTTTTGTGTGCCGATACCAAGACCGAATGCGAAAATTGTATTGCTCATGTGTGTTCTCCAACAAAATGATGTATCTAAAAAAGTAGTAACGGGTTAGCGGTGACTGAGGAAGTCTTTTATTCGTTTGGCTGCCTCAACGCATTCAGATTCTTCTGCCACCAGGGCCATGCGAACATGCTGGCTGCCCGGGTTAATGCCATTGATCTCTCGACCTAAGTAGCTGCCGGGTAAGACCAAAACCGATTCTTCTTGGTACAGTGCGGTACAAAAATCTTCGTCTGTCATGGTGAGCTTAGGCCAAAGATAAAAACCGGCTTCTGGTTTCGAGACCGACATCACCGCAGAGAGTATGTCTAAAACTGCATCAAATTTGCGTGTATAAATTGCACGGTTCTTAATTACGTGTTCTTCATCATTCCAAGCAACGATAGACGCGTCTTGATGATGAATTGGCATGGCGCAGCCTTGGTAGGTGCGGTACAGCAAAAATGGTTTTAAGAGTGTTGCGTCGCCCGCGACGAAGCCTGAGCGAAGGCCTGGCATGTTTGAACGTTTCGATAATGACTGGAAAATAAGGCAATGTTTATAATCTTTGTGGCCTAAAATTTGGCACGCTTCGAGTAAGCCCAGCGGAGCTTGTTCGCCAAAATAAATCTCGGAATAGCATTCGTCCGCGACGATAGTGAAGTTGAAGGTTTTGGCCTTTTCGATCAGGAAGGCGTATTCCTCTAGTGTTGTAATGCTGCCGCTTGGGTTATTAGGAGAGCAAACAAACAGCACTTCGCAGCGTTGCCAGATATCATCACTCAGGTGTTGATAATTCACCTTGTAGTGGGTTTCTGCGCCGCAAGGTAAGAAGTGCAATTCGGCGCCAGCAAGAATCCCCGCGCCTTCGTAAATTTGATAAAACGGGTTGGGGCTGACAATAAGTGCGTTTTGTTTTTCGCCGACCAATGTTTGGGTGATAGCAAAGAGGGCTTCTCGAGTGCCTGTAACGGGCAACACTTCTGTGTCAGGGTCGAGTTGTTCTAAATGAAATCGGCGTTTTGCCCATTGGCTAATGGCCTCTCTCAGAGGTAATTCACCTTTGGTACTTGGATATTTGCTGATGCCATTTAGGCTTTTGGCAAGCGTCTCAAGCACAATCGCTGGCGCGTCGTGTTGTGGTTCGCCAATGGTTAATTTGATCAGCGGTTTTTCTGGGTTAGGTGTTATGCCTTCAATCAGCTCGGCAAGCTTTTGGAAGGGATATGGGTGCAAAGAATGTATATTTGGATTCATTGGTGGTTAGTCCATTGCTTGAGAAAAACGGTCTATTTTCTCTTTTAAAAGGGTACAAATCTTGTTCATGCTTTCTTCATCGGTAATAAGGTCGCCATTTTCTTCGGTAATGTAAAAGGTGTCTTCTACCCGCTCACCGAGGGTGGCGATTTTGGCCTTATGCAGCATGATGTTGTGGTTCATAAAAAACTGTCCAATGAGCGCCAGTAAACCGGGTCTATCGGGGGCGGTGATTTCCAGTGCTGACCACACTTCTTCTGGTTGGCTGACGAAATGCGCCGTTGCTGGCGAGTTAAATATTTTTAATATCCGGGGGGTATGACGTTGCACAACGCTCTCGTAAAGAGAAGGGGTTTCCAGCTGCTCCATTAAGGTTTTACGGATGAGGGTAATGCGCTCTTTGTCTAGGTGTAAATTGGTGTCGCTGTCATTGCTGTCCATCACCACAAAGCTGTCTAAGCTGTAACTCTCTGTGGTGTGGCTTATTTTTGCGTCCAATATAGTGAGACCTAATTGTTCGAATGTGGCGGCGGTTACCGCGAACAGATGTTTGCTTATCAAGGTGTAAATGAATATTTTACTGGCCCCAGAGAAGTTGCGCCCGCCAAGTGGTGTGATGGCTATGAGCGGTTTATCACTGGGGCGGTGACGTAGAATGGCTTCTGTATTCCAAGCAATTTCATCACCGTTTGAACGAATGAAATATTCTTCTTCTATGGTTTCCCAGATGGCTTCGGCGTCGGCGATGTCGACGTTACGTTCGATGATGATTTCCAGCGCGCGTTGTTTGTGTTCATCGCTGATCATGTCGGCGTTGATGGGGAAGTCTAGGCCACGGCGCAGTGCTCGTTTGGTTTCTAAGTAAAGTTGGCGCATGAGTGAGGCGCGCCAGCTATTCCACATCGTTGGGTTGGTGGCGTTTATGTCGGCGACGGTCAGAATGAACAAATAATCTAAGTGCTCTTGATCTTTAACATAGCTGGCAAACTCCCAAATGACTTCTGGGTCAGATATGTCTTTGCGTTGTGCCGTCACGGACATAAAAAGATGGTTTCTGACCAGCCAAACGACCAATTCGGTGTCGCGTTTTGACAGTCCGTGGCGTTCACAAAATGCTTGTGCGTCAACACAGCCTAGTTCTGAGTGATCTCCGCCTCGGCCTTTGGCGATATCGTGATATAAGCCTGCGATGTAGAGTAATTCGACTTTGGGTACATGGCGAATCGCTTGGGCTGAAATGGGGAATTTTTGTTTGAATTCTGGCAGCCAGAGGCGACGTAGATTTTCGACCAGTTGGAGTGTGTGTGCATCAACCGTATAAATATGAAACAGATCGTGTTGCATTTGGCCAATAATAGCGCCGAATTCAGGTAAATAGCGACCCAGTAAGCCTAGGTGTTTCATTGACCTTAAAATGCTGGTCAGTCGATATCGGCTGGCAATAATATCAAGGAAGAGATCGGTGTTCTTTTTGTCATTTCGAAAATGGTCGTCAACTAGATCTAGGTTATCTCGGAGCTGGCGCATGGTGTTGGCTCGAATGCCTTTGATGTTTTCATGGCTACCCAGTAAGACATACATTTCTAACATGCTGGAAGGTGTGTGTTGGAATAGTGTCGCCGAGCGAGCTTCTAGTTGGCCGTTGGCTATTTGAAAATTATCGTTAAGAATATCAATGGTATTGATGGCGTCTTTGGTGAGGAACGATTCTTCAAAGTGCTGCAGAAGTAAGTCATTTAGCTGCTGTATTGCCGCCACACTTTGGTAGTAGCCTTGCATAAAGCGCTCTACGTTTCGCTTGAGGTCGTTATCGTCAAAGCCAAATAATTTGGCCAGCGTTCGCTGGTGGTCGAAGAGTAGTCTGTCTTCTCTGCGCCCCGCAACGACATGCAGTGCCCAACGAATGCGCCACAGATGGCTGACGGCGCCTTTTAATTGTATGTACTCGTCTTCGGAGAGGAATTCTTTTTCTATTAGGGCGCTTAATCGATGAGTGTGAAGGTGGCGTTTTGCGACCCAATCTATGACCTGCATGTCTCGAAGCCCGCCGGGGCACTCTTTTAAGTTGGGCTCTAGGTTGTAAGCCGTATTCTGGTATTTTGCGTGGCGTTGTTTTTGCTCCGCCAATTTGGCCTGATAAAAGGTGTGGCCATCCCACATTTGCGAAATATCAACGTGTAGTTTTAAAGTAGCGAGTAGGTCGGGGGAGCCGATTAGGGTGCGAGATTCAATGAGGTTGGTGATGATGGTGATGTCATTTTCCGCCATCTCGGTGCATTCATCTATCGTGCGGACACTGTGTCCAACATCTAGATTGATGTCCCAAAGGAAAGTGATAAAGGCTTCAATTTTTTGTTTTGGTGCTAGGGTTTCGTTGTCGATTAAAATAAGCAGATCTAGGTCGGATTTTGGGTGCAGTTCTCCGCGGCCATATCCTCCAACCGCCACAAGGCTTAAGTGGCTCTCGCTGTCGAGCGCTTTGGCTTTCCATGCGGCTTGCATCACGTCGTCATAAAAGGATGAAAGACCTTTAACCAGTTTCTCTATTGGGTAGAGGGAGTGAAACAGGTCATTATAAAGGTGTGTTTTTTCTTCGATAATGGCTTTGTAGCGCGAAACAGAGCAATTCGCTTGAGCAAGCTCGTGTTTCTCTTCTGTTGTTAGCAGTGGCGGAGCGTCTGGAAAAGCAGGGAAGTCCATACAAGAGCCTCGAAGAATAATCGTATTGAATCAATTAAGTTGTTGTTTACGTAAGCAGAAAAACGCGCCTCATTTAAGAGAAGCGCGTTTCTTCTGGTCGGCGCGTTAGTACTTCAACACCGTCAGCAGTGACAAGCAGGGTGTGCTCGTATTGCGCTGATAAGCGGCCATCTTTGGTTTTGGCGATCCAGTTATCGGGGCCTGTGTGTTTGACCTGTTTTTTGCCTGCGTTGATCATGGGCTCTATGGTGAGTGTCATGCCTTCTTCCAGCATTACGCCAGTACCGGCTTTGCCATAATGAGCAACTTGTGGTTCACCATGAAAAGTGGTGCCGACGCCATGGCCACAATACTCTTCAACCACTGAATAATGGTGCTTGTGTGCATGCGCTGAAATTGCCGCACCAATATCCCCTAAGCGAGTGCCAGGCTTGACCATGTCGATGGCAAGGTAAAGACATTCTTGAGTGATTTGCGCAAGGCGTTCGGCGTGGGGTAGCGCTGGGCCGGCAAAAAACATCTTGCTGGTGTCGCCATAATAGCCGTCTTTAATAATGGTGATGTCAATGTTAACCACATCGCCTTTTTTCAGTGCTTTGTCGTTTGGAATGCCATGGCAAATCACATCATTTACCGAGGTGCAGCAAGACTTAGGGAAGCCATGGTAGTTGAGAGGGGCTGGGATGGCGCCTTGCACTTCAATAATGTAATTGTGGGCAATGATGTCGATTTGCTCTGTTGTTACACCGGGTACAACAAACTCTTCTAGCATGACTAAAACGTCAGCGGCCAGTTTGCCGGCGGTACGCATGCCTTCAATATCACTGACGTCAGTAAAGCGCGTTGAGGCTGGGCGAGGCGTCCAGCTGGGTGCGTCAATTCGGCCGTTCTGAGTGAGTGTGGCGACTTTTTGTAGTATTTCATTGCTCATAATTTGCATGTCTTTAAATGGTTTGTGTCTATATTGATAGTAGGTTGCGGAATATTCTACATGACTTGGGCACTAGAATCGCCTCTCTAATGGAAAAAAAGGTCTTTCTAATAGCGTGCAAAGCCGCGTTCAAGTCTTTTGATTTTGGCTTGGATATGGTATAAAACGCCCGCCTATTTAAGTTTGTGCTTAAAATAAGCGAATTTTATAAAATCAACGATCTTGCCGCTATTAAAGAAAGTGTCTTGGGTGTCTTAGGTTGCCTTAAACCTTGTTTGACTGACGCTTTTAGCTGGTAAGCATAAATAACCCAAATTTAAAGGATAGTAAAATGCCTACAGTTTCTATGCGCGACCTATTATTGGTTGGTTCACACTTCGGTCACCAAACTCGTTACTGGAACCCAAAAATGAAGCCTTTCATTTTCGGTGCTCGTAACAAGATCCATATCATTAACCTTGAGCACACTGTTCCTGCCCTTAACAACGCTCTTGAGCTTGTTAAAAAAATGGCTGAGAACAAAAACAAGGTTTTGTTTGTTGGTACTAAGCGTGCTGCATCTAAAACGATTAAAGAGCAAGCTGCTCGCTCTGGTATGCCATACGTTAACCACCGTTGGTTAGGTGGTATGTTGACTAACTACAAAACCATTCGTGCTTCTATCAAGCGTTTACGTGAGCTTGAAGTGCAAATGTCTGATGGTACATTCGATAAGCTAACTAAAAAAGAAGCCTTGATGCGTACTCGTGAGCTTGAAAAACTAGAGCTTTCTATGGGTGGTATCAAGGATATGGGTGGCTTGCCTGATGTGTTGTTCGTTGTTGACGTTGATCATGAGCGTATTGCGATTAAAGAAGCAAACAAATTAGGTATTCCTGTTATCGGTATCGTTGATACTAACAGTAATCCAGATGGTGTTGATTACATCATTCCAGCTAACGATGATGCGATTCGTGCTGTTCAGTTGTACGTTGGCGCTTTTGCTGATGCGGTTCTTGAAGGCCGTAATGCAACAGCGGGTACTGCTGACGAGTTCGTTGAAGTAAGCGAAGCGACGACTGAAGCGTAAGCAAACTGTCTAGTTTGTTCTGGTTTCTAAAGGGAGGTGTCTTACCTCCTTTTTTAAATTTGAATTGGTAAAAGAGGATTTAACATGGCCGCAGTATCTGCAGCATTGGTAAAAGAGCTACGTGAACGTACTGGCCTAGGCATGATGGAGTGCAAAAAAGCACTTGTCGCTGCTGACGCTGACATCGAAGTGGCTATCGAAGAGCTACGTAAATCAAGTGGCATGAAGGCGGCTAAAAAAGCAGGCCGTACTGCAGCTGAAGGTACCATCATCATGCGCGTAGCAGATGATTCATCTTACGGTGTCTTGGTTGAAGTGAACTCTGAAACTGACTTCGCTTCTCGTGACGAAGGTTTTATCTCTTTCGCGAATAAAGTCGCTGACGTTGTTTTTGCAACGAAAGAAACGGATATGGCGAAGGTCATCTCTGGTGAAATGCTTGAAGCACGTGAAGCCTTGGTACAAAAAATTGGTGAAAACATCACGCCTCGTCGTGCTGTTGTCATCGAAGGTGGCTTGGTAGGTGGTTATCTTCACGGTAACGGTCAGATCGCTGTATTGACGCAATTGGAAGGTGGTTCTGCTGAACTAGCTAAAGATGTTTCTATGCACGTTGCTGCTGTTTCTCCTCGCGTTGTGCGCGGTGATGATATGCCTGCTGAAGTACTAGCAAAAGAAGAAGAGATTGTTCGTGCGCAGCCAGACATGGCTGGCAAACCAGCCGAAATCGTTGATAAAATGATTGTTGGTCGTATGAAGAAGTTCTTGGCTGAAAACAGCTTGACTGAACAGCCTTTTGTTAAGAATCCAGAAATCAAAGTGGGTCAGCTTGTAAAAGACGCTGGCGCAGCAGTGACTTCTTTCATTCGCCTTGAAGTAGGTGAAGGTATCGAAGTGGCTGAAGTAGACTTTGCCGCAGAAGTAGCAGCACAACTTAGAGGTTAATTCTTCGTTGTAATGTCTTGCAAAAAAAAGGGGCAGCTTGACTGCCCCTTTTTATGAAAGATGCGTTCGAAGAGTGTCGGTGACATTGACCTCAGTTATTGAAAAGACAAAACCATTGCCGGAGGTTGATATGCCAAAAGAAAAAAGCCCAAAGTACAAACGAATTTTGCTTAAATTAAGCGGTGAAGCTTTAATGGGCGATGAGTCCTTCGGTATTGACCCTAAAGTGTTGAACCGTATTGCGCTTGAGATTGGCCAGTTGCGCGGCATTGGTGTTGAGGTTGGCATCGTTATTGGTGGCGGTAACTTGTTCCGTGGTCAGGCATTGAGTCAGGCGGGTATGGACCGTGTTACAGGTGACCATATGGGGATGCTGGCAACGGTTATGAATGCGCTGGCGATGCGCGATGCGTTGGAGCGTGCGAATATCGCGACTCGAGTGATGTCTGCCATCACGATGACGGGGATTGTTGAGCCTTATGACAGACGCCGTGCTATGCGTTTGATGAAAGAAGGCGATGTGCTTATTTTTTCTGCCGGTACCGGGAATCCTTTTTTTACAACAGATTCTGCAGCTTGTTTGCGCGGCATTGAAATTGATGCGGATGTCGTATTGAAAGCGACGAAAGTGGATGGTGTTTATTCTGCGGACCCAATGAAAGATCCTACTGCAGTAAAATATGATACATTGGGCTACGATGAAGTGCTTGAAAAACAATTAGGTGTCATGGACTTAACGGCAATATGCTTAACCCGTGATCACAGTATGCCAATACGTGTATTTAATATGAATAAGCCCGGAGCCTTGGTGAATATCATGGTGGGTGGCAGTGAAGGTACACTGATTAAGTGAGGAAGTTATGATTAACGAAATTCTTAAAGACGCAGAAGACCGTATGGGCAAAGCCGTTGCTTCGGTTGAGTCTGCGTTTAAAAAAATCCGTACAGGTCGTGCGCACCCTAGTATATTAGACTCAGTTAAAGTGAACTATTACGGTTCTGAAACACCGTTAAGCCAAGTGGCGAATATCACGGTTGAAGATGCTCGTACTTTGGGTATTTCTCCTTGGGAAAACAACTTGGTTCCTGAGATTGAAAAAGCCATTATGAAATCTGATCTCGGCTTGAATCCAGCGACAAACGGGAATTTAATTCGAATTCCTATGCCGGCGTTGACTGAGGAAACTCGTAAAAACTACTTTAAGCAAGCAAAGAACGAAGCGGAAAATGGCCGTATCGCGATTCGTAATATTCGCCGTGACGCGAATGGTAGTTTAAAAGATTTAGTGAAGGAAAAAGAGATTTCTGAAGACGACGATCGTCGTGGACAAGATCAAGTCCAAAAAATCACCGATAAGTATGTTGCTTTGATTGAAGAGCGCCTTGCGGCGAAAGAAAAAGACTTGATGGAAATCTAATGAAGAAGGCGGGCTTCGGCTCGCTTTTTTTATTGACTAGGGTAATGCTATGTCAGAATTGCTTGACGCTGAGGTTGAATCAGCCGTCGTGCCAGCGCATATTGCTATCATTATGGATGGCAATAATCGCTGGGCAAAGAAAAAACACCTTCCGAGTATTGCAGGTCATACGGCGGGAGCTTCTGCTGTTAGGCGTGTGGTTGAAGCCGCCGCTAAAGGTGGTGTTAAGGTATTAACGCTGTTTGCTTTTTCCAGTGAGAACTGGAAGCGTCCTAAACTGGAAGTTGATGGACTGATGGCGTTGTTTATGCGGTCTTTGAAGAAAGAGCTAAAGCGATTAAATGAGCATAAAATAAAGCTTAAAGTGATTGGCGATATTTCCGGCTTTAGTCATGGTTTGCAAAAGCAAATTAAGGCCGTTGAAGTGGCAACGCTAGACAATGATCAGATGACGCTGGTTATTGCGGCGAATTATGGTGGTCGTTGGGATATTGCTCAAGCCGCAAAATCCGTGGCAAAGCGCGTTGCTTTAGGCGAGCTGTCTCCAGACGATATTGATGAGGCGCTATTGGGTGAGCATATGCTGCTGGCGGATTTACCGCCACCTGACTTGTTGATTCGCACCTCAGGAGAAGAGCGCATCAGTAATTTTTTACTATGGCAAACGGCGTACTCTGAGTTTGTCTTTCTGCCGGTTTTGTGGCCGGATTTTGATCAACAACATTTTGATGAGGCTATTCAAACTTATCAAAATCGTCAACGTCGTTATGGTGGTCGATAACCATGTTACTCCCTCGAATTCTAAGTGCCATTGTAATGGCGGTACTGTTTGTTTGTGCCGTTTTTGTGTTAGGTACCTCACATTTTATTTTTGCCATGGCAGGTGTTGTCGTTTTAGCTGGGTGGGAATGGGCGCGTTTATCTGGTGTGCATAATCAAGTTGGGCGGGTTTTTTTTGCGGCTTTTATTGGTGCCGTTTGTTTTGCTGTACTGAATTTAAACGGGCAGGCGACGGCGCTTTATATTAGCCCTATATTGTGGGTGTTAGCCTTGTATTGGGTGATGCGTTACCCCACTTTGCTGGTATGGAAGCACGTTTTTAGTCGCTTATTATTCGGCGTATTGGTGCTGGTGACTACTTGGTCTGCTTTTGTGGTGTTAAGACAGTCTGAGAATTTCTTGGTTTGGGTGTTGCTGCTAATGGGCCTAATATGGGGCGCTGATACGGGCGCCTATTTTGCTGGCCGAGCCTTTGGTAAAAGAAAACTAGCGCGTTTTGTCAGCCCTGGAAAGTCATGGGAAGGTGTGATTGGCGGTTTGGCGCTCACTCAGATCGGTATAGTTGTTTTTGCTTTTTTAAGTGGGTTTTCGTTTACCCAATGGTGCGGGTTGGCGTTGGTTGCCTTGTTGACTTCTTTTGTGTCTGTGTTGGGCGATTTAACCGAGAGTTTGTTTAAGCGTCATGAAGCGTTGAAGGACTCTAGTCATCTTATTCCAGGGCATGGTGGTGTTATGGATCGTGTTGACAGTCTGACCGCCGCCGCGCCTATTTATGTTTTATTGTTAAGTTTGACTGGGTGGCTTTGATGCAAGGCATTTGCTTGTTAGGTGCGACCGGATCGATTGGTCAAAGCACGTTAGATATCATTGCTTTACATCCAGATAAGTTTACTTTGATTAGTGCTTCTGCCAATGAAAGCGTCGATAAAATGGCGGATATATGTCGTCGTTTTACTCCCCAACGAGTGGTAATGGGATCAGAGAAGGCCCGTGATGAGTTGGCGCAGCAATGCCAAGGCTTGGCTATTTCATTTGAGTGGGGGGAGGGTGCGCTAGAGAGTATCGCAGCCGACTCTGCGGTTGATCAAGTCATGGCAGCGATCATGGGTTTTGCTGGGCTTAAGCCAACATTAGCGGGTATTCGCGCGGGCAAACGGACGCTATTAGCCAATAAAGAGTCGTTGGTGACGGCGGGTAAATTGTTTATGGATGAGGTGGCGCGTCATCATGTCACATTGCTTCCTATCGACAGCGAGCATAATGCGATTTACCAAAGTTTACCTCAGACGTCTTTGGGTGCTCACAAACAAGATGTCTCGAAAATCATTTTGACGGCCTCGGGCGGCCCTTTTAGAACCTGGTCCTTGGAAGAGATGAGCTCGGTAACCCCAGCGCAGGCGTGTAAACACCCAAATTGGTCTATGGGGCAAAAAATATCGATCGATTCAGCCACTTTGATGAATAAAGGGTTGGAATTAATCGAGGCTTGTTGGCTGTTTGATGTGACGCCAAGTGAGGTGGATGTTGTGGTTCATCCTGAGAGTATTATTCACTCCATGGTGTCTTATCGCGATGGTTCTGTGTTGGCTCAAATGGGCAATCCGGATATGAAAATTCCGATTGCTTATGGCATGAGTTGGCCCAATCGTGTTGAGACCAGCGTGGCGCCTTTGAGTTTGATTGACATTGCTCGGTTAAACTTTGAATCTCCCGATTTAGTGCGTTTTCCAAATTTGAAATTGGCCGCTGATGCGTGGTTTGCGGGAGGCAGCGCTATGGCGGTGTTGAATGCCGCAAATGAAGTGGCGGTTGCGGCTTTTTTGAATCGTCAGATCGGTTTTCTTGACATTGCTCGTGTAAATGAAAAAGTATTGATGGCGGCAGATATTGTTGCGGTGAATGCGCTTGAAGAGGTTTTTGAGGCGGATGAGTCTGCTCGTCGTTTGGCGCTGGGTATGATCTCGCGCGGTGATTTTTTATGATTCTAAATATTCTTTCTATTGTGGTTGCCTTGGGCCTGTTGATTACTTTTCATGAGTTCGGTCATTTTTTTGTGGCGCGTCGTTGTGGGGTAAAAGTATTGCGTTTTTCGGTGGGTTTTGGGAAGCCGATTTATCGTTATGTGGGGAAGACCGGAACAGAATACACATTGGCCATGATCCCGCTTGGTGGTTATGTGCGCATGCTGGATGAGCGTGAAGGCAATGTGCCTGAGTCTTTGAGACATCAGGCTTTTAACTCGAAAACCGTTTGGCAGCGTATCGCTATTGTGGCGGCAGGGCCGATTGCTAATTTTATTTTGGCGATGGCTATTTATGCGTTGGTGGCTTTGCTTGGTGTGCAATCAGTTGCTCCTAAGGTTGGGGCTATTGCACAAGGTTCCCCTATTTCTCAGACGCAAATTCAAGTTGAGGATGAGTTGGTTGCTATTGCAGGCGAGCCGGTTTCTTCTTGGGAAGATGTAAATTTAGTGCTAGCGGGCTTGATTGGAAAAACAGGAACCATTATCGTTCGTTACCAACCGCAGGGGAGGGTTTCCCAGCAAGAGGGAAGGGTGCAGTTAAATCGATGGTTGGCGGGAGAGAATCCTGACAATCTTATCCGCGCATTTGGTCTGCAGCCATGGCAACCCGACGTGGTTCCTGTTATTGCTCAAGTCGTTGAAGGCGGCGCAGCGGCCTCGGCGGGGTTTTTGCCTGGTGATAAGGTGTTAGCAATAGAGGGCAGTTTAGTATCGAATTGGCGGCAAGTTGTTACCATGGTGCAAAGCAGCCCGAGTAAAGCCTTGTCTGTTACTGTGCAGCGTGATCAAGAACGTCACACTTTGCTGTTACGGCCTAACTCAAGCGAACAAAATGGTAGCGTAATCGGTTATGCTGGGTTGGCTGTCGTTCCACCGCAGTGGGATGAAAGCGTTATTAGAGAACGTCATTATGGGCCTGTAGAGTCAATTTTTTACGGGGTTGAGCAAACCAATAAGATGATTGGTCTTACGGTTTCTTCGATTGGTAAAATGTTACAAGGGTTGATTTCTGTTGACAATTTATCTGGGCCGATCACGATTGCAAAAGTGGCCAGCGCGTCAGCAGACTCTGGTTTGCAATCTTTTTTGAAATTTATGGCTTACCTCAGTGTTAGTTTAGGGGTACTTAATTTATTGCCCATTCCTATGTTAGATGGTGGGCACTTGTTGTTTTTTGGCATTGAAGCTATTCGTCGTAAGCCTGTCTCTGAGAAAATTCAGGGTATGGCTTATCGTGTTGGCGCTTCTCTTTTATTTGCTTTAATGGCGGTTGCCATTTTTAATGATATTGCCCGCTTGTAGAGAGGTATATGTGAAAGTCGTTTCCGCTGTATTATTGGCTTTAATAAGTGTGCATGGTGTTGCAAAAACGGTAGAGGATGTGCGGATTGATGGCTTGGTTCAAATGCCATCATCGAGAGCATTTGATGCAGTTGGCTTTGATAAAAGTGAGTCTTACGATTCAGATAAAGTATATCAAGCGATTACATCTCTTTTTGATACTGGTTACTTCAGTGATATTGATGTCTATGAAGACGAAAATGTTTTGGTGTTTGATGTGGCTGAACGTCCTTCTATTGGTAATTTGACAATAAAGGGCAACGAGTTAATTAAAACCGAAGATTTAGAGCGAGGCTTGAAGCTATCAGGCTTAGAAATAGGCGAAATTTATAAGCCAGAAACCCTAAATCAGATCGTTCAAGAGTTACAGCGTCAGTATTATGCACTTGGGCGTTACAGTGCCAAGGTGGATATATCGATAGACGCTATGCCTCGAAATCGTACCGCGATCGTGATTGATATTGATGAAGGTGAGACAGCTAAAATCGTTCATATCAATATTGTTGGTAATAAAGACTTTGATGCAGAAACGCTGACGAAAGACTTTGAATCAAGAGAAACCGGGTATTGGAATCCCTTCAGCTCGGCAGATGAGTACGCTAAAGCGAAGATTGAAGGGGATATTAATTCCCTAAAAAGCTTCTATTTGGATAATGGCTATTTGGACTTTAATGTCGTTTCTAGCCAAGTCAGTTTGTCTGCCGATAAGCGTGATGTTTACGTTGTGATTAACGTAGAAGAAGGTAAGCCTTATTATATCAACGATGTGTCTTTAAACGGCAGTTTGCCTATTTCTGAAGATCGTGTCTGGAAGCAAATATCACAGAAAAAAGGCGACATCTTTTCGCGCAGCCAAGTGACAAAAATCATTGAAGGTATTTCGACGGAGTTAGGCGATGAGGGGTATTTATTTACCAACGTCAATGTCATTCCGGAAAAACTAAACAATCAGACGGTTAATCTTAGTTATCAGATTGCGCCAGGACCTAAAGTCTATGTTCGCCGTATTAGTTTTAGCGGCAACAGTGAAACACAGGATGAAGTATTGCGTCGTGAGATGACGCAATTTGAAGGTGCCTTGGCAACACATTCTAAAATTCAGTCGTCGAAGCGTCGAATTGAGCGTTTAGGCTTCTTTGGTAGTGTTGATTTAAGAACGCGCCCTGTTGCGGGTACCTCCGATCAAGTGGATCTCGATGTCGTTGTGCAAGAGCAGGCGTCAGGTAGTATTCAAGCGAGTATTGGTTATTCGCAAGAAGATGGTACTGTCCTTGGTTTTGGTATTTCTAAGCGTAACTTTTTAGGGACGGGTAATAAACTGTCTTTCAATGCGTCGCGTACAAATCAGACACAAGATTATTCGATTAATTATGATAACCCTTATTTTACCGTTGACGGGGTCAGTCGAGGCTTTCAGATCTTTTATCAAACCAGTGATCATGCTGACGATGATGTGGAAGATTATGATCTTGACGAAATTGGGGCAGGCGTAAACTACGGCTATCCTATTTCCGATACTCAGCGCCTTGCATTTGGTATGACGGTAAAAGAAAGTACGGTTAAATTAGGTTACGATCCATCTAATGAGACGGATAGTTATGTGCAGACACATGGTGATAATTACGACGATGTGATTGCTAGTTTAACTTGGAGTGATAGTGATTTGGTGGGGGGTGTGCTACCAACCGATGGTTATTCAACCAGAGCAACATTGGAAGTGGCGTTGCCTGTTGGTGACCAGCAATACACTAAGCTCGGTCTAACATCCCAGGCCTATTGGGGTCTAAATGACTCTAATCTATGGCTATTACGCCTGAAAGGACGTCTAGGGTATGGTTCAGGTTATGGTGATACGGATACCTTGCCTTTCTTTGAAAACTATTTTGCAGGTGGTTCGTATTCCGTCAGGGGTTACGGGGCGTCGTCTTTAGGCCCTAAGAACTCATATGGTAGCACGTCAACAAATAGCAGCTCTGCACTGGGTGGTAATATCCTAATGACGGGTACAGCGGAATTGATTTTCCCTTTGCCTATGGTTGAAGACCATAAATCGGTCAGGACGGCTTTGTTTTTAGATGGCGGGAACGTGTTTACCGATTCGTGTCTTGCTGCTAATACAGAGTGTAATGAAGGGGTAGATTTGGCTGAAATACGTTACAGCGTCGGGTTAAGTTGGACGTGGATTACGCCCATTGCGCCGTTATCCTTTAACTTCGCAAGACCGCTTAATGATAAAGATGGCGACAAGACTGACTTTTTCCAATTCCAATTGGGAACCACTTTTTAATATGAATAGATTTATTTAATAGGATTGAAAATGAAAAAAATCATAACGGCAATTTTTACTCTATGCTTTATAGGGAGTGTGCAAGCAACGGAAGTCGCTGTTGTGGATTTTAGAGCGGCGTTGCTACAAAGCAATATGGGGCAAGAAGCGTCGAAGCAGCCTAGGGAAAAGGTCGCACAGATGGATGCTCGTTTGAAAAGTGAGCAAGAGACCATCGAAGCGTCGGCTAAAGATCTGCAACGTGATGAGCTGACATTATCGGAAGCGGAGTTTAAAAAGCGCCGTCAGTCGTTAGCAGAACAGCAAAATAGGCTGCGAGCCATGGCGTCAGATATGCAGCGCCAAGCGAAAGAATTAGAGCAGCAAGTTATTCAATCCTTGACACCAAAAGGCGAGGCGGCATTGAAGTCGTTGATTGAAGAGCGCAAATTGGATCTGGTGGTCAATCGACAGCTAAGCCTGTATGCCAATGCCGGTGCTGATATTACCGATGAGCTTGTAAAACGTCTTAACGAAGGTAATTAATTTATGGGTTATACGCTAGGTCAGTTGGCGGATAAAGTTCAAGGTAAGGTGAAAGGCGATGCCAGTCTAGTGATAGAGAAATTAGGCACGCTGGAGAAGGCGGCACCAAATGAGTTGAGCTTTCTTGCTAATCCCAAATATCAAAGCTTGCTTGGATCGACTACGGCGGGCGCGGTTCTTGTTAAGAGCGAAGAATTAGCGCAATTGGTTGATCATGCCATTATTGTTTCAAACCCTTACCTAGCGTTTGCCCAGCTATCTCATTTATTTACATCGATAACCCAGTGTTGGTCTGGCATTCATCAAAGTGCTGTCATTTCGCCCACGGCGACGATTGCTAAAAACGTTGTGGTTGGGCCAAATACGGTGATTGACGATGATGCTTATGTCGCTGAAGGCAGCGTTATTGGCGCTGGTTGTGTGCTTGGTCGGGGCGTTAGTATAGGCCAAGGTACTCGAATATACCCCAATGTTACGCTTTATCATGATGTGGAGATTGGCGAGGCTTGTATTATTCATAGTGGTGCAGTAATTGGCGCCGACGGTTTTGGCTTTGCGCCGAAAATAGACGGTTGGGAAAAGATTGACCAGCTGGGGGCTGTTGTTATTGGCAATTATGTTGAAATAGGGGCCAATACAACTATTGATCGTGGCGCGCTAGAAAACACTCAAATAGGCCATGGTGTTATCATAGATAATCAAGTTCAAATTGCTCATAACGTCGTAATTGGCGATAATACAGCAATAGCTGGAAACACTGCGATTGCCGGAAGCACTAAAATTGGTTCGTTTTGTACTATTTCCGGGTGTGTCGGAATTGGTGGGCATTTAACTATTGTCGATAAAGTACATATCACGGCTATGAGTATGATTAGTCACTCTATTCCAGAAGCGGGGTCTTACTCTTCTGGGATGGGAATGGAGCCGACGGGAAAATGGCGTCGAACAGTGGCTCGAGTGAGAAGAATAGATGAAATGGCAAAGCAGTTTGCTCAACTAAAACAACAGGTCAATAAGTTTTTAGAGAAGGTTGATAAATAAATGATGGACGTAAATGAAATCCGCCAATACTTACCTCACAGGTACCCGTTTTTATTGGTAGATCGTGTTGTTGAACTGAATTTAAATGAGTCCATTGTAGCGTATAAAAATGTCACGATTAATGAGCCTTTTTTTAATGGCCATTTTCCAGATCACCCAGTGATGCCTGGGGTTTTGATTATTGAAGCTATGGCACAGGCTGCCGGTATTTTAGGTTTCAAAACAATGGATAAAAAACCAGAAGATGGTTCTATTTATTATTTTGTCGGCTCTGATAAACTCCGCTTTAAGCGTCCGGTTGTGCCAGGTGATCGCTTGCAGTTAGAGGCAAAAATCATTACTGAAAAACGTGGTATTTGGAAATTTGAATGTAGAGCAACGGTTGATGGACAGCTGGCGTGCTCTGCAACTATTTTGTGTGCAGACAGGAAGATATAGTGGCGATACATCCAACTACTTTAATCGATTCGAAAGCAGAGATTGACTCCAGTGTGGATATCGGTCCTTTTTGTGTGATCGGACCGAATGTAAAAATTGGGGCTGGTAGTGTTATTAAATCGCATGTTGTTATTAATGGTCATACAACAATTGGGTCTAATAATGAAATTTATCAGTTTGCTTCCGTGGGAGAGGCAAACCAAGACAAAAAGTATAAGGGTGAACCAACGCAGCTGATAATGGGGGATAATAACGTTATTCGTGAAAATGCCACGATTCATCGTGGCACTATTCAGGATAACGGGATTACGCTCATTGGTAGTCATAATTTGTTTATGGCAAGTACGCATGTGGGCCATGACTGCATCGTAGGTGATCACAATATATTGGCTAACTTTGCAGCGTTAGCGGGCCATGTCCAAGTTGGTGACCATGTTATTCTTGGTGGTTATACGGGGATTCATCAGTTTTGTCAGGTGAATTCTTTTAGCATGTGTGGCATGGGTTCGATGGTTGCTAAAGACGTGCCTCGATATATGATGATCTCTGGAAATCCGGCTAAAGCGCATGGTATGAACTTTGAAGGAATGCGTCGTCGAGGTGTTCCAGCGGAGGTTATACGTGCCTTGCGTACAGCGTATAAAATGGTTTATCTGAAAGGTTTGACACTCGAAACAGCCTTGTTAGAGCTGGAACAAGGCGATAGTTTTCTTATTCCTGAAGTGGCTGATTTTGTCTTGTCGATTCGCCAGTCAAAGCGTGGAATTGTCAGATAGGCGCCACGTTTACAAAGAAAACCCCGGATTATTTCGGGGTTTTTTATTTATAGAGGTTGTAGCAATGAAAACGGCGTCTGTGACACGTTATGTCTTGGTAGCGGGTGAAGCTTCCGGCGATATATTAGGCGCGAGCCTGATATCCCATTTAAAAGTATTGCAGCCTGATGCTGTATTTGAAGGTATTGGTGGTCCGCTAATGGAGGCGCAGGGTTTTACTAGTCTAGTGCCGATGGATCGGCTGTCGGTAATGGGCTTAGTTGAAGTGCTGGGGCGTTTACGCGAGTTGCTGGGGATACGAAAACGTTTGTATCAGTCTTGTCTGAAAAATCCACCGACGGCTTTTATCGGTATAGATTCTCCTGATTTTAATATGCCGCTGGCGAGAAAATTAAAGCAAGCAGGCATTCCCACCGTCCATTATGTCAGCCCGTCCGTTTGGGCTTGGCGTCAAAAGCGTATTTTTAATATCAAAAAATCCGTTGATCTTATGTTGGCATTATTTCCCTTTGAACTACCGATTTATCATCAACATAATATCTCCGTGGTTTGTGTTGGCCATACATTAGCAGATGATATTCCCTTGGAAAGCGATGCCAGTGTTGCGAGAGAAGCGCTCAATTTGGGGCAGATTAAAGGCCCTGTTTTTGCTATTTTACCGGGCTCTCGAGAAGGTGAAGTGGCTCGTCTTGCTCCGCTTTTTATTGATACCATGAAGCTGATTAAGCAAAAAGAGCCCAGCTCGGTCTTTTTAATGCCTGCCGCAAATAAAGAGCGACGAGTGCAATTAGAGTCAATATTGCAAGCGGCAAATGCAGAGGCGATTTTAATTGATGGGCAATCACGTACCGTTATGGCAGCGTCTGATGCTATTTTGTTAGCGTCTGGGACTGCGGCATTAGAAGCCATGCTAGTAAAGCGTCCTATGGTGGTGTCTTATCGAGTTAATAAGCTGACCTACGCCATTATGAAAAGAATGATAAAGGTCCCCTATGTGTCTTTGCCCAACTTGTTGGCGAATGAAACCTTAGTGCCCGAATTGTTACAAGACGCCGCCACGCCGGACAATTTGGCCACACGCTTGCTGCAAACGTGGCGGGCTTTTGTTGGTGATAAACGCATTCAAGCTAAGTATCTTGATTTGCATAAAATGTTACGAAAAGACGCTGGTGCACAAGCTGCGCAGGCTATTATTACCATGCTTGAAAACAAGGTGAAGTAATGGAGCCTTTTGTTAGTCAACTGTATTTTGGTGATTTATTGGCTGGAACCGATGAGGCCGGAAGAGGGCCGTTGGCTGGCGAAGTGGTTGCGGCCGCGGTGATCCTTGATCCGCAGCGGCCGATTACTGGCTTGGCAGATTCCAAAAAATTAACAGAGAAAAAGCGCGAGGCTTTATTTATTGAGATTCAAGAAAAAGCCTTAGCTTATGGTATTGCCAGTGCCACACTAGAAGAAATTGACCAGATTAATATCCTTCATGCCAGTATGCTGGCCATGTCACGAGCGGTGGCCTTGCTGTCTGTCGTTCCTGAGCATGTGTTAGTGGATGGCAACCGTATACCGCCCAATTTACCTTGTTCTGCTGAAGCGGTTGTGAAAGGGGATGCACGTCAGGCAGCGATTTCGGCGGCGTCTATTTTGGCAAAAGTCACTCGGGATAGGGACATTGTAAAAGCCGCTGAGATGTATCCACTGTATGGATTTGAGAAGCATAAGGGTTATCCAACAGCACAGCATCTTGAAGCGATTCGCTTGCATGGCATTACGCCGATTCATAGACGCAGTTTTGCGCCAGTAAAAAAGATTTTAGAGGGATAATAGTTTGTCCACATCGTTTATACATCTACGAGTCCATACCGAGTTTTCCTTGGTTGATGGCTTGGTGAAAATCAAAGGCTTGCTTGGTACTACCGAGTTTATGTCTATGCCAGCCGTGGCCATTACCGACGAAAACAACCTCTGTGGTTTTGTGCGTTTTTACAAAGGGGCGATGGAGAAAGGCATTAAACCGATTTGCGGGGCAGATGTTGTCGTTGCCGAAGACGAGGAGGTGGATTCGCGTTATCGCTTTACCTTGTTGGCGACATCTAACAAGGGCTACAAAAATATTATCGCCATTATTTCGAAGGGCTATCAATTAGGTCAAGTAGAAGGTCGTCCTATTGTGCAGCGAGACTGGATAGAGGCGCACAGTGAAGATGTGATTGCTTTGTCTGGCGCAGGTTTTGGTGATGTTGGTTATTTGCTGCAAAAAGGTCGGCAAGAACAGGCCAAAAGCCGAATAGCGCATTGGATGTCTGTCTTCCCTGATCGCTTTTATATTGAACTGCAACGCACCAGTCGTGCTGGCGAAGAAAGCTATATACACGCGGTTGTGCCATTGGCCAGTGAATTAGATTGCCCCGTAGTGGCGACCAATGATGTGCGTTTTTTAAAGCGAGAGAACTTTGAAGCGCATGAAGCGCGTGTCTGTATTCATGATGGCGTGACCTTAGATGACCCGCGCCGTAAGCGTCGCTATTCGGAAGAACAGTATTTCAAAACGGCAGAAGAAATGGCCGTGCTTTTTCAAGATATCCCTGAGGCGCTTGAAAACACCGTAGAAATCGCCAAGCGCTGCAGTGTTGACGTGTTGCTCGGTAAATATTTCTTGCCAGATTATCCTGTGCCAGAAGGCATGACGATGGAAGCGTTTTTTAGTAAGTTGTCTTATGACGGCCTAGTAGAGCGTTTTGATTTTTTGACCAGAAAGTATGGCGAGCGAATTGAAAAGCGGCGTCAGGAGTATTGGGAGCGTTTGGATTTTGAGTTAACCATTATCAATCAAATGGGGTTTCCCGGTTACTTCTTAATCGTGATGGATTTTATTCAGTGGGCCAAAGACAATGATATTCCTGTTGGTCCTGGGCGAGGCTCTGGTGCCGGTTCTTTGGTGGCTTATGCCCTTAAAATTACCGATCTAGATCCGCTCGAATACGATTTACTGTTTGAACGATTCTTGAACCCAGAGCGGGTATCCATGCCGGACTTTGATATCGATTTTTGCATGGATAATCGTGACCGAGTGATTGACTATGTGTCTCGCACTTATGGGCGAGACGCGGTGTCGCAGATTATTACCTTTGGTGCCATGGCAGCAAAAGCCGTGGTGCGCGATGTTGCAAGGGTGCAAGGCAAGCCCTACAGTTTAGGCGATAAATTATCGAAGCTGATTCCTTTTGAAATCGGCATGACGCTTAAAAAAGCCTTGGAAGAAGAGCCAGCATTACCAGAATTTTTAGCCGGAGACGAAGACGCTGCCGAAGTCATGGAAATGGCGATTTCGTTAGAAGGCGTAGTGCGTAACTTTGGTAAACACGCTGGGGGGGTCGTGATCGCCCCCACTAAACTGATTGATTTTGCCCCACTTTATTGTGAGGAAGATGGATCGGGTTTGGTGACTCAGTACGATAAAAACGACGTTGAAGAAGCGGGCTTGGTTAAGTTCGATTTCTTGGGTCTAAAAACGCTCACGGTTGTGGATTGGGCGGTTAAAAATATCAATACCATCAATGAGCTGAAAGGCAAACCGCCGTTAGATATCTCTTTGATAGATCTAGAAGATCATACCACCTACGACTTATTGAAACGTGCAGAAACCACCGCGGTATTCCAGCTGGAATCACGTGGTATGAAGGAGTTGATTAAAAAGCTTTTGCCGTCGCGCTTTGAAGATATTATCGCCTTGGTAGCCTTGTATCGTCCGGGGCCATTGGGCTCTGGCATGGTGGACGATTTTATCAATCGTAAGCATGGTCGCGCAGAGCTGGCGTTCCCTCATCCCGATTACCAGCATCAAGATTTGATTCCAGTGTTGGAACCCACCTACGGCATTATCTTGTACCAAGAGCAGGTAATGCAGATCGCTCAGGTGTTGGCGAAATTCTCTCTTGGGGGGGCCGATTTATTGCGCCGTGCCATGGGTAAGAAAAAAGCCGAGGTCATGGCTGAACAACGCTTGATCTTTATGGAAGGGGCACTCAAAAACAATGTCGATAAAGATCTGTCGGGTAACATCTTTGACTTGATGGAAAAATTTGCCGGTTATGGGTTCAACAAATCCCACTCGGCCGCGTATGCGTTGGTTTCTTATCAAACCGCTTGGTTAAAAAATCATTACCCTGCGCCCTTTATGGCGGCGGTATTGTCTGCCGATATGCAGAACACCGATAAGATCGTTATTTTTATTGAAGAGTGTCGTTCAATGAAGTTGGCACTTGAGTTGCCGAACGTGAATGAGTCTGTCTTTAAATTTACCGTTAATCCAAAAGGGGCCATTGTTTATGGTCTTGGTGCCATCAAGGGCGTGGGCGAAGGTCCGATTGACGCCATTGTGGAAGCGCGTAAAGAAGGGCCGTTTGAGCATATTTTTGACTTCTGTCAGCGAGTAGGGCGAAAAGTGAATAAACGCGTGATGGAAGCCTTGGTGCGTTCCGGTGCTTTTGACACCATAGGTCCGAATCGTGCGACACTGTTTGCCTGTATCGATGAAGCGCTAAAACGCGCAGTGCAGGATGCTAAAAACCAAGATGCTGGCATGATGGATTTATTCGGCATTGCGGTAGAAGAAAATACGCAGGACGCCTATAAAGAAATAGGAATACAGCATGAATGGCCACCGCGTCAGCGGCTTGACGGGGAAAAAGACACGTTGGGTTTGTATGTAACGGGTCACCCCATTGATGAGTATGAAAAAGAGATTCGTCGCTTTGTTCGTTCAAAAATTGTGGATTTACAGCCTAAGCGTGGTGATACGCAGATCATGGCAGGCTTGATCGTAGACTTGCGGATTACCAAGAGCAAAAAAGGTGGTAACATTGCCTTTGTTACATTAGATGACCGTTCTGCTCGTATTGAGGTGACGGTGTTTCCTGATAGCTATGACACTTTTAAAAACGTTATTGTCAAAGACGAAGTGGTTGTGGTGGAAGGGGAAATTACCGTCGATGAATTTCGTGGTGGTCAAAAAGTGATTGCTCGAAATATTCTCGATATTGCTCAGGCTAGGGTTCGTTATGTTGAGGCATTACGAATTACGTGGACCTCAGAAACGGTGACACCCACAGAAATACAGGCGCTAGCGAATTCCATGGAATCCTATCGAGGGGATGGTTGTGATGTCGTAATAGGCTTCGACACACCACAGGCTTGTGGTGATATTCGGCTAGGAAGTGGTTGGAAAGTTCGTCCCGATGACGAATTAATTCACCAACTTCAGAAACAATACGGTAAACAAAATGTTCAGTTAGTGTATACTTAGTTTCATTTAATCGTTTATGCAATGGAATTGTTGGCGTAGAAACTCGCTAAACAGAACGATAAAGCAAATGGCTACTCGCCTTTTACCTTTAAATTTGATGGCAACCAAACAGTAGTGTAATTAAACATGAATTTAGATTATCTCCCTTTTGAGCAGCCGATTGCTGAGCTCGAACAAAAAATTGAAGAGTTACGTTTAGTCGGTAACGATAACGATCTTAATATAAGCGATGAAATCAGTCGTTTAGAAGACAAAAAGACCGCGCTGACTAAAAATTTATTTAGTAATCTAGGGGCATGGGAAGTGTCTCAATTGGCGCGTCACCCAAAACGCCCTTATACATTGGATTATATAAAGCACGTCTTTACTGACTTCGAAGAAATGCACGGTGATCGCCATTACGCGGATGATCGCGCTATCGTGGGCGGCATTGCTCGTCTAGATGGTCGTCCGGTGATGGTGATTGGTCATCAAAAAGGCCGTGAAGTAAAAGAAAAAGTGTTGCGTAATTTTGGTATGCCTCGCCCAGAAGGTTACCGTAAGGCGTTGCGCCTTATGGAAACGGCAGAGCGTTTCAATTTGCCTATCATCACCTTAATCGACACACCTGGAGCGTATCCGGGTATCGGCGCTGAAGAGCGCGGACAAAGTGAAGCGATTGCTTTTAATCTGGCCGTTATGTCGCGCCTTAAAACGCCGATCATTTCTACCGTCATTGGTGAAGGTGGTTCTGGTGGTGCGTTGGCAATTGGTGTGTGTGACGAGCTAATGATGCTGCAATACGGCACTTACTCGGTTATCTCTCCAGAAGGTTGTGCATCCATTTTATGGAAGAGCGCAGACCGTGCTTCTGATGCGGCGAAAGCCATGGGCATTACCGCCCAGCGTCTACAAGAGCTTGGCTTTGTGGATACGATTATTCCGGAGCCGCTTGGTGGTGCGCATATCGCCCATGAGCAAATTGCGGAAAGCCTTAAACAAAATGTACTGGCCGCATTAGATCGTATGGAAGCGTTAACGACAGAAGAGCTATTGGCGCGTCGTTATAACCGTCTAATGTCTTACGGTTTGTAAGCTTTTGTTTTCTTAAAAAGCCTCCTATCGCTAGGGGGCTTTTTTATTTGTTAGGTTTTTGGTTCGCTCCAAGGTAGTTTACCCTTAGACTTTATGATGACACATTCAACCGCTAAGCCACTTATCGCTTTATCTCCTCTTCGATTCAATGCTGAGTGGATTAACTCTGTGTTTACTAGAGCAAATAGAGTGTGGATTGGGTTTAGTGGCGGGGTAGACTCCCATGTCTTATTGCACGCGTTGGTGAACCAAATTTCTACAGCGCAAAAACAAAAACTCACCGTGCTTCATGTGCATCATGGTTTGAGCGCTAACGCCGATGATTGGTTAAGGCATTGTGAGTCTATTGCTGAAAACCTTGCGGTGTCTTTTGTGGCCGAGCGCGTGCAATTAGACGCTCAGGCGTCTCTCGAAAATGCGGCGCGTAATGCCCGCTATCAAGCTTTTCAAACGGTAATGGCTGATCAGGATGTGATTTTGCTTGCCCATCACGCTGGCGATCAGGTGGAAACGGTGTTGTTTCGCTTGCTGCGCGGTACTGGAGGCAAAGGCTTAATTGGTATTCCGCAAGAAAGACAACTTGGCGACGGTCATGCTCGTTTGATTCGTCCTTTATTAATGGCGTCAAAAGCGGACATTGAGGTATACGCCAAACAGCATCAGCTTGTGTGGATTGAGGATGAATCCAACCATGATGAACGCTTTAGCCGCAATTTTCTTCGCCACCGTGTTGTGCCCGTTTTAACGGCGCGTTTTCCCGCCATGGAGCGCAATATTGTGTCTAGCAGCCAACGTATGGCGACAGATTACGCCATGCTGTCGCAATTTGCGCAACAGCAGTTGGCGGTTTGGTGTAATGCATTTGGTGGCTTGGATTTATCTTATATTGCGAATAAACCGGTCGATGAACGACTTTTCTGGTGGCGACATTTTTTGCAAGCTAATGGGGTGTCATTAACCCAAGCTCAACTGGAAAGTGTGGAAGCGATGTTTTCTGCTGCACAAGACAAACAGCCTGAGTTTGTATTTTCCCATGGCCGGATTATGCGCCATCAAAACGCGATTTACCTTCTTCCTCCAGACGAGGGTGTGATATTGGCGACCTTGATGTCGGGTGTTAGAGTAACACGCTCATTTGATTGTATTAGTGTCAGTGGTAATGGCTGTGCATTAAAAGCTCGTCCCCAAAGCGAAAGTTTACTCATGACGAATGGTAAAACCCGAAAGTTGAAAAAATGGCTTAACGATGAGGTGATACCAAGTTGGTGGCGAGACCATCTTCCGTATGTGTATCAGGGCGATACTTTAGTGGCCATCGGTGATCTTTGGTGTCACCCCCATTATTCGCATCTCAATATTCAATGGCAAGTAAGTGCAATCTTGCCCTTTCCAAGATAGGCTTTTTGAATCAGCTAGTTGTGCTTTTTGTTGTGCTTTTATTTGGCTGTTAGCTGCACATTTATTTGGTGTTATCTCGATATAATTCTATTCTTAGCTTAGAGAAGCATTTTCTTGCTCTCCTTACACTGCCTACCGTCTTAACATGACAGGATATTCATGATGCTTCAGACTGTTGTTTTTAGTGGGTTGGAATTTAGCCCGCTGGTGGTTTACTTTCCGATTGCTTTCTTATTTTCAGCGTTAACGCGTTTTATTCTTCATCGCTTAGGTTGGCATGACCGTATTTGGAAAGTGGCTTGGTTTGAAGTGTCTTTGTTCGTGTGTTATTTGGCATTAATTGTTTATGTATTGGGTGGAAGATAAATCAATGACGAAATATCTGCGTATTCTTGTCACTTTAGTGGTTATTGTCGCGGCATTTTTTGCTGGTCGATGGGTATGGAATGATTACATGCATTCACCTTGGACTCGTGATGGGCGTGTTCGTGCTGACATCGTCACGGTTAGCCCTGATGTGTCCGGTTGGGTGACGAATTTGAACATCGCCAATGATCAAACGGTTAACAAGGGCGATTTACTGTTTAGTGTGGATCAACAGCGTTATCAAGCCGCGTTAAATCAAAGCAAAGCAACTGCCGAGAATGCCTTGTATGCTTGGCAGTTGGCGAAGCATAAGTATGAGCGCCGCATGGCCTTGTTAAGCCAAGAAGCCATTAGTGCTGAGGACTTAGAATCAGCCCGTATTGGTACCGATATTGCGAAAGCCAACTATGATTTGGCCGTCGCTCAACAAGCAACGGCGCAACTTAATTTAGAGCGTACACAAGTTTATGCGCCTGTATCGGGTCATATTATTAACTTGAACTTGCGTCAGGGAAATTATGTTGGGCAAGGCGCTTCGGTGTTTGCCATTGTTCAGTCTGATTCCTTTTATGTCACGGGGTATTTTGAGGAAACTAAAATCCCACTCGTGCATTTGAATCAACAGGCAAAAATCACCTTGTTAAGCGGTGGAAAGCCATTAACGGGCCATGTGTTGAGTATTGGTAAAGCCATAGCGAACACCAATACGCAAAGCGATGGGCAACTTTTACCGCAGGTTCAGCAAACTTTTAACTGGGTGCGCTTATCACAGCGCATTCCTGTCGACATAAAGCTAGATTCGTTACCGGACGGTACTCAACTGAGCGCTGGCATGACGGCGACTATTCATCTTACTAAGCCGTCAGGAGAGAGATAGCTTTGGAAATCGTGCTTCGTAATCTGTTTTTACCTGAAAAGTCGACGGTTATTTTTGCACTCAAGGGCGTGATTGCCATGGTAATGGCGTTAACGATAGCGTTTTCTTTAAACCTTGATCGACCTTATTGGGCTTTGGTGTCGGCCATTTTTTTACAGATGCGTCCCGAAAGTGGGTTGGTGGTTGAAAAAGCCCTTTGCCAGATTATTGGCACTATCGTCGGTGGCTTATTTGGTATTTTGTTGTTGACCCAATTCATGGCGTACCCTTATGTGGCGTTAGGGTTGTTGGCGCTATGGTTAGGCTTAAATGCGGCTTTATCGGCTATGGTGCGCCAAGCGAATTTTGTCTATGCCTTTGCCATGGCCGCGGTGACAGCTGAAATTGTTGTCTTGATGGTGATGGCCAGTCCATCAACCGCGGACAGTCAGGTGGTGTTTGCCATTGCTCAAGCTCGAGTAAGCGAAATTGTTATCGGGTCCATCTGTGCCGGTGTTGTCAGTCATCTGTTTTGGCCTGTCAAAGTGAAAGACAGTTTGCAGCGCCAAGCAAGGTCGGTCATTAATCAGACATTACAGTATTTGGTCACAGAATTAGATAAGTCGGGTTCTCACGAAACGCGCCATAAAGACATTGACAGTATTATGGCGACATTGGGCATGGTCAGTGAGGATGCTAGCGCGGTGAGTTACGAAGGTCCTAAAGGCCCCGGGCGTACACGAGCTGCGAACCAATTAGCGCAAAAGGTGTTATCTCTATTGGCGTTGGTACAGATTTTTGGCCGTTTACAGCGTCGGCATAGGGAGTTGGTGACGCCCGCTCTCAGTCAACTTCTTGATCAATTACGAGAGGCGTTTGGGCAGATTGCCGCGTCTGATGATTTTGAGTATTGCCTAGAACAAGTTAAGACATTGCGCAGTGATCTTGTTCGTTACCGTTCGAGTAATGATTTTGATCTCCCTTTCGAATCACATATGCTCAATATTGCTTCAGAGATTACCTCCGAACTGACGGTTCTATTGCGAGCCTATCGAGCGTTAGAGGAACGGGACAGTACCTTATTAAATGCGCCTAGTATGTTGACCTATCGCGATCCACTGGCGGGGTTAATGATTGGTGTTCGAACTACGGTTGTTTTTCTGATTGGCGCCTTTATCTGGGTGGGTACTGGCTCCACGGCGGCCTTGATGATCATGATTTTGCCGGTGATTTTTTCCATCATGCTGGCTCGGCTGCCTTTGATGGTGCTTAAAGTGGTGCTGAAAAGGTTGCTAATAGGCGTTGTTGTGGCGGTTGTTGTGGCGGTTTTTTTCGCGCTTAATTTATTGTCGCAAAGTTCTGGGCAGTTGGAGATTCTATTGCTGGTATTGGCTGGGCCGTATTTTATCGGTTTGTTGCTTTTGGCTGATCGGCAAACCTTGCCTTATGGTTTAGGTTTTTGTATTCCTTTTTCCATTCTAGTGAGCCCAAGCAAGGACATGAGTCGGGCTTTTTCCATCGACAACACATTAAGCTCTGGCATCGCGATTTTTGCCGGCGTGTGTATTTTATTTTGGGTGTTTCATCTTATTACTGGGCCCAGTGTTCAGCTGTTAGTCCATCGGATTTTTAAAACCACTTACCAAGACTTGTTAGCGATTGATCAGCATGTCAGTCCAGCGGCTTGGTACAATCGTCGCATGGCCGACCGATTATTGCGTTTAACGAACTATGATCAAGGCTCTCAATCTCGTGCGATTACCGACTTGGCGTTAACCGCTCTAAACCTCGGTCATGTTTCGATTCGTTTGCGTTCAATTTGTGAAGGTTTAGCGGGAAAACAACTGCAGTCGTTAAGCCATTGGCAGGCCTCCTTGGCGAAGGCTTTTTTATTGGCAAGCAAAGGTCGGTGTGATGATGGCTTTGAAAAAGCCTGTGATGTTTTATATGACGAGTTAGTGGTCTTAGTGGGGAACTCCAATCAGATCGAAGCGATTCAAGGCATGTTTCTACGAATCAATCTAACCTTTGAGAGAAGCGCGGAAGCGATTGCGGCACAAAAAGCATAATGAGAGAAAAGCTGAGCACGAGATAGAGCCTAGAGCGATACTAGACTCTCAATAACCAATCTGCTTGTTTTTTACTGCTTTCTACCTGTTTTGCATTGAGTCCATCGTTTAATTGAATGCGCTCCATGGCTTGCTGATGGCTGAATCCCCATGCCGCCATGTGGCGTTTTGCTAAGCGCTCGATGGCCACGTCAACGGGAATGTCTAAAAACCAGTGTTCATCAAATAGGGCTTGCGATTCTTGCCAGCCATCTTGTTGATGCAGTAGGTATAAGCCTTCAATTAATACCACTTTAATGTCTTTGTTGATTTTCACATCGTCTTCAATAGGGTCGCCAAGGGCATGGTCAAAGCTTGGCCACAAAATATCGTTTTGTTGATAAGCGTGCTTAATCTTTTTGACGCGCTCTACAAAGGCTAAGCTATCAAATGTCCAAGGTGCGCCTCGTCTAGCAAAGGCTTCTTCTGCATTGGGCAGTGCATTAAGTTGAGCTTTAGATAAGTGAAAGCCATCCATTGACAGGCAAATGACGTGTGCGTTTTGTTGCGTCGTAAAGTGATCTAACAAATGCTTGGCGAGGGTACTTTTACCTGAGCCTGGGCCTCCGGTTAAGCCGATTAACGTACGGTTTGGTTTGTTCGTATACGCTTGGATTTTATCTAATGCGATTTGCACATCGGACGAATTTTTATAGTGTTTGTTTATTTCAAGGGGCATGGGTTTTCCTATTTTTGTTATTGATCAGGAGGCGTTAGCATGAACTTACCCGTGTGCTTTTATCGGTGGTTAGCTGATCAGTGGCCATCAATCGCGTTTAGGCCATTAATAACCTGCACTTTTTCGCCTTTTTCTTTCATTTGAGAAAATGTCTTTGCATAGCCTAGTGTGGCGTTGGCGTGTTCTCGCATAATGGCTTCGGCGCGACTGCCTTGCCCATGACTGATGGCATCAAATACCGCATGATGTTGCATATGAGCGAAATTAAAACGTCGATATTCTGAGGTTAGATTGTTGCGGTCAAAAGCCAATGCGCTAACCGAAGCAAAAGGCAGATGCTCGTTGCGGCTTAACGCCTCGGCAATGGCTGGATTTAAGCTGGCAGCTATAATGATTTGATGAAAACGCTGATTCATGTCGTGATAGATGGCGAGATCTTGTTCGCTGATGCTGCCTTTGGCAAACAGGTCGTCGCCTTGTTTCAGGAGTTGCACTAGCTCATCGGCTTGGTCTTTCGATAAGGTATTTTCAGCGGCTTGTCTTGCTGCCAATCCTTCTAATACGCCTCGTACCTCGACGGAGCCGCTGATTTCAGCTTGTGTCACTTGACGAACAATATAGCCACGTCCAGATAACTTAGTCAGTAAGCCTTCTTGCTCCAAGGTTCTAAAGGCAATACGTACCGGTGTGCGTGACACGCCAAGTTGCTCAGCGGTAGGTATTTCGGCGAGGCGCTGGCCAGACGTGAGCTCGCCCGACAAAATCATTTGTCGCAATCGGCTGATAACGTGCTGTCCGGGTTTGTTCATCGCGCTTGTCTCTGTTTTGTTGATAAAAAACAATCATAACGTAAATACAGCTAAAAAAGTAATAATTGGATCCAATAGAGAAGCGTTTATTTTTCAAGCATTTAGGCTGTGGCCTATTATTCATAATGTGTTTTATGGATCCAATTTGTGCATTTCAGTCTTGTTTTGTTTGGTTTTTGGGTTATATTGGATCCAATAAATAAAATAATAGCAGGAGAATTTCAATGAGTCAGCAAACTTACCCTAAAAATACCTGGTATGTCGCCGCCACGTCTGAAGAGGTTGCGGGCAGCAAACCTCTCGGCCGTAAAATTTGTGGTGAAAGCATTGCCTTTTATCGATCCCATGACAATGAAGTCGCCGCGGTATTGGATTTTTGTCCACACCGTGGCGCGGCCTTGTCTTTAGGTTATGTCGAAGAAGGGCTTTTGGTGTGTGGTTATCATGGTTTAAAAATGGGCGCCGATGGTAAAACCAAAGAGATGCCATTGCAGCGTGTAAAAGGTTTCCCGTGCATGAAATCTTACGCGGTTGAAGAGCGTTATGGTTTTATTTGGGTGTGGCCAGGTGATCAGTCTCAAGCCGATAAAACACTGATTCCTCACTTGGAATGGGCCGTCAGTCCTGAATGGGCTTATGGTGGAGGCTTGTACCATATTAATTGTGATTATCGCCTGATGGTGGATAACCTAATGGATTTGACTCATGAGACCTATGTGCACGCCAGCAGCATTGGTCAAAAGGAAATCGATGAGTCTCCTGTTTCTACGACGGTGGATGGGGATAAGGTCATTACCAGTCGTTTTATGGAAAATATTATGGCGCCGCCATTTTGGCAAGCGGCGCTGCGCGGTAATGGATTGGCGGGTGATGTTTTAGTTGACCGTTGGCAGATTTGCCGATTTTCGCCACCTTCTCATGTAATGATAGACGTGGGTGTTGCTCACGCAGGTAATGGTGGCTTTGACGCCCCTGCGGATAAAAAAGCCAGCAGTACGGTAGTGGATTTTATTACACCGGAAACCGAGACCTCTATTTGGTATTTCTGGGGCATGGCGCGTAACTTTAAACCCGAAGATCAGGCGCTAACCGACACTATTCGAGAGGGGCAAGGTGGCATTTTTGCTGAGGATTTAGAGGTGCTTGAACGCCAACAAGAAAACTTATTGGCGTTTCCAGACTATGATTTATTAAAGTTGGATATTGATGCGGGTGGGGTGCAATCCAGACGAGTCATTGATCGATTGATTGCCAAAGAACAGGTAGCCAAAGAGCAGGTATCTAAAGAGCAGGTCAGCGCGGCGTCATCTCAGGCTGCTGCGCCGCTGCAGACGATTTCATTTTAATCTCATTCGGTGCCAGCTAGAGAGTAGCTTAGATTGCTCTCTAGCCTTTAAATATAATAGCTTAGGAGTGCCAGATGATTCCGGTCGTGGTAAGAAATGTGGTAACTGAAGCGCAAGGCGTGGTGCGTCTTGTGTTGGGCAGTGAGGATGGTTCCGCTTTGCCTGCTTTTGAAGCGGGAGCGCACATTGATTTGCATTTGCCCAGTGGCTTGACTCGCCAATATTCATTGTGTCGACTGCCGGCAGACGCACAGTATTATGAGATTGCGGTGTTAAAAGACCCCCAGTCCAGAGGTGGATCGGCGGAAGTGCATAGAGTAAAAATTGGCGATGCGTTGTCGGTTAGTGCACCCAAGAATCATTTTCCATTGATGCAAACAAAGCGACATAGTTTGTTGATTGCGGGTGGTATTGGCGTGACGCCGATGTTGCCCATGGCGCAACAGTTGCAAAAAGTAGGTTTGCCGTTTGATTTTCATTATTGTGCTAAGTCTCCCGAAACCGCGGCGTTTTCTAATGCGTTAGAAAACAGTTCTTTTGCGGACAAGATGCACTTTCATTACAGCCAAGTGGCGAGTTCTGGTCGGATGGATGTGACGCGTATTCTGTCTCAGCACCTTGCTGATTCAGAGCTGTATATTTGTGGTCCTGCTGACTTCATTAATTATGTGTTACTGCAGGCGAATAGGTTGGGGTGGCCTGAGGCGCGTTTACATCGTGAGTTTTTTGCGGCACCGGCATTGGGTGATGAAGTGAGTGAAAACACCGCTTTTAAAGTCAAAATACACAGCACTGGGGAGGTGTTTGATGTTGAGGCCGACCAAAGTATCTTTGAGGTTTTGGATGAAAACGGCGTTTTTCTAGCGGTGTCTTGTGAATCGGGCGTTTGTGGTACGTGTCAAACGGGTGTGATAGAGGGTATTCCAGACCATAGGGATGTTTTTTTAACCGATCAGGAACACGCACAAGGCAAGCTGGTTATGCCCTGTTGCTCGCGTTCAAAAACACCTATTCTAGAATTAGATTTGTAGCCGCGCTTTAGTGGGTTGCGTTTTTCCCTAATGTGAAGCTTCCACTCAATGTAAAACAACTGTGTTTTACATTGAGTGGAATGCCTTGTGATGTTATTATTTTCCCCCGTCCTGAGGGTGTATTGTTATGTGCCTTCAAATCTCATTTTTTCATATCTTAAGGCGGGTTAAACACTCATGGCGACACGATATATTTTCGTTACAGGCGGTGTAGTTTCATCTCTTGGTAAAGGTTTGGCAGCAGCTTCTTTGGCCGCTATCCTTGAATCTCGTGGTCTAAAAGTCACCATGTTAAAGCTAGATCCCTACATCAATGTGGATCCTGGCACCATGAGTCCTTTCCAGCACGGCGAAGTGTATGTCACAGAAGACGGCGCCGAAACGGATTTAGACCTTGGCCATTACGAGCGTTTTATCTCCACAAAAATGGGCAAGCGCAATAATTTCACCAGCGGTCGTGTTTATCAACATGTTCTTAAAAAAGAACGTCGTGGTGAATACCTTGGTGGAACGGTTCAAGTTATTCCTCACATCACTGATGAAATCAAACGCCGTGTTATTTCTGGTGCCGAAGGCGCTGATGTTGCCTTGGTTGAAATTGGCGGTACGGTTGGGGATATTGAATCACAACCTTTCTTAGAAGCCATCCGTCAATTAAAAGTAGAATTAGGTCCACGTCGCGCCTTGTTTATGCATTTGACCTTGGTGCCTTATATTCGTACAGCGGGTGAAACCAAAACCAAACCTACTCAGCACTCTGTAAAAGAGCTTCGTTCTATTGGTATTCAACCAGATATTTTGATTTGCCGTTCAGAGGTTTCTATCGAAGCGCCTGAGCGCAAGAAAATCGCGTTGTTTACCAGCGTTGAAGAGCGTGCGGTTATTTCCCTTCCTGATGCGGATACTATTTACCGTATTCCACAAATGTTAAATGACCAAGGTTTAGATAACTTAATTGTTGAGTATTTTAACCTTGATTGCGATATGCCAAATCTGGATATTTGGAATAAAGTGACGCAAGCGAAATTGAACCCAGAAAAACAAATTAATATCGCCATGGTCGGTAAATACATGGAGTTATTGGATGCCTACAAGTCTTTGATTGAAGCGATGGACCATGCGGGTATTCATGCTCGTACCAAGGTTAAGTTGCATTATATTGACTCTGAAAGCATTGAAGAAAAAGGCACAGAGTGTTTGAAAGGAATGGACGCTATTCTGGTTCCCGGTGGTTTTGGTGAGCGTGGCGTGGAAGGTAAGATATTAACGGCTCAGTATGCTCGTGAAAACAAAGTGCCTTATCTGGGCATTTGTTTGGGGATGCAGGTGGCGGTTATCGAATTTGCTCGTAATGTGGCAAACTTGGCGGGTGCTCACAGCACCGAGTTCAACTTAAAAGCAGAGAACCCAGTCGTTGGTCTGATTACAGAATGGACGAATGCAGAGGGTTCCAAAGAAATCCGGTCAGAGGAATCCGATCTAGGCGGTACGATGCGTCTTGGCGCGCAGAACTGTAATCTTACGGAAGGCACTAAAGCCTTTGAAGCTTATGGCAAAGCAGTGATTAAAGAACGCCATCGTCATCGTTATGAAGTAAACAACTTTTATGTGGCTGCGTTGGAAAAGGCAGGCCTGACGATCTCAGGTCATTCAGAAGACAATTCCTTGGTTGAGATGATAGAAATTGCGGATCATCCATGGTTTGTTGCTTGTCAATTCCACCCAGAGTTTACGTCTACTCCTAGATATGGACATGGCTTGTTCAGTGCCTTTGTACATGCGGCGCTGAAGTATGCAGGAAAAGAAAAATAAATAGAGCCCACTGCACGACTACTGTGCTTGCCAATACTTTGTTAAAAATAGACTCAAAATGCTCATTTATAATGTATAAACTCTGCATTTTTCGCCTATTTTTGCCTCGTCTTGGCTTCGCTCGTAACATCGTGCAAAGGACTCAGTCATGCAAACAGGCAGTTTGTGATTTTTCATCTATTTTAAGAGGTTTGTTATGAGTCAAATCGTTGATATTAAAGCCAGAGAAGTTTTAGATTCTCGTGGTAACCCTACCGTCGAAGCGGATGTTATTTTAGCCGATGGTTCCGTAGGTTCAGCGTGTGCACCGTCTGGTGCCTCTACCGGTTCTCGTGAAGCGTTAGAATTGCGTGATGGCGACAAAAGTCGTTATCTAGGCAAAGGGGTGTTAAAAGCGGTTGCGGCGGTAAACGGTCCAATTCGTGAAGCCCTAATTGGCAAAGATGCTCTTGCTCAAGCTGCATTAGATCAAATTATGATTGATCTTGATGGCACAGAAAACAAATCTACCTTTGGTGCTAACGCTATTTTGGCGGTGTCTTTGGCGGCGGCGAAAGCGGCAGCGATTTCTAAGAAAGTCCCATTATATGCTCACATTGCAGACATCAATGGTACGCCAGGCGTTTACTCCATGCCGGTGCCGATGATGAACATCATTAATGGTGGCGAACATGCTGACAATAATGTTGATATCCAAGAGTTCATGATTCAGCCTGTTGGTGCGCCAAACTTCCGTGAAGCGTTGCGTTACGGTGCTGAAATTTTCCATGCACTGAAAAAAGTATTGAGCGACCGTGGCTTGAGTACCGCAGTGGGTGATGAAGGTGGTTTCGCGCCTGATTTGTCTTCTAATGCGGAAGCGTTGGCTGTGATCAAAGAAGCGGTTGCGGCAGCGGGTTACGAGCTTGGTAAAGACATTACCTTGGCGATGGATTGTGCTGCGTCTGAGTTTTACGACAAAGAAGCCAATATCTACGATCTTAAAGGGGAAGGGAAAAAATTCACTTCAGAAGAATTTAACCTTTTCTTACAAGACCTTACTAAGCAATACCCTATTGTTTCTATCGAAGATGGTCTTGATGAGTCCGATTGGGATGGTTTCGCACACCAAACTAAACTAATGGGTGATAAAATCCAATTAGTAGGCGATGATCTATTCGTTACCAACACTAAAATTTTGAAACGGGGTATCGACAACGGTATTGCCAACTCAATCTTGATTAAGTTTAACCAAATTGGTTCGCTAACTGAAACGTTAGCCGCAATCAAAATGGCGAAAGACGCTGGTTTCACGGTTGTTATCTCTCACCGTTCTGGTGAAACAGAAGACGCGACGATTGCAGATCTTGCTGTTGGTACGGCGGCGGGTCAAATTAAAACTGGCTCTTTGTGCCGTTCTGACCGTGTTGCTAAATACAACCAATTGCTACGCATCGAAGAGCAATTAGGTGGTAAAGCCCCTTATAAAGGTCGCTCTGAGATCAAAGGTCAGGCGTAATATTGCTTTGATCTAAAAAGTGCTTTGATCTAAAAAGTGCCTTGACCTTAAAAGGGAGAACCAAGTTCTCCCTTTTTTTATATTTTTACTTCAATTCCTTTGGCTTTAATTTTATGGTGAAGGGAATGTTTTTTAGGCTTTGAGGATGTTATGGCGCGTTTGTTACTGGCTTTTTTTATCTGTGCCATTGGATACCAATCTTATCATTTGTACTTTGGTGAGCAGGGCGTTAAACGTCAAGAAGAGCTTGCAAAACAAGTTGCCTATCAGGAACGTATTAATCAGCGCCTTAAACAGCGTAATCAAGCGCTCAGAGCCCAAGTGGAAAATCTTCGCTTAGGGGAAGAGGCGGTGGAAGAACGTGTCCGTAGTGAATTACAGTACATTAAAGACGGTGAGGTTTTTTATCGCATGGTGAACAAAAAATGACGTTGCCTTTGTGGGTTATTATTCCCGCCGCTGGAGTGGGGCAGCGTATGCAAGCCAGCTGTCCAAAACAATATTTGTCTTTAGCGGGTCACACCATACTTGATCGCACGATTGATATTTTTATTTCGCACCCTTTGGTGGCGGGTGTGCTTGTTGGCATTAGTGCAGAAGACGCTTATTGGTCGGATTCCAAATGGTGTGACCATGACTCAGTGCATTGTTTTGTTGGCGGTAAGGAGCGAAGTGACACGGTGCAAGAGGGGTTGCGCTACTTATTCAATCTTACTGGAATAAAACAGCAAGATGTTTTGGTGCATGACGCGGCGAGGCCGTTGTTAACTCATGCGGCGTTGGAGCGAATCATTCATCATCACTCAGAACAGGGCGCGCTGTTGGCTGTGCCGTCTAAAGACACGGTCAAGCGTCAGCAGTGTGGTTCTGCGATTGTTGAAACAACGTTAGATCGAAATATTATCTGGTTGGCGCAGACGCCACAGAGGTTTCCTGCTCGAGCCTTGTTGGACGCATTAGAGAAAGCGCAAGCGCAAGGCATTGCTGTCACAGATGAATGTTCCGCGATGGAGTTCATGGGGTGGCACCCTGACCTGGTTGTCGGAGAAAACAGCAATATCAAAATCACCTTGCCCGAAGATGTGTTGATCGCAGAAGCGCTTTTTACCTATCTAGCAAAGAAAAACCTAATTAAAAAAAGCCTAGCAAAAGCAAAAGCAAAAACAAGTCCAGCAAACCCCCGTCTTTCAAATCTAAACAGTAAGTACCATTCATAGCACAGGAGTAATTATCATGATGCCGTTTCGTGTTGGTCATGGTTTTGATGTTCATAAATTTGGTGAGGGTGATCACATTGTATTGGGCGGTGTTTTTATTCCTTATACGCAGGGATTGATGGCTCATTCTGATGGCGATGTGGTGTTGCATGCCTTAACGGACGCCTTGCTAGGCGCGGCGGCATTGGGGGATATCGGCAAGCATTTTCCTGATACAGATGCCGCGTTTGCTGACGCCGATAGTCGTATTTTATTAAAGCGTGCTTATCAGGAAATACAGGCTTTGGGTTTTTATGTGGGCAATGTTGATGTCACTATTATGGCTGAAGCGCCCAAAATGCGCCCGTACATCGATGCTATGCGCGCCAATATTGCCGAAGACTTAGCCGTAGATATCAATGTTGTGAATGTAAAGGCCACGACGACGGAAAAGCTCGGCTTTATCGGTCGTAAAGAGGGCATCGCGGTAGAAGCGGTGGCGCTTATTTTTAAGTAAGTCCATTTTAATCAAGTTGACTTTAATTGAGTTTATTTTAATCAAGGCAGTGTATGAATACCGAATGGCGATACGCTTGGTCTAAGCCGACCGTTACTGGGGATTTGAAAACCCATGTACAAGACTTTTATGTCGAAGAACAGTTAGGTTTTGAGCCTGATGATAAAGGTGAATTTTGCTTTGTGTTTATTGAAAAACAAGGCGTGAATACCGACTTCCTTGCTAAGCGCTTAGCGCAAATTGCAGGTATTGCCCCCACAAAGGTTACTTACAGCGGCGTAAAAGACCGTCATGCTTGCACGCGTCAGTGGTTTTGTTTGCATGTTTTGAACCAAGAGCCAGATCTATCGACCATTCAGGACGCGTTTAGAGAGCCTGAATGTGTGCGCGTGATTGCGCAATTGCGGCATTCAAAAAAGCTTCGAACGGGGGCGCATTTAGCGAATCGTTTTGTTATTAGATTGCGTGGCATTAATGGTGATCTGGACGAGCTAGAAGGTCGCTTAAATTTGATAAAGCAAAGCGGTGTACCAAATTATTATGGGCCGCAGCGTTTTGGTATAAACGGTAATAATTTGCACAACGGCAAAGATTTTGTCTTAAAAGGGCGGCAAAGCCGGCGCAAATTGTCAAAGACAGAGTCTTTTTGGTTATCGGCTATTCGCTCTTGGTGTTTTAATCAGGCACTAAGTGATCAAGTTGAAAATGGTATGTGGATGCGCTTATGCGATGGCGATATTGCTCAGTTCCAGCATAAAGACGAGCAGTTTCGAGTAAAAGAGGTGGGCGCCTTGATGCATTTAAGTGTGATGCGTGGCCATATAAGCCCCGTTTTACCTCTGATCAGTGAAGGCTGGGAAGCGGGTACTGGTGCGCAGCGTGAGTTAGCGATAAAAACGTCTTTGGCTGACGATGGCGCTATCGTCGAGGCTTTAATCGCCTTCGACCTTTCTCGAGACAGCCGCTTAGCACGCCTTGTGCCAATGAATATGGCGTGGGAATTGCTAAGGGAGCATGAAGGCAATGCGCAATTAATTGTGGAGTTTTCCTTACCTAAAGGGTGTTTTGCGACCAGTATTTTGCGTGAAATGATCGATTTTACAGATAAGTCAGCAGAGAAATATCATGAGAATATTGATCGCCAATGATGATGGCCTAGACGCGGTTGGTATACAAACGCTAGCACGACATTTACGCCAAGAGTACGAGGTTTTAGTCGTGGCACCAGACCGTAATCGCAGTGGGGCAAGTAACTCGTTAACGCTTACCCGGCCTGTGCAGCCTATTGAGGTTGAAAAGCATCAATATCGTGTGGACGGAACGCCTACGGATTGCGTTAACCTTGCGTTGTCGGGGATGATTGATGGTGAGGTAGATATCGTTGTGTCTGGTATTAATCATGGGGCGAACTTGGGTGATGATGTTATTTATTCTGGTACCGTGGCCGCGGCGATGGAAGCCCGGCATTTGGGACGTCCTGCGTTGGCGGTGTCCTTGGTTGGGCATCAGCATTTTGATACCGCGGCAAAGGTTGTTATGCAGCTTTTGACGGACTCTCACACATTGACTTTGCCCAGTGGTATTTTGTTGAATATTAATGTCCCTGATCTTCCTTATGAAGCATTAAAAGGGATACAAGTGACACGTCTAGGGTATCGACATAAGGCCCAAGCGCCTATCTCTGCTCAGCACCCTAGAGGTCTGCCAAGCTTTTGGATTGGCGCCTTGTCTGAGCCTCATGATGTCGCTGAAGGGACGGATTTTTGCGCGATTGCAAACGGTTACGTATCGATTACGCCTATTCATACCGATATGACCTGCTATGAGGCAACATCTTCGTTGCAACAATGGACTGATACCGTCACGTTATGAGTTTAGACGACCTTAATTGGCTGGTGAGCAATACTGAACCTAGAGCAACTAAGATGATTCAGCACCTTAGGGCCGAAGGTATTGCCCATGAAGAGCTGTTGGCTTTAATGGGTAATCTGCCACGTCATAAGTTTGTGGAGCCTGCTTTTTCTCATTTGGCCTATTCTGCGACACCATTGCCAATTGGTCGTAATCAAACCATTAGCCAGCCGTTGACCGTCGCGCGAATGACGCAGTGGTTATTGTTGTATGCTCGTCTTGGTCGAGTATTGGAAGTGGGTACGGGGTCTGGCTATCAAACTCGAATTTTGTCACATTTTTTTAATAAAGTTCATACCGTTGAGCGTCAGCAATGGCTTCATTTGCAAGCTAAGCAACGCTTATCGTCGATGGGGGTGAAAAATGTGGAGTATTTGTTTGCTGATGGGCAAACTGGGTGGCCTCACAAAGTAGAAATGGATGCCGTTATTATTACCGCGATGGCCAGCAAAATTCCGTTGGCTCTGACTCGCTGTTTGAAACCGCAAGGTATTTTAATTATGCCAATTGATCACCCAAGCCCACAGATAGGCTGTTGGCGTAAAGAAGGCGATCGTTGGAAACGTTTGGGGACGGAAGCTGCATTTTTTGTACCCCTATTAGAAGGAATGGAACATGCCTAAATGGCTGAAAGTGTATTTGAGTGGTGTATTAATGGGGGCGGCGGATGTTGTTCCTGGCGTGTCTGGAGGCACTATTGCCTTTATTCTGGGTGTGTATGATCGGCTAATTAATGCTTTAAGCGGTGTCAATACAGCCAGTATTGGTATGTTGTTTAAAGGTGACTTTAAGGCCTTATGGCGGCATTTCGATGGGACATTTTTGCTTGCTTTGGGCGCTGGTATTGTCACCAGTATTTTTTTGTTGGCGGGGGTCATCACTCATCTACTGGCGGTATACCCTAGCTATTTGTGGGGATTTTTCTTTGGCCTTATATTGGCGTCGGCGTATTTTTTACTTCATCAAATAGTCTGCTTTTCTTGGCGTCACTTTATTGGCCTGATAGTGGGTATCGCTATTGGAGCGAGCTTGTCATTACTTGTACCTACCCAATTGAATACCTCGCTAGTGGCGGTATTTTTCTCTGGTATGATTGCTATCTGCGCGATGATCTTGCCAGGTATTTCTGGTAGTTTTTTATTGCTCATGATGGGCATGTATGGGTTTATTTTATCCGCCGTTAAAACGCTGGATTTTGTGGTTATTTTGATTTTTGCAGCAGGGGCTTTGATCGGCCTGTTGAGTTTTTCGAAAGTGCTTAATTATTTACTGCACCATGCGCGATCAATGACGCTATCCATTCTTACCGGGGTTATGTTGGGTGCGTTAGTGAAGGTGTGGCCTTGGAAAGTAACGCAAACTTGGAGTTTGGTAGGGGATAAGAAGATACCGTTGGAAGAGGCTCCTGTGCTCCCCTGGGCGCTGCCAGATTTTTATTGGATGGAGGATTTTTTACTCCCCGTTGTGTTTATTGTGATGGGTTTTTTGAGTGTCATTCTTGTTTCTTACATATTTTTACGAAAATCAGACAAATAGCAATTCAATGCTGGTGAGTTGATGATGGGGTAGCGTATTATCTGTAATAATGTTGTTAAGTGTGATGATTTTTTAGCCGCTATGTTGCGGCTGAGCAGAGTCGTTTTTTTGTGCGCCGTGTTGACTGGGTGTTCTTATGAAGTGCTGCATTATTCTACGAAAAATGATCGAACATACGCTTCAAATAATGCCGTTGTTTCCTCTATTCCCTCATCTGGTTACCACCGAGTTCAAAGTGGTGAGACCTTGTTTTCTATCGCTTTTCGGTATGGGTTGGATTACAAAGAGTTGGCTAGAGCCAATCGCATTGATGCGCCATACACTATTTATCCTAAACAAAAAATTCGTTTTAGTGGCACGTCTAAAACGGCGTCAAACACCGCGAATAAGTCGGAACCAACTCCCCAACCTATTGTCCAAACTAGACAAGTTACACCTACTGTGTTGCCGCCTGTTGTTGCCGCTACTGCGCCTAAAGCAGCAGCAACGACGCCCAGAGAGGTATCCAAAAACGATGTTAAAGACGAAAAAATATCAGGTAATTGGTCATGGCCAATTGATGGGAAAGTCACTAGGGGCTTTTCAAATGCTGGCGTTAGTAGTAAAGGTATAGACATCAAAGCAGAACAAGGGGCCATGGTGAAAGCGGCGGCAGATGGCGTGGTTGTTTATGCCGGAAGTGGTTTGATTGGCTATGGGAATTTAGTTATTGTAAAGCACAATGACGTGTATCTTAGTGCTTATGCGTACAACGAAAGAATTCTAGTAAAAGAGAAACAGAGCGTTCGAGCAGGAGACTCTCTTGCTGTCGTAGGCGGTAAAGGGGAAGATCGTCCGTTGCTTCATTTTGAGGTTCGTAGAGACGGTCAGCCTATTGATCCACTTAATGTTTTACCCAAAATCAATTAGGTAAAATTAGCGTTTTAGGAGGGGGCATGAAGTTGGCAAATATGGATAAAGAAAAAGCTAAGCTTTCGGGAAAAGGGGATCTTGATTTCGAAACGCTCGATGGCTATGTTGAGGATGAAGAGCTGGTTGACGAAGAGTTTGAGTTGGCAGTTAGTGCGCGTTACAGCGAACCGGATTCCAGTAAAACGCCAGATGTGACTCAACTTTATTTGAGTGAAATAGGTTTTTCTCCACTGCTAAGCGCAGAGGAAGAAGTGTATTTTGCTCGCCTTTCCTTGAAAGGAGATGAGAAAGCACGCAAGCGCATGATCGAAAGTAACCTGCGTTTGGTGGTGAAAATCTCTCGGCGCTATTTAAATCGAGGGCTCTCTTTACTGGATTTGATTGAGGAGGGGAATTTAGGACTGATTCGTGCGGTTGAAAAATTTGATCCTGAACGAGGCTTTCGCTTTTCGACTTATGCCACTTGGTGGATTCGTCAAACCATAGAGCGAGCCATCATGAATCAAACCCGTACTATTCGGTTGCCTATTCATGTGGTTAAAGAGCTTAATGTTTATCTGCGAGCCGCTCGTGAACTCACGCAAAAACTAGACCATGAGCCTAGTCCAGAAGAAATTGCAGATATGTTAGATTGCCCTGTCGAGGACGTGCAAAAGATGCTTGGCTTAAATGAAAAAGTCAGCTCTATTGATGCGACTTTTGGCGGCGACAATAACGATAAAAGTCTTGTGGAAATTTTGGCCGATACGCTTCATCAAGGCCCTGAGGCCGATCGTCAAGATGGAGACGTATTGCAGTGTATTGAGCTTTGGCTTGATGAATTGAGTGAAAAACAATGTGAAGTCATTACACGGCGTTTTGGGCTTAGGGGGCACGAAGCAAGCACACTGGAGCATGTTGGGGAAGAGATAGGATTAACTCGAGAACGTGTTCGTCAGATACAGGTTGAAGCCTTGCGTAAGCTGCGAATGATCATGGACAAGGAAGGTTTATCTTTGGATGACGTGATTCGTATTGATGGTTAAAGTGCGTCAATGAATGATTGAGACGCTATGAAATGAAAAAACCCGCAGAGTCGGGTTTTTGTTTTTTGACCGTTTAGGGTCGTGTTACTTCGAATTAACGATGTCCATAATGTGTTGTTGGATTTGCTGTTTGTACTTATCTGACATGCCTTTTACTTCATAGGCCAGCACTTCCTCGCCATTCTCTTCTATTATTTCTGGCAGCCCGCTAAAAACACGATTTTGAATATAAGACAGTGTGAAGATGTCATCGCTAATGACTAATTTGTTAAGGCTTTTTGATTGGCTTAGCAATTGTATATCCTGTAAAAGAGGCTGGATTTCTTCTGGGGCAAAACGATTGTCTTGAATCATATGGGTGATTTGAGGGTTGCCTTGATGTAGCCCTAAATGAAAATTAAGCACGGGAACGCTTGTGTAAAGTTCGCTTTCTAACAGTTTTTCCATGAGACCTAAAAAGAGTTGCGCTGTACTCACCGCATTAATGTAGAGGTTATCGTCGCAATGCGCGGCACTAAAAAGGATAACCGCCGAATTGTTGTTGTATTGATGAACTTGTCCTAAATACAGCTCGCTGGCTTGAAATAAGGCTCGATAAACGGGCGTTAATAGATTGGAAAACTGCAGTGGCGTCATGCTTTCATGCCATTCTTCCGTGTTGATAATGTCAAAGTAAAGAACGCAACTACGCTGTCTCGATTCTTCAAAAATAGCGTCAAAATTCATTTCAAACTGGGCTTTGGCGACATTCATAGAGGTTACTGCGTCGGTTTCAGTTTGAGGCGTTTTACTTGCTACTTCTTTTGCTGGTTGCGGTTTTTGTGCGGCTTGGAAGGCGTGATAGAGCGCCTTTCCCTCGGTGTAAATGGGTTCCGGGAACGTGGTTGTTTTGTGCCCTTTACTTAAAGTAAGTAGGGCGTTAGTGGTGGTATTTATCGGGGCAAAGAGCCACCGAGTCACTAGAATAATAAGCAATAAAGAGATGGTTGATGTAAAGATTGCCACGCCAATTAATAGGCGGTTTAGATGTTGTAATGTGGCCTGAGCAGGGGTTTTATCAAGGGTGATTAATACGTGGCCGACAATTTCGTCTCGAAATTTTATGCTTGAGCTGTAGACGCTGCGTTTGTCTGTTGGTCTGAAGTTCTGTTCTGTTATTCCAGCCATGCTGCTATCAGCTTCGGCGAGTAGCTCGTCTTTTTTGTTGTATACACGCGCGCTTAAAATATTGTCATCAACGACCAGGCGGTTGAGTAGGACATTTAAACTTAATAAGTCATTGTTTAGGATTGATTGTGTGGCATTGAAGGCGGCTTGGGTGGCCAGGCTGCTGCCTAGTACTTCGGTTTGTTGGGATAAATAATTATCCAACGCACTGGTCATCGTGTACCAAAAAATGCACACAGTAAAAACCATTAATGAGATAAATGTCGTGACGGTGATGACGGAGGCACTGAGTCTTTTTCGTAGAAAAGCTAAGGTGGCCTTGGTTTTTGGTTGGGTGTCCATTCACTTCCTTTGGGATGATGGGTAGAGCAGTGAGTAAAGTATACACATCATAACGGCTGTTTTCTGAATTCTTTAAAGTAGAACTGGTGCTTAGCGAAAAGAAAACGATTTGCTATAGTAGGCGTCTTATTGAATTAGGAGCCTTTATGTCTGCCAGTATTACTCTTATGGGAATCTTGTCCCCAGAATACCTTGATCAATTTAATCTCTGGTTAGGCGCGCGTAACTTACGTGGGATGCCGCGTAAGTTAACGGATAATGACGATCTTGTTGATGTTGTGCAAGTGATGTTAAGTGCTCCGGTGAGTGACAGTGTTGCTATCCGAGCGGAATTGCTTGCTTTGTCGAACGAGACAGGAATGGATCATATTTACCAAGCAACTAGGCTGGATATTCAGGCGGCAGGTGTGGCGGTGTTTGATATGGACTCCACATTGATCAAAGCGGAAGTGATGGATGAATTGGCGGTTGAGGCGGGGATTGGAGAGCAAATCTCAGCTGTTACTGCGAGCGCTATGCGTGGCGAGATTGATTTCGTTGAAAGCTTTGTGCAGCGCTTAGCCTTGTTAAAAGGGTTGCGCAGCGACGTCATGGACGGTGTTTATAATAGAATTGAGCACATGGACGGCATTTCGACCCTGATGACAGTACTGCATCATTATGGTTGGCATACGGCGATTTTGTCCGGCGGCTTTACTTATTTTGCCGATCGAGTCCAAGCCGAATATGGGATGACAGAAGTGCATGCCAATGTGCTGGAAATTCAACATCATACTTTGACGGGTAAACACTTAGGTGAAATTGTTGATGGCGAGCGTAAAAAGCGGCTATTGACCGACATTGTCGAAAAACAAACAATTGATTGGTCCCAAACCATTGCCTGCGGTGATGGGGCGAATGATTTGTTGATGTTAAACCATGCTGCGTTGGGGGTGGCGTTGCATGCCAAACCTTTAGTGCGAGAGCAGGCCCCTTGTCCAATGAACAATCTTGGGTTGGATGGTATTTTATACTTATTGGGCATGACATCGGCACAAATTCGAGAAGTACTTGTCAGTAAGTGATTTTTTTACTGACTAAAAAGACTGCTATTGTCCCTCTTAAAAGCTTGTTATGATTCTAGGTTATAACGATTCTAAACTATAATGATAACAAGCTTGGTTGAGGTGCTGTTTTGTCAGAGATAAGATTATCTGATATCGATTTAAATCTACTTTATGTCCTTCAGGTTTTAATCGAAGAGCTTAACGTTACCAAGGCGGCGACGCGGCTTAATGTTTCTCAGCCGGCTGTAAGTCGATCCTTATCGCGCTTACGTGATGTGTTTGGCGACCCCTTGTTTATTCGTACTTCTCATGGATTATCGGCGACGGCGAAAACACAAAGTTTAGCGCCATTCTTGGCTGAAACATTAAAAGGGCTAGAAAGCCTAATTCAACCCAGTGAATTTATCCCTCAAAGCAGCCAGCGTCGGTTTATTTTGTCCACAACCGATTTTGGCACTTTGACGGTATTGCCAAAAATTCTCGATCAATTTCGTCACAAGGCACCGAGTGCTATTTTGGATGTTAAATCGTGGCACGAAGACATGGTGGCAGAGCTAGATCAGACGAATATTGATGTGGCGGTGGCTGTGTTGTCTAAGGAGCCGCCAGCCGGTATTCGAGCCATGCGTTTGAAGAGTGATCGTATGGTGTGTTTGGCGCGTAAAGATCATCCTGCCATTCAGCACGAGTTGACCTTGGAGAGTTACTTGCAAGCAAGCCATGTACAAGTGGTATTGGGTCGTCGTGAGTACTTTGCGGTTGACCGGGAGTTAGACAAAATCGGTCATAAACGCCATGTCGCTGTGCATTTACCGAATTTCGTGCCTGCAGCAAGAGTGATTATGGACAGTGACTTATTGTTGACTGTCCCTAAGCTTTTCGCTGAGGATATGGTGGCCACTGTGCCTGATATGGTGTTGCATGAATTGCCGTTTATAACGCGTGAATTTGATTATTCAATGATTTGGCATGAGCGTTTCCAACAGGATGCTGCGCATGTTTGGTTTCGTGGTTTATTAAGGCAAGCTTTTTTAGAGGCTTCGTTGTAATGTGTTTTTTGCGTTTATCAAGCCAAGTTGGATAAACGTGTGGTCCATTCTTTTGTTAAGACTTCTACTAAACTGTAACGTCTTAGTGTCATTGCTTCTTTTAAATCTGCAAAATTCTCTTCTAGGTAATCCTGTAAAATGTTGTCTCTCAATAAGATGAGTGTGCGGATTTGCTCTGCCTGTTCATAAGTGACTTCTTTGTGCGCAATGAGAGCATTAAGTACGTCTTTGCGTAAGCGAATGTCAGTGTCGTAATGGTGTTTTAAAACGTATCGCGCAAGATCTAGCATAGAAGCCACGAGCAATTGAAAAGAGTGCTCGATAATCATGATGTCATCTTTTGTATAGTCAACGGCTTTGGCGCCTTTTCTGAAAGCGTCGAGCCGCTTGATCATCGCGTGTTGATGTTCATAAAGAGACGATTCCCATTCTAGATTTCTCATTTAAGTCGCCTTTAAGCAGGAAGGAAGCAGCGCACCCGTTTTTAGTACGCTATTAAGTAGTTTAGGTGAGATATTGGAAAAGAGGAAATTCAGAAACCAGAGAAAGGGTAAAAAGAATAGGCGCACCCGTATTCGACTTGCGTGTTTGCCTTGACATGCAAGTAGCCTTGGCTTTCACAAGCCGCCAGTAGTGCGCCAGAGCTTTGTTGGGAGTGCGCATAAGCTAGGCCATCTTTGCCAATTGAAACGCGTAAAAATTCGTCTCGTTGGATCGCTTTACCGCCATTAAAGCCTGCGTCAACAAGATAAGACTGAGGGCGCTCTGCGATTTGCCCTGAGCAAATTGCCAATAAAAGGCGGGCAAACCAATGATAAGTCACCAAGGTCGAACTTGGGTTTCCCGGTAAGCCAAGAAAGGGAACGCCCTGAAGGGTGGCATGAACAAGTGGTTTACCGGGTTTGATGGCGATTTTCCACAAATGCACCTTGCCGAGTTGTTCGAGTGCGCCTTTGACATGATCTTCTTCGCCGACTGACACGCCACCCGAAGATAAAATAACATCGCAGGATTGTGTCAAGGTTTTCAATGCTGCTTTGGTGTCTTCTAGTGTGTCAGCGGCGTGAATGCAATGGCTAACATGGTGACCTGCTTGTATCACAAGAGCGCTTAGCATGGGGCCATTGGAATTATAAATTTGCCCCGCTTTTAAGTTTTCACCAGCGGGGATAAGTTCATCCCCTGTTGTGAGTATGCCAACCTTCAGTGGCTTATAGACAGTCACATCCGTAACACCGAGGCTAGACAGTAGGCCAATGTGCATGGGGGTTATTTTTTCACCGGCGTTGATAACGGTTTGACCTTTTTGCACATCCTGTCCTTTAGGACGGATGTTATCTCCTTGTTCTGGCGGTTCATTGAAAACCACTTTTTCGCCGCTGAGCTGAGCGTTCTCTTGCATGATCACCGTATTGGCACCATTTGGAATATTGGCACCGGTGAAAATGCGCGCACAGGTGCCAGGCGTTAATGGTTGAGGATGCTGTCCTGCGGCAATACGTTGGCTAACAGTAAAGGGTTTTCCTGTCTGCCAATCTGTACAGGCAATGGCGTAGCCGTCCATTGCGCTGTTGTCGTGGGGTGGGACAGAGAGTCCGGCGATCACATCCATTGCTAGAATACGTCCAACAGCCGTTATAAGGGGAATTGTCTGTTGCTCTACACGAACGCTAGCGCTGCGTTTAATTTCTTCCAGAGCGTCTTCAAAAGCGAGCAAAGTCGACATAGAGGTTATGCCTCGTGCTGGTTGGTGGAATAGGGCCCGATTAACATGCTGACAAAATTACAAGGTCTGTGAGAGGCATTGAGCTGTTCTTCTAAAATGCCATTCCAAGCGGTTTTGCAGGCACCGGTTGACCCTGGTAAGCAGAAAATAAGCGTTTGGTTAGCCAATCCGGCAATGGCGCGTGACTGAATAGTGGAGGTGCCAATTTCGGTGTGAGAAATTTGTCTAAACAGTTCGCCAAAGCCTTCGATGGTTTTATCGAACAAGGGCGTCATGGCTTCTGGCGTGCTGTCGCGTGAATAAAAGCCGGTGCCGCCGGTGATTAACACCACATGGGTTTCTTGGTCAGCGATCCAGTTAGACACCACGGCGCGCATTTGGTAAACGTCGTCTTTGACTAGCTTTCGTTCATGGAGTGTGTGGCCAGCGGTTGTGAGTAACTCAATGAGCGCATCGCCAGATGTGTCTTCGGCAATGGATCGAGTATCGGAAACGGTTAAGACGCTAATATTGAGTGGACGAAAGGGGGTTGGTGTTTTAGCCATGGGAATTCCTTGTTTAGCCTCCTGTTGCGCTCATGAAGCGTAATATTTGGGGGGCTTCATCGAGATTAAAATGATGTTTATGTGGTTTCAGTGCTAAAGCGTCAATGATGGCGCTTTCTAATGATATTGATTCTACAGAAGGGTTTCGAATGACGTCTTTTAAATCTTTCGAATGCTCATTGCCTAGGCAGAGTAATAAACGGCCTTCGGCTGTCAGTCTGACACGATTGCAGGTATCGCAAAAATTATGGCTGTGGGGGGAAATAACGCCGATTTTATGGTCATAACCTGCGACTTGATAATAGCGTGTCGGGCCGCTGGTGGTGGTTGAACTTGGTGTCAGTGAATAGTGTTTGCCAAGCGTTTCGATAACATCGTCGCTGGATAAGTAAGTGGCGGCACGATTATGGTCAGTGATAATGCCCAGCGGCATTTCTTCAATAAAGCTGATGTCCATGTTGTGATCTAAGGCAAACTGAGCAAGATCATGAAGTTCATCATCGTTATGATTTTTGAGCATCACGCTGTTAATTTTTAAGCGCTTGAAGGGTAATTTACTGGCGGCTTCTATGCCGTCGATAACTTGTTGAAATTTATCTCTGCGAGTTAAGGCGTAAAAACGCTCGGCTTGTAGTGTGTCGAGGCTAATATTAATACGCGATACACCAGCATCGAGTAGGCTGTTTGCCATTTTAGACAGTTGTGAGCCATTGGTGGTAATGGTGAGCTCTTCTAAACCGTCGGTATTGGCTATTTGCTCAATGGCCCAGAGAATATTTTTGCGCACTAAAGGTTCGCCACCGGTAATGCGAATGCGCTTTGTGCCCATAGCGATAAAGGTTTTGGCTACCTGAACAATTTCTTCTAAAGACAAAATATGCTCTCTAGGCAAAAAAGTGATGTCTTCGTCCATGCAGTAGGTACAGCGAAAATCACATCGGTCAGTGACAGAAATGCGTAAGTAGTCTATTTTTCGACCAAAAGGATCAATTAAAGCGGACCTAGCCAAGAGAAAAGCACCTCACAATATAGATGTCCATCAAAGCAAAAAAACGCGCATTTAGCAAAGTGCTAACGAAATTTAGGGCGATATTTTTGGCATTATTTCATTTATAGGGGGCTCTTGTTAAAACCGAAAAGTGTGTATAGATGACATTGTGTTGAGCCGTTTGGTCTGGGCAATCTAGTCTTTGTGTTGTTTGAGAGCCCACACAATGTGTTCTTTCACTAATTCAGAGGCGTGAGGGAGGGCATTTTCTAGTGCTTGAATGGTGACCGAATGGGTGGGGGCATTGCCGAGCGCGACGGCAATATTTCGACGCCAGTTCTCAAAGCCTGTGCGGCGAATTGGCGAGCCTTCGGTGTTTTTCAAGAAGGTGGCTTCATCCCATTCAAATAGTTCTACTAAGTCAGCTGAATCAAGATTGTGTCTAGGTTGAAAGTCATCTTCTTCGGTGTATTTGGCGAACTTTGTCCAAGGGCAGACTAGCTGGCAATCGTCGCAGCCAAAAATCCGATTGCCCATTTTACTGCGAAGTTCCTCTGGAATGGGGCCTTTATGCTCAATGGTGAGATAGGAAATGCATTTTCCCGCATCCAGTACCCAAGGTTCAACAAAGGCATCGGTTGGACACTGAGTCAGGCAGGCGGTACAGCTGCCGCAATGTCGGGTCTCGGTCGGTTGGTCGACAGGAAGTGGTAGGTTAGTGAATATCTCACCGAGCAAAAACCAGCTGCCAGCCTTTGGCGTTAATAACAGGGTGTTTTTGCCAATCCAGCCCATGCCCGCCTGTTCGGCAATTTGCCTTTCTAAAATGGGAGCGCTATCAACAAAGGCGCGATAGCCATGATCGCCGACTTGTTGTTCTATTTTTTTAGCCAGCTGAGTGAGGCGTTTGCGGATTAATTTATGGTAGTCACGTCCCAAGGCATAGCGTGCAATATAGGCTTTGTCTTTGGTTTTTAGTCTTTCAACGGTTTCGACAGACTGAGGAAGATAATGCATACGCAGCGAAATAACTCGGCGCGTTCCCGGGTGTAACTGCTCAGGGTAAAAGCGCATATCGCCATGATTGGCAAGATAATCCATGCCAGCGTGGTATTGGTTATCAAGCCATTGGTTGAACTCATTTTTGTATTGCGCGAGATCGGGTTCGACAATGCGTGCATCAGCAAAGCCCAATTCAATTGCCGATGATTTAATGTCATCAGCAAGCTGGTTTAATTCTTCTGGACTGGATAAAAACGAAGGAAGCAAGTGAATACCGACACATTAGACGCTAGGCTAGAAGAAACGCCTAGCGTGAAGAGCAAAAAAATTAGTAAAGCTGAGAGTCGCCTTTAACCACATCCATCAAGAGTTTGATGAATTTACGATCGGCTTCTGTATGTTCTTCTTGGATTTTAATCGTCGTTTGGTTGGATACTTCTTCAGCAATACGTTGATAAGCGTTTGGCTGGTTAATATTTTCTTTGGCGATGCGGACTAATTCTCCAGCGAGTTCTGGATCCATAAGCATCTTACGAAAACAGCGTGAAAACTCATCAATAACTCGTTGTTGGTTAAGCTCATTAGCCATGGTAAAACTCCTAATCAATTTATGCCGCTATGACACCATGAAGCGTGGGTTAGAGCAAGTTTTTATACGCTTTGTGTTGACAAAATAAGGGCGTAAAGACAGAATGAAACGCTATATAATTCGACGACACCCTGTCGATGACTCCTTTTTATGGGCCACTAGCTCATCTCGGTCAGATTTGTTCTGATTAAGCACAAGTGTAATATGACGCAATACTGTCATCTTACACTTCTCCTCGCGAAAAAACGCGGGCAGTGTAAAAACTGCGATTTGTTGCGTTTGAGTGTTTCTTACTTTTATGTAAATGGTTGTTTTTTTAAAAGTTACCTCAGTTAGTTTAGCAAACTTCGTTCTATCAACTTTAATCTGTTTGTCTTATGCGGTTACAATAGCGACACTAAAATTTAAAGACAGATGAATACTATAGAGGGTAACAAGGTGGAGTTATTATCCGGTGGTGAAATGATCGCCCGCTTCCTCAAAGATGAGGGAGTTGAGTATATTTATGGTTATCCAGGCGGTGCTGCACTTCATATTTACGATGCTCTGCATCGTCAGTCTGATGTAAAGCATGTTTTGGTTAGGCATGAACAAGCGGCAACGCACATGGCGGATGGTTATGCGCGTGCGACAGGTAAAGCAGGTACAGTTCTTGTAACATCCGGCCCAGGGGCAACCAATACGGTGACGGGGATTGCGACAGCTTACATGGACTCTATTCCCATGGTCATTATTTGTGGCCAGGTGATGAGCTACCTGATCGGCGAAGATGCGTTCCAAGAAACCGATATGATTGGTGTGTCACGTCCCATTGTGAAGCACAGCTTTACGGTTAAGCACCCTTCTGAAATCCCCATGATCATGAAAAAAGCCTATCACATTGCCAGCACAGGTCGCCCTGGCCCGGTGGTGATTGATGTGCCAAAAGACATGACTATGCCTGGCGACAAATACGAATATAAATACCCAGAATCGGTTTCGATTCGCTCGTATACGCCACCAACGAAAGGCCATAGCGGTCAGATCAAAAAAGCAGTGGATCTGTTACTAACCGCTAAACGTCCAATCATCTATGCGGGTGGTGGCGTTATTATGGGTGGGGCATCGGATTTGTTGGTGAAATTGGCTAAGTCTTTGAATGTGCCTGTTACCAATACTTTGATGGGCTTGGGCGGATACCCAGGAACCGATAAGCAATTTGTTGGTATGTTGGGTATGCATGGATCTTACGAAGCAAATATGACCATGCATCACAGTGATGTGATTCTTGCGGTTGGTGCGCGGTTTGATGACCGTGTGACGAATGACCCGGATAAATTCTGCCCTGGTGCCAAGATCATCCATATTGACATTGACCCTGCGGCTATCTCTAAAACCATTCGTTCCGATGTGCCGATTGTGGGCCCTGTTGGTCAGGTGTTGGAAGAAATGCTGTCTTTGGTTGAAGGTCAAAGCTCAAACACGGAAGCCCTCGTTGGCTGGTGGAAGCAAATCAATGAGTGGCGTTTGGTGCATGGTGGTCGTTATGACACCAGTAGCGACAAGATCAAGCCGCAAGCGGCCATCCAAGCTTGCTGGCGCGCCACGAAAGGCGATGCTTTTGTGGCTTCTGACGTGGGTCAGCATCAAATGTTCGCTGCTCAATATTACAAATTCGATAAGCCAAACCGTTGGGTTAACTCTGGCGGTCTAGGCACCATGGGGTTTGGTCTTCCTGCTGCGATGGGTGTGAAGATGAGTTTTCCTAAAGAAACCGTCGTTTGTGTAACCGGTGAAGGCAGTATTCAAATGAATATTCAAGAGCTTTCTACCTGTTTGCAATACGGTTTGCCAGTGAAGATCTTGTGTTTGAACAACGGTTATTTGGGCATGGTTCGCCAATGGCAAGACATGAACTATGAAGGCCGTTACTCAAATTCCTATATGGACTCATTGCCAGACTTCAAAATACTGATGGATGCTTATCGCCATAAGTACGTTGAAATTCGGACCAAAGATGAACTCGATGCCAAGATGGAAGAAGCGTTTGCGATGACAGATCAATTGGTCTTCATTAACTGTCACGTGGATCCAGAAGAGCATGTATATCCGATGCAAGTGCCTCGCGGCTCTATGCGCGATATGTTCTTGAGCAAGACGGAGCGAACCTAATTATGCGACATATTATTTCTGTATTGATGGAAAACGAGCCGGGTGCTTTGTCGCGAGTAGTTGGTTTGTTCTCACAGCGTAACTTTAACATCGAATCCTTGAACGTAGCGGCAACCGATGACCCGACTTTGTCTCGTCTAACCTTGACGACATTTGGTTCTGATCAAGTGGTAGAGCAAATCACTAAGCAGCTGAATAAGCTGATTGACGTGGTAAAGCTGGTGGACTTGACCGAAGGCCAGCACATTGAACGTGAATTGATGTTGGTTAAAGTTCGTGCGACGGGCGCTCAGCGCGCAGAAGTGAAGCGTACGGTAGATATTTTCCGTGGCAACATTGTGGATATGACACCGTCTATTTACACGATTCAGATCGTCGGCGAGTCGGACAAGCTGGATGGATTCCTACAGGCTTTGGGCGGTGCTCATTTGCTTGAAGTGGTTCGTACTGGTGTGTCCGGTATTGCTCGTGGTGAAAAGACACTGTCTTTGTAAATCGCCTACCGTTCTTGTCGTGGTCTAATAGACTAAAAATAGTAGTTTGATAGACTGAAAAAGCCGCGCATTGCGCGGCTTTTTTGTTTGTACTTAGCTCAGTGTGCTTAGCTGTGCTCTTTCAAGAACGCTTCGCTTAGGTAAAGCTCTTCATTACTGTTTACTTTCACATCGCGGTCTAGGATCATTTTTGCGATTGCTTGTGCTTCTTCTAGGGAATGCATTTCGTAAGTACCGCATTGATATTCGTTTAGTTCTGGAATATCGGATTTGGCTTTGACTTTTAATACGTCTTCCATGGCGGCTTTCCAAGAAACCGCAACGATTTCTTCTGAAGGTGTACCGATCAGGCTCATGTAAAAGCCTGTACGGCAACCCATTGGCGAAATATCGATGATTTCGACGTTATCGCTATTGAGGTGATCACGCATAAAACCAGCAAACAAATGTTCTAAAGTGTGAATGCCTTTTTCGGAAAGAATTTCTTCGTTTGGTACGCAGAAACGTAAATCAAATACGGTGATGTCATCGCCTTTTGGTGTCGACATGGATTTTGCGACGCGGACGGCGGGTGCATCCATACGAGTGTGGTCGACACGAAAACTGTCTAATAGTGGCATATAAATTCTCCTACATATGAGCAACAGGGTCGCCGTTGCTTTATTAATCATTATAACAATGGCTGTTATTGTACATGAAGTTTTGCTTCTTTGATGGGACTTTTGGGCGATCGCCAATATTCATAGGCCAGTGCTAAGCAAAACGCAATAACGGCGAATAACATGCTTTGTCCAATAAAAAACACCATGCAGCTGCAGCTTATTAAAGCAACCATGGCCAATAGTTGTGCAGCACGATTTACCAGTTTAAACGCGGCAATGCAGGTGAGTGTGTAAATAAGTAAAAAGCTGCCGTTTGTCATTTCAATGAACCATGACATTTTCCAGTCTGATAACTCGGAAAATAGAATAGAAGATAGGGTGATAAGGCCAACTAAAAAGACGGCTTTTTCCGGTGCGCCATTTTTATTAAGGCGAACAAATGTCTTAGGTAGAGCACCTTGTTGCGCCATCGATTGCACCATGCGTGAAAAGCCTAAAATATAGATGGCTACGTTGGCAAAGGCGATAATATAAGCGCCAATGGCAAAAAGACGACTGCCCGTTTCTCCTACTAATTTACTGACCAACAGGGCTAAGGATTGGCTGTTTGTCACTTCGTCGCCATAGGTGTGGTGCCAAGCAATTAATAGCACCAAACTTAGGTAAGCAAGAATGACGATGGTGATACCGCCGAGTAATGCTATGGGGAAATCACGTGTTGGATTTTTAAATTCAGCGCCCATGTGCGCCATGACTTCAATGCCTAAAAAACACCAGAATATTACGCCAGTGGCATACAGTGTTTGTTGCCATTCAAAAGCGGTTACGGGGGCTTCAATGACTTCACGGCTGCCTAGAATATCGCCAATAAAGCATAACCATAGAATGGTGGCTATCATGACAATGACGATACCAGTTTGAAAGCGTGCCGATGTTTGCATGCCGACGATAGCGAAGAAAAGCATGCCAGCAAGGGTTAATAAACTAAAGGCGAGAATCCACTCATCCGATGTTTTAAATATGATAGTCAAATAGGCAGCTGCGACTTTAATGGCGACGGCAGGGCCAACGAGCAAAATACTCAAGAATAACCAGCCTACGGCTTTTTCGTACTTTGAGCCGAATGCACGACCTATATAGTGTGAGGCGCCGCCTGCAGAAGGGTATTTGGCACCCAGTAACGCAAATATGAAGGCTGTGGGAATGATCATGGCGGCAGTAATTAGCCAAGCGTAAAACGCAAAGGATCCAGCCTGTGCAACAGACATGGCGGGTAGAATCATCAGTCCAGTGCCTATGAAAGTAGTCACCGTCATGGCAATGCCTTGTAATGGGCCGAGTGTTTTTTGGTATTGGGTCATTTGTTTGCCTGTACTTGTTAAATTCTGTGGCTGTTTTTTATTGTCGCTAAGGATAAAATAACCTCATTAACAATACCCTATGCAAGTTGACCCTATTGGGGCGCATTTTGCCGGAATAAACGTCAGTTTGAATGAATAGACAAAAAGGAGTGCTAGGTGGCAGATCATTACGATCAAAAAATATTGGCGTTATTGGTGGATGATGCTCGCTTGTCTGTTTCAGACATTAGTCGTCAGGTGAACTTGTCTCGTTCGGCCGTCACCGAGCGAATTAAGCGCATGGAGGATAATCACATTATTACGGGTTATCATGCGCATACCTCGGTTTCAAAAGAGGATGGGGTGACAGCCTATTTAGCCTTAACATTTAGGCCGTTATCTTGCGATCTTGTGCAGCCACTTATTGCCGCTATCCCAGAAGTGAAACTCGCCCATTCGATCAGCGGAGACTTAGACTTATTGTTATTGGTTCAGGCCAGTTCGATGGCGCGTTTAAATGTTATTCGCAGTGAGATGGACGGCTGGCCTAATCTTGAAAAAATTGTGACACACATGTGTTTGGCTAAGCGTTTAGATCGATGGTGAATCTGTTGAACAATATTAGAGTACAAGGTGAGGTGTTGATCTGAAAGCCTGGAAGCTCAAGGAAAAATGGTCTACTAAGGCGAAGTCTTATGACGATTTGTTGATATTGTCATTGCTGGGTGCTTTGTGTGGACTATTGAGTGGGCTGGTGATGGTGCTTTTTTATGCTGTAATCTATTTGCCCACACGCTATTTTTTGGGAGCCGATTTTGATGCGTTTGAGTCTTTGCCTATGGTGTGGCGGGTCGGCTTGGTTATTGCTTCTTGTGTTGTGTTAGCGGGTATTTTGACCCTGCTGCCTAACCGCTTTCATAAAGTAGGTGTGCCTTATGTGATAGAAAGGTTGAACTATCATGGTGGCAATTTGCCTATTATGAATGGGGTGGTGCAGTTTTTTAGCGCTGTTATTGCGTTGATCGGTGGGCTGTCTATTGGGAAAGAAGGTCCGGCAGTACATTTGGGCGCAACACTGGGTGGATTTTTGGCGGAAAAAGCCAAGCTTCCCCAGTACGGTGTTGAAACCTTATTGGCTTGTGGTGTTGCTGGGGCGATATCAGCCATATTTCAAACACCATTAGCGGGCGTGTTGTTTGCGTTTGAAGTGATTTTTTTAGAATATCGTCAGCGTTATGTTCTGCCGGTGTTGTTGTCTTCTGTGGTGGCGGCGCTGATCAGCCATTATGTGATTGGGCCGCTGGATCTTTTTAGTATTGGCGACATTTCGTCGGTGGTTTTTTCGAGTGATCTTTTTGTTACTTGTTTTGTTTTAGTCATTTTTATTGTGCTGTTATCGGCGTTATTTCTGCACGCGCAAAAAGTCTTGTGGCATTTGAGTGGCTTGTCTGTCTGGTGGCGTTTTTTGTTGGTTGCGGCGGCCAGCTCTTTGGCCGCAATGTATTTGCCAGAAGCGCTAGGCAGTGGTTACCGCGCGTTGAGTCAGCTGTTGTCTGGCGATTTGCTGGTGTATTCTTTGCTTTTACTGATTGTGGTGAAAACGCTGTTAACGGCACTGACAATTGGACTGGGAATACCGGGAGGCATGATAGGGCCGACGTTTATTATCGGTGGTTTGGCGGGTGTTCAGGCGGCGTTCATATTTAATCATGGTGAGGCTGATATCGCCTTGTTTGCCTTACTGGGAATGGCGGCGATGATGGCGGCTTGTTTCCAAGCGCCATTAACGGCGTTAGTGGCGATCATTGAAATGACTCACTCTTCTGAAGCAATTGTTCCTGCCTTGTTTGTGATTGTATTAGCTTGCTTGTTAATGCGGGTGTTTTTTCATCAAGAATCTGTGTTTGCTGAGCGACTGAGTTATATGGGAATGTCGTCGAATATTAGTCCTTTTCAGCGTTATTTAAGACACCATACGGTCAAGCCTGTTGCTGAGGCTGTTTTGTTGTTACCCGCAAGTGTGCCCCTTGAGCAAGTGAAAGATTTAGCCTCAAATGTGATAGACTATGTGATATTTGAGAGCGATGGTCGATGGCAATTTGTTCGCCGTGTCGCCTTACTTGATGCATTACAGACATTAGATGTGGGTCCTCAATCGTGGTTGAGTATAGCGGATGACGAAGTGACGATGAACTTATCATTGGCTTTAGAATCTACTGCTATACCTTTGATTGATGAGCCTTCTTCTCTAGAAGCCATGCTTAGTTGGTTTCAAAAAACGGGTTTGCCTGAAGTATTAGTGTCCTTGTCGGGCTCTTCTTTTGGCTTGGTTTCACGGCATCGACTGGATCAGTTTCTGCTAAAAAGTGAGTAGAAAAAGATATTTTATTAGATTGGTAGCAACACTTATGTTTCAGCTTGTTTACCCCACGAATTACACTATTGGTTATAGGACCTTAAATATATGAGTCGGTCAGAAGATTTATACGCACGCGCCCAACACCGTATTCCTGGTGGTGTTAATTCCCCAGTGCGAGCCTTTAATGGTGTCGGCGGTACCCCTATCTTTTTTCAGCGTGCAGAAGGGGCTTATGTTTATGATGAAGATAAAAAGCGTTACATAGATTACGTCGGATCTTGGGGGCCGATGATTTTGGGTCACTCGCATCCAGATGTGATTGATGCTGTTAGGCAGCAGCTTGATTTTGGTTTGAGCTTTGGGGCACCGACAGAAGTAGAAATCACCATGGCGGAAAAAGTCTGTGAGCTGGTGCCTTCAATGGATATGGTGCGCATGGTGAACTCGGGCACAGAAGCGACTATGAGTGCGATCCGTTTGGCGCGTGGTTATACTGGACGGGATAAAATCGTCAAGTTTGAAGGATGCTATCACGGTCATTCAGATTCTTTGTTGGTTAAAGCCGGCTCTGGTGCGTTAACCCTTGGTGTCCCTAATTCCCCTGGTGTGCCGGCAGATTTGGCAAAGCATACTATTACCTTGCAGTACAACGATATTGACGAAGTGACTCGTTGCTTTGCGGAAATAGGGGAGCAAATCGCTTGTATTATTGTCGAGCCAGTGGCAGGCAATATGAACTGTATTTTGCCTGTTGAAGGCTTCCTTGAAACCTTGCGCAAAGTGTGTGATGAATCAGGTGCGGTGTTGATTTTTGATGAAGTGATGACGGGATTTCGCGTAGCGCTTGGCGGAGCACAAGATCACTTTGGTATTGTTCCTGATTTAACAACCCTAGGTAAGGTGATTGGTGCTGGCATGCCGGTTGGCGCTTTTGGCGGCAAGCGTGCCATTATGGAATGTATTTCGCCATTGGGGCCTGTTTACCAAGCGGGCACCTTGTCTGGGAATCCGGTTGCCATGGTTGCGGGTTTGGCGGTATTGAATAAGATTAGTGAGGAGGGTTTTCATCAGCTCTTAGGTAAAAAAGCTGCGCGTCTAGTCTCAGGGTTAAAAGCGGCCGCAGATGAGATTGGTGTGCCCTTCTGTGTGGTGAGTGTCGGTGGGATGTTTGGTTTCTTTTTTACTGAGGCGAAGGCGGTTACGAGTTTTGCTGAGGTTCAGCGTTGTGATTTAGCGCGGTTTAAAGCCTTTTTTCATCATATGCTGGAAGAAGGGGTGTATTTAGCGCCAGCCGCTTTCGAAGCAGGGTTTATTTCTCAGGCCCATACCGAAGCAGACATTGATTTTACCATAGCCGCCGCGAAGCGTTCTTTTGCTAAGCTAATATAAATAATTTGCATACATCAAAAAGGGTTAAACTATGTCGATAGATGATTTGAAAAAATCACCAGTGGATGACATCGAGGATGTCGATATTGGCGATGATAAAAAGCATCCTCACAAAGGGGTGTATTTATTGCCTAACCTATTTACCACGGCCGCACTTTTTTCAGGGTTTTACTCTATCATTGCTGCGATGAATGGAAATTACAGTCATGCTGCGGTAGCGATTTTTATCTCGATGATTCTTGATGGTCTTGATGGGCGTGTGGCGCGATTAACGCATACTCAAAGCGCGTTTGGTGCGGAGTATGATTCCCTTGCTGACATGGTGTCGTTTGGTATTGCACCAGCTTTGATTGTTTTTACTTGGTCATTGGCGCCACTTGGTAAAATCGGTTGGATTGCGGCGTTTATTTACGCCGTTGGTGCTGCGCTGCGTTTGGCCCGCTTTAACACTATGATTGGCGTAGAGGAAAAACGTTATTTCACTGGGCTTCCTAGCCCAGCGGCGGCGGCTATCGTAGCTGGGGTTATCTGGGCTGCGAATGACAATGGGATTTCTGGTGAAAGCTTAGCAACGCTGATGGCCTTACTGGTTCCTATTACTGGCTTGCTGATGGTTAGTAATGTTAAATATCGTAGTTTTAAAGACCTTGACTTAAAAGGGCGTGTGCCTTTCATTGTGTTGCTGGTTGCGGTTTTAATACTGGTGTTTGTTGCCCTTCAGCCAGCATTTGTGCTGATGAGTGTTTTTTGTCTTTATGGGTTATGGGGCCCGCTTGGCATTGTGTTCAAGCGATTGCGCTAGATAATGTGACACAAAAAAGCATTCTTTTTTAATATGAGTGCTTTTTTGAACTCGTGGCGTGCACCCTTGTCAATAATTCTAATAACAGAAGGGGACATGCTATGCTGATTTTGAATAAAAAAGCGTCTGATTGCTCTGAATCAGAAGTGACTGATAAATCCATTTACCTCAATCGTCGTCAGTTTATGAAGGCAACGGGTGGGATTGCTCTTGGTGTTGGCGGTATTGGTCATGTTTCTGCAGCCTTGCAAGAAGGTAATCCGCTCTCTCCTCCTGCCTCTTTACTCTCTTCTTTCCAAAGCATAGCAGAAACCGCTTATGGTAAAGATGAAAAAATCTCTCCCTATGACGTTGCTACCTCATACAATAATTTTTATGAATTTGGCTATGGTAAAAGCGACCCTAAAGATCGTTCCTCTCACTTTAAAACAACGCCATGGACCATCACGGTAGAAGGTGAGGCGGGTAAAACGGGTGTTTTTGACCTTGATGACATTATAAAAGAATCTATGCTGGAAGAGCGTATTTATCGGCTTCGTTGCGTCGAGGCTTGGTCTATGGTTATTCCGTGGGTTGGTGTTTCTTTAGCGACCGTCCTAAAACGTTTTGAGCCTAATTCGAAGGCAAAGTATGTTTATTTTGAAACCCTTTATGATCCCAAGCAAATGCCAGGTCAAAATGGTAGTGGATTGGATTGGCCTTATCGGGAAGGCTTACGTATTGATGAGGCGATGAATCCCTTGGCTCTGCTTGCGGTTGGCATGTACGGAAGTATATTGCCAAATCAAAACGGCGCACCGGTTAGGCTGGTTTTGCCTTGGAAATATGGTTTCAAAAGCATTAAATCTATTGTGAAAATTCGCTTTGTTGAAACCATGCCAGAGACTACTTGGAGTATGTTGGCGCCTAATGAGTATGGTTTTTATGCCAATGTGAACCCTAATGTCGATCATCCACGTTGGTCGCAAAAGCAAGAGCGGCGTCTGCCTGGTGGTGTTCTTTTTCCTAATGTGGTTGAAACGAAAATGTTTAATGGTTACGAGGAAGAAGTTGCGGGTCTATACAAGGGTATGGATTTGAAAAGGAACTACTAGCGTGTCGACATTTTGGGATCGAAAAGAAAAGCCATACATTTTTATGCTATTCACGCTACCGTTTTTATGGATGTTTGTTTCATTGTTGATGGGGCGGTACTTTCCAGATCCGGGTAAGTTGTTGATGAATTTAAGTGGCATTTGGGCGTCAGTTTTTGTGATTGCTGTTTTGGCCATGACCCTAGTTGGCAAGATTAAATCTCTTCGATTGATCAATCGTTATCGGCGTTTTATTGGTTTGAGTGCTTTTTTTTATGCCTTACTGCACTTTGTTATTTATTTGGTGCTGTTTGCTGGGTTGAGCTGGCGTTGGATAAGCTCGGATTTAATTGAAAAGCCTTACATATATGTTGGTGTGATCGCGTTGCTAACCATGTCTATTTTGGCAATCACCAGTACGAAAGGCACGGTGCGTAGATTGGGGAAAAAGTGGAAGCCCTTACATCGCTTAATGTACCTTGCGGCTTTGTGTGTGATTATCCATTTATGGTGGCAAGTAAAGAGTGATATCACGATTGCCGCATGGTTTACGTTATTTTTAGCCCCTCTCTTAATCGTCAAGATCCCAACCTTACCTTTGTATAAAAAGTTTTTCAAAAAAAATTAAAAAAAAGTGCTTGCGCTAAAAGTTTGAGGCTGTATTATACGCCTCCACTGACACGGACAACAACGCAAACAAGAGTTTGCCACTTACTTAGGTAAGAATGTTGAACGAAGTATCAGACGCTCTTTAAAATAGATAATCAGATAATTTGTGTGGGCGCTCGCTGGAGGCTTCAGAAGATCATCGCAGACCGGTTTTGCCGAGATGTAGTTGATCAAAAAAATTGAAGTCTTACGAGTGTTTATACAGTAATTCGCTTTATGTTGGCTTGCTGTTTTTCGAAGCAGTGAGTCGATTAAGTTATAGTTAGTGTAATAGATTTGAGTAAGCAAGCTTTTTTAACTGAAGAGTTTGATCATGGCTCAGATTGAACGCTGGCGGCAGGCTTAACACATGCAAGTCGAGCGGTAACAGGGGAGCTTGCTCCTGCTGACGAGCGGCGGACGGGTGAGTAACGCGTAGGAATCTGCCTAGTAGAGGGGGACAACATGTGGAAACGCATGCTAATACCGCATACACCCTGAGGGGGAAAGGAGGGGATCACTTGTGACCTTCCGCTATTAGATGAGCCTGCGTAAGATTAGCTAGTTGGTAGGGTAAAGGCCTACCAAGGCGACGATCTTTAACTGGTCTGAGAGGATGGCCAGTCACACTGGGACTGAGACACGGCCCAGACTCCTACGGGAGGCAGCAGTGGGGAATATTGGACAATGGGCGCAAGCCTGATCCAGCCATGCCGCGTGTGTGAAGAAGGCCTTAGGGTTGTAAAGCACTTTCAGGGGTGAGGAAGGGCGTTTGGCTAATATCCAAATGTTTTGACGTTAGCCCCAGAAGAAGCACCGGCTAACTCTGTGCCAGCAGCCGCGGTAATACAGAGGGTGCAAGCGTTAATCGGAATTACTGGGCGTAAAGCGCGCGTAGGTGGTTTGTTAAGTCGGATGTGAAATCCCAGGGCTCAACCTTGGAATGGCACCCGATACTGGCTAGCTAGAGTATGGTAGAGGGGTGTGGAATTTCCTGTGTAGCGGTGAAATGCGTAGATATAGGAAGGAACATCAGTGGCGAAGGCGACACCCTGGACTAATACTGACACTGAGGTGCGAAAGCGTGGGGAGCAAACAGGATTAGATACCCTGGTAGTCCACGCCGTAAACGATGTCTACTAGCCGTTGGGTTGTAATGACTTAGTGGCGCAGCTAACGCAATAAGTAGACCGCCTGGGGAGTACGGCCGCAAGGTTAAAACTCAAATGAATTGACGGGGGCCCGCACAAGCGGTGGAGCATGTGGTTTAATTCGACGCAACGCGAAGAACCTTACCTACTCTTGACATCCACAGAACATTTGAGAGATCAGATGGTGCCTTCGGGAACTGTGAGACAGGTGCTGCATGGCTGTCGTCAGCTCGTGTTGTGAAATGTTGGGTTAAGTCCCGTAACGAGCGCAACCCTTATCCTTATTTGCCAGCACTTCGGGTGGGAACTTTAAGGAGACTGCCGGTGACAAACCGGAGGAAGGTGGGGACGACGTCAAGTCATCATGGCCCTTACGAGTAGGGCTACACACGTGCTACAATGGCGTATACAGAGGGCAGCGAGCTAGCGATAGTGAGCGAATCCCAGAAAGTACGTCGTAGTCCGGATTGGAGTCTGCAACTCGACTCCATGAAGTCGGAATCGCTAGTAATCGTGAATCAGAATGTCACGGTGAATACGTTCCCGGGCCTTGTACACACCGCCCGTCACACCATGGGAGTTGATTGCTCCAGAAGTAGGTAGTCTAACCGCAAGGGGGACGCTTACCACGGAGTGGTCAATGACTGGGGTGAAGTCGTAACAAGGTAGCCCTAGGGGAACCTGGGGCTGGATCACCTCCTTAAACGATAGAAGGCTCTGGTGAGCGTTCACACAAATTATCTGATGTCTAATTTATGAGAAGCACAGAAAGTATTTGGGTCTGTAGCTCAGTTGGTTAGAGCGCACCCCTGATAAGGGTGAGGTCGGCCGTTCAAATCGGCCCAGACCCACCAGTATATAAATAACAGCGTTATTTAAGATCTCGTTTAGCAGGCTAAACGTCGACCTTAAAAGCCTTGTTCTTGACATCCTGGTAATTGGTTGGAGATATCTTCTTCGATTAACCAAATACGATCAAATAAATAATGGGGCTATAGCTCAGCTGGGAGAGCGCCTGCTTTGCACGCAGGAGGTCTGCGGTTCGATCCCGCATAGCTCCACCATTTATAAATGATCAATCATTCTGTGTAAAAGATTAGAAGAGAGTCCTAAGCAAGACGCTAAACATCTTACATTTAATTGTGTTGGATGATTTTTAGTCTCTGACTTAGTGCTTTGCACTAAACTTGCTCTTTAACAATTCGAATTTTGAAATAACGATAAATCAAGTGTTAAACCGGTGGAAGTTCACTTGCTCTTATTCTTTAAGGATAACAGCTTAGTGACTTCTATTATCGTAAATCCAGAGAGACACAAAAGCTCTTTGGTATGTGATCTGATGGTTGTTTCTACTTTTTATACTGAGTCATTTATGGCTTTTTATTGAATCGTAAAAACTACTTTGGGTTATATGGTCAAGTGACCAAGCGTGCACGGTGGATGCCTTGGCAGTCAGAGGCGATGAAGGACGTGGTAATCTGCGAAAAGGTTCGGGGAGTCGATAAACAGGCTGTGATCCGAACATGTCCGAATGGGGAAACCCACTCTACTTGTAGAGTATCCCACAGTGAATACATAGCTGTGAGGAGGCGAACCCGGGGAACTGAAACATCTAAGTACCCGGAGGAAAAGAAATCAACCGAGATTCCCTAAGTAGCGGCGAGCGAAAGGGGATTAGCCCTTAAGTGATTTTGGTGTTAGTAGAAGGCTCTGGAAAGTGCCGCGATAGAGGGTGATAGCCCCGTATACGAAAACACCTTAATGATGAAAACGAGTAGGACGGGACACGTGTTATCCTGTCTGAATATGGGGGGACCATCCTCCAAGGCTAAATACTCCTGACTGACCGATAGTGAACCAGTACCGTGAGGGAAAGGCGAAAAGAACCCCTGTGAGGGGAGTGAAATAGATCCTGAAACCGTGTACGTACAAGCAGTGGGAGCGGACTTGTTCCGTGACTGCGTACCTTTTGTATAATGGGTCAACGACTTATTTTCAGTAGCAAGGTTAAGCGATTAGTGGAGCCGTAGGGAAACCGAGTCTTAATAGGGCGTTTAGTTGCTGGGAATAGACCCGAAACCGGGCGATCTATCCATGAGCAGGTTGAAGGTTGAGTAACATCAACTGGAGGACCGAACCCACATCCGTTGAAAAGGCTGGGGATGACTTGTGGATAGGAGTGAAAGGCTAATCAAGCTCGGAGATAGCTGGTTCTCCTCGAAAGCTATTTAGGTAGCGCCTCGTATCTCACCATTGGGGGTAGAGCACTGTTTGGGCTAGGGGGTCATCCCGACTTACCAACCCCATGCAAACTCCGAATACCAATGAGTGCAATTACGGGAGACACACGGCGGGTGCTAACGTCCGTCGTGGAAAGGGAAACAACCCAGACCGTCAGCTAAGGTCCCCAAGTGCCAGTTAAGTGGGAAACGATGTGGGAAGGCTTAGACAGCTAGGAGGTTGGCTTAGAAGCAGCCATCCTTTAAAGAAAGCGTAATAGCTCACTAGTCGAGTCGGCCTGCGCGGAAGATATAACGGGGCTCAAACTGGCCACCGAAGCTACGGATGCTTAGTTTACTAGGCATGGTAGAGGAGCGTTCTGTAAGCCGTTGAAGGTCAAGCTGTAAGGCAGGCTGGAGGTATCAGAAGTGCGAATGTTGACATGAGTAACGATAAGGGGAGTGAAAAACTCCCCCGCCGGAAGACCAAGGTTTCCTGTCCCATGTTAATCAGGGCAGGGTGAGTCGGCCCCTAAGGCGAGGCAGAAATGCGTAGTCGATGGAAAACAGGTTAATATTCCTGTACCGATGTATATTGCGATGGAGAGACGGAGAAGGCTAGGCCAGCACAGCGATGGTTGTCTGTGTTTAAGGCGGTAGGCAAGTGACTTAGGCAAATCCGGGTCACTCTTTAAGAGAGGATGTCGAGAACTGATGACGAGCCCTCTTTTGGGCGAAGTGGTTGATGCCATGCTTCCAGGAAAAACTTCTAAGCGTCAGATATACATTGACCGTACCCCAAACCGACACAGGTGGTCAGGTAGAGAATACCAAGGCGCTTGAGAGAACTCGGGTGAAGGAACTAGGCAAAATGGTACCGTAACTTCGGGAGAAGGTACGCCGGCCAGTGTGAAGGGCTTGCCCCGTAAGCACCAGTCGGTCGAAGATACCAGGTGGCTGCGACTGTTTATTAAAAACACAGCACTCTGCAAACACGAAAGTGGACGTATAGGGTGTGACGCCTGCCCGGTGCTTGAAGGTTAATTGATGGGGTTAGCGCAAGCGAAGCTCTTGATCGAAGCCCAAGTAAACGGCGGCCGTAACTATAACGGTCCTAAGGTAGCGAAATTCCTTGTCGGGTAAGTTCCGACCTGCACGAATGGCGTAACGATGGCCACACTGTCTCCACCCGAGACTCAGTGAAATTGAAATCGCAGTGAAGATGCTGTGTATCCGCGGCTAGACGGAAAGACCCCGTGAACCTTTACTATAGCTTCACAGTGAACTTTGAACCTACTTGTGTAGGATAGGTGGGAGGCTTTGAAGCGGTGACGCCAGTTACCGTGGAGCCACTCTTGAAATACCACCCTGGTATGTTTGAGGTTCTAACTCAGGTCCGTTATCCGGATCGAGGACACTGTGTGGTGGGTAGTTTGACTGGGGCGGTCTCCTCCCAAAGAGTAACGGAGGAGCACGAAGGTGTGCTCAGCATGGTCGGAAATCATGCATAGAGTGTAAAGGCAAAAGCACGCTTAACTGCGAGACAGACACGTCGAGCAGGTACGAAAGTAGGTCTTAGTGATCCGGTGGTTCTGTATGGAAGGGCCATCGCTCAACGGATAAAAGGTACTCCGGGGATAACAGGCTGATACCGCCCAAGAGTTCACATCGACGGCGGTGTTTGGCACCTCGATGTCGGCTCATCACATCCTGGGGCTGAAGCCGGTCCCAAGGGTATGGCTGTTCGCCATTTAAAGTGGTACGCGAGCTGGGTTTAGAACGTCGTGAGACAGTTCGGTCCCTATCTGCCGTGGACGTTTGAGATTTGAGAGGAGCTGCTCCTAGTACGAGAGGACCGGAGTGGACGAACCTCTGGTGTTCCGGTTGTCACGCCAGTGGCATTGCCGGGTAGCTATGTTCGGACGGGATAACCGCTGAAAGCATCTAAGCGGGAAGCCTCCCTTAAGATAAGATCTCACTGGGACATAAGTCCCCTAAAGAGCCGTTCGAGACTAGGACGTTGATAGGTTGGGTGTGTAAGTGCTGTGAGGCATTGAGCTAACCAATACTAATTGCTCGTGAGGCTTGACCATATAACACCAAAGTGGTTTTGCTGACTAGACGAAAGTTGAACAGTAAACACATAAAGACACATAGTACGATCTGGTTTAACACTTGATTATTGTTATTTCAAAACAGAATTGTTAAAGATCCAAGCACGTCTTCGCGTGTTTTGGTGAGACGAAAAGTCCAGCCAGAACGAACGCAACAGAATTGCTTGACGATCATAGAGGCGTTGAACCACCTGATCCCATCCCGAACTCAGAAGTGAAAAGCGCCATCGCCGATGGTAGTGTGGGAGATCCCATGTGAGAGTAGGTCGTCGTCAAGCTTTACATTAAGAAAGCCCTGATAGCTCAGCTGTCAGGGCTTTTTTTCGTCTGCAGAAAAATCAGAAACACACTCGCCTTGATGTTCCATTTGCTTGCGCCTGTTTCGCGGGCTCAACGCGTCAGCGCGAATCCAACACCAAGACGAGCTTTTGCGAAGGTTGGATAGGTTTTGTAGGCCTGATGAGGGAGGCACGACCGTTACCAGGCGTGTGACTCTATTCATCCTGCAATTGATTGATTTATATTGTTTTTGTAGGTCGTGGCTTTAGCCCGACAAGGCGTAATTTGTCGGCATGTTATTTTTTCAGGGTAAATCGCGACCTACAAGATCGGCGGCAGTCGTTTAGCGACACCCTCGAAGGCGGTCGTCGCTAAAGTGAACGTGCTTGAAAGGTTTTTCGCTGCATCCCTGCAGCCACGGAATCGTCCTAAAAAGTGACAGAGCCTCCGTCCTGGAGGCGTAGGCAAATCCGTTTGCCCTCTGTCTGCTTATTACCCTATTCCTGTTTTGCTTTTGATACAAGTATGTTCTGGTCAAGTCCAACCGGACACTTTCCTAAAGGAGTTTTCATACTCAATGGGTGATTGGTCGCCATTCGACGAATGTAATCGCTCCAGATTGTAATATTTCACATACGCCGCAACATCTTGCTTCATATGCTCTCTTGTTGGTTGTGCTACCTTGAACAACCAATCATGTTTTAAACTGCCGAAGAACCTTTCAACCACGGCATTATCCCAACACGCACCGACGTCACCCATGCTAGAGCGGCAATCAAGCCGTTTTAATAGGCTTCTAAAGTGTTTACTCGTGTATTGCGAGCCTCTGTCGCTATGAAACACTAAGCCCTTTGGCGGCTGTCGTAAGCGATGTGCTTTTAAAAATGCATGCTCAATTAAGTCTGTCGTCATACGTTTTGACGTGTGCCAACCCACTATGCGACGACCAAATAAATCCATTACAATAGCAAGGTATAGCCAGCCTTCGCCTGTTTTTAAATATGACACATCCCCAGCCCACACCTGGTTTGGGCCTAACGGGTTAAAATTCATGTTCAATAAATTATCCGCTACAGCATCACTGTCTTTGCGCTTTGTGGTGACTTTGTAAGCGATACGCTGCTTAACGACTAACCCCAATCGTTTCATCAAGCCAATGACACGATGCCGGCTAACATCAAAGTCTTCTTTGCGAAGCTTTTTCGCAAGCTCTCGGCTACCCAGACTGCCTCGACTATCTTCAAAAAGCGCCTTCGCCCTACGATGTAAATTCAGTGTTTGTGCACTGATAATTATCGCGGGACGTTTTCGCCAAGCATAGTATGCAGATTTGCTAACGCGCATCACTTTACACGATATGGCAACTGGGTACTGCTTACCTAAACTTTTGAGAAATGAATATTTTATTTCATTTCTTTTGCGAAAAACGCTGAAGCCTTTTTTAATATTTCGCGCTCCATCAGCAAGCGCTTATTGTCTTTTCTGAGCTGAACGAGTTCAGCCCGCTCATCCTTCGACAACTCTGAATCTTCATCTTGTTGTTTAAACTTCGCTACCCAGTTATAAAGTAGCTTGTCAGTGATATTCAGTGAAGCGGCAGCCTCAACAACGGAGTAACCTTGCTCAATCACCAGCGCCACCGCTTCTTGCTTAAAATCGTTTGGATATTGTTTGTTAGTACGTTTAGTCATTTTACACCTCAATAATTGGATATTATCCTTTATTGAAGTGTCCGGCTAATTCAACCACAACACCCCATCCTCCGCCTTCCCCTTGAAGACAAAAGGGGAAGGAACCAAAAAAAAGCCCCGCATGGCGGGGCTATAAAACTAGAGAGTGGCGCTTATAAAATGACTAGGATAAGGCCACGTGCTGCTAACACAGCACTCTGTTCTAACGATCTATCTTTCAATAGGTCGTTAGACGCAGATGGGTTTCCGTTACGTTTGTCGACGTAACGGGGAGAGTGGTTAAATGGCTTTGCTGTTTAGTTCGTTATTTTTGAGTACTTCATCAAGGTGTAGCCAGGTTTCGATGACGGTGTCTGGGTTAAGAGACATGCTTTCGATGCCTTGGGCGACGAGCCAGTCGGCGAAGTCGGCGTGGTCAGATGGGCCTTGGCCACAGATGCCGACGTATTTGCCTTGTTCGCGACAGGCGGTGATGGCCATTTTGAGCAGTTTTTTGACCGCTGGGTTGCGTTCGTCGAATTTGTCGGCGATCAATCCTGAGTCGCGGTCAAGGCCTAGCGTTAGCTGGGTTAAATCGTTTGAGCCGATTGAGAAGCCGTCGAAGTATTGTAGGAACTCGTCAGCCAATAGGGCGTTTGACGGTAGTTCGCACATCATGATGACTTTTAGGCCGTTTTGACCACGAGCCAAGCCTTGTTCTGCTAGTAGTTCGGTCACTTGCTGAGCTTCTTCCAGAGTACGTACAAACGGGATCATGATTTGTACGTTGGTTAAGCCCATTTCGTTACGCACTCGGCGGATGGCTTCGCATTCTAGGGCGAAGCAGTCGCGGAACGAGTCGTCGATGTAGCGCGCCGCACCACGAAAACCAAGCATTGGGTTTTCTTCGTCTGGTTCAAACAACGGACCGCCAACAAGGTTGTGGTATTCGTTTGATTTGAAGTCGGATAAACGCACTATCACAGGCTTCTGAGAGAAAGAGCAGGCCAATGTCGCAACGCCTTCGACCAGTTTGTCGACGTAGAACCCCACTGGGCTTGAGTAGCCTGCGATACGGTGGTTGATTTCTTCTTGCAGCGCTGGTGTCATGTCTGCGTAGTTCAACAAGGCTTTTGGGTGAATGCCGATCATGCGGTTGATGATGAACTCTAAGCGCGCCAAGCCAATGCCGGCGTTTGGCAGCATGGCAAAGTCAAAGGCGCGGTTTGGGTTGCCCATGTTCATCATGATTTTTACTGGCAGTTCCGGCATGTTGCCGACTTCCGAGGTGATGATGTCGAAAGGTAGTTCGCCTTGGTAAACAAAGCCCATGTCGCCTTGTGAGCAAGATACGGTGACGATTTGGCCGTCTTTTAGTACGTCGGTTGCGTCGCCACAGCCAACCACGGCTGGAATGCCGAGTTCACGTGCAATGATCGCCGCGTGACAAGTACGACCGCCGCGATTGGTGACAATCGCAGAGGCGCGTTTCATGATGGGTTCCCAATCCGGGTCGGTAATGTCGGTCACCAGAACATCACCTGGTTGGATGCGGTCCATTTCAGTAATAGAAGACAAGACTTTCACCGCGCCTGTGCCAATTTTGTGACCAATGGCACGGCCAGTGATCATTACCTGAGAGGTTTTTTTCAGGTTGTAACGTTCCATGCTTTGCGCATTGGCTTGGCTACGAACGGTTTCTGGTCGCGCTTGGACAATGTAGATCTTGCCATCGATGCCGTCTTTCGCCCATTCAATGTCCATCGGACGCTGGTAGTGTTTTTCGATGATGCACGCTTGTTGAGCAAGGTCTTGAATCTCGTCGTTGCTTAGTGCGAAACGATTTTGATCATCCAAAGCGACCGGAACGATCTTAACGAATTCGTCATCGCTGCCCGCTTCGGCGTATTCCATTTTTTGTGCTTTGCTGCCTAGGCTCTTGCGCACAATCGCTGGGCGGTTGGCGGCAAGTGTGGGCTTGTGAACATAGTATTCATCTGGGTTGACGGTGCCTTGTACGACCATTTCACCCAGACCGTAAGCGGCGGTGATAAAGACCACTTCATCAAAGCCAGACTCTGTGTCTAGGGTGAAGAGTACGCCAGAAGCACCGATGTCACTGCGTACCATTTTTTGAATGCCCGCGGACAAAGACACGCCTTGGTGTTCAAAACCTTGATGGACGCGGTAAGAAATCGCGCGGTCGTTAAAGAGAGAAGCAAAAACACGTTTGATAGAGGCTTTGATGTCTGCCAAGCCTTTGACGTTGAGGAAGGTTTCTTGTTGGCCAGCGAAAGACGCATCAGGCAAGTCTTCTGCTGTGGCAGAAGAGCGCACGGCAAATGACGTATCGTCGGCGTTGTCATCGCAAAGTGTGGCGAATGCGGCTTCGATCTCTTGGTCAAATTCGGTTGAGAAAGTGGCGTCTTCAATCCATTGGCGAATTTGTACGCCTGTTTCGGCAAGGGCGTGAACATCGTCTACGTCCAATGCGTCTAGTGCTTGATGGATCTTGTCGTTTAGGCCACTTTCTGTAATGAAGCGTTGATAAGCATAGGAAGTGGTTGCGAAACCGTTTGGTACTTGAATACCAAGGTCTGTCAGGTTGGAAATCATTTCACCTAAAGAGGCGTTTTTGCCGCCTACTTCACCGACATCTTCCATATGAAGATCTTTAAACCACTTAATAAATTTGCTCACAAGAGACTCCCATTATTTTTTCTTATTAAAAGAATATGGCTGGTTTTGCCAAAAGATGGCTGGTTTGCCAAGCAGACGTCAGGCACGGATCAAATCGCTGTGGGCTCTTGTCAAAGCGCTGAGTCTGGGTTCATTGTATGTAGGGTCGTTGCTTTGAATAAAATCGATTATTCGATGTAGTTTTATTTCAATCGAAAAAACGAATGTCGTTAGATAACAACAAAAATGGGAAAAACGCATGAAAGTGTACTTTGTATCAGATGGGACAGCGATCACCGCTGAGGTGTTTGGATCGGCGATGTTGTCGTTTTTTGATGTGGCGGTGGAAACCAAAAGTGTGCCTTTTTTGGCCACCAAAGATCAGGCGGAAGGCTTGAAGCAGCAGATTAATCTGGAAATGCAACAAGGCATTGCTTTGCTGGTGTTTTATACCATTTCCGATGCCGCTATTCGCGAGATTATCGATTCTTGTGATTGTCATTGTTACAACTTGTTTGGCGATTTATTGTCGCCGATTGAGCAAGCTTTGGGGGTCAAAGCTCAGCCGACAGCGCGGAAAGCGCATGGTATGAAAGAGGGCGTTTATGATGCTCGAATAGAGGCCATCAACTACGCGTTGGCGAACGATGACGGGGCTTCAGTGAAGAATTTTGCCGAGGCGGATATTATCTTGTTGGGGGTGTCACGCTCAGGCAAAACACCAACCAGTTTGTACTTGGCGATGCAGTACGGCATTAAAGCCGCAAACTACCCGATTACCGAAGATGATTTTTCTACTCCAGGTTTGCCTAAGGTGTTAAAGGATCATAAGAAAAAGTTGTTTGGTTTGACCATAGATGCTCAGCGTTTGCATGAAATTCGTACCGGTCGAATGGCAGCGAGTAAGTACGCCTCTTCCCGTCAATGTCGCTATGAAGTGGACGAAGTGGAGTCCTTATATCGCCAAGAACGCATTCCTTTTTTGAATTCGACAAAACTCTCGGTGGAAGAAATTTCCACCAAAGTCATGGCGGAAATGAATTTGGTGCGTCACAGGCAGTAAAAACGAGCCGTTAAGTGATCGAATAATTCGATAGGTTTGCTGTTTTTGCGCGAAATTTAGACAAAAAAGCGATAAAAACATTTTAGATAGCTCAAAATAGCATTAAAAATGCTTGGTAAAGCAATACAAATACCGATCAATCTGGTTAGTTTGTTGTGTAATTACCAAAATTATCGCAATAGAGTGTGCAGATAATGCTAAGAGCCGCGCTAACGTGCAGAGTATTTTTTCAATATACTCTATAATGACAACTAATTGAGCGTATCAGTGACTGGGTATAGGTGACTTATCAGAAGTGACAGCCGAGTACTGCCAATGTTCTAAATAGTGAGATGTTCATATTTCTATATTATAAAAGGGCGTCTTATTGAAAAAACCAAGGATAACAATACATTGAGTAATAAAAAAATTAACGATCCACACATGCAGCGAGAAGCGTCTAAGTACGATAATCCGGTTCCCAGCCGCGAATTCATTCTAGAGTTTCTTGCCACCCAAAATAAAAGCATGGGGCATATAGAGTTATGCCAAGCGTTTTCGCTGACTGGCGAAGATGAAATTGAAGCCCTCCGTCGTCGTCTCATCGCTATGTGCCGAGACAATCAAATGACCAGCAACCAAAATGACCAATACTCGCCGATTTTAGAAAGTGACCTGATAGAAGGTTACGTGCAAGGCAATAAAGAAGGTCATGGTTTCTTGTTGCGTCAAAGCGATGACGATATTTTTCTTTCTGCCCGTCAAATGCAGAACGTGATGGACGGCGATAAAGTAAAAGCACGCCTTTCTGGACGTAGTGTAAAGGGTCGCTTAGATGGTGTGGTGGTTGAAGTGCTAGAGCGTAAGCACAGCCAGCTAGTTGGGCGTTTTTATCAAGAAACCCATCGCGATGGCAGCAGTGCCGCTTTCGTGACTCCAGAAAACCCACGTATTGCCCAAGATATCTTGATCACCACAGAATCTGGTTTAACGCCGACCCATGGTCAATATGTGTTGGCGGAAATTGTCACTTATGCTGAGCGCGGTAAGCCCGCTCAAGGCTTGGTGAAAAAAATCCTGGGTGATTTTATGGCGCCGGGGGTTGAGATCGAAGTGGCCATGCACCGTTATGAAATTCCTAACGAGTGGCCAGCAGCGGTTGAAAAACAGATTAAAAACTTTAGCACCGAAGTGGCGGAAGAAGACAAAGCACATCGCGTTGATTTGCGCGACACGCCGTTTGTTACCATTGACGGTGAAGACGCCCGCGACTTTGATGATGCAGTGTATTGTGAAAAAACACCAGGCGGTTGGAAGTTGTTTGTCGCCATTGCAGACGTTTCTCATTATGTGAAAAAAGACACGGCGTTAGATGAAGAAGCCATCGTGCGTGGTAACTCGGTGTATTTCCCCGGTCGTGTTATTCCTATGTTGCCTGAAGTCTTGTCGAACGGATTGTGTTCGCTTAACCCAGACGTAGATCGTTTGGCGATGGTGGCAGAAGTGTCTTTAACGACGAAAGGCAAGATGCGTGGCTTTAAGTTTTATGAAGGCATTATCCGCTCTCATGCTCGCTTAACTTACAGCAAGGTCGCGAAAATGATCGCTGCTGAACCAGAAGAGCAAGGTATTGAACTGCGTGAACGTTATGCGTCTATCGTATCGCACATTGATGATCTAAACGGTTTGTATCACGCCTTAAAAGGGGCCCGTGATGAACGCGGCGCGATGGAATTCGATACGATCGAAACGCGTATGGTGTTCGATGAGCATTCTAAAATTGAGCATATCATTCCGGTTGAACGTAACGATGCGCATAAACTGATCGAAGAGTGTATGTTGTGTGCCAATGTGGCGACAGCAGAGCTATTGATTAAAGCCGATTTGCCTGCTTTATACCGCGTTCACGAAGGGCCAAAAGACGACCGTTTGTTGACTTTGCGCACTTATCTTGGCTTGCTTGGTTTAGAGCTAACGGGCGGTACTAAACCGACGCCCGCCGACTACGCGGCTTTGTCTGAACAGATTAAAGACCGGGCGGACGCGCGTAGCATTCAGACCATGATGTTGCGTTCTATGTCGCAAGCGGTGTACCAAGCCGATAATTTGGGCCATTTTGGTTTGAACTATGAAGCCTACACACATTTTACCTCGCCGATTCGTCGTTACCCAGATTTACTTGTGCATCGTGCGATTCGCTATTTGATTCGTGGCGAAGGTCGTCCAACTGTGCGTCAAGCGCATCGTGTAGCGGGCAGTGCAGAATTAAAAGAGCGTAAAATCTACGGTTACAATCATGCCGACATGGACGGCTTGGGCGAGTCTTGTTCGTTAACTGAGCGCCGCGCTGACGAAGCAACCCGTGATGTTGAAGCTTGGTTGAAATGCCAATACGTTGAACAGCATTTGGGCGAACCCTTTGACGGTGTGGTCACGGCGGTGACGTCATTTGGTTTGTTCGTTGAGCTGCAAGGATTGTTCGTTGATGGCTTGGTGCATATTTCAGGGCTTGGGCAAGATTACTTTGTTCATGATATGGAGCATCAGGCGATTATTGGCGAGCGAACTGGCCGCGTATTCCGTCTTGGCGATACGTTGAAAGTCAAAGTGTCTAATGTGAACTTGGAGCAACGTAAGATTGATTTGAGTCTGGATGAAGAAAGTAGCCGTCCAGCGCGCAAAAAAGTGCAACGTAACGATCAAACCGAGCTTGAAATGCAATTGGCGCAGTTACCACCAATTGAATTAGGTGGACGTTCTCAGTCTAAATCTGCAGCAAAAGCTGAAGGCGATAAATCAAAAGATGGCAAGGCTGCCAAAGAGGGCAAAGAGTCGGACGGCAAGGCAAAGAAAAAGCGTCGTCCACCGGTGTCTAAAGGTAAGCGTATTAGACAGAAGAAATCGTCTTCTGCGGCTGCGGCGAGCGGTAAGCCCGCTTCTGCTGCGGCGAAAAAACCGAAGAAGCCAAAAAAGCCGAAAAAGAACAACGCTAAGCCTAAAGCGAAAGATTGATTTGAGGCCTTTGTGCGATTTGAATAAAAGGGGGATTCAATCCCCCTTAATTAATAGAGTAAATAATGTCAGATTTAGAATGGATATACGGCATACATGCCGTGGAAAATGCGTTGAATCAACAGCCAGAACGTATCAAAGAAGTGCGTTTTCAAGAAGGCCGAGATGACAAGAAAAACCAGCGACTGGTACAGCTTTGTAAAGCCAGCAAAGTGCGATACAGCGTGGTGCCTCGTAAAGAATTAGATCAGCTTTTTACTTCGAATAAAGATCGCGTGGTTCACCAAGGTGTGGTGGCTTATACCACGATGAACAAAGCGGGTAACGAAGCGGATTTACACACGCTGATTGCTGGTTTAGATGAAAATCCGCTGATTATTATTTTGGATGGTGTGACGGATCCGCATAATTTGGGCGCCTGTTTGCGCAGCGCCGATGCCGCGGGTGCTCATGCGGTGGTGATGCCAAAAGACAATTCTGCGCCTTTGAATGCGACGGTTAGCAAAGTGGCTTGCGGTGCGGCGGAAAGTATTCCGGTTTATGCCGTGACCAACCTTGCTCGCACCATGAAGAAGCTGCAAGACCAAGGAGTGTGGATTTTTGGCACCGCTGGCGAAGCGACACAAACCATTTATGAGCAAGACCTCACCATTCCAACGGCCATTGTGATGGGCGCTGAAGGCGATGGTATGCGTCGTTTGACTCGTGAGCAATGTGATTACCTAGTAAAACTGCCGATGGCGGGTGTGGTGTCGAGTTTAAATGTCTCGGTGGCAACCGGTGTCTGTCTCTATGAAGTGGTGCGTCAACGCGCTGTTAAAGCCAAAGGTTAAGGGGCACAAAGCCTTGTTTAAGCAGTTTACTATTCAGGCGCCTTCGGTTGTTATTGCGGCTGAGCTACAGCGCAAAATCGACAACAAAACTAAGCCATTAGGCGCACTCGGCGAGTTGGAAAGCATTGCTTTTCAGCTGGGTAAGATTCAGCAGACATTAACGCCTGATGTGTCAAAGCCAAAAATGATCGTTTTTGCTGCAGATCATGGTGTGGTGGCGCAGGGTATTAGTTTGTTTCCTCAGGAAGTGACACCGCAAATGGTGATGAACTTCTTGATGGGTGGTGCGGCGGTGAGTGTGTTTTGTGCTCAGCACAATGTGCCTTTGCGTGTTGTCGATGTGGGTGTGAATGCCGAGCTGGACGCTCACCCTTTATTGGGTTCACGTAAAGTGGCATTCGCGTCTAAAGACTTTAGTCAACAAGCTGCGATGACGACGGAACAACTAGAGCAAGCGCTTCAAGCGGGTGTCGACGAAGCGAATCTTGCTATTGATGACGGCGTGAATTTGTTGATGTTCGGTGAAATGGGCATTGGTAATACGTGTGTGTCTTCTTGCATGATGACGGCGTTAATCGGTGTTAGTGCGATAGACAGTGCGGGGCGCGGTACCGGTTTGGACTCGGCTGGGGTTTCTCACAAAGCGCAAGTGATTGAGCAAGCATTGCAACGTGCTGAACAAGAAACCGGTCAGATAATGGCTGATTGGAGTGCGCAAACCCTTGCGGAACAAGTCGGTGGCTTTGAAATTTTAGCCATGGCGGGTGCGATGCTGCAATCAGCTCAGCGTCAAACCGCTTTTGTGGTGGATGGTTTTATCTGTTCAGTTGCTTTGTTGTTCGCTCAGAAAGTTGCGCCGAATGTGCGTGATTATGCGATTTTTGCTCATCAATCAAATGAAAAAGCTCATAAAGTGCTGCTTGATCATTTGCAGGCAGAGCCGATGTTGTCTTTGGATCTGCGTTTGGGCGAAGGTTCTGGGGCTATTTTGGCGTATCCATTAATGAACAGTGCTTGCGTATTTTTAAATAAAATGGCGAGTTTTGAAAGCGCTGGTGTGAGCGGTGCGCCATAAAAATTGATAATCTAGACAGAGAATGAAAAGCAAAAAACATGAGAAATATGATTGGCCCTTATTGGCAAGGCTTTAAACGCAGCCTTGTTACCTATACTCGAATACCGCTTAAAGTGGACTGGAGTGAAGACATAAAGCACACCCCGGCGGTGTGCTTTTTACCATGGATTGGCTTGGTGGTTGGTCTCCTAAGTGCTTGGCCATTGTGGTTTGATTGGTCGTCTTCGCTGCAAGCTTTGCTTATGCTGTTAACAGCAGTTTTGATTACAGGTGGCTTTCATGAAGACGGTTTGATGGACAGTTGTGATGGTTTGGTTGGCGGCTGGGATAAAGAGCAACGCTTAACCATCATGAAAGATTCGCGCATTGGCAGTTATGCGGCGTTGTCTATTTGGTTTTCTTTGTCGCTCAAATGGTTGTTGTTAAGTGAATGGTTGCAGGCGATTCCTGATTCTTTTTTAGGGTTTATTTATACTTTAAGCGGTTGGTGTGTGGTGCATATTGTCGCCAGATTTATCCCCTTGGTGCTTATGAATACACTCGATTATGTGACGATGGGGCAAAGCAAGGCGTCGAGCATGATTGCTAAGTTAGACCCTAGCCAGTGGCTGGTGGCCTTGTTGCCTTGCTTGTTGGTTGGCGTGTTGGCGTTTAACGTGTTCGATTTGATGATTACCTTTGTTTTTGTCGCGGGTTTGGTACTGTTGATGCGTCTTTATTTGCGTAAAAAGATTGGCGGTTTTAATGGTGATACTTTGGGCGCGAGTGAGCAAATAGGGGAAGTGTTTGTTGTCTTGTGTTTGTTGGTGTCTTATTCGTGAAGTTGTATTTGATTCGACACCCAAGACCAGAGGTTAAACAAGGCTTGTGTTACGGCGATATGGATGTGCCGCTTGCTGACGGTTGGGAAGCGGGCGCGCAGGCGTTAAAAAACGCCTTGTCGCTGGAATTTGATGCCGAGTCGAATGCCTGTTTTCACAGTCCATTAACTCGAGCTGCGCAATTAGCGGAACATCTTAGTGATGGACATTCACAGGCTGTGGATGCTTTAAGAGAATTGGATTTTGGCGATTGGGAAGGGTTGTGTTGGCAAGACATTTCCAAGCAAGAAATCGATCTTTGGGCGGATGATATAGTGCACTCTGCACCTTATAATGGCGAGTCGTTGCACGTTGTGGCGGACCGTGTTTGGCAATGGTGGTTGTCGGTGAAAGATTCGCCGATGGAGAATTGTGTATTGGTGGCACATTCTGGTGTGATTAAGGTGCTTGTGAGTATGCTCTGCCAATGGCCTTTGGATCAGTGTCATCGTATTGATGTGGGGTTTAGCAGTGTGACGGAATTTTCCATCCAAGGGGATTTTGTCGTGTTGAAGCGTTTAGGTGCGGGTGATTGGGTTTCTGCTTAGGCTTTTGTGAGAAAAAATACAACATGTTGCTATATTTTTTGGGTATGTTTGGGATTGCTGCGTTCGCCATTACTGGGGTTATTTCGTCCGGTAAAAAAGACATGGATCTGTTTAGCGTGGTGTTTCTTGGTATGGTGACGTCCTTGGGGGGCGGTACGATACGAGATGCCGTGCTATCGGTTGAAACCGTTTACTGGGTAAAAGACACCTCTTATTTGTGGGTGGCGTTTTTATCGTCTGCACTGGCGTTTTTTTCTGTGCGATTTATTGATGACAGGCAAAGGGTTTTTCATTATGCCGATTCCTTTGGCTTGGCTCTGTTTACGGTGGTGGCAACGGAGAAGGTGTTGAATCTAGGTTTTCCACCGACTATCGCCATTACCATGGGGATTATTACCGGTGTGGCTGGCGGTATCATTCGTGATGTTTTAAGTCATCGTCCGCCTTTGGTTTTGGGTCGAGAGTTCTATGCGACACCGGCGTTTTTAGGGGCTTTGTTGTTAGTACTACTTGAAAAAAACATACCGATCCATGAATTTAACTCGATTTACGCGGTGGCTTTAATCTTTATACTAAGAGTGTTTGCGATACATAAAGACTTGTATTACCCGAGTTGGTTGTTGTACAAAAAAAAGTAGCGCAAGAAAAAAACAGTACAAATAATAGCTTAAAAAGAGATAAAACATGACTGAACTGCCTACCGAACAAAACAGTAAAGAGCAAGAAGCACAACAAGCTGAAAAGAATGAAGCGCGCTTATTGAAGAAAAAAGCGGTGGTTGATGAGCGTATTGCCGCCGCGACGCAAGAGCGTGGTGTGACGATTTTGCTTACGGGGAATGGTAAGGGCAAAAGTTCTAGTGCATTTGGTACCATGGCGCGTGCTTTAGGCCACGGTCAAAAAAGTGCAGTGATTCAGTTTATTAAAGGTCGCAAAGCCACTGGCGAACAGTTGTTTTTTGGTTCGCATCCGTTGGTGGATTTTCACGTCATGGGGCACGGTTTTACATGGGAAACACGCAATCCAGCATTGGAAAAAGAAGCCGCCGAGCAAGCGTGGGCCTTGGCAAAGACGGTTTTGTCTGATGCCAGTGTGCATTTTGTCTTGTTGGATGAAATTACCTACATGTACAAATACGGTTACTTAAATGAAGCGGATTTGATTGCTGCGTTGGCTGCTCGTCCAGAGCACCAAAATGTGATGATGACAGGGCGGACGGCTCCAAGAGCCTTGTTAGACAGTGTTGATACACACAGTAAAATTGCCAATGAACGCCATGCTTTTGCCAATGGTGTGAAAGCGCAAGTGGGCATTGAGTGGTAGTTCGCATGGCGGGCTACTTTTTCTGATTTACCCTCTATTTTAATCTCTTTATCTTTCCTTTCCTGGGCTTGCCAGATTCCCCCTAATGTAAAAAAACACTCAAATGAGATTTATTCTCAAATTAGCTGGATTTTTTAATATTCTTTTACGATAATGATTCTCATTGAGTTTTTATCATTGTCTAGGAGAAATAGATGCAAAACTGGGAGCGTTTAACAAGACAAGCCAATAGGGCTTATTCAAATCATGATTTCTCTAGTGCCGTTGAGCTAAACCGACAGGCATTAAGGCAGGCAGAGATGTCGTTTGATGAGGATTTTTGTCGCGATGCGGAGTCTGCGGTAGCGGCGGCGGCCGTCAGTTTTTTGAATATCGCCGAGTCTTATACGGCGCTAGGGGATTTTATCTCCGCAAATACACAATATGAAAATGCGGTTAATTTTTTGCAAGCCGTTATCGTGCGAGCGGATATGAATGATGAGCAACGCGATCTTATTATGAGAACAGCCACCCATCTTAGGTTTGAGTGGGAGTTGTTTTCACAAAGTTATGGTAAGCGATTGTTGTCTCAGGGCAGAGCGCTGATGGAATCACTGAATAGTGCGATTGCTGGCACAAGCGCTATGGTACGTCATTAAAGCCAGTTCATTACGGGTGATGTTCTTTATTGTAAAAACCAGAGAGGCATGTCGATTATGGTGCACAGTATTGTGGCAGTGTTAGATAAGGTTATTGGCTTCAAAACAGCACAGGCGCGTTGTGACGTGCTGACGATGATTGATGAGTGATGAGTGATGAGTGATGAGTGATGAGTGATGAGTGATGAGTGATGAGTGATGAGTGATGAGTGATGAGTGATGAGTAGGTGCAATGAGCCGACTGTAAAAGAAGGTATAAAAGAAGGTAAAAAAGATGTTTCGTTTGATTAAGGTAGCAGGCGACAGTATGGCGCCTAGCTTATGGGATGGTGATTTTGTTTTTACCAGTCGTTGCTATAAAAAATTAAAAATAGGACATCTGATCGTGGTAGATCACGCCTTATACGGCTTGATGGTCAAAAAAATATTGCATATTGCGCCGGATGGACAGCTTTGGTTAGGCGGGGAAAATAATAAGAGCTTGCAATCGGAGCGTATAGGCTGGGTATCGCCGCGTCGAGTGGTTGGTAAGGTCATTCGGAAAATCTGCGCGGCGAATAGGGTGTATAGAAAACAAGACACTTTATGATGGCCATGCTCGAAATGCTTTTAGCATGACGGTTGGTCTTAGGTGTTTTTTTCACTAAAATCCACGCCAGTTGAATACTGTCTTTTGATTGGATTGAAGAGAAACCTATGTCGGCAATTACACTACCTAAGGTACAAAAACACACGCGTCTTGAAGACGCTCAAGCGATGATTTTAGGCACTCTGATTATTGCGTTGGGGGTGAATCTCTACACTCACGCGGGGCTGTTAACCGGTGGGTCCGCAGGGCTTGCCTTTTTGATCCAATATTCAACGTCGCTGACGTTTGGTCAGGCATTTTTTTTGATTAATATTCCGTTCTATCTATTAGCTGTTCTTCATTTTGGTTGGGAATTCACCATAAAGACCTTTCTTGCCGTCTTCTTTCTTTCTGTATTCGCCGATTTGACTCCCTTGTTAGTGAGCTTTGATCAGTTAAACCCTATTTATGCCAGTGTGGCGGGCGGGTTTTTGATGGGGGTTGGCTTTTTGATGTTGTTTCGCCATAACGCCAGCTTAGGTGGGCTCAATATTCTGGCGCGTTACCTTGCTGAAAAATATGGTATTTCTATGGGGAAATTTCAGATGGCGGTGGATTGCGGTATCGTGTTGTTATCTGTTTTTGTGGTGGATTTTACGTTAATTGTAATCTCCATATTAGGTGCCATCGCATTGAATATGATTATTGCGGTGAATCATAAACCGGGTCGTTATATGGGTAACGTCTAAAAAAACGTCATAAGTTCGTCTAAGAAAGCGGCTCAGGTCGCTTTTTTTGTGTCTTTAAATTGCTTAACGGATGCTGGCGTTTCCTAACTGAGTCAAGCTCAGGTATTATTGTGCCAATCAAAAAGACGAGGAAAAGAGTTTGGAATTACTCAAAGTAGACAACCTTAATCCCTATCTAGATGATCTTGTTGAGTTGTTATGTGACGCGGTTGATTCCGGTGCGCCGATTGGTTTTTTACCGCCAATGAGTGAGTCTGAAGCAAAAGCCTATTGGCTGTCGATTAATGACGATTTACAAGCCCATGCTCGACAAGTGTTATTGATTCGCGAAGACAATAAAGTGGTGGGTAGTGTGCAAATTGCCATGTCACCCAAAGCCAATGCACTGCATCGATGTGATGTGGAAAAACTGATGGTTCATACCCACGCGAGAGAACATGGCTTAGGGGGTAAGCTGATGCAAGGCGTAGAACGTGTGGCCGCATCTATGCAAAGACAACTGCTAATACTGGAAGTTAGAAGTGATGACATTGCTCACGATATGTATGTCAATATGGGCTATATTCCGTTTGGTGAAGTACCCGGTTATACGCGCAGTGCGAGCGGCATGTTGCATAATTCGACTTTCTTCTATAAAGAAATTGAAACCACTCACGAAGTATTTTCTTAATTTAACTTAAAGCCATAGGCGACTCCCTTGAGACTTGATTTTTATTTATCCCACGTGACTGAATTGGCGCGTAAAGCGGCGAAAATTGCCGCATCGAAAGGCCGTGTTACGGTTAATGGTGTGGTGGTTAAAAAAGCCAATTACACCGTACAAGAAGGGGATCAGATTTGCCTTGATGACACGCTTTTAGCATGGCCATCTGAGGGATATTATTTACTGCATAAACCCGCCGGTTATGTGTGCGCGACCGAAGACCCAGATCACCCTACTGTGTTGGATCTTTTGCCTTCTCACTTAGGCCAGGCGCTGAAAATAGTCGGTCGTTTGGACAAAGACACCACAGGCTTATTGTTATTAACCACAGATGGGCAATGGCTGCATCGCATTACGTCGCCACGTAGTGCGTGCCATAAACGTTATCGCATGATGTTGGCGGATCCTATTAGCGATGGTGATTTGCAGCAATTGGAAAGCGGTGTGATGCTAAATGGCGAACCCCACCCCACGCTGCCGGCGGTTGCTGAGCGTATTAGTGATTGTGATATTTACTTGACGATTCAAGAAGGGAAATATCATCAAGTGAAACGTATGTTGGCCGCTGTCGGCAATAAAGTCGAAGAGCTTCACCGTGATCAGATCGGCCCACTTTCACTGGATGCCGATATCGCGCCGGGCGAGTTCCGTGCGTTAACCGAAGACGAAGTGCTTTACTTTTAAACAATGTGTTAAGAAGAGACGGAATAATGAAAGAATTATCGATGGATGAACGCGTACAATTATTGGTCGCTGCTGATAGCGAGCGTTTAGCGTATTTTGTTGAGCAAGCCAAGGCGACGCAATTGGTGTGGAGCTTGAGCAACGAAGAAGGTTTTGTGATGGTCGAAACCGATGATGGCGACTGCGTTATGGTGTGGCCGGATGCGGAATTCGCTAGCCAGTGGGCGGTGGAGGATTGGGACGATTGCGACGCTGTATCTGTGTCTTTGGACACTTTTACAAATGAGTGGTTGCCAAGTTTGGCTCTGGATAATATTTCAGTGGCGGTTTTTCCGAATATTGAAGATGAAGGTAAATTGTCGACAGCACAAGAATTGACCGCATTGTTCGCTTAATAGAATAGAAATTAAGACATGGCCCCACCCTAGTTCTCCCTTTGAAGATAAGGGAAGGGGTGCTAAAGGGAGGTTGGGATAGGGTTATGTCTTGTTACCGTGTAGTTTCTAAATAAGGACTTAACTCCCCCATGAGCAAACGTCAAAATAACCGTGAAGAAGTTTTTGTTAAAATACTCGACGCTGCTGAGATCGAGTTTGGCTTAAAAGGCTATAATGGTGCTAGTTTGCAGCATATTGCCGAACGCGCAGGCTTGCCTAAGCCAAATATTATTTATTACTTCCAGTCTAAAGAAAACCTGTACAAGCAAGTGCTCGATCAAACCTTGATGGGGTGGAACGATTTATTTGATAAAGCCACGATAGATGATGATCCTGCTCATGTATTGGATAGTTTTATTCGCGTGAAACTCAAACAAAGCTTTGAAAAAGGCGGTACGTCGCGGCTTTTTGCGATGGAGGTAATTGGCGGTGCGCTGCACATTGGTGATTATTTAAAAGAAGAGCTAAGGCCTTGGTTTACGTCTCGAGTTGCCTTGCTGCAAGCCTGGATGGACGCGGGAAAAATGCGCCAGTGTGATCCTGCTAGTGTGATTTATATGATTTGGGCAACCACTCAACACTATGCCGATTTTGAAGCGCAGGTGTTGGCGTTAAGTGGCATAGAATCCTTTAGCGATGACGATTTAACACGCATTGGCGACACGATAAGCGGTATTATTCTAGCGGGTTGTGGCCTAAGTCTTCCTCCAAGAGACTAAAGCGCTGTTATTTTGCGTTTTCTCTTAATTGATGAATGTGCTGAATCAAAGCCCGTAGTTTTGCGGGCTTTGCGGGTTTTGCCATGTAGGTAATCTGCTGACGTTTGCACTGTTCGACTAATTCTGGGTCCCGCAGGGCGGTGATTAATACCGCTGGAATGTTTTTGCCCGCCCGCTTTCTTAACGCCTTAATCAAAGACAAGCCGTCTTTGTTGTCGTCAAGATGATAATCCACTAAGAGCAACTCTGCCTCTCCTTCTGCTTGCAACGCATCATCGAAGCGTTTAAAGGTGCGGCAATCGCATTGCCAATGACTGAGTAGCGTGTTCATGGCAATCAGGTTGTTTTTCTCATCATCAATACACCAAACATAACAATGGGCTAATTTTTCTTGGGGCGCCTTGGTGACTTGGGGGGCTTGTATGTCGGTCACTACATTACTTTGTGCCAAGGGAATACCAATGCTAAAACAGCTGCCTTTGCCTGGTGTAGAATGGATTTCGGTGGCTAAGCCCAGTTGCTTCTGCATACGACGAACCAAGCCTAAGCCTAATCCCATGCCGGGTTCTTGCGTGTTTTCCCAGCGATAAAAATCATCGAATATTTTCTTTTGTTCGTTTGCAGGAATGCCGACGCCCGTGTCCCAAACTTGCAAATACACCACACCAGAACGCGGTCTGACGCTTAATAAGACGCGGCCTTTTTGCGTGTATTTCACCGCATTGGAGACGAAGTTCTGGATAATTCGACGCAAATAAATAGGGTCTGTATGCACTCTAAAAGAGCGTAAATGGGTGGTTAAACGAATGTTTTTGCTTTCGGCGATAACGCCAAACTCCGCCACAATGGGCGCGAGAATGTCGAGCAGATTACAATCGACTAATCTGGGTTGAATCGCGCCTTGATCTAAACGTGCAATTTCTAGCAAGGTCGAAATAAGGGCTTCGGTGGACTCCAGTGAGTCAGAGAGCTTGTCAATGACTTGGTTGGTGTCATTGGGTAATTCGGAAGACTGTAATATCCCCATATAAAGCTTAGCGGCGTTCAAAGGCTGCAGAATATCATGGCTGGCTAGGGCGAGAAATTCAGTCTTAGACGCGTTCGCTTGTTCGGCTTCGGCTTTGGCGCTGATTAGTGCTTTTTCGGCTTGATTACGGCGTTCTATCTCTTGCATCAATTCTTGATTGACGCCTTGGACTTCTTCGGTGCGCGCCTCGACACGCTTCTCTAAGTCTATGTTGGCTTCTTTTAAGGCTTGTTGGCTTTCAATGTGCTCGGTGACATCGGTGAAACTGGTCACAAAGCCGCCATCAGGCAAAGGATTACCGACCATTTCAATGACGCGGCCACTGGCCCTACGACGCAGGAAGCGATGGGTGGTGCCTTTTTTAAGGTGTTCTAAGCGTTTACTGACCAGCTCTTCTATGTCACCGACACCACATTCGCCGCGCTCGGCATTAAAGCGAATCAGCTCTTCGACGGGCAGACCAACGGTCAATATGCCTTCTGGGTAGGGGTAGAGCGACAGGTAAGTTTTGTTCCAAGCGACAATGCGCAAGTCTTTATCCACCACGCTAATACCTTGGTCCAAATTGTCCATGGAAACGAATAATAAATTTTGACTGAACTGGATGGCTTGGGTGGTTTCATCCAAATAGGTGACCATTTCTTCTACCTTGATTTGTTTGTCAACCAAGATGGAATTAATGATGGTGCGAGCCGATGAACCACCTAATACGCCGCCTAAAATGCGTTCGCAGTAGTCGACAAACAAACGATTGGGTGAGGCGTTCGATGAAATTGTTTGATTGTAATCTTGTTCAAAGTTCAATAAGACTTGCTGGCTCTTTTGTTTACCTAGAAAGGTTTCTAATAGCACACAAAAATCGCCGTTGGAGGCTTTACTTTTGGGTTTGAAAAAACCTTTTTCCAGCTCTGTTGTGGGGCTAACAAAGGCGGTGGCTTGAATGCGGTCAATCAGGCGCTCAGTTGACAATAAGGAGCCGACAACGTAACCAAAAATATTGGCCAGTAAACTGATGAACGCGCCGTAGCTGATTAATTCGGAGCGCGATTGGGCGCTGTATAATGCCCAATCCATATTGCCTGTTAGCGGCAACATCATTAAGAGCATCCAGGACAAAAAGCCCAGAATTAACCCGGCATACACACCATGAGCGTGGGCACGTTTCCAGTATAAACCACCAAATACCGCCGGCATGAGTTGCAAGACTAAGGAAAACGCCAGAATCCCCGTCCCCGTTAATGATTCATTGTTGGCCATTTTTTGGTAATACAAAAATGATAAGGCCAGAATCCCGACCATGGCCAAGCGACGTATGATTAATAGGCGCCGTCGGTAGAGCGGCAGGGCTTGTTGCTGAGCGCTGGCGCGTGCCAACATGAGCGGCAAGATCACATCGTTACTGATCATGATGCTTAGGGCAAAGGTTGCAATGATAATCATGGCAGTAGTGGCGGACATGCCGCCAAGGAAGATGAGCATTTGTAAGGGCAAATTATCCGACACTAGGGCGAATTGAATGACATAGGTGTCTGGATTGATGTCGGCAGAGAAAAGGCTTTGCCCCGCAATAGCAATGGGCGGAATAATCGCGGCGAAAATCAACAAATACAAAGGAAATAGCCAGCGAGCGGTATTGGATTGTTGGTGATTTTGATGGTCTACCACGGTGACATGAAATTGACGCGGTAAGCAAATTACCGCTGCCGCGGACATAAAGGTTTGCATAAGAAAAGGAAACGATAAAAACTGCTCAGGATTCCAGACGGAAAAATCTACATTGTGCCCAAGCTCATCCATATCAAGTTCTTTTGTCATGATGATTGCCACCAAACCAACCGCGACAATCGCAATGAGTTTGAATAAGGATTCGGCGCCAATGGCCAGCATCATGCCTGAACGGTATTCAGTGACTTCTACTTTTCGGGTGCCAAACAACATGGCAAACACCCCGATCAAAATGGTCGCAATCAATACAACAAGTCCGGTCGAGGATTCATCCTGATTGACAAACAAAGCGAAGTTAGAGCCAATGGCTTTCAGTTGTAAGGCGATGTATGGGATCACCGCCAGCATGCCTATTAATATGACCAGCGGTGCTGTCATCGGGCGTTTGCCATAGCGCGAGGAGATAAAGTCAGCGATGGAAGTGATGTTTTGTTTGTGACTAACAGTGATCATTTTACGCAATAGTGGAAAAGCGAATAGATACAATAAAATGGGGCCCAACAGAATGGGTAAGTAGCTCCAGCCAGAGCGAGACGCTTCGCCAATTGAGCCGTAAAATGTCCATGCGGTACAATAAATAGCCAATGACAAGCTGTAAACTAACGGGTGACGAGTCAGTTTTTTCGCTGTTGGGCTTTCTTTATCGCCCCAGATGGCAATCCAGAATAGACCCAGAACATAAAGAATGGCTAACAGAATCCAGAAAACAGTCATTAAATAGATTACCTGAATGTAGGCTTGTTGTTTGTCCTAAATGTAACACAGCCGCCGCAACAATCCTCTACGACTTAGGTCGTGTAGGTTTTTCTAATCGTCTCAAGGTGCTAATGGTTTCAAGGTGCTAATGGTTTCAAGTAATAATGCTAAACTGGCTGTTATGTTTAGCAAATTTAGAGGATCAAATGAATCAACTTCCTTTTTATGGTGATATCAAAGCCTTTCATGCGCATCTTTATTACACCGATGAGGCCGGTGTTGAAATGGCAAAGCAGGTGGCAGAGCAAGCCGCTGAATTGTTTGATATTCGTGTTGGGCGCTTTCATCAAAAGCCCGTAGGGCCACATCCGGTTTGGAGTTGCCAATTGTCGTTTGCAGCAGAAACGTTTGGCCAGATTATTCCCTGGCTGATGTTAAATCGCCAAGCGTTAGATGTGTTTGTTCACCCGCTAACAGGCAATGAGTATGTTGATCATACACAAGGCGTTAGCTGGTTAGGGCAGTCTTATGAGTTGGATATTTCGCAGTTTATGCCCAACAAGCCGGTGTGATAGCAGGTTTAGTCGGTTGCTTTTACGCTTGGAGATGGCGGGGATGAAATTTTTTTTCAAATTAATAGGCAAACATCCCTTTAAAAATCGTCGAACGTACCAAACTTCTAGGGTTATACGGTAGTTATTGAGCCTATGGAACGTTATCATATTGCTGCAAACTATTGTTTGGGTTCGTGTTGTGGCGGTGTCGCGCTTATTGTTGAAATGTAAGGTTTGCTTGTATCAAACGCTCGTACCCTTGTTATTTATTATTTACTCATTAGGAGAATACAATGCAAATTACTGAAAACGCCGTTGTTAGCATGCACTACACCTTGACTGACGAACAGGGCCAAGAGCTAGACTCTTCTGTTGGTCAAGAGCCTTTAGTATTTTTAAGCGGTGCACAAAACATCATTGATGGCCTAGACAAGGCGCTTCAAGGTAAAGCCGCAGGCGACAAGCTTGCTGTTTCTGTTGAGCCTGAAGATGGCTACGGTGCGGTTCATGAAGAACTGATTCAAAAAGTACCGGCTGAAAACTTCCAAGGTGTCGATGATATTCAAGTTGGCATGCAATTTATGGCTCAAACGCCTGGCGGTCAACAACCCGTGACGGTTGTGGGTGTAGAAGAAGATGGCATTATGCTTGATGGTAACCATCCTTTGGCAGGTAAAACATTGAACTTTGACGTTGAAATCATCGATGTTCGTGAAGCGTTGGCTGAAGAGCTAGAGCATGGTCATGTACACGGCGCTGGTGGTCATCAGCACTAAATTGTTTAGGTAATGCAGATTACTAGAAAGCGGCTCCCTTAACATCGGAGCCGTTTTTGTTTTAAGGTATTGGTTTTAAGGTATTGGTTTTAAGAGACCGGTCTCGTTGAGGGATAATTATGTCCAATAACGCGTTTTCTGAATTGCAGGGCTCTATTTTGGCTTGCCAGCATTGTGCTGAGGCTTTGCCGTACTCTCCCAAGCCTATTATTCAAATTCATCCAGATGCCAAAATCCTGATAGCAGGTCAAGCGCCGGGACAAAAGGCGCATGATATTGGCCGACCATTTGACGATTTAAGCGGTGATCGTTTACGAGAATGGCTTGGCGTTACTAAGGATGAATTCTACGATGAACAGCAAGTCGCGATTGTGCCAATGGGGTTTTGTTTTCCAGGCAATAGCTATCACAAAAGCGGGCCTTCAGCGGGAAAGAAATCAGGCGATTTACCGCCACGTCCAGAATGCGCGATTAAATGGCGAGAGGCCGTGCTTAGCCAACTGACGAAGATTGAATTAACGATTGTTTTGGGCGCTTATGCCCAAGCCTACCACTTAGGCCAATCTGGTAATGTGACCGAGCAGGTTAAGCAATGGCAGTATTGGCTAGAGCAGGGGAAATTAGTCTTGCCTCATCCAAGCCCAAGGAACAATCGTTGGCTCAAGCAAAATCCGTGGTTTGAAATCGATGTCTTGCCAGCGCTCAGGTCGCGGATTAAGGCTTTACTTCCGCCTGTCGCGTCATAAGGTAATGCTCTATACCGTCTTCCATGTAAGGCGCGGATACAGTGACAAAACCATGGGCTTGGTAAAAGCCTTCAAGATGAGATTGCGCGCCAATTTTGATCGGACTCTCTGGCCAAAGGTTAAGCGTTTGTGCAATGGCTTGCTTCATTAGAGTATGGCCGAGTTTATCTTTGCGTTTCTCTTGGGCGACAACCACTCGACCTATGCTGCTATGATCTGGATAGCAATCATCTTTTGCCAAAAGTCTCGCATAGGCGACCACCTTGTTGTCTTGTAAGGCAAACAGGTGTTGAGTATTCGGAAGCGTGTCTAAATTATCTAAATCTGGAAAAACACAGTTTTGTTCGACCACGAACACATCACTGCGGAGCTTTAATAAGCCATATAAAGTGTCATTGGATAACTCGCTAAACGCCTGACAGTGCCAGATCATCTGATGAATCCTTCAAAAAATAGTTAAGCAAAGCGTGTTTCAAGGTAACGGATGATGTCTGATGACTCATATAACCATTCGACGTTACCTTCTTTTTCAATGCGCAAGCATGGCACTTTAACCTTGCCACCGCCTTGTAATAATACATCACGGTGAGGTGAACCTTCAGAAGCGCTGCGTGTTTCAATGGGTAAGTTGAGTTTGTACATGGCTCTGCGGGTTTTGATGCAGAAAGGGCAAGCAAAAAATTGGTAAAGAGATAGCTCTTTGGCTTCAGCGTTTACCTGCTGTTGTTTTTCGGGTGTTCGTTTTAGCTTGGTGCCACGAGTGAGGACATCGGCTGTCGCAATGATGACGCCTAAAAGGTTACGGATCAGTTTAATAAAGAATTTCATATCGATTGCTCGCTTTCGCCATTGGGTATTGCTATTTATTTGGCCGCCATTCTAACGGTAAAAAGCTCAATGTTTAAGTGTCAGTGAGAAATTGTTTAGCATCGATAGAGATGGCATGGTAAGACAGTGCGTGATGTGACGCCATGGGGCGACGTTATTGCTGTGCGTAAGACCAGATAGGTAAAAATAGCTAGGCAATAAATAGAGTGAAATAAATAACAGTAGAGGGAGAAGGAGGAGGAAGCGCTTAATGTTTTTATTCTAGCGCCATTTCCTTTCGGGTCGGTTGGAATAAGCCAAAATGTCTATTTTTTTACGTTAGACGCTTATCCAATAATGACCTGATCGATCAACTTAATTAAGCGTGTTGAGCAGGAGAAGAAACTAAGGCTGATTTCAATTTAACGACTGCTTTTTTAACCGCTTTAACAGCAGAAGCAATACCAGAAACAATGTATTCAGCGCGTTCAGCACGAGCCAGTGTTTCGTATTTTTCTGCATCTGTTAGGTAAGCAGTGTTAACGTTTTTTAGTAATTCTGCGATAGATTGATTGTCTTTCATGGTGTATTCCTCGTTTTTCGTTTGTTTATTCAAGCACCAAAACAAACTGTGTTTTGATGCTTGTATAGTAGAAACTCCGTGTAAAGAAGACAAACGATAAAAAATACACTAATAGCTGAAAATAACTAACCAATAAGGCAGGAAAGGGGGGGGGTTATCTATTGTCTAGCGGGCTGCCGTGTTGTTTGGCGGTGTCTAGCCGAATATAGGATTTTGTGCTGACGACATCGGCGTGGGCATAAAGCTGTTTAACCACTAAATCGGTGAATTGCACCATGTCTTTGGCATAGATCTCTACCATTAAATCCACGTCTCCGGTCACGCCATGTACATTGATGGCGGCGCTTTGTTGGCGCAAAAAATCCATCACACTGTCCCGCGCATTGGGTATGTCTTTGCTGACAGTGACTAAGGTCCATGCCATCACACTGTAGCCGAGTTTTTGATAGTTCACTTGGGCGCGATAGCCGCTAATGATGTCCATTTCTTCTAGCTGACGTAAGCGTCTTAAACATTGAGACTGCGACAGATTAATCGTCTCCGCCAACTGGGTGTTGCTAAGACGGCCGTCTTTTTCCAATGCTTGGATTATTTTATAGTCGGTGCGGTCTAGGGTGATTTCTTTCATAAAATGCTCAATTTAAACAAAAATCTTGTATTAGGTTATGAATTCTCCCGGTAAATAGCAAACAACTTGCGTACCTTATTCTCTATACTTTGGATTACTTTCGCTTAGGAGATAAGGTTATGGCTGTGTCATTAGATTTGGCGTTTGTTCGCTCTCAATTCCCCGCGTTTAAAGAGCCGTCTTTGGCGGATCAGGCGTTTTTTGATAATGCCGGTGGTTCTTACGCTTGTCAGGCGGTGATTGATCACTTAAACCAGTACTATCGAGAAACCAAACTGCAGCCTTATCACCTTCACCCAGCGGCGCAAAAAGCCGGTGCCCAGATGGATTTAGCCTATCAGCGTTTGGCGTCTTATTTGAACGTGAAAACCAGCGAAGTGCACCTTGGGCCTTCCTCTTCGCAGAATACTTATGTCTTGGCGCAAGCCTTCGGCAAGATACTAAAAGCAGGCGATGAGATCATAGTGACCAACCAAGATCACGAGGCAAACATTGGTGTTTGGCGGGCATTGGAGGCTCGTGGCATCGTCATCAAAGAGTGGCAAGTGGATGCGCAGACAGGCTCGTTAGATATTGGCGAGTTAGAGGCGCTCTTTACCAAACGAACCAAGCTTTTGGCCTTTACGCATTGTTCTAATATTGTGGCAGAGATTAATCCTGTCGCCGAGATCTGCGCCCGCGCCAAAGCCGCTGGTGTGGCAACGGTGGTGGATGGCGTGTCCTTCGCGGGTCATGGTTTGCCAGATGTGGACGCACTTGGCGCGGATATCTATTTATTTTCGCTTTATAAAGCCTACGGAACGCATCTTGGTGTCATGGTTATTCGTGATGCTATGGCGGATAAATTGGGTAATCAGGCGCATTATTTTAATAAAGCGTATCGCCAAAAATGGTTTGTGCCAGCGGGGCCAGATCATGCCCAAGTAGCGGCGAGTCGTGGCGTGTTGGATTATTTTGATGCGTTGCACGATCATCACTTTGAAACCACGGACTCTACGACAGAAAAAGCTCAGCGCGTACGAGGCTTGCTGCACGATGCTGAACAAGTTTTATTGTCTAAGCTGCTTAGCTTTGTTAATCAGCACCCGAAACTGAGCTTGCTGGGGCCATCCGATCCGGCAAAAAGAGCAGCGACTGTGTCTATTATTCCTAAAGGGCAAACATCTCAGGAGCTGGCACAGAAATTAGTCGATCAAGGCATTATTTGTGGGGCAGGGCACTTTTATGCGGTGCGTTTGTTAGACGCCATGGGTGTGGACGCAAACACAGGCGTGGTACGTTTGTCATTTGTTCACTATACCAGTGCCGAAGAAATAGATCAGTTAATACAAGCTTTGGAGTACTCACTCTAGAGCCAGTTAATGTTTCACGCCGCTAGATTGATTGCTTAGACAAGGCAAGCGGGCTAGCGGCGCTTTATCTCTCCTTAATTGTTATGCATTCCTACGGCTTTCTTGCCTTAATATCCCTCGGCTTTGGTTATATGATACCCCACCAAAATCGTTGTATTGTTATTAAACTGGAACCTGCCGAGTCATGAAAGAGCTTTCTTTAAGATCCTTGTGTGCCTATTTACCTTGCCTTCGAGCCAAGCCACTGTTGTTTGTCCGATGGTCTTTTCTAGTGTCATTGATGATCAATGCTGTCAATTATGCGCAGGCGATAGAGCCCAGTATTGGCGTCGATATGACGGCGGTGCCTGAAAGTACACAGACAGAAGAGGTATCAAAAGAATATGCTTTTTCGCATCAAACGGTCATCAATTTGGCGCAAACATTATCCACATCTTTGATGAAACCCGCCGAAAAAGCGCCCCAGTCTTTGATTGATATGGATTATCCGACCTATCGAAAAATTAACTTTCAGCAAAACCAAGCGGTTTGGGGCAATACGCCGACTAAATTTTCAGTACAGTTGTTTGCACCGGGGTTTTTGTTTAAAGATCTCGTCTCCATCGATGTGGTCGAGAATGGCCATGCTTTCCCATTAAATGTCTCACCTGACTCCTTTTCAACCCCCAATACCGAAATAGGTCAACTGATTTCTTTGGTTGGAAAATACGCTGGTTTGCGTTTGCATTACCCTATTAATCGGGACGATTACAACGATGAGTTTGTGGTGTTTCAAGGCGCTAGCTATTTTAGAGCAGTCTCTAAAGGCCAGTCTTATGGGTTGTCGGCTCGGGGGTTAGCAATGAATGTGGCGCAACCGAAAGGCGAAGAATTTCCGATGTTTAAGCAATTCTGGATTGAGCGCCCATCATCAAGCCAAGACGCCATTGTTGTGCACGCTTTGTTAGACAGTAAGAGCATCACGGGGGCGTACCGCTTTGGTATTTACCCTGGAAAGCCAACGCGTATTGATGTGAAAGCCACGCTGTTTCCACGAGAGGACATTGAACACATCGGCATTGCGCCGCTGACGTCCATGTTTATGCACAACAGTGCATTGGACGCCTCAGATGTTCTCGATTATCGTCCAGCCGTTCATGATTCGGATGGTTTGCAAATTTTAACAGGCAAGAATGAGATGCTTTGGCGCCCATTAAATAATCCAAAAACATTAGAAGTCAGTGCCTTTAGTGATGCTTCTCCTAAAGGTTTTGGCTTAATTCAGCGTCAGCGCAGTTTTGAAGACTACCAAGACCTAGAGGCCAGTTATCACACGCGTCCTTCTGCTTGGATAAAGCCAATAAATGATTGGGGCGCTGGGCATGTTGAGCTGGTGGAAATTCCTTCCAATGCAGAGACAAACGACAACATTGTGGCTTATTGGCAGCCGAAAGAGGGTCTTAAAAAGGGGCAATCTTATAGCTATCAATATTTGATGACCTGGTCTAACGATACGCCTGTGTCTTTGGATTTGCCTCGTGTTGTTCGCAGTGCGAAAGGCGTGAAGTTGTTTACAACTCGCCCAGAAGTGGTGATCGATTACAATAAAATGCCCGATGTGAATGTTGATGATCTGACTATTGATGCCAGCATTAGTAACGGGAAAATACTCGAAGCGATAGCGGTCAAAAATCCTCATAATAATGGTGTGCGAGTGTACGTTTCTTTTGATCCACAAGACGCCAGCTTGGCTGAGTTAAGGGTTCAACTGAAACAGGGTGACAGCGCCGTTGCGCCGACTTGGCTGTATCGTTGGATTAAGGAGTAATGATGTTAGTAAAAGACAGCGCGACACCATTAGCCCTGCCGCAGACTTCCCCTTTGGAGATGCCGCGCCATAGTGTTAATGAAGCCCCTCAAGCACGTAAGAAAAGAGTGCAAGGCTTTGCACTCACCACTGTTTTGGCACGAGCTTTCGTTTTATTGCTGACCGTTGGATTGTCTTGGTACGGCGCCACTGAAATGTATGATGTGCTGAATACCAATGCGGTTGCTGGCTTACAGTGGGCATTTTTGGTGTTATTTTGCATCAACTTCACGTGGATTTCCTTTGCCTTTTCGCAAGCAACGCTGGGGTTGGTTTTTCAGTTATGGCCGTTTTCTCGTCGACGAAAAGAGCAAGCAGTAGAAGGAGTTACTGCGATTTTATTGCCTGTTTACAACGAAGACCCTTTGCGTATTCGCGCCAATATCCAAGCGATGCACGAAGATTTGATGCAGCAAGCGCCGGGCAAATTCGCTTTTTTCATTCTGAGTGACACCAACAAAGCCGATGCGTGGATTGCCGAGGAACAAGCTTTTCAGCCTCTGCTGAATGACGATGCCGCAGATTGTCCTATTTATTACCGTCGACGCCATAAAAATGTCGAGCGCAAAGCCGGTAACATTGCACAATGGGTGACAGGTTATGGTGGTGACTATGAATGCATGATTGTGTTGGATGCCGACAGTTTGATGGGCGCGGATTGCTTGATTTCCCTAACGCGTCGGATGGCGGCCGAACCCGGTTTAGGTTTGATTCAAACCTTGCCAACCATTATTCGTGCGAACACCTTGTACAGTCGTATTCAGCAGTTTGCTAACCATTGTTTTGGTCCTATTTATGCTTCCGGTTTGGCGGCGTGGCACGGTTATTCTTCCAACTTTTGGGGGCATAACGCCATTATTCGCACCAAGGCTTTTGCTGAAGCCTGCGGTTTGCCCATGTTAGAAGGTAAAGCGCCTTTTGGTGGCCATGTGATGAGCCATGACTTTATGGAGGCCGCCTTATTGCGTCGTGCTGGTTGGGGCGTGCGCTTTGATACCGATCTAAAAGCCTCTTACGAAGAAGCGCCGCCGTCGCTGGTGGACGTGATTGTTCGAGATCGTCGTTGGTGTCAGGGTAACTTACAGCATAAGGCCTTCGTGTTTGCCAAAGGCTTTCATTTTGCCACCCGCTTGCATTTGATGTCTGGCATCATGTCGTATCTGAGTGCTGTTTTTTGGTTGATGTTGATTGTCGTGGGTTTTGCTTTGGCGGTACAGGCGTACTTTGTTCGCCCTGAATATTTTGCCAATCCATCGTTATTCCCAACTTGGCCAGTGTTTGATTTTGAAAAAGCACGCTCTTTGTTCATCCTATCCATGGCGCTGGTGTTGGCACCAAAAGTCTATGGATGGTTGGCTGCTATGTTGAATATTCGCCGCTGCATGCAATTTGGTGGGCCGATACTACTGACCTTAAGCACCTTGGTAGAAACTGTGTTGTCGGCTTTGTATGCGCCTATTTTGATGCTGTCTCAGTTTCAAGTGGTTTACGATGTGTTTAAAGGCCGAGACAGCGGTTGGAAACCTCAATCCCGTGATGATGGCGCAACCTCATGGAAAGTCGCTGCTCGTGCCCATTGTAGCCATACTTTATTAGGCTTAGGTTTGGCGGGTGGCGCATTGTTTCTAAGTGAGGAATTGTTTTACTGGTCTTTACCGATTAGCTTTGGTTTGATTCTGTCTATTCCATTGTCATGGCTCAGTGGGGGCGCCAAACGCGGTAATGTGATTCGTTACTTAGGTTTGATGCGTGCGCCTGAAGAGAAGCGTCCACACCCGATTGTTGCCATGCAGCATCGTCATAGTCTTAGGCAAAAGGGATTGAATTTCGATGCGTCTTTATCATCCCTTAAACGCCTAGTATCAGACTCAACACTGTTTTATTGGCACCTAGCGCAAATGCCAATAGATGAGCCAAATAAAGCGTTTTGTCGTGCATGGATTTGTGCCGAATGGCAAATCCTCAACAGCGACAACATTCAAAACCTGCTTGATCACCTCAGTGAAAAAGAATGCCTTGCGATACTGGAGCATCGCGAATTGATGAGTGTCATGCAGAAGTATTTACCCAAAGGCGAGCGTATTACTGCGCGTGGTGAAAGATTGGCTGAGGTTTAGCTAATTCGCCTCTTTTAATGATGGCGTTTTAGACATGAAACTGAAGTCTTGTCCTTACCAATATCTGTCAGGCTTGCTGTTTTGATAGTGTTTCGTTTTGCCATGTTCAGCGGCTTTCTGCGCCTGTTTTTCTCTTACGCGTTCAGCATCTTCCAGGCTCAATTCTGCTGGCTCACGAGGCGTTTGCCCTTCGGGAATGATGCGTTTTCTCGGCGGTAAGGCAAATTGCTCCGATGACACTCGTGGTAGGTTTTTATACTTATACAAATAGAAAATTTCTACTTTTTCACGCGCCCACTCGGTTTTCTTAAGAAATTTCACACTGGATTCAATGCTTGGGTTAGTCTTGAAGCAGTTGATGTTCAGGTAAGCATAGAGAGTCTCAAAGCCGTAATGATCAACTAGCTGGGTGAGCAGATCTTGTAATCCTAGGCCGTGTAGGGGATTGTTTGTGTAGTTGATCTCGTCGTTCATAAAGGTGTCCGGTAATAGGTCGAAAATGTAAAAGCTTTCAGAATTCGCCATCATACCTGTGACAGCTTAGACAATATAGTAAAGGCGAGTCTAAGCCGTTAAAATTTAACAATAAATAGGTGAAAGACAATGGAGCACGAACACAAGCAACACCTTTTAACCCCAAACCAAATGGCTATGGCAGATAAAGCCGCTGTCGCTGCTGGCGTGCCAGCAATGGATTTGATGGCAGCGGCAGGAAAGGCGGTGGCGGATGCGGTGCTTGCGCGTTGGTCTCGATGTTCGGTATTGGTGCTGTGTGGGCCGGGCAATAATGGCGGTGATGGTTTTGTGGTTGCCACGCTTTTGCACTCTGCTGGCTGGCCTGTGCGGCTGGCATTTTTGGGTTCGATGGAACAGTTATCGCCAGAAGCGGCGCATTTTTTCCATGCGTGGCAAGGGGACGTAGAAGGGTATTCGGTCGATGTATTGGAACAAACCGATTTAGTCATCGACGCTCTATTTGGCGCGGGGTTGACTCGCTCTTTGGCCGGTAAAGCGCGTGATATGCTTGATGAAATTATTGCTCGTGATATTCCCGTTTGTGCCGTGGATGTGCCGAGTGGGCTTGACGGTGCAACGGGCGCCGCCTTTGGCGTTGTTGCGCCAGCTGAGTTAACGGTGACCTTCTTTCGTAAAAAACCGGGTCACTTATTGTTTCCAGGACGCGCTTTGTGCGGTGAACTGGTCGTTGCTGATATTGGTATTCCTGCCGCTGTGTTGGAAGCGTTGGATATTCAAGCCTGGGAGAATAGCCCTGAACTCTGGTATCGAGATTACCCTTGGCCCAGATTGGACGGACATAAGTTTCATCGTGGGCACGCGCTGGTGTACGGTGGTGAAAACATGACAGGCGCAAGTCGTTTAACGGCGCGTGGCGCGATGCGAATAGGCGCTGGGTTGGTGACGTTGGCCGCCCCCATTAAAGCTTGGGCTGTGTATGCGACGGCATTAACCGGCGTGATGGTGGCTAAGTTAGAGCAAAGCCAAGAGGCGGAAGATTTTGAAGAGTTGTTATTAGACCCACGTTATAACGCCATTGCGGTGGGGCCGGGAGCGGGTTTGGTCGGCTTTGAGCGTATTCGAACGCGCAAAATTGTTTTGGCGGCGCTGGTGACAGGTCGTGCCACGGTATTGGATGCGGACGCGCTCAGTGCTTTTTCGGGCGACCCTCAAACACTGTTAGATGCCATTGTTGGACCTTGCGTGATGACGCCCCATGAAGGGGAGTTTGCGCGTATCTTTCCTGAAATGAATAAAAGCCCAGAAATGAATAAAAATCATCGTGATGACAAATTAACCCGTGCTCGACTTGCCGCCAAACAAAGCGGTGCTGTGGTGGTATTAAAAGGCGCGGATACGGTGATTGCGTCGCCGGATGGTCGCGCCGTGATTAACTCAAACGCCCCAGCCGACTTAGCAACGGGGGGTTCTGGGGATGTATTGACAGGCTTTATTGTCGGGTTGCTTTCTCAAGGTACGTCTCAAGGTATGTCGCCATTTAATGCCGCAGCGGCTGGCGTTTGGCTGCATGGCGAAGTAGCAAACACGTTTGGTGCGGGACTGATTGCGGAAGATTTGCCGGATCATCTGCCTAAAGTGTTGTCCGCTTTTAAGACGCGATTGTTCACTTTTAAGAAGTGATGAGTGCGCGCCTTAGAGTCTGCGGTATTCTTCATGCTCAGACTCTAATCCTCTAGCTCAATGTTAGTCTATTCCAATGCTAGTCTTGTCCAATCACTGCACTGATTTTGGTGTTTGGGTGAATAAATAGCTGACCGCTTGTGCTAATTTTGGGCTGACGTGCCCACCGCGTAACAATGCCCAAAGGGGTTGTTTGGTTTCTGGGTGTTGGCTGAGTTCGGCGGCGATTTGTTTGAAGGCGATATAGCCGTCTTCTCGATGAGCCAGTTTCTCCATGATGATGCGCAATAGCTGTGGATTTTGGCCTAACCAATGGGGGCATTTGGCGGCGAGGGCGACCATTCTGTGGATGTCTTCATCGCTGCATAGGGTTAGGCTGCCAAGCAAACCAAACAGCGGCAATAATAGTGTGTCGTTTAAATCCGCTCTTGATAAAGCGCGTAAGTAACTGGCTTGCAGCAGCGCATCTTGCTCGGTTTGCAATTGTGCGATCAGGGTGTTTTGTAATTGGCTGGGCAATATTTCGTGCTCAAGGGCATGGCATAATGCACTGGCCACGGGGTTGGCGGCCTGTTGGATGGCTTTTTGTATCAGCGCTTGGTATTTGTCTTCGTCTACTCTGGCGGCCAGTTCGGCAATGCCTTGTAGGCCGAGCGTTTGCCAGCGGTCGTCTTGTTTTGTTAAGTCGGATGTAAGGTATTGAACCACGTCATCAAAATAATGCGACGCTGTTTGGTGTAAGTCTTTGCCGAGAATCGCGTGAAAACTTGCCATGCGCTCTTGGTCTGGTTTAAACGCATAGGGGCTGTCTTCAAGAGCTTCTGATAAGCCTGCGGCTTCGCCTTTGTGTAGGATTTTATCGACGATGCTTTTAATGAAGTGATCGCGTGTGCCAAGGTTTAAACAGCCCGCTTCGTCCAGTGGCAGTTTGAGAAACCAAATGACGCTGGAGTCTATGGCGTCTTTCTGCGCGGCCGCTGTAGAGGGGGATTTTTTAAGTTTCAATAAACAGGCCAGCCAAGCGTGCTGACGAAAGGGAAAGGGGTAGGCTTGTTGTTTACGGTCGAACTGTATCGCTTGTTGTGGGGTGATTTTGGTGATGTTGCGCCCTAGGTCGTAGTAGCTCACATCACAATCGACCAGATTAAATAAGTCAGACAGAGATTCTATTTTGTTCATGATAAAGTATAGACTCGTTTTGCCAGAGAGGGCGCTGCGGCGCCCTTCATTATGTGAATAAAGATGCGCTATCTTACCGTTTTTCATAGGAGAAATCAGGTTGAATAAAGCCTTTTCTGACCATCATCGGTTGGCTGATTTATTGATGGACTTGCAAATGGCGATGCAAGACTGTGGTGTGTGGGAATGTCAGCAACCTACGCAAGAGGCGTTGCAAAGCAAAGAGCCTTTTTGTATTGATAGCATGACATTTGAGCAATGGTTGCGATTTGTGATGATAGAACGTTTTAAAACCTTGCTGGCAACGGGGCGTGATTTGCCCAAACGTTGTCACATTTCCCCTATGGCGGAAGAGGCTTTGGCACATCAAGCGCCAGCTAAAGTCCGCCATGTGGTGGTTTGCTTGAACCGAATTGATCAACATTTAAGTGGTATTTTGTGATGTTAAGCCAGTTACGTCATCCGCTGGTGAAGGATTTGGCTTGGCTGGTGGAAGGGCATTATATTGAGCGTGATTTTGACCTTGCGCCTTATTGGGTTGCGGATGTAAACGCCTGTTTAGTGGCGCTGGATGATAACCCTGAGCTGTTGCTGCAGGCTTTTGCCGCGTGTAAGTCGCATTTTCTTGGCAGTTATTTCGAGACTTTGTTTTCCTTTGCGATAGTGCATTTGTCGCATTTGAAAATGCATAGGGAACACTTTCAAATTGAAAGCAAAGGAAAAACCCTTGGCGAAGTGGATATGTTGGTTGAAACGCCAGACGGTCAACTTCATCAATTTGAAATCGCCATTAAGTTCTATTTAGAAAGGCCGGATCTTTTCCCTCATGACTGGATCGGGCCGAATAAAAATGACAGTTTGCTGAAAAAAGTCACCAGAGCCAGAGAACATCAGCTAGGTATTTTGCAGACCGAAGAGGGCTATGCTGCCATTGACGCGCTGGCAAACGGTAGAGAAGTCGAGACAAACTTGCTGATCTTTGGGCGTTTATATTGTGCTTTAAAGAACGCTGCGGATGTTCGCTCGTGGCTGGCGGGTGAAGCCTGTGGTGGTTGGATTCGAGTATCGGACCTTGCTCTCTTGAAGGCGGATTTTTCGTATTTTCAGTTGCTGGATAAGCCGCACTGGCTGGCGGCACCTGATATAAATGCTAATTTTTCTTTCTTTTCTCTGCAATCTGCCTACAATCCTGTAGGCTTATTCCTACGTGATGACCGTCCTAAACATGCATTTTTTTGGCAGGTTACAGATCAGACAAAAAATGTTATTCAAAGTCGATGTGTGTTTATTGTGGCTGATTCATGGTGAGACTTGACGTAACCTAATATCGAAATAGGTTGACTGTATTTTAGTAGTATTAAAAATAAATGACTGATTTAGCAGAGTTACTTGATCATAAAATGCCATTAGCGGCTTGGGTTATAGATGTAGAGCAATCCAGTGTGCCGTGCTATAACGCAGCGGCTGAGCGCTTGCTAACGGATTCCTTAAGCGACATAAAGTCTGGTCAGCGAGCCATTAGTGGCGCACTGAAAGAGCGTTTGTCTTTTTATCTTGATACTCATGAAATAGGCGAGCTGTTACCTTTTAAATGGCCGTTTGTGTCAAAAGAAGGGGCTCAATACTCTGTTACAGGTTCTGTGGTTTCTCTCGGAAATGGGCGTAAAGGGCTGTCTGTCGAAGCTCATCCCTTGGTGGCGTTGGAAAAAGTCGCCACGCCTTTGGCCCACGATATTCATGTCGGTATGCTGGCGCAGTTTAAAACCCTATCTTTTGTCATTTTCAGCAATAGCGGGACTTATATTAGTGCCAGCGACTGCTTTTGCGCTGAGTTTGGTGACATTCATAATGTGCGTGATTTGTTTGCGGTGTCCGGCGCGGCGAACAGTTTTATTAGTCGATTAACGCAACAAGAGAGCTTGTCTCAAGAAATTAGGCTGTCGACTAAAAAAGGCGTTCGTTGGCATAAGATAGAAGCTTCCCATAATAAAGAAACAGATACGTTTTATTTATTAACCCACGATATTCAAGAAGAAAGAGACCACGAAGTCGCCTTGTATCGGCTCAACAATTACGACAGCTTAACCCATTTACCCAATCGTAATTTGCTCTATCAGCAACTTGAAAGTGCATTGGTTAATGCTCGTAAGCGTCACCGTCAATTCGGTCTTTTGTATTTGGATCTTGATGGCTTTAAAGTGATTAATGATAACTTTGGTCATCGAGTCGGGGACGAGTTGATTCAGCGCGTCGCGGAACGCATTAAAGGCAGCATTCCTTCTGGCGCTTGCTTATACCGTCTAGGTGGTGATGAGTTTGTCGTGGTGCTGGAAAATACCAGCACGATTGAAGAGCTAGAAAGCATTGCCCAGAGCATTATGCAAAACGCGAGTAATACCTACCCTGTGGCTAAAATGGAAATGATGATTACCGCCAGCATTGGTATTGCAAGCTATCCACAGCACGCCGATGATGTGGACAATTTGTTAAAAAATGCCGATGCCGCCATGTATCGCGCCAAGTCTACGGGTCATAACATGTATTTTGTTTATGAAAATCGGATGGCGGACAATATTAATGCGCACTTAACCTTGGGCGGTGGGCTGCGAAAAGCGATCGAAGAAGAGCAGTTTGTTCTGCATTATCAACCTAAAATTCGTCTTCCTGATGAAGCAGTGGTGGGTGCGGAGGCCTTGATTCGCTGGGTTCACCCTGAGCTTGGGATGATAAGCCCTGATCAGTTTATTCCCTTGGCTGAGGAAAGTGGCTTGATTCTTCCGCTGGGAGAATGGGTGATCCGCCGAGCGTGTCGCCAATTGCAAGAATGGCGGGAGGCGGGCGTACCACCGATCAAGTTGTCGGTTAATTTATCAAGTCGACAGTTTATGCAAGCGGACTTGGTGGATATGGTCAGAAGGGCATTGGAAGAAACGGGCGTTGACCCTAAAAACTTTGAGCTTGAATTGACAGAAAGCATGCTGATGAATGATGCTCAACAGTCTATTGAGAAGTTACATAGCTTCCGTAAATTGGGTCTGACGTTATCTATCGATGATTTTGGCACCGGCTATTCTTCCCTTGCTTATCTGAAAAAATTCCCCATCCAAACGCTAAAAATAGACCGTTCTTTTATTCATGATTTAGGCTTGGATTGCGATAATGACGCGATTGTGAAAGCCACCATCGCGATGGCCAACAGTCTGAATTTGAAAGTGATTGCCGAAGGGGTGGAAAGCCGCTCGCAAGTCGATGTTTTAAACGGCTATGAGTGTCAGGAAGTGCAGGGTTACTTGTTTTCCAAGCCCTTGTGCAGTGCCGATTTTCTGACCTATATGCAGAACAGTTACGATACGGCTTAACGGTCACGGGTTGAAATAAGAAAGCATTATGGCTTTAGTGTTTTTGATGTTCTGCTTGTTGAGAATAGGTTATTCTTTCCATTAAGCACTTATTAATAAATTATAGGAATCTTGTGTCAACACTCGAAAACCTTTCCTGCCCCATTGATGCCGCACCGCTAAGCCGAGTGGAACGGGTTTTAAAGTGTCCACATGGACACACTTATGACTTAGCGAAAACCGGTTATATCAACCTTTTGCCAGTGCAAAATAAACGTTCTAAAGACCCAGGTGACAGCAAAGAGATGGTCGCCGCTCGTCAGGCTTTTTTAAATCAGCAGCACTATCTTCCTATTGTTAATGCCGTGTTATCTTCCTGGCCCCAAGGCGCGTTGAGCGACAAAATTTCTCTATTGGACGCCGGCTGCGGCGAAGGCTATTACCTAGATAAGTTGGCTTGTCAGTTGTCTTCACAAGGGATAGAAGTGACGCGTACTGGTCTAGATATCTCAAAATGGGCGATTTTGGCCGCGAGTAAACGTGACAAAGACGTCAGTTGGGTGGTGGGCAGTAATGCCAGTTTGCCCATGCCGGAACAGTCTTTTGATGCGGTGTTGTGTTTATTTGGCTTTCCTGTTTTTGACGAATTTTCTCGGGTATTAAAGGACAATGGACTGCTTTTGTTGGTGGAATCTGGCGCGGATCATTTGATTGAGCTGCGTCGTATTTTGTACCCAGCGATACATGATTATAAACCTACATTTACCTCAGAATTGTCGGACTTCGACTTGATATTGGAACAAGCAGAAAGCTTTACTTTTAACCTAGATTCCCAAGCACAAATTCAGCAGTTGTTAAGCATGACGCCTCATATTCATAAGGCTTCTTATGACGGTCGTGCGGCCGCCATGTTGCTTAACGCAATCACACTTACGGCGGACATTAAGCTTCGCTGGTATCGAAAGAAAATAAAGGAGGTGAACCATGTCTAATTATTTAGATGAACTTTTTAATAAAAATAGAGAGTGGGCGGCTAAGATCACAGCGGAAGATCCAGGTTTTTTTTCTACCTTGTCAAAGCAGCAGCATCCAGAATATCTGTGGATTGGTTGTGCGGACAGTCGTGTTCCGGCTAACCAAATAGTGGATCTTTTACCGGGCGAAGTCTTTGTTCATCGTAATATTGCCAATGTTGTTGTGCATACCGATCTAAATTGTTTGTCGGTTATTCAGTTCGCCGTGGATGTGTTGAAAGTAAAACACATTATGGTGGTGGGGCATTATGGGTGTGGTGGTATCAAAGCCGCGATGGGGACCGAAGAGCATGGCATGATAGACAACTGGCTGCGTCATATCAAAGATGTGTATCGTTTGCATCGTGAAGAGCTTGATGGGATAGAAGATGAGCATACGCGTTTTGACCGCATGTGCGAGCTAAACGTGGTAGAACAAGTTGCTAACGTTTGCCAAAGTAGTATTGTGCAAAACGCTTGGAAAATCGGCCAAGAGCTGCATGTTCATGGTTGGTGCTACAGCATAGAAAATGGTCATATTACCGATCTAAAAAGAACCGTATCTAGTGCAGAAGAATCACTCGAGCAAATGAAGGGTATGTAACTATCGGCGTTTGTGAGATTTTTGTGAGAATGATGCTTTGTTAACCGCGTTAAGTTGATCATTCAACGTTAAACATTAAAAAACGAGCACATGGCTCGTTTTTTAATGTTTAACGTTCTCGACGCGGCATTTACAAATTGTTGTTTTCGGCAATGGTTTTAGCGCAGCCAGCAATAGTGGAGCGTAGCCAAATATGACCGGGGTCATGTTGTAGCAATGGACTCCACAGCATTTTTAGCTCCACGGGCGGAATGTCAAAAGGCGGCGGCAGTACAATAACGCTGCTGTTATCTTTCATTAAGCGAGTCGCCAGAGACGGCAATGTGGCGATCAGACCCAATTGCTCGGTAGCGCGCATCGCCACATTATAGTTTCGAGTAAACAAGCGAATATTTCGTTTAAAGCCTAAATCCGCTAAGGTCCCATCGACCCAGCCCAGTTTTTGCACTTCTTCTGGCTGAATGCCGACACCGACGCCAAAGCCTGTTTTACTGACCCAAACATGGGGAGAGTTAAGGTAGGTGTCTAAATTAAAATTTTTGGCAATGTCGGAATTGGCGGGCACTAAACAGGAAAAATGGTCAACCCAAACAGATTTCTGATGAAAAGATTGTGGTGGTAGGTCAAATCGGTTAATGACCAGATCCACCTTGCCTTTTTCCACGTCATGAAAGCTAACGTCGCTTGGGTTCATCACGTCTAATATGACATTGGGCGCTTCGTCTTGTAGCTTTTTCATCAGTGGCGGAATCAGTGTGGCTTCAGCGTAGTCACTGGCCATAATGCGAAATACACGGGAGCTTGAATGGGCCTCAAAATTTTGTCCTAGATGGAGAACTTCATCGACGGCTTGTAATATGCTTTGCACGCGTGGTTGCAGTTGAATCGCCAAGGCGGTTGGCATCATGCCATCACTGGTTCTGACTAACAGTGGGTCATGAAATAGATCTCTTAAACGTCTTAGTCCGTTGCTCATCGCTGGCTGAGTAATACCGAGCTGATTGGCGGCGTGGGTGACATTTTGCTCCCGGAGTAAGGAGTCTAAATAACGAAGTAAATTGAGATCTATTTTGTCTAGCTGCATAGGGAAAGAGGCTCGTATCCACTAACGTAGGGGGTTGCATCATACTTCATTTTGTCGATGAATAGAATGATTAGCCCCCCCAATTGATTAGAGCATTAGAGAACAGTAGAAAAATTAGACCCGCTCAGTAGGGAAGTGCGAGTTGCTCGATTACTTCATAACACGCGCCCATGGTGTGGTAATCGGTTTTGCCGGCTGGGCTTTTGCAATCATCAAAAGCCTGATTGTCTTGGGTTAGAATCCGAAACCAAGCGCCGTACTGATGATCAATCATGTGAGACCAGCTGTATTGCCACAGTTGTTGGTACTTATCCCAATAATGTTCTTCTTTGGTGAGGATGGCGAGCATGGCCGCCGCGGCAAAGGATTCCGCTTGCACCCAAAAATACTTATCGCCGTCGCAAATATGGCCTTGTGGATCGTAGCCGTAGCAAAGGCCACCGTTTGTTTCGTCCCAGGCTTTGTCCCAAGCGACGTTAAACAGTCTTTGGGCGGTCGGTACTAACCAGTCAAGCGGCGAGCGCTGATGGATTAACAACAGCAATTTTGCCCATTCTGTTTGGTGGCCAGGTTGAAACCCCCAAGGGCGAAATAAATGCTTTGGATTGTCTTTGTTGTAATCCCAATCGACTTGCCAATCCGTCGTGTAATGCTCCCAAATCTCGCCGCCAGCTAAGGCGGCTTGGCGTTGGCAAATATGGTTGGCAAGCAAGGTGGCACGTTCCAAATAGCGAGCTTCTTGCGTGGCGTCGTAAGCGGCAAGCAGGGCCTCGCAGCTGTGCATGTTGGCGTTTTGGCCTCGATAAGGCGAGACGTTCTGCCAGTCACTGGATATTTCGTCTTTGTACAAGCCGAACTCGGCGTCCCAGAAATGCTTTTCCATGCTATTAAAGGTTTCTTCAATCCATGGTTTTGCTTCTGCTACACCGGCTTTGTAGGCGCTTGCGTAAGCCAGCATAACAAAGGCAAAGCCATAGCAATGGTTGGTTTCATCAAGGTTTTGATCCTTGTTGAGCAGCCAGACATAACCGCCATTTTCACGGCGATGACGATTTCTCAAATAGGCTAAACCATGGCGCGTGGCGTCAAGGTAGGCTTGTTTGTTGGGGGTATTTTGAGCTTCTGCTTGATACGCTTTGGCGTAGTTAAAAATAAACCGCGTGCTGCTGACAAGGTGGCGGGTGTCGGTATCGTAAATTTCGCCATTGTCTTTGAAAAATTGAAAAAAACCACCTGCTGGGTCGATGCAGTTGGGGTGATAGAAATTCATTGTCGACTGGATGTGGTCGTTTAAAAAGTCGGCGGATTGAAATGCTGGAAAAGAAGACATGACTTCGTCCTTTGCTGTCGCTCTGCTGTATAATGTGAGCTTTTTATTGTTGTTTAAGAGGATGATAAGATCGATTGCTGATTTCCCATCTTAATGGGTTATATTATTAAATCAATTAGATTTATTAAATACTAGCGATTCGTTAAGACCTTTGCACAATGTCCGAGCGAAGCCAAGACGAGTTTCCAGTTTGCGGGCTCAAAATGAGAGTAAGATTATATGAAGTCGTCAGGTAGTACTTCTGAACAAAGTCGCATTTACAATGAGCGAATTATTTTGCATTTGGTGCGCCAGCATCCGGAGATATCTCGGGTGAGCATTGCTGAGCGTACTGGGTTGAGTGCTCAAACTATCTCAGTGATTACCTCGTCACTACTAGAGCGCCAGTTGCTGCAAGTGGCGGGCAAAGTTAAGGGGCGCCGTGGGCAGCCTTCAATTAAATTAAGCATCAACAAAACAGGTGCTTATGGCTTGGGCATTAATGTCGACCGAGATCATATTAGCGCGGCATTGCTGGATTTTAGTGGTACCTGTGTTTTGTTGTTAGAGCGTATGGTGTCTTTTCCAACAGAAGCCTTGGCGAAAAACATCGCCCAAGATCTGATCGAAGAAGTGAAAGCGACACTGGGTGCAGATTGGAATAAGGTTCAGGGTATTGGGCTGACGCGGCCTGATTACATGGATTCTTGGTTGGAAACCTTAGTCACAGACTCAGACCAGCGAGCGGATCTTGAAGGATTAAAAGCCGCTCTGGCGTATTGGCAATCGAACGCTTTTGAAGCTTGGTTAACGAATTTAACTGGCGTGCCATGCTTCTGTGAAAACGACGCGGTCGCCGCGGCAACCAGTGAGTTACTCTTGTCGCCGAGTGCGCCGCAGGGGCACTTTTTTTATCTTTTTGTCAGCACCGCTTGTGGTGGTAGCTTTGTTGCTAATGGCGAATGTTATTTTGGCGCCCATGGCAAAGCGGGCAGCTTTGGGTTGATCCCGACGGCAACCGGCAAGCATGGTAAATGGATTCTTGAAGCCTTGTCGGTGTCGTCTTTACGTCGATTCTTTGCGGACAGACACGTCGAGTGGCCAGTGACTGACGCTATGTGGCTTGATACTCAATATCCTCAATGGATTGAGCAATGGGCCAATGAAGTGGCATTGGAGGTGGCGCCAGCGTTGGCGTCCGTGGTGGCTTTATATGATCCGGAAGCGATTTTGATTGGCGGTCGTTTACCGCCGCCAGTATTAGCAAGGTTAATTGCCTGTATTGAAAATACCTTGATGTCTCACAGTATGTTGGCGTTACCGCCGATTCGCATTGCTCAGACGGGTCATACGGCTGGCGTTTTAGGGGCCGCTGTATTGCCTTTGTATGGCAGCTTTGCACCACAGCAGAATGTGTTGTTGCTAAGTCCTAAACAGGCCTTGCTAAGCGCCGAAGTCAGAAAAACGCCATGAGATTAGAAATACAGTGTGAAGACAGAATTGGCATGGTGCGAGAAGCCCTCGATTTGTTTATTCCTCACCAAATTGACATGCGCTTAGTGGAAGTCGATACCAAGCGGCGTTGTATTTACTGTGGTTTTCCCGATATCCCTTTTGCTAAATTGCAGCTGTTATTGTCTGATATTCGTCGTTTAGACAGCGTCGAAGATGTTAAAACAGTGATGTTTACGCCTTCGGAGAGGGAGCACAATGCGCTGTATACCTTGTTGGAAGCCTTACCGGATGGCGTTATTTCTGTTGATCTGAAAGGCAATATCACCATGGTGACGGAGTTGGCTGCAGACGATTTACAGCTTGCCATTGCCGATCTTTTACACAAACCTTTACAGCAATGTATTAAAGGCCTGCATTTTTCCAAAGACGCTTGGGCGAACCCACGGGAGGGAATGAGTAAGCGCGTTCGAGTTCGTAATCAAACCTTATTGCTGGAAATGAAGCCGATTTTTGTCACCGATGACGATGGCGTAGCAAATCCGGCCGGGACGGTGATTTATGTAAAGTCGAAAGCGCGCTTAGACCGTCAAGCGGAAAGCTTAAAGCAAACGCCAGGTGTCGAGAATTGTCTAGAAAACGACTTTCCTTCTGCGGTGGTTAAAAGCGCGGTGATGAAACAAACCTTGAGTCAGGCAAAAGCCTTTACTGAGCTAAACGCGCCTTTGTTGGTACTGGGTGAAGTGGGCACGGGCAAGCGCAATATGATTGAGGCGCTTTTTCAATATTGGCAGCAATCCCAAGGCGCGCACGATACGGTGTTAATTTTTCGTCACGCCAAAAATATCACCATAAATGACTTGGCGGAATTGGAAAGACTTTCTGGCTGGTGGGTGATTGACGAGATTGAGTATCTGGACGCGCAGATCCAAGCAGGCTTACTTAATCACTTAACTCGACGATCAAGTGGGCGTGCTTGCTTTGATACTACAATGCGTTTGTTGGGTGTGTCTTCCTTGAGCGAAGCGCAGTTGGCCGACGGGGAACGATTGAATAAAACCCTCTACTACGCCTTGGCGACCTTGGTATTGCCTATGCCAGCGCTTCGGGAGCGTAAGGAAGATTTAGCCGGGCTGCTTCAGCAAGCCCTAACAGTGCAGTCCGAACGCCACCGTCTGCCTGTGCCTTCGGTTGCCAAAAGTGCGCTGACAAAAATGGCCTTGTATGATTGGCCGGGTAATCTCAAAGAGCTGCAGAATGTTTGTTTGCAAACATTATTGAAACAAAAAAACGAATGGGTGGCCGATGATATTCGACTGGCAGAGTCTCACCGCAGGGGGGAAATGACACTGATTAACCACTCATTAGAGCAGACTATCAAGCAATGGGAGGCGGAATTATTAAAGGCACTTTATCCAAGCTTTCCGAGTACAAGGCGCTTAGCAAAAGCGGTCGGTATGAGCCATAGTGCCATCGCGATTAAACTAAAAGAGTACGGTATTAAGTCTATAGAAAAGCCAGACTGAAATGTTTCAGACTGGCTTTTGGTAAACCGTGAGAATGGAGAAAAGGTTTATTTAATAAGGGCGCTTTTGAACCGGTGTTGGTCGAGAGGTTTTTTCGCGCTCAATTTTGATTGGTTGCAGTTTTGTTTTCGGTTGTGCAGTGTATTTCTGGATATTGGCTACCAAGAAAGCAATTGCTGCACAGGCAGCGGCAAATAACAAAAATTCAAACATGGCATTTCTCCAAACTAATTATTCTTTTAACAATCATGATTCAAATTGATTGTTGGGTAAAGGCATTTATGTTGTCTTTTAGTTAATGGAGGAGGATACATATAAATCAACCCCGCGCATTTAAGATCACAAGTCATACCTTTTTCTTAGATACCTTGCTACGCCGTCTTCATCATGATGACCAATGACATCGGTAGCCGCTTCTTTTACATGAAGTAAGGCATTATCGGTGGCAAAGGCTTCATCTGAGGCGGAGAACATAGACAGATCATTGTCCCCATCGCCAAACACGACCAACTTTTTGGCACCTATTTCTTCTTTAAGTTCCATCAAAGCAGAACCTTTACACACATTACTGTGATGGATGTCTAACCAAAAGGCGTCAGGGTTGTAAATGCCACCACCAGAATAGGCGGTTAAATGGCTGTGTTTTTGGCTGTCTAGGACAATGTTTTCAATAAATTCAGGTCGTCCCATTGCACTAATATTGGTGATTCTTGCGCTGTGAGAAAGCTCGGCTATGGGGTGAAGGCTCATGTTTTTGTGATTGCCTAACTCATTGGCGATATGGTCGCTCAAATGCCCAGTGAGTGGCGAATGGTAAACTCTATGCGAGCCATCCTCTTCTAAGCAAAAAATAAATGGCGTGACGTGGTTTTCTTCAAAAGACGTCAGTAGCTCTGAAATATGGCTTTGAGACAGCAGGTTGCGATGACGATAACGATTTTGCTGTGGGTCCCACCATTCAACACCATTTTTGAAAATCTGCCAGTTGGGAAAATCATGCCCTTCAATACAAGGCATGGCAGCAAAATGAGTGCGACCCGTTGCCACCGTATAGAAAACCCCAGCGGCTTTTAAGCGCGCAAGCGTGTCGAGTGTATAGTCAGAAAGACGCTGATGTCGGTTCAGTAGAGTGCCGTCTAAATCAAATGCCACTAATTCCATAATTACCTCATGTATGCCGTTCAGCACTATCGCATTTTATGGGCGGAGAGTTCAACCGTTTCGGACGCGTTTAGCTTATTCTGCTTTTGGGGCAAGTGCTGGGGTGGTGAAGGTGATTCCAGACCAGCCATTTTCGATGAACTGACGAATGTTTTGATGATCATCTGATGTCGGGTTTTCCAAAACATCCACTCGGTAGAAGTCGCCAAATAGATTGAGTGTTTCTACTGCGTTAAGCTGGTGGATCGAGGCAAAGGAAAGAATCTTACAAGAGCCGTTGTTTTCATTAATGCCATTGCTTTGCTTGCCATTGGTGAACGCCATTGGAGTGAAATCGTATTCGCGCTCAATTACCTCAATCACTTCTTTGAACTGAACCTGTTTAGGCGTGGCTTTGATTTTTTCAATCAGGGTTTGTGTGCTTAGCATGGGCTATTCCTATTGTCGTCTTGGGTAAAGTTAATCTGTGATGGCGGTTGCTGAATATTTTACAGTGAGTTTAAAACAAACAAACGCAATAATGCCGCAGGTCGCTATGGTAGCAAGCATTGGAATAAACGTGCCATTGTGAAGAATACTGACCACCACGCCACCCAGTGCGCCTAACGCGAATCGTGAGGTGCCTGCCAGCGCAGTGACACTGCCATTATGGTTGCCTGCATGTTTCAGCGCGCCCGCCATAAAGCCACTGCCCAGAATCCCCATTGGGCCCATGAACAACATACTTGAGACAATAATAAGCCAAAGCGGTGGGTGATTAAAAAAGCTCAGGGCAATCATTAAAGTGGAAGCGACCAGCGGAATATAGATGGCGTATTTGGACAATACTTCGGTGCCCAGTTTTTCCACGTAGCGGCCATTAATGGTCGAGGCGAGCATCATGGCAATCACGTTCAAGCCGACCAAAAAACCAAAGTGAGCAGGGTCAACACCATATATTTCAATATACACAAATGAACAGCCAGTAATAAAGCTCATCATGCCCGCAAAATAAAACGCCGAGGCGACGATATAACCCATGACGGAGCGATTTTTAAGCAAAATAATGTAGTTTCGAATCGCGTTACCAAACGAAAACGGCGTGCGTTTTTCGATCGGCAATGTCTCTGGAATGGTGCGCAAAAAGAGTACAACGGCGAGTATGGCTAATATGCCTAAGAGAACAAAAATGTAGTGCCAACTTAACACAGTCAAAATAGCACCACCGATAATTGGCGCAGCCAAAGGCGCCAATGCCATCACCAACATAATCATCGACATGGCTTTGGCAAACTGATTGATCGACAAACCGTCTTTGACCAAAGCCGGAACGCTAACCGCCACCGCCGCACCGCCAAACGCTTGAATAGCCCGTCCGGTCAGCAGCATTTCGTAGCTTTGCGCCAACGCGCACAAAAAACTGCCAATGGCGAAAACGGCCAAACCACCGACCACGACTTTACGCCGGCCAATGGCATCAGAAATAGGGCCAAACAAAATCTGCATAAAGGCAAATACCAGCAAATAAATGCTCAGTGTCAGCTGAATAAGGCCGATATCTGTGTTTAAGCTTTTAGAAATAGTCGGAATGCTGGGCAGATAAGCATCAATCGCCAAGGGCGTCAGCCCAGACAAAAGGCCAAGCACAAGAATAATAGGCAAAGTGAGCTTCATAGGGTGACTCATTGAATAGGTCGGTCTGTTTTATTGAGCGTCCATGAGAACGCTTATTAAGTAGCGATTATAAACCGTTTAGGATGAATGAATCACGGTAATTGTGAAAACAGTAAGTAAAGCCAGCCAGGTAGAAATGCAAGGCTTTCTTTTCTGGTTTTACATTATGGAACGTGGTTCAATTTCGTCTCCATTGCTCGTCGATAAGAATATTGTTGTTTGTCCCGCCTAACACCTTTGTATAATGTGTTGCTTTCTTGTCGGTCAATTTGAGGTTTATTAAGGAATATCATGTTACGTTTTTTTGAAAAGTGGGTGTCTGCTTACCCAGATATAGACGCCATACAGGCGCCTAAAACCTTGTTTGCGTTCTGTCGTTATTACTCGAAAGGCGTAGAAATTCCGCTTTTATTGATGTCGCTGTTAACCGCGACGATTGCCATTTTAGAAGTGACCTTGTTCAGTTTTATGGGGCAGTTGGTGGATTGGCTGATTAACAAAGACCCCGATACTTTTTTTGCCGAAGAAGGTTCGCATTTATTGTGGATGTCTTTAATGATTCTGGTGGTGATGCCATTAGTGACGTTTGTGCATTCGACTATTATCCATCAGACGTTGTTGGGAAATTACCCCATGCGCATTCGCTGGTTGTCGCATCACTATATTTTGCGCCAGAGTATGTCTTTTTTCCAAGATGAGTTTGCGGGACGGATTTCCACCAAGGTGATGCAAACGTCTCTGGCGGTGCGAGAAACCGTGATGAAGCTGCTCGATGTCTTGGTTTACATCGGTGTTTACTTTATTTCCATGGTGGTATTGATTGCCAAGGCCGATTATCGCTTGATGATTCCTATGTTAGGTTGGCTGGTCTGCTATGTGCTGCTGCAATTGTACTTTGTGCCTAAGCTAAAAAGAATTTCTGCCGAGCAAGCGGATGCGCGTTCCACCATGACAGGGCGAGTGGTTGACAGCTACAGCAATATTTCAACGGTGAAGCTTTTTTCTCATCATCAGCGCGAAGCGGATTACGCTCAAGAGGGCATGGACGGTTTCTTGCAAACGGTTTACAAGCAAATGCGCTTGGTCACCATGCTCAGTGTCGGCGTGCAAACCTGTAACTATGTGTTGGCGTTTTCGGTGGCGGCCTTGTCCATTTGGTTATGGACAGGCAGCATTATCAGTGTCGGAGCCATTGCCATCGCGGTCAGTTTGGCGCTGAGATTGAATGGTATGTCGCAGTGGATCATGTGGGAAATCAGTGCGCTGTTTGAAAACATCGGCATGGTTCATGACGGCATGAAAACCCTGTCTCGTCCCATTGAAATCGAAGACAACCCCAACGCGCCAACGTTATCGGTGCCAAACGGCAAGATTGAGTACGATGCGGTGAATTTTCATTATGGCAAACAAGACAGCAAGGTGATTGAAAACCTTAAACTGTCGATAAAAGCCGGTGAAAAAGTCGGTCTGGTGGGGCGCTCTGGCGCGGGCAAATCCACCATAGTCAATTTACTGATGCGCTTTCATGATATCGAATCCGGTCAGATCCGTATCGATGGGCAAGACATCAGTGCGGTGAAGCAAGATTCCTTGCGGGCGCAAATCGGCATGGTGACGCAAGACACGTCCTTGTTGCACAGAACGGTACGAGAAAACCTACTTTACGGCCGTCCTGATGCGACCGAGGAAGAAATGATCGCCGCCGCGAAAAAAGCCGAAGCCCATGAATTTATACAGGACTTAACCGATCCGTTTGGCAACGCAGGCTATGACGCCATGGTGGGCGAGCGTGGCATTAAGCTTTCTGGTGGTCAGCGCCAGCGTATTGCGATTGCACGAGTGTTGTTAAAAGACGCGCCTTTATTGGTGTTGGATGAAGCGACGTCGGCATTGGATTCGGAAGTCGAAGCGGCTATCCAAGACAGTTTGTACAAGCTGATGCAAGGCAAAACTGTTATTGCCATTGCACACCGCTTGTCGACCATTGCCGCCATGGATCGTTTGATTGTATTGGACAAAGGCAACATTGTTGAGCAGGGCAGCCATGAAGAATTGATTCAACATGCTGGTATCTATGCGTCACTTTGGGCGCATCAAACCGGTGGCTTCTTAGCGGAAGACGTTGACCTTGAAGAAGCGGAATCTGAAGCGCTAGAGTCTGAAAGCGTCAAGTAAGGCTTGATAGAAGTGCTGAGAGAAGGTCCGAGCGTATGACATATTTTATATTGTTTCTGGCGATATTGGCGGAAGTGATTGCCACCACGGCGCTAAAAGCGTCGGACTCGTTTACTAAGTTAGGCCCCAGCATTGTACTGGTCGTCGGTTATGCGGTGTCTTTTTACTTGCTAACGATTGTGATGCGCTCCATGCCAACCGGCGTCACGTACGCCATTTGGTCGGGACTGGGTATCGTCTTGATCTCGGTGTTTGGTTATTTATTTAACCATGAAAAACTCGATCTAGCGGCGTGCATTGGCATGTCTTTGATCGTCATCGGTGTGGTGGTGATTAACGTATTCTCTAAAACGGTGAATCATTAAAAATCCCTTGCTGGTCAGCAAGGAATTTGGTTTGGTGTTGTCGGGTTTTTGACGGCCTACAAAAACCAATATAAATCAACCAATTGTAGGCTAAATAGCGTCACACGCCTGATTACGGTCGTCCCTCCCTCATCAGGCCTACAAAACTATTAAATGGATTAAACGCAATTTACGAAAGGCAATGCATCAAAGCGCGTTGGCGATTTCTTTGATTTGCAAGTTTAAGCTTTGCAAACCATTGCCCGACAAATACCAAAGTCTAGGCGACAAGTAAGCCACCTTAATAGACTGACCACCTTGAGCCGCTAGGTCTGCTTTGAGTTTTTCAACATCGAGTGCTTCTTTTGTATTACCAATGGCCGCGCTGCGATCAATGATAAACAAGGTTGTCGGCTTCATCTGTGCAATATCGCTTGCTTTAAGAGAGGTAAAGCTTCGTGTGCCGCGTTGTTGAGACTTTACATGATCGGGAAGCGTAGAAGACGCTAGTCCTAATAGCTGGGTCGCTATCGGCTCATTACGCAGGCTGAAAGCGCCATTGTTATGGGTGACAAACAGCGCAGTTGGCGCGCCTTTGATGGCCGCTTTTGTGGATGCTATGTTTGTGTTTAATTCTGCAAGGGCGCGCTCTGCGGCGGCTTGTGCCTTAAACTCAGCCGCAAGAGACGTCACATTGGCGCTGAAGCTTGTCCAGTAATCCTCCCCTGAAGCGTTAACTTGTTTTACCTTACTAATGGTTTCTAATTCCGCTTTGCTGCCGGCTTGACGGCCGGTGATCACAATAAGATCAGGGCGCAAGGTGGTTAGCGTTTTTAGATCGGGATTTTTTAAGCCGCCAACGTCGGTGTAACGTGCGTCATTAAATTGGGTTAAATAATCTGGAAGTGTTTGCTTGGGGACAGCAACCACATTGTCCCCTAAGCCTAGAGCCACCATGGTATCTAAGCTTCCAAGATCAAACAGCGCCGCGGTTGGCGAAGGGGTTGCTGCCGTAGCCAATTGACTGAATGCAGCCAAGCTTCCGATGGCGAGTATTTTTCGTAAATTCATCATGTTCACAATTACCTATGTGTTGAAATAAAACCATGCGTTGAAATAAAAACAACATTATCAGTATTTGATAATGGTTATCATTGTCTCATTTTTATTGACCGGTTTTGTGAACATAAATTGATACGATGTGTTGCTAAACACGAAACAAGCGTTAACTGTTTTTGGTTTTCCCTCTGTTATTCGCCAGCCAGACAAATTGATAGGGCATTAAGGTGACCTTGCCTAGGTGGTCTTCGTACACTTGTTCTGAGACAAGATCTGTCCAGTCATCGGTGGCGATGAGATTGAGTTCAGACAAGTTAAAATTTTGCGGTTGGTCTGTCATATTGTAGACGGCAAACAGGCTTTGTCTTCGGTCTAGACTCTGACGCCAGAAAGCGAACAAGTTTTCCCCCATGTGCAAAATGTATTGCGTCGCATTGGGGTGAAACGCGGGTTGAGCACGACGTATTTGAATCAGTTTTGTCACGCTTTGGAACACTTTTTGATGATGGGTTGGCGTGTTTAATACATGCTCCAAATCTTCCATGTCCCAGATGTGACGGTTAATAGAGCGGAACTGGCCGGTGTTGTCGACCCGTTCTAAATCGTTCTCGGTGCCAAACAAGCTGTGAATATAAAAAGCCGGAACGCCTTCCAGCGCCATCATTACCCCCGCAGCACATAAAAAGCGCGCAAACTGCCATTGATCTGGGCCTTGTTGTGCCGATCCTGATAAAGCGTTCCACAGGCTGATATTAATTTCATAGGGCTTGGCTTCCCCTTGTGGCGTAGTACGAGAACTGATTTTGCCACCAAAGCGTTTCATGGTGTTGATCAGCGTTTCCAACTCCCATTCAGACAGCAAGCCTTCGGTTGGTCGTAATCCTATTCCGTCATGGGAGGCCAGAAAGTTCAGGTAGGTTGTGCCTTGCTGTGCTGGGGTCATGCTCATTAACCATTGCTTTAAATGGTGACAATTTCCTGTCACGAGACTGTTGATTAACAGCGGCGGTAAGGAGAAGTTGTAAATCAAATGCGCTTCGTTGGCGTTGCCAAAATAGGTTAGATTTTCCTGATTGGGAATATTGGTTTCGGTGATAATCACCGCTTCTGGGGCGTAATGTTCAATCATTAAGCGCAATAAGCGGATCATTTCGTGGGTTTGCGGAAGATTTATGCAACGGGTACCGGGAATTTTCCACAAAAAAGCCACCGCGTCCAAGCGAAACCAGCGAATGCCCTTTTCAAGATAAAGGTGAACGATACTGAGAAACTCCAACAGCACTTCTGGGTTTTCGAAGTTTAAATCAATTTGGTCATGACTGAAGGTACACCACAGGTATTTGGTGCCATTTTTGGTTTGCACTTCACGCAGCAGTGGCGAGGTTCTAGGACGAACCACGGCGCTTAAATCGGCGTTTGGGTCGGCTTCATAAAAAAAGCGCGAGCCGGGGTCAACGCCAGCTTTGTAATTTTCAAACCACAAGCTTCGGCTAGAGCAATGGTTAATCACCAAATCGCCCATGACTTTAAAATCCTTGGAAAGATTCACCACATCTGCCCAGCGACCGCAGGATGGGTTCACCGTGGTGTAATCCATCACGCTAAAGCCATCGTCTGAGCTATAAGGGAAGAAGGGCAATAAATGCACCGCCGAGATGCAGTCTGACAAGGTGCTTTTAACAAAGTTATGCAAGGTTTTTAATGGCGCTTCTGTTTTTTTTCGCAAGGTGTCCGCATAGGTAATCAGCATGATGTCTGACTGATCCCACAGATTCCGATGGGGTCGAGGGGATTTCGTGGTGGGGTCGAGGTGAAACCTAGTTAAACATTTCTCAGCCAAGTCTTTATGATCCACGTTTGGGTAGATGACGTGTAAATGAGCAATAATTCGCTGCTCTAAGGACGATAAAGGTGCAGTTTCCATGTTTACCTACCTGTGTTTAATATCAAATTGACTTAGGTTCACTACTTTTTAGAGCCATTATTTTTAGGGCCACTATTTTTTAGGACCATATTGGGCCATATCCAATTCGACGGCTTGAGCCAGTTGATTCATCACGCCAGGAAAAGCACTGACAACTCGGTTCCAACTAGGAATAAAAGGCGTTTCCATTGGGTTTTCTAAATATTGATTGCCTGCTTTCATGATATTGCTGGCGAATAATTCAACGGCTTGCTCTTCGGCATGTACGTCTAATTTGAGACCATTGATTTCGGCGTCGTTTTTGTAGGTTTCAATGAAATCCAGCGCGACACGGTAGTAGGTGGCTTTGATGGTGCGGAAGGTTTCTTGGTTGAAAATAGTGCCATTGGTGGCGAGCTTTCTGAAAATCGCCTTGGTGATGTCGATGGACATTTTAGACAAACCGCCATCGTCGTTATCGGCCGATAAATCTTGATGTTTGTGATCGTAGATGTCGGCAATGTCGACCTGACACAAACGGTTGGTCGAGTAGTTACGGTACATTTCACTCAGTACGCCAATCTCCAATCCCCAATCACTCGGAATGCGCAAATCTGTCATCACATCGCGGCGAAAGGAAAATTCGCCAGCTAATGGATAACGGTAGCTGTCTAGGTAATCCAAATAATCCAAATGCCCAAAGACTTTTTTAAGGGAACACAATAAAGGCGTGACCAATAAGCGGCTGACGCGGCCATTCATCTTGCCATTGGCGGCGCGGGCGTAAAAGCCTTTGCAGAATTCGTAGTTAAAATTTGGGTTGGCCACCGGGTAAATCAACCGCGCGAGCAGCTCTCGGTCATAGGTGACAATGTCACAATCGTGCATGGCAATGGATTCGGCTTTGCCTGCGGCTAGGTTATACCCCATGCAAAACCAGACATTGCGGCCTTTTCCTGGGTCCGAAGGGGAAAGATGTTCGCCTTTTAACAGGCTGTCGATTTCTCGTAAACGTGGGCCATCATTCCAAAGTACTTTAACGTTTTGTGGCAATACACTGAAAAACGCCAGCGCGTGGCGGTATTGTTCTTCCGTGGCTCGGTCTAACCCGATGACGATTTCAGATAAGTAAGGCACTTGCTGCAAATGCTTGAGAATATTCGGCATGGCGTCTGTTTCCAGCTCGGAATACAAACAAGGCAGGATAAGCGACATGGGCCGCGTTTTAGCGAACTCGCACAGCTCTTGTTCCATTTCTTCTAGCGGGCGGTGTGCCAAGTTGTGAAGTGTGGTGATGATGCCGTTCTGATGAAAGTCGCCCATATGTTTCTCCTAATATTCTTATCGTTGTTGGTGTTTTCTTCTCTTGCTGTGGTTACAAAATACCTTGTTGGATTAATACTCTGTTGATGGCTTGCGCCCAGCCTTCGGGGCCATAAGCGTCGCTCAACCAAGCGTCACAACGGTTGGGGATTTCTGGTGGCGCATGAACAGGGGACCGAATCACCACCGGAATGTCGGCTTTGCTCAGCATGCCTACGTCGTTTTCCCCATCGCCTAACGCCATGGTGGTGATCGCTTCGTCGCTTTGTTGCTCGTATACGGCTTTGAGCCATAACATGGCGTTTGCTTTATCGCAGTGCTCGCCCATTAAATGCGCAAAACGCCCGCCTTTTTGTACCTGTACGCCAAACTTGGCCAGATCATCGCGGAAGACACTTAACGCAAGGTTAGAGTCCATCCACACCATAGGCTCGGTAAATTCCCGCTGCAGGGCTTGTTTGGCATTGGTTTCACTTAATCCGGTAAGGGAAACCAACTCTTGCCACGTCATGTCGATAAAGCGTTTAAAGGAGTATTGCTCTTGTTTGTCATTGGTCAGCTCGATTAACTCGTCGCGTTTTGGGCCAAATGACTTACGCCAATAATCGCCACAGTCTTCTAATGTTTCGTCTAACGTGAGGGCGGAATGTTTCGGGATATACACCGCAGAACCGTTTTCCACGATAAAAGGATCTTGGTGATGAAGCGCCTTTCTAAGCTCGATAAGCTCGACAAAAGTCTTGCTGGTATTGATGACACAAGGAATGGAAAAGGTCTTTAAAGACCTCATAGCCGCTAGCGCAGGTTGAAAACAGTAGGTGTGATGGTCGAGTAAAGTGCCATCTAAATCGGTGAAAATTAAAAGCGGTGTCATATCGATTCCTTCTTGGGTCCAGCAAAATACCACTGATGGACGTTAATCATAGGCTTGCAAATCTGGTGCCAGTGCGTAACAGTGGCGCTTTCTTTGATAAGGTACAGGTCTAAGGTTAACTAGGCTGTGGAACAAATTGATGACAAGTTTGCTACGGTTATGTGTCTTTGTGAGTCTTGCTTTGTTGGCCTTCGCGGCAAACTCGGTCTTGTGCCGTTTGGCGCTTAACGGTGGCCTTATCGACCCGGCGCAATTCACCAGCTGGCGCTTGCTCAGCGGTGCCGTTACCTTGGTGTTGCTTTGTGCGTTTCAATTTCTAAAACAACAGCGCCGTGATGTAAACACCGCATGGTTGGAAGGCAGCTGGCTATCGGCCTTTGCGCTGTTTATTTACGCCTTAGGTTTTTCCTATGCCTATGTTACCTTAGCGACGGGAATGGGCGCCTTGATACTCTTTGGCGCCGTGCAGCTGACCTTGATCCTATTCGCTGTCTGGGCAGGGCAGAAGCTGGTTTGGTTGGAATGGCTGGGGCTGGCAATCGCCTTTGCCGGCTTCGTCTACCTAGTGCTGCCAACCTTGTCGTCGCCTTCTTTATTAGGCTTTGTCTTAATGACGCTAGCCGGCGTCGCGTGGGGCTTGTACACATGGCGAGGCAAGGTATCAACTAAGCCGTTATTTGCCACCACGTCAAACTTTGTTCGAACTCTCCCCATGTTGTTTGTCGCTTTGCTGGTGATTTACCTCAATACCGAGCCATCACCGAACGCCCAGTTTGAAGGGGTTATGTTAGCGATCACCTCAGGAGCCATTACCTCAGGACTCGGCTACGCTATCTGGTACGCCGTCTTGCCTTATCTTAGTGCTTCCACCGCCGCTGTCTTACAACTCTTAGTGCCTATTATCGCCACCCTAGGCGGCGTGATATTCGCCAATGAATCCATCAGCTTACACCTTGCCATCGCCACATTAAGCGTCTTAGGCGGCGTGTTACTGGTGATCTTTGCCAGAAACCGAACACACAAAAACGCCTAGTTTTGGTGCGTTTTTATTTGAATGCGTCATAATCGACAGGGTTTCTGTTTAAAATTTGGTAGGTCAGGTATGCATTTCCACGCAGGAGCGTGGGAACGAGAGAGACTTATCACCGAAAGTGCCGCCTAGTTCTTTAAGTTATTTCAGGTGATTTTGCGGTAATTGCGATTGTCCCAATACAGCTACGATCAGGATGAAACCATCTTCTTTTGTAAAGTAAGCAGTATGTTTCCCAATCGGAAAGTAAAACCCGTTACGGTATATTTCATGGCAGCCTTGTCCTAAAGCTGGGTTGTCGGCGAGCATTTGAAAGCCAGAGAGTAGTGTTTCTTTGTAGCGTTGCCACTGCCATTCAGAAAAGTTGTTGATGGTATAATTTTTCACTTTGCGTAAATGAGCTTGAGCTACATTACTCAGTTTATATTGGTTATGGTGCATATTGTTTGTTACAGCTCATTCAAAAAGTCTTTACCATCAACGATGTTACCTTTTGCTAAGTCATCTTTGGCCGCGATGAAGCAGTGTTTGAGGTATTCAGCTTTCATCATCTCAAGTTCTTCATAGTCATGTATAGACATAACGACAACAGCATCTTTACTGTTTTTGCTGATCTTAATTGGCTGACGTTGAGCATTTAAAAGTAGCTCACCAAAATTTCGTTTAGCGTCATTTGCTGTCAATGTGTGCATGGTTAGTCTCCACAGTTTGAAATCTTATCAGAGTATAGCTTGTCGAACGAAATAGTCAATACGATTAAATCGTGCGAAATGTAAGCTAACAAACTGCTTTAAGGGAATGGTAGGCTGGTATGCATTTCCACGCAGGAGCGTGGGAGCGAGAGATTTAAATAAGGAGATCAGATCCAATGCGGGACAATAGCACTATGAGTCAGAAAGTTGGGTATTTTAGAGGCATTGCCGCTATCGCGTTGGCGAGTTTTTTATGGGCGACGACTGGTACGGTGGCGAGTTTTGCGCCGGCCATCAGTCCTTTAGCCATTGGTGCTTTTGCAATGGGAACGGCAGGTGTTTTGTTGGTGTTAACGGCTTGGCGGCGTTTGCTGAAAGACAAGGCGCTGGTGCTGCCAAATATAAAGAGTTTGATGATAGGCGGATTGGCTGTGGCGCTTTATCCGCTTGCTTTTTATAGTTCCATGCGCTTGTCGGGGGTGGCGATTGGTACGGTTATTTCACTGGCGAGTGCGCCGCTTTTTGCGGTGATGCTGGAGTTTTTTATTAGCCAAAAAAGAGTCTCTGTTGTCTGGGTGGTTAGCTTTATCATTGCCTCTGTGGGTATGTTGTTTCTCATGTTGGGCAAGCAGTCGGATTCGAGTGTTTATGTTGATCAGTTGATGCTGTTGGGTGGGGTTGGTTTAGGCTTGATGGCGGGTTTGACTTATGCAACGTATTCTTGGGTTGCTAAAAGCATGATTGGACAAGGCATGCATTCGAAATCGGCTATGTCGATTATGTTTGGCTTGGCGGCAATCGTACTCTTGCCTTCTTTGAGTGTGACGGGCGATAACTTGTTTGCGAGCCAGTTGAATGCCAGCGTAGCCATTTATATGGCGGTGGTGCCGATGTTCTTGGGGTATCTCTGCTTTGGTTATGGTTTGCGGTATGTTGAAGCCAGTAAAGCGACCTTGATTACCTTGCTTGAACCTGTTGTAGCGTTAGTGCTTGCTGTGTTCGTTGTTGGGGAACGTTTTTCAGCGCTCGGCTGGCTAGGAGCCTTGTTTATTTTTGTTAGTTTGATTTTGCAAATTGTAAGGCGCCGCTAAGCCGACCGATTATCACTCTTGAGCCGACCGATTATCACTCTTGAGAGAGTAGACCAATGGCTTGCCAAATTAACCGCAGTGCGAGTAGTGACAGTAAAATATTAAACATGAGGTGGAAGTGTTTATCGGGTATTTTTTTGGATAGACGTAATCCAACCCAAGTGCCGAGCGCTCCGCTGAGTATCATGCAGATTAGTAACGGGATCCAGGGTGTGATATTGAAGCCAGTATAGCCAAAGACGGCAATTTTACAGCTGTGTTGAAGTGTCATTATGGCGGCAAATGTGGCGATGGTTTTCTGTTTATCTGCGTGTATTCGTTTAATAAAGGCGCCGACTAAGGGGCCAGTGGCACCGACAAAAAGCGTCAGAAAGGTTGTGGTTAAGCTGGCAAAGCTTATGCCAATTTTCCCTAAGGCGATTTTAGGAAGTTTAGGACCCCAACATAAAAAGAGAATAAACCCTGAGATAAGCAGGTACATCATGGCAGTCGATAGCGTGATTAATACTAATAGTCCGATGGCAGAGCCAATAACCGCGCCCGGTAAGAAAGCCACAATAACGTTCCAATCGATTGACCGCCAGCTCATCGAGGCTCTTCCTGCGTTAGAGCCAAGTTGGATAATGCCATGGATTGGGATGACAAGTTGTGGTGGCATAACCTGAGCGATCACCCCCAGCATGAGTATCCCTCCGCCAGCGCCTAGACTGGCGGTTAGCATGGAGGTGAAAAAAGCCGTAATGATGAGCGATATAAATACAAGCTCAGATAGCGTGTAGACAATAAATTCCATCAATATTTCTCTTATAAAACGATCAATGTAGGTTCTACTTTAACCCAACGGCAAAAGCGTGAGCCAGCCCTCAAGGCGGTTTTGAGTGGATAGGTGTGGGTGTTTCAGGGTTATTGCGGTATGACTGTCGTTAATCTCGTTACAATATGTAATTTACCTAGATTTTTCATACAAACACCATAGATAATTAATGCTTATCTTGACGGCACTTTAGTAAATTGTCTTCTACAATCCATTAATGGTACGGCTTTTATTATATCTAGGTGCGTTGTGTTATGAAAAATAATGAGCTGTCGGTTAGTCTCGAAGATGTCATGGAGTTGATGTTAGACGCGGTTTGCGTTGTTGATCGTTTTGGTTATTTCGTTTTTGTCAGTGCCGCGTTTGAGCACATGTTTGGTTATGCCCCGCACGAGGTAATTGGTAAGCCGATGGTGGATTTGGTGTACCCAGAAGACAGAGGGAAAACCTTAGACGTCGTTGAGCATTTGCTGGCGGGGGTGTTGTCTCCTCGTTTTGAAAACCGTTGGGTTCGAAAAGATGGCAAGGTAGTTTATGTGTTGTGGTCTGCGAGGTGGTCAGAAGAGCATCAAGTACGCATTGCTGTCGCCCATGATATTACCGAGCGCAAAAGCATGGAGGCGAAATTGCTCTATGCGGCTGGTCATGACGATTTGACCGATTTGCCAAATCGCACCTTGTTGTTAGATCGTTTACAGATTGCATTGACTTTAGCTGAGCGTGAGATGACGGGCTTGTCTGTTTTATTTATTGATATTGATGGTTTCAAACACATCAATGATTACCACGGTCATGCTGTTGGCGATAAATTATTGCAAAAAATAGCGCTTCGGCTCGGAGCCTGTGTGCGTAAATCGGACACCGTGGGACGTTTAGGTGGTGATGAGTTTTTAGTGATTTTAAATGGAACCAGAGACTTGGAAAGCGCCGCCAAGGTGGCGGATAAAATTTGTGCCAACTTGGCTGGCGCATTTGACGTCGACGGGGCCTTATTACATGTGTCTTCTAGCATTGGCATTGCCTTTTATCCAGAGAATGGTTGTGAGGCATTAGACTTGATGCAGTCCGCTGACCAAGCTATGTATTTAGCAAAAAATAAAGGCGGTAACAAAGTGGCGGTAGCCAGCGCCGTATGAGTGCGTTAAGTTTGATTGTGTTAAATTGGATTGTGCTAAATTGGATTATGCCAAGTTTGATGGCGTAGCCAAGCGGGTTTTGTGTACTGCAGTACATTTTGTCGTTTTCTCATGCGTTAAATTCTTGATAATACCTCTTCTATTTACGCTGTGATTTATGATTTACTTTCTTCATTCGGTTTTCCGTTTTACTATCATGCAATTGAGTCGTGAATGCAGCTTGTGTCAGTCTAGTGGCTGACATAGTGAGTGTTTGTTGCTCGTAATCATTTAACAATATAGGAAACAATAATGGCGGCTTTTGGTAGCGTGTTTATGCCTAAAATGGTATTGGCAACATTTGATAATGGTCAATGGAGTGACGCAAGTCTTGTGGCTTCGGATAGTATTCAATTGCACCCTGGGGCGCATGTTTTACATTATTCAAGCACTTGCTTTGAGGGATTAAAAGCCTTCCGCCACGCCGATGGCAGTGTGCATGTGTTTCGCATGGACCAAAATGTTAAGCGTTTAGCGCAAAGTAGCCGTTTATTGTCTTTACCCAATGTTGATGAAGCTCAGGTTTCGCAAATGATTTTAGATGCGGTGGCTGAGTTTGCGACTGAGGTGCCAGAGCCACCTGGGTCTTTGTATGTTCGTCCGACACATATTGGTACCGAAGCCGCCGTAGGTAAGGCGGCCGCGCCTGCTCTTTCATCTATGTTGTACATTTTGTTGTCTCCTGTTGGAGATTACTTTACTGGCGGTGCGAAAGCCTTGCGTCTTTTGTTAGATGAAACGGGCATGCGTTGTGCGCCACACATGGGCATGATTAAGAGTGGCGGTAACTATGCGAGTGCTCTAGGGCCAATTTCTAAGGCCAAACAAGAAGTGCAAGCGGATCAGATTTTGTTTTGCCCCAATGGCGATGTTCAAGAAACGGGCGCCGCGAATTTTCTGCTGATTGATGGTAATGAAATCATCACCAAAGGTTTGGATTCGACTTTTTTACATGGCGTGACGCGTTCGTCTATTTTGACACTGGCGACGGATTTAGGCATGACAGTGACTGAGCGTGATTTGACGGTAGCTGAATTGTTAGAACGCTCAGCGAAACCTGAGGTAGAGGCGGTTTTATCTGGCACGGCCGCAGTGCTGACATCGGTTGGTACCTTTATTCATAATGACAAAGAGTACAAGGTAGGCTCTGGTGAACCAGGTCCAATTGCTTATAAATTGCGCCAAGCATTGAACGATATTCAATGGGGCAAAGCAGAAGACAAATATAACTGGCTGACGAAAGTTTGCTAGAGCGTTAACGCTGTTTCAGCTGTAAAAAAAACGGGCTAACCGGTATACGTTAGCCCGTTTTTTGTTGTCTGCAGTTACGGTTTGTAATGGTGCTGTCTAGTCATGGTATGACTTGTGGCGTGGGCAATTTAAAAGCTCAACCTGAGTGACGCAAACATGGCGTTTTGGTCGTTGCCAGCCAGTTCTGCCGTGTCGTAATTGGCGGCGATGGAGAAGTTTTTGCTTACATAGTATCTAAGGGCTGCAGCAAAGCTGGTGTCAGTTTCTGCAAAAACATCATCGTATTTTACCTTGCCTTCTAATTCGACGCGGTCTGATAGGGTGCTTCTTAACCCGAGTGATACTCTAAAGCCTGTCTCGTCGGTTCTGCCCAAATCCACTTTCACATATTGTAAGACTCCGAATAAGCTCGCTTGGCTGCCAACCGGCGTGTAAGCGCCAGCGCCGATGGCCATGACATCTGTGCTGCCATATTCGGTTGATTCGAAGGCGATAAAAGGCCCGCTGGAAGTTTCAAAGGCACCAGAAAGAGAAGAATAATCATCGTCTGAAACAGTATAATCAGGATCGATGCTGCCAAAGCCGTAATCTAGGTAGGTAAATGTGTCAGCTTGTGCTGTCATTGAAAGGGTGAATGCGCTGGCCACTAAGCTTGAAAATAGTATTTTTTTCATTTTATTCTCCGTTTATCCAATAAGAGAAAATCCGTTTAAAAAACGAATTTGAGTGTTTTCCTGTCTCTATGCGATCGGCGGCAATCGCTCAAAGTTTAGCCAGAAGGGGTGGTTTTTTCTTGGAAACGTCGTCTTTTGGCTTAACTTAATGATATAAAAGCCATTCTTCTTTAGCGCTTAATATAAATTTACACGATGAATTTACAGGATAAAGGTCAATTGATATGAAAGAAGGCATGAGAAAGTTGTGTTCTCCGGTATTGAAAATGTTTGAGTCGGGCGAGGGCGATTACGATTATAAGTCGTCATATCGAACGATCTTAATTGTGTTGGGCGGGTTGTGTTTCGTCATTGCGAGTATTTCTATGATGATGACATTAGCAACGGGTGAAGCCGCTGGTGTTATCCCTATCATGTTATTTTTGTTGACTGGCTTGGTGTGTGAGATTGTGGGTTTCTTGGGCAGTGATCGAGCGGTAGCCAGAATTTGGAAACGCCGTTAAGGGTTGCTCTGAAAAAGTAAAAGACGACTGATTGGCCGTCTTTTTGAAGGGAGCGTTTTGCAGTTAGCGGCGATCTTTGCCTTTATGAGAAGGCATGCTGTCAGCGCATTTATTCATGCGTGCTTTTTGTAACTCGGTGAATTTTGTTTTTTGCTCTGGCGTTAGGATACTCAGCATGTCGTGTTGCTTGTTAAGCATATTCACGTGGCGCTCTGTTTGTTTGTCGGACATTTTTTGTACCAGCGCTGTGGCTTTTGCTGAGTCGAATGTCTCGGCAAGCAGTAAGTCGTTCATAGCATTGAAGCGAGCTTGGTGTGTTTTGTCGTTTTGTTGAGCGTTGTCTTTAAAGCGTTTTTTCATTGCTTCTTGATTGGCTTGGCGGTGCTGTTTGAATTGTTCTTTTTGACTGTCGGTTAAATCCAGCTCTTTCATTATGCCGCGATCGAGTCCGGGTCTGCATTCTTCATGTGACCCTCTGTGGTCTTTTCCTCCGAAGGCGAATGCACTGGCTGTTCCCAAGGTTAATGGTAAAACAACGGCGGCTAAGAGGATTCTTTTTGTCATATTCATATTTTCTTCCTTTTCTAGGGTTTAATAATGTATTGCTTGGGTTGATTATTTGATGGCCAATGACGGCGTGTTGAACGTGTAGAGATAGAATAGAGATTGCTAGGTAAAGCGGTGTATCGACAAGGTAAAGAATGGTAAAGGCGGCATTTAATGTGTCTTTTCGACGTAAAATGACCCTAGTGCCATGGTGTTTATTGGGCTTTTGGAATGGTTTTGTAGGAAATATTGATGCCGCATATTTTGATTATCGACGATGATGTTGAGCTGAGCGATTTGCTAAAAGAGGTGTTGTCCTTTGAGAATTGCACCGTTGCTGTGGCCTATGATGGCGCCGCTGGCCTAGAGGCGATGAACGACAAGGTTGATTTGGTGTTATTGGATGTGATGATGCCCAAGCTCAACGGCTTTGAAACGCTCAAATTGTTGCGAGACAAATGGGATGTGCCTGTCTTGATGTTGACCGCAAAAGGCGACGAGATCGATCGTGTGGTTGGCCTAGAGCTAGGGGCGGATGATTATTTGCCAAAACCATTCAGTGAGCGAGAGTTGTTAGCTCGAATTCGCGCCATTTTACGCCGAACTCAGCAGCACAAAACCCCACAAAATGATGCCGTTGAATATCGAGATATCACCTTGTATCCGGGCAGATTAGAAGCCTATTGCAATGGACTGCTTTTGGATTTGACCAGCACAGAGTTTGCTTTGTTGCATTATTTTTTGCGTTATCCAGGCCAAGTGCTAACCAAAGAAGTTCTCAGTCTTGATGTATTGGGTAAGCGTTTGGCGGCGTTTGATCGTGCGATAGATATGCATGTGTCTAATTTACGAAAAAAGCTACCCGATTGGCCAAATGGTAAGCCGAGAATCAAGACCCTTCGTGGCCGAGGTTATTTGCTGGTGGAGGGAGAGTAATGCGTTTACCCAATATGACCAGTTTGTATGGGCGGATTTTTGCTATTTTCTGGTTTGTTATGTTTTTAGTGGTGTTGGTGGTGTTGGCTCTGCCGCATTTTGATCCACGTAAGACCAGAGACATTGCGCCGCCAGACTACGATCGAATGCTGCAAGTGCGGGACCGACTCCAACACGTATTTTCTCATCAGATGGATTTGAGCCACATATTGGAGCGCCTTGAAGAGCGTTCACATCGAGGCGCTGAAGACAACAAGCAGAGGCTGTTTATCACCGATCGCGATGGCAATATTTTGTCTTCTCATCGGCGGCCTGACTTTATGCAGAGGGCGTTACGTAATTTTGTGACTACGATAGACGACCCTTTACAGCCACAACAAAAGCTCTATGGTAAAACAATGTTGTCTGGGCCGGTGCCGATTCAACTTGCGCAAGGGGATTTTTATCTTTATGTGGGGATGAAATGGGATGAGCCACCACATTTTTTGCTACAGCTGTTTGATCATCCGTTTCGTTTGTTGTTTGCGGTTATGTTGGTGAGTACGCCGTTGTTGTTGTGGCTTGCTTGGGCGCTTAGTCAACCGGCTCGGCGTTTAGAAAAAGCCGCTCAGCGGGTAGCGCAAGGGATTTTTGAAATTGACCCGGACCTTGAAAGAGGCACCTCGGAATTTCGTCAAGCTGGCGCCAGTTTTAATCAAATGGTGGAAGCGGTGAATTCGATGATTTCTCGACAGCAGCGATTGTTGTCAGATATTTCCCATGAGCTTCGATCACCGTTAACGCGTTTAAGAATGGCTCAAGCATTGGCGATCAGAAAACAAGGCGACAGCCCTGATTTGGCGCGGATTGATCTTGAGGCGCAGCGTTTGGAACAAATGATCGGCAAGCTACTAGAGCTATCCAGTATGCAGGTTGATAGCCATTTGACCAGAGAGGTGCAGCCGCTTTCTAGCCTGTGGGAAGGGTTGTTGATGGACAGCCAATTCGAAGCGGAGCAGAGAGGGAAAACGCTTTGCGTGAGTGACATCCCTGATCGGCAGGTAATTTGTCATCCACAGCTGTTAATGAGCGCGTTAGAGAATATAGTGCGTAACGCGATTTATTATAGTAAAAATACCATTCAAGTAAGGCTGGAAGTGAAGGCGAATAGGCTACACATCCTAGTGGAAGATGATGGTGAAGGGGTGCCAGAAGAAGAGTTAGATTCTATTTTCCGACCTTTCTATCGGGTGTCTACTGCTCGTGATCGTCACAGTGGCGGAACAGGGCTTGGGTTGGCCATTGCTGAAAGTGCGATTCGTCAGCACAGTGGTAGCATTCGCGCATCGCACAGTGCGTTAGGCGGCTTGCTAGTGGAAGTGAGTTTACCCTTGTTGAAGGATAAATAGCCTTTTATAGACAAAGTGATTGATTCGGATCATACTGCATCTACATCCTTTTTAGTGTACATTTAGTCAAGCGCTCACCCCCACATTAGCAAACTTGCTGAGAACCCGTTTCTCACGCCTTTTTTACTTTATTGTTGGTATTTAATGCTGACAAAAGAACGTTCTGTTTGAACTTATTGCTAAAAAGAAATGACTAAAAAAACTATTTTAAAGAAAGGCACGGTTGTGCGTTTCAACGATCAAAGGAAAGATATGATTAATATGGCTAAAGATTTTATACTGCAACGAATTTTGATTTTCACGAACCAAACGTTTGATCCCAATTCTGACTCTCAAGTCATCCAAGTGCTGAAAAGCAAATTCAATATCCGTCTGCCACAAAGGCGCTCTGTTAATGAGTCTTTGTCCTCGACGGTTAGTGATCATGAAATTATTGGTTTAATCTTGAAGTATCGTTCTATGGTAGAACCGACCCCGAGCTGCTAGCCTCCCACTCTAGTCTTTACGCTTTTATTTAACCGCGGTTTTGACGATTAATTTAGATACTCACTTTTTTACGCACAGAAAAATAGCGTTGCCTGAGAGTGCGTTCCACGAAACGATTTTCTCGTATTCATGTTCGAAAATATGCACGTCAAAATAAGGGCTTAATAGCGTTTGTAATGCGATAAAGCTGAGCGCGACCATTGGGTGTTCGTCTGTCCAGCGTTGGGTTTTTTCGGCGTCTGTTTTTTCAATGCTGAGCTTTAGTGTTTGCTTTTCTCCTTCGCCATGATAGTACCAAGATGAACCAAAGGAGAAGACGCTGCCATCGTGTTCGACACTGTGTTTGGCAGATAAGCGATTGTCTATGTGGTTTTTATCCACCGAATTAAAGCAAAAAACTCCGCCTGTTTTGAGTGCTTTGTGCACGCTTTGAATGCAGCTTTGTAAGCTCTGGCGGTCACCGCTGTAGTGAATGGAATACAAAAAACAGGTAATTAGATCGTAGGTTTGTGGTGCTTCAAAGGCGCACATGTTGCCCAATTGAAAGTGTGCCTCAGGGCAGCGTTGTTGAGCCAGATCTAGCATTGGCTGGTTGATGTCTAACCCAGTGCATTCGTAACCTTGGCCATAAAAGTGCTGGATATGTGGCCCCGTTCCACAGGCTAGGTCTAATAGCTGTTTCCCGCCATTGCCAAAAATCTGATTGAGCCTGTGGACGCCATGACTTTGAGCTTGGTAGCTTATGTCTGCACAGAGTAAATCGTAATAGCCAGATAAATCCGTATAAAGTGCGTTGTCAGACATGGTTACTTTCACTTAGGGGGTAAAATTTGAGGGCGGATAATATAGTAGAAATCGTTGCGCGACTACTGTCTTGCTTGGTTCTGGGTGAAAAATGAATAAGACAGTTAGATGTAAAAATTAAAGTGAAAATTTAAGTAAAAATAAAACGGGAACACGGCATGGCGCTGTGTTCCCGTTTTTTTGTCGCTGTTTAGACAAACACAAAGAACTTGGCAATAAACAAAGCCGCCAACACGTACACCGCGACGCTAACTTGTTTGCCTTGGCCTGAAAGCAGCTTGATCACGGCATAACTAATAAACGATAAGGCGATGCCATCGGCGATAGAGTAAGTGAGCGGCATGGTAAAGGCGGCAATCAGCACCGGGGCAGCTTCGCTTATGTCATCCCAATCCACGTGAGCCAGGCTGCTGGTCATCAGCACCGCCACGTACATTAGCGCACCCGCGGTTGCATAGGCTGGGATAGAACCCGCCAATGGGGCAAAGAAAAGGCTCAATAAAAACAACAGTGCTACCACTACCGCCGTTAAACCTGTGCGCCCACCTGCAGAGACACCTGAGGCGCTTTCGATATAACTTGTGGTGGAAGAGGTGCCTAGTGCCGCCCCGACGACCGTTGCGCTAGAGTCAGCAAGCAAGGCTTTTTTAAGGCGTGGCAGTTTGCCATCTTTGTCTAATAGTTTACCGCGTTGACCGACGCCAATTAAGGTGCCAGAAGTGTCGAATAAATCGACGAAGAAAAACGCAAATATCACGCTAATCATGCCAACTTGAAACGCACCTTCTATGTCCATCGCTAGGAAAGTTGGCGCGATAGAAGGGGGCATTGAAACCAGTCCACCAAATTCGTTTTGACCAAATAGCATGGAAAGAACGGTGATAAGCAGTATGCCGATCATCACTGCACCGGTGACGTTTAAATACGCCAAGGCACAAATCACGAAAAAGCCAAGCAAACCATAGATCGCGGAAGGAGAAGACAGATCACCTAAGGACACCATAGTGGCTGGATTTTTGACAATAATGCCGGAGTTTTGCAGGGCGATCATTGCAAGAAAAAGACCAATACCAGCCGCAATGCCGAGCTTTAACGACGACGGAATGGCGTTAATCACCCATTCTCGAATCTTAAAAATACTGATAAAAATGAAAAGAATACCGGAAAGAAAAACCGCGCCAAGCGCTTGCTCCCACGAGTAACCCATACCGAGTACAACGCCATAAGTGAAAAAAGCGTTTAATCCCATGCCTGGAGCCAGTGCAATGGGGTAGTTGGCATACAGCCCCATAATCAAGCAGCCAATAGCCGCCGCCAAACAGGTCGCGACAAAGACGGCGCCTTGATCCATGCCCGCTTGCGCAAGAATAGATGGGTTGACGAAAATGATATAGGCCATGGTTAGGAAGGTGGTAATCCCACCTAATATTTCATTACGCACACACGTGTTATGCGCTTTTAATTGAAAATAACGTTCGAGCATAAAGTATAACCTTCTGTGGTTGGGCGATGACGTTCATGGAGGCGTGAGCAGTTTGTACTGGATGCTTCATGCTATGGCACGTCGAGAAATAAGCGTTGTTACGCTGATCATCTGGTCAGGGAATTATTTCGTTGGCAAGTATAAAAAATTCGACGTGGTTTGGGGAGAAAAATTGCAATAAATAATGCCGCAGCATTGAATTAGGGGGAAAAACACCGTAATACGTGTCTTTCCCCTAGATTAGTCACTGTTTTTTGCTTGGCTTGGTGAAGAGTGCTTTACAGTCTGCTGACTTGATAACCATTGTTTTTCAATGAGGCTAACAGGCTGTCAGGTCCTGCAAGGTGCATGGCTCCGACCATGACAAATTCCACTCGACTGTTTTCGAGCATGGCTTCTATTTGGGGGAGCCATAGGTCATTGCGCTTTACGAGGAGGGCGTGATAGATGTCTGGATAATCTTTTTGGAAATCGTTTAGCTCTATGTTGGCCATGGCTTCTACATCGCCTTTTCGCCAGCTATTTCTTAGGTCATCCATCACTTTGGGCATGTTCTTTATGTCTGACAATGTGTAATTAATCATGTTATCGCTGTCGTCGCCGTCCAAGTCACTGAGTACGTCAATTTGTGATTCGGGTTCTTCAAGCCAGCCTTGGGGTTTTTTATCTTGTTTTGCTTTTTGCGCATAAAACTGGTCGACACCAGCACTGGTGAAGCCTAGGTGCTTTAGCTCGATGAGACTAAGCGACATCGCCAAAGCGGTAGGCCGTAGGTGTTTTAGGGCGGTGATCGGCACTTGTCGGGCATCGAGATAAATTTTAAGCGACTGATAGGTGTCAGCAGAGATTACTTGATCGATGGTTGTGCCATCGGCGTAAGACAGCTTGGCTTGCATGTCTTGCTTAAACATCGCGTTGCCTATGGTCTCCATATTGGTTTCAAAGATGACCTTGTCAGCCGCATGATAGGCTTTATCGTATGCTTTTGGTAAGGGGTAGTCTTGTGGCGTGAGTAAATGAATAGTGCCTCCGATGTAGAGGGTATTGGAACCATTGGTGACTTTCCAAACGGACGCGGCTTGACTTTGAAGTGTGGCGGTCGCCAACAAGGTTAGACCGAGCTTTTTAAGGATATTCATGAGACTTCCTGAATGATGTTTGCAATTCCAGCTTACGCGCTGGTGATTTTATTGTTTGATTGCTTTGTAATGGTGCACTAGATAATGCCGTTCAGTTTACTCATCTTGAGTATGAACGGAAGGGCTGGGCGGGTGTTGTATTTCTTTTTTCTTATTTTTGTGCACATACGCCTTGTATTAGCAAGCGCCATGCTTGTTTGAATCAGTTATTGTCTGATTAGAGAGCAGCGAGCAAAAGTAAAGCCGTCGATTGGGCAAAACTGCTATGATGGCTCTTTTCTTAAAACGCACTAAAGAGAATGACGTAATGACTAAAGAATGGGTGTCGATTGGGCTAACGAACCCTAAAAATATGACCAATGTTGGCTCTGTTATGCGGGCCGCTGGGTGTTTTCAGGTGGACCAAGTGTTGTATTCGGGCCACCGATATGACAGAGCGTCGAAACTGTCAACAGATACTCAAAAAGTCAGTCGTCAGATACCTCTGATCAATATTGAAACGCTGGGCGTTGATAACTTAATCGATGCGGTGGACACACAAACCAAAATAGTTTGTGTTGATCTGATTCAAGGCGCGACGCCTTTGCCAGCGTTTAAGCATCCGGAAAAAGCCTTGTATATTTTTGGCCCTGAAGACGGAACAATTGAGCAAAAAGTGGTCGACCGCGCGGATTATGTTGTGTTCATGCCAACGGTTGGTTGTCTGAATTTGGCGGCGTCAGTCAATGTGCTGCTTTATGATAGATTGGCTAAATCGACGCGTGCTGACGCCGGTGATGAGCTGATTCGTTCAAGCAAAGATGTTAATAATAATGTCAAGGTGAGGCTCAGGTAGGGAATCAGCATTGGTGGTAAGGCGTGCCTGTTTGTCATGATTTGTTATGTTTTTATCTAAGGCTTTTCAAATACTTGTCTGAATATTGACTGTGATGGGGCGACATCAATGTGAAAATATCATTCTGATTTGATGATATAAAAGGAATGCCTCTTAATGAAACCGCTTAAACGACACGCGCTGTTTGGCTTGGTTTGCGCTTCGTCGCTTATCTATGCGGCGCCGTCATGGTCAGCAACAACCGTATCTGAAAGAACAGAGCCAGAAAGAACAGAGCCAGAAAGAACAGAGCCAGAAAAACCATTAGAACCCTTGATAGCCGAACTGGAGTTAGGGGTGATCGCCAGCTCCGGTAATACAGACAGTAGCGCGTTGCAAAGTAAGGCGACTATTAAGCAAGACTTTAAAGCGTGGAAGAGTAAATATCAGCTAGACGCTTTTTATAAAAGAGACAAGTACGACGGCGATGATACGACCACCGCGCAACGGTTGTTTTTATCAGCACAAAGTGATTATAAGTTGATGGATCAATACAGTTCTGTGTTTATTTATGGCTCTTATACCGCCGATCGTCTAAGTGGGTATAAGTACCAAAATACAGTGTCTATTGGTTATTCTAGACAAATTTATGCCAGCAAAAATGCGTTGCTAAGCTACGGTGCTGGCCCAGGTTATTCCTTCACTCAGACCAATGATGGAGACAAGGAAAGTACTGCTATTGCGCATTTTGGAATAGAATATCAATACCATTTAAGTCAGATGGCCACGTTGACGCAAACACTGAGTACCGAAGCCGCATTGGAAAGTGATCGGAATACTCAGTCAAAATCCGAAACCGCTATCAGTGCAAAGTTAAGAGACAATCTGAACATGAAGGCAGCTTACAAGGTCATTCACAACAGTGAGGTGCTTGCAGACAGAAAAAACACCGATGCAACGACCAGCATTACTCTCGTGTACTCATTTTAAGGTGTGGTAAAGATGCGCTATCAAGGGATAAAAGTGACGCTAGTGACGGGCTTTTTAGGCGCCGGAAAGACGACTTTGATTCGTCATTTGCTTGAACAGGCGCCACCCAATGAACGCTGGGCGGTACTGGTGAATGAATTCGGTGATATTGGTTTGGATGGCGCTTTTTACGCAGACTCAGGCGTTGCCATTCGTGAAGTGCCCGGCGGTTGCGTTTGCTGTGTCACTTCGGCTGCGTTCCAGCAAGGCTTGAATCAACTCATTCGCCAATATAACCCAGATCGGATTATTGTCGAGCCATCGGGTCTTGGGCATCCTAAGCAGATTATTGCCAAGTTGCGCGGCGATAGTTATCACGATGTGTTGTGGTTGACGGGGGTGTTCTGTGTGTTAGATGCTCGCCATTTGCTGGATGAGCGCTATACCAGACACGCTATTTTTAGTGACCAAATAACGTCTGCAGATGCGGTTGTTTTTAGTCATGTTGACCGTTATCAGCAAGCCGATATTGAATGTTTAAACGCGTATTTTGGCGAAAACACCTTACTTTCTTCATCTCCTGCTCTTTTTATGTCTGACCCCATGAGTCTGAGTGTTGACGCTTTAGACATAGCGTTGGTGGATTTTTCGGATCGACCGCAATCTGTTGACGACCACGACCACGACCACGACCACGACCACGACCACGACCACGACCACGACCATAAAGTAACCCAGCATAATGAAAGGCGCTGGCATTATCAAAAACAACAGGACGCGATGCAGGTTTTAGGTTGGCGTTGGCCTGCTGAGGATTACTTTGTGGAAGAGCGTGTCGTTTCATGGGTTCGCGATATGGCGACATGGAAGGAAGTTTATCGGATAAAAGGCGTGTTCATGGTTCGCTTAAATGAGGCGCTTTTTGTCAATGTGGCACGGGGTGAGGTGACTTTAACGCTTGCGCCATGGCAGCAAACGAGCCGAATAGAGGTGATTGGTGACAGGGTAGGAGAATGGCCTGATATGGCCCGAAACCATTGTTCTGAAGCAACAGTCCCGAAACGACAGTCTTGAAATAGCCGCTCCGAAAAACACAGCCCTGAAACCACTGTAGATCCTTTTTTTTAGCGTCGTCTTTGACGGGGAAAATAATGCCTTGGTCTATTTTGTCATTAACTTTGGCAACTTTTGTTATTGAGAGAATGTCCCCGATAGAGGAACCTCTCTAGCATAAGTGGTTCCCGTTCGAACCGATGGAATAAAAACAATAAGAGGTCATAGGTTATGCCTGAATATAAAGCACCGTTACGTGATATTAAATTTGTGACAGAAGAAGTTCTCGATTTTCATGGGCACTATGCTAAGTTGCCTGGCGCTGAAGAGGCCACGCCAGATATGGTGGCGGCGATTCTTGAGGAAGGTGCCAAATTTGCTGAGCGTGTTCTTTCTCCTTTAAATCGAATCGGTGATCAGCAAGGTTGTCAGTTTAAAGACGGCGTTGTGACCACACCCGATGGTTTCAAAGAAGCGTATAAGCAATATGTGGAAGGTGGTTGGCCATCTTTGTCACATCCTGAGGACATGGGTGGACAAGGTCTGCCAGACTCTCTTGGTATGTTGGTCACGGAAATGATTGCCACCTCTAACTGGTCATGGGGCATGTACCCAGGTTTGAGCCATGGCGCGATGAACACCATCGAATTGCATGGCACAGACGAGCAAAAGCAAACCTATCTAACAAAACTGGTGTCAGGCGAATGGACTGGCACCATGTGTTTGACAGAGCCACATTGTGGTACTGATCTTGGTATGTTGAAAACCAAGGCGGAGCCGCAAGCCGATGGCAGTTATGCCATTTCCGGCACCAAAATTTTTATCTCTGCGGGCGAGCATGATATGGCCGACAATATTGTCCATATCGTTTTAGCTCGTCTACCTGATGCGCCAGCAGGCACCAAAGGCATTTCATTATTTATTGTGCCAAAACATAACGTCGATGAAGCGGGCGAAATGGCCGACCGTAACCAAGTCTCTTGTGGTTCGATCGAGCACAAAATGGGCATTCATGGTAACGCCACTTGTGTGATGAATTTTGATGGCGCAAAAGGCTTTTTGATCGGCGAAGCAAACCGCGGTTTGAACTGCATGTTTACCTTTATGAACACGGCTCGTCTGGGGACTGCACTGCAAGGTTTGGCACATGCTGAATGGGCATTGCAGAACTCTGTAGCGTACGCCAAAGATCGTCTACAAATGCGTTCATTGTCTGGTCCAAAAGCACCAGAAAAAGCCGCCGATCCGATTATTGTTCATCCTGATGTACGTCGTATGCTGCTAACGCAGAAAGCCTTTGCTGAAGGCGGCCGAGCTCTGATTCATTATTGTTCTATGCTAGTCGATACGATGAAAAGAGGCACGGCGGATGAAAAAGCCGAAGCAGATGAATTAATGTCATTGTTGACGCCTATTGCCAAGGCATTTTTGACGGAAACCGGTTTTGAGTCAGCCAATCACGGGCTGCAAGTGTTTGGTGGCCATGGTTATATTGCGGAATGGGGTATGGAGCAAAACGTGCGCGATTGCCGTATTTCTATGTTGTACGAAGGCACGACAGGCATTCAGGCGTTGGATTTATTGGGCCGAAAGGTATTGATGACGCAAGGTGCGACGCTGCGCCGTTTTACTAAAATCATCCATAAATTTTGCAAAGAGCATAAGGGCGATAAGCGCGTAAAATCTTATATCACGGCGCTCGATAAACTTAATGGCGAGTGGGGTGATGTGACGATGAAAATCGGCATGAAAGCCATGCGCAATAAGGATGAAGTGGGTGCCGCGTCAGTGGATTATTTGATGTTCTCTGGCTATGTGGTATTGGCGTATTTCTGGGCTCGTATGGCGGTGACTGCGCAAACCAAATTAGACGAAGGCACCGATGACGTTGGTTTTTACAAGGCGAAGCTGCAGACGGCGACTTTTTATTATGAACGTTTGCTGCCACGTACCCGTTCTCATGTTGAAGCCATGTTGTCAGGGGCTGATAATTTGTTGGCGATGGATGAAGACAATTTCTTATTCCTTAACGCTTAATGCCAGTATTTGACGGCACGAAATACAACAACCTTGGCGCGATGTCACGAGACTGTTGTGGTGCAAGTTTGGATGATTAATGAAGGCTGGCAGGGAACCTTCTCTGCCAGTTGTTTTCAAAAGTTTAAAGAGGTGTGTTATGAGTGATGCAAAAAAAGTGTTTGAGTCCATGTTAGGTCGTTTCGATGCTGATGAAGCCGATGATATGGCGGCGATATTTCAATTTGACTTAGATGATGCAGACAGCTATCACTTAAGTATTGTGGATGGTCAATGCGAGATGGGTGAAGGGGAACACGATGATCCAACGGTCACGTTAAGTATGGATTTAGAAACCTTAAAAGCCGTGATGAGTGGAGATCTAGATGGCATGGCGGCTTTTATGCAAGGTAAGATTCGCGCAGATGGCGACATTATGTTGGCGACAAAATTGACTCAAATTTTCCCTGTATAGGTTTTGATTTTCAGCGCTAGTGGCGTTAAAGCTCAACACGACGAATGCGGTTGAGCTTTTATGTTTCTTACTCTCCTAAATAAAAAAAACAATTGGAGCTTTTTATGACAACGGATACTTCTCTTCAGCACAATATTGGTGGCGAAAAGGTGCCTGGTCATTATTTACCCGATTCGCTTAATCCTAATGGTTATCAGTCGTTAACGGACGTGTTAGCACGGGCCGTTGGTCAATTTGCCGATTTACCCGCGTTCACCAGCGTAGGGCAGACATTGAGTTATCGCGAGTTAAATGAAAAATCAGATCAGTTTGCCGCCTACTTGCAACATGAAACCAATTTAGAGCCTGGCGATCGCATCGCCATTCAATTACCCAATGTTATTCAATATCCTGTGGTGTTATTTGGTGCCATGAAAGCGGGTTTGATCGTGGTGAATACCAACCCTCTTTACACGCCAAAAGAGCTTGAGCACCAGTTTAACGATTCGGGCGTTAAAGCCTTGGTGGTGTTTGCAAATATGGCGCATAACGTCGAAAAAATATTGGCAAAAACCTCAATTAAACACGTTATTGTGACGGAAATAGCGGACTTTCACCCAACATTAAAACGCCTGTTGGTGAACAGTGTTGTGAAGTACGTGAAGAAAATGGTGCCGGACTACCACCTTCCAAGCGCTCTAGCGTTGAATGATGTCTTGGCAAAAGGCAAAGGTAAGCCCGTAAACAAAGTTGCTTGCAAACCTGAGCAGATCGCGGTGTTGCAGTACACAGGTGGAACCACAGGGGTGGCAAAAGGTGCGATGTTGACCCACGCGAACTTGATCGCCAATATGTACCAACTAAGCTCTCGTTTAAGCTCTATTGTTGATGACAAAAACGAAGTTTATATCGCCCCGTTACCGCTTTATCATATTTATGCTTTCCTTATTCATGGCCTAACGCTGCTAGAACGTGGTGCTCATACGGTATTAATTCCTAATCCTCGCGATTTACCCGGCTTTGTTAAAGAGCTGAAAAAATGGCCCTTTACTGGCTTTGTGGGTTTGAATACTTTGTTTGTTGGCTTATGCAATCGGGCTGATTTTAAGGCTTTGGATTTTTCTCATCTTAAACTGACCTGTTCTGGTGGTATGCCTCTGACTCATGCAGCGGCCGATGAATGGGAAAGGGTTACCGGTTGTAAAATAGTCGAAGGTTATGGATTAACGGAAACCTCCCCTGTTGTGTCTTTTAATCCAATTGGTCAAGAGCGTATTGGCACCATCGGTCTTCCCGTGGCGCAAACCGATATTAAAATTCAAGGACGAGACGGCGAAGCGCTGCCACAAGGAGAGTCCGGTATGCTTTGCGTGCGCGGCCCTCAGGTGATGAAGGGCTATTGGAATCGTGAAGAAGCGACTCGAGAAGTCATGACAGCCGATGGCTTTTTAATCACTGGCGACATTGCGATGCAGCATCCAGACGGCTATTTGCAAATCGTTGACCGTGCGAAAGATATGATCATTGTGTCTGGCTTTAATGTGTACCCAACAGAGGTGGAAGATTGTCTTTCGTCTTATCCTGCTATTTTGGAATCGGCGGCGATTGGCGTACCGGACGATAAAACCGGTGAAGCGGTGAAGGCATTTGTGGTAATGAGGGCTGAAGAAACCTTAGATGTTGCCGCGTTGCGTGCATTTTGTAAGGAAAATTTGGCAGCCTATAAGGTGCCAAAATACGTCGAGGTTAGAACTGAGTTACCCAAAACCAACGTGGGGAAAGTGCTGCGTCGCGCGTTACGAGAAGAGCAAGCCTAAGCTTTATTTGTACCTGAGTCAGGAGAGCGATAATGACACAAATTAAGCGTAAGCTGATGCATCGGCGCGGCATCGAAGCCTATGGTTTTTTACGTGAAGATGGTCTTTGGGATATCGAAGCGAGCATGCAAGATAGAAAACCTTACAACGTGGACCGTGATTTTGATGGCAGCGTGGTGCCAGCAGGCAGCCCTTTTCATGATATTAGCGTGTGTTTAACGCTAGACGAGACTTTTTTGATCAAAGAGGTTTCCGTTTCCATGGACTCTTTTCCCTTTCCTAGCTGTGGCGGTGCAGCGCCTAGTTTTGATATTTTGAAAGGCACACGTATTGGCCCCGGTTGGAATAGCTGGCTAAAGAAAAACCTAAGCGGACGCTTAGGTTGTACGCATGTTATGGAGCTTTTCCCTGTGCTTGCCACCACAGCATTTCAAACCATGTGGCAACCGCTTGGGCAAAAATACCCAGAGCAAGTTCCGCTGGCTATTAGTAAATTGGTCAATACTTGTCATGGTTGGGCGGACGATGGCCCCATGGTGCGAAAGTTGGTCGATGAGCAGGTGCTTACACTGCAGACAGAAGGCGGTGATGATGAGTGATTTTGTTACTGAAAGTATTGAATCCGGCGTACAGATTTTATGTTTAGACCGAATCCAAAAGAAAAATGCAATTACGCTGGACATGTATGAGGCATTAACCAGTGCCTTACATCGTGCAGAGTTGAATACCGACATAAAAGTGACCTTGATTCATGGTGCTGGCGGTGACTTTTCTTCGGGCAATGATATTAATGAGTTTGTTCAAATTGCTCAAACACCCGATAAAATGGAAGTCATTATGGCTTTCTTGCAGGTGCTAAGTCATTACAAAAAGCCGCTCATCGCAGGCGTGGAAGGTCGAGCGGTGGGCGTGGGTGCCACCATGTTGTTACATTGTGATTTGGTGCTCGCTTCCCGTGAAGCGCGCTTACAATTTCCCTTTGTGCAATTGGGTTTGGTGCCAGAAGCGGCATCGAGTCACTTACTACCACAGCTGGTCGGTCATCAAAAAGCCTTTGAAATGTTAGTGTTAGGCGAGGTAGTGGAGGCCACGCAAGCTTATGAAATGGGGTTGATTAACCATTTATGTGAAGCCGGCGAGGCCTATAAAATGGCACTATATTATGCTGAAAAAACAGCGGCATTGCCCGTTGAAGCGGTCGCGTTAAGTAAAGATCTACTGAAGTATCGAGCTCAGGATGATGTACAAATGGCCTTGATGCGAGAAGGGCGGATTTTTAAAGATCGCCTGCGATCAACGGAAGCGCATCAGGCGTTTGCTGTCTTTCTGTCACGTAATAAGTGACATCACGCAATAAGCAATAGTGCATAATTAATAGAGTCTGCTAATAACGTTCACTAAGCCTCGCTTTAAACCAGTGGGGCTTTTTTGCTATTAGAGCTAGACTGATTGAGTTGATCGGGTGGGATGTATTGAAAAATGCCTTATTCAATCAGGGTCTGAATATTTTTGTCAGTTAACTGGCGCTTTTTTGTTATTGATGAAAGTCATTCCCAAACTACTATAGAGGGTAAGTAAAGAGTTCTATTGATAGGGAATATTTACGTGCTACCAGTTGGATAAAAATTCAGCCTGAAGGCATAAAACAGAACTTAATAATAAATACGAGGGGCTTATGAAAATCTTAGTATCTGTAAAGCGAGTCATCGACTACAACGTCAAAGTTCGCGTCAAAGCCGACCACACAGCGGTCGATCTTACCAATGTTAAAATGTCCATGAACCCTTTCTGTGAAATCGCCGTGGAAGAAGCCATTCGATTAAAAGAGAAAGGCATCGCATCCGAAGTAGTGGTGGTGTCGGTTGGTTCTAAATCCTGCCAAGAGACTTTGCGTACCGCCATGGCGTTGGGCGCAGACCGCGCCATTCAAGTTGAAACAGAAGATGGGTTAGATTCTTTGTCTGTTGCTAAGTTATTGGCAAAAGTCGCGCAAGACGAAGCGGCAGATTTGATTATTATGGGCAAACAAGCCATCGATTCTGATAATAACCAAACCGGTCAAATGGTGGCGGCTTTATTGGATTACCCACAGGCAACATTCGCGTCTGAAGTGGTGATTGAAAACGCTGAAGCATCATCAACTCTTGAAATAAAAGTGACGCGAGAAATCGACGGTGGTTTGCAAACCTTGGCAATTACTCTGCCAGCGGTGGTCACCACAGACCTTCGTTTAAACGAGCCGCGTTTTGCGTCTTTACCGAATATTATGAAAGCGAAGAAAAAGCCCTTGGATGTCAAAACACCGGCGGATCTAGGTGTGGAAGTTGGGTCTAATATCAGCATTGTTTCCGTTACTCCACCGCCACAACGCGCTGGTGGTATTAAAGTGGGCTCTGTTGCTGAGTTAGTCGACAAACTTAAAAATGAAGCGAAGGTGGTGTCATGAGCGTTTTAATCATTGCAGAACACGATAACAAATCTTTAAAACCGGCGACGTTAAGCACCGTCACCGCCGCGACGCAAATTGATGCGGATGTGCATGTGTTGGTGGTCGGTTTTGAGTGCCAAACCGTCGTTGAACAGGCGTCGCAAGTGGTTGGCGTTAGCAAGGTTTTAGTGGCTGATAATGCCGTTTACGAACATCAGTTGGCAGAAAATGTCTCTAAATTAGTGGTTGAAATGGCGAGCGGCTATGAACATATTTTAGCGCCAGCAACCACGACAGGTAAAAATACCTTGCCACGCGTCGCGGCATTATTGAACGTGGCGCAGTTGTCCGATGTGATTAAAGTGGAAGCGGCTGACACCTTTGTTCGCCCAATTTATGCCGGTAACGCCATTGCCACTGTAAAAACGACGGATGCGGTGAAAGTGCTGACTATTCGAACAACAGGCTTTGATGCCGCAGCGAGCACAGGCGGTAACGCTGAGCGACAAGTGCTTTCGCAAGTGATTGCGTCTGACCGTAGTCGTTTTGTGAAAGAGCAATTAGCGGAGTCTAACCGTCCTGAATTGACCGCCGCCAGTGTGATTATTTCGGGTGGTCGTGGTATGGGCAATGGCGACAACTTTAAACTATTGGAAGGCGTTGCTGACAAACTGGGTGCGGCGATTGGCGCTTCTCGTGCTGCTGTTGACGCAGGCTTTGTGCCGAATGATTTACAAGTCGGTCAAACGGGTAAAACCGTCGCGCCAGATCTGTATATCGCAGTGGGGATTTCGGGTGCCATTCAGCATTTAGCGGGTATGAAAGATTCCAAGGTGATTGTTGCCATCAACAAAGATGAAGACGCGCCTATCTTCCAAGTCGCCGATTATGGTTTGGTCGCAGATTTGTTCGACGCCGTGCCTGAGCTAGAAAAGAGCTTGTAAGCGTTTTTTAACCTAGCCGGTTTAGACGTTCTCTATCGCTTCTAGGCCGCATTTAAATATCAGATGACGATGAGTGTAAGCACCATCGTCAGCATAATAAAAATAATGGGAGACCAGCATGATTTTCGAAGGACAAGCAGTCAAGGTTGCAGTCGACGATGCCGGCGTGGCAACCGTCACTCTGGATTTGGTCGGCGAGTCGGTTAATAAATTCAATAGCCTTACCTTGAATGAATTGGCCGAAGCCGTGAATGTACTGAAACACGTTGACGATTTACAAGGTGTTATTTTCGCCAGTGCGAAAGACGTTTTTGTAGTGGGCGCGGACATTACCGAGTTCACGACTTGGTTCAAACTTGAGGATGACGATTTATCCGATAAATTACGTCATGCGCACAGTATTTTTAATGACATATCGAACCTGTGTTGCCCAACGGTCGCGGCCATTAATGGCATTGCGCTGGGTGGCGGCATGGAATTGGTGCTGGCGTGTGATTATCGAGTGATGGCAGATTCTGCGAAAATCGGCTTGCCAGAAACACAGCTAGGTATTTACCCAGGCTGGGGCGGAACGGTTCGCCTGCCTCGTTTGATCGGTGCTGACAATGCCTGTGAATGGATTTGTGGCGGCGCACAAAAACGCAGTGAAGACGCCTTCAAAGATGGCGCGGTAGATGCTGTGGTTCCTGCAGCGAAAGTGAATGAATCAGCACGTCATCTTATTCAGCAAGTGCTGGATGGCAAGCTGGATTATCATGCCCGTCGTGATGAATTACGTGCGCCTATGGTGTTTACGCCAATTGAAAAAATGATGATTTTTGAATCGGTTCGTGGTGTCGTCGGCGCAAAAGCCGGAAAACATTACCCGGCGCCAATGGCAGCGATCAAAACCATTGAAAAGGGTATCAGTCAGGACATGGAAAAAGCCCTTGATACCGAAATCAAAGGCTTTATTAAACTCGCTAAAGGCCCGGTGGCTAAGTCGTTGGTGACGCTGTTCCTAAGCGATCAACAGATTAAGAAAACCGCTAGCAAGTACGCGAAAAATGCCACACCAGTTAAACAAGCCGCAGTATTAGGCGCGGGTATCATGGGCGGTGGCGTGGCGTATCAGTCGGCGTCAAAAGGCACGCCTATCATTATGAAAGACATTCGCCCTGAAGCCTTGGAATTAGGCTTGAGTGAAGCGAATAAACTTTTTAATGGCCAAGTAGAGCGCGGACGTTTAACCACCGCAAAAGCCTTTAAAGCGATGAATGCTATCGTTCCGGCTTTGAGTTATGGCGAGTTTGAGCACGTTGATTTAGTGGTCGAAGCGGTGGTTGAAAACGTCAAAATCAAAAAATCTGTGTTGGCTGAAGTGGAAAGCAAAATAGCTGACGACGCTATTTTAACCTCGAACACCTCGACCATTTCCATCACGGAATTGGCAAAAGACCTAAAACGCCCAGAAAATTTCTGCGGTATGCACTTCTTTAACCCAGTGCATCGTATGCCTTTGGTAGAAGTGATTCGCGGTGAAAAAACCAGCGATGCGGCGATTGCCAAAACGGTTGCCTACGCGCAAGCCATGGGCAAAACCCCCATAGTGGTCAACGACTGTCCTGGGTTCCTTGTAAACCGCGTATTGTTCCCGTACTTCGCGGGTTTCTCTTTGATGATGCAAGAAGGCGCAGATTTCCAAGTGGTTGATAAAACCATGGAGAAATTTGGTTGGCCAATGGGCCCAGCTTATTTGCTCGATGTGGTGGGTATTGATACGGCCTATCATGCTGATCAGGTGATGGCTGAAGGCTTTCCAGATCGTATGAAGCATGAAGGCAGCAATGCGGTTGATCGCTTGTTTGAATTAGAGCGATTCGGTCAGAAAAATGGCAAAGGTTTTTACAGCTATGCGCCAGATCGTAAAGGCAAGCCGAAGAAAATCTTTAATGACGAAATTAATGCGCTGCTTGCCCCAGTGGTGACGTCTCAGTCGGAATTAACAGAAGACGATATTGTGGCGCGTATGATGATTCCGCTTTGTATCGAAACCGTTCGCTGTCTCGAAGAAAACATCGTGGCATCGGCGGCGGAAGCCGACATGGGGTTGATTTACGGTATTGGTTTCCCTCCTTACCTTGGCGGTGCCTTGCACTACCTAGATCAAATGGGACTGCAGGCCTTTTGTGACCTTGCAGACAAATACAGCCACCTAGGTAAGTTGTACGAGCCAACCGCAAAAATGCGTGACATGGCGAAGAACAACAACACTTATTACGGCGCATAATTTCCCATAGGCTAGAGGAGAATTTCCATGAAACTGAATCCAAATGATGTCGTCATTATCGACGCTGTTCGCTCACCAATGGGTAAAACGAAAAATGGCGTATTCCGTAATGTACGAGCAGAAAACCTATCGGCAGCGTTAGTAAAAGCGCTGTTTAAGCGCAACCCCAATGTCGATCAAAAAGACGTTGAAGATTTGATCTGGGGTTGTGTTAACCAAACCCTAGAGCAAGGTTTTAACATGGCGCGTGCTGTGTCCTTGTTGGCTGGTTTGCCAATTACCTGTGCGGCGCAAACCGTGAACCGCCTTTGTGGTTCGTCTATGTCGGCCATTCATACCGCGGCGCAAGCCATTATGACCGGCCAAGGTGATGTGTTTGTGGTGGGTGGCGTAGAGCACATGGGGCACGTCAATATGATGCATGGGGTTGATGTTAACCCAGCGCTTTCTAAGCACATGGCGAAAGCCTCCATGATGATGGGTGTTACCGCAGAAATGCTCGGCAAAATGCATGGCGTGAGCCGTGAAGCACAAGACGCCTTTGCGGTACGTTCGCATCGTCTTGCCCACGAAGCCACCTTACAAGGTCGCTTTGATAACGAAATTGTTTCCATTGAAGGTCATGATGCCGATGGCAATAAGATTCTTGTGGAAGTGGATGAAGTGATTCGTCCTGAAACCTCGATGGCATCTTTAGCTGGCTTGCCTTCTGTGTTTATGCCGAAAGTTGGCACAGTGACGGCAGGTACGTCTTCGGCTTTGTCTGATGGCGCATCGGCTATGCTGATGATGTCGGCGAAAAAAGCCCAAGAACTGGGTTTAACGCCCATTGCCAAAGTTCGTAGCATGGCGGTGGCGGGGTGTGATCCGGCTATTATGGGTTATGGCCCAGTGCCAGCGACGAAAAAAGCCCTCAAACGTGCGGGTTTGACGATCGCCGATATTGATATTGTTGAGCTAAACGAAGCCTTTGCAGCTCAGTCGATTCCGGTATTAAAAGACCTTGGCTTGCTGGATCTTGTCGACGATAAAGTGAACTTGAACGGTGGTGCGATTGCCTTGGGTCATCCATTAGGATGTTCTGGCACGCGGATTTCAACCACCTTACTCAACGTGATGCGTGAGAAAGACGCTAGCATTGGCCTAGCGACCATGTGTATTGGTATGGGACAGGGTATTGCGACGGTTTTCGAGCGTGTTTAATTAAGTGAATACCAAGCACATGATGTGGTGTGCCTCTTTGCTTTAGAACAGCATCGTTAGGAAAATTATCATCTCTGTTTTTAGCCCCGCCTTGTTGCGGGGCTTTTTTTGCGCTGGTGTTTTGTGTGATCTTGGTCAATGATAAGGGCAATGTAACCAATCATAACCAGACTGTCTAAAGAGGGTTGTTAGGTGAAAATAGCGGTATTAGACGATTATCAAAATGCAGTCAAAGACCTTAAATGCTTTGACGTGTTGCAAGGTCATGAGGTGCAGGTTTTTAATGACAGCTTTACTACGACGGACGATTTAGTCGCTAACCTTAAGGACTTTGATGCCCTTGTGTTGATACGCGAACGTACGGTGATTAGTGAAGATCTACTGGCTCAGTTACCGAATTTAAAATTGATTAGCCAAACGGGAAAAATCAGTAATCACATCGATGCCAAGCTTTGTCATCAATACGGTGTAGCGGTGGCGGAAGGGGTTGGCTCGCCTGTGGCGCCGTCTGAATTGTGCTGGGGGCTGATCATGTCGGCAAGTCGACATATTCCCGAATACGTGGCGCAGTTTTCACAGGGCCATTGGCAGCAATCTGGTGATTTAGGTTTAGGGCGAGTTCTTAATGGATCGACTTTGGGGGTTTGGGGTTACGGCAAAATAGGTCAACGTATTGCGCAATATGCCAAAGTTTTTGGCATGAAGGTACTGGTTTGGGGCAGTGAAAGCTCTAGAACTTTAGCCCAAGAGCATGGCTTTTTAGCAGCCCAATCCAAAGCGGAATTCTTTCAAAACGCAGATGTTATCACCTTGCATTTGCGACTCAATGACGCCACTAAAGCGATTGTGACGCAAGCCGATTTGGCCTTGATGAAGTCTGACTCTTTGTTGGTCAATACCAGTCGTGCCGAGCTAATCGAAAGCGCTGCCTTGTATCGTGAAATGTCGTCTAACCCAAGGAAACGTGCCGCCGTCGATGTGTTCGAGACAGAACCGGCGCATGCCAACAATGAACCTTTATTGTCTCTGCCCAATGTGCTTTGTACGCCGCATATTGGTTATGTTGAAAAAGCCAGTTATGAGCTCTATTTTAAGATTGCTTTTGAAAACGTGGTGGCCTTTGCAGAGGGAAGGCCACAGAACCTAGTGACTATTTAATCTTTTGTGAGATCCAAGGTGGGGTGATTACTTGAGCTGGCTGGCGTTGCATGATGATTTCGCCATGACGGACAGAAAGTAATACCTCTCCTTGCTGACGCAATACACTGTAATCGTCGTGCCCTTCCAACAAGATAAAGTTCGCCGCGTTGCCAACTTCTATCCCATAACCTTGCAAACACAGGGTGCGCGCACTGTTGTCGGTAATCATGTCTAAGGCGCGGGCGTAGTCTTGATAGCCCATCATTTGGCAGATGTGCATGGCATAATCCAAGGTGCGCAGTAGCTTGCCATTCCCGAGGGAATACCAAGGGTCGAAAATGGAATCTTGGCCCAAACAGACGTTGATATTGGCTTCTCTTAGCTCTTTGACTCTGGTGACACCGCGACGCTTAGGATAAGTATCAAAACGACCTTGTAGATGAATGCTTTCCGTTGGGCAGGAGATAAAGTTAATGTCGGCATTTTTTAATAAGCGGAACAGCTTCGAACAATAGGCATTGTCATAAGAATGCATGGCCGTGGTGTGGCTTGCGGTGACTTTTGGCCCCATGTCGTGAAACAGGGCTTCACAGGCCAGAAACTCTAAAAAACGCGAGTTTGGATCGTCGATCTCATCGCAATGCACATCCACTAATCGGTCGTATTTTTTTGCCAGTGCGATGATCTGCTTAACGGATTTTTCACCCAATTCACGGGTGTATTCAAAGTGTGGAATACCACCGACCACATCGGCGCCCATCTCCAGGGCTTCTTCCATCAGCTTTGCGCCATTTGGGTAAGACAGCATGCCATCTTGAGGAAAGGCCACCACTTGTAAGTCGATTTTGTCTTTCAACTCATCGCGCAGGGCGCAAAGCGTTCGAACACCGACTAGGGTTGGGTCGGTGGTGTCCGCATGGGTGCGAATGGCTTGTACGCCGTTTTGCACCAACAGCTCTATTGTCGATAACGCACGACGGCGGATATCGGCTTCATTCAGCATCGGCTTGCGTTGGCTCCAGCGTTCGATGCCTTCGAAAAGCGTACCGCTCTGGTTCCACTCTGGTTCGCCTGCCGTCAAGGCGGCATCAAGGTGAATGTGTGGCTCGACAAAAGGCGCGCAGACGAGCTTGCCGTCAGCATCAATTGCATTGTCGGTTGCTGCTAATGTGCTGTCTTGTACTTCGATTCTACTGAAACGACCTTCTTCAATATGGATGGAAAATAACTCTGAACGTTGGCGTAAACGGGCATTGATGATGTGCATAATGCTTTCCTAAATCGTCAGTTAAAACATATTTATACAAGTAAAGCATGCTTTTGAGTGGATGAGACTATGGCATTTTGCCTGATCAATCCAGTCTACCCATGCTAACAGAGCGTTATTCGTTTTTTGTGGCTCAGCCTATTGGAATATTAGGTTTTATTTATTAGCAACTTGATCCAGCAGGGTCTATAACTATTAGCACAAGAAAGAAGACCTTTTTATTTTGTGTCATAAAATTCGTGTAGAGTAAAAAAAGAAGTCAGTCAGAATAACAGGAGAAGAGTATGTCTAGCGAAGGTAAGTGTCCTTTTAACCACGGTGCGGCTAGCACAACGAGCGCTGCACAATTTGCGGGTCGTGGTACTTCCAATAAAGATTGGTGGCCAAATCAACTTAATTTAAAAATTTTACACCAGCATTCTGCCAAATCGAATCCTATGGGCGAGGATTTTGATTATGCAAAAGAATTTAAAAGCTTGGATCTAGAGGCGGTGCGTCAAGATTTGTACGCATTGATGACCGATTCACAAGACTGGTGGCCAGCGGATTATGGTCATTACGGTCCGTTTTTTATTCGTATGGCATGGCACAGTGCGGGGACGTATCGTACTGCTGATGGTCGTGGTGGCGCGACTTCAGGAACACAGCGTTTTGCCCCCTTAAACAGCTGGCCTGATAACGTTAACTTAGACAAAGCGCGTCGCTTGTTGTGGCCAATTAAACAAAAATACGGTCGTAAGCTTTCTTGGGCCGATTTGATGGTGCTAGCGGGCAACTGTGCACTGGAATCCATGGGCTTTGAAACCTTTGGTTTTGCGGGTGGGCGTGTTGACGTATGGGAACCTGAAGACGATATTTATTGGGGCGCCGAAAAAGAGTGGTTAGAACCCAGTGGTGGTGAAAAGAGCCGCTATTCAGGTGATCGTGATCTTGAAAACCCCCTCGCTGCCGTACAAATGGGCTTGATTTATGTCAACCCAGAAGGACCAGATGGTAAGCCCGATCCGCTCGCCTCGGCTGGTGACATTCGTGATACGTTCGAGCGTATGGCGATGAATGATGAAGAAACCGTGGCGCTGGTGGCAGGTGGCCACACTTTTGGTAAAACACATGGTGCCGGTGATGCCGCACAGGTGGGAGACGCCCCAGAAGCCGCCGATATTACCGAGCAAGGTTTAGGTTGGAGCAATAGTCAAGGTCAAGGCCATGGCGTAGATACCATTTCCAGTGGCTTAGAAGGCGCTTGGACTCCGAACCCAATTCAATGGGATAACGGTTATTTTGATACCTTGCTTGGCTATGATTGGGAGCTGACTAAGAGCCCAGCGGGTGCGACGCAATGGATACCTAAAAATGGCGCTTTAGCGGATGCGGTGCCGGATGCTCATGATGCCTCAAAACGTCATGCGCCCATCATGTCTACTGCTGATATGGCGATGAAGGTAGACCCTATTTATGCGGAGATTTCTAAGCGTTTTCATGAAAATCCAGATCAACTAGCCGATGCGTTTGCTCGTGCATGGTTTAAGTTAACCCATCGCGATATGGGACCCGTTTCACGCTATTTAGGGCCTTTGGTGCCTCAAGAAGAGCTGATTTGGCAAGATCCGATTCCAGCGGTAACTCATGAATTGGTGAGCGAACAAGATGTTGCGGCTTTGAAAGCAAGTATTTTAGCGTCAGGTTTAACCGTATCACAGCTTGTGTCAACGGCGTGGGCGTCAGCATCGACTTACCGTGGCTCTGATATGCGCGGTGGTGCAAACGGTGCGCGCATTCGTTTGGCGCCACAAAAAGATTGGCAGGTGAACCAACCAGAGCAGCTTGCCAGTGTGTTAGCCGCATTGGAAAGCATTCAGGCTGAGTTTAATCAGGCACAATCTGGTGGTAAGCAAGTGTCTTTGGCCGATTTAATCGTTCTGGCTGGTTCCGCTGGGGTTGAAAAAGCGGCTAAAGCTGCAGGCGTAGACGTGACGGTGCCTTTTACTCCGGGTCGTGGTGACGCCACTCAAGAACAAACCGATGTGGCATCTTTTGCGGTGCTTGAGCCGATTGCTGATGGTTTCCGTAATTATCAAAAAGCTCAGTACACAGTTTCAACAGAAGAAATGCTGTTAGACAAAGCTCAATTGCTCACGCTTTCGGCGCCAGAAATGACGGTGTTAGTGGGTGGCTTGCGTGCTTTAAATGCCAATGTTGGTCAATCTCAACAGGGTGTGTTGACGAAACAGCCAGAAGTGTTGAGCAATGATTTCTTTGTGAATTTGTTGGATATGGGCACTAAATGGTCTGCCACCTCAGAAAAAGCGGATGAATTCCAAGGCCGAGATCGTCATACTGGCGCGATTAAATGGACAGCGACACGGGCGGATTTGGTCTTTGGTTCAAATTCACAACTTCGTGCTATTGCTGAAGTGTACGCTTGCTCAGATTCACAAGAACGCTTTGTGAAAGACTTTATCGCAGCGTGGACGAAAGTAATGGAGCTGGATCGTTTTGATCTAGCTTGATCTCCTAAGGGGCTTTTTAGCTTCGTATCAGTGTTGCCAACAACCCAACCCCGCCTCTGTAAAGATCGCGGGGTTTTTTATTAAATGGCGCTAAAAGAGACATTTTCTTTGAGATATTGGCTAAAAAAAGGCACTAAGGTGATGTTTTAGTAAAGGTTGATATAGATTCCCCCGAGCTTTGTTTAGCGGTGACGACTACACTATTAAAAATAGGAGTCGTGCTTGTTGTAATAGGGAAATGAAATATGTTTCTAAAGTAGGTAATAAATAATGAAGGTGTCCCATAAAGTTGTCTTGTGTGCTTCTGTCGTTGTTGTTTTAGCATTCTCGGCGTACTCATGGTTGCAATATGCCAGCCTCCGAGCGGCCATGTTTGAAAAAACAACCACGAATACTCAAGAAAGTAGTCAAGCGCTGGCTTTGCAAGTCGATAATTGGCTTAAAAATAAAATGGATTTAATTGAATCTATTTCTCAGGCAGTCGATGCGGATTTTAGCCAAGAGACGATCCAAAATGCGTTTGATTTGCCTATATACAAAAAAGAATTTCTTCTCTTGTTTGGCGGTTTAGACGCCAATAATGGTAGTCGTATTACCAATGACCCAAATTGGAACCCACCGGGTTGGGATGCTCGAAAGCGTCCTTGGTATGAAACCAGTAAAAAGTATGACCAAGCGGCACTGACAGAACCCTATTTGTCTACCGAGGGCGAAATTTTGATTTCTGTTGTCGCGGCTCTTTCTGATCGCGGACAATTTAAAGGTGCTTTTGGTGGCGATTTGAGCCTAAACGTCGTCTCTGATGCCGTTAATACCATGAATTTTGATAATACCGGATACGCTTTTTTACTGAATAAATCGGGCAAAATTATTAGCCACCCTAATGCCGACTTAAATGGCAAATCCGTTGCGGATTTATTTCAAGGCGGTGTGCCTTCGTTGAGTGGCGACTTGGTGCCTAACCGTCTTGCTGATGATAGCTCTGTGTATACGTCTTTTACTCCTTTGCCAAATCTATATGGTGCTGATTGGTATATTGGTGTCGTTTTAGATGAAGACAAGTTATTTGCTGATGTTCGTGCGTTTGGTTGGGGGGCGTTTTGGGGAACATTAATCGCCGCGCTGCTTGTGTCTATCGTGTTGTACTTGGTCGTCACGCGTTTGTTGCGCCCATTACGAGCATTACGCGAGTCTTTGCAAGGTATTAACGGTGGCGAAGGCGATCTGACAAAACGCCTAGACATTACCAGTAATGACGAGTTTGGTGATGTATCGGGTGAGTTTAATAAATTTGTTGTCTACTTACAGCACTTAATTCGTGAGGTAAAAGGCCAGTCTTTACGAGTCCGTGAAAACACGGATAAAACCGCTGCGTCTTCTGCGCGCTCTTCTGCTGAGCTTTATACTCAACTGAATGAGCTGGATCAGCTGGCGACCGCTATGCATGAAATGTCTGCGACCGCACATGATGTGGCCGACAACGCCCAAACTGCGGCAAGTCGTGCGAATCAAGCCGATGTTGCTGCGAAAGAAGGTGAAATGGTGGTAGAGCGCACAACCGCGTCGATTGATCAACTTACCGATAAAATGGGCGGCGTTGTTAAAACCATTAATGAACTGGTTGTTTACAGTGGCAATATTGAATCGATTCTAACCGTAATTACCGACATAGCGGATCAAACCAATCTGTTGGCGTTAAACGCAGCTATTGAAGCGGCGCGAGCGGGCGAACAAGGACGAGGTTTTGCTGTAGTTGCCGATGAAGTAAGAACCCTAGCATCAAAAACGCAAGAGTCGACTGAGCAGATACAGAAGATGATTCAGCAGTTGCAGACCGGAGTACGAGGAGCAGAAAAAGAGATTCTCGAAAGCCGAGAAAGTGCCAACGCGACTCAGCAGATTGCGAGTCAGGCAAAAGCCTCGTTAGAAGCGATTCGTACCAGCATTAATGAAATCAATGACATGACGATTCAGATTGCCGCTGCGGCAGAAGAACAAAGCGCCACGTCGAATGAAATAAACCGTAACACCACCAATATTCGCGACATCAGTCAATCGGTTTCCGATGCCGCCACAGAGCAATCAACCCTGTGTGAAACCATGGTAGAAATTACGACAGAGCAAGCAACATCGTTAGACAAATTTAAAGTCTAACACCCGCTCTCATCGGTTTAAGGTGGGTTGGGCTTTTCGCCCAGCCTGCCTTTTTTATTCCTGCTAGTAAGTAGCGCTCTAATTCATTCAAAAGCCGCAATAGACAGCTCTACTCTTTGTCTGAAGTCATCAGGAAAGGGAATGGCGGCTTTTGCGGCTTTGGAGAAACACACATACGTCACGTCGGCTTCCACTACGGTGTCGTTGGTTTGTGTGTTGAAAATGGTTTGCTTCATGGTGATGCTGCGGTTGCCGATTTTGACATAGCGGGTTTGCACTTCGAGCAGATCTCCAAAATTGGCTTCGGACTTGAAGTTGATGTTTATGTTGACCACGGGCCAGACGAGATCTTGTTGCATCCAGTCGTCTTTATCAAAAAATTCATCAAAAAACGCCCAGCGGCCTTCTTCTATAAATTCTAAGTAGCGGGCGTTGTTGACGTGTTGAAAAAGGTCGAGATGATAGCCGCGTACTTTAATTTGCGTCTTGTTGAGCATGTTGTTTCCTTTCTGAAAGAGGTCTAAAAAAGTGTCTGAAAAGTTCTAACCCAAAAGACTACGACGCTTTAAAAGGGAAACAAATAACAAAATCGCTCGACTTTACTAACAGAGAATATGGGCGCTACTAGGTACTTAAGCGCACAGAGCGTCGCGACATGAATGCTGTACGCAAGAGGCGTTTTCGATTGAGCCATTCTAGATCTCTTGTTACCTTAGCTTTCTAGTCACGGGAGAGTTTGATGGACAAGTTAGCGAAGACACGACAATTACCGAATGAAGATGCGTTTGAAGGACAAACCTTTACTGACTTGTCTATGGTGCAGGAAAGTGTGAGCCGCAAGGTGTTTGAGTCTTGCGTGTTTGATTCTTGTGATTTTACCGAAGCATTTTTTGATGCTTGTACCTTTAAAGATTGCCAGTTCCGTCAGTGCAAGTTGACGGCGGTAAATGTAAGAAACAGTAAGTTTTCAGAGGTGCAATTTTATGAATCAAAAGTATTAGGTGTGGATTGGACAAAAGCCTATTGGCGTGGCTTATCGCTGGGGTCGTCGTTGTTTTTTAAAGAATGTCTGGTCAATGCGTCGTCATTTTATGGTTTGAAACAGTCGGGTATTGTTTTTGAAGATTGTCGTGCGCACGATGTGGATTTTCGCGAAGCGACCCTGTCGCGGGCGCGTTTTTCTGGTACGGATTTAAGTAATAGTTTGTTTGTGAATACGAACCTTACGGGGGCAGATTTTAATGGCGCGACCCATTACGATATTGATGTCACGAGGAACATCCTTAAAGGTGCGATATTTTGTCGTTACGAGGCGGTTGGGTTATTAACGTCACTTGGTATTAAATTGGTTTGAAAAAATAACAAAATGGGAAGGCCGTATGTTAAGAAAAGACAAAACGGGTTTGGTAGTGATCGACGTGCAGGGAAAGCTAGCCACTATTGTTGATGACAGCGAGGTGTTTATCGCCAATCTCGTCAAGTTAGTGAAAGCCGCGAAACTATTGGGCTTGCCGATTTTGTGGTTGGAACAAAATCCAGAAAAACTGGGGGCAACGGTTCCTGCATTACGCGAGGTGCTGGACATGGTTGAGCCGATTGCGAAGTATTCTTTTAGTGCCTGTGGTGAGCCCGTATTTGTCGAAGCGGTTAAAAAAACCAAGGTAAATACTTGGTTGATGAGCGGCATTGAAGCCCACATTTGCGTGTATCAAACGGCGCTAGGTTTGCTGGATTTAGGCTATGAAGTGGAATTGGTAAGTGATTGTGTGTCGTCACGAGCGCTGAGCAATAAAGACATGGCGCTCGCCAAGTTGGCTCGAAAAGGTGCGGAAATAACCAGCCTTGAAATGTGCTTGTTTGAATTGATTGGTGACTGTCGAGCGGATGAATTTAGAGGTGCACTAAACTTAATTAAGTGATTTACTCCTTATAACTTCACCCTTACCAGAGGGTGTCGCTAAACGACTTCCGCCAGTCTTGGTCGCGCCTTTAGGCCGACAAAAAGCTCATCACGACAAATCACGTCTTGTCGGGCTGAAGCCACGACCTACAAAAAAACAATATACATCAACCCATTGTAGGCTAAATAATGTTACACGCCTGATCACGGTCGTACCTCCCTTATCAGGCCGACAAAACGTATCCAGCCTTCGCAGATTACCTTTAGCGACACTCTCTGTGAAGGGCTAGGGTGGGGTTATTTCGTGTTTAATTTACCTTGAACAGTCTGCTTTGTGGTTTAATTCGACCATAGGTTTTCATTGAAGCGTAATATTCTTTCCCTTAGGCAGGCAGCATGAATTTAGATAAATCCAAAAAACGTATCGCGAAGAAAGTCAAAATGGGTTTCAAAGGTTATCCGCAACTTTCCATTGCGTATTTTGGCGATACGGCAGACATTGCCACGGAAGTGGTGGTGACTTTTACTGCAGAAGAAGGCGCTGAGCCACAAGATCAGCGTTTTGCGGGCCAAAGTGAGGTACGTGAAGACGAAGTGATTCAATCCGCCTTGGTGAAAATCATGGAGCGCACTGACGCAAAAACGGTATTGGAAGTTGAAGGTGTTTCGATTAAACACTGAGCTTTTTACTTTTCTAAAAAGCATTTTTATTGCTTGACCTTGGACTGTACTCCAAGGTCTACACTCCTGTTATGGCTACTTTATGGCGTCACAACAGGAGAGAGTTATGCCCCGTCAATCATCAACACATATTCCTCATCAGCATCGAGAGGTGCAAACGCTAAGCTGGCGAGTCAGCGGTATGGATTGCGCCAGTTGTGCGCGTTCTATTGAACGTGCGGTTTCTTCTATCGATGGTGTGGTAAGCGCCAATGTGGTTTTCTCCACCGAAAAATTGCAGGTGGACGCTATTTCTGATGTGTCCAATCAAATTGAAGCGGCGGTGAAAAAAATTGGTTTTGATTCACGGTCTTTGAACGCTAAAGCGGATTCTTCTTCATTACTTTCCTCTCCTCAGCCATGGCGTGAATACGTGCCTATTGTGGGATTAGCGCTGCTGATGTTGCTGAGTTGGGGGATAACGCAATTCAATCCATGGTTTGGTGAAACCGCCTTTATTGTCACCACCTTGGTTGGCTTAGTGCCTATTATGAAAAAGTCATGGCGCATGATGCGCAGCGGCTCGCCGTTTGCCATTGAAACCTTAATGAGTGTCGCGGCAATCGGCGCGTTATTTATTGGCGCTACAGCCGAAGCGGCGATGGTGTTGTTGCTCTTTATGATTGGCGAGAGTTTAGAATCTTTTGCCGCCAATCGTGCGCGCAAAGGCGTGAGTGCCTTGATGGCTTTGTTGCCGGAAGAAGCTTTGATCATCAAAAAGGGCGTGCGCCAAACAATCGCCATTGCCGATTTACGCCCAGAGGATGAAATTGAAGTATCACCGGGTGAGCGTTTGCCTGCGGATGCGGTGCTTTTGTCTGATATGGCAAGTTTTGATGAAAGTGCGTTGACGGGGGAAGCGGTTCCGGTTGAACGTTTGCAGGGCGAGAAAATACCCGCTGGCAGTTTGTTGGTGGATAACGTTGTGCGTCTTAACGTGGTGTCGCAACCGGGTAATAATGCCATTGATCGAATTTTGCATCTGATTGAAGAAGCCGAAGAACGCAAAGCACCGCTTGAACGTTTCCTTGATAAATTTAGTCGAATTTATACGCCAGTGATCATGTTGATCTCTGTCTTGGTGATCTTGATTCCGCCTTTGATGTATGGCCAAGCTTGGGATACTTGGATTTATCGTGGTTTGGCCTTGCTGCTAATTGGCTGTCCTTGTGCTTTGGTGATTTCTACGCCAGCGGCGATTACTTCGGGTCTGGCGGCGGCAACGCGCCGTGGCGCTTTAATTAAAGGAGGCTTGGCGTTAGAGCAGCTTGGTCGAGTCGAAACCATCGCCTTTGATAAAACCGGTACCTTAACCAAGGGTCAGCCTAGTGTTACCAATGTGCTTACTTTTAATGATTCAAGTGTTGATGCGTTATTGGCGGCCGCGTCGGCGGTTGAAATGGGCTCTCATCATCCATTAGCTAAGGCCATTGTTGAATATACCGAGCAACAGGGTATTGCCTTGGTTCATGCCGATAACCGCAAAACCTTAGCGGGGATTGGGGTGGAAGGGGATTTTGCGGGTAAAAAAATTCGCATCAGCGCACCCAGTAAATTAGATCGAGTTCTAGAAGATGCAATGCAACAGCACATTATTGCCCTTGAAAAAGAAGGCAAAACCGTCGTTTTGCTACTAGAAGACGAGCGCTTGTGGGGGTTAATTGCGCTGCAGGATACGCTACGAGAAGACGCCAAAGCGGCCTTAGACGACCTTCGTTCTTTGGGCGTTAAAGGGGTGATGTTAACCGGTGATAATGCGCGCGCCGCAGCGGTGATCGCGGCGCAACTGAATATCGATTTTCAGGCGAGTTTATTACCAGAAGACAAGGTTGCGGCGGTCATTAAGCTGAATCAACAACAGGCGACGGCCATGGTGGGCGATGGCATAAACGATGCGCCAGCGATGAAAGCCGCCACGATTGGTATTGCCATGGGCAGCGGCACCGATGTGGCGTTGGAAACCGCTGATGCGGCGTTAACCCATAACCGTTTGCAGGGCTTGGCGGATATGATTCGCTTGTCCCGCGCGACCAACGCTAATATCCGGCAAAATATCACCATTGCTTTAGGATTAAAGGCGGTATTTCTGGTGACGACTTTGTTAGGCATAACGGGGTTGTGGTTGGCGGTATTGGCGGATTCTGGCGCCACGGCGTTGGTGACAGCGAACGCGTTACGATTGCTTAGACAGCGCTAACTCTTTGAACTTAAAAGGTTCTTAATGAACCGTCGGTCATGATTATTTCATTTATGTTAATGAAATGGGTAAGAAAAAATTAATCAGCATCATAAGCGGCCAAGTTTTGTATTGTAGGCTCATTTTTATAGAAAGTTGGTGGTAGGATTTTGCACCTTGTGTTTTATGCGGTGGTTTTACAACGCGCCGCTTAACGCCTGGCCCTATCATCCAACTATAAAATAATAGATGTTGTTTGCTTTATGAAAAATCAAAATACAGTTCCTCAAGCGTCCCTTTCTGCTCAGTTTGTTTATCCAAATATGAGAATCGCGTTTATTTTATTGATTACCTGCTTTGCTGCGTGGGGCGTTGCGGCCAACATGACAGACCCCTTAGTGAAGGTGTTCAGTAAAATTTTTACCATGAGTACCTTTGAATCCGCTTTAGTGCAGTTCGCTTATTACGGGGCGTATTTCTGTTTGGCGATTCCGGCGGCGTTTATCAATGCGCGTTATTCTTACAAAGCGGGTGTCTTGACCGGTTTGGCTTTGGCGATTTTGGGTGCCTTGGCGTTTTACCCGGCTAGTGTGTCTATGACCTATGGTTTCTTTTTGGCCGCGCTGTTTATTTTGGCGGCGGGCTTGTCGATTTTAGAAACCTCAGCCAATCCTTTTGTGATGACCATGGGCCCTGAGGGCAGTGCCACACGTCGTTTGAATTTAGCTCAGGCGTTCAACCCAGTTGGCACCAATATCGGTGTGTTTTTAGCGGCGACCTTGATTCTGCCGAATCTCAATACCGCATCCGCAGAAGAAAGAGCCAGCATGGCACCAGAGATGTTACGCAATATTCGAGCGGATGAGCTGAACAGCGTGATGACGCCTTATGTGGGCATGGCGTTTGTGTTGATGGTGATTTGGGCATTGATCTATTTTATGCGTTTGCCAAAATCAGCGAATAAAGTCAATGTTGATGTGGCCCAAAAAATTGATTTTAAGGCGACCTTATGCCGATTGATTTCGAGAAAACAGTACCGCTGGGGTGTGGTTGCACAGTTTTTTAACGTTGCGGCGCAAACCTGTACTTGGACCTTTACCATTCAATATGTACAAGAAACATTAGGTGGCACCGAAGCCAGCGCGTCTGATTACTTGCAGTACAGTTTGATTATTTTCTTGGTGTCGCGTTTTGTGATGACTTGGTTGATGGGCTTTTTCCGTCCTGCTGTGTTGTTGAGTGTGTTGGCTCTATTGGGGAGCGTCTTGTGCCTTTACGCTGTGATGGCGCCAGGTGTGACCGGTGTTTGGGCAATTGTGTCTATTTCGGCCTGTTTGTCTTTGATGTTTCCAACGATTTACAGCATTGCGTTGAATGGCCTTGGTGAGGATACCAAATTTGGCTCGGCCGGTTTGGTGATGGCGATCTTAGGTGGTGCGGTAATGCCATTGATCCAAGGCGCTACTATTGATACATATGGCGCGATTGTTTCCTATGTTGTGCCTGCTGTCTGCTTCTTGGTCGTGGCGGCTTATGGTGTGTGTTCAGTGAAAAACACCTCGGTTTAATTGCCGTTGTTTTCATCATGGGTAATACGGATTAAAGAGCCTCGCTGATGCGGGGCTTTTTGTTTGCTGACTTTGTGTGGCAACTCGCTTATGATGATTGGCAGTGGAAAAAATCCACGTTCAAAATGAACAAGAGTGAGTGCTATAAAATCAGGAGACTTTTTGCTAGAGCAAATTTTCCTTCTGTTATGTGTTTTTATACACGAGACAAATTTCTGAATAAAGTCGTAGGTAACTCGTTTACTTACGACTTTTTCTATTTTAAGTAATAGGTAGATTACGATGCAGAGACCACAAATAACCATTTCATCATTAGATGCTGTGAGGTTGGAGAAATTACTGGATTCATTAAGTTCTTCACAATTTCCTAACAAGGACGATTTACAGGAGGAAATTGATCGCGCCGACATTGTTGAGCCAAAAGAGATGCCTGACAATATTGTGACGATGAATTCGACGGTGACCTTTAAGGTCTTATCGTCGGAAAAAGAGTTTTCAAAAACCTTGGTATACCCCAAAGATGCTAATGGTGCAGAAGACTGTATTTCTGTTTTAGCGCCTGTTGGCAGTGCGTTACTTGGGCTAAAAGAAGGTGAGCAAATTGATTGGCCCAAGCCAAATGGTGATGTGTTGTCTGTTGTCATTATCAAGGTGGATTATCAGCCGGAACGAGCGGGTGAGTTCCAGCGTTAGTCATAGTAAATAACCCTTTGCTGGTGCTTAGGGTTATTTTTCAATCCAAAAAAATCTCTTCTTTTCTGTTTGCATGGTGTGTTATTTGTCGAAAAAGCAGTGTGCCAGACAAGATGCCAAACGTGGCCAATCCAGCCCAAATCCAGCCATGAGATAGGTTGGTCGACGATAGCAGCCAGCCGCTGCTGATATTGCCAGTAAAGGCATAAATACCACCAATGCAGGAATATAAACCGTAATGGCTACCCAATTCTTTAGACGAGCAAAACTTAGGCACATAGGCGCCTAAAAGCGGCAATACTAGCATTGAGCCTAAGCTAAAAAAGACGGCACAGAGAATAAACGGCAGTGCGGGTAAGTAAGAAAAACTGAGATTAAGCCACAGATAACCTGATCCCATGATCGCCATCCCAAACCCTACTCCACGAGCGGTGCCTAAGTGTGATGCCACAAATCGGCTGACAGGCATTTGCATGAGTACTCCCATCACGGAAGAGGTGACGAAAACCCAGGTAATGATGCTGACGTCTTGAGTGACGGAGCGGATTTGATGTGGCACAGCGATGTAAAGTTGATGAAAAAGCAAATGGTAAACGGATGAGCAGAGGACAAATTGCATGAAGGCTTTATGCGTTAGCATCTTTCTCCATTGTTGCCAAAACGGCTGCTGAGCGCTTGTCTGGGCTTTTTGTGAGTCAAGTTCAGGCAAAAAACGCCATTGAATGATAAAGAGTAGCGTAAATAGAGCCGATGAGATCAGCCCCACCAAGGCAAAATCCACATAAAGCAGAGACAAGCCGACGAGCGGACCGAGTAACATCCCCGCTTCAGATGTTAGGTTCTGCAAGGCGAAGACTTTTGCTCTGGCTTTCGGTTCGGGATACTCAGACGCTAAATAGGCTTGGCTGCTGGGGGTAAAGAGTGCACCAGCAAAACCTGAAAAAAATGCCCCTAATAACAAGATTGGAATACTTTGACCCACACCTAATAAAGCAAATCCGATGATACGAACGGCACAGCCCAATAGGATTAAGCGCTTGTAGCCTAATCTGTCACCTAAAGTGCCGCCCACTAAAAATAGACCTTGTTGGCTTAACACTCTTAGACCAATAATAACCCCCACATACCAACCACTGATGCCTAGATCATGGTGTAAATGGTCCGCAAGATAGGGCAATAGCATGAAAAAGCCAAGATTAAAGGTAAAGCCATTGATGACTAATACGCGGCCGGCCGGCGAGAGTATCTGCCAGTCTTTAATGATGTGTTTGGAATACATGATGTGATTAAAAAAGCCTTAATAAATAATGGCGGTACGGCAATGTTCAGAATGTCAGCGTTTATTGATAGAACGTGTCAGAATCTTTTGTTTGATAAAAAGTATCAGCGTACTGGTTTGATGAGAAGTGACGGAGTTTAGGCCGTCACCGCTATTTTTTCTGTGATTTTTGCAGCATGGGTAGGCGGTTTTATAGTCGTCGCCTGTCTTGCTGTTCTTATTGTTCTGACAAAGGGAACCCCCGTGGCATCCTTTGTTACATCGGCATGAACGTTATAGACGTCTTTTATTAAAGACGGTGTCAATATGTCATTGGGGTGACCGCTAGCGACCAATTTGCCGTCTTTTAGCACCAGCAGATTATCGGCGTATTGCGCGGCAAGATTCAGGTCGTGAAGCACCATGACAGTGATCCAGCCTTGATCTTTTGTTTGCGTATCTAAATGGTCTAGCAAGACATGTTGAAAATGCAGGTCTAGTGCGCTGACGGGTTCATCGAGCATGAGTATCTTGGGTTTACGCATTAAAGCCTGTGCGAACAAAATCATTTGGCATTGACCGCCACTGAGTCTATTCACCGGACGGTTAGCAAGATGCAATAGACCTATTTTGTCGAGTGCGTTTAGCGCTTCTTCAATGACATGATCTTCTAAACGAAACCCCAGCGTATTTAATTGCCCCAGTAATACCACTTCTAGGGCGCTTAGCTCTACATCAAGACGAATGTCCTGCGGCATATAACCAAATTGTTGGCGCCATTGAGATAATTGCTTACGCTGCAAGGTGTCGTTTTTAAATTTAATCTCCCCCGACGTCGCTTGAATATCGCCAAATAGCGTTTTTAATAAGGTGCTTTTGCCTGTGCCATTTGGCCCTATGATGACATTAACCTTGCCCGGCACCAGAGTGAAGGACATGCCTTGTGCCAGTATAAGGTCATCGAAAGCGACATTGAGTTTGTTTACTTGCAGCATGAGTTAGCGCCTTTTTCCTAAAATGAGCCAAAAGAAGAAAGGCACGCCGATGATGGCGGTGACGATACCAATCGGGAAAAGAGCGCCGGGAACAATGACTTTTGACAATACCGAAGCGCTGGAGAGCAAAAAAGCGCCAATAATGAAAGATAAAGGGAGAAAGAAACGTTGATCTTCTCCGACCAGCATTTTAGCGATATTGGGCGCAACGATACCGACAAAACCAATAATGCCGACGAAACTTGTTACTGTCGCTGTCATTACCGCCACAATCAGCAAGGTGCGTAATCTCAGTTGAGTAATGTTGACGCCGAGGCTCTTGGCTCTTTCTTCTCCTAATCGCAATGCCGTTAACTTCCATGCATCACGAATTAAAAAGAACATACAGACCACAGTAACGCCGACAATAATGGAAAGGTTTGACCAAGAGGCTTTTGATAAACTGCCAAACAACCAAAACAAAATTTGTTGACTTAGTTCTGGTGACGAAACAAATTGCACCAGAGACAACAAGGATTGAAATAAGAACAATAGCGCGATACCAGCCAATATCAGCTGCCCCGAACTGATGTGACGCATGGTCGCGAGGGCAAACAAAAACGTCGCAGCTAACATACAACAAACAAAAGCGCCTAACGGCACAGCAATGTTAGTATTTAAGCCTAATGAGCCAAAATACAACATCAATGCGGCACCAAACCCTGCGGCGGCGGCCATACCTAATGTATAAGGGCTTGCCATGGGGTTATTGAGTAGGGTTTGCATTTCGGCCCCGCCAACCCCTAGTACCCCACCAACCACCACCGCCATTACCGCAATGGGCAAGCGCAAACTTGACACAATAACTTGGGTGGTAGGATCAACCTCTACAGGCAAACCTATGAGGTTTAGTAGAGCATTTGCGACCTCTTTTACATTGAGTAAAGAAGGGCCAGTGGCAATATCTAATACAAAAGAAACAACAACAACGCTAAGTAAGATGCTGATCACAGTCCAACGACGCTTTTCACTGCGTCGTTGGCTTGAAACCGCATTAGAGATTAAGTCTGATGGCATAGGTTGGTCTTCAACAGCCTCTAGCTGATGAATATTACTCCATAATAGTCGCGGTAAAGATCCCTGCTGGGGTGACGGGTAAACATTGTGTATAAAAATCTAGGCATTCTTATTCTGGGCTTATCACTCATTATTCTAATATGCGTACCAATAGGAATAGCGCCATCAGACATAGATTTTTATTGAGAATGATTTCTGTTTGAGATCTTACGGATTGTTGAAATTTTTTCAAGGTCTTTATTAGGATTTAAGACGTGTTTTAGCGTCATTTATTAAAATGCTTGCTTAGTGGTTTCGATCGTACGCGGATTTAAAAGAGTGAGCAGGTAATCGTCGGCTTAGCGTCTTCACTTGAACAAACGGCGGCGTAGGCGGTGGGGTTTTGAATCAGGGCGTAATGAGCGTCTGAATTTCGACAATAGGCGACAAAAGCCTCGTAACGCTGATGAAAATTCGCCCTTGTTATTTCGTAGTCTATGTGGGAATCGTTGCCCGCTAAATCTTCTTCCACTTTGTCCGCTTTAGCTCGTTGAATCAAATAATTTAGCTCGTTGTATCGATGGCGTATTTGATGGCAGTAGGCGCTATTAGGAGTGGTTTCTGCACAGTCGGTCATTGCGGTTTCTAATGTTGCTTTCTCTGCTCGATAATGTTGCAAATAATTCAGCGCTTGGTTGCTTTGTGCGTGCGAGCTTTGCTCTCTAAGAGACAAAATATCCAATCTGCTTTTTGCTTTATTGAGACGAGCTTCTTTCACTAAACAAGCTTTGCCAAAGGCAATTAAGTCGTTGCTATGTGCTAGGCTGATAAAAGCGCACCCCACTAGGATGATGGTGGATTTAATGAAGAGTATACGCATAACGTTAGCCTATTAGAGTCGTTTTTTTGTCGTAATAAGCATTAAGTATACCTGTGCTTTGGTGAGGGGAATGTGGAAAATTTAGTATTAATAAGTGATCAAGAGACCGGACTATTGCTCGCTTACCCTTGACTGCTTGATTGTGGCCTTTATCAAATATTACATCGCTTGCTGGTTGGCAAATTTAGCAGGACCGAAGCGACTTGCTAAGGCAAAAGATAAAAAGTAGCCGCTACGCTACGCTACGAGCATCAAGGATTGATTATACCGTATTGTGAATCTCCGCCACGAAGTCATAAGAATCCCCCGGAAACCATGAGCGCGTAAACTCAATTGGCGTGCCGTCCTGCGTCACGGCGGTCCGTTCAATATAGAGCACCGCGCTGAGTTGTGGAATATCGAGCAGTTGAGCGCGCTGTTCATCAATGCTAATGGCGCGAAGACGCTGAAAGGCACGAACCGGGCGACAGCCTTGTTGTTCCAGTAAATCGTACAATGAGCCTTCCATCGCAAAAGGGTTGAGAATGTAATTGCTGGGAATGGTCGCCAGTTCCAGCGCCATGGGTTTGCCGTCAGCGTACCGCAAACGGTAAAAACGCACCACTTCTTGCTCTGCAGACAGCCCCAGTGCTTTGCATTCATCAGCATGGGGCATTCCCAAAGAACGATCCAGCCATTTAGACGTAATGGTTTTGCCGCGAGCTTTCATGACTTCGGTAAAACTGCGCAAATGATTGAGTGGTTGTTCAACCCGTTCACTGACGAAAGTACCAGCGCCTTGGCGCTGAGTCAGTACGTCTTCTTTGACCAATTCATCGATAGCACGACGCACAGTGACCCGCGATACATCAAGGTATTTGGCCAGATCGCGTTCTGGTGGAAGTGTATCTCCACCAAGCACACGACCTGCAGAAATAGACGCTAGAATGGCTTTTTTTACCTGCATATAAAGAGGAATGCCTTTTTCTCTCAATGCTTCGGCTGCGCCAAATAACTCGTTAACTCGATTTTGCTTCATAATCCGTGTCCTGAACGGGAAGGGGGCCCGTATTGGTACTTGTCGCTTTGACTCTGGTTAAGGCATTGCCTTGGTGATCAAATACATACAAGCGGTTAGAGTGAATACCAAAGCTGATCTTGTCACCCGCTTGATGTTGGTTGTCGCCATCTACTTTTAGTACTATATCGCCTTCTTGGCGGCCTATATCGACATATAAATAGGATAACTCACCAAGGTGCTCGATCAATGTCACCTTGCCTTCAAAGGTATTGTTTTCGCAGTCGAGTACTATATGTTCTGGCCGCAAGCCAAGTTGAACGATATCGCCCTTATTTAAAGACGAAGAATCGACTGAGGCTTGAATAAGGCGGCCAGATTCTAGCATAAGTTGCGTATTTTCAGGGTCGGCCTGATGAATTTTCGCCGTTAAAAAGTTCATTTTAGGTGAGCCGATGAAACCTGCGACAAATTGCGTTTTCGGGTGGTGGTACAAATCCAATGGCGCGCCCACTTGCTCAACACGGCCTTTATTCATCACCACGATTTTATCGCCTAATGTCATGGCTTCTACTTGATCATGGGTGACATAAATCACCGTGGCTTTGAGTTCTTGATGCAGCTTGCCAAGCTCAACGCGTGTTTGCACCCGCAGCGAGGCGTCTAGGTTAGATAAAGGTTCATCAAATAAAAACACTTTTGGATCGCGTACGATGGCACGGCCAATGGCAACACGCTGACGCTGACCGCCGGATAGTTCTCGTGGTAAGCGTTCTAACAGGCGATCAATTTTTAGTTTCTTCGCGGCTTCCATCACCTTGTTATTCACAAACGCTTTGTCTTTACCTGAGATCTTTAAGCCAAAAGCCATGTTTTTGAATACGTTCATATGCGGGTACAAAGCATAAGACTGAAACACCATCGCAATGCCGCGCTTGGCGGGCGAGCGGCCATTGACCCGCTCGTCATCGATATACAAGTCGCCTTCGGTGATGTCTTCTAATCCAGACAGTAAACGCAATAGAGTGGATTTGCCGCAACCGGATTCACCGATAAGAACGACAAATTCGCCGTCTTTAATGTCAAGATCAATGCCATGAAGCACGTCCACATCGCCAAAGCGTTTTTTAATATTGTTGAGTTTTACATTAGCCATGAAATAAACCTCCAACGGTCAAAGGAATAACATATTATTTGACCGCTCCGCTGGTTAAGCCGCGAATCAATTGTCTTGAAAAAATGGTGTATAGGATCAGTACAGGCACAATCGCCAAGGTCAATGCGGATAGAACCGAGTTCCAATCAGTCACGTATTGACCCACAAACTGCTGTACGCCAAGCGTAATGGTGCGCGTTTCTTCACCGGGTGCGAGTATCAGTGGGAACCATAAATCGTTCCAAATCGGAATCATGGTGAATACGGCGACGGTCGCCATAGCCGGTTTCAGCAGTGGCAAGATGACACAAAAGAAAATCTTGTATTCACTCACCGCATCGCAACGCGCCGCTTCGGTAAGTTCCTTGGGAATGGTGCGTACAAACTCCGATAGGATGTACACGGCAAGGGGTAAGCCTTGGGCGATGTACACCAACACCAGTGCGGTCAGTGTGTTCACAAGGTTCAGATTGACCATCAGGCTCAAAATACTCACGGTGCCAAGACGGATGGGAATCATGATGCCCATGGCAAACAAAAAGGTAATCAGCAAATTGCCTTTAAACTTGTATTCTGTCAGCGCCCAAGCGGCCATCGCCCCCAGCATAAGCACCAAACCGACGGCCAAAATGGTGACGATTAAGCTATTCCAAGAATACAAACCGAAGTCCGATCGGAGTAACACTTGTTCAAAACCCACCAAGGTAAAAGAGTCACTGTCTGGCAAGCCAAGTGGATCACGAAAAATAGCACGGCGCTCTTTGAAAGCATTGATAATAACGACGATAATTGGGAAGAGCGCAATCACGGTATAGGCTAATAACACCGCGTGTACCGTGACGCTTTTCGGCACTTGTCTCATGCCTGTAGAAGGCGTAAAACGACTTAATAATTTCATCATGGCCGCCTTAAAATTGGAATCGCTGAATACGACGTTGAATAAAGAATAGGAACAACATAACGCCCACCAAAATAATCAAAAACATCAGCGTCGCTACCGCCGCCCCCATCGATGCGCTGCCTTGTTGTAGCTGGAAGCCAAAGAAAGTACGGTAGAAAAAAGTCCCCATTAAATCGGTCGAGAAATCCGGCCCAGCAAGGGCGCCTTTTACCGCATAGATAAGTTCAAAAGCATTAAAATTTGCCACAAAGGTTAAAATCGACACCATGGCGATGGTGGGTAAGATTAACGGCAATTTGATGTGCCAAAAGGTCTGGAATGAATTGGCGCCATCCACCACGCTGGCATCGACAATGTCATCTGGAATATTGAGCAAGGTGGCGTAAATTAACATCATCGGGATGCCGACAAACTGCCAGACGGAGATGAAGGCCAAGGTGATCAGCGCACTGCTTTCTTTACCAAGCCAGGCGTCGAAATATTGACCAAGTCCAATACTGTAAAGGAAATTCTCTGAAATCCCCCAAATAGGGCTTAACAAAAGCTGCCAAACGAAACCAATAATCACCACAGAAAGCATGGTCGGCATAAAAATAAGCGTTCGATAAGTGCCGGATAAGCGTAATTTAGGCGCGCTTAATAAAACCGCCAGGATCAGGCCAATGGGGTTTTGGACTAACATGTGAATGGCGAAAAATGTGAAGTTATTGCCAAGCGCGTTCCAAAACGCCTGTGACCAAGTATCGTCCGTGATTAAAGTAATAAAGTTCTGCAGACCGACAAAATGGCTTTGCCCTTGTTGCTCGTTGTACAAGCTTAATACTAGCGTGTCGAGCAAAGGGTAAACACTGAAAACAACATAAATCAGCAACCCCGGCCCAAGGAAAAACACCAAGTGCCATGGGAAGGGCTTTTTTTCGTCATGTTGGTTGGATGGCTTCATAGTTCATCTCAAATGGTAATTAATCTTAACCCCCTCCCAACCTCCCCCTTGGCAGGGGGAGGAGCAGGTTGGTTTTATTCCCTCCCCTTGTTTTTTTGAAGGGGAGGGCTAGGGTGGGGTTTACCTTATTGTTGAGGTTTGTACCATTGCTTCAAACCACTCTGTACTTCTTTAGCTGCGGCCTCTGGTGTCATGGTGCCATTGATGACCTGAGCACTGACGTTCCACAGTTGGTTTTCTAGGTTTGGCGTGCCACGAGACAGAATTTGATAAGAGTTACGAATGGTTGATTCGCACTGCTGACGCCAGCTCATAAACTCTTGTGCAACGGGGTCTTTGATGTTGATTTGATGATCAGACAATGGGAAGAAACCGGGTACTTCATTGGCGTAAAGCGTCGCGAACTCTTTGCTCGCCATCCAATTTAAGAAGACTTGAGCCGCTTCTTTGTTGGTTGAGCTTGCGTTGATACCAATGCCCATATCGGTATGGTCGCTGATGTAACAAGTCTCTCCTGCTTTCGCAACCGGTGGTGGGAAAGCGCCAAACTCAAAATCTGCTTGATTGTTGAACGTCTGAATGTCCCAAGAGCCTGCAGGATAAATCGCTGCTCGACTTAAGGTGAATAGGTTTTGTGAGTCAGAGTATTTCTGTGCTTCAAAACCTCGGCCTAAATAGGGTTTCCACTGCGCCAGTTCTTTGAAGGTATCAACGTAGGCTGGGTCGGTTAATTTCTCTTCACCACTCAATAGTGCTTTACGACCTTTTTCACCTTTCCAATGGTTTGGGCCAATGTTCTGGAAGCCCATTGTCGCGGCTTCCCATTGATCGGCAGTGCCCATGGCTAAGGGGATATAGCGGCTTTCAGATTTGATCGTCTCTAATGTTTTGAAAAATTCATCGCGTGTTTTTGGCACCGATAGATTCAGTTCTGCAAATATTTCTTTGTTATAGACAAAGCCATGCAGTACCGACGCTACCGGCATACAGAACTGGTCTTTGCCATCGTCTGTGACCCATGCGCTTTTTGCCACGTCAGAGAATTGTTCTAGGCCTTTTAGGGGATTTAGGTTGGCTAGATGGCCGTCTTTATAAAGATCCAGTGCGGTGTCGAATGGGCGGCAGGTGATTAAATCGCCTGCTGAGCCGGCTTTTAATTTTGCTTGTAACGCCGAGTTGTATTCCGTTGGAGGGGTGGGGGCGAAGTTTACTTTTGTGTCTGGGTGGCTTTTGTTAAAAGCGGGAATGATGACATCGGACCAGATGTTGGCGTCATCGCTGCGCCAACTTTCAATAGATAACGTGTTGGCCGCCTGCACGGCGCCAGTGCTGCTGAGCAGTATGGCGGTTAGACAAGTGAGTTTTGTGAACGGTTTTGTGGCCGTTTTTGTTTCCGTTTTTGTTTCCGTTTTTGTTTCAAGCGAGGCGGAACGAACATTAAACATGATTACTCTCCGATGGTGATTTCCAATTGTGTTTGTGGCTTTTTGATTCTGTTGGTTAAAAAACAAAAGCTAACTATTTTTATTAGGTATTTTTTCTAAAAAATACGCATTGGTATTTTTTAGGTATTGCTCGGTTTAAAAAATTAGCACCAATTATGGTCTTAGGCAAATAAATATGACAATTTTGTGGAAAACAGTTGAGTCTTACGTTTTAATTGGTTCTATATTGGTTTCTTATTTATTCTGATTAGGAAAGAGGATTCTTATGCAGGTCATCATTCTTCCATCTGCTCATGATGTGTCCTTGTATGCGGCGGATCGTGTTGCTGATGTGATTAATAGCAAGACGAACCCTGTGTTAGGGCTGGCGACGGGGTCGACGCCAATTGCTTTGTATAAAGAGCTGGTGGCACGTTGTCAGTCTGAGCAAGTCTCTTTCTGTCAGACGATCAGCTTTAATTTGGACGAATACATTGGCATTGCGGATTCCCATGCGCAAAGCTATCGCACTTTTATGAATCAGCACTTGTTTGATCATATTGATATTGTTAGGTCGAATACGCATGTTCCATTGGCCGAGAGCCAAGATATAGATGTCTTAAAGGACAGTGCGCAGGATTATGAAAACAGCATTCAGCAAGCGGGTGGGATTGATTTACAGATTTTGGGCATTGGTGTGAACGGGCACATTGGCTTTAATGAACCGACGTCCAGCTTTGCTTCACGAACGCGTATTAAAACCTTGTCTGAATCCACCGTAGTCGCGAATCAGCGCTTTTTTAAAGAAAATGAATACCAACCACATCTAGCGTTAACCATGGGAATTGGTACTATTTTAGAGAGTCGAGCCGTGTTGTTAATGGCAACCGGAAAGGCGAAAGCCGAGGCGGTAAAAGCCATGATAGAAGGCCCATTGTCTGCCATGTGCCCGGCTTCTGCTTTGCAACTGCATAAGACGGCTACCCTTGTGTTGGATGAAGAGGCGGCTAGCGTATTAGTGCTAAAAGAATACTACCAATGGTGCGAACAAAAACGCCAACAACTGCAAGAAGGACGTTTGATATGAGTGGCTTATACATTGGTGTGGACGGCGGCGGAACCTTTTGTCGTGCCCGTTTGGTGGATCATGACGGCAATGTGTTGGGCGAAGCGGTCGGTGGCTCTGGTAACCCAAGAATTGGCATAGAAGCCGCGTGGCAGAACATTATCAATGCCTGCGTTGAAGCCTGTCATCAAGGCGGCGTTCCCCCAGAAGCGTATGCAAAAATCACCTTAGGCTTAGGTTTGGCCGGTGCGAACCAGCCGTTGGAGCAAGAATTGGTTATTGCGCAAAAATCGCCTTTTGGGCAGCGCTATTTGTTAACCGACGCCCACGCCGCTTGTTTGGGCGCGTTCAACGGGCAAGATGGTGCATTATTGATATTAGGCACCGGAAGTTGCGGGGTGGTTTATCAAAATGAACGATTCAGTATTGTGGGCGGTTGGGGTTTTCCGCTGTCTGACCAAGGCAGTGGGGCGCGTATTGGCCTTTCTGCATTGGAGTATTCGTTAGCGGCGTTGGACGGTATTTCCCCTTCGACACCTTTTACCGACAGTATTAATGCTGAGTTTTCTTTGTCGGCGGAAGAGTATGTCTTGTATCAAAACCGTGCACCACTGCCGAAAGAATATGGAGCCTTTGCCGTTCAGGTGTTTCAATTTGCGCAACAAAAAGACCCAATCGCACTCAAAATCATCCAACAGCAAGTGGAATGGGTGAGCCAGTATTTAGATGCCTTAATCGCCAAAGGCGCGCAGAAAATCGCCTTGGTTGGTGGGGGTTCAGACGCCATCTTAGCCTATTTACCAGAACGCTTTGCGACCTACTTTTGTCAGCCGCAAGGGGATGCCATGGCTGGCGCTATTTTGATGGCCAACGCTCAAATAGGGAGGAAGGCAATATGACGGAACATAAGGTGACAACACTATTTGCAAAACGTCTGTTCGATGGCGAACACTGGCTGACAAATCAGCAGGTGACGCTAAAAGGACAGGTGATTGAATCCGTTGAGTCTGCCAAGATGCCATCAAGTGGGGATGTTGAAATCGTTGATTTACTCGCGCCCGGTTTTATCGATGTGCACGTCAATGGTGGCGGTGGCGCTTTGTTTAATCATATTCCGACATTAGACACCTTAGCTCGCATGGTCGAAGTGCATGCCCAGTTTGGCACCGTTGCCATGATGCCGACTTTAATCTCTGACGATTACGAGATTATGTCGCAAGCCCATCACGCGGTTTGCCAGGCACTTGAACACAAGATGGCGGGAGTTTTGGGGATGCATTATGAAGGCCCGTACCTTAACCCGATCCGCAAGGGGGTTCATAATGAATCGAAGCTGCGCAAGCCCACAGAAGGCACGTTGTCGACCTTATTAGACGTGAGCCGTAGTGGAAAACTCATGGTGACACTGGCGCCAGAGCAGGTGCCAGAAGGTTTTATCGAATGGCTGGTGTCAGAAGGCGCTATTGTTTGTATTGGTCATTCTGCTGCCAATTATGAACAAGCAAGACAAGCCGTATTAAGCGGCGCTCGTGGCTTTACGCATTTATTCAATGCCATGACGCCTTTGATGAGTCGAGAGCCCGGCGTGGTCGGTGCCGCATTGCAAACGGATAAACCCACTTGGTGTGGTTTAATCGCCGATGGGCATCATGTTCATCCTGCTAGCATGCGGGTGGCGATTGCCGCGAAAGGCTGTGAGCACATGTTATTAGTCACCGATGCGATTCAAAGTGTGGGTTCGGATGAAAAAGAAATGCCCTTTTTAGGTAAAAAAGTACGCCGCAGAGAAGGCAAAGTCACCACCGAAGACGGCACCTTAGCGGGCTCGGATTTGGACATGGCAACCGCTGTGCGTAATACCATTAACCTCATTGGGCGAACGCCGGCGGAAGCCTTGCAAATGGCGTCGTTAAGACCGGCCGAGTTTTTAGGTATTGAGCAAGAATTTGGGCGTATTAAACCGGGTTATCGAGCCAGTCTTGTGGCATTAAGCGTAGCTTTCTTCGTGACAGCAACATGGATAGATGGGAAAAAAGTATGGTAATCGTAACGCGCGACTTATTTTTAGATAACGAAAATAAAGCTATCTATCTAAACATTATGTCTATACTATGGCCTTTCCAGCTAGAAAGAAGTCTATAATTATTAACTCTGCAATACGTTGTTTTATTCATAAAATCCTCGTCCTGAAAGTTTTTAAGTACCAGTCTATTTTTTTGCAAAACTCGGTCCCAAAAAGACCATCTAAACTTCAGGTAAATATTTATGTCTAATACAGTAAAAGGAACCGTTAAGTGGTTCAACGAAATTAAAGGTTTTGGTTTCATCGAGCAAGAGTCTGGCCCAGATGTGTTCGCACATTTTAGCGCTATCGCTAGCTCTGGATTCAAAACATTGGCTGAAGGCCAGCAAGTTGAATTCGTTGTGACTGCTGGCCAAAAAGGTCCTCAAGCAGAAAATATTACAGTACTTTAATTAGCTACTAAGAATATTTGAAAAAGGGTAAGTTCCTCGGAACTTACCCTTTTTTTATGTCTAAAATAAAGTGACTTTGATATTTTGTCTAAAATAAAGTGACTCTTTTACGAAACTTTTTCTGCTTTTATCACGTACTTCTCTATAGGCGTTAAGGGTATCGCTATGATATTCAAAGCGTCATTTTATCGGGAGTAATATATGAATCGTCGACATTTTTTTATTCAAGCCGCTTGTGCGGTTGGGGTGGCTAAGGTGTTTAATTCACCTGCTTCAGCCATGGCGCTGGTTTCTGGCTCAACCGCAAGTTTTGAAATAATCCGTACTAAGAAGCAATGGCAAGCAAGGTTAACAGATTTTGAATACCAAGTGATGAGGGAAGAAAAGACAGAACGGGCAGGTTCGAGCCCCTTGTTAAATGAAAAGCGAGAGGGTGTTTATCTCTGTAAGGGTTGCGAGCTTCCCTTATATTCTAGCCGCACTAAATACGAGAGTGGAACGGGTTGGCCTAGTTTTTATGAGAGTTTGCCTGATGCCATCGGAACAAAAGAAGACAATGGTTTCTTTGTGACGCGTACGGAAGTGCATTGTCGCCGTTGTGGTAGTCATCTTGGGCATATCTTTGATGATGGCCCAGAACCAACGGGGTTGCGCCATTGCTTGAATGGTGTTTCTTTGGTGTTTCAAGCCACCTAATTTTTTATATTCATGGTTTTTTTAAAAGAATGAAACTTTTTTTAAGTTCACCGCGTATCTCTTTATAACCATGGCGAATTGTTATGGATAATTAGACTGGAGAAAAACAATGAAATTATTAAGTCTTGTTTCTGCTGCGACCATCGTGACGCTTGCTGGCTGTTCAGCTGGTGGTATGAAGAGTGCGGATGAAAATACCAATCCAATGGTCGGCGGCGCTCCGATGTATGCGAGCAAAAATATCATAGAAAATGCGGTAAATTCTAAAGATCACACCACGCTCGTTGCCGCGGTAAAGGCGGCGGGTTTGGTAGAAACGCTACAAGCTCCAGGTCCTTTTACGGTATTTGCTCCAACCAATGCCGCGTTTGATAAATTGCCAGAAGGTGCGGTGGCCAACCTTTTAAAACCAGAAAATAAAGCCGCTCTAACCAAAGTGCTTGCTTGTCACGTTGTCAAAGCCGATGCGTTATCTGCTGCGATCAAAACTATGATTGACGACGATATGGGCAAACATCCAGTACCAACCATTGGCGGTTGTACTTTAATGGCCACTTATATGGGCGATAAGATCATGTTGGAAGATGAAAATGGCCGCGTTGCACATGTCACCATAGCCGATGTTAAGCAATCTAATGGCGTGATTCACGTTGTTGATGCGGTGCTTTTGCCTAAACAATAAGGCCGCGCGATAGTGTAGAGCCAGGTAAAAAGCCAGATATCTAAAGCAACAAGATTGGCTGGCGAAACGAAGAAACCTGTATCTAATCCCCTTTAGATGCAGGTTTCTTCGTTTCGTAAGGTCAGTACTTCATACCCTGTTGGTGTGACGAGCACGGTGTGTTCCCACTGTAGGTAGGCCGGATGAGGGAGGCACGATCGTTATCCGGCGTTGGATGGATAGAAGCCGTGCATTACCACGCAGGAGCGTGGGAACGAGAGAAAAAAAGCATGCCGACAAAAAACGCATTACGACAAATCGCGTCTTGTCGGGCTGAAGCCACGACCTGCAAAAACCATATAAATCAACTAATTGTAGGCTAAACGACTTCCGACGGTCTTGTAGGTCGCGATTTATCCTGAAAAAAGCATGCCGACAAAAAACGCATTACGACAAATCACGTCTTGTCGGGCTGAAGCCACGACCTACAAAAAACCAATAATTGTAGGCTAAAATAACGTCATACGCCTGATCACGGTCGTACTTCCCTCATCAGGCCTACAAAACTATTTAGAAATGGGTCGCTTAGTGAAATAAGTCTTTTATCAATTTGATCCCCGCTTCTTGTCCGCCTTGGTTATACGCATCCAAGAGTGCAGACCCTAGAATAGCGATGTCGGCTTTGCCAATAAGTTGTTCAATTTGCGCGCGTTCGCGTAAACCAAAGCCTACGCCCATCGGTGCGCTGGCGTGTTGTTTGATTTGCGCTAAATACTCATCAAGTGAAGTCTGCTTGGCTTTGCCTTTTTCATGGACAGAATGCCCTGTAACGCCAGAACGAGCGACACAATACAAGAAGCCACTGGCTTGACTGGCGAGCATGGCTAAACGCTCTGGTGGTGTGACGGGTGTCACTAACCAAACCGGATCGATGTTATTGGCTTTACAGGCTGCTTGGTAGGTCGCAGCTTGTTCAATCGGCAGATCTGGAAGGATTAGCCCGAGAATGTTTTCCTCTGCTGCGCGTTTAGCCAGTTTGTCCAACCCAAAACGATACATGGGGTTGAGGTAGCTCATTAACACAATGCGGCTGTCGGGAAAGTTTTTGGCGAGTTTTCCCAGTTGCGATAAGCAGGTTTCCACGTCGAGCTTTTGTTCCAATGCCTTGTGGCATGCGGCAACAATGCTTGGACCATCAGCCACTGGATCAGAAAAAGGAAATTGCACTTCGATAAAATCGACGCCTTCCTGCATCAGTCTTTCCATCCAGCTCAAGCTTTCTTCCACGCTAGGGTAGCCATACACCACGTGTGTCATCGACAAAATAGGCTTTTGCAGGCGTTTTTCTTCAATAAAGGTCGCTAACTGGCTCATGCTTTTTCCCCTTTGTTCTCTTGAGTGGTTGGATAAGAAGCAAGGTAATCGGTTAAGAATTGCGGGAAGGTTTCATCTTGTACCGCTTTCGCTACGTTAAAGATGTCTTTGTCGCCACGACCAGAAAGGTTGATGACGATCTTAGAATCTTTTGGCAAGTTTGGCGCGTCTTTAAAGGCACCCGCCAAGGCATGGGACGATTCTAGAGCGGGAATAATGCCTTCTTTTTTTAGTAGAAGAGTACAAGCGGCAATGACTTCATCGTCCATGGCGTAGGTCATTTTGATGCGACCAATTTCCGCCAAATGAGCGATGATCGGAGAAACGCCAACATAATCTAAACCCGCAGCAATAGAGTGGGTTTCTTGCAACTGCCCAGCGTCATCTTGTAAGAACATAGTCGCAAAGCCTTGCGCAATACCTGGCTGACCAAGGTTATGAGATAGGCGAATAGAATGCTCGCCAAGTTCTAAACCTTTGCCGCCTGCTTCCACACCGACCATTTCCACTTCTTTGTCATCGAGGAAAGGCAAGAATAAACCGCAAGCGTTCGAGCCACCGCCAACGCAAGCGTATAGGCGGTCTGGGAATTGTCCGAATTGCGCCACACTTTGCTCACGCACTTCATTACCAATCACAGACTGGAAATACGCCACCATTTCAGGGAAGGGCGCACAGCCACAAGAAGTGCCGATCAAATAATGGCTTTCTTCGTGGCTAGAAGACCAGTCACGTAGCGCTTCGTCTAGGGCATCGCGTAGGGTTTGCGCGCCTGTGGTAACAGGTACGACGGTGGCACCAAGTTGTTTCATCCAAAATACGTTCGGGTATTGGCGTTCAATGTCTTTGGCACCCATATAAATAGTGCATTCAAGCCCTAAACGCGCTGCGACAAGTGCGGTCGCAATGCCGTGTTGTCCGGCACCGGTTTCCGCAATGACGCGCTTTTTGCCCATGCGCTTGACCAATAACCCTTGGCCAATCACGTTGTTCATCTTGTGCGCACCACTGTGGTTTAAATCTTCACGCTTTAGGTAAATTTGCGCGCCGCCAAAGTGTTCGGTCAAATTCGCGCAAAAAGTCAGAGGCGTTGGGCGGCCAGAAAATTGCTGCCATTGTTTATTCAGCTCAGCGAGAAACTCAGGATCGTTTTTGGCTTCTTCGAACGCATGTAGAATTTGCTGTTGGCTCGAATAAAGGATTTCAGGAATATAGCTACCGCCGTATTGCCCGTAGAAACCGTTCTCGCTTTGCATGACTTGCTCCTAAAATTGCTATTTTCTTTCTATTAAATGAACTATACCGTTTAGTTAATTTAATGCGATCATAAGCATTCGTCAAGTGTTTTGGTTTTTTACTTGGTTAACTTTATTTAACCGTTAGACTGGAAAATATGAAAATCGAGTAGAACACTAAAACCTATAAATAGTTTGACGGCAAAAACTATAAATGGTATGACATTAAAACCTATAGATCATATAACACTAAGACCTATAAATGGTATAGAATGATATTTCAGCTTTGATTATTGAGCTTTGATTATTAAATAATGTATTGGATTTATCTCATGAACCCTGTATCGCAAAAATTAGCAGATTCACTTGAGCAATTGGCATGGCTACAAAAAGGCGGTGTGGTGGCTATTGAGTTTAATCAACTGAGTCGCTTGCATCGTGAACGCTTGATGAAACATGGCTTTATTCGAGAAGTGATTCGGGGTTGGTACATACCTTGTATGCCAGATGAAAAAGCGGGCGATAGTACTGCATGGTATACATCATTTTGGGATTTCTGCGCGGTTTATCTATCCAAACGCTTTGGTACTCAGTGGTGTTTATCGTCAGAGCAATCAATAAGTCTACACATTGGTGATAGGCGGGTGCCACCGCAATTACTTGTGCGCTCACCTAAAAGTAGCAATAAACCAACCAAGCTTCTTTTCAATACGTCTATTTTTGATGTCAGGTTAAACCTGCCAGATACTGAATATATTGTGAACTTAGATAGACTTAATCTATACAGCTTATCATCTGCACTTGTGTATGTTTCGGCCAACGAATATGTAAAATCGCCAATTCAAATGCGTACGGCTTTATCCATGGTGACCGATGCATCAGAGATATTGTCTGTTCTGTTGAAAGGCAATCACAGTGTGATAGCAGGAAGGTTAGTGGGTGCTTTTAGAAATATTGGTCGAGATCTAATAGCTGACAACATATTAAAAGGCATGCGAGCGGCAGATTTAATTGTGCAGGAAGTGGACCCCTTTGCGGAGAAAGCCAACATTAGTTTTGGACGCCGTGATGTTTCCCCTTATGTTAATCGTATACGTTTGATGTGGGCGCAAATGCGAACCGTCATCATAGAAACCTTTCCTAAGTCTAAAAATCCATTGATTGATATCGATCTTTACATGGCAGCAGTGGAAGACAGCTATGTGACCGATGCCTATCATTCATTGTCCATTGAGGGTTATCGAGTGACTAGGGAGCTGATTGAGTTGGTGCGATCAGGTAATTGGCAAGCTGATGCCTCTGATGAGGATAAAAAACATCTGGATGCCATGGCTGCCAAAGGTTACTGGGACGCCTTTCAAGAAGTTAAAAAAGCGCTTAGATCAGTAATCAAAGGTGAGAATTCAGGTCAAGTATTAGAGCAAACTCATAGCGATTGGTACTTGGCTTTATTTGGTCCTAGTGTCGCGGCTGGCATCATAAAACAAACAGACTTAGCCGGATATCGAACCGGTCCAGTTTATATTCGTCAGTCTATGCATACTCCTCCTAGTCGAGAGGCGCTTCGGGACATGATGCCCACTTTATTTGATTTATTGACTGAAGAAGAAAATCCCGCCGTTAGAGTTGTGCTAGGTCACTTTATGTTTGTGTATATCCACCCTTATTTTGATGGTAATGGTCGTATGGGGAGATTCATCATGAATCTAATGATGGCTTCTGGCGGATACCCTTGGACAGTGATTCCAGTGGAAAGACGTACCGATTACATGGAGGCATTGGAAGCGGCCAGTAGCCAACAAGATATTTTGCCTTTTAGCCGATTTTTGGCTTCTTTATTGTAGTTGTTGTAAGACTAAAAGGCAGAGTAAGACTAATATTCTCAAGGGATCAGACTCGAATGGTAGGGATAGAAACGCCATATGCAACTTTAATTTGTTACCGATTGCTTTTTAGGTGTGGTTGGTGCTGCTATTGCAGGAGGTGTATTAACGATGAAATTCAGTGGTTATAGAAGTGAAGACCAACATCTAGAGTTGAAGCGTCAACTTACCGACAAGCTTGAAAGAGAGGTTGTTGCCTTTTTGAACAGTCGTGATGGCGGTGTCATTATTATCGGTGTTGCCGATGATGGTGAGTTAGTGGGGGTTGATGATGTTGATTTGCAGCAATTAAAAATCAAAGATCGGTTAGAGCAAAAAATGCTAGAGCCAATTGCTTTACGTGAAGCTGTCATTAATGCCATTGTTCATAATGATTTTAGTCGAGAAGTCCCGCCTAAATTTGAGCTATTCTCAGATCGTCTAGAGATCACTTCGGCAGGCTCCATTCCTACTGGTTTTACGCAAGAAGAATTTTTTATGGGCTACTCTGTGCCGCAAAATAAAGAACTGATGCGTATATTTCGGGATTTAGATATTGTTGAGCAAATGGGGTCGGGCATTAATCGAATACTGAATGCCTATCCGCATAGCATCTATCATTTTAGCCCCAACTTCATTCGAGTCGTTATGCCTTTTGCTGAAGGTTTCATTGAATCTCAATCAAGCACCATGCAAGCTACCGCGCAAGCTACCGCGCAAGCTACCGCGCAAGTGGAGTCTGTAGAGAGTCAGGTGCTTATCTTTTGTCAGATACCGAAAACTCGAGCAGAAATTCAAGAGCACCTGGGCTTCAAAAATAGAGACCACTTCAGAAAATCGATTTTAAGCCCACTGATAGAAGCAGGGAAATTACGACTCACTCTTCCTGACAAACCGACTAGCCCAAAGCAAAAATTTTACGCAGAGGTTCAGCAATAAAGAGGCTGAAGAATAAAGGGATTCGATCCCTTTCGCTATTTTAATCAGAGGACGTTATGGCAAGAGGAAGACCTAGTAAAAAAGCCCACATAGTAACAGTGGCATCGGGTTTGTTTACTGAACAAGGTTATCAAAGCACTAGTATTGATCAAGTTGTATTGGCGGCGGCCGTATCTAAACCGACGGTGTACAGTAACTTCCCGGCCAAATTAGTGTTATGGGAAAACGTGTTAACTGCCTTGATCGAGCAAGCGCAAGACACAATGCAAACGCGTCTAGATACACTGCAGGTAAAAAAAGACATCACGCTGATTTCTGGGTGGATCGTGCTATGGGAAGAGTGGATTAATAAGCCAGAGCACCTTGCCGTGTATCGCATTTTACTAGGCGAGCAACATAAAATGGCACCATCGACCTTTGCTTTGTTTGCTGAGTTTGAAGCCGTTTTAGAATCGACTTTACAGGCATGGATTGCCAAGTTCTCCGTCTCGCCGATGAATTTTTTTGCTTTAAAGGCGATTAGTAGAGAAGCGCTTTTAACGCCCGCGTTAATGAATCAGCCGATGATGGACAGGGCGGAGTTGGTGCATCAGCTTGATGGTCTAATGAAAGACGGTTCATTTCTAGGCCGTTAAGTGTTCGGTTTTACTTAGATGGACGCTTTGATGGAACGGCATCATTGGATGTACGATATGGCTTTGCATGAATCTTAGTTATATGGGTCTATGTTTACAATATATTGTGGAGATTTATTGTGGAGATTTATTGTGGAGATTTTTTGTGAAAAAATACGATCCTGTGATGAATAAGTTTTTGTCTTTTTTAGCGAATGGAATGCCGCAGCATCCAGAAAATCTACAGCAACTGACAGTAAGTATGCGCAATACTGTGCAAAGCCTTATTGTGGATGTTGAGATAGATTTGGATGCGCCCTTGTCTGATGAGGATGAATAAGCTTGTCTGATAATCTTCCTATTGTCGTTAATGGCTGGACACTCTATGCCCACCCTTTGTTCGCCGAGCAATATCATAAGCACGACAAAAGATACATTTTGTCGTGTTAAAGCCACGATTTACACAAGACCATAAAGGCCACGACACGGAATTTCCCTAACTAAACCGCCGCGCTTGGCTCTTCCATTACTTCTTCTACGCGTCCTTTTTCTGCCCAGTACATCAAACATAATGCCAAGGTGCCCATGATGACAAAGCCACCCGAGATCGGCATTAAGGTATTGTTATACATTTGACCGATCACCGTGCCTATGCTCATGGACATGATAGACGACACCGACCCAATAACCGCCGAGGCAATGCCAGCCACATGTCCCATAGGTTCCATGGCAAGAGAGTTGACGTTGCCGAACAACAAACCAAAACAGAAGAATAAAACCGAGGCGTATGCCAAGAACATCCACAAGCTAATCGTCACAAAAGCATGCATGGAAAAGAAGATAATAGAGGCGATGACGACGACACAAATCGCACGAAAAGCGATGTATTTCGCACCGTGTTTTTCGACAATGCGTGAGTTAATCAAGGATGAGAAGCCCAGTACTAACGCCAATACACCAAAGTAAAAAGCAAATAAATTGCCTGTTTCAAATTGCACTTGGAATATTTGCTGAGAAGAGTTCAAGTAGCCAATAAAACTGCCGAAGAATAGCCCCATACAAATGGTGTAACTGGCGGTAATTCGATTGGTTACCACCTCTTTAAAGCCTTCGTAAAAGCCTGTTTTGGTGAAGGGGATACGGTTCGATTTGGGTAGGGTTTCTTTTAAACGCCAGCCAATCCAAACCATCAGGCAAACCGCATAAACCAGATACAGCTCGAAAATACCGCGCCAATCGTCCACAAACATAATAGCTTGCCCAAGAGTCGGTGCAATGGCAGGCACCAAGACGAAAATCATCATCACCAATGACATGATGCGGGCCATTTGTGCGCCGTGGTATAAATCACGCACCAAAGAAATAGCGGAAATATAAGGGCCAGCGACACCCAAGCCTTGAATAAATCGACCCAGCATAAGCAGTTCTAAACTGTCGGCTTGATAGCAAACCACGGTGCCAACCAAATAGAGCGCAAAACCACTGAATAAAACAGGGCGACGGCCTAACGCATCGGATAAGGGGCCGCAAATGAGCTGCCCCATGGCTAAGCCTAAAAACAGCATGCTAATCAGTAATTGCGGTTGGTTTGCGGTGACCGCGCCAAGCTCGTTACCAATAATGCCCAATGCGGGCAGCAAGGCATCAATAGAAATGGCCGTGATCGACATTAACAAAGCCACTAAGAGGGTGAACTCCTTCGGCCCCATACCAGACGAAGAGGTGTCGTTGTGTGCATTTTCCATATGACATTCCCAAGAAAATATGACGTTGTGATGGTGCAAGCAAGCTCGCCCCAAATAATAGTCGAGTATTATACTCAGGCTTTATAGAACTCGGTTTACAGATGTGTGCATAAAATAAGGAACTCTTTAATCGCTGATTGATAAGAGGCGCGTCAAAGACGCTCGTATTTATACGGGTAATTGTATGTTCGCGTACATCTTTATTGCACTTTTCTTTCTAGCGCTATACGATTATTACGTATTAATTGTATAAACAGTTGATTGCTCGTTGTCGTAACTAAGGATGCTGAGTATGGGTCTGATAGACAGGATTTTTATCGTTCTATTCTTATTTGATTCGAAGTGTTTTCCCCCACGTTCGTTTATGTCTTTTTATGGCCGCTTTGATACTGGTTTATCCATTTAAAATCACACACGTCTTAGGCTATTTTTATGATCACTAGTGTATTGCTTTACCGAGCTGTGTTTGCCATTGCTGTCGCGGCTTTTGTATCTGGGTGCGTTAATACAGCGCCTCAATCTACTGCCGCACCGTTAGATTGCGATGATCGTTATACCCGTTGTGCTGTTCAGTCCGAACAAGGGTCTAAAGGCAAAGCGCTGACGATACCCCAACAAAATACGTCGTCATCTGATGATGTTTCTGTACCCGCCATTGTGCCACCAAGTATTACGCCTGTTTTGTTTGACTTTGATAGCGCCAAAACAACTCATCTTGAGCTCAGTGAAGCCGTGGCTTTTTTGATCATGTACCCTGAGGCGCGATTGACCTTGCATGGTTTCACGGACCCAGTAGGCCGAGAAGATTACAATCGGGCCTTGTCTTATCAACGTGCCGCTTATGTTCGCGAGCGCTTATTGATGGTGGGCGTATCAAGTTCACAAATAAGCCTAAAAGCCCATGGCGAAAACGACTTCATTGTTGCTGAGTTAGCCGCTGATCAAATACTTTCAAGAGATGACTTAATTGAGCAATACGCGCCCAATCGCCGTGTTGAATTTGCGTTCACGCATCCAGACACTATGGCTCAAGCATACTAATTTAACCGATCCGTTAAGGAGATATCATGGCAGTTCGCCCTGTGTTTGCTAAGACTTTACTGGCCGTTCTAACCGCTGCCGCGGTGGCGGGCTGTTCCGTTTCTCCCTCACGTTTGAGTGATAATGATGTCATGGCAAACGCAGTAGAAAACAGGGCGTTATTAGCCGAAGATTTCGCCCCCATCACTCAGCCTATTGACCTAAACGAAGCCTTTGCTCGTACTATAAAACACAACCGTGATGCACGTTTAAAGGCGTTTGAAGCGGTTGTGTCACAGGGGCAGTTGGCCGTCGATCAGTTTGACATGTTGCCAGAGCTTGCAGCACGGGCTGGGTACGCTTACCGAAATAATTACGGGGCGTCAGCTTCGGCTCGTTTTGTCGATGATGAGCCTGCTGAGTTAGGAGACTACTCTGTTTCCTCAGACAAAAGTAGCTTTACTGGCAGTGTGGGTGCCACATGGGATGTGCTGGATTTTGGTTTGTCGTATTTTCGAGCCAAGCAACAGGCTGACCGTTTCCTGATCTCTAAAGAGCGCGAGCGCAAAGTGGTTCATACCATCATGCAACAGGCGCGTAATGCCTATTACCGCGCGGTGTCTGCTGAACGTTTATTGGCCAAAATCGACCCTTTAATCATCAAGTCTCGCGCCGCGTTAGCAGACTCTGTGCGCATTGAGCAAATGCGTGCTCAGTCGCCAATGGACGCCCTGACATATCAACGCGCACTGTTGGAATCCCTACGCACGCTACAAGACTTACGCAAAGATTTGACGCCAGCAAAAGCGGAGTTAGCGACCTTGATGGGGCTAAATCCAGCAGAGAGTTTTGAGTTGGCGGATGTCAATGCGCCCGATTTTATGGTGCCAGAAATGAATCTGGACATAGACACCATGGAACGAACCGCTTTGGTTCGTCGTCCTGAATTAATGGAAGCTCAGTATCAAGAGCGTATTACCAAGGAAGAAGTCAGCTCTACCTTTTTAACGCTGTTTCCCAACCTGAGTTTGAATGCCGGTTTGTATTACGACGGTTCTGACTATTTGAGAAATAACGACTGGACAAGTGCAGGGCTTGGGGTGAACTGGAACCTAATGAATGTGTTCCGTTATGGAAAAATTGAACAACTTAATACGTTAAAAATGGCAGCGACCAAGCAGCAAGCTTTAGCGGTATCTATGGCGGTGGTGTCTCAGGTACACATCGCCAATATTGAATACTCAGAAGCGCATCAATCCTACGATTTTGCGATCGACTATTTGGATGTTGCCAACCGCATTCAAGAGCAAATTCAATCCAGCCAAGCGACACAAAGCGTGGGGGAATTGCCTGTTATTCGTGAAGAACTGAATACCTTGTTAGCGGAGTTACGTCGTGATGTGGCGTACGCAGATTTGCAAAATAGCTTTGGTAAAATCCTCGTGTCTATGGGCTTAGACCCACTGCCAAATGGTTTTGGCGGCATGACGTTAGCGGAATTAGCCAGCGCCTTCGACAGCATGTTTGAGCGTTGGTCACAAGGACAAGTTGAAACCGTTAGTGAAGAACAGATGCAATCGGCCTATTTGGCGAAAGAAACCACAGAGCAAGAGGAATAAAGCATGTGGCGTCAGGCGGGTGTTGTTGCCGTGACCATGCTGTTTGCTGGTCAGCTTATGGCAGAGACGCACAATGCGCGCGGTCTTCTTGTGGCGACGCATCAAGCGACTTTGTCCAGTGAATTGGCGGCTCGAGTCATAGCGCTGCCCAAAAAAATGGGCGAATCCTTTCAACAAGGCGACACCCTAGTGGCGTTGGATTGTCGCTTGTTTGAGGCCCAACATGAAAAAGTCGGTGCCGAAGTGAAAGTGGCGCAAATACGTTTGGAGAACTCCAAACAGCTCAACCAGCTTCGCTCCATCGGTACTCTTGAGGTAGCGATTGCCGAGTCTGAATTGCAAAAAATTGCCGCCGAGCAGCGCATCGCTCAACTCAATGTGGAGCGTTGTGATATTAAAGCACCGTTTGATGGTGCGGTGGAGCAGCTTGATATTCATCGTTTTGAAGTGGTGCAGCAACAGCAAGCGCTTATGAAAATAGTGGGTCGCACGCAATTGGAAGCCGATATCATCGTGCCAGCCGAATGGATGGCTTGGCTAAAAGTGGGTAAAAAACTGCAGCTACAGGCAGAAGAAACACAACATACGCTACAAGCACTTGTTAGCCATATTAGCCCTAGTGTGGATCCAACCAGCCAAACAGTACAAATACGAGCTACTATAAAAAACGTCCCCGCTAGCATTTTGCCGGGCATGAGTGTGTTGGCAATTTTTTGATGATGTGTTTTATAAACAGGGAAAAGGAGCGTTGATCATGAAAAAAACCTTACTAGCCGCGGCTTTATTTGGCTCAGCATTTTGGGGGCAAGCAGCTTATGCTTGTTCTGATGAACCTTATATCGGCAGTGTTTGTGCTATGGCAATTAACTACTGCCCTGATGGTTATCTTGAAGCTAATGGTGCATCGCTTCATTTTAGTCAATACCAAGCGTTATATTCGCTGCTTGGTGTTACTTATGGGGGCTCTCAGGCTAATGGTACTTTTCAGTTGCCAGATCTGCGTAGTAGGACGGTTATTGGTAAAGGTCAAGGTTCTAGTTTGTCTGCTTACCCGCTTGGGGCAAAAATCGGTTCAGAGACCTACACACTCAATCAGATGCAAATGCCTACTCATAACCACTCTGCGACATTCACGCCAAGTGGTGGTAGCTCTGGCGGTGGCACGGCGTCGGGAATAGTGACTTTACCGGTGACAGGTTCTGCCAAAATTGCAGCGGCAGCCGCAACTTCATCCTCTACGCCATCGAATAATTCGGTACTTGGTATTGCAAGTGGACCTGCCGCTAAGATTTATGCAGACCCAGGTACCACGGCAGATCTTAATATTGGTCCGGCAGGTGCTGTGACAGGTACGGCGACTGGCCCAGTGACATTAAATGTGACGGGCGGCGCGGGCAGTGGCGGTACGGTTGCGGTAGGGGCTACGGGAGGCAGCCAGGCATTTCCACTATTGGGGCCTAGAATCGCATTAACCTATTGCATCGCAGTACAAGGGATTTATCCGGTGAACCCTAATTAAGATTTGTTTAAAACGGCTTTATTTATTTGACTAAAGCCGTTTTTGGTCATTTAACATGTAAATAGAACACACTTAGATACGAACTTATATAAAATATATTAGATAGAACATGTTTCAGTCGTCATTGAATGGTGACTGAAACATTTACCCTTAGAGGTTTTGGTCATGAAAAAGCATTATTCCAAGCAGTCAGTTAAGAGCGCATTGACGAACAGGAAGCCAGTCAGTAAAAAGCAGGCACGTAAGCCGCTTATCTCGGCGCTGGAACCTCGACTGCTATTGGATGGTGCGGCGGTAGTGACGGCGGTGGACGTATTCACCGACTCTCAGCTTCATAACGATGCCTCACAAACGGATAGTGCCACACAGGATGCCGATGCCTCTTTGGTGGTGGCACCTACGGAAGTGCGAGCCGTTGATCCTGCTCAGAATAACGGCAAAAAAGAAGTGGTTTTTATTGAAGACAACTTGGCGGATTACCAAACGTTAATCGATGGCATTAACGCAGGAGTCGAAATCGTCTTACTGGATTCCACTCAAGACGGCCTCGCGCAAATGGCACAATGGGCCGGAAATAACAGTGACTACGATGCGATTCATATCATTAGCCATGGTGCAGAAGCACAGGTCAACTTAGGGGGATTTAGTTTAGATAATATTACCGTCAACACACGTTCTGCTGATTTAGCTCAACTAGGCGCAGCCTTGAACGAAGAAGGCGATTTATTGCTCTATGGTTGTGAAGTCGCCAGTGGTGAAGGGCAAGACTTTATCAGTGCCTTAGCCCAAGCCACGCAAGCGGACGTGGCGGCGTCGGATGATATAACTGGCGCGACTGTATTAGGTGGGGACTGGGTACTAGAAAAACAAACTGGTGTTATTGCTGCAGCGGATCTGGGTATTGGGCTGGCCGATAATTATGGACATACTTTAGAGACCATAACATTTGTAGAAGATTCTTCAGAGGATGGCAGTGCAAATATCAATAATTCATTTACACGTACGATAAGTGGCGCCGAATTTACGTTTGCGGCAGGTTCCACTTTAACAAATACCTCTGCTAGCTATCTCGATATTCAGACGGACGGTGCTTCTGTGTATGAAGTCGTTAATGGGGGTATTGGTCCTGGCGTCTACGCCCTGACTGATCGTAATAATTATTCTGGATTAGACTTTTCTATTAAAGTGGAAGAGGGCTATACCTTTGACTTGACTGGGTTTGAGGCCCAATTAAGGACAGGTGAGTTATCTATTTATTACATTAAATATGGCGTTTCTGGTACGCAACAAAAGGATTTTTCACTTGGCGGAACGGATGCTTTTCAGGCTTACAGTGGTCTAACAGACTTTGATGATATTACCGAGATAGTCTTTACTTCAGAAAACTATGGTTTGTTTCAAGATCTGATTATTACCGATGTCAAAGCGATTCCTGTCAACAATGCCCCCACAGTTACTGGCGCACCTGCCGATATTACCGTCACTGAAGATACCGCTTCTAATGTGAATTTGTCTGGTGTGACCTTTGCCGACAGCGATGGAGATAATCTTACGGTCACCTTGACCGCATCGGCGGGCACATTAGCCGCTTCTTCTAGTGGTAACGTGACAGTGAGCGGTTCTGGCACGGGAGCATTGACACTTTCTGGCTCTTCGGCCGATATTAATAGCTATTTAGATACCACCTCAAACGTTCAGTATACAGGCGCTAGCAACGCCAGTGGCGATAATGCCGCTACACTATCCATCAAGGCGAATGATGGCACGACTGACTCTAGTATTTCCACCGTCAATATTGATATTACAGCGGTTAACGATGCCCCTTCGGCAGTGTCACCGACTACTGGTTCAATTAGTACCCTTGATAGTGCGAATGCCACTGTCGCCACAGTGAGCGCGACCGATGTAGACGATAGTTCCTGGAAGTACAGCATTCAGTCCATTACTTTAAACAGTGTAACGCAGACAAATGACGGCTCCTTGTTTAATTTTGCAACAGATGCGAATACCTTAGTCGCAACCAACATGTTGCGCGCTACGACGCCTTCTGGTTTGTCGGCCGGTACTTATACTATTACGGTAGTTGCAACGGATGCAGGAGGGCTTGATAAAACCGAAGACATTAACATTATGGTTACTGATGATGCTTTAGTGACGACGACGGGTGCTAATACAGGTAGTGATTCAAGCATTGATGGGTCTTACGCTGCAGATTTAGCTGATGGCGGTGGCTTGTCGTTGGCTGAGGCACTGCATTACGCATCGACCAATAGTACAGTAGAGTTTAATTTGTCATCGGGAGCGACAGTGGATTTAAACAACGCCACTTTGATCATAGCTTCAGGCGTTACCTTTGACACTGATTCAATGACGAATTTGTCTATCAGCAACGGTACCTTAACTCTAAGTGGCGGTTTGTCAATTATTAACGGTGCTGGGGACACAACCACCATTGCCAGTACCTTGGCTGGGGATGGCAGTTTAGCTAAAACCGGTGACGGCAAGCTGACGTTATCAAGTAGTAGCAATTCTTACAGTGGCACGACCGAGGTGACGGGCGGCACCTTGTCTATTTCCAGTGATGCCAACCTTGGTGGTGACGACGTCATCTTAAGGGGTGGTGCCAACTTTATTACGGTCAATAATGTACTTACCGTAGATAACAATTTTGCGATTGAAACGGGTGGCGCCACTTTTAATCAGACGGGTAGTGGGCACCTCACGCTTTCTGGCCAGATAGCCGGTGATGGGAAGTTGATTAAAGCGGGTGGCGGAAGTATGACTCTATCTGCTAACTACGATTCCTTTGAGGGTGGTGTACAAATCAATAACGGTACACTTAACGCTAAGGCATCGACTGATGGCTTGGGTTACGGAGCTGTGACCTTAGTAGGTGGGACACTTGCCTTCAGCGATGCTGGAACCGTTGGTAACAACATCACAGTCAGTGCAGATGCAACGATTTCGAATAGCACAGATGTCACTCTGAATGGGATAATTTCTGGCGATGGCGCGTTGACGAAAGCCGGTGCAGGCACAATGAAGCTATCCGCAGAAGAAAATACCCACACAGGTAATGTTACCGTTACTGCTGGCACGCTGGCGGTTTCTGGCGGCAGCTCTATTGGCGATGACAGTGCGGTGACAGTGAACAGCGGAGCAAGTTTAAGTCTGTTACTGGGCAATGAGACCATAGGTTCGTTGGCGGGCGTGGGTTCGGTATCACTTGGTTATAGTTTAACAGTCGGTAATGCCAGTAGTACCACTTTTTCAGGTGTGATCTCGTCGATCGGTACCTATGGTATCAATAAAGTCGGTGCAGGTACGCTGACCTTATCAGGTGCCAATACCTATACCGGTTCCACTAATGTGTCTGCGGGCACCTTAGTGGCCTCTGGCGGTAGTGCGATTGCCGACAGTAGTGCATTGACAGTGGCGTCTGGTGCGACCTTTGAATTAGACAGTTTTAGTTATGAAGCAGTTGGATCGATTGCGGGTGCGGGCAGTATTGTTGGTAATGGTGGTACCTTAATAGTCGGCGGTAACAATGCGTCGACTACCTTTTCCGGGGTGATCTCGGAAGGTTCTGAAGCCCTTGCTTTGACTAAGTTAGGCAGTGGCACTCTGACCTTGTCAGCTAGTAATACCTACTCTGGTAGTACGGCCGTATTAGCTGGCGGCTTGTCTATTAGTAGTGATTCAAATCTTGGCTCTGGTGCGCTCACGTTAAACTCTGGCACCTTATCGGTAACAGGAAATGGCGCCAATATTGATAACGCGATTTCGTTGTTATCCAACGGTGGCGTGGTGAGTGTTGATACGGGTGTCGCAGCGACGTTATCTGGTGCGATCAGTGGTGCCGGTAGCCTGACGAAATCTTCTGCTGGTGAGGGTAGTTTGATCCTTTCAGGTACCAACACCTACACAGGTTCAACCACCATTAATGGCGGTACTTTAACGGTCACGGATACTCTGAATGGATCTGGGGCAGGAGCCGTAACGGTCAACGCAGGCACGCTTGAAGGTACAGGTACGATCAACAGCGCGGTAACGGTGAATGCTACGGGCACCTTATCGGCGGGTACGGCGGCCAATACTGGAACATTGACCATTAATGGTGATGTGCTACTGAATGGAGCGCTATCAGCGACCATTAATAGTGCCAGTGACTACGATAAAATCGCGGTAACCGGCACGGTTGATCTTCTTAATAATTCGACTTTATCGCTTTCGGGTGATTATGTGGTGCCAGCAGGAGCGACGGCCGAGGCATTTGAGTTGATCAGCAACGATAACAGCGATGCGATATCCAGCACTTTTTCGAATTTAAGTTCAGGAACCTCAACCTTTAATAATGTTGAGCTAAGCGCGGCCTATGATGGCGGTACGGGTAATGACTTCTTATTAACTGGGCCAAAACTAGCGAGTATTTCTGCTGTCAGCGCGGCGACCGCCAATGGCAGTTATAAAGCAGGCGATACGATTAGCATTGCCGTGTCTTTTGATGAAGCCGTTACGGTAAGCGGTACACCGCAATTGACCTTAGAAACCGGCGCAGTGGATCGCGTGGTTAACTATGTTTCTGGTTCTGGCACAGATACATTAACTTTCAGTTATACCGTTCAAGCAGGTGATAGCAGCTTAGATCTGGATTATGCCAATACGACCGCCTTGTCATTAAACGGCGGCACGATTAAAAACGCGGCTGATAATGATGCGCTATTGACCTTAGCCACACCGGGTGCAGCACATTCCCTTGGTGCTAATAAAGACATTGTGATTGATACCACCGCACCGGATGCCACCTCAGCGCCGGACTTGTCTGTGGCTTCCGACTCTGGCGTTTCCAGTACCGATAATATTACCAATAAAACCACACCGACGATTACAGGCACGTCGGAAGCCAATGCCACCGTTAAACTGTACGACACGAATGGCACGACTGAGTTGGGGTCTACCACGGCAGACGGCTCTGGCAATTGGAGCATTACCAGCTCAACATTAACGGCTGGTAGTCACACGTTAACTGCCAAAGCGACGGATGCGGCAGGCAATGTCGGCTCGGCTTCCGCTGGTTTAACGGTTTCAATAGATACCACTGCGCCGACGCTATCCAGCTCTGCGCCATCAGATAATGCTGTGCAAGTCGCGACGAATGGCGATATTACACTGACTTTCGATGAAGACATTGTCAAAGGCTATGACACGATAACTTTAGTAAATGCCAGCACGGGCGCTACAGTGGAAACCTTTAATGTATTAAATGGCAGCAACTTAACCCTCTCTGATAACACACTCACGCTGGATCCAACCTCCGATCTGGATGAGGCCACCACTTATGCTATCCAAATAAGTAGCACGGCAGTGCGCGATGTTGCAGGCAATGCCTATGTAGGCATCAGTGACAATACCACACTGAATTTTACTACTGGTGTCACCGATACCGTAGCCCCGACTTTCTTGTCGATTCAGCGCGCCGATGACAATGTGATTACTGGCTCAACGACTACGTTTACCTTGACCTTTAACGAAGCGGTTAATGCCACTGCGGCGGACTTCGCACTGGCGTTAACAGGATCGGCAGCGGGTACGATTGGTTCGATTAGCGGCTCTGGTACAAATACGATCACTGTGAATGTGACTGGCGTTTCTGGCGTGGGTTCACTCGGTTTGAATCTTGCGTCTAGTCATGGTGTGAAGGATCTAGCGGGCAATACCTTGGCAACAGCTGAGCCAAGCGATGATGAAGTTTATCTGGTTGATACCGTGGCACCGACCCTGATTTCGATTAACCGCGTCGATAACGCAGCCACGAACGCTGACTCGGTGCAGTTTATCGCGGTATTTAGCGAAAATGTGACGGGTCTTTCAGCGGATGATTTTGAGTTAACAGGTGCCGCTGCCAATGGCGCAAGCATTAGCAGTGTGACAGGCACGGACAATGGTTTTGTGATTACTGTTGCTGGCGTAATCGGTGATGGCAACTTGGGCGTACAGCTTAAATCTGTCGCAACGGTGAATGACGCAGCGGGTAATGCCTTAACGGCGACTACTGCCAGTGCTGTGACTGAGCAATACACGATCGATAACACCGCGCCTAGTGCGACGGCGATTATCACCACCAATACCGCCCTCAGCACGGCGGATACTGTCACCTTTGATGTGACCTTTAGCGAAGCGGTTGCCAATATCAGCATAGAGGATTTTGAACTCTCTGGCGATGTGACTGGTACGATTTCAGCCGTTTCGGGCTCTGGTTCTTCTTATACCGTGACGGTTGGTAGTATCACGGGTGATGGCGCCCTTGGTTTGAATTTTAAAGCGGGTCAAAATATCACGGATACAGCAGGCAATAGCTTTGCTGGTAGCGAACCAAGCACAGATGAAAGTTACACTATCGACAATACCTTGCCGACGGTCACCAGCATTAGCCGTGGTATGGTCAATCAAGTGGCCGCAGATACTGCTACCGATGTGGTGTTTACCGTGGTCTTTAGTGAAACGGTTTCTGGCGTGGCGGTGGGCGATTTTGCCGTGACGGGTAACGCCACAAATACCGGTATTACCAGCGTTTCCAGCGCCGATGGTAAAGTATTTAAAGTGACGGTCGGCGGTGTCAACGGCACTATTGGCCAAACCGTAGGCTTGAGCTTTACCGGTTCTGCAGACGATGCGCTAAGCCAAGCTTCGACCGCTGAATTCACGTCTGGCGACAGCTACACCATAGCAGGTACCTTGTTGAACGAAGGCGCACTCACTCAAGAACAGCTCGATGCCATAGTCGATTTAAACCGCGAAGGTACCTTGTTTGAGCAATCGGTTGATGGTGCCACCGAAGTGGTCATTGTTGATTCTCGTGTCTCGGGTTTGGTTGATTTGACCAAAGCCTCTAACCCCAATGCCGACATCTGGTTGCTAGACGGCTCTCGTTCAGCAACGGAGCAAATCGGTGAGATTCTTGCCAATTACAGTGGCTTAGATGCCTTGCATATACTTTCCCACGGTGGAGTAGGCGAGATCTATCTAGGTGCCGAAACCATCTCTGCCGAAGAACTTAATCAAAATACAGCCAGCTTTGCTGCCTGGGGGAATGCCTTCAGTGAAACGGGCGACATATTACTCTACGGCTGTAATGTTGCTCAAGGTGACACAGGACAAGACTTTATCAACCAACTTGCCCAAATCACCAGCGCAGATATCGCCGCATCGGATGACCTGACTGGTTCTGCAGTGCTGGGTGGGGATTGGGAGTTGGAAAGTGCATTCAATGTCGAAGCAAGTACAATTCAGATTGAAAGTTATGAAGAGGTTTTAGCTACAGGAACAATCAAACCAACCGGAACCGCAGGGCAATGGTATGACCTCGGAGCAGAGTTAACGGATGGTGAGCAAAACTCGGTAAATATTACCGGTCAGAATTTTGAGATCTTTTATGCCAATTCTGCTTTATCGGATATCAAGGCGGACAATATAGGTTTGTATCAGAATGAAGATAGTGATTTTGAACCAGAAATATATAACGGAGAGCGCGCAACTGTAACAAATGCCCAGTTAGCAACTGCCTTTGGCGGCGATGGTACTCCAAGGTCGTATCTCGTCGTCAAATCAACGGATGGCAGCGAGTTTAAGTTTAGCGGTGTAAATATTTTTAACAACTATGGATTGACTGGAGATGATGCCAAGTTAACCATTATTGGCTATAGAAATGGAGTAACAACAGGCAGTATAACCATTCAGCCTAATGACGATCCAACATATATTTCACAGCTCACCTCAACAGAGCTTAGCGCATCAATATTTGAAAATGTTGATAGGGTCGAAATTACGCCAAGCTCCCTTTCTCAGTATTCTTCTGGTCCAAATGCAGAGCTTTGGCACTACTTTAATGCATTTTCAGTTGAAGATCCTGCACTTGCTAATCAAGCCCCAGCCATCGCTGATGTACAATCTGATCAAGCGGTGAACGATACCGCAACACTTTCACCTTTCAGCAATATCGCCTTAGCAGATGCAGATGGGGATGATGTGTCTATTACGGTGGCCTTGGACACCGCAGCTAAAGGGGTGTTTACCGCCGCTTCGTTGACGGCATCTGGTTTTACCGATGCAGGCAGTGGCTCTTATACCTTAGCATCAACCACTTTAGTCTCGGCTCAGACGGCGTTGCGTGCCTTGGTATTTGATCCAGCAGATAACCGTGTGGCGGTGGACTCGACTGAAACCACGACTTTTACCATTACCGTGAATGACGGCACGACTGACACCATTAACAGCACGACCACAGTGGTGAGTACCTCTATTAACGATGCACCAAGCGATATTGCGTTAAGTGATTCGAATTACGTTCATTCAGAAGGTTCCAGTAATATTGTTGTCGGCAGCTTCTCTGCTACCGATGCGGATACCAGTGGAAGCTTCACTTATTCTTTGGTGTCCGGTACGGGAGATACGGACAACGGCAAGTTCAATATCAGTGGCACAGATTTACGTGCCACAAGCCGTGCGGATGTGCCAGCAGGAACTTACAATATTCGCGTGCAAGTGAATGACGGTGATGCCACCTTTGAGAAAGCCTTTACTATCACAGTAACGGACGATGTTGCACCTATTATTAGTGCGGTGGTACCTGCAGACAATGCTAGTGGGGTGTCGGTCGCGGATTCAATTCAGGTGACATTTGATGAGGGTGCTCAGTTAGGCAGTGCTGGGACTATTACTCTGTATGATATTACAGGCTCTGGGGCCAACAGTGTGACCATTGATGTATCCAGTCATGCTGATCAGTTATCTATTGTAGATAACGTATTGACCATTAATCCAAGCGATAATTTGATGGCAACTAATCAGTATGCGATTCAAATGACGGCTGGTGCGTTAAAAGATGATGCCAACAATGATGTGGCGGCTGTCAGTGATACAACGAGCTATAACTTTACCACTGGCACGGTGGACACCACGGCGCCAACGGTAGCGATTGTTGATGTAACCTCTCCTAATCAGCCCAACGCTGGTACTGTCAGTATTAACTTTAGTGAGCAAGTCACGAATGTTGATATTAGTGACTTTAGCTTAACCAAAGATAGCGAAACAGTTGATATTAGCGGGCTTTCTGTTGTGGGTAGCGGTAGTGCTTACTCCATTGATCTATCCAGTATCACGGCGGCTGGTGGTGTTTATGTGCTGACATTGAATACCTCCAATATAGCGGATACCTCGGGTAATGCCTTGGCGGCAGGAGACAGTGAAAGCTTTATCATTGACGCTACTGCACCCACTGGCGTGGCGATTGTGCGGGCTGGTGCAGAGACACAAAGCGGCAGTGCCGTTACCTTCACCGCAGTATTCAGTGAAGCGGTCAGTGGTGTCGATGCTGCGGACTTTACCTTAACTGGCACAGCAGCAGGCGGTTCTATCACCAGTGTGACCCAAGTGTCTGACTCGGTTTATACCATTACAGTGAATGGTGTCAGTAGTGATGGTACTTTGGGAGTGAATTTAAATGCTGCTGGCACAGGCATTAGCGATACCGCGGGTAATGCGATAAGCGCTGGTGTGACTGGGCAACAGGTTACTATAGATAATACCGGTCCAAGCGTGCTTGCTATTAATCGTGATGCTGCCGCGCTCACCACTGCAGACAGCGCGACCTTTACCGTGACTTTTGATGAGGCGGTGTCAGGCCTTGATATTAGCGACTTTAGTTTATTGGGTGGAGCATCTGGCACGGTTACGTCGATAAGCGGTTCTGGTACGACTTACCAAGTTACCGTAAATAACATCAGTGGTGATGGTAGTTTGCGGCTTGACCTTAACGCGCCTGGCACGGGCATTACGGATGCAGCGAGTAACGCCATCGGGGCTGGCTTTACTTCTGGCGATACGTTAACCATTGATAATACCGCCGCGGTTGTTACGGCTGATCAAAGTTTTAACCTTGATGAAGGTATGGCAACAGACACGGTTATCGGTCAAGTAAAAGCGAGCGATGCCAATGGTGTGAGTCAATTTGTGATTCAATCCGGTAATGATAACGGCTATTTTGCGATTGATAGCAATGGCGTGTTGACGCTGACATCGGCGGGTGCCGCGGCCATTGATTATGAAACACTGCAAACTTATACCCTGAACATTGTTGCAACGGATGCGCTTGGGCAGGCTTCTAGTTCTGTCGCCATCACTATCGCCATTCAAGATGTTAATGACAATGCGCCAGTATTTAGCTCTGCAAATACCGCCAGTGTTGCAGAAAATAGCGCGACAACTCAGGTGGTATATGATGCATACGCAACGGACGCAGATACGTCCGTTGCGTATAACAGTGTGACTTACAGCTTAAAAGCAACAGACGATCACAGTGCTTTTACGATCAACAGCAGTACTGGTGAAGTGAAACTGATTGCTTCGGCAGATTATGAAACCAAATCTTCTTACAGTTTTACTGTGATTGCCTCTGATGGTATGCGCAGTACAGAGCAAGCCGTGACGTTAAACGTCAGCGATGTTAACGATAACACGCCAGTGATTATCTCCGGCACAACGGGCAACGTGGATGAAAACGCGGCAACGTCGACGGTGATCTACACAGCAACAGGAACAGACGCCGATGGCACCGCCGCCAATAGTACCTTGGTGTACAGCTTGTCAGGTGACGATGCGGATAAGTTAAACATCAACGCGACTACTGGTGCGGTGACGCTGAAAGCGTCCGCTGACTATGAAGCTAAAGCGAGCTACAGCTTTAACGTTATCGCGACTGACAATGGTGCTGGCAACTTTAACTCGGGCAGCTTGAGCACGACGCAAGCGGTAACGGTAAGCGTGAATGACTTGAACGAAACGCCCGTTGCCAATAGCGATATGGGTTCTGCGACAGAAGCCGGTGGTGTTGATAATGGCACTGCGGGTTCAAATGCTTCGGGCAATGTGCTGAGCAATGACACTGATGTGGATGGAACGGATACGAAAACGGTTTCTGATGTGAGTTTTGGTAGCAACAGTGGCGTACTAGGTCAGGCATTGAGCGGTCGTTATGGCGCGTTAACACTGAATGCAGATGGTTCCTACCATTATGTGGTGGATAACACCAATGCGGCTGTGCAGGGCTTGCCGTTAGGCGCCAGTATTACCGATAACTTTACCTACACCTTGACAGATAAAGGGGCATTAACGGATACGGCAACCTTGGTGATTACGGTTCATGGTGCCAACGATAATCCTACTCAAGCTTCAGATGACGCGACCGAGATTTCTGAAACGGTCGATGCTACGGCACAAGATATCAGCACCACAGGCGAAGTCAGTTTTGCGGATGTTGATGCTTCTGACGTAATAGACGTGACCTTTGCAAGTAATAATAATATCACTTGGTCTGCCGGTACGATTGACACAACATTGGCTAATAAACTGCTTGCGGGCTTCTCGGTTACTGGCACAAGCATCGCAGCACCGGGCGCTGTAGATTGGTCATACGATGTGACGGACGCTAACTTGGACTTTCTTGGTGTCGATGAAACCATCACCTTTAGCTACACAGTGACGGTGACAGACAGCCAAAATGCTACGGCAACAGACACGGTCAGCTTTACCATAACGGGCAGCAACGATGCACCGGTAATCTCAGTGGTGGACGTTGCAGCGACCATCACCGAAGGCAGCACTCTGATTGACACAGGCAGCGTGACCTTTACTGATCTGGATCTAACGGATCGCCCAGTGGCAACCGAAGCAACTCAGTCGGTGACGGCTAAAGCGCAAGACGGCAGTACGGTACTGATGTTGACTACGGCACAGCAAACCGCGATTGAAAAGGCGTTCAGCATCGAAAACGTCAGCAGCAACACCAACGATGGCACTGTGAACTGGACGTACGACATTGCAGAAACGGATCTCGACTTCCTAGGGGAAGGCGAAGTGGTCACGGCCATCTTCACCATCACGGTCACCGATGACGAAGGCGCGACCGCTACCCAAGACGTGACCGTGACCCTCACCGGCAGCAACGATGCACCGGTAATCTCAGTGGTGGACGTTGCAGCGACCATCACCGAAGGCAGCACTCTGATTGACACAGGCAGCGTGACCTTTACTGATGTGGATCTAACGGATCGCCCAGTGGCAACCGAAGCAACTCAGTCGGTGACGGCTAAAGCGCAAGACGGCAGTACGGTACTGACGTTGACTACGGCGCAGCAAACCGCGATTGAAAGCGCGTTCAGCATCGAAAACGTCAGCAGCAACACCAACGATGGTACGGTGAACTGGACCTATGACATTGCCGAAACCGATCTCGACTTCCTAGGGGAAGGCGAAGTGGTCACGGCCATCTTCACCATCACAGTCACCGATAACGAAGGCGCGACCGCTACCCAAGACGTAACTGTCACCCTCACCGGCAGTAATGACGTACCGACTGCTACTGGAACGGTTGCCAATATGTCTGGAACGTCGGGGCAGATCTTTACACCAGTGACTTTACCTGCGAATTTATTTACTGATGTTGATGCTGGTGAAACAGCAAAATTGGTGTGGAGTATTGAGAATTTACCGACAGGGTTAGTGTTTAACGCGGCGACTCGGACTATTTCTGGTACGCCTCAAGGTGGTTTTGAAGGGGTTAATGTTCTGCAAGTTGTGGCCACTGATGGCAGTGGTGGCCAAGTTAAGGTACCTGTTACCTTGACGTTGGAATCTGCACCTGTATCACCGCCATCGAGTGCGCCGGTTGATGTGCCGCCTTCTGTTCTTAGCCAGAGTACAGGTTTTAGCGCTCCTGAATTAACGGTGACGACGGGGTCATTGCCATCAGGAACGCTTGTTACGTCAGAAGGCTCTAGTGGTTTTTTTGACATAGGAACCGAGTCCGAAAATAATGGTGCTGAGCAGTCGAATGCCAATACGGTGATTATTTCTGAGTCCAGAGTGACAGTGAATGTTGGCGCAAATGGTCAGGTACAAGTGACTGACGCCGGTGGTGTGCCAACGAATACCACTGGTTTAACGGTGGCTAATATTGTCTCGCAAGTGGACCGAGTGTCTATCACGATAGCGGATGCGTCAACGGTTGCTCAATATAGTGCGACCTTGGCGGATGGAACGGCATTGCCAGATTGGGTGGAAGTGAACTCATCAACCGGTGAGGTGACAATGAATCCGCCGGCGGGCCAGGGCGTTATTAGCTTGAAAATTAATTCAGTGGATGCTGATGGTAATGTACGGGTGCTGGAAATAGAGGTTGATTTGGCGAATTTGCCTAGTTCGCTTCAAGCGGCACCAGCCAATACGGTTTCTGATAATGGTGCGGCCTTTATGTCGTTAGATGAGCAATTAACGGCCGCTGCAGAACAATACGATGACTATGGGAGCGGCTTAATGAAGCTGTTGGCTTCTTAACGTATGTCTGATCATGCTATCGCCCAGTTATTGCAAATAGAGCAACAGGTCCGTTGTTGTGAAACCGCGACGGAGCTTGGTTTTATTCTGGTTAACAGAACACGGGATTTGGTGCCTTATCAGCAGGCTGTTTATTTGTCTGGTACAGAGTTGGAGTCGTTAAAAGTTACGGCCATCAGTGATATTGCCTTGGTGGATCGGACTACGCCATTTAGTGCGTGGCTTGAACAAGTCTCTGCCGTTGTTAGTGCGTCAGAGCAGGCGAATACAGCCCACACGATAGAGACGAAGAACCTGCCAGCAGCGTTATTGAGTGACTTAAACGATTTTACGTCGCCTTATATGCTCTGGCTGCCTTTGTTGATCCCCTCTAAACCGAATCAAAGAGTCGGCGTGCTTTGGCTTGCCAAGTCTCAGCCATGGACGGAAAAAGAGATCGGCCTATTGCAGCATTTGGCGTCCAGTTATGCCCATGCGCTGCAGGTGTTCGTTCAGCATTCTGGGTGGCAAGCATGGCGAAGACGCTTATTCTCTAAGCGGATTAGCTTGGCGGTATTGGCGACGGCGATCTTGCTCGGTTTTGTGCCAGTACGTTTAACCGTGTTAGCACCGGCTGAAATTATTGCCAAAGATGCTCTATTGGTGACCTCTGCCATTGCAGGAGCAGTGCGTGAGGTATCCGTTAAACCTGGGGATTTGGTGAGTATGGGGCAGTCTATCGTGGTGATGGACAAAACGGAGTTTCAGGGGCGTTTTGATGTGGCCCAAAGGGAGCTAGAAAGGGCAATGGCGGAGCTTAGAACCACAGAGCAGGCGGGTTATGTTGATCGTCGAAAAAAGGCAGAATTGGCTGAGCTAGAATCTCAAGTAGCGCTTAAAACGATTGAGCGAAACTATCTACAAACCAAACTGGATCAGACACAAATCCTAGCCGATAAGGCGGGGATGGTGGTGCTTGACGACCCAGAAAAATGGAAGGGCCGCCCCGTTGTAGTGGGGGAACGTATTTTGTCGATAGCGGATCCTACTAAAGTGCAATTGGAAATTATGCTGCCAGTAACGGACGCCATTTCATTGAACCATGGTGATGAGGTGACGTTATTTCTGGATACGGATCCGTTAAATCCTATTCCTTTTTTGGTGAATTATTCGTCTTTTGAACCGAGTTTAACCCCAGACCAGATTATTGCTTATCGCATTGTGGCGGATATTCAGGGCGAGGCTATGCCACCTAGAATAGGGTTGCGCGGCACGGCTAAGTTGTATGGCGATGAGGTGTCTTTGGCCTATTACCTCTTTCGTCGGCCGGTTACCTTTGTTCGTCAATATTTGGGTGTGTGATGTCTGTTGAAGCGGAGGCGAAAGCACTTCCAACCTTGCGGCAAAATTTATCTTTATTGACGGCACCACCAGATGAAGATGGTGAGCCCCGTTGGCAGATTTTTGATCCACTGAGTAATACGTTTTATTACTTGTCTCGCACGGCGTTTTATATTTTTCGTGAGTGGCGTCATGTTAGCGACGATGAAGCATTACGCTTACGTCTGGCGCAAAAGGGCATAGAACTAGAAGAGGATGAACTGGCGTATTTTTTGCGCTTTTTGGAGGTGAATCATCTTTTAGAAATTCGCACTGAAAAGGATATCGCACGCTTACGAGGGGAAGTGAGTCAGCATAAAAAGCATTTTTTGTTATGGCTTTTACACAATTATTTATTTATTAAAATCCCGCTTTTTCGTCCTGATCTGTTTCTGACACGTATTTATCCATTTACCAAACGATTGTTTAGATTGCGCTTAGACAGAGTCGCTTTAGTGTTGGGCGCCTTGGGCTTGGTGATGGTGTTGAGGCAGTGGGAGACATTCACTCATACCTTCCAAGACTTGTTTAATTTATCGGCGATTGTGTATTACATTTTGGCTTTGGTGTTGGTGAAAACCGCCCATGAGCTAGGCCATGCCTTGGTGGCTAAGCGTTATGGTTGTCGAGTCAGCTCAATGGGGGTGGCATTTTTATTGATGACGCCCATTTTGTATACCGACACGACGGACGCATGGCGTTTGCGCTCGCGTTTTCAGCGTTTAAGTATAGTCACCGCTGGGGTGAAAGTTGAAATTTACATTGCTTGTGTGGCGACATTTTTGTGGGGAGTCGTGCCCGATGGCGGCTTTCGCGGTGTTTTGTTTTTTGTTGCGACGACCAGTTGGATTTCTTCGTTATTGATTAACATTAGCCCTTTTATGCGTTTTGATGGCTATTATGCGCTGTCAGACTTTCTGGGCATGGAGAATCTTCAGCCACGTTCTTTCTTAGTTGGAAAATGGTTTTTACGTGAACGTTTGTTTGGTTTTGGTTTTTTGCCGCCGGAACCCCTTAATCGTAAAAAATGCGCTTTAATGGTGACTTACGCTTGGTGTACTTGGATATATCGCTTTTTCTTGTTTTTGGGAATTGCGGCATTAGTGTATTACTTTGCCTTTAAGTTATTGGGCATTGTGTTGTTTGTGGTAGAAATTGTTTGGTTTGTGTTGCTGCCGATTATAAAAGAAGTAAAGGTTTGGGTGAGTTTGAGAAAGAAGATGTCGTTTAATCGTGCGAGTACACTGACGTTACTGTTTTGTATGCTGGGCTTGGCTATTTTAATTGTGCCATGGAAAACACACATTAGCGTTCCTGCCGTGGCGACGTTCGAACGTCATCAGGCTTTTTACCCTAGCGAGGCTGCGCGTGTTGTTGCCTGGCAAGTCACCCCCAATCAAAAAGTGACTCAGGGGCAGTTATTGATTTTATTAGAATCCCCTGACGTGGAGCAGCAGGTTTTATTGACTCAGTCTAGGTTGAATGCCTTGCAGGTAAGTTGGCAACGGGCGGGATCTGGTGCGGGTATGTTGGATTCTTTGTCTAGCCTGCAGGTGCAGATATCGAGGGAGCAATCTCGTTTGCAATCTTTGCTTGAACGGCGAGAAAAACTTGCCATTAAAGCACCCTTTGATGGTTATATAGGCGAATGGTTGTCTTTGTCTGTTGGCGATTATGTCAACGAGCGTTCTGCGTTAGCCACACTTTACGATGATGAGAGTTTGATTGTTAAAGCCTACATCGACGGCCGCTTTATTCCTTTATTGAAGGACGATCAAACGGCTACTTTTATAGGCAATGATGGCGAACCTTTGGCTGCCAGTTTGGGGGTTGATAAGGTGATTCCGACGGCTATCAGGCGTCTTTCGTATGCGGGTCTTGCTTCGAGTCATGGTGGGGCGATTGCCACCCAAAAGTTAGAGGATGAGTTGATTCCCGAAACCGCAACCTATGAGGTGCATTTGACTCTTCAGGGGGAAGCATTGCTGACTCGGCAAGAGTTTGGGGAAGTACGCTTGGCTATTGAGCCGAGCAGTTTTCTAGTGGATGGGTTACGCTTTCTTTATGGGGTGTTGATTCGTGAATCTGGGTTCTAAAGACAGCAGTGCAATGCTTGTGTTGTTGATGAATATGTTTATTGATGATGGTGTGAAAGATTATTATGCAAAATAAAACCGCGCCTTGCCCACAGTGGACGCCTGAACAAGTCGACGCTGTGGTGAAAGACTTGGCGAGTTTGCGTCTGTTAGTGGATTTGGATTTGGTGCCTCGTCATCCGTATTTTGGCAAGAAAATCTATCCTTTAGGGCGTTGCAAAGAAATCCGTGATGCGGTTTTTGTTGAGTTACAAACTCAGCTTCAGCAACCCTCAGGAGCTGGTTTGACGTTAATCCGTGAAGCCTTGGATCAGGGGGTTGTACTAACGAAAATATGGGGGACGTTGAGAGGGGTTTATTTTCAGAATGCGGTGACACTGGGTGATTGGTATTTGGACGTTTCGAACGATACGGTGAACCCAAATAAACCGAGAGTAGAAGTTTTGCCGTTGGCCGATTCCGGTTTTGCTCATATATCGAGTTTTGAGCAATTTATTGAGGTGGCTCAGGCGTACTGGGGGGTTGAGGTTTATCGTAACGATGTGTGCCCAGCTTTAGCGCCTTTTATGCCGATGGTGTATGTGCGTGAGGATGGCGTCAGTTGGATTGGCGAAGCCAACGACGACATGTTAGCGATGACCATGGCCACTGAGTTTACGGCCGCAGAGCGTATATTGTCTGTGCTTCCTCCACCACCGAAAGCGCTGTTGCAGCAATGGCAAACGGCCTTGTCTGGTATCCAAAAAAATGAGTTTGTGCACGGGGAAGGAAGTGCTTCAGAATACTGTCAAGAGTACAGGCTTCGTCAGTACCATTTAGGGTCAGTTGTCCGCGACCGTGCTGTCATGGCGTATTTGGCGCTACCCAGAAGCATTGATTATGCATCACAGTGAAGCGGAAAAAATCGCCCTTGAGCACCAAGCCGCTAAGCTGTTTATGCGTTGTTATGAGCGCAACACGGGCAAGCGTATTGTAAGCGCCCTTAAATCAGCATTCTTGTCGTTTAATTTGTTTTGTGTTGTTGTAAATGACCTTGTAGTGATCATCCATCGATAATGTAAATTGATACGTGAGGTTGCATCAGGTGTCAAAAAAGGCTAGGGTAAATATAGACAGAGGGCGAACGGATTTGCCTACGCCTCCAGGAGGGAGGCTCTGTCTCTTTTCAGGAAGATTCAGTGGCTGCAGGGATGCGGCGGTAAAGCCTTTCTTTGATTTCTCTTCTTTGCTTTTACGATTTCTATTTTTTTATTTTACTTTTTTATTTTACGCCTACCCGTTTCTTTTTTATCCCGTGCTTTTTGCTGTTGTGTCCGTTTGCTTGATGGGCGTGTGCCTTTACAGCGCCGCTTTAACACGCCAAGGCAATAAGGCTTCTAATTTTTCAACGGTGTCGGCGCTAGCGATGTGCTGCAGGATATGCAAAATATACGCATGAGGCTCTAGGCCGTTGGCTTTGGCGGTTTCGACAAGACTGTACCAAGCCGCGCTGGCTTTGGCCCCTTGTGAGGTGTCGGCGAATAACCAATTCTTACGTCCAATTGCGAAGGGGCGGATGGCGTTCTCAGCCAAGACATTGCTGATGTGCAATTGCCCATCCTCGCAGTATCCCGTGAGTGTCTCCCATTGGTTGAGGGCGTAGCGGATGGCCTTGTAGGTCAGCTGGTCTTTTGGGGTTTTATCGACATTATTGCCGAGCCATTCTTTAAAGGTGTTGAGGGCCGGAAGGCTTTGCTCTTGGCGCACGCGATGTTTCTCAGCGTCGCTCAGGTCTTTTATCTGTGTTTCAATCCTGTAGAGTTTACGGATATGGCTTAATGCCACCTCGGCTTTGGTAGGGGGTGAGTTTTTGTTTTTCTTTTTGGTGTCAGCGCCTTTGCTGGCCTCAATAAATTTACGGCGCACGTGATCCCAGCAACCAATGCGAGTTAGGTTGTATTTCTGGCACACGGCATTGTAGCCGCCATAGCCATCGGCTTGCAGGACACCTTTAAACCCATCGAGCAGCTGCACGGGTACCTCCCCATTTCGGGAAGGGTTGTATTCAAAACGCACGATAGGTTTGTCTGGCGGTCCGCCGCGTATCACCCACATCCATTTATCCGATTGGGCGGTTTTGCCGTCTTCTTTGAGCACTTGGATACGGGTTTCGTCACCCTGTAGGTACCCCGCTTCCAATTGGGTTTCCCAAGCAAGATTCAGTAGGGACTGGACTCTGTCAGTCAGCAGGATGACGTGGTGGGCCATGCTGGTGCGGTCATAATGCCCTCCGTAACGTTCGATCTGTTTTTCCAAGCGATACAAGGGCAGGCCATCCGCATATTTTCCAGCGATGATGTAAGCCAGCGCGCTGATGCTAATGGCACATTTACCGAGTGGGTGAAGAGGACGTTTGGCGACAACGATGTGGTCTGCTTGGTCCTCTTGTGTTTTAAAGACGGCTTTTTCCTGCCAGTACTCTAACACTCGAACCTGGGCGGGTATGATGTCCAGTTCTTCTTTGACCTTGCTGAAAAAGGTAGACGTGGCACCGGCTTTTTCTTCTTCTGACAAACGCAGTTCCACCCGTACGCGAGTCAGTTTGTCAGAGAAGCCACGTTGGCGTTTACGAGATCGAACCGCTTCTGGAAGCACGTCTTCGGGCAGTTGTTCGATCAGAGCCGCAATGGCCGCTTCCAATTCCACCTCATCAAACAGATCGATTTGATAGACGGACTTTTCACTGCTTGCCGCAAACTTCTGAGCCTTGGCTAAGCGCAGGAGCTCCTCTAACTGTGCAATTTTACGGTCTCTTTCATCCAGCAAGGCTTTTTGATGCTGAATAACCTGATGGTGATCATCAAGGAGCTGATTTTTCAGCTCTAGTACCTGATCTCTTTGCGCTAACACCTGATCTTTTTGCACGAGATCTTGGTCTTTTTTGACCAGCAACGACAACAACTCCGCCTGTGACAGAGTCGCATAATTGACCGAGATGTTGTGCGTATTAGGGGCTGTTTTCATGTACGTTATTTTATCATAACAGCCCCTAAAACGCGTTAAAAAACAGACTCATAATGCAATTTTTTATGGCCTTTCATCGCCGTTATATCATAGCCATCCAGCAGCCAATTAATCTGTTGTCCAGTAAGAGAGATCACCTCGTCACCCTTTTTGGGCCAACGAAACTTGTCCTCGGCAAGGGTTTTGTAATACAGCACAAAACCATTGTCCTCCCAAAATAAACATTTAATTTTGTTCCGGTGCCGATTGGTAAACGCATACAAAGCACCATCAAAAGGATTCTGCGCCAACTCCTGCTCCACAATCGCTGCCAGCCCCACAGCGGCTTTACGAAAATCCACTGGCTGACGATAAAGATAGATCTTAGGCATGTCGACCGACGGGCGAAAATAACGTGTCATAACGCCCACTCCAACAACTGACGAACCAAGGTCACATTGGTCGAATCAATACCGTGGATTTGCATGCCATTTGGCAAAGACACCGACAAGCCTGACCCTAACTGGCCCAATGAAGGTTCCACTTTGATAAAACTGGACGACTTGTCCTCCGATATTGGGGCTGATGGTGTCTGACATTTCTGCCGCCAATACATGAATTGAGAATAATTGAGATCGTTTTCTTTGCAGAACCGAGCACTGGACATGGCCGCTGCCTCAGCAGCTGTGACTTGCGCCCGCCAAAAGTCAGCACGGGATTGAGGATCCGAAAAAGTATTCATAAAGACACCTGTTCATGGTTAAAGTAAACAGGTGTTAGGTTCTGATATTACGAGAAGGTCAGCAAGAATGCAGATTTAAGGGCGCTTACAGCGTATTCGTCATATTTGGCACAATGATCCAATCCGTCCTGACGTGTCTTGCATGCTGGAGGGTGAGCGTTTAGATATAGAAATTGCCCATTTGTATGGCTCGGAAGAAGAGGCTATGGCGATTCTCGGGCGAGATTTAACAGATAAAACGCGTGCTACATTGCAGGCTTTAAAAGACGAACCTGCCGATGAGCGGCTACTAAGGTCTTTAAATAGGATTTTAGAAAATAAGTCAGGCAAGCAATACGATTCAAACCGAGTGTGGTTGGTTATCCGCAATGCCCATCCTGCTTGGAGTCAGGCGGATATTAAAGCGCTGGAGCATCTTATTACCATACCGGTTCCGCACGCTTTCGAAAAAGTTTGGATTCTTGGTGATATGGAAGGCAAAAGCGGCATCGTGCGCCTTTATCCATAACCTTGGGTCGTCAGTGGCTTTCTTTATCTGTGTTAGTTTTATTTATGTCGGTTTTTTTCCTAGCTAGTTTATTTAGCCTCGCTTGCTCTGCTTGGTATTTTTTTAGAATAATCAGTCCGATTATCAAGGCTAAACAAAAGAAAATAATGGCAAAAGCGCCAAGGGCGATGGTAGCAAGAGCATTCATGGTAGTTAGCCTCAAAAGAATTTGCTGAAGTAATGTGCCGTTTTATTACAAAAAATCAATCAGGTCGTGCCTTTAGGCCGACAAAACCTGTCGTCGCTGAAATAATGTCTTTGTCGCGATAAATCACGACCTACAAAAAACCAATCAGTTGTCGTGCCTTTAGGCCGACAAAACCTGTCGTCGCTGAAATAATGTCTTTGTCGCGATAAATCACGACCTACAAAAAACCAATCAGTTGTCGTGCCTTTCTAGCGTTGGTGAACGCATTTTCCTGCTGAGTAGGTGGCTTGAATCGCGCGGTCGTCACCAATGGTCATTAAGACGAATAGACTTTCTTCGATATTTTTAGACAGCGCTAGACGAGAGCTCAATAGCGGTGTGGCTTTTTTGTCGAGAATGATGAAATCCGCTTCACTGCCTACTGCTAAGTTGCCGATTTTATCCTCTAGACGAAGTGCTCTTGCGCCGCCTAAGGTAGATAAATACAGAGATTTGATCGGGTTTAGATTTTCGTTTTGTAGCTGGATGACTTTGTAGGCTTCGTTCATAGTTTGCAGCATGGAAAAGCTCGTACCTCCACCGACGTCTGTGCCAAGGCCCACGTTCACTTTATACTCTTCTGCTTTATTGAGTTTAAACAAACCGCTACCAATAAATAAGTTGGAGGTTGGGCAGAAGGAGATCGCTGAGCCTGTTTCGTGCAATCTGTGGTATTCGTTATCACATAAGTGAATGCCGTGAGCAAAAACAGAGCGTTGGCTTAATAATTTGTGTTGGTCGTAAACGTCTAAATAATGCGTACTTGCGGGGAATAAATCTTGTACCCAGGCACATTCGTCTTTGTTTTCTGATAAATGAGTATGCATATAAACATCGTCATACTCGCTTAACAGTTTACCTGCTAATTGCAGTTGTTCGTCTGAACTGGTCGGGGCGAAACGTGGGGTAATGGCGTAATGCAGACGACCTTTGTTGTGCCACGCCTCGATCAGTTCTTTGCTTTCTTGATAGCCTGTTTCTGGGGTATCGGTTAGATACTCTGGCGCATTGCGATCCATCATGACCTTGCCGCAAATCATGCGCAGGTTGTGAACTTCGCAGGCTTCAAAAAACGCTTCCACAGAGACTTTATGAACCGTACCGAAGACCAAGGCGGTGGTGGTGCCATTTCGAAGTAATTCGTTAAGGAAACGATCGGCAACATTGCGCGCATGGTCTTTGTCACAGAATTTGCCTTCTTCTGGAAAGGTGTAAGTGTTTAGCCAGGTGAGCAGTTGTTCGCCGTATGAGCCGATCATATCGGTTTGTGGGTAATGGATATGAGTATCAATGAAGCCGGGTGCGATGATGGCGTCAGGGTAGTGTTCAACTGGGGTGTTGTCTGGAAGCTTTGAGAGTAGGTCTTTGGCGTTGCCAAGGGCGTGGATTTTATCGTCTTGAATGACTAACAAGCCATCTTCAAAGTATTCATAAGCGGCCTCAATGCCAACGTCTTTTGGGTCTGCGATGCAGTGAACGATGGCAGCGCGCCACGCTTTTAAATGGCTCATTTTCTCTCTCTTAAATGCTTATCTTGAATGTCTTTTCACAAGTGTCTTTGGGGATAATACTTGACCGAGTGGTTATACTTTATCAGGTCTTTTTCCGTCTTTCAGCAAACTCTTTTGTTAATTGAAAAATGGCGTTAAACCAATCGTTTAGAAAGATGCCGCAATAAGCATTTGGCCAAGACAATGACAACAACCCCCGAAGTATTGGCGTAAAAGTCGAGCCATTCCCCATAACGATTAAGATGGGGTTGGATCAGTTCAATCGCGCCTCCCCAAGCAATAATCAGTAGGCTCATAGACACAAAACGCTTCATCGGGCCAAACGCGCATAAAAGTGCCCAGCCACCAAAGCCAAGCAGGTGGTGGAGTTTATCAGAGCCCGGTGCAAGAGGAAGAGAGTCCGCTGGCGTTAGAGTTGCCAAACTAATGATGAGCGCGCCTAGAATAAAACCGACAGCTTGTGCTGTCGGTGAGGTGAGCTTGTGGATCATCGTAAAATGCGGGCGCGTATATTTTTGCCTTTGATTTTTTTGTTTTCGAATTCCTTGACCACGGTTTTGGCGACGTCATTGTCGACAGAGACATAAGCTTGAAAGTCAAAAATATCGATTTTGCCGACTTGAGATTTATCCAGTCCTAAGCCTGCGGTGAGTGCACCAAGTATGTCGCCGGGGCGAAGTTTGTTTTTACGGCCGGCATCAAAAGAGATGGTGGTTTTTTGCGGAATCAAGCGGTAGTGAAGGTCCATTTCTCCAAGTTCAATGAAGTTCGCTGTGGTGTTAAAACGCGTTTCGATATCACGTACTTTATAATCGTCTTTAGAGGTCACAAGGTTGACGGCAATGCCTGCGGCACCGGCACGCCCCGTTCGACCAATACGATGGGTATGAACATCCGTATCGCGGGTGGTGTCATAGTTCACCACAAGGTCGATTTCTTTAACGTCGATACCACGAGCGGCTACGTCGGTAGCCACTAACACGCAACTACTTTGGTTGCTGAAGCGCACCAATACTTGATCACGTTGTCTTTGTTCAAGATCCCCATGAATGGCTTGGGCCGCGACTTTGTGCTCTGCTAGCCAATCGGCCACTACTTGTGATTCGGCTTTGGTGTTGCAAAAGACAATCGCTTGGCGGGGTTCAAAATGCTGCAGTGTCGCCAACAGGGTTTCGCATTTGTCTTTGTTTTCACTGCGCACAAAGAATTGTTCTATATTGGGTTTAAGATCTTCTTGTGCTTCGACTTTAATGCTAATCGGTTGGTTTTGGAATTCGCTGCTTATCGCTTCGATGCCATCGCCATAAGTGGCGGAAAAAAGCAATGTTTGGCGATTGCTTGGGGTCAGTTCAACCACTTCGCGGATGCTGTCAACAAAGCCCATATCCAGCATACGATCAGCTTCGTCTAAGACTAAGGTGTTGAGTGCATTGAGTTTTAGCGTGCCTTTACGCAGGTGTTCCATTAAACGCCCCGGTGTGCCGACAACAATGTGTGCTCCATGCTCTAACGAGCCAATTTGTGGGCCAAATGGCATGCCACCGCATAAACTTAAGACTTTAATATTGTCCTGATAACGCGCCACTTTGCGAATTTCTTTGGAGACTTGATCCGCTAATTCACGCGTTGGGCACATTACTAGTGCTTGTACGCCAAAAAAACGTGGGTTAATTTTTAGTAGCAAGCCAATGGCAAAGGTTAAGGTTTTACCGCTGCCTGTTTGAGCTTGAGCGAGGATGTCTTTGCCATCAATTATAGGCGGCAAACTTTGTTCTTGAATGGGGGTAAAAGTGGTGAATCCCATGTCTGAAAGTAGCGCGGTAAGTTTTGTTGGCAGTAGATCATTTAGTGCGTGCTGGAATTGGGTCACAAGAGGCCTGTTCGATAGAATAAATAATGGGCAGAGGATACCAGAAAACGCCCATAAATACTTTTCTTAACGATTTATTCCGTGTCGAGTTTTGTGTTTTTCGGTAGAGTGTTAGTCGGTTGTTGCGATGAGATGAATAAAGCACGCATCTCTGCTTCACCCACCCTGATTTGTATCACACCTCGATGAGCGAAGATGATGTTTTTAAAAAACCAAGTGAAAAGTAAAAATACGCCTTATGTTGTTTTCTGGGCTGTATTTTTATGTGGTGTGATCCTAAGCCTGCTGCCTTGGGAAGTGGATCCAGTGCTGGTGTTTGGTGCGTTGGCATGGTTCTTTGCATTTTGCACCAAAAGGTTTTTACAGCGCTATGATACCGCGTTGAACTTAGCCAACCAACGTGTCGCCATTGACCCATTAACGGGACTGTTTAGTCGTTTTCAAATCCAGCAAGAGTTGGCGGAACGGATTGAGACCTGTCAGGCTGAGGGAAAAACGCTGGCGACATTGATGTTGGATTTGGACCATTTTAAAACAATCAATGATGCTTTTGGTCATGAAGTTGGTGACGCCCTGTTGACGAAAGTGTCTGAGCGTTTGACGACGGTATTTCCAAACAACGCGGTGATCGGCTATCTAGGCAGTGATGCTTTTCTGGTTCTATTGGTACTGGATGATCAAGAGTCGGCGGCTTTGGCTGGCGTGCTGGCTGGGGCAATAGAAGAGATCAGCCAGAGTTATGCGGTCAATGAGCTGACATTGAATATCGGTTGCTCTATTGGTGTCGCTTTGTATCCTAAATTTGGGCAGGATGCGGTGACCTTGATTAAATACGCCGATATGGCGGTTCATCGCGCCAAAGCCGCTGGTCGTGCCACTTACTATTTTTATGATGGTGAAATGGGACGGCAGTTCGCGCGTAATGTCAGAATAGAAACGCGTTTACGACACGCCTTGCAAAGCGAAAGTCTAGAGATGCATTTTCAACCCAAAGTGGATCTTATTAGCGAGCGCTGTGTTGGCATGGAGGCGTTGTTGCGCTGGAGCGATGCTGAGCTGGGTGTTGTGTCGCCAGCGGAATTCATTCCTATTGCAGAGCAAACGGGTATTATTTTGCCTTTGGGTGAATGGGTATTCGAGCAGACCTTTCGCCATATATTGGAGTGGCAGGAGCAAGGCATCAAGGTGCCTCCGATTGCAATAAACTGTTCGGCTGCGCAGTTAAAACGCGCGGATTTTTTGCCTAAATTATTGGCGCTACTGGACACTTACCAGATTGATCCCAGTTTGTTGGAGATCGAAGTCACTGAGTCTATTTTGATTGAAGATGCGAAAGGCTGTGCCGAGCTTTTGCAACAGATGAGTCGGTTGGGTATGCGGTTGGCGATTGACGATTTTGGTACGGGTTATTCCAGTTTGAGCTATTTGAAAGATTTACCCTTTCATTATGTCAAAATTGATCAGGTCTTTATTCGGGATATTGTTGCTGATAAAAGTCATGCGGCGTTAACTCGGGCGATTATCAGCTTAAGTCACAGTTTGAATCTAAAGGTGATTGCTGAGGGCATTACTAGCCTTGAGCAGCTTGCTTTGTTACGTGAATACGGCTGCGATATTGGCCAAGGTTATTTGTTTAGCATGGCGTTGGGCGCGCATTCTATGGCCAATGATCCGATGATTGCGGCCTTAAACGAGCAGCACTCATTTGATGATTAGAACGGCGCGATCTTTTATTAGAACGGCGTGATCTTTTATTAGAACGGCGTGATCTTTTATTAAAACAGCGCGCCCATTTAAAGCGGGGCGCTGCTGTTTATCTTGTTTTTGAGTGCTTCCCAAAATTGGGTCAGATTCGGGTTTTGGTTAAATTTAGACCGGTACAGGCGTATTTCCAGTGGAATATTCCAGTTATCTTCCCCAGCCAACGCCACTTTTCCATAATTCAAGGTATCCAGCATGAGGCGTTTGGGGATCCAGCCAATGCCATAGCCTTCTTTTACCATGGCTTTGATGCTGACTGAGTGATAATTCTCTGACAGGGTTTGCAGCTGTGGAATGTCTCTTTGTCTTTGCAAATGATGATGAATAACGGGCTGTAGAAACGAGTTTTCGTAATAACCAATGTAAGGCAGCGGTTTGCGTTTCACCCCGGGTAACGTAAATTTGGGCTCGCCTGTGCTGTCTGTTGCGCTGCAGGGAATGAGGGTCTCTTCTGCAATCACAAGGTGTTCATATTGTTCATCGTCTAGGGCGCGAATAAAGTTAATAGCTGGGTGCCAATAACACAGCATAAGGTCGCATTGTTGGTCCATTAAGGCGTTGACAAAATCGATACCCAACCATGAACTGGATTTCATATTGATGTCTAGATCTGTATCAATGCTCTGACAAAATGGTTCTATGACGTCTTTGTAGAAACTCAAAAATAAGGTTTGAGTGGTCACAAAGCGTATCTGCGACTCTTCTTGTTTACGGATTTCTTGGCAGCGCTCTTTGGCGTCTTTGAGTTGTCTGGTAATGAGCTCAGCGCTGTGTAAAAACACTTCGCCCGCTGGCGTAAGCGATAAGGGCAGTGTGTTCCGGTCAATAAGTGTGACGCGCATTTCTTCTTCGAGCAATTTGATACGACGGCTAAACGTTGGTTGGGTGACGTTTTGCTCGTCCGCTGCACGAGAAAAGTGGCGTGTTTTTGCAAGGGCGATAAAATCCTCAAGCCATCTTATTTCCATCGTGCCTCTCCCTTAATCGAAGCGGCTAGAGTCAACCATAACGAAAGCATCATAGTCGTCCCTCCTCAATGGCGTGGCAAGCCACACTGCTACCATCACTTTGTAATGTCATGGCGGGCGTGACGTCATAACAGCGTGGATTAGCGTATGGACAGCGTGCTTGGAAAACGCAGCCGATGGGTTTTTCCATCGGCGTGGGGACTTCACCGATTAAGCGGATTGGCTGCGCTGTGTTGCTGTCTAAACGCGGAATGGCCGACAGTAAGGCTCTTGTATAAGGGTGTTTGGGAGACTGAAATAAGGTTTTCGTTGCTGCTAGCTCGCAAATGCGTCCCAAATACATGACGGCAACGCGGGTGGCAAAGTGTTCGACTACCGCAAGGTCATGGGTAATAAACAGGTAGCTGAGGTTACGTTCCGCTTGTTTGTCCATCATTAGATTGAGTACTTGGGCCTGAACGGACACATCCAATGCTGACAGTGGTTCGTCTGCGACAATAAAATCGGGCTCGACGGATAACGCGCGGGCAAGGCTAATGCGTTGGCGTTGTCCACCTGAAAACTCATGAGGGTAGCGGTCTGAGCTCGACGCTGAAATGCCAACTGAGTCCAGCAGGTTGTCAATTTGCTCGTCTACTTGTGATTGCGACAGCTGTGGATTATGGAATGAAATTGGCTCGCTGAGAGTTTGATAAACCGTCATTCTAGGGTTTAAAGACGCATAAGGGTTTTGAAACACCATTTGCATACGACGTCGAAAAAACATGCGCTGGCGGTTGTTTAATTGATCTATACGTTGGTCCAGATAATGTATTTCGCCAGCACTTGGACTAGACAATCCCATGATGACGCGCGCCAGCGTGGATTTTCCGCAGCCGGTTTCGCCCACCACACATAGCGTTTCACCTTGGTTGATCGTTAGATTTATGCCATTAAGAGCATGAACGCTGTCTTTGTGGCGCTGTAGTCTGCCTTGATGAAAGCGCCATTGCCCCAGCCAGCTTTCGTTGCTGGTAAAGGTTTTTTCTAAACCGCTAATTTGAATAAGAGGCGTGGCCATTACATTGCCTCCTGATCGTGTTCAGCACACTCATTGAGCATGTCCTCAACGAGAAAACAGGCCACACTGGACACACCGCTGTAAATAAAGCGCGGTTGTTCCTGTCGGCATTTTTGGGTGGCATAAGGGCAACGCGGGTGGAAAGCGCAACCCGATGGTCGTTCGGCCAAGGAGGGCATGCTGCCTTGGATTTGATTAAGTCGTTGCCCCGGCAAGGTCATTTGTGGCAAGGCGTTTAACAAGCCTTGGGTGTACGGATGTTGAGGATCGTTGATGATTTCTAAGGTGGGGCCTTCTTCCACAATATGGCCGGCGTACATCACTAAGGTGCGTTCCGCCACTTTGGAAACCACCCCAAGGTCATGGCTGATCAAAATAAGCGCGACACCGTTGTCTCGGCAAATGGCCAGCAGCAATTGCAGTATTTCAGCCTGAATCGTCACATCTAACGCTGTGGTCGGCTCATCCGCAATAATAATGTCTGGGTTGAGCAACAGCACCGAGGCAATGATGACTCGTTGGCGCATACCGCCCGACAGTTCATGAGGGTATTGATCAAAGCGTTTCTCAGGGGAGGCGATTTGTACGTGATGAAGCTTTTCAATCGCAATGCTACGCGCGTCTTTGTATGAAATATTGGTGTGGCTGCGGATGGTTTCAACCAGCTGATCACCAATGGTAATAACCGGATTGAGCGTCATCATTGGATCTTGAAAGATCATGGCGATGCGTTTACCTCGAACTTCCTGTAACTGGCGTAAATTCATCGTAGAAAGTTCTTTATTCTCCAGCTTAATGGACCCCGATTTAATATAGCCAGGTTTGCCAATCAAGTTGACAATTGAGAATCCCAGAATCGATTTCCCCGCGCCAGACTCGCCCACAATCGCAATGCGTTCGCCACGGTTTAAGGTGAAGCTAATATCAATAAGCGCCACAAGTTCTTGCTTTTTTATGTGAAAATTGACGCATAGGTGACTAACGCTGAGTAAATTCATTTGAGACCTTTGCACGACTGCTGTGCTTGCCAATACTTTGTTAAAAATAGACTCGAATTGCTCATATATAACCCATAAACTCGGCTTTGGCTCCTTGCGTCGCTCTAACACCTACATCCATGTAGGTGTCCGCTTTCTCGTCTATTTTTGCCTCGTCTTTGCTTCGCTCGCCACATCGTGTAAAAGGCCTCATCTTAATCTTTATACGTCCTAGGGTTTAGGTGGTCGCGTAGCCAATCGCCGAGTAGGTTCATGGCTAAAATCAATACGATGAGGGTGAGGCTTGGAATGACGCAAATCCACCATGAGCCAGCAAACATGTAGGCGAAACCTTCTGAGATTAAGGCCCCAAGCGACGGCTCCGTCGCGGGCATGCCTAAGCCCAAAAACGACAGCGCCGCTTCTGCGACAATCGCATTGGCAATTTGTACCGTGAAGATAACCAACACAGGGGATAATGTGTTGGGGAGAATATGACGAAACATGATGCGTTTTGAACTTATGCCCATGACCCGAGCGGCATCTACGTATTCTTGTTGCTTTTCCGCCAGCACCGAGGCGCGAACGGTTCGTGCAAACAGCGGCCATTCTGTCAGGCCAATCACTAAAATGAGAATAACCATCGCCAGCTGCTGGTACATAGCCATGCCAAATAAAGACTGAAAAATGGCAAGAAAAACAATGGCGACCATCATGTTAGAAAAAGACAGCTGGATGTCGGCGCAGCGCATTAAAAAATTATCAATGCGGCCGCCCAAATAGCCCGCAATCAAGCCAATGCAAATACCCAACGTGGCTTGTATTATCACGGCGCATATACCGATGGTCAGTGATAGTCGGGTGCCGTGTAAAATAACCGAGAGTAAATCGCGCCCTTGGGCATCGGTGCCGAGTAAAAAACGCTCGTCGCCACTGATCCAACGTGGCGCAATTTCGGCATTGACCAGATTCATAAAGGCAGGGTCAGCGATGTCAAAAGGTGCCACTAAAGGCGCGAGTAGGGCCACTAAACAGTAAAAGGCAAAAATGAGTAAGGCTAATACCGCCAATTTATCGCCTAAGAATCCTGACCAAATATGCTGCCAACGGCTGCCTGAGGCTGGGTAGATTAGCTCTCTTTTGGCGTACTTCATAAACCGTGACTCGCAAAACGTACCGTAGGATTAACAAAACCGTAGATCAAATCAACCAGCGTGTTGGTGATAACAAACATGCCGCCAACCACCATTAAATAGGCCGAAATCAGTGGCGTGTCGACTCGGCTCACTGCGTCCATAAAGAGGAACCCCATTCCCGGCCATTGAAAAATAGTCTCGGTTAAAATGGTGTAAGCCACCAAGGTGCCAGCCTGAATGCCGCCGACAGTAATAACGGGCAACATGGTGTTTTTGAGTGCGTGTATAAAGTATATGCGGCGTGCTGACAGCCCTTTTGACCAAGCAAATCGGATGTATTCTGATTGCAATACTTCCATCATTTCGGCTCGAATTAGGCGAATGAAAATCGGCATTAAGGCAAGGGCGAGAGAAAGACTGGGCAGAAGTAAGTGGTGCAAGCCGTCTTTGGTGAACAGTCCGCTTTCCCAAATACCAAACACGTGCGTTGTTTGGCCGCGACCAAAACTGGGCGCTATGTTCCATTCGATGGCGAAAAAATACACCATAAAAATCGCAATAATAAAAATCGGCACAGATAAGCCAATGGAGCTCAACACCATCAAGAAGCGCGAAAGTAAATGCTTGGGTTTAATGGCGGCGAGCACGCCGCATGGCGTGGCGACCAGTGTAACGATTAAAATGGCACAGAAAGCCAGCTCTAAGGTGGCGGGCAGTTTGCTTAGAATGACAGTGAGCGCCGACTCTTTATAGTAATACGAGGTGCCTAGGTCGCCATGCAGAGCGCCTTTGGCAAAGCGCCAATACTGGCTGATAAAACCTTCGTTTAAACCTAACTCGTCGCGTAATTGTGCGCGCTCGTCTGGCGAGGCGGTCATACCGACCATTTGTCGTACGGGATCGCCTAGCCTGTCTTGTATGGCAAAGCTGATAATGCTGATGATGATCATCACAAAACAGGCTTGTAATAAGCGGCGCAGTAAAAAGATCAACATAAGGTGGTTGTGTTCTCATAGGTCATTGCAATGACGCTTTTTGGGTAAAGACTGATTAAGCCTCTGGCGTATTCACTTTTGTTCAATGAACAAATCTCCTAGATAAGGGTAGTTTTGGTCGTTGACTATGTCTTGTATGTTGACATTATCTTTGGCAGCCCAAATGAGGTCTTGCCAGTACAGAGGTACAATGGCCGAGTCTTTGTGCAGTGTCCGTTCTATTTGTTGCAGGAATCGACGGCGCTTTTCTGGGTTCATTTCTCGATTGGCCTGGCGAATGTCATCATTGATGCTGGGTTGACAATATTCGCTGGCATTATAAGCGCCTAAGCCCGTTTTGGCATCGCTACAGGCGATAATAAATTCAAATAGGTTATTGGAGTCTACGGTGTCAGATTGCCAGCCAAGCATCATAATGTCGGCACTGCGTTGGTCAAACTCTTGGAAATATTGGGCTTTTGGCAGGGTTTTTAAATCTACTTTGATGTGTATTTTTCCTAACATTGCGGCGATGGCTTGCGCGACTTTTTCATCGTTCATGTAGCGATTGTTGGGTGCCATCATGCTGATTCGAAAGCCTTTTTCGTAACCCGCTTGCTTCATTAGTTCTAATGCTTTGGCTAGATTGTATTCAGGTTCTAAGTCGTTAATGTGGCCTAGGAAACTGTCCGGGCTCAATTGGCCGGCTGGGGTGGCGTAGCCTTTTAAGATTTTTTTAACGATCAACGGTTGGTTAATGGCTAAATTAATGGCTTTTCTGACGCGGCGGTCTCGTAGCTCTTTGCGTCTTGCCTGATTCATATGCAGCAATAGAATACGTGTGCTGGGCAGTGTTACCAGTTGTATTCCTGCTACTCTTTTAGTGCGCTCAATGTCGATCGGCGAGACGGGAAAAATAAAGTCAACGTCGCCAGAGAGCAGTGCGGCGAGTCTTGTAGAATCGGCGCGAATCGGGGTGAAAATAATACGATCTACGTTGCCCAGACTGTTTTTATCCCAATAGTCAGGGTTGCGCTTTAGCTCTAGTCGGCTGCCAAGTTCTCGATTCACCAAGATAAAAGGCCCTGTGCCTGATACGTTGCGTGAGGCAAACGATTCGCCATATTTGATAATTTGATCGTGGTTTTGGTAAAACACCTTATCCATCGGAAAGACATACGCCATGATATTAAGCAGTAATGGGTTGGTGTAAGTGGTGTGTACGTCAACGGTGAAGTCGTCAACCAAAGAGACCGACTCTATGATGTCGAACATGGCGCGAAAATCAGGCGATTTTTTTAAACGTTCAATGGTGTACACCACGTCTTTGGCTGAAAAAGCGTGCCCGGTTTGAAAGGTCACGTTGCGGCGTAAAAAGAAGCGTATTGTTCGGTCGTCAAGGCGTTGCCATTTTGTGGCAAGGCGAGGCTCAAATTGACCGTTTTGTTTCCAGCGTAACAGCGGGTCAAAAGCAAGGTGGGAAAATTGTAGCGTGTCTTCTGATAGTTGCTCATGTGGATCAAGTGAAACAGGGTCCGCATCAAAGGCGATTCTTAATGTGTTGGCCATTGCGGTATTAAATGAGATGAGAGCTAAGCAACAGGCTAGCGTAACTATTATTTTCATTTTTCCGGTCTCTTTTTTCGGTCTCTTTTTTTAAAGAGTGTCCTTTCTTCTACTTCTTTCTTATGGGGATGAAAAGGAAGATTAGGTCGGTGTTATTTTTTATTCTGGAGTGTCTACAGCATAAAGGTTGAACGCTGGGGGATCCTGACCACAGGGCAAACGCATGAACGTTTCTTGATCAATTAACACAATATTTGCATTCAATCCGTGTTTGATGAATGATCATGCCCTTTTGAAGCCGATGACCTTATTAGACCGTATGATGCAGCTAAATGACCCACGCCAACAAGCAAAATGTACCCATGATTTAGGGGAAGTCGTTTTCATGACTACCTGCGCGATACTTTGTGGTGCGGATGATTGGGAATCGATTCAGCTCTTTGCCGATACTCGAAAGGACTGGTTTAAACAATTTCTTCGATTGCCTGGCGGCATTCCATCACATGACACCTTTAACCGTTTATTTTCTTTGTTGGATCCAGCCTGTTATCGAGAAATGTTTTGTGGCTGGGTTCAAGATATGTTGATCGATACCCCATTATCTGGTGTCGTCGCGATCGATGGAAAGACGGTGCGGGCGTCGCGCTCGAACAAACACCAAGCTATTCACATGGTGAACGCTTGGGCTTCACAGGCTGGCGTCTCTCTTGGTCAATACAAAGTAGATAAAAAATCCAATGAAATCAAAGCCATTCCTAAGTTACTAGATCAGCTGGCTATCAAAGGTTGCTTGGTCACAATGGATGCCATGGGATGTCAGAAAGACATTGTTTCCAAGGTCATTGAAAGAGAGTCAGACTATTTGGTTACCGTAAAAAGTAATCAGAAAACGTTACATAAAGAGCTTGTAACCTACTTCGACCATTACTGGGAAAACCATACACAAGATACGCTAAGTGATCACTTTTTTGAGCAAGAAAACGAAACTCATGGTCGCAAGGAGCATCGTCGATGCTGGGTCACGACGGACTTATCCTCCCTGTCTATTGCAGCAGAATGGCAAGCAAAAACTGTCGCCGCGATACAATCAGATCGAGTGGCTAATGAAAAAGGCCGAAGCCATATTCGTTATTTTATTTCCAGTAAACCGATGACGGCGGAGGAAGTGCTAAAGGCCACTCGCGAGCATTGGGGAGTAGAAAATCAGCTACATTGGGTGTTGGACGTCTCTTTTGGGGAAGATCAGTGCCGAGCTAGACAAGGTTACGCGGCAGAAAACCTAGCCACCACCCGACAAATCGCTTTAAATTTATTAAAGCAGGAGACAAGTTTGAAACTGGGCATAAAAAATAAACGTAAAGCCTGCGGCTGGGATGATAAGTATCTGTTTAAAGTGATGGGGTTGGTTAAATAATGTTCATGCGTTTGCCTTGATCCTGACCATATAGACGATTCTGCATTTTTGCAAAAAAATGCGTAAAAAGACAGTAACCTTATTAATTTGAACAAGTGTTGTATTAATTTGAACGAGTGCTGTATTGATTTGAACGAGTGCCGTATTGATTTGACAGTTGCATTTGAAGTATTTGATATCACAGAGGCCAGTATGAATTATTTTGCGCATCTACACATTGCCGCGGTGTCTAATACGTCTTGGGTGGGCAATTTGCTGGGGGATTTTCCAGTCGATCCGTCCCATTTAGAGGTGGATTTGTTGGCGGGGTGGCGTTTGCATCAAAAGGTGGATGTGATGGTCGATCAGCACGCCGCTAGTCTTCACTATCGTTCTATGCCGCGCAAAGGGCGTCGGCGATTCGCCGGTATTGTACAAGACATTGTTATGGACTATTGGTTAATACAATATTGGGCGGATTTTAGTGTGACCCCTCTGCCGTCTTTTTGCGATCAGGCGGTGCAAGGGTTGGTGAAAGACAAGTATCGCAGTCCAGAACGCTTAAAAAACATGATTTGCTCTTTAGAGCAGGAAAACTGGCTGCCTAATTTAGGCACTATTGAGGGCGTTGATAACGCCATTCATTCTATTATGCGGCGTTGGAAGTATGGTGAGTATCTGCAAGACTTTATAGACGATTTACCCACAGTGATTGCTCAGGCGGAAGCGCCTTTTTTGGCTTTGTATCCAGATCTGTTGAGGTACGTGGAAGACGAAATGCAAAAAGCCGAGACCATATATCGTCTCGACTAACGTATCTCATTGATGGTGCGTATCGGTGTCTTGTTCGACGCTGTAGTATTTTCTCTATCTTGTTGGAACTTGTGGTAGAATCCGCCACCGAAAAAGACTTGGTTAAAATAGGGGATTAGGGTGAGCGTACAATGGTATCCAGGGCACATGAACAAAGCGCGTCGAGAAATCGAAGAAGTCATGACGCAAGTGGACATAGTGATCGAAGTATTGGATGCACGTATTCCTGACTCCAGTCAAAACCCTATGCTGACTACGTTGCGTGGTGATGTTCCGGTTCTGCGTTTGCTGAATAAAAAAGACTTGGCCGATAAATCTCGTCTAGACTTATGGTTAGAGCATTGGCGTGGTAGTGAGTCAATTCTAGCGCACCCTTTTTCTACTTTAGACAAAGCAGATGTCGCCAAAATAAGCCAATGGGTGAGCCAGATGGTTCCCCATAGAGGCAGCGCAGAGAAACCGATCCGCGCGATGATTGCCGGTATTCCTAATGTTGGGAAGTCCAGCTTAATGAATGCCTTGTTAGGTCGCCGAGTGGCGAAAGTGGGCGATGAACCCGCCGTGACCAAGTCGCAACAGAAATTGAAAGTAACAAATGGTTTTCAGATACTCGATACACCGGGCATTTTGTGGCCAAAGATCGAAAACCCGGATGCCAGCTACCGTTTGGCGGTGACCGGCGCGGTGCGTGATACCGCGATTGATTACGAAGATGTGGCTTTGGCGGGATTGAAGTTCTTTATCGCCGATTATCTAGAGTCATTGACGACACGCTATAAATTGAAAGACATTCCACCGAACGCTTATGACGTATTGAAGGTCATTGGTTCTAAGCGTGGTGCCTTACGAGCGGGCGGCAAGGTGGATATGCATAAAGCCGCTGAAGTATTTTTGAATGATGTAAGAACCGGCGCCATTGGGCCTTATGTCATGGAAACGCCAGACATGATTGCTCATGAAGAGCGTTTGGTTGAAGAGGCAAAAGCGAAAAAAGAAGCCGACAGACAGGCTCGATTGGCGGCGGCGATTCCGCAACGCCAACAAGCCAGTAATCGTGCTTATCGTAATGCTCAATCAACAGCTCAAGTCGAATCAACGGATCAAGCTCAAACTATTAAGCAAGATGAGAACATAGATGACAAACAGTGAGGTTCACGGTCATGGATTATGAAATTGCCTTTGATCAGGACGAAAACGTTTATCGCATTTATACCGGATACGAGTTTGCCGCAATTGGCGAATGGGTCTCTGAATATGTGCGTGATTTGGAAAGCATTCAGCGCGTGCTAATGGCGGCCCGTCTAGCCGAAACAGAAAAAGAAGCCACAGAGTTTAAGCATGGTCCTTTTGATGTGATATTGAGCGAAGAGGGCGTGTCTGTGTCTCGACAAGTCGATCTAGACTCGGCGGAAGAAGAAATAAAAGCGATGTTTGATTCTCAAGAAAGCTTTTATCAGACCTCGACCGATGGTATTCAAGCAGAATGCGGCTTAGACGATCTGATTAATATGATTGAAAGCTGGCACGCGGTGTTGCATTAACTCGACAGAGTTAGGGCGGTATTTTTAGCTGTTAGACGGTTGTTCTTAGTGTCAGACGGTTTAATGTTAGACAGTTGTTCCTTGCGCTGGCTGGGTTTACACTAGCGCTGGTTTATTTTTAACGTTTTTTTAGGGAGCCGATATGCTCATCGAATTGGAAAAAGCCCGCACTCGAAACAATGTTGTTCGCATTTTTCGTGAAGAATTGGACGGTCCAGATAGCTGGACAGACGGTTTTGTTGTGGATGCCAACGAAGAAATGGTTTTGCTCCAATTAGTGGATGACAGCGTCCGCCTTAATGGTTATCAAGTTCTCTTTTTAGAGGACATTAGTGACTTTGCGCATCCCGCTCCCTTTAATGATTTTCAGAAAAAAGTCTTGGCACTGCGTGGCGAAGCAATGGTTGACCCTGAGGTTGAGCTTGACGATTTAGCGGTGTTGCTGATTGATATCAGCGAAGAGTTTGGTCTTGTTACCTTGCATCGTGAAGAAGTTGAACCAGACAGTTGTGAAATTGGGCGCGTGGTACGTGCTGACGCTGTGACTTATGAATTAGAAGAAATTGGCTCTGATGCGCGTTGGTTTGACGACACATTTGAGTACGATTTATACGATATTACCCGTATTGAATTTGGCGGCGCTTATGAAGAGGCGCTGTTGTTAGCCAACGATGCGATGGGCGATGATGCCTATGAGTTGGATGATGACTATCCAGATGATGGCTATTCAGATGATGGTGCGGCTGATGACATTCTCGACGAAAAATAATGCCGAGCGCTGTGTGCACATGCATTGTCTGACTTTGCTTCAGTTGGGCGTTATTTTTAATATAAAACCTCATACTCGATGTAAATAACGAGTTTTATGATTGCAAAAGCGCCTTTTGGCGCTTTTTGTTTTATGTCATTATGCTGTTTTAACCTCTCTCCCGCTTTAAATCGTTTTTTTGTGTCAACTGTGTCTAAGCTTGGCTTCGTTCATGATATTGTGAAAAGACCTAGTGTGTATTTTGTGAATAGAAAAGGAATTGCTTTATGTCTCGGTGGTTGACTCTGATTTTTGCCCTAGTACTGGTCTCTGGCTGTGCGGCGTATGCTACTCATCAGTTTGACACGGTATTTGGTGCTCAAGATACCGCCAATCGACTAGATGATGTCTCTGCCACCGACGCGGAGTTTTATCATCAACAAGTAAAACCTATCTTGGATAATCGCTGTGTTTCTTGTCACGCTTGTTATGATGCACCTTGCCAACTTAAATTAACCGCTACCGATGGCATTGAAAGAGGCGGTTCAAAAGAACTGGTTTACGATGGCACGCGATTATTAGCGTCTTCTCCTACGCGCTTATTTATTGACGCTAAAAGTACCGATGAGTGGCGTAAAAAAGGCTTTCACCCTGTACTAAACGAGCGTGAACAATCGCCTTCCGCAAATCTACAAGGCAGCTTGCTTTATCGGGCGGTGGCATTGCGTCGCCAGCAAGGTGAATTTACCCAGCCCGTATTGTCTGATGATTATGACTTTTCTCTGGCTCGCGATCAGCAGTGTGTGAGTATTGAAGATTATCGGCAATTTGAACGCGATTACCCCAACTGGGGGATGCCTTATGGCCTTCCTGCTTTAAGTGATAACGAGTACAACGTATTGACCCGATGGTTAGCAAAAGGCGGAAAAATGCCAAATGCGCCTGTGTTGTCTGATACTTTGCAAAAACAAGTGACGTTATGGGAATCTAGACTTAATGGCGATAGCCTGAAAGACCGATTGATTGCTCGGTACATCTATGAGCATTTGTATTTGTACAGTCTCTATTTAGGCGATAGTGAATTAGGTGATAGTGAATTAGCGGCGGATCAAGACAGCTCACCGCGTTTTCAATTAGTGCGTTCAAAAACACCACCCGGTGAGCCGATTGAGCGTATTGCGACACGTCGCCCTTACGATGATCCTGGTGTGGATCGTGTTTATTATCGTTTCTGGTCGGACCGAGAAGTAATCGTCCAAAAAAACCACATTCCGATGCAGTTAGATGAGGCTCGTTACCTGCGTTGGCAGTCGTATTTTTATACGGATGATTATGAGGTAACAAGAGATCCAGGCTACGCCCCAGACGTCGCGACCAATCCCTTTAAAGCGTTTCGTGAGATACCGGCCCATGGGCGTTACCGGTTTTTATTAGACCATTCCCAAAAAACCATTATGTCATTTATTAAAGGCCCCGTTTGTCGTGGTCAGGTTGCGGTCAATGTAATTAATGAGCATTTTTGGGTCTATTTTGTTGACCCTGACGTGGTGTATAACCAAGGATCGGCCGATTATTTAGAGGATCAAGTGCAGAATCTCGACCTGCCCGCTATTGGTTCTAGCAATACCTTGCCACTTGCCTCGTGGGTGACTTTTTCTGAGCAGCAGAAGTCATATTTGTCCGCCAAGGCGGCATTGATTGAGGGCGAAGAAGGTAGCCGAGTACCGTTAGATCTGGATTTGATCTGGGGCGGTGATGGCAATAACGACAATGCGGTATTGACTATTTTTCGCCATTTTGACAATGCGTCTGTGGTGAAAGGCATGGTTGGACAATACCCTAAAACCACTTGGGTCATTGATTATCCGTTATTAGAACGTATTCATTATTTATTAGTGGCGGGTTTTGATGTCTATGGCAATGTTGGTCATCAACTCGTAACGCGTTTGTATATGGATTTTCTCCGCATGGAAGGGGAAATGAATTTTTTGTTATTACTGCCAAAAGAAGAGCGTGAGTCGGTTCGAAAATACTGGTATCGAGACGTCAGCCAAACGATTAAAGAGTATATTTTTAGCGATTACATTAAAGTGGACAGACAAACTCAAATCCCTTATGAGACGGACGATCATCAGGCTGAGTTGTACGAAAAGCTGCGCGCTAAATTAGACGATGTGCTTGATCGTCGCCATGACTTGGAACAAAGTGCGCTGTCTGCAGAGCAGGTGGCGGCGCTGTATGAACTGCAAACGGTGCGTGGTGGTGGGTTGGTGCATTTGCCTAATGTGGCGACGGTTCTGGTGACTCAACAAGGTGTGCCACTGGAAGTGATTAGCTTGATTCATAATAAAGCCCACGCCAATATTTCGAGTTTATTGGACGAAGAGGCCGCTCGTTTGCCTGAGGAAGACGGCGTTACTTTGGTGAAAGGCGTGTTAGGGGACTACCCGAATGTGTTGATGCAGGTAGAAGAAAATGAGTTGGCAGACTGGGCCAATCAGGTGGCTAACCTTAAAACACGAGAGGATTATTCGTCGCTTTTGGACAGCTTTGGTATTCGTCGAACCCACCCTAACTTTTGGTTTGTCAGTGATGCGATTGCGAATTTAAATAAGCGAGACCGCCCAAGAGAAAGTGGTATTTTGGACTACAATCGCTTAGAAAATAGATAAGAATAGGGGGTTAGAGGTAAGCGATAAGCACTTCTGCATTTTCTGCATGATTGGATGCTTGTAACTTGCGCTGATGGGTCCCAAATAGCAGACATATTCTTTTTTTATTAGGTAAGTATTATGGTCCCTTTTTCAATTCTTGATTTAGCCCCCGTTGCAGAGGGCTATTCGGTTGCCGATTCTTTAGTGATGAGCCGTAGAATGGCCGTTGCCGCTGAAGAGCATGGCTATGCGCGCTTTTGGTTGGCGGAACATCATGGTATGGCGGCGGTGGCAAGCTCTGCAACGTCTGTTGTGTTGTCTCATATTGGGGCGGCGACCTCGACGATTCGTATTGGTTCGGGCGGTGTAATGTTGCCCAATCATTCGCCTTTGGTGATTGCTGAGCAGTTTGGCACTTTGGCTGAGTTGTATCCTGGTCGAGTAGATTTGGGCTTAGGCCGAGCCCCGGGTACAGATATGCAAACGGCAAGAGCGTTGCGTCGCAATATGAATGCCTCGGTGGACAGTTACCCAGACGACATCTTAGAGTTGCAGCGTTTGTTAGGTCACGGTGATCAAGGCGTGATGGCGGTTCCGGGGCACAATACTCATGTTCCTCTTTGGTTGCTAGGGTCGAGCTTGTACAGCGCTCAAGTCGCGGCTGAATTTGGTTTGCCTTATTCCTTTGCCTCGCATTTTGCGCCTGATCAGTTGATTCAGGCACTGAGCGTCTATCGTCGCAATTTCAAGGCGTCAGAGCAGCTTGCTAAACTGCATTCTATGGCGGGTATTATGGCGGTGGTGGCGGATACAGACGAAGAGGCAAATTATTTGTTTACCTCGGCCCAGCAACAGTTTGTCAATTTGCGACGTGATCGAAACCTTCCTTTCTCAACACCGGTTGAGTCAATGGAAGGGATTTGGTCGCCAAGTGAAAAGCATATGGTTGAACATATGCTGCAATATGCGATTGTGGGTTCAAAAGAGACAGTGGCTTTTCAATTGGCAAGCTTTTTAGAGCTGACAAAGGTGGATGAATTGATTGTTTCCATGCCGATTCATGACCCTGAGGCACGATTAACCTCTTTGCGCTTAATGGCCGAAGTGCGTGACAGTCTTTAGATAAACAGTCTTTAGGTAAACAGGCTGGGATAAAAGGGGTGTTGGTTAAAAGACGCCATGGCGTTTTAATAAGCCACTGGAAGTTTGCGCTTCCAGTGGCTTTTTTTCATTTGCCGTAAGGCGATGGATCACCGGCGATAGGTTGTGTTTTAAAGCGTCTGTGCGACCAAAAGTACTGTTCTTTTTTCGGTTCAATAACGGCTTCCATTAGTTCATTTATTCGAGTGGCGTTTTCTATATCATCCTGACTTGGGTAGTTTTCCACTTCGACCAGTCTAAGGTGGTAACCGTTTTTTGTTCGGCCATAGTCATATAAAACGACAGGGGCGTTTGTCATCTTAGCGATGCGACCAATGTGCGCAATAGTGGCGCACTGACGTCCATAAAATGGCGCAAATACGGAGTTTTTCCGGCCGTAGTCTTGGTCGACGGCGTACCAAACCGCTTTGTTCTGTTTGAGCGACTTGAGTACTTCTCGCATGTTCGTTCGCTCGATCGTTTTGGAAAAAATAGCCCGGCGTTGTCTTTCCATGACCCAGTTCATGACGGGGTTGGTTTGCAGTTTATAAATGGGGTGGACATCCATAAAGTGTGACATTTGACCGCCGCAAATATCGAGAGGGGAAAAGTGTCCACTGATTAATATACAGCCTCTGCCTGTCGCCAGAACTTTGTCAATGACGTCTTGCCCTTCAAATGTGGTTCTTGATTGGAATTTTTCTTGATTTTGGAACCAAGAGGTAAAAGTCTCAAGAACGCCAATTCCCATGCTCTCAAAATGCGCTTTGGTGAGTTTTTTTCGCTCAACAGAGGGCATATCTGGATAGCAAATTTTTAAATTTACCTCGCAGATGTGACGACGTCTTTTGGCGATGAGGTGTAGCGCACGACCAAGGTATTTGCCTAAGCCTTGTTGCAGCGACCATGGTAAGAAGCTTAAAGCATAGGCGATGCCCATGGCGCACCATGTTAGCCAGTGTTTTGGCCCAAGAAAGTGGGTGATGCTTTGGTCTAATGTTGAGGTTTTTTTAGCCACGGTAGCCTTCCATAAAATCGCGCCACTGCGCGTCAGAAACAATAAAGTGTGAGTGTAGATTGGATTCTTTGTCCAATGAGCGTTTCAATCTATCTAGGTTGTCTTGTTGCCATTTTGGATTTGGCGGCCTTTGTTCGCATTTATCAAAGTCAATCAGCCACACCTTGTCTTGTTGATCTATCATGATGTTGTGGCAATTTAAGTCTGAGTGATAAATGCCATTGTCATGGAAGCGTTTAATCACGGCGCCTATTTCTTTCCAGTTTAATTTATGGCTATGGCCACTTTTAAGAAGGTCAAAAAGGTCGTTTGCATTGTCAATGGTGGCGGTTAGTAGCTCGGCTTGATAAAAGCCTTTTTCGAGCCTGTAGATACCGCCAATAGGGCGAGGAACCGGCAAGTCAATTGAGCGCATGTGCTCTAATAAACTCAGTTCAAGCCAGGGGCGAGTGTGTTTTTGCCCGGTGTAAAAAAACTGGCTTTTATTGAATTTGGCAATCAGTCCACCGCGGCGGTAGCGTCGAATGACAAATTTTCCAAACTCGCTGTCGATGAACCAAACGGCGCCTCGGCCATTTCCTGTGCCAGCCAGTGCATGCTGTGATCGCCAGAATTCAGGGTCGAACCAAGCGTTTGATAGCGGCAATGTAGGGTCGCTTTTTAGCAGTATGGTACTGGGCGATATTTTGATGGTTTGTGGCATTTTGCTCGCTTTAGTAAGAGGCTCTTTGTAATGTCGACAAATGTGGACACATTCAAGGGTGACTATTCTATAATACTTGCCGAGTTTAAGCAGCCCTAAGAGGAAGACATGCAACAAGAGCCCATACAGCAAGAACCAACAAAAAAGCATACAGTGCAGGGTAATCACCAAATTCAGCATTTGGCGGTGGTTCGCTTATCGGCGTTGGGGGATGTGTGTCATGCCATGGCGGTGGTTCAGGCTATTATGATATCCAATCCGTCTATGCAGGTAACTTGGGTGACATCGCCTTTAGAGGCAAATTTAGTGCGTTTGCTCAAGGGTGTTCGAGTGGTTGAATACGATAAAAGAACAGGGGTTAAGGGGCTTTTGGCGCTGCGCGCTTTGTTAAAGGGGCAGACGTTTGATGTGTTGCTGCATTTGCAATGGTCTTTAAGAGCGAGTTTGGTGTCTCGGATGCTTAGCGCAAAAAGACGTATTGGTTTTGCTTTGTCCCATTCTCGTGAAAAACAGCATTGGTTTGTCAATGAATATGCGCCAGAACCCCAAGGTGAACATGTGCTTGATTCCTTCTTGTCGATTGCCAGTGTGTTAGGGGTTACTGAGCCTAGTCTGCCTTGTGAATTAAGCCTGCCGGAACGGAATATTGCGTTGCCTGATCGCTATGTGGTGATCAACCCATCGGCGTCTAAAGCAGAACGCAATTGGACGCTAGAAGGCTACCAAGCGGTATTGGATCGTGTGTTGATGAAAGGGCTTTGTCCTGTGATGACCGGTGGTCCATCGAAAGATGAGCGGGCGTTTGCTGAGCAAGTGATTGCCGATCGGACTGAACAGGTGATTAATCTCGTCGGTAAAACGCCGCTGGATGCGATGTTGTCCGTGTTAAAGGGCGCCGCTTTGGTGATTAGTCCTGATACGGGCCCGGCTCATATGGCAACATTAGTGGGCACGCCAGTGCTGGGGTTGTACGCGCATTCCAATCCTGAACGAACCGGGCCATATCGTGATTTAGCTAACGTGGTGAGTGTGTACGAGGAGTTGGTGGTGAAGGAACATCAAAAACCTATCGCACAATTGCCTTGGTCAACACGCGTGCATGACCCGAAGGCCATGCAACATATTTCTATTGAGCGGGTGTTGGCGGTGTTGGATACGCTTATCTAGTCAGGCGATTTAACTCGATGATTTAACTAGGCGATTGGAATAGAGAATATGACCACGCTATTTAGTAAGCGACTGCTCAGCCAATTTAAGATCTAAGGTCGCCTTGAGCAGTTTATACAGTCGAATAGAAGCATCGATCTCTTCTTTACGGTTGGTTAAGCTTTCGATATTTAAACCCAGCGGAACGCCAAGCGGTAACGCCGTTTCAATGATTTGCTCTAATGCATTACGACAAATTTTGATGGATTCGTTTAATGGCGCTTTGGCATCCAGTATACGGTGTTTGGTTGCATCGGGTACGGAAATCCCCAGCCACTCCATAAATTCAAGGGTTTTTGCACTGCCGCATGGCGTAAAGGTTAAAATGATACGCTTTGGTGCTTCGCCTTTTTCTTTGCAGCTTCTTGCGTAACGGCTGATTAAGTCGGCGGTTGCTTGGTGGTTATAAACCGCCTGTGAAATAAAGAACTCGCAGCCGGACTCTGATTTTTTCAACAGACGTAAATGCTCGTCGCCTTTTTTCGCGTGACGCTCCGCAATGGTGACGCCACCCAGATTAAATTCATGAGGGGAGGCTTTTAAGGTGTCGTAGGCTTGTGGCAATGGCAGTTTGATATCGCCATTTGAAGACGGTGAACCAACCAAGACTAAATCGCGGATGCCATATTGCTCCCATGCTTCTGTTAACCAGCCAGCAAAAGCTTCTGGGCTACGAGATGAAACAGATTTGTAGGTAATGACCGGCTTGCCAGATTGTTGGTGAAGACGCTTTGACCAAGCTCGTGGGTCGTGAGTTTCCATGAAAGGAAAAGGGCGCGGCTTGTCAATGCGACTGGTTTCGTCTTGAATATCATAAACGATTAGACCATCGACCTCGATGTTACTAAGGCGCTCAAGTAGTTTTTCACTGACTTGTTCTAATTGCTCTTCCTCAAGCGACGACTTGGGTGGCGTGGTGCCAATGAAGTAAACACCTCGACTAGGGTCTTGAAACTTGCTTGCTAATTCCGATTTCATAATGTCACACTCTATGTAGACGAGGCAGATAGTATTGAGAAAAAATTGTTCTGCGTCTCGTGATGTTTGTTTGTTGGGTCTATTCTAACAGTGAAATGAATTCAAGGCTTTGTTTAGAAGTTGAATATAATTGTAGATGAAGTGAGAGGCGCTAATCTTATTGGTGTGATGAAAAGGTTGTGCTTGGCTGTAAATGGGAAGAATTATGTCAAATATCGAATTAAAAGGCTTTTCTGCCGCGTCATCTGCTGGCTTGCCGCCTGTCCATACTTGGTCTCCCCCTTTTTGTGGTGACATGGACATGGTGATTAAAGCGAATGGCGAGTGGTTCCATGAAGGCAGTAAAATTAAACGCCCTGCCATGGTGACTATGTTTAGTCGTATTTTGTGGTTTGAAGCGGGCGAATACTTTCTGGTGACGCCGGTAGAAAAGGTACGGATTCAAGTCGAAGATGCGCCGTTTCTGGTAACGGGTTGGCAGTGGATAGCAACAGAACAGGGCCGAGCGATTGAGTTGGTGACGCAAACAGAGGATGTTGTCGTGCTGGGGGTTGACTGTGATTTTTGGATGGCATCGTATCAGCAGGAAGAGCGACCTTATGTTTCTATGCGCTATGGCATGAGCGCTCTAGTAGGGCGAAATGTGTTTTATGGTATTGCTGAAAGTCTTGAACAGGTTGTGACATCCGAAGGCGTTGGAATGGGCATCATAAGTGCGGGTAAAAGCTATCTTTTAATCAAAGATGAGTGACGAATTTTGATGTGTCTAGGTTATAATGCGCAGATTAGACGCGACGCTTTGTTTGTGTAGTATGTTAGTTTTGAAGGGGTAGTTGTTTGTTATTCGAAGAATTTGGTTTTGATAATCGCATTTTAAAGTCCATCGGTCATTTGGGTTTTGATGAGGCGACTGAGATTCAAGCTCGCGCTATTCCAGAAGCGATGGCGGGGCGAGATTTGTTGGCGTCGTCAAAAACAGGTTCAGGAAAAACACTTGCCTATCTTTTGCCTGCCTTGCATCGCGTTTACAAGAAAAAAGCCTTGTCTAAACGTGATCCTCGTGTGGTGATTTTGGTGCCAACACGTGAGCTAGCCAAACAGGTTTTTGGTCAGTTGCGCCTTTTATTAGCGGCGACTCGTTTTACCTCCATTCTTATTCAAGGCGGTGAAAACTTTAACGATCAGCATAAATCATTGCAAAAAGACCCGCATTTTATTGTGGCAACGCCAGGTCGTTTAGTTGATCACTTAAAGCAGCGTCATGTTTTTTTGGAAGGGCTTGAGTTGCTTATTTTGGATGAAGCTGACCGCATGCTGGATTTGGGTTTTGCCGAGGCGATGCGCGCCATAAATGCTGCGGCCAGTCATCGTCAGCGTCAGACCTTGTTCTTTTCCGCTACCTTAGATAATACCAACGTCAGTGACATTGCCGGTGAACTATTACGCGAGCCGTCTCGTATTGCTATCGGCCAAGGCTTTGATGAGCACTCAGACATTTCTCAGCATGTGTTGCTGTGTGATCATTTAGACCATAAAGAAGCCTTGTTAAAGCATTTATTGTTGGGTCAGACCATTAAGCAGGCCATTATTTTTACGGCAACAAAGAGTGATACCGTACGTTTGTCCGAGATCATTGCTGGTTGGGGCTTGAGTACTCAGGCTTTGAACGGAAATTTGTCTCAAAGTGCGCGCAATAAAACCATGGAAAGCTTTGCCAAAGGCCAGTTTGATGTCTTGGTCAGTACCGATGTGGCGTCTCGTGGCTTGGATATTGCTAGAGTGTCTCATGTCTTTAACTTTGATTTACCAAAGCAAGCAGAAGAGTTTGTCCACAGAACAGGGCGTACAGGTCGTGCGGGGTTTAAAGGCGACGCGTATTCTTTGGTTGGTCCAAAAGATTGGCTGAACTTTAAGGCGATAGAGGCGTTCTTACAAAAAACCTTTACCACAGAAGCTATTGAAGGGCTTGAGCCTAAGTTTAAAGGCTTGCTTCCCGCTAAGCCGGTTCGTCAAGAAAGTAAAAAAAGCAGCGCCAAAGCACCCACTAAAGCAGCAAAGAAAACTCATAAAAAACCCGCTGGTAAAGCTCGTTTTCATGATAATCAGCAAGATGGTTTTGCCGCCTTTACCTTGCCCGCTAAGCGTTTTGAAACAAAAAATACTACCGGTGATGAGGAGTAGTTGGGGAGCGCGTTTTTGTATGTTGGCTCTTCACTGTGGCGCTTAATAAGTGTGCTAGGTAATTTGGTTTTATTAATTGACAGATGAACCATATTCACGCTATTGGTTAATCTTTCTTATCTGTTGGAGATGAGCTTATTAATCGTTTACCCCCATTAAATTCATTAAGGTGTTTTGAGTCCGCTGCGCGTCATGGCAGTTTCAATAAAGCAGCCAAGGAAATGTCTGTTACGCCTTCTGCGATTAGCCATCAAATCAAAGGGCTGGAAAGTTTTCTGGGCCTTGAGTTATTTCGACGGACTAAGCGCAAAGTTATATTAACGGAAGCTGGGGAGTCTTATTTAAAGCCCATTAAGAGCATTTTTGAGCAATTGGAAAATGCCACGTCAGAGCTGAAAAGTAAGCAAAAGTCAGGGTCTCTTCGATTGGCGGTTGCCCCAGCGTTTTTAACTCGATGGTTAATGCCGAGGATGGAGCGTTTTCAAGAGCGTTACCCTGATATCCAGATCGAGATTAGTTCGTCTACTGGTTTAATCGATTTTGCGGCCAATGATGTCGATATGGCGGTGTATTTTGGCAGCGGTGATTGGGAGGATGTGGAAGCCTATTATTTGCGTCCTGCTCGTCTTGCGCCAGTGTGTAATCCACGATTGATTAAGCCCGAACAGCCGATAAATAAGCCAGAAGATATGCGCTTTTACCCCTTGCTACATGTCACTAAACGCAAAGACGAATGGCATGATTGGTTGCAGCAACATGACCTAGATCCTACGTTATTTCGTCGGGGCCTGATGTTCTCAAGTGGCTCGTTAACGGCTGGCGCGGCGGCACAAGGGTTGGGGATCTCGCTGACGGATCCTGAGCTGATTGCGCCAGAAATTGAAGCTGGCACGTTACAAGTATTGTTTAATCAGCATCTGATTACGAATCGATCTTTCTATTTAGTCTATGAAAAACGTCGCTCAGTTACTTCAGCTATGTCGGCGTTTAAAGAGTGGATTATTGAAGAGATGGTGGGCAACAAGCCGGACAGCACAATATGATGTTGTGACCTGTGATGGCTGAGGCTCTGCTAAGGCGTTATTAAAGGTCTTTAGCCTGTTTTAAAGTGTATTTTAATGTCAATTAAGAGTGTCGATATGAGCAAAGTGTTAACAGTAAACAGCTATTTTGATGATCAAGTTAAATCCATTGCATTGAATAACGCGGAAGGTACTTCAACCGTTGGCGTTATGGCAATCGGGGAATATGAGTTTGGTACCAGTCAGCGAGAATATATGACCGTTGTATCGGGTGCGTTAACCGTTAAGTTGCCCGCACAAAGTGAATGGAAAACCTTTGCAAAAGGGGAGGTTTTTATTGTCGAGGCGAATCAAACCTTCCAGTTAAAGGTAGAAGAAACAACAGCCTACCTTTGCCGTTACGAATAAAGTTGTTGATTTGATACAAAAAAAGGGCTGATTTGATCAGCCCTTTTTTTTGGTTTTATTCTGCTGTTCGGTTAACCACCAACAACATTGACCAGTAACGTTACCCTGTCTCCAGGTTGAACGTATTTTTGGCTGCTGACTTTAGGGTTCCATTCTTTAATGTCGTTGACCGACACTTTGAATTTGTTGGCAACCAGTGCCAGAGACTCACCGGAGCGAATGGTATAAATGACCTTTTTCATTACGCTGCGTGTGGTATTTTCTGATTGTTTAGGTTCTAGCCATACAACCAGTTTTTTACCGGGTATAAGCGGGTCGGCCAACCCCATGTTGTTCCAACGAGCGAGCGTTTTACTGTTGATGTCATACTTGTTTGAGATCAACCACAAACTGTCGCCTGGTTTAACGGTATGGTTTATTTTGATGCGATTACGGTTAGGGGCTCTGGACTGTTTTGCCAGTAAGCGCTGGTGTGAGCTTAGTGTGTAGCTTTCTATGTCATTGCCTGCTACCGGAATCATGAGCTCTTGCCCGACTCGTATCATGGTCGAGGAGATTTTATTCACCTCTTGCAACACGTTTACCGTGGTATTGTGCTGTTTGGCGACCAGTAGCAAATTGTCACCAGCTTTTACGGTGTAACGAACCCAAGTGACTCGTTCTTTGTTGGGGATCTCCGCTAGCTTTGTTCTAAACTGTTTGGCCTTTGAGATGGGCATTAGCAAACGGTGTGGGCCATCTGGAGAAGTGGCCCATTGATTAAAGCCCGGATTTAACAAATAGACTTCATCAATACTGATGTCTGCCATTTCTGCCGCTTGAGCAAGGTCAAGCTGACCGCCGATATTGACGACATCAAAATAAGGCTTGTTTGGAATGAAATACGTCGAGTAATTGTATTTTTCTGGATTTTTGATGATTTTAGCCAGCGCGATGAGCTTTGGAACGTAGGCGCGTGTTTCTCTCGGTAAATCCAATGACCAAAAATCGGTTGGCTTGCCCGCTTTTTTGTTTTTTCTGATCGCCCGCATCACGGTGCCTTCACCGGAATTGTAAGAGGCCAGAGCGTGTAGCCAATCACCGTCAAACATTCTGTGTAAGCGCGTTAAGTAAGCAATAGCGGCTTGTGTTGAGCCAATGATGTCGCGTCGACCATCGTACCACCAAGTCTGATCCAAGCCATACATTTGCCCTGTGGATGGGATAAACTGCCAAGGCCCAGAGGCGCGGCCATGGCTATAGCCGAAGGGGTCAAAGCCACTTTCGACGATGGGCAGTAGTGCGATTTCGGCGGGTAGTCCGGCTTTTTCTAGTTCGCTGGTAATATAGTAAAGGTAGCGCTCGCCTCGTTTAGAGACTCGATCCAAATACGACGGGTGAGTACTGAACCAGCGCAACTGAGAGGACAGTCTAGGGCGATCTATGTCCAAATTAAGTTGGTAACCTGAGCGAATTCTGTCCCAAAGATCTTCTGGCGCTTTGGGTTTACTTGCTACCACCGCCTTGTCGTCTGGTGTTTGTTCTGCTGTGTCATCTGTCGCTGCGTCGGTTGTATCAATAGGTGGAACCGTATCGATAAACCCTAAATGCTCCGTGTCTGCTTCCACCACTTCAGCGTCTTCTACAGACTCTGTTAGGTCCATTGAGGCGTTGTTTCTTTCTATATTAGACGTCGTTTGGCAGGCACTTAAGATTAGGCTGGCAAGGCAAATCCAGGCAAATTTATAGGTCATGAAGATCACAAGGTTGAGTAAAGTTTGGTCATTTTAAGGGTGTGGCGCGCAAGGTCAACTAAAACTGTCTTTCGCGCGTCTTACTTGGCTAAAGCTGGCCGTCGGATTATCCGCTGGATCTTCGTTAAGTTGTTGTGCTGCCTGATTTTTTAAAGACTCATTATGGGTGCGCAAAAAAGGATTAGTTTTTTTCTCTAGGCTAAGTTTTGTCGGCACTGTGGGTTGATTGCTGGCGCGTAGTGCTTGGCTGGTGCGCTGACTGCTAATGAGTTCGTCATTATTCGGTTCCAGCGACAGTGCAAAACGATAGTTGGCCAGCGTATATTCATGTGTGCAATAGATCTGTGTGTTGTCTGGTAGGGCGGCGATTTTATTCATTGCCGCCAACATCTGTTCGGCATTACCTTCCATAATGCGCCCGCAACCTCCTCTGAATAAGGTGTCACCGCTAAACAGTATAGGGTGCTCGGTTGGTGAAAAATAACAAAGATGGTCAAGCGTGTGTCCAGGTGTTGCCAAGACGGAAAAAGTACGTGAGAACACGGTCACGTCGTCGGCCTCATTGACAGGGTGAGTGACCAGTTCTGTTAAGTGTTTTGGCCCATAAACGACGCAGTTTGTGCGTTGTCTTAGTTCGGCTACGCCACCGGTGTGGTCCTTGTGGTGATGAGTGATTAAAATACCCACGAGGTTTTTGGTGTGTTCATGGCAGTGCTGCAAAACCACATTGGCATCACCTGGATCGATGGCCCAAATGTCTGAACTATCTTTGTCTTGGATTATCCATATATAATTGTCATGGAAAGCGGGAAGCGGAAAAATAGTCATAGGTTACCTACATTTTTATATCAGGTTGCTGTATTTTGTATGACGCGCTCATAATAAGAATAAAGGCAGCGTCCTGTCGTTTTACACAGAGAATTCATTGTATGTTGGATGATCAATCAAGACAATTTTTTCAGAATTGGTATAAAAGTGATCTGGGACGCAGTGTTCTAGCATTGGAGCTGGCAGAAATGGCGGCTGAGATTGACTCTACAGTAGGTTATTATTTAGTCATTCAGTCGCCTTTAAAAGATATTAAGTTAGAAAAACATCGCCTGCGCGAGAGCATTTTGATTGCGCCTTTATTAGAGTTTGGTGCGCCTTGTCATACGGTTGTGGCAAGAGCGAGTGAGTTACCATTTGAAGCGGATGGCGTGGATGTGCATATTTTTCATCACGCGTTGGATATTTCTGCGATGCCTCATGATGATTTAAGGGAAGCGGCCAGAACGTTATTGCCAAGTGGGAAGTTGATTATTGTTGGTTTTAACCCTTGGAGTTTATGGGGGCTGTGCCGAGTGTTTTCCAAGCGTATTAAAGCCCCTTGGTGTGGACAATTTATTGCCCATCAGCGCTTAGAAGATTGGTTGAAAGTAGCGGGATTAACCTTAGAAACAAAGCGTTTTGTATACTACGACCCCCCCTTGCAAAGCAGCAAATGGCGCTCCCACTTCCAATGGCTTGGTAAGGTGCTTAGGCCACTCAAATTGCCCTTTAGCGGCGTGTATGTCATGACGGCAACAAAACAGGTGAAGCGTCATATTCCATTAAAACCTCGTTGGTCAGGGGCGCGGGTTCGAGTTCCCCCCTTGTCAAAACCAACCGTAAAAGAGATGAAAGAGTGAAAAAGGTAATTATGTACACAGACGGTGCTTGCAAGGGAAACCCCGGCATCGGAGGTTGGGGCGCTTGGCTGGCTTTTGGTGAGCATGAAAAGCGCTTGTGTGGCGGTGAGCAAAACACGACCAACAATCGTATGGAATTGATGGGCGCCATAGAAGGGCTGCGAGCGTTAAAGGAAAAATGCTCAGTGACTTTGTATACCGATTCGTCCTATGTACAAAAAGGCATTACCGAATGGTTGGCTGGTTGGAAACGCAAAGGCTGGATGACGGCATCGAAACAACCCGTAAAAAATAAAGACCTTTGGCAAGCCCTAGATGAACAGTGTCAGCATCATGAAGTGACTTGGAAATGGGTAAAGGGTCATGCTGGTATTGAAGGCAACGAAATCGCCGATCAATTAGCCAATCAGGGCATTGAAGAATTAAGGGCGGCATCATGAGGCAAGTCATTCTTGATACTGAAACAACAGGCATTGACCCTAAACAAGGGCATCGTATTATCGAAATCGGTTGTGTGGAAATGGTGGGGCGCAAGTTCACCAAGCGCCACTTTCATGTGTATATTAACCCTGACCGAGAAGTGGAAGAAGAGGCCTTTCGAGTACATGGTATCAGTAATGAATATCTTGCTGATAAACCTCGCTTTCATGAAGTGGCACAAGACTTTTTTGATTTCATTAAAGGTGCAGAGCTAATTATCCATAATGCACCTTTTGATATTGGCTTTATTGATCATGAATTTGCTCGATTGGGCGGTTATCCTAAAATAGCCGAAGTGTGTGGTGTTTTTGATAGCTTGGTGTACGCGCGTAAAAAACACCCTGGACAAAAAAATAACCTAAACATTTTATGTCGACGATATGGCATTGATAACTCGCATCGAGAATTACATGGGGCCTTATTAGACGCGGAAATTCTGGCCGATGTTTATCTATTGATGACCGGGGGGCAGACCAGTTTAGGTTTGGCAAACAGCGCAGACTCTGATTCGAAAGAGGATGGCGGAGTCGAGGAGGTGCGTCGCTTCACTGCTGATCGACCTAGTTTAAAAGTCATTAAAGCGTCTGATGATGAATTAACCGCCCACGAAGAGCGTTTGGACTTAATCGATAAGCAGTCAGGCCAAGCGTTGTGGCGCATAAAACACTGACATCTAGCCGACAGTTTGTATTTTTTAACATCAGCCCCCATCGTTGAGCTTTCAAGATGGGGGCGTTTTTTTGTAATCGAGTCGCGTTTAAATAAGCTCCAGTTCCTCCATAATACGACGAATGGTTGCTTTGGTGCTGTCTTGTAATGGCACCATTGGTAAACGACATTCTTCTGTGCAAAGACCTAGCAATGACATGGCGTATTTGGGGCCTGTGGGGTTAGGTTCAATAAAAAGAGCATTATGCAGAGCAAACAGCTTGTCCTGTAATTGTGCTGCTTCGACATATTTGCCTTCGCGACATAAACGTTGTAACTCTACGACCTGTTTTGGTGCCACGTTAGATGTGACCGAAATACAGCCGTTGCCACCCCCTATGTTGTAAGCGACGCTGGTAATATCGTCACCGCTTAAAAAATTAAAGGGCTTATTAATGAACGCCCGCTCGCGAATCGGCCGAGTAAGGTCCCCCGTTGCGTCTTTTACACCGATCACTCTGGGCAATTCCGCTAACCGAGCCAAGGTACTAACCTCTAAACCGACCACAGAGCGTGGTGGAATGTTGTAAAGAATGATAGGCAGCTTGCTGTTGTCATGGACGTACTTGAAATGCTCATACAAACCCGTTTGGTTTGGACGATTGTAGTAGCCTGCGACGTGCAAGGTAGCGTCTGCACCTGCTTGATAAGCGTATTCTGAGTAGTTGACCGCTTCAACTGGGTTATTTGACCCGGCGCCCGCTAGCACAGGAACGGCTTTATTGGTTTCTTGTACGGTAATTTCAATCACACGTTTGTGCTCGTGCTCGCTCAAGGTGGGGGATTCGCCGGTGGTGCCAACAGGCACTAAACCGTTGATGCCTTGATCGATTTGCCAACGTACAATGTTACGCAAAGCGTCTTCGTCTAATTGACCCTGACGAAATGGAGTGATTAATGCAGTGATTGCGCCGTAGAACATGTTTTAGCCTCGTTTAGGCCGGTAGGCATTCTGCTGCGAAGAAGGGTAAACCGTCAGCGAGAATGCTGCCGGGGAATGGTTTGTCTCTTAGTTCCACACGTCAGCGCCGCAAAGCTTTTTTGCTTTACGTTTATCGCCGTTACGTTTATTTAAGAGAATGCTGTTCATAAAATAAAATCTAGTGTATTTGCGTTAATGAGTGTCTTTATGCTGACCTTTTTTTAAATAAAGGTCAATAGGATGGCAGGCATTTTGTTGCGTCGAGCTGAATTTAAGTCTGACCCTTAATTAGGTCCGATTGTTAGCGTTGAATTCGATTTTTAACGTTGGATTAGATAGTATACGGTGCGATTTTATCGCCCCCCAGCCTCCTGATATTAATGAATTTATGTTTAAAAGTAGTGAGAAAATATGGATATAGCGACGTGGCTTTCTTTGGTAGCGGTTTGTGTGATGGGGGCGATTTCTCCAGGGCCAAGCTTGGCGGTGATTATACGAGTGTCTGTGTCTCAGTCTGCTCTGCACGGCGTACTTTCTGCTATTACGCATGGGTTAGGTATTGGTTTTTGGGCTTTTTTAACACTGCAAGGCTTAGCAATCTTGATGAACAAATACCAAGACGTTTTTGCGCTGCTAACCGTACTTGGTGGTTGTTATCTTGCGTGGCTTGGCGTCAAAGCATGGCGCTACGCAGGACAAGGAAAAGAAGCACAAGCGGAAGGCGTACCTTCTTCCTATTGGGGAGCGGCTCGTGATGGCTTGATGGTCTCTTTAATGAATCCGAAAATCGCCCTGTTTTTCTTGGCGTTGTTTAGCCAGCTAATTCCCAGCAATATGGATGCGTTGATTAAACTTCAATTGTGGGCAACCGTTTTTGTGGTCGATACTGGCTGGTACGTGTTGGTGGCTCTGCTTTTGGCGGGTGGCCCTGTACTGGCATGGTTGCGCCGTCATATCGTTTGGGTGGATAGAGGGATGGGGAGTATTCTTATTTTGCTCGGCTTAAAAGTGATTGTCGGTACGCTTTTTCCATAAAAAAACGCTCTGATTGAAGTCACCCCCAATAGTTGGATAACCAATATTGGGGGGACTTTTTATGGTCAGTACTTTTATGTATCAGTACTTTTATGTATCAGTACTGTTATGTATCTGTACTGTTAGACAGCGGCTACTTTTGGAAAATAAAATCCTCCGTTTCAAGCAGTCGCTTAGTCCAAAGCGCATAGGCTTTGTGATTTAAATGCAGTCTGTCGCCTTCAAATAAGTTTTCTTGTATCTCGCCATGCTTGTCTAATAGTGTCGCGAATAAGTCCACATACTGTGTATTAGGGCGTGTCTGAGCCAGGCGCGCCAATTGCTTGTTGGCAGTCTCAATGGTATGGCGCATTTTGATGCGGGCTGGGCTGCATTTTATGCTAATTAGCGTGACAGGAATGTTGGGCAGGTGCTCATCAATTTTCTGTAAAAGCTCAATATACAGTTCAACTACCTTGTTGCTGTCACAGTGGTTGCCAATGTCGTTATCACCCGCATAGATGACCAATGAGCGAGGCTTATGAGGCAAGATAATACGTTCAAAGTAGTACACGCAGGCAGCTAAGGTTGCGCCACCAAACCCTAGATTAATGCCCTCTTTGTCTCGGAAGTGGTGGGCAAAATCGTTCCATAGACGCATGGTTGATGAGCCGTAAAACGCCACGGGTTGTTCTTTGTATTGCTGGTATGCAAGATGAAACTCCAGCTCTCTTACGTCAGATTCAAATTCAATATCAATCTGGTTTAAACTCATGACGTTAGAGCGGTAGCCATTTTTGCCGCTGAATATAGGGTATTGGCGTATTTCTCTGGATAGCTCAACGGCTTCATTGACGTAGCTTTTGTATTCCTCTTGATAGGTGACGAGGAACTGATCCAAGGCTTTTTTGTCGTTTACATCCACTCGGTCAGACAATTTAAACGCGGGTTTTATGATCACGGTATAAATGTTGTGGTCGGCCCGTTTGTCGAAGTTGGCGACAACGATGGGGACGATCCAAGGCTCATCGCTTCCCATCGAACCTGCAACCTCAAAAACATGAGGCAATAATGGGCCGGGCGATTGATGGGTGCTGAAACTTTGCCCTTCTGGAGAAATTAATAATGGAAAATTTTGTCGCAACGTGGCTTGAGATTGTTGAATGAAATCCTCGTATTCTGGCGTGTCTCTGGTGAGGTTTTCCCAGCTATCAATAAAAATGTTGCCGAATTTTTCATAGAAGTCATCACGCCAAAACTCACTTTCTTTACTGCGACGTACAACGCGCTGGCCTGAAACGCCGTACTCGTTGTCTATTACCATGGTGCCAATGAATTGAGCGTCCATGGAGAAACGGAAGCCATTGGGTAAGCGATTGGTAGGAGAGCCAAGCAGGTGATTATAAATAAACACGGAGCCGGCTTTTTTGGGTAAGTTTTCTAGTCCCTTGATAACATAGGGAACTTGCTGAAAAGCTTGTTTAAACAACTCAGAAGCCAACCGTCGTGCATCCAGTGCGGGGGTGTCTTTAGGAAGAGTATTAATGGTGTCATAGACATTTTGCAAATGACGATAAAAAGCATTTTCGCGTTGTAAGTCTTTTAAAATGTCTAAACACATACCAGAAATAGTGCGTTCTAGTACGCAGCCAAAATGCAGGCATTTATACAGCACGCCAAATGCTTCGTCGGTTGTAATCGCGCTCTTGAGCAGTTCGCTGACTTTATACAATGGTGAGCTAACCGGCAACAGGGCTGCATTTTGCTCTATCACGTTACTGACGGCCAGTACTTCATCGTTGGCGATCTGCGACAAATAACGCATTCTGGCCGCTAATAAGTGTGTTCCTATGAGCCAAATCAGTCGGTATAGATATTTGACCAAAAATTTAGGGTTGTCAGCGAATATTTCCAATAGATCATCTCGTTTGATAAACAAAATGCTGCTGTCTCTGGAAGAGATAATCGATGTGCGATTCTTTAGCGTGTTATTTTTTGTAGCCCAAGCCAGCACGGTACCGGCACGGGAGATGGTGCGCGTGGTAATAATATCGCCAGAATCGGTTTGATAACTGACAACCACCTTGCCTTTAATCAGCAGATATAGGCCACCCGCGGGCTGGTCTTGTTGGCTTAAAATATCACCTTGATGTGCCAATAAAATCGATGATTTTTTCGCCAGTGTGTGTATTTCTGCTTGGGTGAAGGTTTCGCAAAAAGGCGCATAGTTGAGCAAACTGATGGCGTCTTTAAGTGCGTGAACTTGTGTCTCAGAGTTAATCAGCGGGCGAGTCTCTTCAAACGCCAAGGTCTCGTTAGAAAAAAACGGCCGTGTTTGGTTCTGTATGTCCGTAAGAACGGGTAAAGATTCTTGATAAACAAACTGTAGAAATTGGCTGGCAAAGAGTAAATTGGCGTCGAGTATTTTTTGTAACGCGACCAGAGGCCAGACCAGTAAAGTCGAAGATTTGGTGGCCGTAAAGGTGGTTGCATAGCGAGAAGGATGTCGAAACGCAGACCAGCCAACCGGAGAAAATGGGTTGTTTATTAGACCAACATTGTAAGATGTTCCTGTGTCTTGTAGCGGCACGGAAATGGCAATTTCGCCTTCAATCAGAAAGTAGAGGTGTTGGCCTACTTCAAATTGCTTGGCTAATATGTCCCCAGCTTTGAGTGTCTTAATGTTGGCAATGTCGATCAGTGATGACGCTAATTCGTCATCAGCGTCAGCCGTAAAGGGAAAAGCTTGTACTTGTTTTGTGACGTCCATTTTTAGTACCCCAAATCTGTATTGCCCTAGTTAGGACGTTTGATCGTTACTGTCTCGCCTAAAAGGGCGTAATCATTGCCACCTAGTCGTGAAAGCGGATTGAGTTTTTTGTTATCGATGAGAGTGCGATCACCTACTTCTGTTATAAGGTTATCATCAATATATGCATCCAATATTTCCAAATAAATCGCATTAAACGCTGAATTACCTAATGTGTGTAGGTCGTACAGTTTACAGTGGAGAGCGACTTTTGCTTCTGTGATACGAGGCAATGTCTTGGTGAAATCAGTCAGTGACAAACCCGCTCTGGGGAGTTCAGATTCATCATAAGATAACGTCGCCGCACTTTCGTTAACCGCGTTTATTAAATCCCCACTTGGAATATGCAAAACACATTCCTTTTCTCGCTGTAGATTGTATTTCGTGTCTTTGGCAACGTCGTTTGCTTTATTGCCAATGGAAACCATTAAAAGCGCAGGGTCGGAAGAAATAGGGGCAAAATACGAAAAAGGCGCAAGATTGTAACTCGCGTTTTCGTTTTTGGTCATTATCCATGCAATGGGTCTTGGCGTAATGGTTTGGGTGATCAGGTGATAGCGCTGGTTGCCGCTGAGTTGATCAAACTGGAAACGCATAGGCTTCTCCGTGATTGTGAAATATTACTTGTTAAATTACTACAAATAGCCGTCTGTTGTGAATGTTTGAGTGGAAACTTATGACATTTATTGTAAAAGAAAGAAGCAAAGAGGGGGCCGGATAGGCGGGCCAACGCCATTCCTTAGAAGGCTCGTGGGGGAAAGGCGCTGACGGTTTTTGTCTTAGTAGGCTTCGATAATACTGTTAAAAGCAATAACAACACGATCTTTGTCGCCAAAATAAGGCAAGGCAGAATGCTTTAGATAAGATGGAAAAATAACCACTTGGCCATCGGTGGGGGTGAAGTCCCAAACCCCATGACCGCCAAGGTAAGCGGTGCCAGGGTCCGCATAATGTTCCGCATTGACTCTTGGATCATAAAAGCGATTTAGGCCGCCATTGCCTTCGATATTGGCATCTCCTGGTTCTAGATAATAGATGCCACACCACGAACAATTTGGGTGAGAGTGAGCGTCATGGTAGCCGCCTTTTTGCGTGACGTGGTACCAAGATTCAATAATATGTGCGTCAGCTTGCGTATCTTCCGGCCAAAACGCCTGATTGACCGACGCGGCAATCTCTAGAATCAACTCTTCTAAAGCGCGTTTGGCTTCCATTACATTGGCATCGGCAAGCTCCAAAAAGTCCAATCTACTTTCATGCAAAGCGTGTTTGGCTTTGGGTGCAATTTGGCTCTCAATGGCCGTGGTTTGCAGGGCTTTTTGTTGATAGACCGCGGCGAGCAGCGCCTCTTTTAAAAAGTCGTGGTCGGGCATTTGAGTGACAAACAGTGGCGTTGTCCAAACATTAATTTCTTCGATAATTGAGGTGTTAGTCATGGTTTATGTCTACCAAAAAGAGCGGGATAAGGTGTGTAGGTTACGCTGGAATGTCCAGCTCTGTAATCGTTGGTTTGTAGCCACAAAACATCATCACTAGATTACGAAAACCGGTTTCGCTGTTTGGGCCTTCTAGCCCCTTGATGCTTTTATCGATCAGGGCGAGATAGTTTTGCATATAAGGAAGGGTGATCTTGTTGTGGCGCGATAGGGCGCTTTCATAAAAGGGGACGCGCTTGTCCCAAATTCTTTCGTTTTGGCAGGCTTGTCTAAAACTAGAAGACTGCATGCTTTGCAGTAAGTTGGCCAGAGTTTGAATTTCTCGATTAAACAGCCAAAGAATAATGCTGGCTTCCATGCCCTCGCCAATAAGTTGGTTAAGACAGTGCATAGCGTCTTTGGTTTTGCCCATTAAAAGACGGTCACTGAGATCATAAATCGAATAGCGGCTGCTGTCGGCAACGGATTCGACGACTTTCTCGGCATCAATCTTGGCGCCTTGTCCGTGCAATAACGCCAGTTTTTCTAATTCTTGGGAAAGGGCAAGCAGGTTACCTTCTCCACGCTCGCAGATGATACTGGCGGCATCACGGGTAAGTGAAAGGTCGAGGGCTTGCGCTCTTTGCTGCACCCAAGCGGGCAGACGGCTTGAATCAATCGGCCAAATTTGTACGAAGACACCTTGGGATTCCAATTGCGTGAACCATTTTGCTTTTTGGGTTCGCGCGTCAATTTTAGGCAAGGTCAATAAAATGACATTGTCTTCACTTAGAGACTGACCCAATTGCGCTAGGGCTTTGCTGTGTTTTTCGCCCATTTTATCAATTTGAATGTCAAACATACGACGCGTCGAAAACAACGACAGGCTTTGGTTTTCATTGATGACGTCTTGCCAGTCGAACTGCGCATCGGCCACAAAACGTAGGCGTTCGTCTATGTGATGAAATTGAGCGGCTTTGCGGATTTGGTCCGCGGCTTCTTGACACAACAAAACCTCGTCCCCCGAAATAATATAAATCGGCGCGAGGTTTTTTTTGAGCTGCGGTGGTAGTTGTTCAGCTCTAACTTTCATCGTGCAAAGGTCTCATGGTGTGGTATTTGTCTAACTCTACTGTGATTTAGAATGTGACTTAGAATGTAATTTAAAGTGGCGCATAGTTGAGGTCATAAATAAGCTGCTTGGCTAGTTCTTCTGCCATGATTTTGACCTGATCCTGGTTGTAAGATGCCTTGGCGCTTTCTTCGGCATTTTGATTGCTGAGTGTTTTTGTTGTGCTAATAGTGCGTGGGCCGTAGACAGATTTGCCGTCTGCTTGACGGATAAAATAGACGCTGCTTAAACGACGTTGGAGCTGTGAAATATCGTTGTTGCCATCTCGAGCCAGTTCTGTATCGGCTGTGGTGATGGGGTTGATTTTTAGGTTCAGAGTGTCTGCTGTGGCGTTGGTTTTATTGATAATCACAATGCCCGCTTTGCTTAAAACACCGCGTAGCGATCTATCAAAATGATCTGAGCCACTGTCTGATGTTAGGGTCAACACCTTGAGTTTGGCAGGAAGGGTGACATCACCTCGCAGATGGAAGCCACAAGCGACAACACTTAGGGTGAGTAAGGCGAATAAAAATAAGCGAGTAAAGTGTGTCAATGTGGCTGTCATATTGGTGATCTCTGTAAGGTAGTGAGGGAATAAGGGATGGCATCGCCACCCCTTATTGTGCCTCGATTAGTTGGCAACAGGGTTAGTTAGCAACAATGTTGACCAAACGCCCCGGCACCACAATAACTTTACGTACCGTTTTGCCTTCAAGGTACTTGGCAACACCTGGGTGCGCGAGCGCTTCGGCTTCAATGGTTTTGTTGTCAGCACTGGCAGAAACGGTCAATTCGGCGCGTTTTTTACCTAGGACTTGAACCACAATAATCAGCTCGTCTTTGACTAAGGCTTCCTCATCGAGTGTCGGCCATGGCGTATTGACGACGTTATCATTGTGGCCTAGTTCGCTCCATAACTGATGAGCAATATGAGGAACGATCGGAGACAGTAATAAGGTTGCCGCTTCCAAAGCCTCTTGCACGACAGCAAGGCCTAATTCGGATGGGTCTTCAAACTTGCTGATCTCGTTGCAAAGCTCCATTACGGCCGCAATGGCGGTGTTGAAGGTTTGGCGACGTTCAATATCGTCGGTGACTTTTTGAATGGTTTCATGAGTCTTACGGCGTAAGGCTTTTTGCGCGCCATTTAGTTCGGCAATGTTTAGCGTGCCAGCTTTCCCCGCATTGGTATGACGGTAAGATAGCGCCCATAAACGGCGTAAGAAACGTGAAGCACCATCAACCCCGGCGTCGTTCCATTCAAGCGATTGTTCTGGTGGCGCGCTGAACATCATGAACAAACGGACGGTATCGGCACCGTATTTTTCAATCATCTCTTGTGGGTCGACCGTGTTGCCTTTGGACTTAGACATCTTGGTGCCATCTTTGTTAACCATGCCTTGCGTCAATAGACGTTTGAAAGGTTCATCAGAGTTCACTAGACCCGCATCACGTAGCAATTTATGGAAGAAGCGTGAGTACAGCAAGTGAAGAATAGCGTGTTCAACCCCACCAACGTACTGGTCAACAGGAAGCCAGTAATTGGCTTCTTCTGTTAGCATGGCATCGGTGGAATCTGGGCAGCAGTAACGCGCAAAATACCAAGACGATTCCATGAAGGTATCGAAAGTATCGGTTTCACGTTCGGCTTCCTCGCCATTAAACATAACGGAAGAGAAGGCTGGATTGTTCTTGATCGGTGAATTAACCCCGTCCATGATCACATCGGTTGGTAATACAACAGGGAGCTGATCTTGTGGAACCGGCACAACCGAGCCATCTTTTAGGTTGATGGTTGGGATGGGCGTTCCCCAATAACGTTGGCGGCTCACACCCCAGTCACGTAGGCGGTAGTTGACTTTCACTTCGCCTAGCTTGCGTTCTATCATCCAAGAGGAAATAGCATCAAAGGCTTCTTTGAAGGCCAAGCCATCAAACTCGCCAGAGTTGCAAAGTACGCCTTTCTCGGTGAAGGCGGCTTTTTCTAGGTCAACCACTTCGTCACCGGCTGGTTGGACAACTGACTTGATTGCCAAACCGTATTTTTTCGCAAATTCAAAGTCACGTTGATCGTGAGCGGGCACCGACATCACGGCGCCAGAACCGTAATCCATTAGCACGAAGTTCGCCGCGTAAACCGGAAGCGCGTCGCCAGTAATGGGGTGGATGGCTTTAAAGCCCGTGTCCATGCCTTTTTTCTCGACCGTTGCCATGTCGGCTTCGGTGGTCGACATTTTTTTGCTTTCAGCAATGAAGCTCGCCAAATCTGCGTTGTTTTCTGACGCTTCTAATGACAAAGGGTGTTGTGTTGCGACGGCAACATAAGTCACCCCCATAATAGTGTCTGGGCGCGTGGTATAAACTGATAGACGCTCGTCTTTGCCTGCTACGGCAAAGCTGAATTCAAGCCCTTCTGAACGACCAATCCAGTTACGTTGCATGGCTTTAACCTTTTCCGGCCAGCCGTCTAGTTGATCAAGGTCGTTTAATAATTCTTCTGCGTAATCTGTGATGCGGATAAACCATTGAGAAATTTCTTTTTTCTCTACCGCCGTGCCACAGCGCCAGCAGCAGCCTTCTTCGACTTGCTCGTTAGCCAAGACAGTCTGGTCTTCTGGACACCAGTTAACCGCGGCGGTTTTTTTGTAGGCTAAGCCTTTCTCAACTAATTGGGTAAAGAACCACTGTTCCCATTTGTAGTACTCAGGCGTACAGGTGGCGATTTCGCGATCCCAATCATAACCAAAACCCAGCTCTTTAAGTTGGCTTTTCATGTAGGCGATGTTTTCAGTGGTCCATTTTGCGGGCGCGGTTTTATGTTTGATGGCGGCGTTTTCAGCAGGTAGGCCAAAAGCATCCCAGCCCATTGGTTGCAGAACGTTTTTGCCTTGCATACGTTGGTAGCGAGAAATAACGTCGCCAATAGTGTAGTTACGTACGTGCCCCATGTGTAGGCGACCACTTGGGTAAGGGAACATAGAAAGGCAGTAGAACTTCTCTTTGTTGGAATCAGCGACGGCTTTGAAGACTTTGTTTTCGTCCCAAAAAGATTGAGCAGCTTGTTCGATTTGCTGCGGATTATATTGTTCTTGCATGGTGTTTTCTTATCCCGTGATCGACGTAAGGTTGGTAGACCTGTATTCTCTTTAATGTAAAGAGGGGCATTATTATAGCGACATAACACAAGATAATAGTGCTATGGCTAACAGAGTCTGTAAATATCCGCTATTTTATAGAGATGACGCTCTAATTAGAAGCTAGATGGAGGAGGAGTTATGAATTCTATGAAAAAAGATCCATTAAAAAGTGAAAGTGATTCTAATTTAGTCGAAGAAGCACGCAAAACATTGGTTGGTGCAAAAGATTGGTTGTTGGAAGACGTTGCCTTAATGACGGCTTATTGGCATGACAAAATGGGCTATACCGAAGCATGGATTGACGCGAATTGGCAGTATGTCCTTGATGAAGGTCATGAGCTGGCCGACGAGTTAGATGAAAAAGAAGACGTGGCTTTGTTGTGGTTGATTAATCACGCCAATAACAACCCTGTGCCGCTTGAAGAGTGTCATGTGGTCGGGACGGACGTTGAGCCGGGCACTTACCATTGCATGTCTTGTGGGCATGATAATGTGATCGACACCAAGCAAGCATTAGCGCCTTGTGAAATATGTCATTATGGCTTGATGTCAACGCATGATGATCAGAGTGATAAAACTGAGTAATTCATTGTTCCTCGTTCCCACGCTCGGTCTCTGTTCCTGACTCGACTCTACCACCTACATCCCTGTAGGTGTCCTGCGTGGTAATGCATACCATGAGCCTTGGTATTCAGTTCTTAAAATAGAAAATACTTGCGCTTGTTTCGCAAGCTCAACGCGTCAGCGTGAATCAAATGCCAAGGTTCATTTCTTTATTGGTTATCTGTTTTTGCGGTTTAGAATTAAGCCGTTTAAATAGGTAAATACCACGCAAATCCCCAGCAGTAATAGCGTCGGCCAATAACCCCATAGCACATATGGCGTGTTACCCGTAAAGGCTTTGGCGTTGGCGGTGAGAGTGGTTCTTTCAAATTGTGGCGCTTGAGCGACCACGGCACCTTTTTCATTGATAAACGCCGTAATGCCTGTATTGGTGGCGCGGATCACATAGCGACCCGATTCTTTGGCTCTAAATTGGGCTATTTGCAAATGTTGCCAAGGGCCAAACGAGGTGCCAAACCACGCATCGTTACTAATCGTAATAAGAAAATCACTGTCTCTTACCATTCGCCTTACCTGCTCGGCATAGACAATTTCGTAACAGATAAACGGCGCAATGCCCCATTCGCCCACTTGCAGAACCGGCTGGTTTTCATCGCCTGATTTAAAGCTCGACATGGGCATGCCAAACACATCCAGAATAGGGCCTATGTATTCGGCAAAAGGGATGTATTCGCCAAAGGGAACCAGTCGGCGTTTATAATAAAGACCAAAACCATCGCCCGTTGCCCAAATAGCATTGTAATAATTTTGCTTATCTTCACTAACGTCGGGAATACCAGTGATTAATGTGGTGTTGCTGTTGGCCAGTTCTTGGCTAAAGGAGGCAAAATAGGGCTTAATTTGTGGGTAAGTGTAAGTGACGGCGGTTTCTGGCCAGACGACCAATTCGCTGTCTAGGTGTTCAATCGTCGCTTGCTGGTAATAAGCAAGTGATTGCCCAGCGGTTTGCGCCAACCATTTTTCATCTTGTTTGACATTGCCTTGTATCAAGGTGGTTTTGAGTGTGCCTGTTTGCTGCACCCAAGAAATAGGCGAATAATTTAAAAAGGCTGCGCCTAGCCAGATAATCAGCAAGACGCACAGTAGCGTCCATTGGTGGTTCTTTTTCAGCAAAACACTGGCGATGACGCTAGAGGTTAACACCAGGATACTGCTGGTTAGCCAAATGCCGCCTATGGGTAAAAGCTCAAACAGCCAAGTGTTTTCAATGGCGTAACCGGGCAACAGCCAAGGGAAGCCGGTGAAAAGTGTGCTGCGAGCAAATTCCCCTAATAGTAACGCTAGCGTGATCCACAGACTGGCAGGTAGCAACGGCAAGCGCTGGCTCATTCTCCAAGCCAGCCAAGCGGAAAAAGCCCAAAAAGCACAGAGCACCGCCACGAATGCGAACGTGATGAGTCCCGCTATTAGGCTACCAACTTGCCCATATTCGGCAATACTGACGTAAACCCAAGACACGCCCGCGCCAAAAAATCCCAGCGCGACCGATGAGCCACGCCAACCGGCGGCTTTTGCCGTGGTGCTGGTTAAAATAAGAAGGCTGAAAACAATCAGGCTAATGAAGTAGCCTGGCCAAAAATGAAAGGGCGAAAAGCTGGTGACGCCAACAGCGCCAGCAACAATGCCAATAAGACCGATGAAATAGGGCGGAAGCTTGGATACTTTCGTTATTAAACGAGGCGCCCACCCCGTCTTCGCATTGGTTGAGTCGGGGTGAGACATGCTCATATTATTCCGATGTGGTTAGAGGTTGTTTGGAGACTTGAATGGTTTTGACTCGACGGCCATCCGACTTCACAACACGGAAGTGGAAGTTGTCAAAGTGTAATTCTTCGTCACGCAATGGAACATGGCCAAATTGTTGCACCAAGATACCGCCAATGGTGTCGAACTCTTCTTCGTTGAGTTCCGTTTTAAAGAATTCGTTAAAATCTTCTACAGAGCACAGGGCAGGCACAAGGTACACGCCAGGCTCGGTAGTCACTTGTATGCCTTCGTCGTCCAGTTTGTCGGTTTCGTCTTCGATTTCACCGACGATCTGTTCTAGCACGTCTTCAATAGTGACTAGGCCAGAGACGCTGCCATATTCGTCTAATACCAACGCCATGTGGTAGCGCTTAGTACGGAAATCATTGAGTAGTACGTTTAGGCGTTTGCTTTCTGGAATAAAGTTCGCTGGGCGTAATCGCGCTAAAATATCGTCGATGGTGACGGCGCTGTCTTTAAACAGTAGCGGTAATAAATCTTTGGCCAGCAAGACACCAAGAATTTCATCAGAGTCTTCGCCCACCACGGGAAAGCGTGAATGAGAAGAGTCAATAATCTTACGGATTGAGGTTTTTGGATCGTCTTCCGATTTAATGACCACCATTTGCGACGGTGGAATCATAATATCTCGGGCTTGCACTTCAGACACTTCTAGTGCGCCTTCCACAATGGCGAAGGCGTCGCGATCAATAATATCGGACTTTACCGCGGCTTCTAGAAGTTTAACGATATCGCCACGGCTACGAGGTTCATCATTAAAGGCTTGGGTTAAACGTTCAAACCAAGATTTTTGTTGATCGTTGGATAAACTCGATCGGTCGTCACTCATTAGGGTATCAGCTCACTCTTTAATCAAATAAGGGTCGGAAATAGACAGGGAAGCCAGTAGTTCTGTTTCTATGGATTCCATTTCATCTGCTTCGTCGTCATTTATATGATCATAACCACGTAAATGCAAGATGCCATGAATCGTCATATGGGCCCAATGGTGCAATAATTCTTTATTTTGCTCTTTAGCTTCTTTGGCCACAATTTGAGCGCAGATCACCAAATCCCCTAGCAAGGGCAGTTCTAACCCAGGCGGTGCTTCGAATGGGAAAGACAACACATTGGTGGGTTTGTCTTTGCCACGGTATTCGTGATTGAGCGCATGGCTTTCTTCTTCATCGACGATGCGAATGGTGACTTCAAACTCTTCATCTGAGTCTGCTAGGGCTTTTTCGACCCAAAGTCTAAAATCCGCTTCGCTGGGTAAATTCGTCGTTTCTGCCGTTGCGATTTGTAAGTCGAGTTCTAAATACGCCATTATTTTCTACCTGCAGTGGGTTCTGCTTGTGCGTTAAAGCGTGCTTCTGTTCGGGCTTTTTTCTCTTCTTCTACTTCCACATCGAAGCGGTCATAGGCTTCCACAATACGTTGCACTAATGGATGACGAACCACGTCAGAAGAACTGAACAGCGTCATGCTGATGCCGTTAACACCTTTTAAGACGTGCATGGCTTGCGCTAAGCCTGATGTGGTGCCACGAGGTAGATCTACCTGCGTGGTATCGCCAGTGATCACGGCCGTCGAGCCAAAGCCAATGCGTGTTAAGAACATTTTCATTTGTTCGCGGGTGGTGTTTTGGCTTTCATCGAGAATGATAAAGGCGTTGTTCAAGGTTCGACCCCGCATAAAGGCCAGCGGGGCGATTTCAATGACGTTTTTTTCGATTAATTTGTCGACTAACTCAAAGCCAAGCATTTCATATAAGGCGTCGTACAGTGGGCGCAAGTAAGGGTCGATTTTTTGCGACAAGTCACCGGGTAAGAAACCAAGCTTTTCACCCGCCTCTACCGCAGGGCGAACCAACATAATACGTTCAACACGATCCGCTTCCAATGCTTCAACCGCACAAGCGACGGCCAAATAGGTTTTGCCGGTACCAGCAGGCCCAATGCCAAAGTTGATATCGTGTTTGCGAATCTGTTTGACATAACCTTGTTGGTTTTTGCCTTTGGGCTTGATGAAGGCTTTGCGAGTTTTAATCACCAACGGATCGCCTTTCTCTCTTTTATTGCTGGAGAGTGACTCAACCGCCGACTCTTGCAAATAAAGATGAATGGTTTCAGGGGTGATTTCTGCGTTCGCTAAGGCTTCACGATAGAGGTTTTCTAGCAGTGTTTTTGTTGCTGCCACATGCTCAGAATCCTCTCCTGAGATGTCGAATAGCTCGGCACGGTACTTAATAGAAACATCAAGTCTCTTTTCAATGAGCTTAATGTTCTCGTCGAGTTGACCGCATAGCCCAACCAAAGCATTGGCTTCGGCAGGTGCTAGACGGATTTGCTGAGTTGTCTGTGTGGTTTCCAAGAGTTACCTTTGATTGTTGACGTACACTTTTATGGAAGCGTGCTTTTATTGTAGTACAAAGTCGGAATCAAGTTCGGAGCTGACTAATTCACCCAATAAGGAATTAGGATAAGCGTCAGTGATCACCACGTCTGCGAACTTACCAATTAGTTGGGGGTCGAATGCACGGAAATTTACAATCCGATTGTTTTCGGTTCGCCCTTGTAGTTGTCCAGGATCGCGCGGTGAATAGCCGCTGATCAAAATACGTTGTACGTCGCCGACCATGGACAAACTGATGTCATAGGCTTGTTGACTAATACGACGTTGTAATATGGCCAAACGTTCTTTTTTCAATTCATCTGACGTGTCGTCGTCTAAGTTTGACGCTGGCGTACCCGGACGTTGACTGTAGACAAAACTGAACGAGTGATCAAAGCCGATTTGTTGAATTAGGTTCATGGTATCGACAAAGTCATCATCGGTTTCGCCAGGGAAGCCGATAATAAAGTCAGAAGACAAGCTGATGCCCGGGCGAGCTTCTTTAATGCGGTTGATTTTATCAATGTAATATTGACGATCATGACCGCGTTTCATCGCGCTTAGAATACTGTCTGCGCCGCTCTGAACCGGTAGATGCAAATGGCTCACCAGTTTTGGTTCATTGCGGAAGGCTTCGATCAAGCTGTCGCTAAATTCAACCGGATGCGAGGTGGTAAAGCGAATGCGTTCAACGCCGTCGATTTGTGCCACCGCATGAATAATATCCGCCAGATCCGCTTCATCGCCTTCTGCTGTGTCGCCACGGTAAGCGTTGACGTTTTGCCCTAATAAGTGGATTTCACGTACGCCTTGCTCGGCCAATTGCGCCACTTCAAGCAAGATGCTATCAAACGGACGGCTGACTTCTTCGCCGCGTGTATAAGGCACGACACAAAAAGTACAGTATTTGCTGCAGCCTTCCATGATAGACACAAACGCTTCTGCACCATCAACCCGTGGGGCGGGCAAGTGATCGAACTTTTCGATCTCAGGAAAGGTAACGTCGGTGATGGGAATGTGCTTTCCGGCCGCGTTCACCATTTCGGGTAGTTTATGTAAGGTTTGCGGGCCAAAAATCATATCGACATGTTTGGCACGTTTGCGAATCGCATCGCCTTCTTGGCTTGCTACGCAACCTCCCACACCAATCACTAAGTTCGGATTTTTTTGCTTGAGTTTTTTCCAACGACCTAATTGGTGATAGACCTTGTCTTGCGCCTTTTCACGAATAGAACAGGTGTTAAGCAGCAAAACGTCTGCTTCTTCTGCGTTGTCTGTTAGCTCCATTTCATGGCTTTCGCCAAGGAGATCTGCCATACGAGAGGAATCGTATTCGTTCATTTGACAGCCATGAGTTTGGATAAAGAGTTTTTTTGCCATGTAACGTATAAACCTAAAATGTGTTCGTCTAATCGACTTTGCGCCTATTATATTGGGCTTTGCTCTCGAATCACAGGGGTGTTCTACATTCCCTGCATTTTTAGTCGAAATATAGCGTCGAAATAGTCTCCATTTTTTCTCTTCGGTCGACTGGTGATTTCGTTCAAGACCCGTCACAATAGCCGCCATGTCACTATTCTGTATGGATCTGTTTTGAGCGTATTTTTTCGTTTTTTGGTGTTGCCCTTGATGAGTGTTGGAGTGGTTCATGTCTATGCCAACGATGCCGTAGAGACAAAAAGCACGGCGTCTGTCGCTCAGGATGTACCGAACTTTGCCTTTGGTTTGGGGTATGGTCTTTTGGACCGAAAATCGCTAATGAACATTGATTTCAAAGTGAATATTCCAATCAACCGCTATCTTTCAACACAAGTGTTATTAAACAGTAACTATTTGGTTACTGGGTCTTCCTCGGACAGTTTTGCCCAATCAGAGTTTTCTTCAAACTGGTTCCTGCGTAATGATTATGGCCGTTTGGGGCTTGGGATTGGAATCAGCGAACGGGAGCCAATGGACGAAGAATTAGAAACAGAGCGTGATATTATCGGTCAATTTATTGGCGAGGCGTTTCTGGGGGATTTTTCTTTCACTGGCAACTATATTTCGACCGATGATACCTTGAGTAATGTAACCAGCTCGCGGATTGGCTTGGGCTATTATTTTAACGATGACCAGCGGGTGTCGTTATTTCGGGAAAAGTACAATGGCGAAGCAATGGGTTGGCGCTTAGAAACGCATTATCAGCCGAAAAAATACCGTCAAATGGGCAGCATGGGTTTGATTGCTAGAAAAGGCAAAGATTACAATTACGTGGGCGCTGTTGTGGAATATTATTTTGATTATGCGGTATCGTTAAAGCAACGTGAGCGAGAGTTTCACTAGTTTTTTGGGGTTTTTTGATCCATTTCATCCACACTCCAGATGGTCCATTTCGGCAGAGGGACTTTTTGTGTTGCTTTAAATGTTTTAACTATTTCTGTACTGACACGTCTATTTTTCTTTCTGCCTGCTTCCGTTGCATTGGAAGTAATCGGCACGTCTTGCCCATAACCCCGTACTTTTAGCCTGTTTTTTGAAATGGAAAACTGAGCGCGAATCATCTCCGCAACCTTGTTTGCTCTTTCAATGGACAGGGCCAAGTTGTAATCCCGACGGCCTACATTGTCAGTATGACCCTCTATGATGAGTAGTGTGTCTGGGTTGTCTTGCAGTGTTTTCCCTAAGCTTTGTATTGAGGGGCGGTATATCTCCTTGACACTGTCCCGATTGCTTTTGAAGGGAATGATCAAATCACTGCGGCCGATGCGAGGGTGTTTGGCATCTTGATGGTTTTCTGCCTCGTTTTTATAATGAAAAGGCACCACAATCTCACCACTGACTCTGCGATTGCGGGTTCTGCCCACCTCTGTGTCGTTAGAGGCAATCGGTCGCTCCTGTCCGTAAGCCAATGTTTTGATGCGCTTAGGGTCGATGTTAAATGTTGACATTAACGCACCAGCAATTGCTTCGGCGCGTTTTTTAGACAGGGTTAAGTTGTAGCCTTCGGTTCCGGTGTTATCTGTGTGGCCTTCGATTAAAAGTTGTGTGTCAGGGGCCTGTTGTAGAAATGTCGCTAAGTCTTGTAGGTGAGCGTGATATTCAGGCCTTAGTTTTGCGCTGCCAATGTTGAATTGAACATCGAAATCGAAGCTAAAAGACTCCAGCTCGGTGAGCGGGCAGCCATGAATATCGACGTCAATGCCTTGCGCTGTATGGGCGCACAAGTCTCTAGCGTTAATGACGCCGTCAAGATCAGAATCTTTTAACCTGTTCATTAGGTTGGCAGAATATAACGGCTGGCTGATTGCCAAAGAGCTGAATAAACTGAACATAATAGTCATCCATGCCATTTTCAAAATTATTATTTTATTCAATGAATAACACATCCTAATAGTCGTCTTCACTCGCTCCTTATGTACACATAGCCAAACGCTAAAACGAGATTTACTTTTTTAGTATTGTGGTGATGTACTCCCACTCATCTTGTGTAATCGGCATCACCGAAAGACGACTGCCTTTCTTTGTTAATAGCATGTCGTCCAATGCAGGGCTTTGCTTTAATTCGGCCAGGGTCAGGATAGACGACCATTTTTCAACAAACGCCACATCAACCATAAACCAGCGAGGGTTTTCGGGAGTAGATTTCGCATCATAGTAGGCGCTATTTTTGTCCCAGCTGGTGTGGTCTGGATACGCTTCTCGGCAGACCTTGGCGACGCCTACAATACCAGCAGGAGCGCAGCTGGAGTGATAAAAAAACACCAAATCGCCTTCATTCATGGTTTTCATAAAATTTCGTGCTTGGTAATTCCTAACGCCATCCCAAGGTGACTCATTTAGGCGTTTTAGATCGTCGATAGAAAAGGCATCGGGTTCAGACTTCATTAGCCAGTAATGGGGCATGGTTATCTCTCTTTTCCATTAAGCATACTACACAATGAAACATTCTATATGTTCACGCTTTTCCAGATTCTATCTACAATAAAAGCTGGATGCTATGAACACGACGATTAGTCTTAATGCTTTTAAAGCGCCAAGCGCTTTATGCTGGAATAAAAAAATGAGCCACTTTGCCTGTAAAGCGTTTTCAGCGTTGGAGAAAGAGCTCAAGGATGACTTGCTAGAATGCTATGTGGAAGCACAGCAAGAAATGGAAGAAATTATTAACCGCATCGAGAGTGAAGGCTTTTCATTTGATCAACTCGATAAACTGTTTCGCTCGTTGCACAGCATGAAGGGAAACTGCTCTGTTTGTTTTCTCGACCCATTGGTGGGCATACTCCACAAGCTAGAAGAAATAGTGGATGGCATGCGTGGTGGGTACATCCAATATCACCCTTATTTGGGTGAGCTGATTATTGTCGTGGTTGAAAAAGTGCATGGTTTATTACTGCAAATTTATCAATCTCATGTGGCTGAAAGTCTTTTGCGTGATGAATTGCAGCGTGGTTTAGATCAAATCTATGCCGAAGAAGATGATAGTAAACGGCCAGCGATGGCCACGGCGTTACTGCAAAAAAGCCATCAAATAACCCAAAAAATAAAGGCAGAGCCCGTCGCAACGTCGGTGATAGTGAAAGTAGATTTCACCGCGGAACAAAAAAATGACATTGCACTCTTCATTGGATTTAGCCAGAAACTTAACCGTCTGCTGGGGTATTCATCAGAACGTAGCGAGCGCATTCTCAAGCTCTGTCAGTTGATCAATGTCGAATGTAAAGCCCCGGTTAATCCGGCCCAACTTAGCGCAGCGGCCTACATGCATAATATGGGTATGGCCCTTATTCTAAACAGCAAGGACGATGAGTCTAAACGACAGGCTGAGCAAAACCACCCCATGGTCGGCGCCAAATTGTTGGCGAAACATAAGGGCTGGGAAGCCGCGGTTGCCATGGTTCAAGCCCACAAAGAACGTTTTGATGGTACGGGGTTTCCGCAAGGCTTGGTGGGTTCCTTGATTCCACAAGGGGCGTTTATTTTATCCATGGCCGTGATGTTTATTGATGCTGTTTGGGGTAAATTCGGCAGCGAATACAACAAAAGCGCCATGCGAGCGGTAAAAATACTGAACTTCGAAAGTGGAAAAGGCTTTCCGCCACATCTTATCGAATCTTTCAACGCAGCGATCCGTAAAGTGCTGGTTGCCAAGAGCCAATAGCAAAAACAAATAGCAATAGTAAATAACAAAAGAAAGTCATCAATAACAAAAGAAAGTAGCGCGGCGCAGCGGACCCTTGTTAGCATGACACTTTCGATTTAGCTACGTTATTTTTTATGAAGGTCGCCTTGTTACCACTTGTTTTTCACCCTCATTACAGTATTCCTTTTCCAGCAGGCCATCGTTTCCCCATGGCAAAATTTGGCTTACTCGCAAAAACCTTACGAGAGCAGGGGATTCTGACAGACGAGAACGAATACCCACCAGCACCGTTATCTCTTACTGTACTGATGGCGGCTCATCACAAAGAATACGTCCAGCGTTTTATTCGTGGCGAGCTTAGCCTGCAGGAAAAAAAAGACATCGGCTTGCCATGGTCAGAATGGCTGGTCGAACGAACCTTACGCGCCGTATCCGGCACCATACTCACCAGCGAACTGGCACTGCAACATGGTTTGGCGTGCCATCTTGCGGGTGGCACACACCACGCGCATCCGACTCATGGCTCTGGATTTTGCATTTTCAACGATTTGGCGGTTGCCGCTATAGCGTTAATTAACACAGGTAAAGCCAAGAAAATTCTTATCATCGATTGCGACGTCCACCAAGGCGACGGCACCATCGCCTTCTTCAAAGATCGAACCGACATCATCCCCGTTTCGTGGCATTGTGAAGAAAACTACCCACAAATCAAACAAACCGCCGGCATCAACATCGTCATTCCCAAAGGCGCCAACGACCAAGAGTACCTGTCCATCCTAAAAAGCACTTTACCCGCGATACTCGACCAACACCAACCTGACTTCATCTTCTACGATGCTGGCGTCGACGTGCACCAAGACGATCGACTCGGCTATGTTAACCTCACCGACCAAGGCATTTTAGAGCGGGATAAATATGTCATCGAAACCTGCGTCGCACGCAAATTGCCCACCGCTTGCGTTATCGGCGGTGGCTACGACAGACAAGAAGACAAAGTCGCATGGCGGCATAGTTTACTGCACCAAGCCGCGAATCAGGTTTGGAAAGCGTGTTTGTGATAGAAGGGACTGGCAGGTAGGCCTGTATGAGGGAGGCACGACCGTATACATTTCCACGCGGAGCGTGGGAACGAGAGGATTTTTTGCTTTCCTTTAAACTACAGCTTTGGGCGCTTGCAAAAAGTTACCCGCTCAGCAGGGCGGAATAAAGGTTGGGAATGCAATGTGTTGGTGTGGAACGTGAATTCCGCGTCGGGCTGAAGCCGCGACCTACAGGTGAAAGCTCCGCTTTCAGCGCCTGATTACGGTCGTGCCTCCCTCATGTAGGCCTACGATTTTTGCTTTCCTTTAAACTGCAGCTTTGGGCGTTTGCAAAAAGTAGCCCGCTCAGCAGGGCGGAATAAAGCTGCAACTTAGGGTCATTGAGAGGAAGAAAATACACTTTAAAACCCAAAGAAATAACCCCTCCCTAGCCCTCCCCTTGGAAGACATAAAGGGAGGGGATAAAGAAGGTTTTGCTGTTAAAAAGGACAAGCGGCGGCAAAGGCCACCCAAGCTTGGGTAAACGGATGCCGAAACTCTAGCCGATAGGCGTGGAGTAGCAGGCGAGGGTCGTTTGGGGTGTATTCTGGGTCGTAGAATTCGTCGCCAATGATGGAGTGTCCTAGGCTTTGCATGTGGACGCGCAGTTGGTGGGAACGGCCGGTAAAGGGCACGAGTCGAACACGGGTGGTGTTGTTTTCATAGCCGATTTTTTCCCAGTAGGTGATGGAGTCTTTGCTCCATTCGTCGGTGCAGATGATTTGTCTGGGTCGGTTGGGCCAGTCGCAGCGCAGTGGTTTGCGTACTTCGCCTGTTTCACCCAAAAGATGACCGCGCAGTAAGGCGCGGTATTCTTTTTGCACTTCGCGTTCACGAAAGTGGGCGTACATGCGTTTTTGACATTCGTGGGTTTTCGCCACGAGGATTAAGCCGGAGGTGGCTTCATCCAAGCGGTGAATGGCAAAGGCTTGGCCAAATAAACATTCTGCTCGATGCAAGATAGAATCGAGCTTATCTGCGCCACGTCCGGGCACAGATAAGCAGTTAGCAGGTTTGTTGATGACGGCAAACCATTCGTCTTCGTACAATATCTCTAAGCGAGATAGCTCTACACTCGGCACGGTATCCTGCACAGGATATTATTCCGGCTTAGTCGTTAGAATAATACGAATCGCATCCAAGCGGATTTGGTGCTCGTCGATGCGAGTCAAACCTTCTTGCATGTTGGTTTCTAGACGCTCTATGTCTTGGTCACGAATGGTGTCGTTGAAAGCTTTCAATTCAATCAATCGTTCGATTTCATTTTGGCAGCGGTGCTGGTAAGCGGTTTTCGCCGCTTGCACAATCGGGCGAGCTTGGTCTTGGGCGTTTAGCTGGTGGGCTTGCAGCACTTCAATAAGGTTTTTGCGTAAAGCTGCCACCCATTGTTCCGCCACTCGGTTTGGTACGCCTTTGAGTTTTTCGGCCCATTTGTCGGCGGTAAATTGCTGGTGAAGGAATTTACCGTTGGAGTCGGACAACTGCCACATGGGGGTCATTGGTAGGGATTGCGCCAATTTCAAGCGTGGGTGAGCGGTGGCTTCGATGACGAACATGCTTTCCACCAAGACGGTGCCTTCTGGTAGCGCTGCAATAGGCAAGATAGCCGAGGTCAGTCTGCCGGAGTCAAAGCCTTGTACTTCGTCCATAAGCATGGTGATTAATGGGTGTTCCCATGTAGCGAAGGCCACGTCTTCACGCTGGCTGGCTTGACGGCGATCAAGCATGAGCATTTTGCCTTCTTCTTCGATGCCTGGCAGGGCTTCGAGCATCATGTCGGTAGAAGGGCGTAAGAACCAAGCGGCACGATCTGGGTCGTCATTAATGCAGTCTGCGTAAATGTTAAACGCATGGGTGACTTGCTCAATGTAGTGGTGTAAGCCTTTTGTTGCTTGATGGTTAATCTGGTCGATTAGCGCACGGGCTTGTTCTGGGCGGCACGAACTCATTTCTAGCAAGCGGTTGCGGCCTTCTTCCATTTGTTTTAGCAGTGCTTCATGGTAGATATTGGCTTCTTTTAGCAGGTCTGTGTCGTCGTCTTGACCATGCAAGTAGGCATGTAAGCTGTCACCAAAGGCTTCTTCCACTTTGTCGCCAGAACCTGTGGTACGGCAAAAGGCGTTTAGGGCGTGGTGATACCAGTTGAACAGGCGTTCTTGCACGCTTTGCTTGATGTAAGGTACATGAATTTGCACGTCATTGAGCTGGCCTAGACGATCCAGACGACCAATACGCTGTTCGAGTAAATCTGGGTGTTCTGGTAGATCGTACATGACGATGTGATGGCTAAACTGGAAGTTACGGCCTTCACTGCCGATTTCAGAACACACTAGAATTTGCGCGCCGTCATCGTCGGCGAAGTAGGCTGCCGCTCGGTCACGGTGGATAAGTGGCATTTGTTCATGGAAATCCGCGCTTTGGAAACCTGCGAAGGTTAGTTGGTCGTTTAGCCATTGTGCCATGTCGGCGGTATGACAAATCACCAGTACCTTGTCTGCTTGGCATTCGAGGAATTCTTTTAGCCAAAGCCAGCGCGGGTCTTTTTCCCACAAACCGTCAGCGACTTCGGTTTCGGGCTGTACGTGATGACTGGCTGATTCGAAGAATTCATTGTTGTCCAGCGGGTAAGAATGCAAATACCGATCTGGGAAACCGCCCACTGCTGCACGGGTGTTGCGGAACATTTCGCGGCCTGTGCCGTGGCGGTCGATTAACCAGCTGATGGCTTCTTTTGCGGCTTCGGTTTGCTCCGCGCCGGTTTTGGTGGTGAGTGTTTGGAACCATTCTTTGGCGCTGACTTCTTTTAGGTAAGTGCCAAAGGCCGCATTCCAATCAAGCGCTTCTGCTGAGCTGTTTTCTTGGCTGAATGGTAGTAAAGCCCCGGCCAGTTCTGCGGCTTGTTTGAAAGCATGCTGCTGGGCTTGGTAATGCTCGAAGTCGTGGTAATGATCGGCATCTAATAGTTGTAAACGAGAAAAATGTTCACGCTCGCCAGTTTGTTCTGGAGTGGCACTGAGCAACAACAGACTCTCGGTTTTCGCCGCTAAACGTGCCACTACTTGATAGCCAATGCTGGGAGTTTCTGGGTGCCACGCAAGGTGATGGGCTTCGTCGACAATCACCATGTCCCATTCGGCATCCAACATGTGTTGAGTGGCTTTCGGGTGTTGGCTGGCCCAATCGATTGGTGAAATAACGAAGGGTTGTTGTTCGAACGGGTTGTCGTCGCCTTCCATGAAGTCTTCGTACACGGATTCATTAATCAGTGAGAAGGGCTGGTGGAAGCGGCGTAACATTTCAACCAACCACTGATGTTGCAGGTTGGTGGGTGTCAAAATAAGCACGCGTTTGCAAAGGCCATTTAAGAGACGCTGATGCAAGATCAAACCGGCTTCTAGGGTTTTCCCCATACCGACTTCGTCACACAATAGCGCGCGCGCTTTAGGGCGATTGGCAATGTCGTGAGCCAGATAAATTTGGTGTGGTAGCAATTCGGCTTTTAAGCCCATTAAACCGCGTACTGGCGAAGCCGCATTGGCCGCTTGGTGTTCAAGGGTATGGCGACGTAGGTCGAACCACATGCGGCGCGCAGGCGACAGCGCCAATAACGAATCCAGCTCGTTCTTGTCGTTGCGCGGGAATTGAATGATGGACTCTTCTAGCCAATCATCGTCGTCGCTGATGCGGTATTCGATCAGGTCGTTAATTTCTTCTACTTCCAATACCGTGAAGGTTTCATCTTGGAAATGCAGTTGATCGCCGACGGTTAAGGTGCGTCGAACAAGACTGGTCTGGTCATTTGAGTATTGACGATCCGCTTCCGCATCAGGGAAGTGCAAGGTAAAAGATTTGTTTTGGGTGTCTATTATCATGCCTACGCCGAGATCAGGCTCGTTGCGGCTACTCCATCTTTGTCCAGTTTGGTACATAGTTATGCGTTGTCCGGTTCAATTAAAGTTAAACTGCCTTGGCATAAATCGGTCAATGTGACTTTATGCTCAGGCCAAGTACGTTCAATGACAGCAAGGTCAATCACTATGCTGTCGCTGTAGGTTTTATTGGTTATTTCTATGTCGCTCTGTTCTAGCCAATATTCAACCTTACCCAGTAAAGGGTAGGCGATTTTTAGCTGAACGGGGCAACGTGGGTACACATTTTCATATTCTGTTTGCGCAAGCGCTTCTTGAACGGCTTGGCTATAAGCTCTGACTAAGCCGCCTGCACCGAGTTTTACACCACCAAAAAAGCGCGTTACTACCACCGTGGTTTCACCAAAGTCCGAATGCTGTAATACATTTAGCATGGGCTTTCCCGCGGTGCCTTTGGGTTCGCCATCGTCACTTTGATCCCATAAATGAGCATTATTTGGCATACCCGCAATAAATGCCCAACAATGATGGTTGGCATCGGGGTAACGCTGGCGCATTTCTTCAATAAAGGCTTTTGCCGCATCACGACCCTTGGTACGACAAACGGTTGTAATAAACTGACTGTTTTTTATTGTTAGATCAAAGCGTTGCGTGTGTGTTGGGCTTAGGTAGTAATCCATGTAAACTTATCGAGACCTTAGCATGACTGCTGCGCGCGCCAATACAGTGTTAAAAACAGACTCAAAATGCTCATTTATAACCTATAAACTCCGCGTTTTCGTCTATTTTTGCCTCGTCTTGCCTTTGCTCGTGACGTCATGCAAATGCCTCACTTTGTTAAAAACAGACATTTAAAATAGCGAGTTTAAATTCATATGACAGATTGGCTTTCGCAATCAGTTTGGGTGTTATCGGGCTTTTGTATCGGCGCGATTCTTCTCTCTGGCATTGCTGGCGTTATTGTACAGGCTATGCGCCGTCAGTGGCAGCTTACCGAAGAGAAAATGCAGCAACAAAATGCAGAATTACTGCGTCTTTTGCAGCAATCGAAAGATCAGATTCATTATTTGGAAAAAGAGTCCCTGACGCTAGAGCAACAATTTGCCGCTGCGCAAAGTGTTTGGCAAGAAAAGGAAGCCTTTTATCGGGAGCAAAAAAAGCAAAACGCCACTGAATTTAAACAAATGGCCCATGAAATCATGAGTCAGCAAGGTCAGCAGTTGGCAAAAGAAAACGAGCGTCAGCTAGGGTCTTTGTTAACCCCGCTTGGCTCGCAAATTCAGAAGTTTCAGGAAAGTGTGGAAAAAAGTTATCAAGAAGAAGCCCGTGAGCGTTTTTCCTTGGTGAAAGAGATCAAGGGTTTGCAGTTACTGAATCAAAAAATCAGCGATGATGCGGTGAGTTTGACCCATGCTTTAAAAGGCCAAAACAAGCTGCAAGGCGGTTGGGGCGAGGTGATTCTGGAGCGAATCCTAGAGCGCTCTGGCTTAGAAAAAGGCCGTGAATATGAGACGCAAGCCTCTTACCAAACGGCGGAAGGCCGACGTTTACAGCCAGATGTGGTGATTCATTTGCCTGAAGGTAAGCAGATTATCGTTGATTCGAAAATGGTGTTGATCAGTTATTTGGCTTACATGGAAGCCGAAACCGATGAAGACAGAAATCGGGCGCTAAAACAGCATTTAGAGGCGGTACGCCGTCATATGAAAGAGTTAAGCGCCAAGTCTTATCATGATTTACCCGGCGTCACTTCGTTGGATTTTGTGTTGTTGTTTATTCCCATCGAAGCGGCGTTCGGCTTGGCCTTACAAGGCGACAATGGTTTGTTTAGTGAAGCCTTTGAACACAATATTATTATCGTCGGACCGTCTAATTTATTGGCGACTTTGCGGACCATTCAAAATATTTGGCGCAATGAAAAACAGAGTCAAAATGCTATCGAAATCGCGCGCCAAGCCGGGGCCATGTACGACAAGTTTTCGAGCTTTGTGCAGGATATGGACGATATTGGCAGCAAGTTAGACGCGGTGAGCCGAACCCACGATGCGGCCTTGAAAAAGCTCACGGCGGGACGTGGTAATTTGGTGGCCAGAGCAGAAAAGCTTAAATTGATGGGTGCTAAAACCAGCAAGGCCTTGCCAGTGGAGTATCTGAACGATGATGTTCTTACAGACGAGTCGAGTGATTAGTTGAAATTGAAGTGTTTAATGCCTGATTACGGTCGTACCTCCCTCATCAGGCCTACAAAAGCCTTTGCTGATTGCGTTTCTCTATTACTCAGGAAAGACCCAAAGCACGGTGGCTTTGTTGATATAGCTTGTTGTTTGTAGTTCCTGAAGAATTCTGGCGGTCAGTTGTTGCAGGTCGGCGCCTTCGGGGGCTTTGTCGAAATGGGCGATGATTTCTACGTCAAGGTGGTTGTCTAGATAGTGCAAGCGAGCGTTGGCGATGTCTACATACGCGGTATGTTGGCGCAGTAAAAAGCCTAAGTCCGCCATGATTTGGTGGCGTGCGGGCAGTTTGAGGTGCGGTGGCTTTCCCGTGTGATTAAGAAAACTGTCGGTTTGGATTTTGTCGTCGGTGTCTATGTGCACCATGACGTCTTCGACTTGTGGGTGCGCCTGTTTGATGGTGTAGGCGACCAAATCGCCAAGATAGTGGCCTTCGCTGACGCTGGCATGGCTGGGCACATGAATGTGCATGTCTAAATAGATTTTGCCTGCCATGGATCTTGCTCGCACGTCATGGGGCGCCATAACGTGTTTTAAGCTGTTGGCGGTCGCTTTGATTTGGGCAATAAGCTTTGGATCGGGCGCGGTGTCGACAAGTTCCGCTAGATTTTCCCACACCATAATCACGGCCATTTTGCCAATCAATAGGGCGACAACAATAGACGCCACCCTATCTGCCCAGCCATAACCAAAATAAACGCCAATCAAACCAATCAATACGGCAATCGATGACAGCGCATCACTACGGCTGTGCCATGCATTGGCAATCAGCATCTTGCTGCCAATTTGATCGCCCGCTTTTTTGGTGTAATGGAAAATGGCTTCTTTGATGACAATAGTGGCAATGAGTGCGGCAAGGCCATACCAAGTCAGCTGTGCTTGCGAGGCGGGCGCGGTAATGGTGTCATAGGCAATGCCTAGGGCGACAATGATCAGCACCATACCGAGAAATACCGTGGTGAGTGTTTCAAAACGCAGATGACCATAGGGGTGATTTTCATCGGGCCCTTGGCGAGAATTAGCAGAAGCAAAATACACAAATACGTCAGTCACTAGGTCGGATAGAGAGTGAATACCATCGGCAATTAAAGCTTGTGACTGAGAAAAATACCCAGCGACTATTTTGGCTAAGCCCAGTATGGCATCCCAAACCGCACCGACTAGGGTGACTCTTACGGCAATGTCTTGTTCTTGCAGTTGTTTTGTCATGTGGTTTTTGACCTGTTGTCGGTTTTTAAATTGACTGCTAGTGCACATAATTGATGTGACTTAACAGAACTTAAGTTTCTAGCAATAGCTTTAATTTAAGTTGGTATTAATGTGAGATATATCTGGCTTTTTCTTTGTTAATTAGGGTGGATTATAGTGGTTCAATTTTGTGCGTTTTAGGTATATTCTGCAAGAACGCCATGCCGCCTAGCTTACCCGATGTTCTCCCCAAGCTTATCCACGATATCTGTGGAAAAGCTTGGCAAGCTAAGGAAAGACGGTACTTAGTTGATTTCAAACCATAAGCAATAGGAAGCAAAGAACTCTCGCATGGTAAGTGACATGAGAGAGAAATTAGCGTCCATGTCTGACAAACCACCGCCCTGAGAATCATTGAAAGCGGCTTCTTTGAGGGCGTCATCAAATTTGATTTTGCGCAGTGTCAGGTCGTCATGCAACACGAAGCTGAGTTTGTCGGCCCAACGTAGGCCAAGGTTTTTAACCGCCATGCCTTGTTGTAAGTGGCGTGTTACGTCTTCTGATAAAGGTTCTAGGGACTTAAAGCGGATGGTGGCTTTGTCTTCAGAAGCGTCTTGGATTTCACATTCGTCGCCGGTTTCTAAGCTGGCGGGTACTTCATTTTTGACCAGCCAATCTGTCATCAAGGAAGAGGGTGAAACTTGCGCTTGTAAGGGTGTCATCGGGAAGCTGCCAAGCGTGGTTTGCAAGTGTTTAAACAGTTGTTCTGTCATGCTGGCGTTAGTGCTGTTGAGAACCAGTATTTTGGCTTGTAAATCAATATACGCCCAAATGTCAGTGCGTTTTGAAAAGGCTTTTGGGCGCAGGGTGAACACCAGTTCGTCTTTCATGTCAGATTTTTCTTTGCGGCCGACTTTGCGCCCTTCAATCAGTTCGATTTCAGCGACTTTGGCTTCCAGTTCTTCGCGGACTACGGCTGAGGGTAACACTTTTTCTTCTTTACCGGCACGAAATAGCAAACAGCGGTCGCTGGCTAAACTCCATTGCTCGCTGTTGCGGATAAGAGGCAACCAGCCGAAAGAGAACTCTTCCTGAGAACCACATTCTTTTAGTGGAAACTCGGGGATTTTGTCGATCAATTCATTGGTATCGAGTGATTCGGTGTCTTTTAATTGAAATATCTGGGCGTTTTTGAACCACATAATTAGTCTCTCACGGCTTCTTTAAAGTGTTTTCGGCAGACGGACAAGTAACGGTCATTGCCGCCTATTTCTACTTGTGCGCCTTCTTTAACGGGAATTCCTTGTTCGTTGAGTCGAATGACCATGGTGGCTTTGCTGCCACAATGACACACGGTTTTTAACTCTATGAGCGTATCTGACCAAGCTAACAAGGCTTGGCTACCGGCAAATAATTCCCCTTGAAAATCAGTACGAATACCGAACGCTAAGACTGGAATATTCAGCTTATCAACAACCTCTGATAGGTCATAAACTTGCTCTTTGGTCAAAAATTGCGCTTCATCAATGAGAATGCAGCTTAGTGTTTGCTGATGATTTTCGGCTGTCACCAATGCCATGATGCCTGTGTCATTGTCAAATAAGCTGGCTTGTGCCGATATGCCGATTCGAGAGGCGATTTGTCCACTTTCGAACCTATCGTCTATTGACGCTGTCAGGAGTAGCACTCGCATACCTCGCTCTTGGTAATTATGAGCGGACTGCAATAGAACGGTGGATTTTCCGGCGTTCATTGCCGAGTAGTAAAAGTACAGTTTGGCCATATCGGGTCGGTTTAATAGCTTGCTAGTGAATTTGGCTGGGTAGTATAGCAAATCACTAGCCTCTATAGCCTTATTTTTTGGGCTTTATGGTTTTTGCTCTGGCTAGGCTTTTGTTAATTTGCAAGGTTAGCCATTCGGCACGTTTTACATCATTGAGTTCACAGAGTTGATCTAACTTATCAATAATGTCTTGCTCTACAATGAGTTCCAAACGCTTCAAGCCTTGGGCTTTTGCCTTTTCGCGTTGGGCGCGTTTGTTTAGTTTAAGCTGGTCTTTTCTGGTGAGTGGTTGGGTGCGAGGTCTACCAGGAGATTTGCCAAATAGGTCGATTGTATTCCGATCGGATGACGCTTTTGCCATGATTTATTTAATTCGTGTCGTTGTTAAAAGGTGGCTTTTAGTTAAAAAACCAGCAGCAAGGCGTCGCAAAAACGCTTTGTTGCTGGTTTGTTGGGCTACTTTTGTGCGGTTTGCTTGTCGGTTTGCTGTTGTGCCATTTGGTTGGTTGCAATGAAGTCTAGCAGTATTTCTGAGGCTTCTTTTGCATAGGTGTCTTCTTCAATCGGTTCTATATCTTCAACCGAGGCGAGCGTTTCTAAGCCGAGTGCTTGGCGACGAGTATTCTCTCTTTCTAGTTCTCTTTTTTTGCTGTCTTCTCGTTGTTGTATACGAGTGCTTTCTTTTAATGAAAGCGCTTTGTAGCTTTCGGCCAGTTCTTTGAATTCGTTTATCTGTCCATTGATCGCTACAAAGTTGGGATCTTTCGCCATTCTGGCTTCATGGCGTGGTTCTAAAACGGGCAAGTAAGCGGGTATGTTCCAATACACTGGGTAGCGCGTTTCATGGATTTTATCCCAAGGTAATGGGTTGTCTAGGGCGCTTTCGCCTATGGTGTCTTTGTCAATCAGGGATGGAAAGGCAATGTCTGGCATGACGCCTTTGTGCTGAGTACTTTCGCCAGAGACACGATAAAACTTCGCCTGTGTGACTTTGAGTTGCCCTTTGTCCAGTTCTTGCAGTACTTGAACTGTGCCTTTGCCAAAGGTTTGGTCACCTAGAATCAGCGCGCGTCCGTAATCTTGCAGTGCGCCTGCGACGATTTCGGACGCGGATGCGCTCATGCGGTTGACTAAAACGGCCATAGGGCCACTGTAGGCGATGGCGGTGTCAGTATCGCCTAGCGGTGTCACGCGTCCACTTTGGTCTCGTATTTGTACGGTTGGGCCGGATGGAAGAAACAGTCCAGTCAGTGCATTGGCTTCTTGTAAAGAACCACCGCCGTTGTTTCTTAGGTCGAGGATAAGTGCGGAAATATCTTCTTCACGCAGTTCGTCAATGAGTTGTTTGGTGTCTCTGGTTGAACTTTTGTAATTTTTATCGCCTGCTTGAATAGCGGCAAAATCAGAGTAAAAAGTCGGTAGGCTAATAACGCCCACTTTGTATTTTTCACCGTCACGCTCAATGTCGACAATTTCTTTTTTGGCCGATTGGTCTTCGAGTTTGACTTTTTTACGCACGATACTGATTTTTTTGCTGGTTTGCGTGTCGCCTTTGCTAGGGGTGATTTCTAATATTACCTTGGTGTCTCTTTCGCCACGAATCATGTCCACTACATCGTCGAGGCGCATACCCACGACGTCAATCATCGGCTGGCCTTCTTGTCCTACGGCAATAATTCGGTCGTTAGGGGCTAGGTCGCTTTGTGTTGCCGCAGGGCCTCCAGGGACTAATCTGACCACTTTGGTATAGTCATCGTCCATTTGCAAAACAGCACCAATGCCTTCTAAAGACAAGCTCATGTTGATGTTGAATGTTTCCGATGCTCTTGGTGCAAAGTAGTTGCTATGAGGGTCTAGTGCGGCGGTGATTGAGTTGGCGAATGTTTGAAAGACATCAATAGCGTTGGTTTGATCCACTTGTTTTAGCTGGTTTTTGTATCGACGTTCGATGATTGAAATGGTTTTCTCTTCGTCTTCACCATTTAATTTGAGTGTCAGGGCGCGGTTTTTAATGCGTTTGCGCCAGTTATCATCCAGTTCTGCTGTCGTTGTTGCCCATTGCTGGTTTTCTGGGTCGGCGTTAAAGGTCTCGTCAATCTCATAGTCAAAGCTTTTTACCATCTCTGGCAGGTTTTTTTGAAGCTTGATGAGTCTGTGCTCTAGGCGCTCTAAATAGAGGTTGTAAATGGTATAGGCTACTTGTGTGTCGCCGTTTCTGAGGGCATCGTCAAAGCTATGGCGGTGCTTGGATAACATGTCGATGTCGCTCTGTAAAAAGAAGCTTTTGCTCGGATCTAAGGCGTCAATGTAGTAGTCAAATGCTTTGGCTGAAATAGCATCATCAATCTGAGGTCTGTTATAATGGATGCCTTCAAGCATTTCTACGAGTTCTTTTGAGACTTTGTCGTATTCATGAGGAGGTTGCAATTCCTGGTAGGCAGACACAGGGGTTACAGCAAAAGCGTAGCCGGTTAAAAGGCAAAGTAAAAAGTGTTTATAGTTCATCCGGTGTAAGTTCTCTCTGTCTGTTTAATACGTCATGGGTAAAATCATATTAGACACTGGGCTGTAAGGCTAGCCAAAGTGTAAAAAAGTCACTTTTTTAAAGCATTGTGCTATAGGACATTATGGAATATTCAAACTTCAATGACGGTTTATTGTCATTTCTTCAGGCTTCTCCCACCCCATTTCATGCAACGACCAGTATGCGCCACGCTTTGCTGCAAGATGGTTTTATTGAGCTTTTGGAAGATGATAGCTGGGTAATCGAAGAGGGTGGTAAGTATTTTGTGACACGTAATCAATCATCATTGATTGCTTTTACCACACCGCAGCTCAACTTTAGTCAACGTGGCTGGCGGATGATTGGAGCGCATACGGACAGCCCTTGTTTGAAGCTCAAGCCAAATGCACAGGTGGATCGCTTTGGTTATCATCAGTTGGGGGTTGAGGTGTATGGCGGTGTTTTATTGCATACATGGCTAGACCGTGATTTGTCGATTGCGGGGCGTATTACCTTGAAAACACAAAATGGCGACATTGTGAGTCGTTTGGTGGATTTTAAAGATCCGATCGCGGTGGTGCCTAATTTGGCGATTCATTTGAACCGTCAAGCCAATGAGGGCTTTTCGGTTAATCCACAAGAAGAAATTTTGCCCATTCTATGCGGTGCTGAAAATGCATTTGATTTGCATGAGCTGCTAAAAACTCAGCTTAAAAAGCAACATGCGGATTTGCATATCGAGACGATTCTTGATTTTGAATTGAGTTTGTACGATACGCAACCAGCGGCGCTAGTGGGTTTGCATAAGGAATATATTTGCTCCGCGCGGTTGGATAATTTGTTGAGTTGTTATGTGGGCTTGCAGGCATTATTAAGCTCAGATTCACAGCGCCCAAGTGTATTGATTTGCACTGATCACGAAGAAGTCGGTAGTTTGTCTACCAGTGGCGCCAATGGCCCATTTTTAGACGATGTCTTGCGCCGTTTAATGCCAAATCCAGAGCAATACGTACAAGCAATTCAGCGCTCTATGCTGGTGTCGGCTGACAACGCCCATGGTTTGCATCCGAACTATGCGCATAAGCACGATAAAAATCATGCCCCCGCCATTAATAAAGGCGCGGTGATTAAGGTGAATGCCAATCAGCGTTATGCCACCAACAGTGAAACCGCGAGTATTTATCGTGATATCGCGGCAGAAGAAAACTATGCGGTGCAATGTTTTGTGGTACGCAGTGATATGGCATGTGGTAGCACGATTGGGCCGATTACTTCTGGCGAAATTGGGGTGCCGACGATAGACATTGGTTTGCCGACATTCGGTATGCATTCCATTCGTGAACTGGCGGGTAGCCGTGATGCGTATGGTTTGTATAAAGTCTTAGCTCGATTCACCAAACGCGAAAAACTGATTGCTCGATAAGCTTATTGGCGTTATTAGGCCAGAAACAAAAAAACCGTAAAACAGCATTTTACGGTTTTTTTATAGGCTTAAATTGATTTAAAAATCAATTTTTTGCCACTAACCACTTATCCAGTTCTTGGATTTTGTCTTCCGTTAAGTCGCCAGTGGCTTCCAGTAGGTTGAGTTTTTTCATTACAAAATCGTAGCGGTATTGCTCATAGGTATTTTGCGCGTTGTACAGGTTTGACTGTGCGTCGAGTAATTCAACTAGGTTACGGGTGCCGACATCGTATCCGGCTTTCGTTGCTTCTAGGGCGCTGGTACGAGAGCGGATCAGTTGGCGTTGTGCTTCAATTTGAGCAACTGCAGTTTGTAGCTCTAAATACAGGCTACGAATGTTAAGCTCGATAGTTTGCAGTGAGCTGGCTCTTTGCTCAGTGGTGGATTCGGCTTGTGCGGTTGCTTGACGAACCGACGCGCTGATGGCGCCACCGCTATAAAGCGGAATGCTAACGCCAAGTCCAATTTTGGCGGTATTTGTAACGCCATCTAGGTTTGGATTTGCTGGACTAGTGTCACTGTCTTTCCTTGATAATTCCCCCGTGATCTTTACGACCGGTGTACGTCCGCTGGCTTTTTGAATGTTAATGTTGTTTTCGGCACTGGCAACTTTTAAATTTAGTATACGTAGTTCTTTATTGTCACGGTGTGCTTTTGCGATCAAAGAATCCACTGTCATGCTGGCGTCAAGACGAATCGGGTAGTCTTTTGACAATTGTGGAATATTGTCTATTTCTTGTCCGGTTCTTTGATACAGCGCTTTTTGTGCATAGGAGACTTTTGAACGTGCGCTAAGCTCAGTAACGCGAACTGAGTCATATTCGGCTTGCGCATCTTGTAAGTCGGTAATGGAGGCTAAGCCGACTTCGTACTGTTTTTTGGCTCGATCCAGTTGACTGGCCGTACTTCTGACCAAAGCTTCTGTGGTTTGTAGGGTAGATTGAGCCGTTAATAGGTCAAAATATTCTGTCAGGGTGGACAGTGCAAGGTCTTCTTCCGCGTTGTTGAAACTAATGCCAGCACTTTCATAGCTGAGCTCTACCGCATCTACTCCATAGCTAAGCACTGGAGAGTAGATCGGATAATCCAATAATAGGGCTAGAGAATTCGTGTCATTGTCACTGCTTCCTGAATCTGCATCTGTATTTGTGTAGCCCAAGTTACCACTGAAACTGATATTCGGGTATAGGTTGCCTTTAGTAACGGTGACACCTTCTTTTTCGGCTCGATAAGTGGCCGCAGCGGCTCTTAAACCTGGGTCATGTTGTTTGGCAAGTTTGTAAACTTCGTAAATGCTTTCAGCATGAGCAGTCGTACTACTTAGGACGGCTGCAGCGATGAGTGATGGTATAATATGCTTTTTCATAGATCTCTGTGGGCTCGTAGTATGAAATATAGTTATAATACTACCTCAAGTTTTTGGCTTGTGGCAGTGGCATTCTTGCTATATCTATTATGAATTTTGACCATATCATAGCGAAAAACTTCAAATAGCGCCCCAATGTGGAAACTTAATGCAAGAGCGGCGTTTTTTGATTCTATTTTTTGCTTTGGTCGTATTTTTCAGTTCTTTAATGCCACTTTATAGGTGATGGTTTGCTTTGAATGGGCTTCTATTTTGCCCTCAATAAGCAGACTGTTGGCGTTGGTTTTGGTCACACCGTTGCCTTCGAGCACCTCTATAATGCCATTGGTGTTTTGTGTTATCGCGTAATTTTGAGCTTTGTCTGCATGGTTCTCAATGGTCGCGCGCCATACTTGCGTGCTGGGTAGTTTTTGCGATGACACGCTGACTAGGGTGAGATAGCCAGTAATATCTTGGCTTTTATTCGTAGTAATGTTGACTGTGTGGTCTTTCCTGACCGTATTTAATTGCGCTGTATTGCCTGGGATAAGTAAGTTTTCTCTTTTCCAGAACGTTTTGTAGGTTCCAGGAAGGCCGTCATCTTGTAAGACAAAACGTAGGTTGGCGTAAAAATTAAGGTCTGCTTCTCCAGCATGGTTGCTTTGCGTATAAACTTGTGCGGTGTGCGTTAGTTTGCTGATTTTGCTGGCGCTGCTTGGCAGTGGTATCAGCGTATTGGAATAGGGCGCAATGGTCAGCGTGTCATGACCGATTGGGTAACTAATTTCATTGTCTTGATAGTCTATCGATGATTGATCTGCGCTCATGGCGAGTGTGCTGCGTTCTGCTTTAAAAAGTCGGGGTGTCGCGTTTCTTGCATAGTGAAGAAGGCTGTCTTGTATCTTAATGGTCGAGCTTGAGTGGTTGTGTAATAGCGCTTGCTGGGACACGGAAACCTGATCATTTTCGAAGATTAAACTCAATTGCGGTGTCCATGCTAGCTGATCGGTCTGATAGGTGACTTGATAGGCGGGTTTGAGTGTTTTGTTGATGTCTGCTTTTTCGAGCGGGATAAGGTAAAAATCATCCAACGGCAAGGTGGTTGGCCGGTCGTTGATCATGAGCAAAAAAGAGCGATTATTTGGCTCGATTTTAGTCAAGAGGCCAGTGTAGTTTAGCTTTCTGTGCTTATGCTCTACTGTCACTTTACGGCCGATTTCGTCGAACCAGTTTTTGTCGAAATGGTTTTCTAAGTGAGTAATAGGGGCAAAGTTTTCTTGTAATGGAAACAGTGTGCTGGGGGTTGGGGTGAGGCTTAGTTGCTGACTATCCTCGACCACCTGGCTGCTATCGAGCCCAATAACTGCATGAATGCTGGAAGCAAGGGCTGTAGGAGGTGCTGCATTTAGAGCTGGGGTTATGGCACTTAAAAGAAGACCAAGGGAAAGGTAAGTAGATTGTTTTTTCATGGCAGCGTCCTTCTTGCTTGTGTGTATCATGATGAATTATCGTGATGAGCTTTGTACATGTTACCCTAATAATGTCATTCGACAGTAACCTAAATGTAGCAAAAATAAGGGTTTGGAGTGGATAAAAAATTACTCATTGTTGACGGTTTAAATTTAATTCGCCGCCTCTATGCCGCGTTGGAGTCTGAGCAAGACTTGGTTCGGCGGATTGAGCGCACGCAAAGTATTGCCGTCGAAGCGTTAGCAAAGTTAACCCAGCAGTTTCAGCCTTCTTATGCTGTTGTTGTTTTTGATTCTAGTGGCAAAACATGGCGTCATGAATTGTACCCAGAATATAAGCTCGGTCGGGTGCCAATGGATGATGGCTTGCTGCTGTCTTTGCCTGATTTTGCTCGAGTATTTCGTTTTAATCATCTGCCTTGTTTAAGGCTTGATGGTTGGGAGGCTGATGATCTTATTGCCACATTGGCGGTGAAGGCCGCGAGTCATAATATTAAGTCGTATATTGTTTCGACCGATAAAGGATTCACCCAACTGCTAAGCGATGATTGTATTCTTCAATATGATTATTTTGCCAAATTAGGTTATGACAAAATCTGGGTGCCTGGAAAATATGGCGTCGAACCACATCAATTGATTGATTATTGGGCCCTAGTTGGCGATACCACCAACCGCATTCCGGGTGTAAAGGGGATTGGCCCTAAAACAGCGCTGGCCATTATGAATCAGTTTTCTACGATAGAAGACATTTACGCTAATCTATCTGCTTTTTCGGAACGCATTCAGTCCTTGTTGGCGGGTGGCTACGAGCAATGTCTGCAATCGCGAGCGTTAGTTGCCCTAAAAACGGATGTGGAGATTGGCGTGCGTCTTTCGCAGCTGCGTTATAACGCGCCAAAAGTTGAGTGAATCCACTTTCTAGACAGAAAAGATAAGTCGAGCCTCTTACTCATAAGTAGCGAGAGGCTTATAATAGCGGCATTTCAGGCAACAAACAGATGAGATTTTTATGACAGAGGTAAGAACACGTATTGCACCATCGCCAACCGGCGACCCGCATGTTGGTACAGCCTATATTGCGTTATTTAATATGGCGTTTGCTCGCAAAATGGGTGGCAAATTTATTCTACGAATTGAAGATACAGACCAAACCCGTAGCACCCCAGAGTCTGAAAAAATGATTTTGGATGCATTGCGTTGGCTAGGGCTGGATTGGGCTGAAGGCCCAGATGTCGGCGGAGAGTATGGTCCTTACCGTCAAAGCGAGCGGGGTGATATTTATGGGCAATACGCGCAAGAGCTGATTGATAAAGGTCACGCATTTTATGCATTTGAGACAACGGAAGAGTTGGACCAAATGCGTATTGAACAAAAAGAGCAAGGTTTGCCGCAAAAATACGATGGCCGTGCGTTGGCTCTGACGCCAGAAGAAGTGCAGGCGAAATTAGAGGCTGGCGTGCCTTATGTTATTCGCATGAAAATCCCCGAAGAAGGTATATGTGTCGTACAGGATATGCTGCGTGGCACCATTGAGATTGATTGGGCTCAAGTGGACATGCAAGTTTTGCTAAAAGCCGATGGCATGCCGACGTATCATCTTGCTAACGTGGTTGATGACCATTTGATGAAAATCACCCATGTTATTCGTGGCGAAGAATGGATTAACTCGGCACCCAAGCATATTTTGTTGTACCAATATTTTGGTTGGGATATGCCAACTTTGTGTCATATGCCTTTGTTGCGTAATCCAGATAAGTCTAAGTTATCGAAACGTAAAAACCCAACCAGTATCTTGTACTACCAGCGTATGGGCTATATGGCCGAAGCGGTAATCAACTACCTTGGTCGTATGGGCTGGTCTATGCCAGATGAGCGTGAAAAATTCTCATTAGATGACATGGTTGAGCACTTTGATATTCAGCGCGTTTCTCTAGGCGGACCGGTTTTTGATGTCGAAAAGCTTAGTTGGCTAAATGGTATGTGGATTCGTGAAAATTTAACGCCTGAAGCCTTTGCGCAAAAGTACGTTGAATGGGCGCTTAACCCTGAGTATTTAATGAAAATCTTGCCTCTGGTGATGCCTCGTGTTGAAACCTTTTCGGATGTGGCGGATGTCGCGGGCTTTTTCTTGAAAGGCATGCTGCCCATCAGCAAAGAAGACTTTTCTTCTATTAAAATGGAAGAAGAAACCCTTCGTAAAGCGATGCAGTTCGCTTTATGGCGTCTTGAAGCGTTGAATAAATGGGAAAAAGACAATATTTTTAATGAACTGAAAACATTGGCGCAAGCCATGGAAATTAAGCCAAAAGACTTTTTTGCGCCTTTGTTTGTGGCGATTTCAGGTACCACAGCGTCGGTGTCTGTGTTCGATTCTATGGCAATTTTAGGTTCTGATATTTCTCGTGCCCGTATGCGTACGGCCGTAAATGTATTGGGTGGGCCTTCTAAGAAAGAAGCGAAACGCTGGGAAAAAGAATTCTCAGAGCTGTAGTTTTTTAGGGCGATAGTTTTTCAGAGCTGTAGTTTTTTAGGACGATAGTTTTTTAGGACGATAGTTTTTTAGGACGATAGTTTTTCAGAACGATAAATTTCTTAGCACTATAATTGTCGCAAAACGGTCAATAGAGTGTTTTTTGACAATAAGTGAAAGCGACTAAAACCCATAAAAAAAACCGGCCTGAGCCGGTTTTTTTATGGGTTAATATAACACTTCCAGTATTGGCTTAGCGCGTAGTGAATACGGCAGTTTTCTTATCTAAGCTGCTTACCTGATTGTGTATGTCTCTGGTATTGCCTTCAATGCTATTAATATAGCTGTTATCTCGCTGTAACTGTTGGGCTATTTTGTCCATTTCTTCGCTCATGTGCACCGCTGTTTTCGCGACTTCCTGAATGGAGCGTGCCATGTCAATCGAAGATGCGGAACTAGTTTGTGCATTTTGCTCAATTTCTTTAATAGCCACTTCTGCTTTTTCGCTAAATTCTTCAATCGCATGCAGGCTTTCTTGGCCGCTGCGCATGGTTTCAATAGCGGTCTGCGTTGAGGTTTGAATGGTGCTAACAATGTCGGTAATTTTAGCCGTCGCGTCTACCGTTTTCTCTGCTAGAGAGCGGACTTCGTCAGCCACCACCGAAAAGCCTCGGCCAGCCTCACCAGCCCGCGCCGCTTCTATCGCAGCATTAAGGGCTAAAAGGTTGGTTTGATTGGCCAGATCATTGATCATACCTATCACGTTATCGATGTCTTTTGAAAGCTGTCCTAGCTCGTTCAGCTGCTCACTGGTCTTATTCACCACACTGATGGTGCTGGATAGATTAGACAGTGCGCCTTTTATTGTTTCGGCCCCGACTTTAGCAGACTCGTAGGTATGCTGTGATTGGCTGCTTAAATCTTCTGTGGTGTTTGAGATGCTAGAAATGGTTGTTGAGATTTCCTCTGTTGCTGCCGCCAAGGAGTTAGTCTGTTCACTTACTGAGCGGTTGCTTTGAGCGATGTTGGTCACAGAGGTGTTCAACTCGGTTACCATGCCGTTTACACCTTGTGTGGTATCAACGACTTCTCCGATCACCGAACCAAGCCCGTTGGTCATCTCATTGACTGAGCTACAAAGTGAGTCAAATTCATCATTACGTTTGTTGTTGACATACAAGCGTGCTGTTAAGTCACCGCTTTTTACTTTGCCAAGATCCTTGATAATTTGATTGAGGGTTTTGCTCACACTGCGGCCTATCCCCATCATCATTAAGGCGGCGATAATAGCCACCACAATGCTAACAACAATTAGGCTGATACTGGCTTGTTGAGAGCTATCAGAAGCTTGTGTGCGAGCTTCTGATACCGCGTTCTGCATATAGTCGACGGCAATTAGGCGTGTTTGATTAAAGTCTGCTTTACGGGCTTGAAACTCAGCTTGTAAGGTTTTTAGTTGCTGGTTTTCACTGTCGAAATTCTCAACGGAAGTAAAGTATTGATTGATCACTTCTCCGAAGCGCTCTTCTAGACCAAAGTTGGTCACGCGCTTATAGAATTTGTCATAGCGCTCCATGAATTCGACTTTGTTTTCTGGAACAGGCTCGAAAATGAAGTTTTTCTCTGCTTCACGTACTGGCAGAAACTCTTGTTTTACCAAGCTTAAAAAAGAGATTTCTTCGGTGACTTTCTCGCCTAGAAGAGATATTTCTCCTTTTAGACCAGAGGAACCATTAAAGCCTACTTTTTGTCGTTGATTAATCAAGGATTTGAGTGTGTTATTGTAGTTTGTTAACGCGACAGCGATGTTGTCTAGGTAGGTTTTTGCTTCTTCATCTTGAAGATAATCGGTGTCTTTTTCTAATATTCCCATGAATTTTTCATGGTTGGCATTGACCTGCTCAATAAAGCCTTCAGCGGAGCTGTTGTCTATGCCTGATAGGGACTCATATTCTTCCATGAGTGTAATAACGAGAGAAGCGAGATCCTTATCCACTTTTGTTAAACGATCAAATTTATAGGAGGAGGTTTCTTGAACATTCAATCCTTGTAGTGCCACAGCAGTTACAATAACGAATCCAAGAATAGCTGCAATAAGCAGAGAGAGTAACTTGGTACGAAAACTAAGGTTTGCCAACATGTGATATCCTGCACTTTTTTATTATAGATTGAACCGATAGACACATTAATAAGATGAATTAAACACCCTTGAGTAATGAAATCTAGCCTATCAAAGCATTACAAATATTTACCTAACTATTCTATTTCTACTATGGCCTTCTTTGCAATTAAATGACATAAAAATATGACATTTATCGATATCATTGCAGTGAATTGAGGATTGTGCAAGTCTGCTGACGAATGACGTCGAGTTTAAAAGTCATGCGGGCTAAGCCATAGGCTCAATTGTTGTTCTCCAAGGAGCGTTATGCTGCCGGGATAACGAGCAACGCCACTTGAGCTGAATTCAAATTTGTAGGTTCTTTTTATTTTTAGCCCGCCATTGGCCCACGTTGGTACCCATCCCGCTCCCGCGACACTGTCATCCAGTAATTGCAGGCTCAAGGATTCGCAATGTTTCTTCACTTTAAAGAGGGCGCGTTCACGCATGGAAATGTTGCTCCACCAAGCGTAAACAAAAGCGATGACAGTGAGACCAATCGTAATATCTGAAAGTTGTAGATTCATGTTTGCCAACGCTGCATTGAAAAAGTGGTGACATCATAGCGAATTGTTACGAGAAAAAGAAATACGTGGCTACCTCCAAGCAGGAGAGAAAGGAGAGGTAGCCACGTTCTTCACGCATTACAGAGCTCGTTGCATGGTTATCTCATTGACCGAAAGTAAAATTTGGGCATTCGGGGCAGCGAATGTATGGAGCTCCAAATTTGAGTCGTTTACTTCCAATCAATGGCCAGACAGGCGATAACTTATGCCGCTTCTACTGCTCTTTCTGCGTAAAGCTGGATGACCCACTGCTCAACTCTTTGATCAGTGAGTTCAAATTGCTGGTCTTCATCAATGGCGAGGCCGATGAAGTGTTCTTTGTCGTCAATACACGCTCTAGAGGCTTCGAATTCATAGCCTTCTGTTGACCATTGGCCAATAAACGTAGCGTTAGTTGGTAATAATTTCTCGTACAGCCAGCCTACCGCGTCGACAAAGTAGTCTCCGTAGCCAAATTGATCGCCTAAGCCGTATAAGGCGATGACCGTATTTTCCAAGGCCAGTTCAGCTAAGCTGTCGCCAATGTCTTCCCAGTCCGATTGAATGCCGCCAAAGTCCCAAGTGGGAATGCCTAAAATGAGCATGGAGTATTGTTCAAGTTGGCTAAGCTCAATATCTTTGATGTTGAATATATCTACTTGTTCGCCAAGTTCTTGCCATTGTTTGGCTATTTTGTGGCCAACCTCTTCTGTGTTGTTGGTGTCTGTGCCGTAAATAAGGGCAATGGATGAATTCGCCATAGTTTGTTTTTATTCCTGTTACTTAATGAATCAGTTACTTAATGAATTTGTCCGTATTGGTGACTGCTGACACCAAAGTGTTGAATAAAGGCCGCTTCAAATTGATCCGCTGAAAAACCACTCTGCGCAACGATATGTGATTTTGAGGCTGGATTTTGCCTCAGCTGCGCCGCCGCTACTTTGATCCGGCTGTGAGTACAATAGCTTTCTATAGATTGCCCTACGAGTAGGTGAAAGCCGATGGCGAGGGCGTCGGTATTGAGTCCAACGGTATGCGCTAGTTGCTGAATGTTTAGCGCCGCTTTGGCGGGGATTTCAATGAGATTTTGAGCGTTAAATAATTTACTTTGACACTCTTCACATTGCGATAAATGGTTCAGCATTTGCAGCTGTTCGATCAGGGTGAAAATAGCAGCATAAAGGTGGCCTGCCAGGCTAATAGAATGGCCTTTATGGCTCAAAATAGGCTTAATGATGTTGGCCGTCTTTTCTGTTAAGGGAAGTTGTATGACGGCATTTTCATTCGCAAGTTTGTCTTGCATGGCGCTAAAATGCTGAATAATTTGATTTTCTGTTTCTCCAAGCACCATGGCCAAATGTGAGGGCGTGATGCGTATTTGGATCAAGCTTCGTTCTGTGTTTTCGGCGATAGAGAACACACCATTTATATCTCGCGCTTGATAGGAAATTTGCACCGACTCTATATCTTGTATTGTCTTGATTGCGCTTGTCCCTAAAAAAGAAAAATACAATCCTTGTCGAGCTTCTTCATAGATTGAGATCGCTGTTTTGCTGTGTAAGTGCTGGTCAAGCAATTGCAGATTGGGAAGCAAAGAAAGAAGCTGTTTATGACCGGATAGTTGTCCGGACTGCTTTTTTTCGATATTTCCCGCATTGTCATACACATCGCTCATATTCACTTGCATTATGTGTCGCCTCTAATCTGATAATGGTTATCATTAAAGGTTTTTTATCGATTCAATGCAAGTGATTCTCATTAAATTTTTTATATGAGAATCACTGTTTTAATATTTTGCGCTGATAAGCGTTATGAAAGGTAGTCTGTGCGGTTTAATCCGTATTTTTGCATCTTTTGATTGAGGGTTCTTCGTGGTAGTTGAAGTTGCTCTAAAACCAGCTGAATGTTGCCTTTTTGTTGGCGGATGCTGGCTTCAATGAGACTGCGCTCAAACTCTTGTACTTTCACACTCAGTGGCAATGGCGTGACGGTGTCAATATCGTCTTGTGCCTGATACCCCGCCAGTATTTTTGCCACACTGGTGTTTGGGTCGAGGGCATACCGTAGTGCCACGTTTCTTAGTTCCCTTACGTTGCCCGGCCATCCATACAAGGTGAGCGTTTCATGGTCCATAGGGCTCAGTTGCCGGACTTCGCCGCCACGCTCCTTGATTGCAATGCGGCAAAAATGCTCAAACAGAAGAGGAACATCCGACCCTCTGTGACGTAACTCTGGGAGGTGTATTTGTGATACGTTGAGGCGAAAAAATAAATCCTGTCGGAAATGCTCAAGTGTTTGTAAGTCACTTTTGGCTGCCGCAACGACTCTTAGGTCGATTTGTATGGTGTGGTTGCTGCCAATGCGCTCAAGCTGATTTTCTTGCAAAACGCGGAGCAATTTTATTTGCATAGGCAGAGGCATGCTTTCAATTTCATCCAGAAACAAGGTGCCACCGCTGGCGTGCTCTAGTTTCCCAATTCGTTGCTTATTGGCGCTGGTAAAGGCGCCGGCTTCATGCCCAAAAAGTTCACTTTCAAAGAGGTCTGTCGGAATGGCGGCGCAGTTTATCGCGACAAAAGGGCGGCTGCTTCTCGGGCTGCAGTCATGCAGTGCTTTTGCGACTAGTTCTTTGCCACAGCCTGTTTTGCCATAAACGATGACGTGAGTGTCCATGCTGGCAAATGTGTGGATTTGCTGCCTGATGCGGATAATTTGTTCGTGTTGCCCGATGATCACTTCTTCCAGGCCATGTAACTCGCCTAGGTATTGGGATTGTGTGGCGTGTTGCAGTTGGACGTGGCGCTGTTGAATGGCTTTTTCTACGGTTTGTATTAACCGATTCGGATCAAACGGCTTTTCAAGAAAATCGAAGGCACCATCGCGTAGCGCACTGACGGCGGTATCTATATCGCCATGGCCAGTAATAAGAATAAAAGGCAGATCATGCTCTTGTGAAAGGCAATCGTTCATCACAGTTAGGCCATCTATGGGCGTCATGCGAATATCACTGATGATAATGCAGGGTTGTGCGCTGGCAAATTGATTAAGCAGCTCTTGAGCACTGTAAAACTCCCGCACCTCATAATCGGATAAACGTAACCATTGTGCAGTGGTTGAGCGGACGATGTCGTCATCGTCGAGTAGCCAGACTTCAATTGCGGAGCGGGTAGGGTTTTCCATGTTAGGCCTTTGCTAGGGTTAATCCGAACACCAGTTGGGAGGATTCGTTATGGCTTGCGGTTAAATCGCCATTCATATCTTTTGCTAAGTTCGCGCTGATTGCAAGCCCAAGTCCTAAGCCTTTGCCTATGGGTTTGGTGGTAAAAAAGGGCTCGAAGATATGGGATAGGTTAGCTTGGCTTATACCGGGGCCATTGTCTCGATAGCAGAGGGTGATTTTTTCATTTTTGGTGACGAGAGTGATGTTTATTTGAGGGGGTATTTTTTCCTCAGAGCAAGCTTGTATAGAGTTACTGATCAAATTGGAAAATATTCTTTCTAATCGTGTCGGCTCAGCCATGACCTTGTCTAAGTCGTTGAGGTGTATTGACCAGCTAATATTCTGTGCGTCGTCACCAAGGCTGTCGATCGCTTTTTGTATAGTGTGTTTTATAGGGGTTGGCGTGAGCTGTTCGGGTCTTCGGTAGGCGAGCACTTTAAGTTCACTGGTGAGGCACTGCATTCTGCCGACTAAGGATTCTAAATCAAAGAGTACTTTAAGGGCTTGTTCCGAATCTTGTCGTTTTAGCAGCAGCTCGGCGGTAAAGGCGAGTGTTCTGATGCCTGTTAAGGGTTGATTTAGTTCATGGGCAATGGCTGTTGACATTTGGCCGATGGCCGCGAGTTTTTCTGTTCGTAATAATTCTTGCTGCGCGGCTTCCAGCGCTTTGGTTCTTTCTAACACGCGATCTTCTAGTCGGCTATTGGCTTCTAATAAGCTCAGTTCTGCCTTTTTTCTCTTGCTGATGTCCAATAAAGTGACTAAATAGCCCGGTAGCTCGTTCCATTCTAAAGATGACACCGAGAGGAGGGCGGGAAAGGTTTGACCGTCTATTTTTTGTAAAATAACTTCTTGTTCTAGCAAGTTACTGGCGTGTCCATTGCTTGCTATATCTGGAGTGCGCAGTGATTTTATGAAAGACAGCGCGACTTGATTTTCCTGGCAATCCGGTAGCAGTTCTTCTAAAAAGTGGCTGTCGAGTTGTGATTGCAGGCCAAAGTAACGTTGCCCCATTGGATTGACGAAGGAGATTTCCCCACATTTAGTGAGTTGTAAGAGTCCTACGTGGGTGTTTTCAATTAACGCCCTTTGTCGTTGTGTGCTGTCAGCAATCAGTAATTCATTTTCTCGTTTGGAGGCGATTTTCAAAGATCGTTCACGCCGATAGAGCCAAAATAAAAATAATAAAGCGAACCCTCCTAAGCTAATAAAGGCAATGTTTTGGGCTTTTTGTTGTATGCCTTTTAGGTTTGATAGGTAATGTATTTGCCATTTAAGGTCGTCTAGCATCACATTTTGTAGAAGGTAGTTTTGGTCGTCTAAGCGATAGGCTTTTGAGCGGGTATTATTTAGAAACTGAATGTCTGTTGGCTGCTCTAGCCAGTCACTTGGTAGAAGTCGATTCAACTTGCTGGCCAAAAAGATGAGGCTGTTTTGATCGGTCATTACGACTAAGTCTTCGAATAAATTCCAGCGCTCTATTAGGTCATTAACATTAATTCTTACCGCCACTGCGCCTGCAAGCCCTGCCTGTGTGTAAACTGGCGCTAACACAAGATGGGCCGATTTGTACTGGCTTGGGTTGTAGCCAGAGACCAGCATGTATTCACCTTGCTGCTCTTTTAGTGTGTTACTGAGGGTGTCTTTGTCAAAGTAGTCGTCTAGGTTGAAATGAATGGATTGTTCGCTAGAAACGAGTAGCTTTCCTTGTTCAGAAAGAATAAACCAATCATGGGTTTTGGACACGTGCGTCAGGTCTTCTAGTTGGCGTTGCAAGTTTTTCTTTAATGAGGCGTCTTTAGGGTTGCCCATAAACGCCAGTAAGGTTGGGTTATCGGCAAGCGCATAGGGGAGAATGTGGTAGTTTTTTAACTCATTTCGCAGCTCGATAACGTAGTCTAGTAATTGGTCTTGCCCAGCAGAATGTTTGTCAATAATCAGGGCTTGGTAAGCGACCGTGTTGACAGCAAAAAAGAGCATGGTCAGTAAAGCGCCACCACAGGAGAGGAAAAAAAGACGATGTTTACGCAATGATAAAAACAAAGGTTGTCTCGCTGGCTTTCATATAAACCCTATTTTGATGTCAGGTAAATGCTGGGTGATATGGGTCAAATTAGGTGGAAACTGCGTAACAACGTAACGCCAATGCTGGTGCTAATCAAGGAAACGATGGTGGTAATCACAATGATGTTAGCGGCCAGCGTAGCGTTGCCATTCATCGCACGTACCATGATATAACTTGCTGAGGCGGTGGGGGCTGATGACATGAGAAAAAGTACGCCAAGTTCCATGCCTCGGTAGCCCAGTAGATAGCCTCCTAACGTTAAGGCAAAAGGAATGAAAATAAGCTTTCCCGCGGATGCGATAGCAGAGCTTAGAAGATCGCTTTTTAGCGAGCTAAAACTCAACGAGGCCCCTGCACAGAGCAGCGCCAAGGGTAATGTCATCTGAGCGAAGTAGTCGCCCGCTTTGTAGAGTGTGGTGGGCAGTTGAAGGCCTGTGATGGCGCTGGCAAAAGCCGCTAATATGGCAATAATAAGCGGGTTTTTGACGATGCTTTTGATAATGCTTTTAAGGTTAGCATCGGTGCCCAATGCTCGACTTAAGCCAATAACCGATAATATATTGAAGAGTATTGTCACGCCGCCTAGGTAAACAGAAGCGACGATAAAGACCTCATTACCATAAGCGTTAACACAATAAGCAAGACCAATTATGCCCATGTTCGAGCGAAAAGCACCCTGTACTAATACCGCTCGCTGTGCTTTATCTGGCTCCCATATCGACATTAATAGCTCCAACATAACATAGGTTACGGTGACGGCTAGCATGGCGTAAATCACTAAGGATAGATCGGTGTTAGTGGTTAAATCTGTTTTCGATATGCTAATAAACAGTAATGCGGGAAGCGTGACGTTGAACACTAATTTAGACGCTACATCGATAAAGTTATCATTGATAATTCGTATTCGACGTAGCACGACACCTAATACCAAAATCGTAAAAATAGGCATGGTAATGGAAAAGGAAAATACCAATACATCTAAAAAGCTGTCCAACGACGCTATTCCTTACAGTCGAGTACTATTGGTCGTTATTCTCAAAACGATAACCTGCACCATAAACCGAGTGAATGACATTGAGTTCTGGTGCCACCGCCGAGATTTTTTTGCGTAGCTTTTTAATATGGCTATCTATGGTGCGATCACTAACCACTCGGCTGTCGGCGTAAATGCTTTTCATAATAAGATCCCTGCCAAATACACGACCAGGCTCTTTAATTAATAACTGCAATAGCTGAAATTCAACCGTTGTTAAATCAATAAGGTCGCCTTTGTAAGTGGCTCGTAAGCGATCTATATCTAAGTCAAAACCATCTGTTCTGGGGGATTCTGCCTGATCTAGCTCAACACGGCGTAGGTTTGCTTTCACTCGTGCAACGATTTCACGTGGACTAAAAGGCTTGCAAACGTAGTCATCTGCGCCCATTTCTAGACCAATTAATCGGTCTATTTCTTCTGCTTTTGCGGTCACCATGATAATGGGTACACCACTAAACTGACGCACCTGTTTGCAGATCTCAATGCCATCTAATCCAGGTAGCATAAGGTCTAACAAAATAAGGTCTACAGAGTTGTTTTTAATGTAATTAACGGCAATATCTCCACGGTCTAGGTGGTGATGTTCGTAACCTGCTTGTTCCAAGTAGGCGCTCATTAATTCGGCTAACTTTGGTTCATCTTCAATAATCAGTACTTTGCTCATAATCTTTTACGTTCCATTAGTTAAAAAGCAGTAATTTAAAAAGAATTAATTTACAGGAAATTCTATTTTTATTCCTAAACCACCATCTGGTGCATGGTAAGCGCCGATAGTGCCCTGGTGTCCTTCGACAATGCCGGAGCAAATAGCAAGACCTAAGCCTCTTCCACCCGTTGTTCTATTTCTTGAGTTTTCAACCCGATAAAACTGTTCAAAAATTTTGTTAATTTCATTTTCGCCAACACCCGGCGCGGTATCTTCAAAAAGAATGTGTGCTTTCTTTTGGTGTTTCGAGAGTTTTACTATCAGCTTTCCTGGCACATTGGTGTATTTCAACGAATTATTCATGAGATTCGCAAAAAGCTGATGTAAGCGATCTGAATCACCTGTCATAACAATAGGGTGTTTTTGTGAATATTCAAACTCTAATTCCAATCCTGCTTCGCTAAATGGTAAGGTCATCGATTGCACGGTCTGCTCTATGATCTCATTTAGTGACACTTCTTCCATTTCGTAATTTAAGCTTCCAGTATCATGCATGGATAGCTGGTTTAAGTCATCGATTAAACGCGCAATATGGAGTGTTTCTTGCTGCAAAGAGGCGAGGCTCTCTGGCGATACTTTAATAATACCATCCTGCATGGCTTCTATTTCCCCTCTCAAAATGGCAACGGGGGTTCTGAGTTCATGGGCGGTATCGGCGACCCAGCGTTTGCGGGCTTCTCTGGTATGTTCCAGTGTGCAGGCAAGGAGATTGAAATTGCAGCTCAAATCCGCCAGTTCATCCGAACCTTTCACCGCTATGCGTGTTTCATATTTGCCTGCGGCGAGTTTTTTGGTGGCTTGCTGCATAGAGCACAGCGGACGGCTTAGCCACTGAGCTAACGGCCAAGTTAATAACGCCGCAATAGCCAGCATAAACGCTGAAATCAGTAAAAAGGCTTCACCCTGTTGGCGTACGAAGCGTAGCGTCTGGTCTTGAACCAGCTCGCGTATCGATCGTAAACCCACGTAGCCGACTATTTTTTTATTGACTTTTACCGCATGCGTTTCGGCATCACTAAAACGTGTCGTGCCTATGATGGCTTTTTGTTGGCTATCAAAGAGCAGAAAACGTTGACGATAATATTGGGAAGGATAAATTAGATCCAAATTTGGTGTGCTGGGGGGTGGGACTAAATCTCTTAGATTATCGAGTTTGGCTAGGTGCCATTCTTTTTCCATTCGACTTTCTTGTACTAAAAAATACCAATCATCGTAATAGATATAGAGGTTGGCTGTTCTGTTGGCCATTTGTCCTAAGAAGTCGCGATCACGCTCTGTGGCATAGGAAACAAAGCCCCGATCGAAGCTCCATTGAAATACTTGCCACATGGAAACAATGAGCAATATGTTGCTTAATACAAAAACGGCAAAAAGTTTGTGCCGAATTTTTAACCCTTTGGCAATTGTCATAGTGGAGCTGAAAACCTATTTATTATCCTGTTGAGAGACCCCTGATGACTCACTGTGCACGGTCTAAATGTCGCTAGCGATGCACGATAGGAGTGTGTCTTGGGTGAACTGTGTATTTAACTATTCTAATCGTCTGTTTACTATACAGTTTTTTTGTGAAATCTGGCTACTTGCTTGGCGTGTAAATAATGAGGATTTGGAATTGAGCTTTTTTGCTGCTTTTTGGCGCATTTTATTTCGATGTTGTTTTTCTTTGTGGGGCTTTTATAGCGCTATCTGGTTTTTATCGTGTTTAGGCCGTGCTAGCAGTTCCTTCTTTTTGAGGGACACGTTAGAATCTCACTTTTCAAGACAGTATTAAATAGGAATATGTAATGGGCAGAGCCTTCCAAAACCGCAAAGAGTCCATGGCAAAAACGTCTGACCAAAAAGCCAAGGTGTACAGCAAATACGGCCGTGAGATTTATGTTTGCGCGAAATCCGGTGGTATGGACCCTAATGGTAATTTGGCACTACGTTCACTGATTGACCGTGCCAAAAAAGATCAGGTGCCAACTCACGTTATCGACAAAGCGATTGATAAGGCGAAAGGTGGCGGTGGCGAAGATTTTGATACGGCTCGCTACGAAGGTTTTGGTCCTGGTAACACCATGGTGATCGTGGATTGCTTGTCTGATAATCCTAATCGTACTTTTGGTGATGTGCGTACTTGCTTTAACAAGGTGAAATGCAAAATCGGCAGCCAAGGCAGCGTGAGTCACATGTTTGATCACAGTGCTATTTTTGTGTTTGCCGGCACGGATGAAGAGGCGGTACTAGAAGCCTTAATGCTGGCAGATGTGGATGTGACGGACATTGAGCTAGAAGAGGGTAAAGTGACTGTTTTTGCGCCACACACCGATTACAGTAAGGCGAAAACAGCGTTAACGGATGCCTTTGGTGAAATTGAATTTGAAGTCGATGAAATTCAATTCGTCGCGCAAAATACCACCGAAATTCAAGGCGAAGAAGTCGAGCAGTTTGACCGTTTCTTAGATCTTTTGAATGACTTGGATGATGTTCAGCGCGTTTATCATAACGCTGAATATTAGAATCAGAGGCCTTGGTGGTGTTTTCCGCCAAGGCTTTTTGTTTACTGTGTTCTGTATAAGTGTTGAGTGAAAATGACCAAGCCGAAACCTCAGTTAAAATCCCCCTGCGTTAACCTTTGCCTGCTTAATGATGATGACGTCTGTGTGGGGTGTTATCGAACGGGTAAGGAAATTAGCCAGTGGGGCAGCATGAACAAAGCATCGCAACAGGCGGTGATGAAAAAAGTGCGTGAGCGAGAAGCGAAAAGCCAGTTCGTCAGCGAGTAATAATGGCCTTTACTTTCACTGGCTTTTCGATGTTTTTTTAACATCACTTTTCCACAGCAGTATTTTTAAGTTCAATCCATTGTGACATGTACTGTGTGCTTTTTAGGCTGTGGTGTCGCAACATCAAACCTAAAAAATGTTTTTTCCTCAAGCTTTCCCTTAGCTGAGTTTGTAGTGTCAATCTATTGATTAACTTGGCTTGCCATTCGTCTGCTTGGTAGCGGTCTTGTAAAATTCTATTGCCATTTTGTTGCATCAATAGCCAGCTAGTTTTGTCCTCATAAAGAGAAACGGCCGCATCAACAAAAGTCTCCATATCGTCTGTGATAACGCCATTCCAGGGTAATTCTCCGTGCATGGATTCTGCGCCAACGCTGGTGGTGATGCTTGGGGTGCCCATTTGCATGGCTTCCACCAACTTGCCTTTGATGCCAGCGCCAAAACGTAATGGCGCCAAACACAGTCTGGCTTGTTGTATGACGCTTTGAGCATTTTCGGCCCAGCCTTTTACCAAAAAGCCTTCTTTTGCATTGTGTAATTGCGTGGCTTTGGGTGGCGGGTAGGCGCCATAAATATGCATTTCTGCTTTTGGTAGTCGTTGACGAATCTTTGGCCATATCTCTGTTTTAAGCTGTAACACAGCATCCCAATTGGGGGCGTGACGAAAGTTGCCAATGCTGATGAAGTGTTGGCGTGCTTCAAAGCTTAGTAGTGTGTTGGTGTCCTGTGGTTCTGGCAGCATAAATGGCAGGTGGAACACATGGCTTTCCGGTACGTGAAATTTATCGATTAGCAGTTCGGTTTCGACTTCGGAAATCATCAAGGTTAAGTCGCAACGATGGATGGCGGCGATTTCACGAATGCCGTGGTCGCTATAAAGGTCTTCTATCACAAAGTCTCTGTTTTGTTTAAGAGCGGTGTGTCTGGCTTGTCTTAATGAGTGAAGATCTTCCGTATTGAGCACGCGTAACGAATCTGGGCTGAATTTTTCGACGCGCCAGCCGAATTGCTCTTCCATCATAAAGCGATCAAATACCACAATATCGGGCTTTTTATCGGCAATGTAACGGTCGAATGACGCATTGTTAAGCTCGATATGTTCAGCTTCAATGCCTAATTCAGAGAGATCGACCATGTGCTCAGTCTGCTGCGCTGGGCTGGCGAAAGACAGTTGCCACTGCTGTTTATAAAAGCAGTCGAGCAGTTGCATCATTCTACTGCCAGCGGCAGAGGAGTTGGGTTCTGGCCAGACGTAGCCGATGACAAGTAGGTGCACGGTAATTTTTAAGGCCTCTGTAAGCTTTTGATTCTGTATTTTAACGAGAATCAGGACATATTCATCTGGCTATTGTATCATGGCGGACAGATTTGTCTTGCCTGTCTCGTTTGAGGGATTATCTGGCAAGACGTAAGCAAAACATGACGTTGAGAAGATATTATGATCATAAAGCCAAAGATTCGCGGATTTATTTGTACCACAACACACCCAGTAGGCTGTGAGCAAAATGTAAGAGAGCAAATTGCTTTTACTAAAAGCAAAGGCGCCGTTGAAAATGGCCCTAAAAAAGTACTCGTAATCGGTGCGTCAAGTGGTTATGGCTTGTCTTCTCGTATCGCAGCAGCGTTTGGTTCTGGCGCGGCGACGATCGGTGTTTTCTTTGAAAAGCCTGGTACGGATAAAAAAACCGGCACGGCAGGTTGGTATAATTCTGCGGCGTTTGACAAAATTGCCAAAGAAGAAGGTTTGTACGCTAAAAGTATTAATGGCGATGCTTTTTCAAATGACGCTCGCGCAACCGTTATTGACCTCATTAAGCAAGACCTTGGTGAAGTGGACATGGTGGTTTATTCGTTGGCGTCTCCTGTGCGTAAGCTGCCAGACACGGGTGAAGTGGTTCGTTCTGTTCTTAAGCCGATTGGTGAAACCTACCGTTCTACGGCGATTGATACCAATAAAGATGTGATTATCGAAGCGGAAATCGAGCCAGCGACAGAAGAAGAAGTTGCGGCCACGACAACGGTAATGGGCGGCCAAGATTGGGAGCTTTGGATGTCGGCGTTGCAAGAAGCGGGTGTTCTAGCGGAAGGTGTTCGTACGGTTGCTTACTCTTACATTGGCTCTGATATTACGTGGCCAATTTATTGGCATGGCGCATTGGGCAAGGCAAAAGAGGATTTGGATCGTGCTTCTGCGGCCATTAATGCTCAGTTGGCGACGCTTGGTGGCGGTGCGAATGTGGCGGTATTGAAGTCTGTTGTGACGCAAGCGTCTTCTGCTATTCCTGTGATGCCATTGTACTTGGCGATGGTCTTTAAAGTGATGCGTGAAAAAGGTCTTCATGAAGGTTGTATGGACCAGATTTATCGTCTGTTTTCTGAACGTTTGTACAATAACCACACCCCAGCTGAGTTGACAGACGATATGAATCGTCTTCGTCTTGATGACTGGGAATTGCGTGAAGATGTGCAGCAAGCTTGTCGTGATCTTTGGCCACAAATTAATGATGCGAACTTGTTTGCAGAAACTGATTATCAGCTTTATAAAGACGAGTTTTTGAAATTGTTTGGCTTTGGTTTGGATGGTGTTGATTATGATGCGGACGCCAATCCAGAAGCAGACTTTGATGTGATTACTCTCTAATATTGAGTTAAGCGCTAAAAAAATTAGAAAGTAAAAAAAAGATCAGAAAGTAAAAAAGGAGTTCAAGCATGGCTTGAACTCCTTTTTTTATGCCTTTTTATCTCTTATAGTGGGCGAATTGGTTTGTTGAGGTGTTTATGAAATATTCATTGGGATTGCTTGGTTTCGTGTCCTTGTTGGCAAATGCGCAGACAATCGAGCGTCACCCTGTTGATATTATTTACGGCGATGAGATTATTCGTGCTGAGCATCAGGTTGTGATGCGCTCGCAAGAAGCGGTGGCGATTATTCCTGTGGAAAAGTCGAGCTCAGCGCGTAGGCCGAATGTTGTGGTTTCGGCGAATAATCGGGGGATGTCTTATCTGGAAGAAAATGCGATTGCTGCGCGTGAGCAGGCGATCTACGATGAAGTCAACAAGCGCACAGAAGAAGCGCCGTTTACGGTGTTGTTTACTGGGAATGTCCCTCAAGATATTCTAGAAAAGCGTTTGCGGATGATGCCTGAAATAGGTGTCTTTGGCGACCAAAAGGAAGCGGGTGGTGCGCCACAAAGTAATAGTCGGCCTGATGTAGGGCAGTTTTCTCCTGTTGGAGGAGAGCGTTCTTCGGCGAGCTCTAACGGTGCAAAAAGCGCTCCTGCGACCAATGAAGAGAAGCTGGAGCGGCTGATTGGCGGTTAGTAGATTGGAGTAATAGTGCGTTGCATTTTATTGGGCATCGAGTGATTTGCCGTTCACGGTGAGGCTGTCTTTACCCATTAAATAGAGGTAAATCGGCATAATGTCTTCTGCTGTGGGTAAGCTGTTAGGGTCTTCATCTGGGTAGGCGCTTGCTCTCATGCTGGTGCGTGTGGCGCCTGGGTTAATTGCATTTGTGCGTATGTTAGGGGCGTGTTCGGCCAGTTCGCTGGCGAACAGTTGAGTCATCGCCTCTGTGGCAAATTTGGATATCGCATAGGCGCCCCAGTTGGCTTTGGCTTTTCTGCCCACGCCAGAGGTGGTGAAGATGATTGAGGCGTGTTCTGCTTTTTGCATGAGGGGCAGCAGGGCTTGGTTGAGTACGAGCTGACTGGTGACGTTGACGCGCATTACTTGTTCAAACAAGGTTGGGTCACAGTTTGCTAGGCTGGTGCGCTCACCTAATAGGCTGGCGTTGTGCAGTATGCCATCAAGGTGGCCGAACTCGCTTTTTATGGTGTTAGCAAGCTCGATATAATCGTGCTCCGCCGCACCGTCCAGATTGAGTGGAACGATAGCCGCTTGCGGATAATGCTGTTTTTCAATGTGGTCGTAAACAGCTTCAAGTTTTTTTGTGGTGCGACCCAGTAGAATGACGGTCGCACCATGCTGGGCGTAAGTGATGGCAGCGGCTTTTCCGATGCCGTCGCCCGCGCCTGTGACAAGGATTATCTTGTCTTTGAGTAGTTGGCTTGGGGCTTGATAATCAAACATATTGCCTCCTTGGGCCTGTTAGGTGTCGGCTTTTTGGGTGTGCATGAGGTAATTAACCGACACGTCTTTGTCATTAAGTTTATACACTTTGGTGAGCGGGTTGTAAGTCATCCCCGTCATGTGGACGACTTCTAATCCTGCTTGTCTTGCGTAATTATTTAGCTCTGCTGGTTGGATGAATTTGGCATAGTCATGTGTGCCTTTAGGGAGCATTTTCAATATGTACTCCGCGCCCACAATGGCAAAAAGATAGGCTTTTGGGTTTCTATTGATGGTAGAAAGAAACACCTGTCCGCCAGGTTTGACCAATGTCATGCAAGCATTAATAACAGAGGATGGGTCTGGCACATGCTCTAGCATTTCAAGGCAGGTGACCACGTCATATTGGCCTGCCTCGCGCTGGGCGATTTCTTCAGCGGTGATTTTTTCGTAGTCAATATCGAGTTGAGACTCTTCGCGATGCAATTTTGCAACCGCTAAAGGCGCTTCGCCCATATCAATGCCTTTCACCTTGGCGCCGAGTTTTGCCATGGCTTCTGATAAAATACCGCCACCACAGCCGATATCGATGACTTTTTTGCCCTGCAATCCAGAGGTGCGTTCATTGATATAGTTTGTGCGCAAAGGGTTGATGTCGTGCAGTGGTTTAAATTCATTTTCCGTATCCCACCAGCGGCTAGCGAGTGCTTCAAATTTTGCCACTTCATCAAGGTCTACATTGTTTTGTTGTGTACTGGTCATATGTTTGGCTTCCGTTAGTCGTGTTCTATGTCAATAGTAAAAACTGTACTCGATGAGCTGAGCAACTTGCTAGGGACGTTATGCTGATCAGTTTGCTGTGCTGGCGCTAAGGTGGTGGTGCTTAACGTCTCTCTTTTTGGTATGGCTTTTAGTATAACGTCTCCCCATAAAGTGGCCAGCAGAGTGTCTTCTTAATCTTGCTAGTATAACCAGTTCCTAGGCTGGGGTGAAATGGTGGTGGTTATGGTGCTCAGGAAAAGTATAATTGGGCTCTAGAGCGACAAAACATGTTCCTCGAAGGGGTGTTATTTATTTCCTTATGGTATAATGCGGCGCTTATAAAAAGATATTAGGAAGTACTTCTGACTTCCGAGGCATAAGGATCGATTGTACCTATGGGTGAATTAGCCAAAGAAATTATTCCCGTCAGTATCGAAAATGAACTTAAGGGGTCTTACCTAGATTACGCGATGAGCGTTATCGTAGGCCGAGCATTACCTGATGTGCGAGACGGGTTAAAGCCGGTTCACCGTCGCGTTCTATTTGCGATGAATGAACTTAAAAATGATTGGAATAAACCGTACAAAAAATCGGCGCGTATCGTCGGTGATGTAATCGGTAAGTATCACCCGCATGGTGATTCTGCTGTATACGATACGATTGTTCGTATGGCGCAGCCTTTCTCCATGCGCTACACCTTGGTTGATGGTCAGGGTAACTTCGGTTCTGTCGATGGTGACAGTGCGGCGGCAATGCGTTATACCGAAATTCGAATGGCGAAAATTGCTCACCATCTGTTAATGGATCTTGAGAAAGAAACCGTCGACTTTGTGCCGAACTATGATGGCACGGAATTTATGCCAGAAGTATTGCCTGCGCGCGTGCCTGGGCTGTTGGTCAATGGCTCGGCGGGTATCGCAGTCGGTATGGCGACTAATATCCCTCCTCATAATCTCGGTGAGATCATTGATGGTTGTTTGGCGGTTATTAATAACGCTGACATTACCGTTGATGAGCTTATTGATCACATACCAGGGCCAGACTTCCCAACGGGGGCGTTTATTAATGGCCGTGCTGGTATTATTGAGGCCTATAAAACAGGTCGTGGGCGTATTTATATGCGTGCTCGCCATCATTTTGAAGACATGGAAAAAGGCAATCGCCAGTCCATCGTTTTCACTGAAATTCCTTATCAGTTGAATAAGGCGAGGGTGATTGAAAAAATCGCTGAGCTCGTTAAAGAGAAAAAACTGGAAGGTATCAGTGAGCTTCGAGATGAGTCCGATAAAGACGGTATGCGTATCGTTATCGAGTTGCGTCGTGGTGAAAACCCAGATGTGGTAGTGAATAATATTTTCACGCAAACTCAATTGCAGTCTGTGTTTGGCATCAACATGGTGGCCTTGGTTGATGGTCGCCCACAGCTGCTTAACTTAAAACAAATTCTTGAATGTTTCGTTAAGCACCGCCGTGAAGTGGTGACGCGCCGTACTATTTTTGAACTGCGTAAAGCGCGTGAGCGTGGTCATATTCTTGAAGGTTTGGCGGTTTCGTTAGTCAACATTGATCGCGTCATTGAATTAATTCGTACCTCGCCCACTTCGGCAGAAGCAAAAGAAAAGTTAGTTGGCGAGTCGTGGCAGCCTGGCGATGTTATGGCCATGCTTGAGCGTGCTGGTGCTGATGCTTGTCGTCCTGATGATTTGGACGTCGCTTATGGTTTTGTTGACGGGGCGTATCATTTGTCTCCTGAGCAAGCGCAAGCAATCTTGGATTTGCGTTTACATCGCTTAACTGGCTTAGAGCATGACAAGTTGCTTGGCGAATACAAAGCGCTGATTGAGACCATTGGCGAACTGCTGAATATCTTGTCTAATCCTGATCGTTTGATGGAAGTCATTCGTGAAGAGCTGGAAGAGGTTCGAGATACTTTTGGTGACGCTCGTCGTACCGAAATATTGACGTCTCGTCAGGACTTAACCATAGCCGATTTGATTGATGAAGCGCCGATGGTGGTGACGATTTCGAATACGGGTTACGCAAAATCTCAGCCATTGGTAGAGTATCAAGCTCAACGCCGTGGCGGTCGTGGTAAATCGTCTGCCAGCATGAAAGACGAAGATCACATTGAGCACCTCCTAGTAACCAGTAGTCATGACACCATTATGCTGTTCAGTAATTTTGGTAAGGTTTATTGGTTACGTGTGTTTGAGATCCCAGTAGCGAGTCGTGGTGCTAAAGGTCGTCCTATCGTCAATCTACTACCATTGCGCGAAGGGGAATCGATTTCCGCTTTGTTGCCTTTGCCAGTGGTTGAGGCGGTTGAAGTCGATTCGGAAGCGGATGACGAAGTGGCTGATGATGCGATCGTTGAAGCAAGTAGCTATATCTTTATGGCAACGGCAAACGGCACAGTGAAGAAAACCGCGATGCAGCATTTTGCTCGCCCTCGCTCTACTGGTTTGATTGCGCTGAGTCTAGACGAAACGGATGAGTTGGTTGGTGTGTCTGTTACCAATGGCGAAAACGACATTATGTTGGTTTCCTCTTCTGGTAAGACAATCCGCTTTAAAGAATCAGACGTTCGTGCTATGGGTCGTACTGCGGCTGGTGTTCGTGGTATTCGCTTGAATGAAGACGCCAAGGTGGTGTCGCTTATCGTTCCTCAGGAAGGCTCTGCAGTCTTGATGGCGTGTGAAAATGGTTATGGTAAGCGTACTTTGGTAGAAGACTTCCCAGTGTATGGTCGTGGTGGTCAGGGGGTTATCGGTATTCAAGTGTCTGAGCGTAACGGCCCTGTGGTGGGTGCAGCTCAGGTTGATGAAACCGATGAGATTATTTTGATTACCGATCAGGGAACCTTGGTTCGTACTCGAGTGACCGAAGTATCATGTCAAGGTCGAAACACTCAGGGTGTTACTTTGATTCGCTTAACCAATGATGAACATCTGGTTGGTATTGAGCGTGTTGTTGAGCACGATGAAGAAGATATTGAGATGGATGAAACGGTTGAGATTGACGAAGCAGGCGATGCTATCGTTGATCAGGCGCCAAGTGATGGCGACGAATCTCCGGATATTCTTGATTCTGATACGGAATAGAAATTAAAGCGACGCACCTAGGTGCGTCGCTTTTGTTGTAGACAGTTCTTGTAAAGTAGTTCCTGAAAATACTAGAGGTAAAAAGCAGGATGAGCCGAGTATATAATTTTTGTTCTGGACCCGCCGCGCTTCCAGAAGCGGTTTTGAAAAAAGCACAGGCTGAAATGTTGGATTGGCATGGCGCGGGTGTTTCTGTGATGGAAATGAGCCACCGTAGTGTTGAGTTTATGTCTATTCTGGCATCGGCTAAGGCGCGTTTGTCGCGTTTGATGAACATTAGCGATGACTATGAGATTTTGTTTGTTCAGGGCGGTGCGTCTACTTTATTTGCCCAGATTCCGGCTAACTTGGTCAATGGCTTTGATTCGGCTTGTTTTCTGGACACGGGTGCTTGGTCTTCAAAAGCGATTAAAGAAGCGAAACGATACACTAGCGTCAATGTGGTGGGATCGTCAAAAGAGCAGAGCTATCTTACGGTTCCTGATTTTTCCACTTTGGCGTTGGATGAAAGTGCGGCGTATTTGCACCTTTGTCCAAACGAAACCATTGGCGGTTTAGAGTTTGCTGATTTGCCAGAAACCCGTTTGCCGATTGTGGCGGATTTGTCTTCAACCATTTTGTCTCGCAAGATCGATGTGAGCAAATATGGCTTGATTTACGCTGGCGCACAGAAAAATGTCGGTCCTGCTGGCGTGGTGATCTGCATTATTCGTAAGGATTTGCTGGCTCGTAGCAGTGATGAATTGCCCTCTATCTGGAATTTTGCCAATTTAGCGGCAAATGATTCCATGATCAATACACCACCAACTTTTGCGATTTATTTGGCGGATTTGGTGTTTGAATGGCTGGAAGAACAGGGCGGTGTTGAGGCGATTGAGGCGATTAATATTCGCAAGGCGCAAGCGCTGTACGATTTCATTGATGCCAGTGCTTTTTATTCCAATCCGGTTGACCCTGCCTATCGATCGCGTATGAATGTGCCGTTTATTTTGGCGGATGAGTCGTTGGAATCGCTTTTTTTACAAGAATCGGAAGCCGCTGGTCTGCGTACTTTGGCTGGGCATCGTTCCGTTGGTGGTATGCGTGCCAGTATATACAATGCCATGCCGATGGAAGGGATTGAGGCGTTGATTGATTTTATGCGTGCCTTTGAAAAGCGTCACGGATAATAGACACTCACAGACAATAAAAACCACGGATAACGAATAGCATGTCAAACTCTAAGCAAGCAGTGCCAGATACACTGCCTTTATTGCGTGATCGTATCGATTCGATTGATTCACAAATACAAATGCTGATTAATGAGCGCGCCGCCTGTGCTCAAAAGGTCGCTGACGTTAAATTGGCCGAGCAGGGTGGCGATGCGGTTGTGTTTTATCGCCCAGAGCGTGAAGCGCAAGTGTTACGCAGAGTGATGGAGCGCAACGAAGGGCCGCTGGGGAATGAAGAAATGGCGAAGATTTTTCGTCAGGTGATGTCTTCATGTCTTGCGCTTGAACGGCCAATGCGCATTGCGTTTTTAGGGCCAGAAGGCACTTTTACACAGCAAGCAGCGTTGAAACACTTTGGTAAGTCTATTATCAGTGCGCCTATGGCAGCGATTGATGAAGTGTTTCGTGAAGTGGAGTCTGGCGCGGCAAATTATGGTGTTGTGCCGGTTGAAAACTCGACAGAAGGCGTTGTTAATCATACCTTAGACAGTTTTCGCGATTCGCGTTTGAAAATTTGTGGTGAGGTAGAAGAGCGTATTCATCATCATCTTTTGGTGAGTCCCAATATTAATGCCGATGATGTGACACATATTTATTCGCATCAGCAGTCGTTGGCGCAATGTCGTGCTTGGCTGGACCGTTATTGGCCTCATGTAGAGCGTGTTGCGGTGAGCTCCAATGCGGAGGCAGCCCGACTTGCCGCCGATGCGGGTCGAAGTGGTCGGGCCATTGCGGCTATAGCGGGCGAAGTGGCTTGTGAATTGTATGGTTTGGTAAAAGTCTCTTCTAATATTGAAGATCGCCCAGACAATACAACGCGTTTCTTGATCGTTGGTAATCAGGATGTGCCGCCCAGTGGTAAAGACAAAACCTCTTTACTGATCAGTGCTAAAAATGAGCCGGGGGCTTTGTATCGCTTACTTGAGGCGTTTGAGCGACATGGTGTTGATATGACGCGCCTAGAAACGCGCCCTTCTTTAATGAGTCGCTGGGGGTATATATTTTATATTGACTTCGTCGGCCATTACTTAGATGAAAGTTGTCGCGCGGTAATAGAAGAATTGCGTGAGCGTGCATCGGAAGTGAAGGTGTTAGGTTCTTATCCTGTGGCTGTGCTGTAATCAATATATTTGAGAGTGTTGAGCTTTGACTGGTGAAAGTGGTTTTCAGGTGTCTGTTGATGTGACGCCCCAAGAAAAGAAGAAATTTGGCAATGTCATGATCATCGGTCTTGGCATGATCGGTGGTTCATTTGCAAAAGCGCTAAAAGAGCGTGGCTTGGCGACCTTGTATGGGGTTGATCGACGTGCAGGAGAATTAACGTTAGGTGTGTCGACGGGAGTGATTGACTACCCAGCGGATTTATCAAGTGATTTTATTGCTAAGATGGACGTTATTGTTCTGGCGACGCCAGTGAGAGCAATGGAGTCGGTTTTAGCGGATATTAAGCCTTTTTTGTCAGAGCGCACCTTGATAACGGATGTGGGGTCGACGAAAGGCAGTGTGGTTGCGGCGATTCGTCGTGTCTTTGGCTGTGTGCCGACAAATTTCATTCCTGGTCATCCTATTGCGGGAGCGGAAAAAAGCGGCGTATTGGCGTCTAACTCGCAGTTATTTGAGAAGCACATGGCGATCGTAACGCCTTTACCTGACAGTAATCCTATTTTGTTGGATCGTCTTCATCGTTTGTGGCGTGCGGTTGGTGCGGATGTGGTGAGCATGGATGTAGATCATCATGATCATGTGTTGGCCTCTTCCAGTCATTTGCCGCATTTGCTTGCCTACACCTTGGTGGATGCGTTGGCGAATGGCGAGCGCAGCCAAGATGTTTTTAAGTTCGCTGCGGGTGGTTTTCGTGATTTTACTCGTATTGCGTCAAGCGATCCGGTGATGTGGCGAGACGTTTTTCTTGCTAACAAAGACGCGACCTTGGCGACCTTGGATCACTTTACTGACCGTCTTGCCGATATGCGCACGGCGATAGAGCAAGGCGATGGCGCGAGTATGTTTGGTGTATTTACTCGGGCCAAATCTGCGCGTGACCATTTTCTTCGATTGTTGGAGCAGCGGACGCTTGGTTCGGTAAAAGAGGCTCGCCCGATATCTGTGTCGGTTTTGCCTGCATCGGCAATGAAAGGGGCTATTGCTTTATTGGGTGACAAATCTTTGTCACATAAAACCATTACTATAGCGGCGCTGTCGGAAGGTGTGAGTGAAATAAAGAACATTGATTTGACTGGCGATGTTCGTATCACGATGCAGGCTTTTCGAGATATGGGGGTTGTTATTGAAGAGGTGGCGATGGATCAGCTGCGGATTCATGGAGTCGGACTTCGTGGTTTGAAAGCCCCTATTGCGCCTATTAATGTTCATCAATCAAGGGAAAGCTTGTATTTGTTGTTGCCTGTTTTGGCGGGGCAGTCTTTTACTGTGGTCGTTGCAGCAGAAGGTAAGCTCTTAAATCAATCAATGGGGGATTTGTTTTCTCTGGTGCGTCAAATGGGTGGTCAGGTTGTGTCTGAAGTGGCGGACTGCTTGCCTGTGAGTTTGGTACCGGGTGTGGCGTCGAATGTCTCTATTGATTTGCAAAGTGGTTCAGAGAGTTTGCGTATGGCGGCGTTTTTAGCCGCGTTGTATTCGCCTACTCAAGGGCAGGTTAAACCTTGGCTGTCTGGATTGTCTCACAGTGATGTTTTGTTGCGACACTTTGGGGCGACGATGTTTGCTGATGGGGATGGTTTTAGCGTTAAACCTGCCTCGTTAATGAGTACAAATCTTACCTTGTCTGGCGATGAATATGAAACGGCTTGGCTGGTGTTGTTGGCGAACTTGTTGCCTGGCTCTGAGTTGGCTATCACCAATGCTGGGCTGGATTCTGTGTCGTTTGCGTATTTGCGTTTTTTGCAATCCATCGGAGCGGATGTAACGATTCCTGAGCAAGATGGCTTTGGTTCTTATGAAGGTGTGGTAAAAGCGGCTTTTGCGGAATTGAGAGGCTTTTTATTAACGCCAGAGCAGAGTTATCAGTTTAGAGATAAGTTGCCCTTACTGTGTGTGGCAGCGGTGTATGCAACGGGTGAAAGTCGCATACAGGGGATTAATGCTTTGCCTTATTATTATGAGGATAGAGTGTTGGCGTTAGTGGATGCGCTTGCCCAGATGAAAATTGTTTGTACTTACGAAAATGGTGATTTGCTGATTAAAGGCGGTCTTCCGCTGGGTGGTGAACTGGATTGTGCGGGTGATGATAAGCTTGCGCTGGCCATGCTTGCGCTGGGGTCGAGAAGTCAGTCGGTAACTAAGGTAAATGACTGTCAAAAATTATTAGAAGAATTTAATGAGTTGGAGAGTGTTTCGGTGCAATTAGGTTTTCATTGCACGGTGACGCAATAGTTTTTTAAGAGGAATAGTTATGATCAACCAAGGCCCAGTTATTACGATTGATGGTCCAAGTGGTGCCGGCAAAGGCACTGTCAGTCAGTTAATCGCAGAAAAGCTGGGATGGCACATACTGGATAGTGGTGCTTTGTACCGACTGCTTGCCCTCGCGGTGTCTCATCATGGCATGTCTGCTGATGATGTGGAGTCGCTAAAAGTCTTGGCGGAGCATTTGGATATACAATTTGCGCAGTCTGAAGACGGAAAGGTTGAAATTATTCTAGAAGGCGAAGTCGTTACTCAAGCCATTCGTACCGAAGAGGTGGGGAATTGTGCCTCAAAATTGGCGGCGATTCCTGAAGTGCGTGAGGGCTTGTTGCTGCGTCAGCGGGCTTTTTCGCAAGCGCCTGGTTTGGTTGCGGATGGGCGTGATATGGGGACGGTGGTTTTTCCTTCTGCCTTGATTAAAATATTTTTAACGGCCTCGGCTGAGGAACGTGCGCAACGTCGTATGATGCAATTGCAGCAAAAAGGTGAAGCTGTTAATCTAAATGAATTGGTTAAAACGATTAAAGAACGAGACGAGCGAGATGCGAATAGAGCCATTGCTCCTCTTGTACCCGCCGCAGGCGCTTTAGTCATAGATAGCACAGATTTGAGCATAGAGCAGGTTGTCGAGATCATTTTTACTGAGACAGTAAAAGCCGGTCTTGTTTAATCTGTTCTTTCTTGTGTCTACTTTTTTGTATCTAAAATGTGCTAGAATAGATCAAATGTTATTCAAGTCGGTAAAGGTGCCAGCAAGCCTTTGTCGCATCATCCAAAAAAATTGACCCACATCGCTGGCAATGTGGTTATGGCCTAGTTCTTTTTATGGGCCGACTATATAGGAAATACAATGACTCAAAGCTTCGCAGAACTGTTTGAAGAAAGCCTATTAACCGTCGAAATGGCGCCAGGCTCAATTGTTACTGGTATCATTGTTGATATTGACAGTGAGTGGGTAACTGTTCATGCAGGTCTTAAATCTGAAGGCGTAATTCCTCGTTCTCAGTTCCTAACGGATAGTGGTGAGTTCAACCTAAACATCGGTGACGAAGTTAAAGTTGCGCTTGATGCTGTTGAAGATGGTTTCGGTGAGACTAAATTGTCTCGCGAAAAAGCTAAACGTGCAGAAACTTGGTCTGTTCTTGAAAAAGCTTACGAAGAAAACGCCATTGTTCACGGTGTTATCAATGGTAAAGTCAAAGGTGGCTTCACAGTTGATATCGCAAATATCCGTGCTTTCTTACCTGGTTCTTTGGTAGATGTTCGCCCAATCCGCGATACGTCTCATTTGGAAGGTGTGGATCTAGAGTTCAAACTTATCAAGCTTGATCAAAAACGTAACAACGTTGTTGTTTCTCGTCGTGCCGTTATGGAAGCGACTAACAGCGCTGAACGCGAAACATTGCTTGCTTCTCTTGAAGAAGGCCAAGAAGTTAAAGGTATCGTTAAGAACCTTACTGACTACGGTGCTTTCGTTGATCTTGGTGGTGTTGATGGTCTTCTACACATCACTGATATGGCTTGGAAGCGCATTAAGCACCCAAGCGAAATCATTGCTGTTGGTGATGAAATCGACGTTAAAGTACTTAAGTTCGACCGCGAGCGTAACCGTGTGTCTCTAGGTCTTAAGCAGTTGGGTGAAGATCCATGGGTTGCTATCAAAGCACGTTACCCAGAAAACACGAAAGTGACTGCTAAAGTTACTAACTTGACTGATTACGGTTGCTTCGCTGAACTTGAAGAAGGCGTAGAAGGTCTAGTACACGTTTCTGAAATGGATTGGACTAACAAAAACATTCACCCATCTAAAGTGGTTCAGATTGGTGATGAAGTTGAAGTTATGGTACTTGACATTGATGAAGAGCGTCGTCGTATTTCTTTGGGTATCAAGCAGTGCACCATGAACCCATGGGAAGAGTTTGCTACTTCTTTCAATAAAGGCGACAAAATCTCTGGCGCAATCAAGTCTATCACTGACTTTGGTGTGTTCATTGGTCTTGACGGCGGTATCGACGGCCTTGTTCACCTATCTGACCTATCTTGGGACGAAACGGGTGAAGATGCAGTACGTCAATACAAGAAAGGCGATATGCTAGAAACAGTAGTATTGTCTATCGATGCTGAGCGCGAGCGTATTTCTCTAGGTGTTAAACAGCTAGAAGAAGATCCGTTCCTTGCTTTCGTTGCTGAAAATGACAAAGGCACTATCGTTAACGGTACTGTCTCTGAAGTTGATGCGAAGGGTGCGGTAGTGGTTCTTGCTGAAGGTGTTGAAGCAACGTTGAAAGTATCTGAAATTAGCCGTGAGCGTGTTGAAGATGCAACAACTGCATTGAAAGAAGGCGATAAAGTAGAAGCTGCGATTATCAATGTTGATCGTAAAGCTCGTACTATCACGCTATCTATCAAGCAAAAAGATGCGACTGAAGAGAAAGCAGCGTTGAAATCTCACTCAGAGAAACAACAAAATGAATCCACTGGACCTACAACCATTGGTGACTTGATCAAAGCGCAACTAGAGAACCAAAACTAAGTTTTGTTTTTTGATTGTGAGTTGTGATAAAAAAGCGAGCTGAGGCTCGCTTTTTTTTATGAATTTTTTACCGATTTGAGTCGTATTTATTGACAGAAAAACTATACACATAACATGTGGATAACCATGGGTATAGACCTGGTGTAGGTTTAACTAACGCAGTGATTGCAGAAGTTTTTCGGTGTCTTTTTCATCCCAGTTTTCTTTGTTTAATAGGTCTTTGAGAATTTGACTTTGCTGGGCATTGTTAAGATTCTTTTGAAACTTTGCGTAATGAAAGTCTTTTATCAGGCGTTCGTCGTGTTTTGAGCGATAAATGGATGGGTTTTCGGTAGGCGCGTCTTTTTCTTCGTCAAGAGCATCGATTTTTTTATAAGTATTTAAGAATTGTTTTTTGTTCATTTTCTACTCGCTTCTTATTGCTCTATTCGCAGTATTTCAAAATGATCGTTTCTTGCACACCACTTCACATTGAGCTCCCAGAGCGTAATGCCATGTTCCCTGTCTAGCTGTTCAGACAAATACGAAGGTCTTGGGTCTTGTTCAATAACTTGTCTTATTAAAGTGGCTATGTCTCTATTGTGCAAATTTTGATAGTGCTCACATTGCGTTTTTGCTAAGTCTGAAAAGACAACCGGTTTTATTTGTGTTTTCACTGGGGGAGGCGCAAAGCCGTCTTTTGCATTGGCAATATTGTCTGCATAAGGTAGGTAAGGCTTTATATCGAGAACGGGTGTGCCATCGAGTAAATCTGCCCCATGTAGATCAATAAAAACTTTTTTATTTTCTTGGTAAATGCGTCCAATCTTTACAACGGACAGGCCTATTGGATTGGGTCTGTGTGTGGCCCGTGTGGCAAAAACCCCCATTTTTGTTTTTCCACCTAAGCGCGGTGGACGTATTTTGGCTTTCCAGCTTTCTGATATGCAGGCGTGAAAGATGAACTGAATCCAAATGTGTGAAAAGCCATCAATTCCGTCTAGTGTATCAAGTCTGTTGTAGGGTGGAATAAGCTCTAGGCGGGCGGTGGCTTCTGTGACCAGCCCCGGCTGACGAGGGATGCCAAATTTTTCTTTATAACAAGAGTGTACTATGCCTATCGTCTGTAAAGTAAATGAAGTGAGGGGCGGCATTAGGTAATCCTTTCGTGAAAATCTGCGCTAAATGAATAAAAATAGTGTGGTAGTATACTGTCTTGATGAAATAGATCGCGACTTATTTACCGATCTGATGTGTGTTCTTTTTACTTTTATTAGAGATCAAAAATGTCTATAGAATCTTATATGAATCGAATTGGTCAGCAAGCTAGAGCGGCGTCTCGTCTGCTTGCTAAAGCATCCACAAAGCAAAAAAACATAGCGCTTTTGGCTATGGCTGACGCTTTGGAAAATGCTCGACCTCGATTGATAGAGGAAAATGCGAAAGACATGGAGAACGGACGTGTTAAGGGTTTGGATTCTGCATTGCTAGACCGTTTGTTGCTTGATGATGCGCGTATTGATGGCATGGTGGAAGGTTTGAAGCAGGTGGCGTCTTTGCCTGATCCTATCGGTGAAATATCGGACATGGTGTATTTGCCATCCGGTATTCAGCGCGGGCAGATGCGTGTGCCACTGGGTGTTATTGGTATTATTTATGAGTCTCGCCCCAACGTCACCATCGATGCAGCTAGCCTATGTTTGAAATCTGGTAATGCGACTATTCTACGTGGCGGTTCAGAGGCTTTTTATTCAAATCAAGCCATTGCTGAGGCCGTAAAAGTGGGTGTGGTTGCCGCCGGTTTACCTGAACACGCTGTGCAAGTGCTTAATACGACAGACAGAGAGGCGGTCGGAATGTTGATTGCTATGCCTGAATTTGTTGACGTGATTGTGCCTCGTGGTGGCAAAGGTTTAATTGAGCGTATTAGTAAAGACGCTCGTGTTCCTGTTATTAAGCACTTAGATGGTAATTGTCATGTTTATGTCGATGAAGAAGCGGATTTAGATAAGGCTTTTGCTATTGCGATGAACGCCAAAACTCGTCGCTATGGTGTGTGTAATGCCATGGAATCATTGTTGTTGCATTCGGCCATCGCTGAAAATATATTGCCAACCTTAATGGCGGCGTACCAAGAAAAAGGGGTGGCTTTGGTGGGCTGTGATCAAGCTCGCGTTATTAGCTCGGTGATTGGTATCGCGACAGAAGAGGATTGGTACACAGAGTATTTGGCACCTAAGCTGTCAATTAAAATAGTATCGGATATGGATGAGGCGATAGCGCATATTAATAAATACGGCTCTCATCACACGGACGCGATAGTGTCACAGAACTATTCAAAAGCACGTGCGTTTATGACGGAGGTGGATTCTTCGTCGGTGATGGTGAATGCGTCTACGTCTTTTGCCGATGGGTTTGAGTATGGTTTTGGTGCTGAAATTGGCATATCTACGGACAAAATTCACGCTCGTGGCCCAGTTGGTTTGTTAGGGTTAACCAGTCAAAAATATATCGTGCTGGGCGATGGTCATACTCGTGACAACTGAGGCGAATAAGCCGGTTAAGCCTTCTGGGTTGGCTATTATGGGAGGAACGTTTGATCCGGTTCATAATGGCCACTTAAGAACGGCGGTTGAGATTTTAGATCACTACCACTATTCAGCGTTGAAGCTTGTCCCGTGTTTTCAACCTGTGCACAAAGATCGTCCCAGTGTGTCGGCTTTGCAGCGTCTTGAAATGGCTAAGCTTGCTACATCGAGTGACGTTAGGTTGAGTGTAGACGCTCGAGAAATAGACAGAGAAGGGCCAAGCTATACCATTGACACTTTGCGGGACATTCGGTCAGAGATTGGCGCGGAAGAGTCGTTGATTATGGTGTTGGGGATGGACAGCTTTTTGTCTCTTCCTACTTGGCATGATTGGCAGCAGCTAGTTAAATATGCGCACTTATTGGTGGTATCTCGTCCTGGCTGGGAGCCAGATTTGATTTCTGAATTAAGTGCTTTTTGCGAAAACTATCGTGCCGCATCGTCGCATGAGTTACAATGCGCGCCCTCAGGTCGGGTCTGGTTCGAGACCCTTACGCCTTTGGGGATATCCTCTAGCATGATTAGAGCGTTAGCTCGTAAAAACGAGTCGATTGCATATTTGTTGCCAGAGCCGGTTCAACAATACATAGAACAACATCAATTATATCGATAGGGTAACGTAATTATATGAGTCAGCTTAACCTCACAGCAGATCAAATTTTGGCTTTTGCTGTTGAAGCATTGGAAGATGTGAAAGGTGATAAGATCACAGTATTGAATGTTGGCAATCATACCGACATGATGGACTATATGGTGATTTGTACGGGCACCTCAAAGCGTCATGTGAATGCTTTGGGTCAAAACGTGTTTGAACATTTAAAAGGCCAAGGTCTTCAACCATTGGGTTCTGAAGGTCGTGGTATGGGCAGTGATTGGGTGTTGGTTGATTTGCATGATGTTGTTGTGCATGTGATGACAGAAGAAGCTCGAGCATTTTATGATCTTGAGAAATTGTGGGACATTAAGCCAGAACAAATGTAAGGCTCTTTTAAATGCGTGTTCGTTTGATTGCTATTGGTAATAAAATGCCCAAATGGGTGACGGAAGGTTACGATGAGTATGCTAAGCGCTTGCCAAAAGATTTTGCGTTAGAGTTGGTTGAAATTCCTATGTCACCCCGTGGAAAAAATACCGATATATCAAAAGCAATTCGTAAAGAAGGGGATAGCATGCTTGAAGCGATACCTTCTGGAGATAAAGTGATTGCAATGGAAGTGCTTGGTAAAGAGTGGTCTACTGATCAATTGGCAGATCAGACTGAGCAGTGGCGAATGGATGGTCACAATGTGAGTTTGTTGGTCGGTGGGCCTGATGGTCTTGATCCTAGATGTACCGCTCGCGCTGATCAGACTTGGTCTTTATCTCGTTTGACCCTGCCACATCCTATGGTGAGAGTTATTTTGGCGGAGCAAATTTATCGTGCTTGGACGCTGATGAATAACCATCCATATCATAGATAAGGTGACGTAGGTGAGTCGTCGACATCAAAATTTCCGTAACTATCGTCAAGAGCAGCGTTTAACACAACACCGTGTTATTGCCGCCGCCATTTTAGTACTTCTGATGGTGATCGCGCTAATGGCGCGATTATTTTATCTGCAGGTTATTGAGCACGAAATATATCAAACCAAAGCCGATGATAACCGCGTTATGTTGTCGACGCTGCCTCCTCCTAGGGGGTTGATCTATGACCGAAATGGCTTGGTGCTAGCAGACAATCGTCCAATACACAGTTTGACTGTGATACCTGAACGAGTAGAAGACCTTCCTAAGCTGAAGCAAACGCTTTCTAATATCATCCCTATTAGCGACATCGAGTGGCAAGACTTTGAGGATCGACGCAAAGAGTATCGTCGACCTTATCAGTCACTTACGTTGAAATCACAGCTAACCGATAAAGAGTGGGCAAAGATTGCGGTTGATTTATATAAATTAGATGGTGTGCAGGTTGAGGCGCAGTTAACGCGTTATTACCCTTATGGTGAGGCGTTTGCTCATGCGATTGGTTATGTTGGCCGAATTACGTCCGCGGACTTAGAGCGAGTTGATAGATTGGCTTACCAAGGCGCGCTGTTTATCGGTAAAACTGGGGTAGAAGGTTTTTACGAAAATACCCTGTTTGGTGAGGCTGGACTGAGTAAGGCTGAGGTCAATGCTCGCGGCCGTATCATGTCCGAATTAGAGCGGCAAAACCCCACCCCAGGTAAAGATTTACACTTGTATTTAGATGCAAGGCTACAGCAATATGCCTACGATCTTTTGGGGGATTATACTGGCTCTGTCGTCGCTATCGATCCAACGACAGGCGGTATTTTAGCACTGGTGTCTAAGCCGGGGTTTGACCCAAATTTATTCGTGCGGGGGATTTCCTATGACAGCTATTCTGAGCTCCGTGAGTCCAAAAAATTACCTCTGTTTAACCGTGCTTTGCGTGGAGGTTATCCTCCAGCGTCGACTATTAAGCCTTTCATGGCCTTAGCCGGATTAGAGTACGGGTTTTCTTCATGGACAGAGCGTTACTTTGCGAAAGGTTACTATCAAATTAATCCAGACGGACGCCGTTACCGTGATTGGAAGCGTACAGGGCATGGTTGGATTGATTTAGAACGGTCTATTATTGAGTCCGTTGATACGTATTATTATCAATTGGCCCATAAAATGGGCATCACGCCGATGCATAACTTTTTATCACGTTTTGGTTTTGGTCAGTCCACGTTGTTGGATTTACATGGCGAGAGTCATGGCATATTACCGTCCAGCGAGTGGAAAAAAGCCAAGTATAAAGAGCCTTGGTATTCTGGTGACTCGGTGAATGTCGGCATCGGTCAGGGGTTTATGGTGGCTACACCTATTCAGATAGCCTCAGCGACCTCTGCGTTGGCGAGTCGGGGGCGTTATTTTCATCCAAGAATGACTAACACAGTAGGAGACGTCCCGGCGAAGTTTGAGAGTGGGCCTGGTGACAGGGATGACATAATCCTCAAAGACCAACGCAATTGGGAAAAAATAGTCGAAGCTATGCGTAAGGTTATTACTGACCCCCTAGGCACGGGAAGGCGCTTACGAGGAGGTGACTATAGCATTGCTGGTAAGACAGGGACGGCTCAGGTTTTCAGTTTACAAGAAGATCAAGAATACGATGCCGAGAGTCTTGTTAAGCGTTTACATGATCATGCGCTGTTTATTGGTTTTGCCCCAACGGAAGCGCCAAAAATTTCGATGTTTGCTATTTTTGAACATGGCGGCAGTAGTTCAAAACCGGCCGATCTAACAAAAAAGCTATTTGATGCCTACTTATATGATGACTATCCCGCTCGCTATGATTATTTAAAAGGTAATAAAAATGAAGGATAGCCTTTATCACAGAGCGGTATCGTTTGCTAACGCACGATTGTGGCAGTTGGTGCACGTTGATATTTTGTTACTTGGTTCGTTGTTGCTGTTGATTTCGGGTGGGCTTTTTGTGTTGTACTCCGCGTCAGGGCAGGATGTGGCTATGGTTGAGCGGCAGATCTTTCGTTTGGCGGTTGGGATGATGGTTTGCTTGGCCTTAGCGCAGCTGCCGCCCAAGTATATGCGTCGAGCGTCGCCGACATTATTTATATTGGTCACTTTTTTATTGGTGGGTGTGTTGCTGTTCGGCGTGGGGGCAAAAGGGGCGCAGCGTTGGTTGCCCTTGCCAGGAGGGTTGCGCTTTCAACCATCGGAGATCATGAAAATTGTGATGCCGATGATGATTGCTTGGTATTTTTCGGACAGGCAGTTGCCACCCACTTTTAAGCAAATATTAGCCGTTCTGGCTCTCATTGTTTTGCCTGTTTTATTGGTGGCGAAACAACCTGATTTGGGCACCTCTATACTGGTTGCTGTCGCGGGTATTTTTGTCCTTTTTCTGGCTGGGCTTGGTTGGCGTTATATTCTTGGTGCGGCGGCCTTAGCCCCTGTTGCGGGCTACGTATTATGGCAGTTTATGCGAGAGTACCAACGGCAACGAGTGCTGACTTTTTTGAACCCAGAGAGTGATCCGCTTGGAACAGGTTGGAACATTATACAATCTAAAACGGCGATCGGTTCTGGTGGTCTGTATGGAAAAGGGTGGTTAGAAGGCTCGCAGGCCCAGTTAGACTTTTTACCAGAAAGTCATACGGATTTTATTATCGCTGTGCTGGCCGAAGAGTTTGGCATGCTGGGCTGTGCGGTGTTAATTTTGGCTTATTTGTTGGTAATTGCGCGTGGTTTATACATCGCGGCGAACGCGGAAGATAATTATGCTCGATTGTTGGCGGGAAGTTTAACGCTGACTTTCTTTATCTATATGTTTGTAAATATTGGCATGGTCTCAGGTATTCTGCCTGTTGTTGGGGTACCCTTACCGCTCGTTAGTTATGGTGGTACTTCTATTATAACTATCATGGCGACATTTGGGATATTGATGTCAATACAAACACACAAAAGAGCAAGATGATGATTAAGCAAGCTGCATGGGTATTTTTAACGCTTGGTCTAACGGCGTGTAGCGGTATGGATCATTCGACACTGCCTTCAGATTCGGGGGTGAGTGAGACACTTTTAGAGGATAAGCCAGCAGAGTGGTCGGACTCCTATGCTGGTAATCCAGAGGTGCAGGGTTTTATTGACCGCCTCGTAAAAGAGCATAACTACGATAGAAAACGTTTAGAGTTGGCTTTTTCTCACATCAAGGTGCGTCCAAAAGTAATTGAAAAATCCGATAATCAGCCAGAAGTTTTGATTCCTTATTATGAGTACAAAACTCGCTTTGTGAATGAAGAAAGGGCGAAGTTGGGGCGACAATTTGCCAAACGTAATGCGGATTGGCTGCAAAAAGCTGAGCAAGAGTTCGGCGTCGAGCCGCGCATTATCGTCGCGCTGATTGGTGTCGAGACTTACTATGGGCGCATTACGGGCTCCAGAGATGTCTTTACGTCTTTAACCACGTTGGCATTTGATTACCCAAGACGAAAAGCCTACTTTCAAAGTGAGCTTGAAGCCTATTTATTGCTTGCTCGTCAAGAAGAATGGAACATAGGGGCCACAAAAGGGTCCTACAGTGGTGCGATGGGGATGGTGCAGTTTATGCCCAGTAACTATCAAAAATTGGCGGTAGATTACGACGAAAATGGTCACGTTGATCTATGGGGTTCTGATGCCGATGCTATCGGCAGTGTGGCAAACTATCTCAAGCATCATGGCTGGCAAAAAGGTCAGCCTTGGTTTGTGATGGCGTACGTTGCCGACGCTGAGAAAGTAAAGGATGAGATTAATCGTGGTAGAGAGCCGAGTAAAGACATGGTGGCTTGGTCGGCACTGGGTGTGCTACCCGCTCAGTCTTTTATTGCTCAGAAAACCGGCTTAATTGCTCTGCGAACAGGGCCAGAAGAAGTGTCTTATTGGCTTGGTTATGAAAACTTTTTTACCATTATGGATTATAACCCTAGTAGACGATATGCCATGTCGGTATTGGAACTCGCTGAGAGTATAGGAAACGATGAACGTTATTAAGTTGCTGTTTGTCGCTGGCATTAGCTTGCTGGTGCTGAATGGCTGTATGAGTACGCGCCATGTGCTGGGCAAAGACCCTATAGACTATGATAAAGCATCGGGTGGTGGGCGTTATTCTATTCTGCAGGATCATGCGCCAAGCGGAGACATAAAAGTCGATCATTTGGCAGATTTAGTACCTAAGTGGGAAGCCAAAAGTCGTGGGGGAAATAAAAGCCCTTATGAGGTTTGGGGAAAAAAGTATTGGGTGATGGATTCGGCTCAAGGTTACGTGGCGAAAGGTACGGCGTCTTGGTATGGCAATAAATTTCATGGGCATAAGACCTCAAATGGGGAAATATATGACATGTATGACTTTTCTGCTGCCCATAAATCCCTCCCATTACCAACTTATGTCAAGGTCACCAATCTCGATAATCAGCGTTCCGTTATTGTTAGAGTGAATGATCGAGGTCCGTTTCACGGTGACCGTTTGATTGACCTTTCTTATGCAGCAGCGGCTCGTCTGGACTATCATAAAAAAGGTCTGGCCCGGGTCCGAATTGAGGCGATTACACCCGCACAAGGCGAGGTTTACCCGTCATCAAAAGAAGTCGTTAAGGTTCCTGCGCAAGCGTCAGAAAGCGCACCTGTTAAGGCTTTGCCTAGTATATCGACATCGTCGACGGGGTCACAAACGGCACCATCTGAGCTGATTTTTTCTCATCTTCAATTGGGGGCTTTCAGCGCAGAAGCGTCGGCAGATCGATTAAAGCAGCGCCTTTTTGAGGTGTTTGATACGCGTGTCAACGTCTCGATAAATAAGCAGGGCGACGGTTTGTATAAAGTTTTGGTAGGGCCTTTTGATGGTTCTGATTCACTGTCTGAATGGCAACAAAAACTACAGCAGGAAGGGTTCGGTAACCCTGTTCGGGTGGCGTTGTTGCCTTAGTGACGTTTTGTTTGGGCTAGAGATTAGTAGAATGCTCTAGTATTATTCACCCATATTTTGTTAATAAGACGATATTTATACATATGAAAAAACTTCTGGTTATCTTATCTCTCGTTGCTAGCCTAGTTAGCGGCTCTGTATTGGCTTCTCCCTCTCTTATCCCCGCGCCGCCACAGTTATCGGCCAGTAGCTATATTCTGATGGATGCTTATACGGGCGATATTTTAGTGGAACACAATGCAGATGAGGCGCTTCCGCCAGCCAGTCTGACTAAGTTGATGACGGCTTATATCATTGAATACGAACTAGCGCGCGGCAATATTTCTTTTGAAGACAGTGTTCGTGTCAGTGAAAAAGCTTGGCGCATGCAAGGGTCTCGCATGTTTATTCGTGAGGGGACTCAAGTTTCTATAGAAGATTTGCTGCGCGGTATTATTATTCAGTCGGGTAATGATGCGAGTGTGGCGGCTGCGGAATACATTGCAGGCAGTGAATCCGCTTTTGCTGATTTGATGAATCAGCATGCTCAATTGCTGGGTATGACAAATTCTAATTTTGTGAATGCGTCTGGCTTTCCTGTTGAAGGGCATTACTCTAGCGCTCATGACCTTGCCAAGTTGTCTCGAGCGACTATTTTGCAATTTCCCGAAAACTACGCCATGTATGCAGAGAAAGAATTTACCTACAACAATATTCGTCAACCTAACCGCAATAAATTGTTGTGGCGAGACAAAACCATTGATGGGTTAAAAACAGGCCATACTGATGCAGCAGGTTACTGTTTAGCGGCCTCTGCAGTCCGTAATGGCACGCGACTTATTACGGTCGTGATGGGAACCAAATCAGATGAAGCTCGTGCCACTGAGGCGCAAAAGCTACTGGATTATGGTTTTAGATATTATGAGACTCGTAAGCTATATAGCCGTGGTCAAGTGGTCAACAATGCGCGTGTTTGGGGTGGAAGCCAGTCTAGTGTGAAAGTCGGTTTTGCTGAGGACGTTCTTGTGACTATGCCGCGTCAGCAAGGCGAGTCTATTCCCGCTTCACTTGATATGCAGGAAGAGATTATTGCCCCCGTCGCTGTTGGTGATGTATTGGGTAAAATTGTTGTTGGTACAGCAGGTAATATTTTATTAGAGCGCTCTGTTGTCGCGTTAGAAGCGGTAGAAGAGGGTGGTTTCTTTAAGCGTATGTTTGATAAAATCAAGCTTTTCTTTAAGAACTTATTTTAAGCCTCATTGGCAAGTGGTAAATAAATGGCGTTAATTACGAAAGAGGGTGATCAGGCTGAAAAAGTGCTTGATGCCCCTAAAATAGAGTTTCCTTGTGAGAACTACGTTATCAAGGTGGTTTCACTTGATGTTGAAGGTATTCATACGGAGATAACCGAACGTTTACTTGTCCATGCTCCTGAGATGGATACCGCGGCCGAAAATATTAACCGTTCCAGTAAGGGGCGTTTTATAAGCTTTAGTTTTCGTATTGTGGCTCATAGTGAAGATCAATTATCAGCCCTACATCGTGACTTGATGTCCCTTGATGCTGTTAAGATGGTCCTGTAAATGGAACTGAATTTAATTTGCCGTGATTTGGGCGTGGTTGACTATGCCGAAACATGGGAGCAAATGAAGAGCTTTACTCAAACTCGCTCAAAAGACGATGCGGATGAAATCTGGTTGTTAGAGCATCCGCCCTTGTTTACCCAAGGACAGGCGGGTAAAGAAGAACATCTTTTGGCACCGGGTGATATTCCCGTTGTTCAGGTCGACCGTGGCGGTCAAGTCACGTATCATGGTCCTGGGCAATTGGTAGCGTACGTACTCATCGACCTTAAACGCCTCAAAATAGGGGTTCGTGATTTGGTGAGTGCGTTAGAGAACGCGATAGTCTCTACTTTAACCATGCACGCTATTGAAGCCTATGCGAAACCGGATGCGCCGGGTGTGTATGTGAATGAGAATAAAATTGCCTCGCTGGGATTGCGTGTTCGAAGAGGATGTTCATTTCATGGGCTTGCCTTGAATGTTGATATGGATCTCACCCCATTTAATCGTATCAACCCATGTGGCTATCAAGGCTTACAAATGGTTGATATGGCTCGTCTTAATAAAGACGTAATGTTATCGAATGTGAAGGTTCAGCTGGCGAATCAGCTGGCTGAGCAACTCGGATATAGTTATCCGGCTATCCAACAAGGGTGGAAGTAAAATGACAGCAGAACGCAAACGCGTTGTCCAAGGGGAAAAACTACGCGGTGCCGATAAAATGGCGCGTATTCCCGTTAAAATTGTTCCGACAGAAGAAATTCCTCGTAAGCCTGATTGGCTGCGTGTTCGTATGCCAGCCTCACCAGAAATTGCTCGTATCAAAGCAACTTTGCGAGAGCATAAATTAGCATCTGTGTGCGAAGAGGCAAACTGTCCTAATCTAGGTGAGTGTTTCAGTAATGGAACGGCCACTTTTATGATTATGGGTGAGATTTGTACGCGCCGTTGTCCTTTTTGTGACGTTGCCCATGGTCGCCCGAATCCGCTTAGTTTAGACGAACCTAAAGAGTTAGCGGCCGCGATCCGTGACATGAAGCTTAAATATGTGGTAATTACCTCTGTTGATCGTGATGATCTTCGTGATGGTGGTGCGCAGCATTTTATTGATTGTATTCGCGAGACGCGTGCAGAAAGCCCAAATATTGAGATTGAAACCCTAGTACCTGATTTTCGCGGTCGTATGGAGGTCGCAATTGATACGCTTTCTATAGAGCCACCCGATGTATTCAATCATAACTTGGAGTCTATTCCGCGTTTATACCGTCAGGTTAGACCTGGGTCGGATTATCAATGGTCATTGGATCTGTTGAAGAACTTTAAAGATCGCTGTCCTGATGTACCAACCAAGTCTGGTTTGATGGTGGGTATGGGTGAGACGTTTGAAGAGATCGTTGAAGTACTAAAAGACTTACGAGCTCATAATGTGGATATGTTGACGATTGGCCAATATTTGCAGCCGTCGAAACATCATTTTCCGATGGCGCGTTTTGTTCCGCCTGAAGAGTTTGCACGTTATGAACAAGTCGCAAAAGAGCTAGGTTTTAAACACGCTGCGTGTGGGCCTTTGGTTCGTTCATCTTATCACGCAGATAAGCAAGCACACGGTGAACACGTTTCTTAAGTTACGTGTTTGGTCGAAAAAGCGGCGTTAAGATTTTTCTTAGCACCGCTTTTTTTGTTTTAATGGAGCCTGAAGAAAATTCAGGTTCTCGTTACACGTTTTATGATTGTAATATTTTACCGTCGTTGAGCATTTTGGAGATGATATGAAGCCTTGGTCTATCAAAGAGTCAATGGAACTTTACAATGTTAGTCATTGGAGCAGCGGTTTTTTTTCTATCAATGAGAAAGGGCGTGTTGTCGCCTTGCCGGATAGAGAAAATACGATAGATTTGACTGAATTGTCCGCCGCGTTGAAAGCACAAGGTATTCCTTACCCTTGTCTGGTCCGTTTTCCTAATATTCTTCATTCGCGTATCGAAAAGATTACGCATTCCTTTCAGCAGGCAATAGAGCACTATGAATACCAAGCAAAGTATTCGATTGTTTATCCTATTAAGGTGAATCAGCAGCGACGTGTGGTAGAAGAGATTGCTGCCTGTCAGCCTGATAATGCCTCGACTGTTGGCTTAGAGGCGGGCAGTAAACCTGAACTGATGGCGGTGCTGGCGATGCACAAAAATGCCGATGGCATTATTGTCTGCAATGGTTATAAAGACCGAGAGTTTATCCACCTTGCTTTGATGGCCGAAAAAATGGGCCATCAGGTTTTCATCGTGGTGGAAAAAATGCACGAGCTGGATTGGATTCTAGAAGAAGCCGGTAAAATTGGCGTCCAACCGCGTATTGGTATTCGTATTCGCCTCGCGTCCACCTGTACCACTCATTGGGGGAACAGTGGCGGTGAAAAATCGAAGTTTGGTTTGACCACATCGCAACTATTACGTGCTATTGATCGATTGCGTGAATTGGATTTGCTGCACTGCCTTGAGTTGATCCATTTTCATTTGGGTTCGCAAATTACTCGTATTCGAGACATTCAGAATAGTTTAAAGGAATGTGCTCGTTACTATGCTGAGCTGCACCAAATGGGCGTCAAAGTAAAATGGGTAGATGTGGGCGGTGGTCTGGGCGTCGATTACGAAGGCACACGTTGCCAAAATGATTTTTCGGCTAACTACAGTATTGGTGAATATGCCAATAACGTTGTATTTGCATTTCATAATGTGTGTGAGCAGTACGATTTGCCTCACCCTAATTTGATTTCTGAGTCTGGCCGTGCGGTGACCGCCCATCATGCGATGATGATCGCGGATGTATTTTCGCATGGTGCTGAGCATTTACCGATTGAAGAGCCTGGTGAAAACAGTGAGCTTGAGTTGCAACGTTTGTGGGCCTCCTACCAAAGTCTGAAGCAGCATAATGACGATGAAAGTCGTTCGCTGGTGGAAATTTATCATGACTTGTTGGATGACTTTAATGACAGTTTGACGCTGTATAGCCATGGTCAACTTAACTTGTCACAAAGGGCACAAGCGGAAAACTTATTTTTATCCGCCTGTCGTAACTTGTTGCCACGACTAGACAATCGCAATCGTGGTCACCGTGCGGTGATTGACGAGCTAAACGAAAGGTTAGCAGAGAAGTTGTTTGTGAACTTGTCGGTGTTTCAATCTATGCCGGATGCGTGGGGTATTAATCAACTTTTCCCAGTATTACCGTTACAGGGCTTGGATCAAGCGCCGTCTTTTCGTGGGAAAATCCAAGATGTGACGTGTGATTCAGACGGTTGTTTATACAGCTATGTTGATGGTCAAGGCATTGAGTCTTCTTTGCCGCTGCCGCCACCGCCACCAAAGGGTGAAGATTATTTGATGGGCTTCTTTTTAGTGGGGGCGTATCAAGAAACCTTAGGGGATTTGCATAATTTATTTGGTGATACGTGTTCAGTGGATGTCTATTTAACCGAAGATGGTTTTAGAATTGACCATGTTTTGAAAGGCGACAGTGTGCAAGATGTGCTGAAATACGTCAGTTATAATGAACATGAGTTAATGAAGCGTTATCAAGACAAAGTAGCCGCCAGCCCATTGAGTCAAGATGAGCAAGCCGCGCTTATGCTGACGTATAAAAAAGTACTGGAAGGTACGACTTATTTAACTCAGGTATAAAAAACGTTGATGTTTTTGATGGTGCATACTTTTTGGAGGTAGTGATATATGAGTAACGTAAAAGTGGCCTGCGTTCAAATGTCGGTCGGTACGGACTTTCAAGCGAATTTAGAGAACGCCGTCGCACAAGTAAGAAAGGCCGCGGCGCATCAGGCAAATATCATTCTGTTGCAAGAGTTGTTTATGGGGCCGTATTTTTGCATTGATCAAAAGCCTGCGTATTTTGATTGGGCTCAGCCTGTCGATGACTGTTTAGCGATTCAAACCATGAGCCAGCTTGCCAAAGAGTTAGGTGTGGTGTTGCCAATCAGTTTTTTCGAGCGTGATGGTAACGTTTTTTATAATTCTCTGGTGATGATTGATGCGGACGGTACGGTAATGGACCTGTACCGTAAAACGCATATTCCTGATGGGCCAGGTTATCAAGAAAAATACTATTTTACGCCGGGTAATACCGGGCTAAAAGTTTGGGATACGGCGTTTGGGCGCATTGGGTGTGGAATTTGTTGGGATCAGTGGTTCCCTGAATTGGCTCGTGAGCTTGCTTTAAAAGGCGCAGAATTGATTTTTTATCCGACCGCAATTGGGTCCGAGCCACCTTACCCAGAATGGGATTCAAAAGATCATTGGCAAAGAACCATGCAGGGACATGCCGCGGCGAACATGGTGCCTGTTATTGCGGCAAATCGAGTGGGCCGAGAAGAGGGTGAAAACAGTTTTATCCAGTTTTACGGTTCTTCATTTATGACGGATGAAATGGGCGCGATGAAATGCGTTGCCGATCGCGATGAGAGTACGATTTTGTATTCTGAGTATGATTTAGACGCGATTCGTAAGGCTCGTCGTTCATTTGGGTTGTTCCGTGACCGTCGTCCAGATCAGTATCAAGTCATTACTTCAGGAGCGGGTAGCTCTTGGGAAAGCAAACGTTAAAACGCAAAAAAGTGCCCGCGGATGCGGGCACAAAGCTTTCCTTATCCCTATTGATTGAAGGGGGGAACATCAATAAGGAAGATCTATTCGCACTGGGCTTTTTGCAGCCTATAAAAATGAAAATAGTGCGGTTTTGTCTTTAGCGGCCAATTTAGCCTCATCGTATTGATGACGCTTTATTCTGCGAAATTGCCCGCTACTATAGATCTGTCCCAAACGTAGACATTAACTATAGCTCGGTTTTCAATAACTGCGGATCTTGTCCGCTATCTTTATTAATATTCAAGCCATGCCTGTTTTAACTTTGAGAGCCTATGACTGTATTTAGTTCCCCTAAGAAATTGCCTTATTTCGCCATTATTTTGTCAAGCAAATTGCGCTTTAATGATTTGAGCTATCGTATTATGGTCGACAAAATGTTGGATTTAGCGAAGGCTCAACCAGGCTATCTTGGTGCGGAATATGGCTCTGGTGAAATGGACGTGTTAGTAAGTTACTGGCAAGACCAAGAGACGGCGAGCGCTTGGCTAAACCATCAAGTGCATCGTAGGGTGCTATCCATTAGTGAGCAGTGTTGGTATGAAGAGTATTCATTAAAGCTGCTTGAAGTCATAACGGATCTGTCGTTTAAACATGCCAATGTCGAGCTGTTTGCATCGCGTTTTCCCCGAATTGTCACCAAAAGAGGGGTGTTAACAGTACTGGATGAAGCTCAAGCGCCGCTCTTATTCGATTATCTTAATCAAGAAAAAGCCTTTCTTACCCCTTGGGAGCCACAGCGGAGTGAGGGTTATTATTCACTCGAAACCTGTCAATTGCGCATTCGAGAAATACGTCGAGACTTTGTCGAGGGCAAGGGGGTGGTGCTGTGTTTTTTGTCGCCGAATGAAGACAGAATGCTGGCGTACAGTAACTACTCAAATATTATTCGAGGTGTCTTCCAAGCGTGTAATCTCGGCTACAGTTTACGAGAGAGCGAGCAGGGCAAAGGCATGATGCACGAAGCACTGAGTGCTGGTGTCGAGTATCTTCATAAAGAGTGGCAGATTGATCGAATTCAGGCCACTTATATGCCAAGAAACATCAAAAGTGCGGCGGTACTAGAGAAACTGGGTTTTGATAAAGAAGGGTTAGCAAAAAGTTATTTAAAAATTAATGGCGTATGGGAAGACCATATATTAACGGCGTTGGTGCTCCGATAATTGGCCATCGTCGAGTCATTTTTTGATTGGATTTTTAAGCAATAACACCCGCCCTTTGATGGGATGTGGCGTTGTCACGGTCAGTAGTGTGATGCTTTTTGAGTTTGGGTTTAAAATGGCTCTTGGTGTCTTTTTGAAAATGATCTCTCCCTGTTTTGAACATTCTTGGTTCACACCGTTATGGTCAGAAAGTAAAACACGGCCATTGAGTGGTAGTAAATATTGTGTGACGTCTTGTTGATAGCAAAGTGCTTCAGTGTAGTGAGGTGGGTAGGTTTGAATGGCCACTGAGCCAGACTGACCTTGCCAAAGAGGCCAGCTTCGGACTCGATTCTTCCCTTCTATTCGCTCGACTGTTCCTGTGGATACTCGATTAAAGGGCAAGGCGTTTTCGGGTTGCTTTGTGACGCTTAGGTGCAGTAGACACAGTTCAACCATCGCAGAGAGTAATGTCATCGTGTTGATGCTGGTTGCGGTCAACCAAATCCCTTGTTGTGCTTTTAATAGCGTTTCTTTGGTTTCTTTAGCGGCGTCTTGCTGCAGATACAGTTCGCCTTTAATAACAAAAAGGAAGGTGTCGGCGTAATGTTGATAAAATCGCGTCGGCGTGTCTGATTGATAGAGGTGTTCATGGGCAATAAAAAGGTCATCTTGTTGATGGATGATAATGCGCTGACTGATGCTCCCAATGCTGTGGCTGATAGGATAGAGTGTTTGTTGATCAAATAAGCCCATTGTCTTGTCTCTTTTCAGTGGTTCAATCTATTGAAGCACGAGAATATCGACCTTTCCATGATAATCTTGGTGTCAGTGTTGCAGTGTGTTGGGATGTTTCTTTATAGTTGTGCCCAGAATAGTTTATGAAATCTGTATGTGACGATAATGTGCGCATACAATCGATTGTAGAAGGAATGTTTCCTTGAGTGAGTTATCAAATTTCGAGTCGAATGAAACCCTTTCATTAAAAGACTACACAGAAAAAGCGTACTTAAATTATTCCATGTACGTTATTTTAGACCGTGCATTGCCACACATTGGCGATGGCTTAAAACCGGTCCAACGGCGAATTATTTATGCCATGAGTGAGTTGGGGCTTAAGTCCACCGCCAAATATAAAAAGTCTGCTCGTACGGTGGGTGATGTGCTTGGTAAGTTTCATCCGCATGGTGACAGTGCTTGTTATGAAGCCATGGTGTTGATGGCTCAGCCTTTTTCATACCGTTATCCCTTGGTTGATGGTCAAGGCAACTGGGGGGCACCAGATGACCCTAAATCGTTCGCCGCAATGCGCTACACCGAATCCCGCCTGTCAAAATACGCAGATGTGTTGCTCAGAGAAGTTAGCCAAGGCACGGTGGATTGGACGCCTAACTTTGACGGTACACTGGAAGAGCCTTCTGTCTTGCCAGCGCGTTTGCCGAATTTATTGTTGAACGGTACCACAGGTATTGCGGTGGGGATGGCAACGGATATTCCCCCTCATAATTTACGTGAAATTGGTGGCGCTTGTATTCATCTGTTGAATAACCCAAACGCTGAATTAGACGATTTACTGAATTTTGTCCAAGGCCCCGACTTCCCAACCGGGGGCGAAATCATTACGCCACGAAGCGACATCGTTAAGCTTTATGAAACCGGTAAAGGGCAGATTAAAGCCAGAGCGCGTTTTACCCTTGAAGAGGGCGAAATTGTTGTTAACGAACTGCCTCACCAAGTCTCTGGTAGTAAAATTCTTGAGCAAATTGCCGCGCAAATGCAAGCTAAAAAGCTGCCAATGGTTGTCGACTTACGGGACGAATCGGATCATGAAAACCCGACTCGACTGGTGATTGTACCCAAGTCAAACCGAATCGATATTGACGCTGTGATGACGCATCTTTTTGCGACCACCGACTTAGAAAAATCCTATCGCGTGAATATGAATGTGATTGGTCTAGATGGTCTGCCCCAAGTTAAGCCGTTGAAGAATTTTTTATCTGAATGGTTGCGTTTCCGCATTGATGTGGTGCGTCGACGTTTGCAATTCCGTCTCGATAAAGTCATGAATCGTCTGCATATATTAGAAGGTTTGTTAATTGCTTACCTTAATATTGATGAAGTCATTGATATTATTCGCACGGAAGAAAAACCTAAAGTTGAATTAATGGCGCGTTTTGGGTTAAGCGATACGCAAGCAGAATCTATTCTAGAATTGAAATTGCGCCACCTTGCCAAGCTTGAAGAAATACGTATCAAGGGGGAGCAAGACGAGCTGGAAAAAGAACGTAAGCAATTAGAAGGCTTGTTGTCGTCTGATCGGAAATTAAAAAAATTGATTAGCGATGAGATTCAAGAAGCGGTTGATGCTTTTGGTGATGACCGCCGCACGCCGATTGTGGCGCGTAAAGAATCACAAGCGTTCAGTGAAGAAGACTTGTTATCGAATGACCCAGTGACGGTCGTCATTTCTAAGCAAGGCTGGATTCGCTCGGCGAAAGGTCATGATATTGACGTGCAAGGTTTAAGCTACAAATCGGGTGATGAGTTTTTAGTGAGCACCAAAGGGCGCTCTAATCAAACTTTGGTATTGCTGGCATCAAATGGTCGAACCTACTCCATTAAAGCACACACTTTGCCATCGGCTCGTGGTCAAGGTGAGCCTATCACTGGTCGTATCTCGCTTGAAAAAGGCGTGACCATTATATCCGCTGTGTTGGACGATGAAGAAGCGCATTACCTGATTGCCAGTGATGCAGGTTATGGCTTTGTGGCGCAGTTAAAAGAGCTACACGCGAAAAACAAAGCGGGCAAAGCCACACTGACTTTGCCCAAAGGTGCACAGGTTATGGCGCCAGTGCTCGTTCAAAACCCAGCACAAGGCCGTGTGGTGGCGGTGTCTAATGAAGGGCGCATGTTGGCATTTGATGTGGCCTCTTTGCCGCAAATGGCAAAAGGTAAAGGCAATAAAATGATTAGTATTCCAAGCGCTCGTGCCGCTGATAGAGAAGAATTGGTTGTCGCCTTGGCTTGTGTGCAGCCTAATGATTTGTTGACCGCTCATGCCGGAAAACGTTTCATATCCTTTACTGAAAAAGATCTTGAAGAATACCTTGGCGAACGAGGCCGTAGAGGCTTAAAACTGCCAAGAGGCTTGCAGCGAATTGACAGCCTGGATGTTATAGTGGGTGAGGGGAAATTGGCTAAAGTCGGCGACACCGCTAACCCAGAATTGTTTGAATAATGGATAAATCAGCCCAACGGTCATAAACTTATTAGCGGGTTGGGTAAACACGCTTGTGGTTAAATTTTTTTGATCACACCGTGAGCGGTTTTCAATAAGAGGAAGCGATTATGAAAGGCAGCAAAAAGGTAATAGACAGCTTGAATTCGTTATTAGCGAATGAGTTGGCAGCAATTGATCAGTACTTTATTCATTCACGCATGTATGAAGACTGGGGGCTTAATAAGCTGTATGAACGTCTTAATCATGAAATGGAAGAGGAAACTCAGCATTCAGATTGGCTAATTAAGCGTATTTTGTTTTTAGAAGGCGTGCCATGTATGACGAAGCGCCGTGATTTGCTGATTGGCTCAGATGTGCAGTCAATGATGAGCAACGACTTAACACTTGAGCTAGAAGTGGTGGGTTGTGTGCGAGAGGCCATTGCCGTGTGTGAAGCGGAAGGTGATTATCAGACTCGTGAGACGCTTGAGAAGCTTTTGTTTGATACAGAAGAGGACCATGTTTATTGGCTAGAAAAACAACTTGGTCTAATGGAAAAAATTGGCATGCAAAACTACTATCAATCGCAAATGGGTAACTAAGGAGAGGCGTTATGAAAGGGGATCGTGATGTGGTTGCCAGTTTAAACAAGGTGCTGGCAAATGAACTGGTAGGGATTAACCAGTATTTTTTACATGCTCGCATGTTTAAAGACTTTGGTTTTAGTGCGTTAGATAAAGCAGACTATAAAACCTCTATTCAAAAAATGAAAAATGCCGATCGTTTGATTGAGCGCGTTTTATTTTTAGAAGGTCTGCCCAATCTGCAAGACCTTGGGCGCCTGCGCATCGGAGAAAACAGCGAAGAGATGATTTCGGCTAACTTAGAGTTTGAATTGGATACCTTGCCTGCACTAAAAGCGGCGATTGATTTGTGCGAGCAAAAGAAAGACTTTATGAGTCGTGATACGTTGGAAAAAATACTAGAAGAGCAAGAAGAGCAGATTGATTGGCTTGAAACTCAGCAACACTTGATTGCCAGTTCTGGTGTTGAAAACTACCTCCAGTCACAAATGTAATAACGACATGACGGATTAGCTTCCGTGTTATGCCACCTGAACTTGAGTTTCTGCTATTTTAAGAAGCTCATTGTTCAGCAATTTTTTAGCGCACTGACAGCACTTCCCACATTGACTGCCAATGCTGTGTTCTTTATAGAGATCACGCATGGTTGTCATGCCTTCTTGGATAGAGGCTTTAATGTCTTTGTCTGATACTCGGTTACAAATACATACGTACATAAATGAAAATCACTCTTACCTATATTCTAGTAATGCGATTCTATTTTTAATGTTAATGATTATCAATAGATAAAAATTAATCTGTTTGTCTGGTTTGATAGCTTTTCTTAGATTTCTGTCGGTGTGATCAATAAGATCAAATGGTCGGTTGGGGCTTTTTGGCTTTAACTTCTCGTCCCTTGGGGTTCGTATAGCTAACCCCACAAGGGGCGTGAGCGACGTATGAACAACGTTTAGCAACACACTCATACCTCGCCCCTTGGGGGCGGGGGAGTTCACTCTTATCGTTTTATAGCTCCTTTTCAGCAATGTCATTGAGCACTTTTAGAAAGGACTCTGGATCATGAGCGCCTTGAATCATATATTTGTCATTAATGACATACGTCGGTACAGACTGAATGTTTAAACCCCGTAAATGCTCTAGCTTTTTCTCAGTAAGCGTTTTGGCTTTTGAGCTAAGTGCGTAGTCAATATCCACTTTTTGCATGCCGATACTCGTCGCGACTTCTTCTAGCGTAGCCTGTAATCCTATGTCTTTTCCGTCAGTGAAATAGGCGTGGAATAAGGCCAAAACAAAAGGCGTGGCTAGGCCTGACTGGGTGGCGGCGAGTACAAACTGGTGAGCAAGTTTCGTATTCGGGATTCGGTCTTTTTCCGAAAAATTGAATTGAATATTGGCTTCAATGCCCACCTGTTGAATGGCGTGAGTGGCCTCGTTAAGCTTTTCAGGACTGCCGAATCGCTCGCCTAGGTAGGTTTCTCGGTCTGCGCCTGTTAGCGGCATATCAGGGTGCAATTCGAAGGGTTGCCAACGAATGTCGATTCGGTAGTCGTCGCCCAGTTGTTCAATGGCTTGTTTAAGGCGCGAGTAGCCTAAATAGCACCAAGGGCAAACGAGGTCTGAAATAATGTCGATGCGCAGATCGGCCATGTGTTCTCCTAAAATGTCAGAAATGGGTAAAATATCAAAAACGGATAAAATAGCACCCTGTAGTGTTCAATTTACAGGGCTTAATTCACGCTTAGCGCAATGCATTGGCTAATCGCGGTATAAGAGCGACCACTCTCTTGGTGCCAATGATTAAACGCCGTTTGTGCCGCCTTCCAGGCAGACTGGGTGTCTCTTCCCGTGGTAATGATCTCATGTTGGCGCAAATAGCCTTCCACATCTCGGGTTAGCATAAAGGTGTCTTTGCCCATGGCTCTTAATGTATAAGGCCCCGTGTTGCCGCCGAGACGAGCGCCATGTTTTTTTAAATAGGCCCACAGTCCAATAATGTCGTCAGTTGGCCAGTGGGCAACAAAGTTTGAAAAAGAGCCATGGCTGGCCTGACATTCGCTAATCATTAAGGCGTTTTCTCGAATCGTCATCACTTTGCCAAAGTGGCGAATAATACGCCCGTCTTTGGCTTTTTCCTCCCACATTTCATCGTGGATCAGTAACATCTTTTCGATATCAAAACCGAAGAAAACGCTTTCAAAACCGGGCCATTTATTACGCACCACTTGCCAGTTTATGCCAGATTGAAAAACCTTCTGAGAAAAGGCCGCCAGCCATCTATCATCACTGTGTTGACTTAGTTGCGATTGACTTAACGGCTGGGAAAGCATGGCCTCAAGGTGTTGGTTGCCACCGTGTCGAAGGGCGGCTCTATCGTAAATGGATTGAAAGAGTTCGTATTTCATCTTGGACTCCTATTTTGTAGCGTGCAGTTTATCATAAGCCTTACGGCATATAATGGCTTGGTCGGCTAACTTGTTTGGTATTTTAGTGATAGACGCTATCTGTTTGTCTTATAATGCCAATAAATGACCCTGTCGAGAGAAGTTGAATGACACACTTAAGCGTTAATCTGAACAAAATTGGCCTACTTCGAAATTCTCGTGGAAGAGATTACCCAAATTTGATTGATATGGCAGAGCGCACGCTCGAGCTTGGTGCGTTTGGTATTACCATTCACCCAAGACCCGATCAACGCCATGCGACCTATCAAGACGCCTACGATTTGAAGGCGCTTTTAAAACGTTTTCCCGGTGCTGAGTTGAATATTGAGGGCTTTCCTGATGCGCAGTTCTTGGCGGTTGTCTTGGAAGCAGAACCCGATCAATGTACCTTGGTGCCAGACGATCCAAATCAACTTACCTCTGACCACGGTTGGAATATTGCCCGGGATCAAGATGCGTTACGCCCAGTGATTGCTAAGCTGAAAGAAAAAGGCATTCGGGTGGTGTTGTTTATGGATCCAGAAGCCGAGAACATGGCCTTGGCCAAAGAAGTGGGCGCAGATCGTGTTGAACTTTATACTGAGGCGTATGCCAATGCTTATGGCAAAGAGGGCTTTGAAGCGGTTCTAGAAGCGTATCAGCGAGCGGCACAAGCGGCATTGGATGTGGGTTTAGAAGTGAATGCGGGCCATGATTTGGATTTAAACAATGTTCAGGCCTTGTGTGAACAAGGTCGGATCATGGAGGTATCGATTGGTCACGCCTTGACGGTTGAAGCTCTAGACATGGGTTGGAATAACGTGGTGAAAGCGTATCTTGCTAAATTGGGCTAAGGTATGGAAATCGAAAAAAGAACACGCTGTGAGCAGTGCCATTTTTTAACCGCGCAGTGTGTTTGTCAGTGGATACCGACCCTTTCAACGCGATTAAAGGTGTTGATTTTGCAAGACCCAAAAGAGGCGAAGCACGCTAAAAACACCGTCACTTTGTTGCGCTTGGGGTTGCCGTCAGTGGACTGTATTTCAACGGCAGATCAAGCCGTATTGGCAAATGTGTTGATGCAAAAAGATCCGGCAAAATGGTGTTTGGTTTTTCCGACGGACGACGCGGTGAGGGTTGAATCGATGGCAGCCGATTGTATTGCCAAGATCGAGGGTCTTATTTTGCTTGATGCAACATGGCGTAAGGCGAAGAAGTTGTACTTTACCGAGCCCTTGCTGCAGCGTTTTGGTGCTGTTTGTTTTTCACAGCCTCCCATAGGGCAATATCAAATCCGTAAATCACCCAGTGATTTGTCCCTATCGACCTTAGAGGCGTGCGCCTATGCGGTTGAGCGGATAGCGGGTGATAACATGCAACCGCTAAGAGCGTTTATGAGTACTGCGCAAGCGTGGCAGTGGCGCCAGCAGCCTTTGAATCACCGGCACCTTGATCAATAAAAGGTGCCATACAAAACATAAAATTTGGATCTTATTATGGATAAGCAAACCGAAATAGAAGCCGCTGTATTGCGTCGTCTTTTAAAGCATTTAGATGACAATAAGTCAGTGCAAAACATTGATCTTATGAATCTAGCGGGATTTTGTCGTAACTGTTTGAGTAAATGGTATATGGCCGAAGCGGAGCAGCAGGGTGTTACGGTCAATTACGATGAGGCGCGCGAGGTCGTTTATGGCGAACCTTATGACACTTGGAAAGCCAAGTACCAGCCTGAAGCGACAGCTGAACAGCTGGCTGCCTTTAATGCAACGTCTAAATCGGACACGTAATTTTCAGTGAAAAAACGCGTTGCTTCGTATTTTTACTTTTTTAGAGGGCGCAAACGCCTAGTTTGCGTGCTTCTTATTATGCTGTGTATTCCACATTGGTGGCTATACGCTGATGTGTCAGATAAATACCGTACCTTGGCCAAGCAAGCAGGAAGCACTTACGGCTCTGACGCCGAAAAACGTATTTTAGCTTGGCGGCAATTAATCGAAGAATCAAAAGCATTACCCATTGTCGAACAGTTGGCACAAGTGAATAATTTTTTTAATCAAATGGATTTTGTTGATGATGTTGATCTATGGGGAAAAGAAGATTACTGGGCGACACCGATTGAGTTTTTGGGGATGCGGGCGGGCGACTGCGAAGACTTTACCATTGCCAAATATTTCACGCTTAGAGAGCTGGGTGTGCCAGACGAAAAATTACGACTTGTCTATGTTAAGGCGTTAAGTTTGGATCAACATCATATGGTATTGGCGTATTATCATAAACCAACGTCTGTCCCGGTTTTGCTTGATAATCTAGATAAAGAGTTAAAACCCGCCTCAAAGCGTAACGATCTTCTGCCTATTTATTCCTTTAATGCAGAAAATTTATGGCTTACGAAAGAGAAAGGGCGTGGTGTGTTAGTGGGTGGCTCATCACGATTGAGCCTGTGGACAGATTTAAACAATCGACTAAACACGATTACAAATTAGGAGTATTGGGATGACACTGTTCCGCCAATTAATGATGACGATTGTCGCCATATTCTCGATGATGTTGGTTGTCGTCATGGCGATCAATTTTAATACCACCAAGGGGTATTTGATTGGTCAGCTTGAGTCGACGACGCAAGACTCGGCGACGTCCCTAAGCATGTCAGTGTCTGATTTTATGGCATTAGAAGACTATGCGTCGGTACAGAGCAGTATTAATGCGGTATTTGACAGTGGTTATTTTTCGCAAGTTCGTATTCACATCTATGAGAGCGATCAAAGCATTGTGCGCTCAAATGAAACCAGAATTGATGGCGTCCCCGCTTGGTTTATTCAACTCATCGACTTTAAAGTGCCGGTGGCGAAGGCGGTCATTTCAAATGGCTGGAGTGAGTTGGGTCAGGTGTATATTACTGGCAGCGCGGGTTATGGCTATTACCAGCTTTGGCTGGCTTCGCGGGATTTGTTAGTGTCGTTTTTCTTGATTGGTGCCATTACTTTGGTGTTAGGAAGTGTGGCTTTACGTTACTTGTTCCGCCCGTTGGCTGAGCTAGAGAAACAAGCCGAAGCAATTCAGCAGCGGCGTTTTATTAAAATGATTGACGTGCCTAAAACACGAGAGCTTAAATCGGTTGTTTTGTCGATGAATCGCATGGCGAAAAAATTGGAAAAAGAGTTTGCTTCTGAGGTAGAAACCGCCAAATGGCTGCAAGCAAAAGCGTTTAAAGACCCGGTGAGCGGGTTGGGTAATCGACATTTTTTTGAAAGCCAAATGAAATCGCATTTTACGGAGATGGAGCGCGGTACGGATGGTCTGGTGCTGATTAGCCTAATGGATTTGGCCAAGTTAAATAATGAACGCGGCTACGAATCAGCGGATATGTTTATCCAATCGGCTGCCGATATTTTAGCCAAAAAAGTAGCGGCGATTTCTTCTTCTGCCACCTTAGCACGCTTATCTGGCGCGGACTTTGTCGTGTTGATTCCGACTGTTGATTTCAATCAACTTGAGCAAGTAGTAAAGGCGATGATGCTTGACTTGATGGAACTCAATACCGCCAGTATTAGTTATTCTGTCGGCGTTGCCAACATGGGAGCGGTGACTATTGATGCGTCGGTTGAACGTTCCAGTGCAATGTCCCAAGCCGATGCGGCTCTGCGCGAGGCGAAGCGAGAAGGAGCGAATACGTATCGCGTTTTTGATTTGAAAACCGCTCAAGATATGGCGATTAGTCGAACCGCTTGGAAGGATATTTTAGAGCAGGCCATACAAACTCGATCTTTTTACCTTAAAAAGCAGCCTGTGGCGACATTGGGAGACGCTTCCAGCGTGCTGCATGAAGAAGTTTTTATGGGCTTGGTGCATGAGGGAAAAGCGTACCACGCGGGCTATTTTATTGGCTTAGCGGAGCAATTTGATTTAGGCAGTGAAATTGATCAGGTGATTATTGAACACGTGATTGATTTTATAAAAACTCGACATTTGGTGGTGCCGTTAACGGTGAATTTGTCGGCCTCTTCGTACGCTAAAGCCAGTTTTATTGCCTGGTTAAATACAAGGCTAAGCCACCTTGGTGGCGATGTGAAAAGTAAGCTAATGTTTGAAATTTCAGAGCAGAGCGTGCTGATTGAGGAGCAACAAGCAAATGCGTTAGCGCAGATGTTAAAAGCGCAAGGGGTGCCATTTGGTATCGATAATGTGGGGAAGCAGTTTTCCGCGTTTCAATATTTGCAAACCTTGATGCCAGATTACGTCAAAGTGGCTTCCTCTTATACACGGATGGCCGCAGGCAAGGAGTCTGAATCCTTTTTTATGCACACACTGTGTAAAATGTTTAACAGTCTTAATATCGAAGTTATTGCGACGGGTGTAGAGAATGAAAGGCAATTAGTGGCTTTGCAGCGTTTTGATATTATAGGGGCGCAAGGATTTTTGGTTGGACGTGCGCAAGATATGTAATGTTATGTTGCTGTGCCTTTGCAAGCCTGTTTTTTGTCGGCATAAATCCCGACCTTGTATCGACAAGTGACGGGGTTAAACAGGTGTGCCGACATAAAGGCCAACCGCTGAGGCGAGGTGGGTTGTGCCGCTAAATTAATAAGTCCTCGTTTCCGTCATTGTGATTGTTGTTCGTCATTAGGTTGTCGTCTTGATTGTTATGCACTCCCCGCACCCATTTTCGCCCAAGTAGCTTTTTCTGTGCGGCCAGCGGCAGCTCGGTAAACTGTATTAAGCGCTTTTCTGTCAGCAGATCGATTAAATCTTCCAAAATACGCATCATATCGCTGTCTGAGTTTTCCAGTATTTCTTGTGTGCTTTTGCTTGATGTGGCGAATTTTTTCTCTAATAGCATGGCAACCGTTGGCTCATTGGGAGCGACCAATAACTTGTACTCATCTGATTGGGCGGTTGCTACATCTATTATCTCTCCATTGTCATTTACTTTTGCGTATAGCATGTTGATTTCCTTCAGTGTTTCAATTTGTAGCCCGTGGGCTTGTTTGCTTCCCATATTACTTAATAAACACTATTCTAGACCAGAATAAATGAATAATGGCTTTGTAAACTGGGTATTTAAATGGTTAGGAGAATATAGAGTATGTCTGACTCTGGTCGTTCAGAACAGGACTCTTCGTCACCTTTAGAAAATGACTCTTACGACGAAAATACCGTCGTTAACGAGTCCAGCGAGGGAATGACAGAGGCATTAGATGGCGATGAAGAGCGTAAAAGCTCATCGCAGTGGGACACTCAGGAAGCCTCATTAGAATACCCCAATCCGCTTTTAGACTGCTTGGTTTTGTTGAGCAAGTACTTTCATAATCCCTACACGGCTGACGGTATTGCCGCGGGTCTTCCGATTACAGACAACGCAATGACTCCCGCCTTGTTTCAGCGAGCCGCACAGCGAATCGGCATCAGCGCGCGTTTTGTCAAACGTGAATTGAAGAAAATCCCCGAGATGGTGTTGCCCACCGTGCTGTTATTAAAAGACCAGCAAGCTTGTGTGTTGCTGGAGGTTGATCATGCGCAAGGCACGGCTAAAATATTGCGTCCAGAGTCCGGAGAAGGTGAGATTGTGTTGTCTTTGCCATCTCTTGATGACGCCTATACGGGCTATTGTTTTTTTGTGCGCCCCTTGTATCGATTTGATAAACGATCTGAAAATCGTGATGAGGATACGCGTAAAAAAAGCCATTGGTTTTGGGGGACGATTACTGACTCGTGGCGCATTTATCGAGATGTTTTTATCGCCTCATTGTTGATTAATATTTTTGCCGTTGCCAGCCCTCTTTTTGTGATGAATGTGTACGACCGAGTGGTGCCGAATAATGCCTTTGACACGCTTTGGGTGTTGGCGATCGGGGCCGCAGTGGTGTATTTATTTGATTTTTTATTGCGCACTTTAAGGGCGTACTTTATTGATATTGCTGGGAAAAAATCCGACATCTTGATATCTTCAGCAATTTTTTCCAAGGTTAATAACATTACTATGGCGTCTCGGCCTAAGTCGGTAGGGGCCTTTGCGAAGAATCTTCAAGAGTTTGAAAGTATCCGCGATTTTATCACCTCGGCTTCGATTACGACCTTGGTTGATATTCCATTCATGTTTTTAATTGTTGGGGTGATCTGGCTGATTGGTGGCCCGGTTGGGTATATTCCTCTTGTGACCATTACCTTGATTATTTTGTACAGCGTTATTATTCAGGTGCCTTTGCGTCGTTCCATTGAGGAAGGGCAAAAAACCGCGTCGCAAAAAAATGCCGTGTTGATTGAAAGCCTTTATAACGCGGAAACAATGAAGCTCAACAATGCCGAAGGCGTGATGCAAAAACAGTGGGAAAGCGCGGTAGGGAATATTGCTGACTGGGGCGTGAAAACGCGTCAACTGTCACAGTCTTCGTCGTCTTTTGCCATGGTGGCGCAGCAGCTGACGACGGTTATCATTGTTATCGTTGGGGTGTATCAGATATCCGAAGGGTTGATGAGCATGGGGGCATTGGTGGCAGCGGTGATGTTAACCGGTCGCGCGCTTGCCCCAATGGCTCAGGTTGCCAGCTTGGCAACACGCTATAACCAAGCCAAATCGGCGTTTACCGCGTTGAATGAAATTATGTCGTCCCCCGTGGAGAAACCAGACGATGTGAAGTTTGTGCATCGTCCCGTATTCAAGGGGGATTTTCAATTCGAGGCGGTCAGTTTTTCTTATCCCGACCAAGAGCAGGCCGCGGTCAGTGCCATTAATATTAATATTAGACAAGGCGAAAAAGTCGCGATTATTGGTCGTATTGGCTCGGGTAAATCGACCTTGGGTAAATTGATGACAGGGCTTTATACGCCAGACAGTGGTGCGATAAGAATCGATGGCGTGGATTTAAGGCAAGTTAACCCAACCGATTTGCGGCGCAATATCGGGGCGGTTTCACAAGACGTTAATTTGTTTTATGGCTCGATCAAAGACAATATCGTGATGGGCGTGCCTTATATGGACGATGAGTCGATTATACGTGCTGCCGATTTGTCTGGTGTGTCTGAATTTGCCAATCGAAAACCGAGCGGTTTAGACAGTCTTGTTGGAGAGCGAGGCATGTTGCTATCGGGAGGGCAGCGACAGAGCATCGCAATCGCAAGGGCGCTGCTCTTTGATCCGCCTATTTTGATCCTAGATGAACCCACGGCGTCGATGGACAACACCACCGAGTCGCGGATGAAGCGGCGTTTAATCGACGGTGTAAAGGATAAGACGTTGATCTTGATCACGCATAAAGCCTCTATGTTAGATATGGTGGAGCGTATTATTGTGATGGACAATGGTCGTTTAATTGCAGATGGTCCAAAAGCACAAGTCCATGAAGCCCTACGCCAAGGCAAACTGAAGGTCAGTTAATGATGAGTGATAAAAAATCAATTGCGCAAAGTGATTTAGACTATTTGACCGATCGTAATGCGGCTTTAATGCTAAAAGCGCCTCGTGGCGGGCGGATTATTTTATGGGTGGTTTTCATCTTTGTGGCGGTTGCTCTGGTATGGGCGAACCATGCCTCGCTAGACGAGGTAACCGTCGGTGAAGGCAAGGTCATTCCTTCGAGCCAAGTGCAGCAAATTCAAAATCTAGAAGGAGGGATTCTAAAAGACATTCGTGCCCAAGTGGGGCAGGTTGTTGAAATGGGTCAGGTGTTGATGACGATTGAGAATACGGAAGCCTTGTCTTCATTGCGGGAGCAACAGGCGGAAGTGATTAACCTACAGGTTCGTGCGATTCGTTTACAAGCTGAGTCTGAAGGTATTTCTCCTAATTTTGATGTTGATTTGATAAAACAAGCCCCATTGGTGGTGAACCGAGAATTGGATTTATACAACAATCGCCTAACCTCTTTGCAGGCGAGTCAAGTTGGCTTTCAACAACAAATAGAACAGAAGAAACAAGAGATTGTCGAGTTACAAGCCAAGTTAGAGAATTTAAAGCAGAGCTTTGCTTTTTCTAAAGAGGAACTGGCGTTAACGCGTCCAGCGTTTGAACAGGGGGCGGTTTCAAGGGTTGAGCTGTTGCAATTGGAGCGAGAAGTGAATCAATTGCAAGGGGATTTAGAAGCAGCGCAATTGGCCGCTCCTAGAGCGTTGTCGGCATTAAAAGAAGCGCAAAGTAAGCTCAAAGAAAGTGCTGCGACGTTCCGAGCGGAGGCCCAAGAAGATTTAACCGGGGTGCGCAGTAAACTAGACCAACTAAGAGAAGCGAGCGTGTCACTTGAAGATAAAGTCTCAAGAACACAGGTGCGTTCGCCAGTAAAAGGGATTGTCAAACAACTGCAAATTAACACGGTAGGTGGCGTGATAAAACCGGGCATGAATCTGATGGAAATAGTGCCAATAGAAGATTCTTTATTGATTGAGGCAAGGGTACGTCCTGAGAATATTGGTTTTATACAGCCCAATTTTAATGCCGTGGTAAAACTTTCTGCGTATGACTTCGCTATTTTTGGTGGCCTGCATGGCAAGGTGGAAAATATCAGTGCTGATACCATCTTAGATGAGGAAGGCAACAGCTTTTATTTGGTTAGGGTGAAAACAGACAAAAATTATTTAGGCACAGAGCAGGCGCCTTTGCCGATTATTCCGGGTATGCAAGCAACAGTAGACATTATTACTGGTAAGAAAACCTTGTTGGATTATCTGTTAAAGCCGGTTTTAAAGGCGAAGCAAAACGCGCTTCGTGAGCGTTAATTACAAAAAAATCTAGTGGCTCGATAGAAAATAACAAATGTTAACATTTCATTTGTATTTGCTGGTTAAAATAGTCAAATCGCACTTAAAGGGACGAGATTCATTTTGAACATTTTGTGTTGGAATACAAACGAAGATGTATGGAAGCATTGGAAACAAATCGTCAGTTCTAGTGTTGTATTGGCTCGTGTTGAGACGTTGGCTGATACACAGGATGCGCTATCAATGGCGTCGGCAGACTTTCGTTATTGTTTTGTTTATTTAGACGATCAAAACTTTTCGAAGCAAGTTGAAGAGGTTGTCGCCTTGCGATTGGCTTTTCCTCAACAAAAACTTATCGTATTTCCCAACCAATCTAGTCAATCTGCGGCGCTGAGGCTTTTTTCTGTTGGGGTGAACGGGCAATGTGCTCCTTATATTGGTAAAGAGCAGTTGTCTTTGGTTTTGTCCGTGATTGATTCGGGTGAAATTTGGGGCGGGAAAGCGTTTATCCAGCAGTTAATTATGCAGTCGGCAGGTGTTTCATCTTCTGCTGACGGTAGCCTTCGAAGCTTGTCGGAACGTGAATGGGATGTCGCGCAATATGTGGCTAAAGGTTTGTCTAATAAGCACATTGCGTCAGCGATGAATATTACCGAACGCACGGTAAAAGCCCATCTGACGTCTATTTTCAAAAAGACAGATACGAAAGATAGGTTGTCACTTGCTTTGTTGGCAAAGCGATATGACACGGCGCTTTAATCTATAAAACGCCATGGTTTATTAAAACACGGTATTTAACACATATTGTGTGCATTGATTTGGTTCTTGAGACTTTTAATCTGCACTTTTTTTGCACACCATCGTGCTTTCTCTTCTTAAATCCCTATTTTATTTGTCTTTAAAGCCCTAAATAGGCTTTTTTAGTCTCTTTTTGTCATTTCTTCGATTGTCAAAATGGCGCACATATTGCATCTGCTTAAAGGTCGTTTATTGTTTTTTTAAGAGAATGCACCATGCCAGCGCCCCCAGCAAAAGAGTTGACCGTAATGCTTGTTGATAATGAGCCCGCGCGAGCCGCTATTGTCGAGCAGGCGATGCTAGATAACGGTTATCGTGTTATTAGACGACTGGAAAATGCTAAAAATTTGACAGAAGCGGTGAATGAGTCCCAACCGGATATGGTGATTATTGATATTGAATCCCCTGACAGAGATATGTTGGAAAATATGTCCCGCCTTACTCAAGACAACCCGCGTCCCATTGTGATGTTCGCCGAAGAAGACGACTCTCGACACGTAGAGGCCGCCATTCGAGCGGGTGTCAGTGCGTATGTTGTTGACGGTGTCAACAGCGCGAGTGTGAAGGCATTGCTGCAAGTTGCCATTGCACGATTTCGAGAATTCCAAGCATTAAGGTCTGAACTGGAATCGGTAAAAACTCAGCTTGAGGATCGTAAGCTGATAGACAAAGCGAAAGGACTAATAATGAAACATCAAAAATGTGATGAGCCCGCTGCCTATCAAGCATTGAGAAAGCTAGCGATGGATCGCAGTCAGCGTATGACGGATGTGGCGCGAAATGTGATTGCGGTGATGGATTTGATGGGAGGTTCAAAATGAGCTTAGTGGAAACAAGTAATATCATGCAGAGTGCTGAGCCAGTGCGTATTGGTTTTATCCCGTTAATTGATTGTGCGCCCTTTGTGATTGCCCAGGAAAAGGGCTTTTTTACCCAAGAGGGCGTGGCGGTGGCGTTGTCGAAAGAAGCCTCCTGGGCCAGTATCCGCGATAAAGTGGCGTTCAACCTGCTCGATGGCGCGCATATGTTGGCCTCTATGCCGATTGCCGCCAGTTTGGGCATTGGTACGATCAAAACCGCCATGCAAACCAGCTTTACGGTGAGCCATAACGGCAATGGTATCACTGTGGCTAATGTGCTTTATGAACAGTTGCAAGACTTTGCCGAAGCGTCGGTGGATATTCGTACCGGCGTCGCATTAAGGCGACTTATAGATCACCGAGGTGCGAAGGCTGCGCCGCTGCGTTTTGCGATTGTGTACCCTTATTCTTCGCATAATTATCAGTTACGCGACTGGCTTAGCCGAGCTGGGATTGACTCAGATAAAGACGTTCAAATTATTGTTGTGCCTCCGGTGAAGATGCTTGATAGCCTAAAACAAGGTGACATTGACGGTTATTGTGTGGGCGAACCTTGGAACAGTTTGGCTGTTGAGCAGGGGGTTGGTCATATGTTGGTAACCGGCTATGAGATTTGGGGCAGCACACCGGAAAAAGTATTTGGCGTAAACACCCACTGGGCTGAGCAACATCAAGCGGCTCATCTTGCGATTATTCGAGCGCTAGAAAAGGCCTGTGGTTGGGTAGACGACATCAATAATCAAACAGAATTGTTGAATATATTAAGCCACCCAGATTATCTCAATTGCACGCTAGAGCAGCTGGTTTATGGCTTTAGCGCGATTAAGCCCAAAGGCCAGTTTGATTGGCCGATGAAGGCTTACCAACGCTTTTCTGGCCGTGATATCAACAAACCGTTACCGAGTTACGCTTTATGGATTATGGCGCAGATGCATCGATGGCAACAATTGGGCGACCAACAAATAGGCCAAATCAGCTCTCTTAATCATCTGGCGGAGCAGGTGTATCGCCAGGGGTTGTATTATAAGGCATTGGGTTTGCCAGAAGAAAACGACGCCACGTGGCGCTTATCGACTGAGGAAGAAAGCACCTGGCTGGAGTCTGTGGCCGCTGGCAAGATACGCTTGCATCCTGAAGGGATTTTGAAAGGCTTTGAAAGCTAAGGATCTGTCTTTTTTTAGTGCGTTGTGCGTGATGATTGGGCAATAAGTTAGAATTTTAGTTTGAACGGTTTGTTATAATTTTCATAAATGATAAAAAAAATATTATAAATCATCTAGTTAGATTTATTGGCATGCTGTGTGCTTTGCTAAGAACAGAGATAACGAAGAACAGAAAAGCATAGAACTTTAAAATTTTTGGTGAGATTAACAACGATGGTTAATGATCACTCACATTATGGTTAGTCCAATGTAGGACTTTCTTTGAATGGCAAAGGCGCCTGTGAACACATGATATGTGATTTACATGCGCCTTTTTTTGTTTTTAAACGACCCTTTGATGCGGAGTGTGACGATGACCCTAAGATTTTTGAAAGCGGTAACCCCTTTACCGACACGTGTAACGGCTACCTCAAAAGCCAGTCTTTCGCTACTCGTGGCTTCTGTACTCTGGTCTGGTGTCGCCCATGCCGAGCTGGGTTATGCCGAAAAAGAAGAACTGAAGTTTGGTTTTATTAAATTAACGGACATGGCGCCATTGGCCATAGCGTATGAAAAAGGTTATTTCGAAGATGAAGGTTTGTACGTCACTTTAGAAGCGCAAGCCAACTGGAAAGTACTGTTAGACCGAGTGATTGATGGTCAGCTAGATGGTGCTCATATGCTAGCGGGCCAGCCACTGGGGGCCACGATAGGGTACGGCACGAAAGCTCACATTGTGACGGCTTTTAGCATGGATTTGAACGGTAATGCGATCACGGTTTCCAATACAGTGTGGGATGAAATGAAGAAAAACATCCCGGATGGCCCTGATGGCAAGCCCCTTCACCCAATTAGTGCCAGTGCGTTAAAGCCAGTGATTGATGGCTATAAAGCCCAAGGTAAGCCATTCAAAATGGGCATGGTGTTTCCGGTTTCTACGCATAACTACGAGCTGCGTTACTGGCTGGCGGCCGGCGGCATTCATCCTGGTTACTATGCTCCGGCTAAAGGGGATACCAGCGGCTACATAAATGCCGATGCTCTACTGTCGGTAACGCCACCACCACAAATGCCCGCCACCATGGAAGCGGGAACCATATCCGGTTATAGCGTAGGCGAACCGTGGAACCAACAAGCGGTGTTTAAAGGTATTGGGGTGCCAGTCATTACGGATTATGAAATCTGGAAAAACAACCCAGAGAAAGTCTTTGGGGTGAGCAGTGACTGGGCAGAACAATACCCCAATACCCACATTCGAGTCGTAAAAGCGATGATTCGCGCGGCCAAATGGTTAGACGAAAACAACAACGCCAACCGTCCCGAAGCGGTCAAGATACTCTCGCGTAGCCAATATGTTGGGGCCGATTATGAGGTGATTGCCAATAGCATGACAGGCACCTTTGAGTATGAAAAAGGCGACAAGCGTGAGATCCCAGACTTTAACGTGTTTTTCCGTCATCACGCTACTTACCCATATTACAGCGATGCGATTTGGTCTCTCACGCAAATGCGTCGTTGGGGGCAAATTGCCGAGCCAAAATCCGATGAATGGTTTATGAAGATCGCCAAAGACGTTTATCGTCCAGACATTTATGCTCAGGCGGCAAACGCCTTAATCGAAGACGGACTGATGACAGCGTCTGAGTTTCCTGATTTCGATAAAGAGGACGGCTTTAAACCACCGCAAAGTGATTTTATTGATGGTGTGACGTATGACGGTAAATACCCAAATGATTATCTGAAAAGCTTCAAAATCGGTTTAAAAGACGACGATCTTTTATTTTAGAGGCGAGTTCAATCAACAGGACAAGTGAGAAAAAAATGATGATACCCAGCGTAACCATGGCTTCTTTAAAAGACAAAATCAGTGCCTTTTCGTTTAAGGGGGTTTTGCTGCCTATCTTTGGGATTGTGGTGTTTATTTTACTCTGGCAAGCAGGCGCCAGCCGAGTACATACCTCATTAGGCGAGTTTCCTGGTCCTGCTGTTGTCTATGAGCAATGGAATGGCCTAGTAGCAGAACATCAAAATGAGCGCGTCAAGGCGGATAAGTTCTATGTGCGTCAAGAGGAGCGTATTGCTGAGCGACAAGCCAAAGACCCAAGCTATGAGGGGACGTTAAGAGATTACACGGGCAAGCCGACGTTTTTTGATCAGATATTCACCAGTCTTTATACGGTGTTAGCGGGCTTTGGTTTGGCCAGCTTAATTGCCATTCCTCTGGGGATTTTAATTGGTTTAAACCGCTCGGTGTACAGCGCGTTGAATCCTGTTATTCAGGTATTCAAGCCGGTTTCTCCATTGGCATGGTTGCCTTTGGTGACCATGATTGTGAGTGCCAGTTATGTGTCGGATGACCCGATGTTTTCCAAATCTTTTCTGACGTCCATGTTCACGGTGACCTTGTGTTGTATGTGGCCAACGCTGATTAATACCGCGGTTGGTGTGGCTGCGGTGGAGAAAGATTTGCTTAACGTTTCCAAAGTATTGCGCCTTGGTTGGATGACTCATGTGATGAAAATTGTCATTCCGTCAGCGATTCCCTTGATGTTTACCGGTTTGCGTTTATCGCTTGGTATTGCGTGGATGGTCTTGATTGCGGCGGAAATGTTGGCGCAAAACCCCGGCTTAGGAAAATTTGTTTGGGATGAATTTCAGAATGGCAGTTCGAATTCATTGGGCCGAATTATGGTGGCGGTATTGATGATTGGTTTCATCGGTTACTTGCTAGACCGAGTGATGCTGACGATTCAGCGTTTTGTTTCTTGGGATAAAACTCAAGTGCTTCGTTAAGCAATACATTCATTAGAAATCCGCTAATTGGAGAAAAATCATGGCGACACATTTAGACATCAGTCAGGTTTCGATTGAGTTTCCAACGCCAAAAGGGCCGTTTAAAGCGCTGGACAATGTCAGCTTGAAAATAGCGAAAGGCGAGTTTGTTTCACTGATTGGTCATTCGGGTTGCGGTAAATCCACCGTACTAAATATTGTGGCGGGTTTGTACGACGCAACGGAAGGTGGGATTTTATTAGATGGTCGAGAAGTGAAAGGGCCAGGGCCCGAGCGAGCGGTCGTGTTTCAAAATCATTCTTTGCTGCCTTGGCTAACCGCTTATCAAAATGTTGAATTGGCGGTGAAACAAGTTTTTCGCAAAACCAAATCGAAGAAAGAAATGCATGACTGGATTATGCATAACCTAGAGTTAGTGCACATGACCCATGCGGCGGACAAACGCCCAGATGAAATTTCAGGTGGGATGAAGCAGCGTGTGGGTATTGCCCGCGCCTTGGCGATGGAACCGAGTGTTCTATTGATGGATGAGCCTTTTGGCGCTTTGGATGCTTTGACGCGTGCGCACTTGCAGGACTCTTTGATGGAAATTCAAAAAGACCTAAACAATACCGTGATTATGATCACCCATGACGTGGATGAAGCGGTTCTATTGTCTGATCGTATTGTGATGATGACAAACGGACCCGCCGCCACAGTTGGGGAAATTCTACATGTGGATTTAGAGCGTCCACGGGATCGTTTAGCCTTGGCGAAAGACCCCCGTTATGTGGATTATCGAACTCAAGTACTGACTTTCTTGTATGAAAAACAACGCAAAGTCGAGCCGATTCAAGGCGGCGTAAAAGCCGCAAAAGCGTCGCCAGCTAAGGCTAAGGTCGCCCATGCTTAACTTAGTGCGTCAGGCAAACACTGTGCGTCAAGCAAACACTGTACGTCAGGCAAGTAAGCAGCGTCGCTTGGTGATTGTTGGCGGCGGTATGGCAGGCAGCAAACTGGCTGATGAGGTGTTAAAAGCACATGGCGATGACTATCAAATTATTTTGATCGGGGAAGAGCGCCAGGTCGGTTATAACCGAATCATGCTGTCGTCTTTGTTGGCGAGTGATATTACCCACCTAGATATGCCGCTGGTGGACGTCGATGCGATGCAAAAAAACGGCGTCAATGTCATTTCAAATACCCCAGTGACGAGCATCAATGTGGCCGCCAAAAGCGTGTCGTTAGCCAGTGGCCAAGACATTGATTATGACCAGTTAGTGGTGGCGACAGGGTCGCGAGCAAGCATATTACCGATTGATGGCGCAGAAGCCCCCAATGTGATGGGCTTTCGTACTTGGCAAGATGTTGAGCGGATGACGCAGCTGGAAACGTGTCAATCAGTGTGTGTGATTGGCGGCGGGCTTTTAGGCTTAGAAGCGGCGGTTGGTTTGGCGAAGCGCGGTCACAAGGTGACGGTTTTTCATCGCTCAAATTGGCTGTTAAATCGTCAATTAGACGCCGAAGCAGCTGAGCTTTTGCTCACTCGACTGAAACAAATGGGCATTGAGTTTCGTCTTGGTGAATCGCCGGTGTGCTTTTTGCACTCAGAAGACGGGCTAGTGAATCAGTTACTAAGCCAAGATGGTTCAGTGCTGAATGTCGATTTAGTGGTCATGGCGGCGGGTATTACACCGGAAGTTACCTTAGCTAAAACGGCTGGATTAGCCACTAATCGGGCAATTTTAGTCGATGAACAGATGAAGACCTCTCACGCTGATGTGTTTGCCTTGGGAGAATGTTGTGAATTTGAACAACAAACCTTTGGTTTGGTCGCGCCGATTTGGACTCAGATAAACGTTTTAATAAAGGTATTGGCTGGAGAGGTCGCTCGATTTGAAATCGAGCCCACGCCGATAAAATTAAAAGTGTCAGGAGTGAATCTTTTTTCAGTCGGAAGGATTCAACCTTCAGACGAGGACCGCTGCATCTTTTTTAAAGATGTGGGCGCAAATCATTACCGCAAGCTGGTGGTCAACGATGGCTTACTGGTTGGGGCAATTTTATATGGCAACGTCGCCGATGGAAGCTGGTATTTCCAGCTAATTCAAAATAAGACCAATGTCTCTGACATGCTCGATTTACTGGTGTTTGGTGAGGCGTATTGTCGCCCCCAAGTCGCCTGAATTAAGTTGTTTTAGAGATTGCTAGCCGTTAGGCATGTTACTTAAACAAGGGTTACCGCAAGGGGAATACAATGACGTCAACCGTGTCTTTTCTTACCACAAAACCGCATCTCGTTGTCATTGGCAATGGCATGGTCGGCCACCATTTTATTGAGCAAATTATTGCCCAAGGTGGCCATGAAGCCTTTCATATTACTGTGTTTGGGGAAGAGCCGTATTTGGCCTATGACCGTGTGCATCTAAGTGAATATTTCACCGGAAAGGGCGCGGCCGATTTGGCCATGACCGATGGCTCTTTATACGACCGCCATGGCGTGCGCTACTTTACCAACAGTTTGGTGACCGAGATTGATCGGGATGCTCAGCAATTATTACTGCAAAATGGCAAGCGCTTGCCTTATGACAAGCTTGTTTTAGCGACGGGTTCTTATCCTTTTGTGCCACCCATTCCGGGGCATCAACGCGAGAACACCTTTGTGTATCGTACCCTTGATGATTTGGATGCGATTCGAGCTTGTGCGCAACAAGTGACACGAGGCACGGTGGTTGGCGGTGGTTTGCTGGGCTTAGAAGCCGCGAATGCACTAAAAAATCTCGGATTGGAAACCAGCGTGGTGGAGTTTGCACCACGTTTAATGCCGGTTCAGCTTGATGAAAAAGGCGGTGCTGTGCTGAAAGAAATGATCGAAGGTTTAGGTGTGAAGGTGTATACCGACACGGCAACCAAAGACATTGTGGAGGGGGAAAGTGCCTTTCATCGAATGAACTTTGCGGATGGCTCTCATCTTGAAACGGATCTGATTTTATTCTCTGCTGGTATTCGACCACAAGACGCCTTGGCGCATCAGTCAGGGCTAACCGTGGGGGAGCGGGGCGGGATTAGCGTCAACAATCATTGTCAAACCAGTGATGAAAGTATTTATGCGATTGGCGAATGTGCCCTTTGGAATAATCGTATTTTTGGTTTGGTGGCACCGGGTTACGCCATGGCAAAATCGGCTGCAGGGCATTTACTGGCTGATTTTTTAGGGCAGGTTGGTGTGACCTTTACGGGCGCAGACATGAGCACCAAGCTAAAGTTACTGGGCTGTGACGTAGGCTCGGTTGGCGATGCACATGCGCAATCCCAAGGCTGTAAAGTCTTTGTGTATCAAGATGAAATCAGCCAAAGCTACCGCAAAATGGTGGTCTCGGAAGACGGTAAGAAACTATTGGGTGCTGTTTTGGTTGGTGACAACAGTTATTACGACACCTTGCTGCAATATTATCTCAATGGGATTGATCTACCCGCACAAGCGCAAGCGCTTATTTTACCGGCCATGGACGGCGCACCCGTTGGATTAGGTGTGGATGCCTTGCCTGCGACAGCCTCGATCTGTAGTTGTCATAACGTGTCTAAGCAAGATATCAGTGACGCGGTTTGCAATGGTGCTTTGTCAGTAGGGGATGTGAAAGGCGTGACGAAAGCGGCGACTGGCTGTGGCGGTTGCGCGGCATTATTGAAAAAAGTCGTTGATAACGAGCTGCTGGCATTGGGTGTTGAGGTTAGCACGGACATTTGTGAGCATTTTGCTTATACACGCCAAGACTTATATAACCTGATTAAAGTAGAAGGCATTAAAAGCTTTGCTACGTTATTACAAAAATACGGTAAGGGTCATGGTTGTGAGATTTGCAAGCCAGCAGTGGGCTCTATTTTAGCGAGCGTATGGAATGACTATGTGCTGAAAAAAGAGCACATTAGCTTGCAAGACACCAATGATCGTTTCTTGGCCAATATGCAAAAAGACGGCACTTACTCCATTGTACCGCGTATTCCGGGGGGCGAAATTACCCCGGATAGATTGATCGTGTTGGGTAAAGTGGCAAAGGAATACGGTTTGTATACCAAGGTAACAGGCGGCCAGCGTATCGATTTGTTTGGAGCAACCTTGTCACAATTGCCAGAAATTTGGCAAAAGTTAATTGCTGCAGGCTTTGAAACGGGTCAAGCCTATGGTAAGTCGCTCCGGACAGTAAAATCCTGTGTCGGCAGCACTTGGTGTCGTTATGGCGTTAATGACAGCATGAAGATGGCGATTGATCTAGAAAATCGTTATAAGGGGTTGCGCTCGCCCCATAAAATCAAATTCGCGGTGTCGGGTTGCACAAGGGAGTGCGCCGAAGCACAAAGCAAAGACATTGGCGTGATTGCCACTGAGGGCGGTTGGAACTTATATGTTTGTGGCAATGGTGGCATGAAGCCGCGCCATGGTGATTTGTTTGCCAAAGACTTGGATGACGAAACGCTGGTCAAATACATCGATCGCGTATTGATGTTTTACACTAAAACCGCCGATCGATTGCAACGAACTTCCGTTTGGATGGATGGCTTAGAAGGGGGCTTGGATTATCTTAAAGACGTGGTAATTAACGACAAACTGGGGTTGTGCGCTGAGCTTGAAGCGAGCATGCAGCATGTTGTTGAGACCTTTCAGTGCGAATGGAAAACCACCTTAGAAGACCCCGATGCGCTTAAAACCTTCCGTCAATTTGTCAACTATGAGGGAAGTGATAACAATGTAGTGTTTGTTGAAGAGCGTAATCAAATGCGTCCAGCGACGGATGTAGAAAAGCAGCAACTCATTGCGAAGGTGGGCTAATACGATGACGATACAGTGGAAAATGGTGTGTAAGCAAAGTGATTTAGTGTCAGGTGCTGGCGTTGCTGCCATGGTAAATGGTGAACAAGTGGCGCTTTTTTATGTACCGGAGTCTGAGAAAAAAGTGTATGCGATTGGCAACTGGGATCCCGTCGGAAAAGCCAATGTTTTGTCTAGAGGCTTGGTGGCGCACCTGAAAAATGAATGGGTTGTCGCCAGTCCTTTGTATAAACAGCACTTTGTGCTGGCATCGGGTCAATGCCTTGAAGAAGAGGTTAAGGTGCCTTATTGGGAAGCGAAACTAGAGGGTGACGCGGTGTATATCGCGCTGCATTAATCACAACACCTTAGCCAAAGCACCTTAATTGCCGTGGATAACAGTGCATTTTGTGGGTGATTTGCACTGTTTGAGGGCTTTCTCGACGTGCATTAGGATGATTTACCGGACTGTTTGATCATCAGCGCCATGAATAATAAGAAATGCGCGCTTAATCGTGATTTTTTTGATTTTGGCTTACTTATTGCTTTGTTACAGGTAACTGATGCGCCGTAAACCGACGATGGTTTACCCATAAAGCATACAGATATGACAAAAGGCAACGAGGCCCAATGACTTTTTCAGAAAAGTGATTGGGCTTTTTTTTGCTTAAAAATGCGAAAAGTGTGAGGAGGGTCTATGACGGTAACAAGCACGACAGCAACCAGCGTAAAAACGACCTGTCCATATTGTGGGGTTGGCTGTGGCGTGAATCTATCTCTTCCTAGTGCATCTATGGATGCGCTGCCGCCGGTTTCTGGCGATCTGGATCACCCAGCGAATTTTGGTCGCTTATGTGTCAAAGGCAGTAGCTTGGCGCAAACGATCCAGTCGGATGATCGTTTGCTAACGCCTAGGGTCAATGGTCAGCCCGTTGTTTGGGCGTCCGCCATTGAGACAGTGAGCGCGAAAATTTCTCAAGTCATTAAAGAGCATGGTCCTAATGCCTTTGCTTTTTACCTTTCTGGGCAGATTCTTACCGAAGATTATTATGTGGCCAATAAACTCGCCAAAGGCTTTATTGGCACCGCCAATGTGGATACCAATTCTCGTTTGTGCATGGCGTCTGCGGTGGTGGGTTACAAACGTGCGTTTGGCTCAGATACCGTGCCTTGCAACTATGAAGATTTAGAGCGCTGCGACTTGTTGATTATGGTCGGATCAAACGCCGCGTGGACGCATCCTATTTTGTATCAGCGCATTGCAGCGGCAAAAAAACAGCGACCCGCGATGAAAATTGTGGTGATTGACCCACGAGAAACCGCAACCTGTGATATTGCAGATTTGCACTTGGCGATTAAACCGGGCAGTGACGCGGCGATCTTTTCGTTTCTGCTGCAGTATTCGTCGCAAGCCGATATTTTGGATGGTGATTTTATTGCGCATCATACCAATGGTTTTGCTGACGCTTTGGCGCAAGCGCATGAGTCGACGCCGACCTTGTCTGCCACGGCGGCGTTTTGTGGTGTCAGTGAGCAAGATCTAGCCAGCTTAGCCCGCTGGTGGTGCGATACGCCGAACACAGTAACTTTTTATTCTCAAGGCGTGAATCAGTCTTCGTCTGGCGTCGACAAATGCAACGCGATTATTAACTGTCATTTGGCCACGGGTCGTATTGGCAAGGAAGGCGCCGGGCCGTTTTCGATTACGGGTCAACCCAATGCCATGGGCGGGCGAGAAGTGGGGGGCTTGGCTAATCAATTAGCGGCGCACATGGACTTTGCTACACCGGGTGCGCAGGAATTGGTGCAGCGTTTCTGGCAAGCGCCAAATATGGCGACAGAAAATGGCTTGAAAGCCGTTGATTTATTTCAGGCGATGGAGGAAGGCAAGGTCAAAGTGGTGTGGATTATGTCGACTAATCCCATGGTGAGTTTACCGGACACGGCGCAAGTCCGGCGCGCGCTGGAAAAGTGTGAGCTGGTGATTGTCAGTGATTGCAAGGCCCATACCGACACAACCGTGATGGCAGATGTGTTATTTCCCGCCACAGGTTGGAGTGAAAAAGACGGCACGGTGACGAATTCGGAACGACGCATCTCGCGCCAACGAGGCTTGCTACCTGCGCCGGGTGATGCCAAACATGATTGGTGGGCAATCTGTGAGGTGGCAAAAAGGCTTGGCTATCAATCGGCTTTTTCGTATCGAAATGTCCATGAAATCTTTGCTGAACATGCGGCGCTGTCGGCATTTGAAAACAATGGCAAACGTGATTTTGATATTGGTCATTTTAGCCAAATAACCAAGGCTGAATACGACGCTTTGACACCCGTGCAATGGCCTGTGCCAAAGGGCCGACCAGAAGGCACCAAGCGGATGTTCGAAGAGGGGCGTTTTTTTACCCCTGACGGACGAGCGCGATTTGTGCCCATTACGCCAGCTTTACCCAAAAACGCCACCTCACAAGAGTGGCCTTTCATGTTAAATACCGGGCGTGTGCGTGATCAGTGGCACACCATGACGAGAACCGGTGATGCAGCGTCATTGGCTAAACATACTGCGCAACCTTATGTGGAAATTCATCCTAAAGATGCAAAACGCCTTGGTATCAAAGACAAAACCTTGGTGCGCCTTACGTCGCCCTATGGTGAGGTTTTGTTAAAAGCCAAGTTGAGTCGTGCTGTTGCGCCAACGAATGTATTTGCGCCCATTCACTGGACGCAACAATTTGCCAATGCCTCGGTGGTGTCGAATTTGATTCCTCAAGTAGTGGATCCTTTGTCAGGGCAGCCAGAGTCTAAACATACGCCAGTGCAGCTCGAAGCGGTGACTGATATCTGTTACGGCATGGTGGTTTCCACCACAGAGCTGACCTTATCTGATTGTCTTTATTGGTGCCTCGTGCCATCTGAGCAGGGTTTTCATTACGAAGTCGTATGGCCACAAGGGCAGACTCAAATGGCCTTGAAGGCATTGAATAAAAGATTAAAAGGAGTGGAACAAGCCGAGTGGTTAGAGTATGCCAACCCGGTGACGCAGCAGCTTCGGCTGGCGCAGATTGTTCAGCGACGGCTTGTGTTGCTGGTGTATTTACACCCGCAGCCTGAGGCTATTGTTGCTGATTGGTTGGTGTCAACATTAGCCAGTGCAGAGCCTTTGTCAACTCAAGATAGAATCGCCATGCTAGTTGGAGCGCCTGCTAATGTGGAAGAAAAAGGTGACATTATCTGCTCTTGTTATCAAGTCGGCAGTTGGCAAATAGAAAAAGCCGTCGCAGACGGAGCCTGCTCTCTTGAGACCTTGGGGACACAATTAAAATGTGGCACCAATTGTGGTTCTTGCCTGCCTGAATTAAAACGTTTTATCCCTACAGCAACGGAGTTATCGGCATGATGATTTGCATGAGTAATGACTTCACGAATTATGTGAAAATCTTAGGGCGAGGCAAAAAAGGCGCGCGCAGTTTAACCGTAACAGAAGCGGAACATGCGATGAGCTTGATGTTGGCTGGCAAGGTAGCGCCAGAGCAATCGGGGGCTTTCTGGATGCTGATTCGCATACGAGAAGAGACGGTAGAGGAAACGGTGGGTTTTACCAAAGCGACTAGGGCGTATTTGTCAAAAAAACAGCCACTGGGCATAAAAGTCGATTTGGATTGGCCTGCTTATGCGGGTAAGCGCAATGAATTGCCTTGGTTTTTACTCGCGGCGTTGGCATTGAGCAACACCGGCGTGAAGATTGTCATGCACGGGCATACCTTTGAAGGGGAAAATAGATGGTATGTGGAGCATGCGATCAGTCAGTTGGGCTTGGCCGTTTGTCAATCGAGAGAAGACGTAAAACGCGCGCTCGAAACAACGAATTTTGCCTATTTGCCTCTGGCAAAAGTAGACCCTATGCTGGGGGGCATGATGAACCTTAAATATGTATTGGGGTTGCGTTCGCCGGTGAATACTGTGGTGCGTATGATGAATCCTTTTTTTGCGGATCACAGTGTGCACGGTGTGTTTCATCGTGGTTATGATCAGTTGCACCTGGCGGCTTGTGAACAATTAGGCGATGCGTCTGTGTTGGTGTTTCGGGGTGGTAATGGCGAGGCAGAAGTGAACCCAGAGCGAGATGTCACCTTGGGTAAATGGCAGCACGGCATGGCGAGCTGGTCTGATTGGCCCAAGGCGGAAAAAGAGCATAAACGCCTCAAAGACAATTTAGATTTGTCGCGTTTGACGGATCATTGGCGTGGCGATCAGCTTGATCAATTTGGTGAGCAAGCGGTGCGACAAACCATTGCCTCGGTTGCTGGACTGCTTTATGGTGTCGCCTCTCATGAGGACTGTCTTGTTCTGGCGGATGATATTTGGGCCAAGCGCGACAGGGCCTATTTTGATTCTGTTGCTTAAACGTATTGTATCAATGAGGTTTCAATGATATTTACATCGTTATCTGCTGCGATTTTGGCCGGCGGTAAGGCTGAGCGTATGTTAGGGCAAGATAAAGGGCTGCTGTTGTATCAGGACAAGCCCATGGTGCTGTGGATAAGCTCTGCCTTGCGCGGTGTCGTTGATGAGGTGTTTATTAATGCCAATCGAAATCTTGAGCACTATGCCGAATTTGGCTACGAAGTGATCCTTGATGGTCTGGATTATCAAGGAAAAGGGCCATTGTCTGGGTTATTTACTTGTTTGGCCTTTGCAAAAACGTCTCACTTGTTGGTGTCGCCTTGCGATACGCCGCGTATTAGCAGCGAGGCTTTTGCAAGGCTGAAACAGGCCAGTCAATCACGTCCGGAAACAATTCATTATTTAAGCGCCGCTTCGGGTATTCATCCCTTGCATGCGATATTACCAACAGCGTCTGCATTGGCGGCGCTCAAGCACTTTTTTGATAAAGAGCAAGGCTGCAGTGTTATGGCTTTTTATGAGGCTTTTGGTTGTCAATCGGTGATTTGGGAGGATGACGCTGCGTTGTTGAATGTCAATACAAGCAAACAGCTAAAGTGATTATTTTGTGAGTTAACTTTGCGTCATTGATTCAATATCAAGCTGGTAAGACTCTCCGTCTTCTTTGTGTTCAAGTTTGACCAGTAGATAATCATATTTTGGTACAAACCAAAATGAGGTTTTTTTGTCTTTCTCTAAATTGTCCGTACGAATGATTTTGATCGCGGAAACTCGGCCCAGCTTGGTGTTAATGGTTTCCATTTTTTCGCGTTTGAACTGCCAGTTTTTAACATACCCGCCATCGGCAATTTGATAGTCAAATTTATTCTTGCCCAGTTTTAGATCTTGTCTTATTTGCAGCTGAATCGACAGTTTGTCCAATGTCGTTGGATTAATAGTAAGATTCCAAGGCTTGTCTTTTATATCATTACGGACCAGATTTTTATCCCAGTCGAAGGTGAGTGTGGCGGCTCTTTTTTTGCCGAGAACGGTGCTTTTATATTCGTATCGAGAAGGGATGATTTGATGGTTTTCGACATGGAAAATAGAGGATTCGCTCAGAGAGGCAATCATGCTATCAGCCGAAAAAACAAACTTCCAAAGATTGTTGTCTTGTTTTGAAAGAGTCTGTTTGCCTTCGACTTTTAAACGGATGCCTTTTTTCCACACCGTGCTGTAAACCGCAGAGTAAGGTTGCAAGAAGGTGTCTTGTGGTGCGCTGGAAGAAAAAGAAAGCATGGGAGTACTTATAAAAATCACCACAAAAACAGCCATTAAACGCTTTTGGATTTTACCAGCTCTCATACTTTCTCCTACATCAAGTTAGTGCTTTGCTATAAAGAATTCCGCTTTCAGCGAGTTCACTTTGCTCAAAAAACGCCTTGCCGTGATGGAATGTTAACCTATCTTCACTGAACCATTTAATGGCCAGAGGATAGATGACATGCTCTAAAGCGTGAACTTTATTCGCCAAGGATTCTGCTGTGTCTTCTTTTGTTATGGCGGTACTGGCTTGCAGTATTACGGCTCCCGCATCCAGCTCTGGACTAACGAAATGCACAGACACGCCATGTTCTTTTTCGTTCGCATCAATAGCACGCTGATGCGTATTCAAGCCTTTGTACTTTGGCAGTAATGAAGGATGAATATTTAACATTCTACCTTCGTAATGTTGCGCAAAAGTGTCGGTCAGAATACGCATAAACCCAGCAAGCACGACGAGCTTGGGTTGATATTGATCAATCAGCTTTTGTAGCTCGTTATCAAATGCTTCGCGACTATCAAACGACTTATGGTTAAGGGTGTGCGTTGGTATACCCGCTACCTTGGCGCGTTCTAGTCCATAAACGTCGGCTTTGTTGCTGATAACCGCGCAGATGTTAATGTCGAGTTGTCCTTGCAAGCTTTGGTCAATCAAAGCTTGCAAGTTGCTGCCGCTGCCAGAAATTAAGACAACGATCGGAAAACTCATGCCTGCGCCTCTAGATCAGAGATTAATACCTCTTTTCCGCCATTGCGTGGGCAAACATCACCGATAATCCAAGCATTTTCACCTTCGGCTTTTAGAATAGCGAGGGCGTCATCTGCTTTTTCTGCATCAATAGAAAGTACCATACCCACACCGCAGTTTAATACACGGTACATTTCTTCTTGCTCAACGTTTCCTTGTTCTTGCAACCAATCAAACACAGCGGGGCGTTTCCAGCTTGTCGCATCAATGCGTGCGGCGGCGCTTTCAGGAAGCACACGAGGAATGTTCTCAAGCAAGCCGCCACCCGTAATATGAGCCAAGGCATTGACAGAAATTGTTTCCATCAGTTTAAGAATGGGTTTAACGTAAATACGAGTCGGTTCCATTAATGCGTCTTTTAGCGCAACACCGTCGATGTCTTGATTCAAATCGGCTTTGCTGACTTCAAGGATTTTACGAATCAGGGAGTAACCATTGGAATGAGGGCCTGATGAGCCTAGTGCAATTAAGATGTCGCCCGCTTTTACGTTGCTGCCGTCAATAATGTTTTCTTCTTCTACGACGCCAACGCAAAAACCCGCTAGGTCATAGTCACCATCATGGTACATGCCTGGCATTTCGGCGGTTTCTCCGCCAACCAGTGCGCAGCCTGCTTGTAGGCAGCCTTCACCTATGCCTGTGACAACATTGGCCGCCACATCAATATCCAGTTTGCCCGTCGCATAGTAATCAAGGAAAAGTAGCGGTTCTGCGCCCGCAACGACCAAATCATTGACGCACATAGCGACGAGGTCAATGCCAATGGTGTCGTGTTGGTTAAGGTCCATCGCTAGGCGAAGCTTGGTGCCAACACCGTCTGTGCCGGAAACAAGAATGGGGTTTTTGTATTTTGTTGGAAGGCGTGTCAACGCGCCAAATCCACCCAGACCACCCATTACTTCAGGGCGACGAGTTTTTTTGCTTACGCCTTTGATGCGTTCAACAAGTTGATTGCCTGCGTTGATATCTACGCCTGCGTCTTTATAACTAATCGATGGTTTATCCGACTTGGTCATTGCCTATGCCTTTTGATGGTACGAGGGAAAAAAAGGCATTTTAGCATAGTGACGCATTAGGGCTATGGTTCTTTGCAATTAAGGCAGTAGAATAGGCAAATAAACGAAGGAAGGGCTATGAATTCTCGTATATTTTTACTACTTATTAGTGTTTTTTGTGTTTCTGTCGCCAATGCGGTTCCGGTCAAGGGGCTTTATAGTGCAGAAATTAACCTGCCAGTCACATCATCTGAGTCGCAGATGTTGAATGAGGCATTTGGTTTGGCCGCTGAAGAGGTTCTGATTAAAGTGTCGGGCAATAAAGCGGCGATATCGGGTGACCTTGTAGAGCAGGCCAAAAAACAGTCGCCTAATTGGGTTGCTCAACATTCCGTTGCATCACTTAGTGAGTTAATCCCCTCTAGTAACGGTCTGGTTCCTGGTAGACAGGTTCGGGTGAGCTTTTATCAGGCATCGATTGATTTGTTTTTGTCTCAACAGAACTTGCCTGTATGGGGGGATAACCGGCCTTCGGTGTTGGTTTGGTTGGTGAATGAAAACAATGGTGTCAGGAGTTTATCTGGCTCACGAGAGACGTCTGAGGTGTTGAATAAATTTGCTTTGTCTGCAAATCAAGCAGGGGTGCCCATATACGCGCCATTGCTAGACAGTGTTGATAAAAGTGCGATTACCGCCTCTGAAGTGTGGGGCTTTTTTGAAGATCGTATTGCGAATGCCAGTAAACGTTATCAGACCGATTCTGTTGCTGCATTGAGCATAAGTAATTACGCCGGTCACCTAGAGGGGCGTTTGTTGGTGTTGCTCAAAGAGGGTGAGACAGAGCAATTTACGCTAAACGCAGACACGCTGGATGGCGTGATTGATCAAGCGAGCGCGAACCTAGCGAGCGTTTTTTCGTCTAGATATGCTTCTGTACGCAACCGCAATTCATCAAGCCAATTGAGCTTGCAAATTGTGGGCGTGACAGCGTATGACATCATGAATAAAGTGCAGTCTTATTTGGAAAGCATTAGCGTGGTACGAGATGTGATCTTGGTTCGCGTTGAAGGCGACAAAATAGAGTTTTCTGTTGAGATTGATGGTGATAAGCAAAAGTTATTTAACAGTATTTCCCTCAGTCGTCTGCTGATTGATGCGCCATTAAATGCTCTAGATCCTGACGCGAATCGGGTGGCATCTTATCAATATAGTGGGGTGAACTAAATGCCAGATTTATTAAATGACAATGCCGTCACGCGTGACTTTTTTGCTCGATCTATCGAGGAACAAAACGATTTTTTATCTCAAACTTGGTGTAATCACTGTATGGAAGTGGACTTAGGAATGACGAATCCTAAAGAGTTTGAGAGCAAAGATGGCGTTTGGATAGAAGGAAACTGTGTGAAGTGTGGGCAGGTCACTATTACGGAAATCGTTGAGGAAGATGAGTAGTGCTTTAGTGTCGACTTGTTTTGCTCCATAAAAAAACCGCGCCAATTGGCGCGGTTTTTTATTAACGCTTTTGAATTACTTTTTGCTTGGGTAATCGCGCTCAGGTTTGCCCACATAAAGCTGACGAGGACGGCCAATTTTATAAGGTCCACTGATCATTTCGTTCCAATGGGAAATCCAACCACTGGTACGAGCCATGGCGAAAATCACCGTGAACATACTGGTTGGAATACCAATTGCTTTCATGATAATGCCAGAGTAGAAGTCTACGTTCGGATAAAGCTTGCGCTCGACGAAGTAAGGGTCTTCTAAGGCGATTTGCTCAAGACGTTTGGCAATTTTTAACAATGGGTCATCTGATTGGCCCAGTTCTGCCAATACTTGATCACAGGTTTCACGCATTACTTTAGCGCGAGGGTCAAAGTTTTTATACACTCGGTGACCAAAGCCCATCAATCTAAATGGATCGTTTTTGTCTTTTGCTTTTGCAATGTATTCGTCGATATTTTCGACGTCGCCAATTTCTTCAAGCATGGTTAGTACCGCTTCGTTGGCACCACCGTGAGCAGGCCCCCAAAGTGTTGCAATCCCCGCTGCAATACAGGCAAACGGGTTGGCGCCAGAAGAGCCAGCTAAGCGCACGGTAGACGTTGAGGCGTTTTGCTCGTGATCGGCGTGAAGGATAAAGATTCTATCCATTGCTTTGGCGAAAACAGGGTTAACAACGTAGTCTTCACAAGGTGTTGCAAACATCATGTAAAGAAAGTTTTCCGCATAAGATAAGTCGTTACGTGGGTACATAACAGGCTGATCTTTAGAGTACTTGTAGCAAATCGAAGCCAAGGTTGGCATTTTTGAAATCAAGCGAAAAGCTGCAATTTCACGATGCTTAGGATTGTTAATGTCCATGTGGTCTTGGTAAAAAGCCGACAAGGCACCCACTAAACCACACATGATGGCCATTGGGTGGGCATCATTGCGAAAGCCTTCGATGAATTTGTGCATCGATTGGTTCACCATGGTGTGTTTGCCAACCGTTTCTTCAAATTCTGCTTTTTGCGTTTTATCGGGAAGTTCCCCATAGAGCAACAGGTAGCAGGTTTCTAAGTAGTCTGAATGCTCTGCCAGCTGGGCAATAGGGTAGCCCCTGTGCAGAAGGATTCCTGCGTCCCCATCTATATAAGTAATAGCGGATTCACAAGAGCCGGTAGACATAAATCCTGGGTCATAGGTGAATACACCGTTAGCACCTAAACCACGAACGTCGATAACGTCGGTGCCTAAGGTACCTGAAAGAACGGGAAGTTCGATGGTTTTATCGATCCCATCCACTGTGAGTAGCGCTTTTTTATCAGCCATTTATGGTCTCCTTCGTATTCTGGTCCGGGGCAAAGAAGTCGTAGATTGACTCTCCTGGCCCAGAAGGTGCGGAAAAAATACTGTCTCTAGAGTATAAAAGTCAATCTTGTTCGTTTGCACATCATTTACAATGCGCTGTGTTATTTTGTAATTATCTGACAAAACGCGGGTCTTGTGTAAAGTCAAGGTAATCGATTTAATTCTTTAAGTTTATGAATTTACTGTGTTTTATAAGGTTTTTTCGGGTTTATTTTTATGTAATTTTATACCATTATTGTTTCGGCTTATGGCTACATTCATTTGATGAATGGTGACCATTGAAAACCTCTTGTCTAGTCTATTTGTCTTAGTATTTTTCGCTGGTCTATAATTGCGCCTCAGACGATTTCATTGATTTGTTGATGCTAATGGATAAAAGAGAGCCGCTTTTAAACATTTGTTTGCAAATCGATGAGATTTTCAAAGTAGGCCTATGACGTCACTATGTTTTCTTAATCTAACAGCAAATGTAGCACGTATAGACATTGGGTCGTGATTGACCATTCAATCAACAAAGTGGTGTAAAAAGTCGTGAATAAAAAAAGACCAGTCAACCTTGATATTTCAACAATATCGATGCCCGTCACAGCAATTGTATCTATCCTTCACCGCATAACAGGAATTATCCTTTTTGTAGGATTGGCTTTCTTGTTTTATGCCTTTGACCTTTCTTTAGAGTCGCAAGAAGGTTTTGATCAAGTCGTTAACGCATTGCAAACGAACTTTTTAGTGAAGTTTGTTATTTGGGGTGTGGTTTCTGCTTTGATGTACCATTTCGTAGCGGGTGTTAAGCATTTGTTTATGGATATGGGGTGCTTTGAAGAATTAGAAAGTGGGCGTAATGCAGCCATTGCAAATATCGTCATTGCGGTTGTTCTTATCGTGTTAGCAGGAGTATGGATATGGTAACTCAGATTACAAGTTTTGGGCGCTCAGGCCTTTATGACTGGATGATGCAGCGAGTTTCTGCTGTTGTCTTGTCTTTATACACGGTTTTTATTATCGGTTACTTGCTACTCAATCCTGATCTTACATACGATCAGTGGAGCGCTTTATTTGAAGCAACATGGATGCGCATCTTTAGCTTGATGGTGCTTCTGTCTATCGGTATGCATTCTTGGATTGGCTTGTGGTCTATTTCTACTGACTATATTAAAGCCACCGGTGCACGTTTCTTCTTTCAATCTCTATGCGGCCTTGTAATGTTTATTTACATCGTGTGGGGTGTTCAGGTTCTTTGGGGGCTATAAGTAATGGCAAATATCCGTACGATTTCTTTTGATGCCATTGTTATCGGTGGTGGTGGCGCTGGTATGCGTGCTGCGCTTCAGTTGACTGAGTCTGGTTTGAATACTGCATGTGTTACGAAAGTATTTCCGACCCGTTCTCACACTGTGTCTGCTCAAGGCGGTATTACTTGCGCTATTGCAAGTGATGATCCAAATGATGATTGGCGCTGGCACATGTACGACACGGTTAAAGGGTCGGATTATATTGGTGACCAAGACGCGATTGAATACATGTGTTCTGTTGGCCCTCAAGCCGTTTTTGAACTTGAGCATATGGGCTTGCCGTTTTCTCGTACCGAGCAGGGCCGTATTTACCAGCGTCCATTTGGTGGACAGTCTAAAGACTTTGGTAAAGGTGGTCAGGCCGCTCGTACTTGTGCCGCAGCTGACCGAACAGGTCACGCTCTGCTACACACGCTTTATCAAGGTAACCTTAAAGGCGGCACCACTTTCTTTAATGAGTGGTACGCAACGGATCTGGTGAAGAACAATGAAGATGCGGTGGTGGGTGTTATCGCAATCTGTATCGAAAGCGGTGAAACAGTTTACCTTAAAGCTAAGGCAACCGTGATTGCTACGGGTGGCGCAGGTCGTATTTTCCAATCAACTACCAATGCTCACATCAATACTGGCGACGGTGTTGGTATGGCGTTGCGCGCTGGTTTTCCGATGCAAGATATGGAAATGTGGCAATTTCACCCAACGGGTATCTACGGTGCGGGTACGCTCGTAACGGAAGGTTGTCGTGGTGAAGGTGGTTATCTGATAAACAAAGACGGCGAGCGCTTTATGGAGCGTTATGCCCCTAACGCGAAAGACCTTGCGGGTCGTGACGTGGTTGCTCGTTCAATGGTTCTTGAGATATTGGAAGGTCGCGGTTGTGGCCCTGATGGCGACCACGTATTGCTTAAATTGGATCACTTGGGTGAAGAGACGTTAAACAAGCGTCTGCCTGGTATTCTTGAGCTTTCACGTACTTTTGCACACGTTGACCCAGTAAAAGAGCCGATTCCGGTTGTGCCAACTTGTCATTATATGATGGGCGGCATTCCAACCAATATTGGTGGTCAAGCGCTTAAGCAAAACACAGCGGGTGAAGACAGCGTTATCGATGGCTTGTATGCCTGTGGCGAAGCGGCTTGTGTGTCTGTACACGGAGCTAACCGCCTTGGTGGTAACTCATTGCTTGACTTGGTTGTGTTTGGTCGTGCCGTTGGTTTGCAAGTTAAAAAATCATTGGATGAAGGTTTTGAGTCATTGGATGCCGATGACACCAATGTTGAGAAGGCGCTGTTGCGTTTGAATCGCCTTAATAACACGACAGGTGGTGAGAGTGTGGCTGCTGTCCGTGCTGATCTACAGCGTGTTATGCAGCTTTACTTTGGTGTGTTCCGCGATGGCGAGGCAATGCAAAAAGGTTTGGCGCAGCTGAAAGATATTCGTGCTCGCGTTGAGAACTTGCATCTTGAAGATAAGAGTCAGGCGTTTAACACGGCTCGTATCGAAGCACTTGAGCTTGAGAATCTATTAGAGGTTGCTGAAGCGACAGCCATTCCGGCTGAATTCCGCAAAGAAAGTCGTGGTGCTCACGCCCGTAATGACTTTACTGAACGTGACGATGAAAACTGGTTGAAACATTCTTTGTTCCACCCAGCGGATAAGAGAGTGACCAAGCGTGATGTAAACTTTGCGCCAAAAACAATGGAAGCTTTCCCACCTAAGATTCGTTCATACTAAGGAGTTATGTCAATGTTGGTTAGTATTTATCGCTACAATCCTGAGAAGGACGACGCTCCTTACATGCAGGATTATGAAATTGAGTTGCCAGAAGGTAAAGACTTGATGGTGCTTGATGTGTTGAACTTATTGAAGGCTCAAGACCCTAGTATTTCGTACCGTCGCTCATGCCGTGAAGGCGTGTGTGGTTCCGATGGTATGAATATGTCTGGTAAGAATGGTTTGGCGTGTATTACACCGGTTTCTGAAGCGGTTAAAAAAGGTAAGTTGGTATTGCGTCCACTGCCTGGTTTGCCTGTGGTTCGTGACCTTGTGGTGGATATGGGGCAATTCTATAAGCAGTACGAAAAAATTCGTCCTTATTTGCTTAATGATACACCGGCACCAGCCATTGAACGCTTGCAAAGCCCTGAAGAGCGTGAAAAGCTTGACGGCCTTTATGAATGTATCTTGTGTGCTTGCTGTTCAACGGCTTGCCCGTCTTTCTGGTGGAACCCAGATAAGTTTGTTGGGCCATCTGGCTTATTGCAGGCTTATCGCTTTTTAGCAGACAGCCGAGATACAGCCACACAAGAGCGTCTAAGTGATTTAGATGATCCGTTCAGTGTGTTCCGTTGCCACGGTATCATGAACTGTGTAAATGTTTGTCCTAAAGGGTTAAATCCGACTAAGGCCATTGGTAATATTCGTACGATGCTTTTGCAGAGAGCGACCTAACAATGCCTAAAGTGGTCTTTTGTGCTGTTTTAATGTGACCACGAGAAAAAGGCGGCTTGAATGTGATTCAATGCCGCCGTTTTTGCATATTCTAATCTAGAGGATGCAATGAAAAGAATTTAAAATTCGATCTTCACGAACAGGGATGTGCTAAGAAAAGTGACTAACATTGTGATTATGGATTCAGTGTGTTTTATTGCTTAAATAAAGCATATTTAGTGACTTAGTATTGAACGTGAAAGGGCGAAAGTAGCTGGAAATAAACAAAAAATCGAGGCTTTAATAGCCTTACGGGCCTGATAAAATGATCGGTCTTACTATAGATTGATACCGGGACCCCGGTAGCTGGCTCGAACATAAGGGTGATCGAGAATGCACGAAAGTTTAATGGAGTTGCTGTGGAGCACCTCTCACTTTTCAGGTGGAAACCTGGAATATGTTGAAGGGTTGTTTGAAAGCTACCTCGTCGACCCGAACTCAGTGTCGGAAGAGTGGCGTAAATGTTTTGATCAATTGCCTCGTGTAAGCGAAGCGCAATCAACGGATCTTCCTCATTCTGTGATTCAAGAGCAGTTTCTCGAAATAGGTAAGAATAAATTCCGCTCCTTGCCTGTGTCTTCAGGTCCGGTTGTCGGTTCTGACCATGAACAGAAACAGATCAATGTTTTGCAATTAATTAATGCCTATCGTGTGCGTGGGCATCAACATGCAACACTTGACCCGCTTGGATTGCAAAAGCGTGAGAAAGTCGCCGACCTTGATATTGGTTATCATCATTTAACGGGTGCGGATTTAGATACGACATTCAATGTCGGTTCTTTGTTTTTTAACAAAGACGCATTAAAGTTAAGTGAAATCGTTGCTGAACTTGACAAAACCTATTGCGGCAGCATTGGTTATGAGTTTATGCACATTGTTGATACGCAAGAGAAAGCATGGCTTCAGCAGCGTGTCGAGTCTGTTCGTTCTCATCCAGAATACTCTCAAGAAACTCGCGAAAGTTTACTAGAGCGTTTGACTGCAGCAGAAGGCTTGGAAAAATATTTAGCAAGCCGTTACCCTGGTGCGAAGCGCTTTGGTCTTGAAGGTGCCGAGAGCTTAATTCCGATGGTGAATGAGTTGATTCAACGTTCTGGCGCACTGGGTGCGAAAGAAGTTGTGATTGGCATGGCTCACCGTGGTCGTCTTAACGTATTGGTCAATACGCTAGGAAAAAACCCGAAAGATTTGTTTGACGAATTTGAAGGTAAAAAACTCGTCAATACCTCCGGTGACGTTAAGTATCACCAAGGTTTTTCTTCCAATGTGATGACGGCTGGCGGAGAAGTTCATATTGCTCTGTCTTTTAACCCATCGCATTTGGAGATCGTTTCTCCGGTTGTTGAAGGTTCGGTTCGTGCTCGTCAGGATCGTCGTCAGGACACAACGGGGAAAACCGTCGTACCTATCTCGATTCATGGTGATGCTGCTTTTGCAGGTCAAGGCGTGGTAATGGAGACATTCCAGATGTCTCAGACTCGTGCCTACCGCACTGGTGGTACGGTTCATATCGTCATCAATAACCAAGTGGGCTTTACCACTAACCGCCAAGAAGATTCGCGTTCTACTGAGTACGCAACGGATGTTGCTAAAATCATTCAAGCGCCTATTTTCCACGTTAATGGTGATGATCCAGAAGCGGTACTGTTCGTTACTCAGTTGGCACTGGATTACCGTTACGAGTTTGGCCGTGATGTTGTGATTGACATGGTTTGTTATCGTCGCCGTGGACACAATGAAACAGACGAGCCTTCTGGTACTCAGCCGTTGATGTATAGCATCATTAATAATCTGAAAACGACGCGTACTCTTTATTCAGAGCGCTTAGTGGCGGAATCGGTTGTCACGCAAGAAAAATCAGACCAAATGGTCAGTGAAAATCGTGAAGATTTAGATAATGCTCGTCATGTTGCGAAAAGTCTGGTGCTCGAATCTCAAACGGGATCGTTTGTTGATTGGAAGCCCTATTTGGGCGTCGAATGGACGGACGCGGGTGATACCACCTATCCTTTGTCTAAATTGCAGGAAGTGGCTAAAAAGCTAACCAGCATTCCAGATGGCATAGTGGTTCAGCGTCAGGTTCAGAAGATTTATCAGGATCGTGACAAAATGACAGCGGGCGCGTTACCTCTAAACTGGGGCTACGCCGAAACGTTGGCATTTGCCACCTTGTTGGAGCAAGACTACCCGATTCGTATTACGGGTCAGGATTCTGGTCGTGGTACCTTCTCTCATCGACATGCGGTCATTCACAGTCAAAAAGATGGCAGTACTTATATTCCGCTGAAACATTTGTCTGAAGACCAGCCAACTCTGGATCTGTACGACTCTTACCTTTCAGAGGAAGCGGTATTAGCGTTTGAGTATGGCTATGCGAGTACCTCACCTAAGGGCTTGGTCATTTGGGAGGCGCAATTTGGTGACTTCGCTAACGGTGCGCAGGTTGTTATTGACCAATTTATCACCAGTGGTGAGCACAAATGGGGCCGCTTATGTGGTTTGACTATGTTGTTGCCACATGGTTATGAAGGTCAAGGTCCTGAGCATTCATCAGCACGACTAGAGCGCTTCTTGCAGCTTTGTGCTGAATTTAATATTCAGGTCTGTGTTCCGACAACGCCGTCGCAAATTTTCCATATTATTCGTCGTCAAGCGATTCGACCTATGCGTCGTCCGCTTATCATCATGTCACCTAAGAGCTTGTTGCGTCATAAGCAAGCAATTTCGACATTAGAAGATTTGGCGGAAGGAAGCTTCAAAACGGTATTGCCAGAATCTGTCGAAACAGTTACCGCAGACAAGGTGAAACGCCTTGTTCTGTGTAGCGGTAAAGTGTATTACGACTTGATTAACCGTCGTGAAGAACTGCAAAAAGACGATGTTGCGGTGATTCGTTTGGAGCAATTGTATCCGTTCCCATACGCTGACCTTGAGTCTGTGTTGGAGCAGTACAAACATGTTGAGAGTTTGGTTTGGTGTCAAGAAGAGCCGAAAAACCAAGGCGCTTGGCATGCTAACCGTCACCGGATGAACCGAGTATTGGAAAAACTGTACCCAGAATTGAAAATCCGCTTTGCAGGTCGAATTTCGTCTGCTGCACCAGCGGCTGGTTACATGTCTATCCATGTTGAAGAACAAGAAGCGCTGGTCAACGACGCACTAGTTGGTTAGTACCATAGCCTGTCAGAGAGATAAGGGTATAAAATGAGCATTGAAATTAAAGCACCTACTTTTCCAGAATCCGTAGCCGACGGCACCGTTGCTACTTGGTATAAGCAGCCAGGCGAAGCCTGTGCACGCGATGAGCATATTGTCGACATCGAGACAGATAAAGTTGTCTTAGAAGTGGTTGCGCCTGCTGATGGTGTATTAAAAGAAATTTTAAAAGCGGAAGGCGATATCGTATTGAGCGATGAAGTATTGGCTGTTTTTGAATCTGGTGCTGTCGCGTCAGCGACTGATAAAGCGTCGGCTCCAGCGGCTGATAAAGCACCGGCTCCAGCGGCGAAAGCTGCGGCACCCGCTGCTGCTGCAAAAGAAAGCGTTCAGATCAAGGCGCCGACTTTTCCGGAGTCTGTTGCAGACGGTACGGTTGCAACTTGGTACAAACAACCAGGTGAAGCCTGTTTGCGTGATGACCATATTGTTGATATCGAAACCGATAAAGTGGTCCTAGAAGTGGTTGCACCTGCTGATGGTGTGATTGGTGATATCTTGAAAAATGAAGGTGATACCGTTCTTAGTGATGAAGTACTTGCTAACTTCTTGGTTGGCGCATCTGGCGCTGAAGCGGCACCTGCTCAGGCAGCGGCGGCTTCTACTGCTGGTGGCGATGAAGATGGTGTTGCAGGTCCTGCTGCTCGTAAAGCGCTTTCTGAAGCGGGTCTAACGGTTGCTCAAGTTAAAGGCACCGGTAAGGGCGGTCGTATTACTAAAGAAGACGTTGACGCGGCGGTTAAAGCAAAATCATCGGCTCCTGCCGCTGCAGCACCAGCCAAAGCGGCTTCTGCACCTGCTCCTAAAGCAGCAGCAGCGCCAATGGCGGCATTAGGCGCTGAAGGTCGCATCGAAAAACGTGTTCCAATGACGCGTCTTCGCGCGACTATCGCAAAACGTTTGGTTGAAGCTCAGCAAACAGCGGCTCTGTTGACCACTTACAATGAAGTGAACATGGGTCCAATCATGGAACTTCGTAAGAAATACAAAGACGAATTTATTAAGGCGCATAACGGTACTAAGCTTGGCTTTATGTCATTCTTCGTGAAAGCCGCGACGGAAGCACTTAAGCGCTTCCCAGCGGTAAACGCCTCTATCGATGGCAATGACATGGTTTACCATGGTTACCAAGATATCGGTGTGGCGGTTTCGACTGCCCGTGGTTTGATGGTGCCAGTATTGCGTAACACGGAAGCGATGGGCCTTGCGGACATCGAGTCAGCCATCATGGACTTTGCACTTCGTGGTCGTGACGGCAAGCTAGGTATGGACGACATGCAAGGTGGTACTTTTACCATTACTAACGGTGGTACTTTTGGTTCTTTGTTGTCTACGCCAATCATTAATCCACCGCAAACGGGTATCTTGGGTATGCATAAAATCCAAGAGCGTCCAATGGCGGTTAATGGTCAAGTGGTGATTCAGCCAATGATGTATTTGGCCTTGTCTTATGATCACCGTATGATTGACGGCAAAGAAGCCGTACAATTCTTGGTAACGATCAAAGACCTACTTGAAGACCCAGCACGTCTTTTACTTGAAATCTAAGTATTCGTACCAATTAATTTGTATGAATTGAATGCTGAGTGGCACTCTTAAGTGCTGCTCAGCTTGACTGAAAAATGGGACCTCTTATGTCTGATAAATTTGATGTTGTTGTAATTGGTGGCGGCCCTGGTGGTTATGTTGCCGCTATCCGAGCTGCTCAGTTAGGTTTGAAAACAGCCTGTATCGAAAAATGGTTAGACAAAGATAACAAGCCTCGCCTTGGTGGGACTTGTTTGAACGTTGGCTGTATTCCGTCTAAAGCATTGTTAGACTCTTCACAAAAATACCATGATGCAAAAGACACATTTGGCATCCATGGTATTAGCATGAAGGATGTTGCTATGAATGTTGATACTATGGTTGATCGTAAGGATAAAATCGTAGACCAATTGACAAGTGGTATCACGGGTCTTTTCAAAGCGAACGGTGTGACGAGCTTTGAAGGCTTCGGTAAAGTGCTAGCGAACAAAAAAGTAGAATTTACCGCGCATGACGGCACAGTGACGGTTCTTGAAACAGAAAATGTTATCTTGGCGACGGGCTCTGTACCGGTGAATATTCCACCGGCTCCTCGTACGGGCGACATTATTGTGGACAACCAAGGCGCATTAGATTTTCGCGCGGTACCAAAACGCCTTGGCGTTATTGGCGCGGGTGTGATTGGTTTAGAGCTTGGTTCTGTTTGGGCGCGTCTTGGTTCAGAAGTAGTGGTGCTTGAAGCGCAAGATTCTTTCCTAAGTCTCTGTGATCAAGATCTTGCTAAAGAAGCGGCGAAGATTTTCAAAAAACAGCACCTAGACATTCGCCTTGGCGCGCGCGTTACTGGCAGCCAAATCAATGGTGAAGAAGTAGAAGTGACTTACCTTGATGCAAAAGGTGAAGAGCAGAAGCAAACCTTTGATAAGTTGATTGTTGCGGTTGGCCGTAAGCCATTTACTGATGGCTGTTTGGCAGGTGATGCTGGCGTTAACCTAGATGAGCGTGGTTTTGTCTTTGTAGACGAACAATGCCGTACTTCTGTTCCGGGCGTATACGCGATTGGCGATATCGTTCGTGGTCCTATGTTGGCTCACAAAGCCTCAGAAGAAGGTGTTATGGTAGCGGATATTATCGCTGGCCATAAAGCACAAATGAATTATGACTGCATCCCGTCTGTTATTTATACTCACCCAGAACTTGCTTGGGTTGGTAAAAATGAGCAAGAGCTAAAAGCAGAAGGGATTAAGTTTAAAGTGGGTAAATTCCCATTTGCAGCGTCTGGCCGTGCTATGGCGGCGAATGACACTGATGGTTTCGTTAAAATGATTGCTTGTGAAGAAACGGACCGTATTTTAGGCTGCCATATTATTGGTGGTCATGCGGCGGATTTGATCGCTCAAGCGGTTATTGCAATGGAATTCGGTTCTACCGCGGAAGATATCGCTTTGACTGTGTTTGCTCACCCAACAGTCAGTGAAGCAGTTCATGAAGCGGCTCTAGCGGTAGATAACCACGCGATCCATATCGCAAACCGTAAAAAGCGTTAATAAAAATTGGATTTGCCGGCCATGAGCCGGCAATTTCTGTCTTAACGGGCAGAGCTTATGTCAACCATTCAGATGAGCGGAAGAATCAAATGAACTTACATGAATATCAGGCTAAACAGCTTTTTGCTGAATATGGCCTGCCAGTATCGACAGGATACGCAGTAGACACGCCTGAAGCGGCGGTTGAAGCAGCGAAGAAAATTGGTGGTGACAAGTGGGTGGTTAAAGCTCAGGTTCACGCTGGTGGTCGCGGTAAAGCGGGCGGTGTAAAGCTTGTTGATTCTTATGAAGAAGTGGCTGCGTTTACGCAAAACTGGATTGGTAAAAACCTTGTTACTTACCAAACAGACGCAAAAGGTCAGCCGGTTACTAAGATTCTTGTTGAATCCTGCACTGACATCGCCAACGAATTGTACCTAGGTGCGGTTGTTGACCGTTCTACTCGTCGCGTTGTTTTCATGGCGTCTACAGAAGGCGGCGTTGAAATTGAGAAAGTTGCTGAAGAGACTCCAGAGCTTATCCACAAAGCGATCATTGATCCTCTAGTAGGTGCTCAGCCTTACCAAGCACGTGAACTTGCCTTTAAATTGGGTCTTAACCCAACGCAAATCAAGCAGTTCACTAAAGTGTTTCTTGGCTTGTCTCAAATGTTTCACGACTACGATTTTGCGCTTCTTGAAATCAACCCTCTTGTTATCACAGAAGAAGGCAACCTTCATTGTCTAGATGGCAAAATTGGCATCGACAGCAACGCGGTTTACCGTCAGAAGAAAATGCAAGAGTTCCACGATCCATCACAAGAAGATGAGCGTGAAGCACATGCCGCTAAATGGGAACTTAACTACGTAGCGCTAGACGGTAACGTTGGCTGCATGGTAAACGGTGCTGGCTTAGCAATGGGCACAATGGACATCGTTAACCTACACGGTGGCAAACCGGCTAACTTCCTAGACGTAGGCGGCGGTGCAACAAAAGAACGTGTTGCTGAAGCATTCAAAATCATCCTGTCTGACAGCAATGTTAAAGCGGTATTGGTTAACATCTTCGGTGGTATCGTGCGTTGCGATATGATCGCTGAAGGTATTATCGGTGCGGTTGAACAAGTCGGTGTTAACGTGCCTGTTGTTGTTCGTCTTGAAGGTACAAATGCTGAGTTAGGCCGTGAAGTTCTTGCGAACTCTGGTCTAGATATCATTGCTGCAGTTAGCTTGAAAGACGCCGCTGAGCAAGTTGTTAAAGCTGCGGAGGGCAAGTAATAATGTCTATTTTAATTAATAAAGATACGAAAGTAATTTGCCAAGGTTTCACTGGCGGACAAGGTACGTTCCACTCTGAGCAAGCGATTGCTTACGGAACGAAAATGGTTGGCGGTGTGACACCTGGTAAAGGCGGTCAAACTCACCTAGGCCTACCCGTTTTTAACACAGTGAAAGAAGCGGTAGAACAAACAGGTGCAGAAGCGTCTGTGATCTACGTTCCAGCGCCTTTCGTTAAAGACTCTATCCTAGAAGCGGCTAATGCTGGTATCAAACTAATCGTTTGTATCACTGAAGGCGTGCCAACACTTGACATGCTTGACTGCAAAGTGAAATGTGACGAGCTAGGCGTACGTCTAATCGGTCCTAACTGCCCAGGTGTTATCACACCTGGTGAGTGTAAGATCGGTATCATGCCTGGTCATATCCATTTGCCAGGTAAAGTCGGTATCGTATCGCGTTCTGGTACCTTGACGTATGAAGCCGTTAAGCAAACGACGGATGCAGGTTTTGGTCAATCTACTTGCGTCGGTATCGGTGGTGATCCAATCCCAGGTACTAACTTCATCGACGTATTGGAAATGTTCCAAAACGATCCACAAACAGAAGCGATTGTGATGATCGGTGAAATTGGTGGAACAGCGGAAGAAGAAGCGGCGGCTTACATCAAAGCAAACGTGACGAAACCTGTTGTGTCTTACATTGCTGGTGTTACGGCACCTGCTGGTAAGCGTATGGGTCACGCTGGTGCGATCATTTCTGGCGGTAAAGGTACAGCTGACGAGAAATTCGCAGCATTACAAGACGCTGGTGTTAAAACGGTTCGCTCTTTAGCGGACATCGGTACTGCACTGAAAGAAATTACTGGCTGGTAAGCTAGTATTTTAAAGTGTGACTGATTATAAAATCCCTGCTGCGGCGGGGATTTTTTTTGCGTTATCACTACGTAAATGGGTGTGAAAATGAAGTGTCCTTTTTGTTTGACGGATAATGGTTGTGCTCTCGATGACTGTGCACCTGATGAGAGTCAGGCTTGTTGGTGTTTTCATGTCATCGTGCCTGACGACATGGTGGCGCTTATTCCACCTGAGCAAAAAGGTAGCGTTTGTGTTTGTCGGCAATGTATTGAGTTTTATCGCGCCGATAAGCTAGGCTTCTTAAAAGTATTTGGCTTTGATTAAAGTGCTCTCTATTGTTTGAGATGATTTGTCGCTAGCGCATAGTATTTTGTTATGTGTTTTAACAACAATAAAAAAGGAATGAGGTGATGAGTGAAGCGTTAAAAAACTCTATTTATGACATTGCTGTAATCGGTGCGGGTATTGTTGGGCTTTCGACGGCGTGGCAGTTGCTTCAGCGCTACCCCAAATATCGTATTTTACTGATCGAGAAAGAAGACGCAGTAGGGCAGCATCAGACGGGTCATAATTCCGGTGTGATTCACGCGGGTGTGTATTATGCGCCGGGCAGCCTTAAAGCGGATTTTTGTCAAAGAGGTGCAAAAGCCACAAAGGACTTTTGTCGCAAACATGATATTGAGTTTGATGAATGTGGCAAGTTACTGGTTGCCACGAACGCCGTTGAAAAAGAGCGTATGGACGCTCTGTACCTGCGTTGTCAGGATAATGGCTTGGCGGTGCATAAGCTGGACCAAGCTCAATTAAAAGCGCGTGAGCCGAATGTAAAAGGGGTGGCGGCCTTGTTTGTTCCGTCCACTGGGATTGTTAACTACCAGCAGATTTGCCAAAAGTTGGCGGAACTATTTGTGCAAAAAGGGGGTGAACTGCGCTTAAGTGCCGAGGTGATTGGTCTCGATGAAAGTCATGAACGCGTTACCATGACACTCAATAACGATGTGGTGAGTACTTCTTATTTGGTCAGCTGTGGCGGCTTGATGGCCGATCGATTGACTAAAATGCTGAGCATTCCGACGGATTTCCAAATCATCCCTTTTCGTGGTGAATATTATCAGCTACCAGCAAAGCATAATAAGATAGTGAATCATCTTATTTATCCGATCCCCGATCCTGATTTGCCTTTTTTAGGGGTGCATCTGACTCGCATGATTGATGGCTCAGTGACGGTTGGCCCTAATGCTGTGCAAGGCTGGAAGCGAGAAGGCTATGGCCGCATTAACATCAATCTGCGTGATATTATCGATATGGTGCGTTTCCCAGGGTTTTGGAAGCTACTGATGAGTCATTGGCGGACTGGCTTAATAGAAACAAAAAATTCTTGGTATAAGCCCGGCTATTTAGCGCAAGTCCAAAAGTATTGTGATCTCGTTTCCTTAGAAGACTTACAAGCTTATCCTGCGGGCATTCGGGCCCAAGCCGTGATGAAGGATGGTAGCTTGGTGCATGACTTCCTCTTTGTTCAAAGCGCTCGAACCTTACATGTTTGCAATGCACCTTCTCCAGCGGCGACCAGTGCCTTTCCGATTGGTGCCTACATCATCGACAAGCTGGACGAGCAAATAACGTCTGTTTAGTACGAAAGTATTGTGAAATAAAGGTGGCTTGCTGTGTGCTTTTTCGGTGTTTCGATATAAAGTAGTTTTTATAATAATCACCAATAGGGAATAAGTATGATTGGTTTAAAGAAAAATTTAGGTTTTACGCATTTGGCACGAGGCATTGCTGCAGCGCTGCTTGTTACGCAAGTGGCGGCGTGTGGCACCTTGCTTTACCCAGAACGTCGTGGTCAGACCAATGGTCAAATCGATGTTGGTGTTGCGGCATTAGACGCGATTGGTTTGTTGTTTTTCTTTGTTCCTGGTGTGGTGGCGTTCGGTGTGGACTTTATCACTGGGGCAATTTATTTACCGGGCGGCGGCATGGCAAGCTTAACGGAAGATGAGTTGAAGACGATTAAAAATGGTCCAGACTCGATAGATGTGGAAAAATTCAAAACCCTGATGGCGCAACGTAGCGATATTAAACTGCCTAAAAATGTTTATACAGAGCAGCTGAGAGAGGTTGCTATGTCATCGACTCAGTCTCTTAAAACAGCCATGAGCCTGTCTAACGAACGAGTTGCCTTAGCTCAGTAATAGCCATTAATACTTGGATCTTTAAGCTAGAGAGAATGCTTTAATTTAAAGATCCAACGCTATTAAGCCAAACAAGCCTGATACACCATTTCCCGCATTGTCGCCAAATCTTGATCCTGTTCTAGGGTGATTAATTTGGCTTTTGTCTTCAAGATCCCGTCCCAAATATTGTCTGCGATGTGAATAGATTCACCCTGTATTTGGATGATCAAGGCAACCTCGTGTTTGCGAACGAGGGCCGATATTTCGCTGGGAGAAAAAACAGTAGCGCCATGAACCTGAGTGCGGTTGTTCCATGGCTCATCATCGATAAACGCTGTAATCTCGATAGTTTGTTGGGCCTGTTTATTGTTGTCGAGTAAGGTTTTTGCTAAGGAAAAACATCGATAATCTATGCCAATAAAAATGACTTTCTTGGGCGCTGGCTTACGTTGGAAAAGCGGTTTTAAAATACGCGCGAGAGGATTGTTCATCAGCCACTAAACCGTTTTACTGTAGCGTTGTTTTGGTCGTCCACCGGTTTTGTAATCTAGGCTCATGCTGACTTGGCCTTGGGTCTCTAAGTATTCAAGATAGCGTCTGGCGGTGATGCGGCTAAGGTTAATGGCTTCGCCAATGTCCTCAGCGGTGAATGGGCGGTTATCTAGGGTGTCTAGATAGTGAGTGAGTTTATCCAAGGTGTTTTCATCGATGCCTTTCGGCGTTTTTCGGCTGCTGTCTTGTGTGGCGCTTTTGCGAAAAAGTGCGTCAATAGCTTGCTGATCAATGGTATTGTTTTGAGTGAGGCGTTTTTTGAAGTCCAAATAGTCATCAAGCGCCTGAAGTACTCGAGACATGCGAATGGGTTTGACAAGATAGTCCATGACGCCAAGTTGAATGGCTTTTTCGATCGTGGCGGTTTCTCTCTCTGCGGTGGTCATGATAAAAGCGCTTTTCATGCCTTTGCTTTTTAACCGCTTTATCAGTTCGACGCCGTTGCCATCCGGTAGGCTAATGTCGACCATAATCAATTCTGGTTCGAACGCTTCGGCTTTTAGCTCGGCTTCTAGCAGGCTTTCACAGGCGGCGACCACATAAAAATCACGATGCTGATTGATGGTGTTTTCTAATACATAGCTAGCACGTAGGTCATCTTCCACTATCATCACAGGAATTCGATTCATCTTGTTAGCGCTCGTTTATCTAAATAAATACTAAACACAGTGGTATTCACCTCACTGCGTTCCCAATCAAGGCTGCCGTGATATTGATCGACTACTTTTTTGACCAAATAGAGCCCAATGCCATGTTGTTCTGTATTGTGTTTGCTGCTGACGCCAAAATCCAATATGCGGCTTTCTAGTTTTTCATCCACACCGGCACCGCTGTCTTCGATTTGGATCATGATGTGTGCATTACGATCACTGATGTAGAGTTTAACAAAAGGCGAGGTGATAAGTCTGTTAGACCAAGCGGCTAATAGAGCATTGTCTATTAAATTTCCTACTAACGTGACCAATGTTTCATTGGTTTTAGGCGGGTATCTACCAAGCTGGCAATCACGTTCGATTAGCATCTCGACTTTTAAGTCTTTGGCTTTGTTGTGTTTGGCGAAGATAAGTCCAGCAACGGCGCTGTTTTCAATGGTTTTTATAATACGCCTCAAAGCGGCTTGATCACCATCGCTTTCTTGCTGTAGGAATTCTATGGCATCCTCGTAATGTTCTGCTTGCAGCATGCCGGACAGCACATTTAAACGATTGGCGTATTCATGGGTTTTTGCGCGCAATAAATCGGCGTAGTTTTTGCTGGCTGTTAGCTCTTGTTCTAAGGATTTTTCGCCGTGATCAGGAAAGAATACAATGACGTATCCTACGTCGCCTTTTTTTCCTTTTATTGGGTATAAGGTCGCCATAAACTCTCGCTTGCCTAAGCTGAAGCGGTTTTGTGTGATTTGACCTTTGGCTTCTAAAGCAAAATGAGAAAGGCTTTGCGATTGCTTACTCAAGGGTTGTTTGATCACCTGTGATGGACTGAGCACATTCATGGTTAACCATTCAACCGCCATGCTGTTAATGGCCGTGACATTTAGCTCATGGTCGATGGCAATAATGCCGTCACGGATACTGTCTAAAATCAATTCATGCTCTTTGAATTTTTGTACTATCTCTTCTGGTTCGAGGCACAAAAAAGTGCGTTTTAGCTTAGCAATTAATACGACCGCGATAATCACGCCCAGTAAATACACAAAGGCGACCAATAAACCGGCCTCTCTAAGGTGTTGATAAATTAATTCGCTGGTGGTTTTTGATAGGTAGCCGACACTCACCGCGCCAATAGTGCCGCTATTGTCTTTGATGGGGGTGAAGTTACGAATGGCTTCACCTAAGGAACCACTGGCTAAACTGGTTGAGTCTATGCCTTGCCGTAAAGTGGGGTAAACGTCATCACCGATAAAGGTCTCTCCAACCAGAGAAGGGGTAGGGTGACTAAGGCGTATGGCCTGTTTATCGACGACGACAATGTAGGAAGCGTCCGTTTGGCGGCGAAGGTTCTCGATATGCTGTTCGAGAGATAAGTGCTGTCCGCGGTTACTGGCTTGCACCGCCTGAATGACTTTTTCGTCATGCGCGACAACGCGTGCTAACTCTAATCCTCGTTTGTTAATGCCATCCAAATACGCGTTTTGTAAGGAGTAACCAAAGACTAGGGCGACAGCAACGATAATAATAGTAATGGTCGAGATCGTGATTAAGGCAAGATAAGACTTGAGCGTCATTGCGGCTTCATTACCATGAAAAAGAAGAAGCGCCATTATACCGCATACAGAGTAAGGGCTAAACAAAAGGCAAAATAGAAAAGGCAAAAACAAGATGTGTTTTTGCCTTTGTGTTGAAAGGGGGAAAGCCAGTTAAGCGATGGCTTGAACCACCAGCGTTGCCAGAATCAGCATAAAAGCGCCGCCAATTCGAGACGATATCTGTGCAAAAGGCATCAGCTCCATACGCTTACTGGCCGCAAGTACCGCCACATCGCCAGTTCCGCCCATGTTTGCCATGCAAAGGCCGCCAGTAATGGCCGCTTCGATAGGGTAGAAACCCATTAACCAGCCAATTAAACCCGCGCCAAACACGGCACCAAGAACGGTGATTAATACGAGCAAAAAGTACATAGGAGACAAAGCGTCTAGAATTTGGTTTAGATCCGTATAAGCCACCCCAATACCAACTAATAAGGCCGGAGTTAAATTGCCTACGACAAATTTATACCAAGAGAAAGCCGCTTGCTCTAGTCCTTTAGGCATGATGCCAGACACCTTGATTAGGGCGATTGATAGAATCATCAAGGCATAAGTATGCATGCTGATATAGTCTGATAACAGAGTGCCAAGGAAATACATACTGACGGCTAATAATGCGCCAACACCTAAAATAGTGATGTTAAGCGGTGCGTTTTTTTGACCCTCTTCTTCAATGGTTTTTTGCCCACGAATCAGTTGGCCGTTGCCCGTAAGGCTAGGAGCCATTTGACCAAGCTTATTTAATAAGCCAGCGATGACAATGGCAATCGCATTACCAATTGCCAGCGCTGGAACCATTTGCGACATGAGGGATTCGGCGCTCATTCCCGTCTTTCCAGACATGATTTCAACCAGAGGCACAGCCCCCGCGCCCATACCGCCGCCCATAATAGGAAGAGCGATCAGCATCACAGAGTCATAAAAACTTTTGCTCACTAACATGCCCACTAGGCCTGTAAACACACAAGCAAAGAAAGCAGCCCCTAAAATAACAGGAATGTACTTAAGCGCGGCTTTTTTTAGGGTTTGCCTGTCCATACCAAAGATGGAACCTGTTACAAGACTGGCTACATAAAAAGACAAGAAGCCACCGCTTTTCATAAAAGTCGTGACGTTGTTTTCGGCGCTGGAAGGGAAAAAATCGCTGTGAAATAAGTAAGCAGAACCGAAAATCACCACGATGGCACCACCACCAAAAAACTGGTTGATAATCGGCGTTCTATCCCCAACATAATTAAGGATAAAGCCAACAATAACCATAATGCCTAACGCCCCTATCATTCCGCTAGGCATTTTACCCGCGAAAGTGGCTAATAAAATAGTGATAGCGGCAATAGCCAGTATGATTTTACTGGTGCGTTGATCTTGCACCGTCATAACATCGTTAGTGATCATGATAGACTCTCTTTTTTTGCTTGTTTTTAATATGCCCGCAGTCTACCAAGCTTCCTTCTAAGCGGAAGTTACTTTCCTTTAATGAAACTAAAAAATGCTTTTGAAGCTTTTGTAACTAATTTTTTTGCCGAATTTGCACGAGAGAAAGGAGTGTTTATCCATAGTGAGCGGAATGAAGATGATTTGGTAAGAGGGAGGAGTAACTCGCATCATTTTAAATCTTAAAATGATGCGAGGGTCAGTTTTTAGCGAGCAATGCTGTTGAAGAGCTCGAAGTAGGTGGGAAAGGTTTTCGATGTGCATCCTGGGTCGTTGATTGTCACTGGGGTGTTTGAGAAGGCAACCAGTGAAAAACACATGGCAATGCGGTGGTCGTTGTAGGTGTCGATTGCGGCATGTTTTAAATTGTTAACGGGTGTGATGGTGATAAAGTCTTTGCCTTCAATGACCTCGGCGCCAAGTTTTTTAAGTTCGGTTGCCATGGCGTATAGTCGGTCAGTTTCCTTGACGCGCCAGTTGTAGATGTTGCGAATCGTGGTTGGGCCTTTGGCGAAGAGTGCGGTGGTGGCGATGGTCATGGCAGCATCTGGGATGTGGTTCATGTCGAGGTCGACGCCATTGAGTTCGTTTCTCTCTGCTTCTATCCATGTTGGGCCGTAGGTGATTTTTGCGCCCATCTTGGCCAGGACATCGGCAAATTTCACGTCGCCTTGGACGCTGTCTGTGCCCACGCCATGTACTTTGATTTTGCCACCGGCAATGGCGGCGGCGGCTAGGAAGTAAGACGCAGAAGAAGCGTCGCCTTCGACCATGATGTCACCAGGGCTCTGGTAAGTTTGTCGGCCTTTAACAACGAATGCTTGGTAATTTTGGTTTTCTACTTCGACGCCGAATTGCTTCATGGTATGCAGCGTGATGTCTATGTATGGCTTAGAGACCAATTCACCGTCAACCTTGATAGTTAAGTCGTCTTTTGCCATTGGCGCGCTCATTAAAATGGCGGTAAGAAACTGGCTGGAAATGTTGCCTTTGATCGACACTTCTCCGCCCGATAAGCCATTGGCTTTAATGCACAGAGGAGGGTAGTTGGCTTCACCTTCATACGATATGTCGACGCCAAGAGCCTGCAACGCGTCAACTAGATCTCCGATTGGGCGTTCATGCATACGAGGCTCACCATGTAAGTGAAACTCACCATGACCTAAACAAAGGGCGGCGGTTAGAGGTCGCATGGCGGTGCCGGCGTTGCCAAGAAATAAATCGCCAAATGGCGCTTTAATTGGGCCACCAAGTCCTTCTAATATACAGGTGGTGCCGTTATCTTCTAATGAGTAGTTGACGCCTAATTTAGTCAGGCTTGCGAGCATATGATGAATGTCGTCACTGTCCAATAGATTGGTAATTTTAGTGGTGCCTTTGGCCAGTGTTGCTAAAAGCAAAATGCGGTTAGAGAGGCTTTTTGAGCCTGGAATTTGGATTTCTCCATTGGCATTAGAAAGAGGGCCTAGCGTTATTGAGTTCATTATTAAGTCCATCACAGTGTTGTGTTTATTAGTAAGTAGCGTGTCGCTGCGAGAGTGTTCTGTGTTGCTCAAAAATATTTGTTATCGGTGGTGTCTTATTTATGTTGGTGGTCGCGTCGCTCTATTAATCAGAGGTCAGTCTTGAATGAGGCATAGTATACCTTCGATGATCTGTTGTGTCAGTCTTGCAAAACATCTACATGAATCGGTTTTTGCGGGTAGAATGGCGATTATTAAAAATAACATGAAAGGAGTATTTCTATGAGGCACCAATATCACCCTCTTGGTTTTGAAGGGTCGCGCATAGCTCAAGGTTTTTGGCGAATGCAAGAATGGGATATGACGTCTCAGGAGGCCTTAGGGTTTATTGAAGGCTGTTTGGATCTAGGCGTTACAACATTCGACCATGCTGACATTTATGGCGATTATCAGTGCGAGGTTTTGTTCGGTGAAGCGCTTAAACAAAAGCCCGTGCTGCGCGATAAGATGGAGATAATGACTAAATGCGGGATTTTATTGCCTTCGACGCATCGACCAGACATTCGTATTCATCGTTATGATTATCGTGCGGAGCATATTATAGCCAGTGTCGATCGCTCTTTGGCAAACTTGCAATGCGAATATATTGATACGCTATTGCTGCATCGCCCCAGTCCATTGATGGACGCTGATGAGGTGGCTCAGGCTTTTGATCTATTATTCACACTTGGCAAAGTGAAGCATTTCGGCGTGTCGAATTTCACCGCACAACAGTTTGATTTGTTGCAGTCGCGTCTTGATGTGCCATTGATTGTTAATCAAGTGGAATTGTCGCCGCTGGCATTACCGCATTTTGAGGATGGCACGCTGGATCACCTGCAGCGACACGCGGTAACGCCAATGGCGTGGTCGCCTTTTGCGGGAGGGGAGTTGTTCTCTGGTACAAGCGACAAAGCAAAGCGAGTTCAAGCGGTATTGAGTGATTTGGCGCAAGAAAAGAACTGTGCTGTTGATCAAATCGTCGTGGCGTGGTTGTTACGTCATCCCGCCGGTATTTGCCCTGTTATGGGGTCTGGGAAAGTGGCTCGTTTAAGCGCCGCAACGCAAGCCTTGTCTATATCATTAAGCGATGACGACTGGTTTCGTGTTTGGGTGGCGTCTCAAGGTCATCCCGTGCCGTAGCGTCTCTTTTGTCATCGCCTATCTTGTTGTGCGGTTAGATTAGCTAGCCGCACAACATTTCTTGAATTTCTTGCCTGACCCACATAAGCAAGGGTCGTTTCTTCCCAGTTTCATCGCAGCAGAGTTAATCAGTGGTGTGTTTTTGGCAATGTCATGCTCACCTGAAATATAGAACCATTGGTCTTTTACTTTTTTAAAGACGGAGCGTTCGTTTAAACAGCCAATGTGTTTGCCTTCTTTAAAGTGCGCGGAAAAAGCCACTGTGCCTTGTTTGTCTTTTTCTGAGCCTTCTTCTGTGGCGTTGATTTCAAGTTTTATCCATTGAGTATATTCGTTGCTGTCTTGTATGTCGGAGGCTGACTGGTTGGGGGCTTCTTTGAGTTTTTGTGTGGCGGCAATGTAATCAAAATGGCCAAGAGAAAAGGCCGTATAACGAGAGCGCATTAATGCTTCTGCAGTTGGCGCTGTGCCAGGGTTGTTATGGTACATACCACAACACATCTCATAGGGGCTGCCTGTTCCGCATGGACAATTTACTGGGGTTGGCATAGATTACTCCTCTCATCGCCAAATGCACTTTCTTAAATGTACTTTCTCAAATGCATTTTCACAAATGTACTTTAAGGTGCGTATAATACCTTTTTATTTAACGGCTAACAGGAATTATTTGTGACCTCATCGGGCCCTACTTCATTTTTTTGGTTTGACTTTGAAACAACCGGAACGGACCCAGCACGAGATCGTCCTATGCAATTTGCAGGGCTTCGAACCGACTTAGATTTTAATCCGATTGGCGAGCCGGTGATGTTTTATTGTCGCTTGGCGGAAGATGTGCTGCCTCAGCCAGAGGCCTGTTTGTTGACGGGAATCAGTCCGCAAGATGCCAACCGTGAAGGTTTGTGTGAAGCGGAATTTATGCAGGCGATCGAGGCGGAATTGTCATTGCCCGGCACCTGTGCGCTGGGCTATAACTCGATTCGTTTTGATGACGAGGTGGTTCGTCATGGCTTTTATCGTAACTTTATTGATCCTTACGCAAGAGAGTGGCAGAACCATTGTTCGCGCTGGGACATTATTGATTTAGTGAGAATGACTTACGCCATGCGTCCTGATGGCATTGTCTGGCCGAAAGGCGAAGATGGCCAGGTTTCGATGAAACTTGAAGCGCTAACAAAAGCCAATGACATCGCTCACGAGCAGGCCCATGATGCGTTGTCAGATGTTTACGGCACGATTGAAATGGCTAAGTTGATTCGTAATAAGCAGCCTAAGTTGTTCAGCTATTATTTGAAAATGCGCCAAAAACATGAATTACAGCAATTCATTGATATTGCGAGATTAAAGCCCTTTTTGCATATTTCAGGCATGTTTGGTCAAGCGAGGCATTATGCAGCGTTTGTCGTGCCAATTGCGCCACATCCCACCAATAAAAATGGCGTGGTTGTGTTTGACCTAATGGCGGACGCACAACCGCTGATTGATCTGAGTGTTGAGGAGATTCGTCACCGCGTGTTTACGCGCCAAGACGAGTTAGGCGATTTAGAAAGGCTGCCACTCAAAGTGATTCATTACAATAAATCACCCGCGGTTGCGCCAGCGACCTTTTTAAAAGACGCGGAAGTCGTAAAGCGTCTTGGCTTGGATGGTGCGGTTTGTCGTCATAATCTTGCCATGATAAAAGGGCACACTGAGCTGGCGGCAAAATTGAGTGAGGTGTTTTTACAAGAAGAGCGACCGATTCAGAAAGACCCTGACACCATGCTGTATTCTGGTGGTTTCTTCTCTCGTGAAGATAAGGCTAGAATGGAAACCATTCGCTCGACACCGGCCGAGCATTTAGCCGAATTGGCCTTGTCGTTTGACGATCGACGCTTGCCAGAAATGTTGATGCGCTATATTGGGCGTAATTATCCAGATCAATTAAACGATCAGCAACGTATGGAATGGGAAGAGTATCGTCAGCTTCGTCTGCTTGAAAAAGACGGCGGAGGGTCTATTAATATGGAACAATATTTTGAACGTTTGAATCAGCTTGCTCAAACGCCAGACTTGCCTGCGGCAAAGCAAATTATGCTGCAGGATTTAGCCGACTATGCGCAAAGCATTTATCCTATAGCACTGTAAGGACATAAAAATGAGTGAACAATCTTCAGGAACTCACTGGTTGGTCGGTTTTGCTGCTTTTATTATTATTATTGCTGGTTTAAAGGCGGCCTCTCAAATCGTGGTGCCTTTTATGCTGTCGGTGTTTATTGCGATTATTTGTGCGCCCGTGATGTCGAGTTTGCGCCAGCGCAAAGTGCCGACTTGGTTGGCCATTATATTGGTGGTTTTATTAATATTGGTCGGAATCGGCTCTTTGGCCTTACTGGTTGGGGCCTCGCTAGATAATTTTTCGAATCAATTGCCCAGCTATAAGGAGCGCTTTGCGGAAGAAATGTCGAGTCTTATTGACGTGGTGAGTCGTTTGGGCTTGCCTATTTCTTATGATCAAGTGAAAGGCTATGTTGACCCTTCTGCATTGATGCAGATGGTGGCAAATGCATTACGAGGACTAGGCAGCGCGTTGACCAATCTTGTTCTGGTGGTGATGATTGTGATTTTTATTCTTTTTGAGGCGGTGGAGTTGCCTAAAAAACTGTCTTTAGCCTTGCATGATGCCTCGAACTCTTTGCAAAAATTTGAGTCATTCATTCAGTCCGTTAATCGCTATTTGGTGATCAAAACGCTTGTTAGCATCCTGACGGGGGTGTTGATCACCTTTTGGCTTTGGATATTAGGGGTTGATTTTCCTATCTTATGGGGTGTGTGTGCTTTCTTATTGAATTTTGTACCGAACATCGGCTCCATTATTGCCGCCGTGCCCGCGGTATTGTTGGCATTTGTTCAGCTTGGTAGCTTGTCTGCGGGTTTGACTGCGGCGGGTTTTTTAGCCGTGAATTTAGTGGTGGGAAATATGATTGAGCCTCGCTACATGGGAAAAGGCCTAGGCTTGTCGACCTTGGTTGTGTTTCTCTCTTTATTATTGTGGGGCTGGGTGTTTGGTCCAGTCGGTATGCTGCTGTCGATTCCTCTGACTATTATTATGAAGTTGGCGTTTGAGGCGAACCCTAAAATGCACTGGTTGGCGATTATGATTGATTCTGAGACGAGCCAGCCTAAGCGTTGATGTATTCAGCATTCAGGCACTTTAATTCCGGTACCTTCATTTAGCGTGCGCTAAGCCAGTAAGATCTTATTTATAAGCTTACTGGCTTTTTTTTCTTTTTTCACGTATACTTCGCCATCGGATTTTCGTCCGAAGAATTCTATTAGGGCATGTAAATTTTTACACGCCTTATACTCACCAATAAAAGGTACTAATTTACATGTCTGACGCTGATACTCAGCCTACATTTGATTCGTTGGGCCTAATCGCCCCTGTTCTTAAAGCGGTTGCTGACCTAGGTTACGAGCAACCATCTGCTATCCAAGCGCAAAGTATTCCATATCTATTAGAAGGTCGAGACCTTTTGGGGCAAGCGCAGACGGGTACTGGTAAGACAGCGGCGTTCGCGCTTCCGTTACTGTCTCGCATTGACGTTACAGATAAAACGACACAATTACTTGTACTGGCTCCTACCCGTGAACTTGCTATTCAGGTTGCTGAAGCATTTCAAAGCTACGCCCGTAATCTTCCCGATTTTCATGTCTTGCCTATTTATGGCGGTATGTCATACGACACTCAACTGCGCCAGCTAAAGCGTGGTGTTCAAGTTGTGGTCGGTACGCCTGGTCGTGTGATGGATCATATTCGTCGTAAAACGCTGAAATTGGACACGCTAAAAGCGTTGGTTCTGGATGAAGCGGACGAAATGTTGCGCATGGGATTCATCGACGATGTCGAATGGATTCTTGAGCAAACACCACCGACACGTCAAATCGCTTTGTTCTCGGCTACGATGCCGGCGGTGATTCGTCAAGTGGCCAACCGTCACTTGAATAATCCGAAAGAAGTGAAAATTGTCACTAAAACGTCTACGGCGATGACGATTACGCAAAAATATTGGCCAGTAAGCGGCTTGCATAAGCTAGACGCTTTGACTCGTATTCTTGAAATGAATGAACACGATGGCATGATCATCTTCGTTCGTACTAAAGCGGCAACCGTTGAATTGGCTGAAAAGCTAACCGCACGCGGCCATGCTTGTGAAGCCTTAAATGGTGACATCAGCCAAAATCTACGTGAGCGTACCGTTGAGCGCATTAAGAATGGTCAAATTGACATTCTTGTAGCGACAGACGTTGTAGCACGTGGTTTGGACGTAGAACGCGTTAGTCACGTTGTTAACTATGACATTCCATACGATACGGAATCTTATGTTCACCGTATCGGTCGTACTGGTCGTGCTGGTCGTTCAGGTACAGCGATATTGTTCGTTGCTCATCGTGAGCGTCGTATGTTGCAAGCCATTGAGCGTGCGACTCGTCAGCCAATCGAAAGTATGACATTGCCAACGGCGTCAGATATTAATGCGCACCGTGTTGATCGCTTTAAACAGCGTATTACCGATGTTATGGACAATGAAAATCTAGACTTTTTCCTAGATCTTGTTCAAGGCTATCAAAAAGAGAACGAAGTCGACCCATTGAAAATGGCCGCGGCTTTGGCTCACATGGCGCAAGGCAAAACACCGCTACTGTTGTCTGAGATGGAAGTTCGCCAAGAGCGCAGAGAGCGACGTGATGACCGTGATGGTTCTCGTGGCGATCGCGGAGACAGGGGTGATCGTGGAGACAGAGGCGATCGTGGAGACAGAGGTGATCGTGCACCGCGTGAGCGTAAAGTTCGCCCTGTTACTGCAGAGGCAATGCCATTAAAAGATGACCCAAATACCGCTATGACACGCTACGTCGTTCAAGTGGGTTACAGTGATGGTGTTAAGCCTGGCAACATTGTTGGCGCTATTGCCAATGAAGCTGACATTGAAAGTCGCTATATCGGCCACATCGAAATCTATGAAGATTTTGCTACCGTCGATTTGCCATCTAGTTTAAGTGCAGAAGCACTGGGCAAGTTGAGCAAAACACGTATTTGTGGTCAGCGTACTGATATTGCTCAGCTTCAAAATGCTGATGAGCTAAATAAGCGCGCTGCAGCGCCTTCTACTCGTAAGCGTCCAGCGGGTGGCGGTGAACGTCGTCGTCCAAACGCGGGTGCTGGCGGTCGTGATCGTGATGCAAATCGCGGTGCTGAGCGTCGCCCAAGAGCGCCACGCAAAAACAGCTAAATTGTGTAAATAATACCGATAAAAAGCCGCATTTATGCGGCTTTTTTTGTATGATATGTCACTCAATATTGACATTGGATAAATAAGGTCGGCTATGTTGCGAAGCATTCGGTTAAAACAACAAGAAAAAAACATAACACCGCTTGTCTTTTTGGGTTATGGGTTACTGTTCACAACCTTAGGGCTAATATTCACAAGATTGTTTTTCTTTTTTATTCACATGGGCTATTTTTCAGCCGAACCGGTGGGGGATATTTTTCTCGCCTTGTTGCACGGTGTGCGATTCGACCTGTCTATCGTTGCTTTATTAAACACTCCTATTCTGCTTCTTTTGTTCGCTCTCATTTGGTTTCGCGCTCTCGCCCGTCTCTGCATGGCGTTGGTGTTGTTCTATTTATGTTTGGTTGATATTCCGATGGTTATTATCAATCTGATCGACTCGGTTTATTTTCCCTACACGGGGCGCCGAAGTGGTCCTGAAGTTTTTTCCATGTTTAATGATGTGCGGTCACAGTTTCCAGAGCTGATTTTTGTGTATTGGGGATATGCTGCTGGTAGTGTGGCTTTATTGATTGGTTATGTTTGGTGTTTGTTTGCGATAAAAAAGCGTGTCAAAACAGTGTCTATCAGGGCGTCTTTATTGGTTTTGATGTGTCTTGTGTTGACTGTGGTGTTTATTATTGTGGGTCGGGGCGGTTTGCAATCTAAGCCTATTCGCGCTTTAAACGCCTACAGTTATCCTTCGAGTGCGTTGGGTGCGCTGGTTTTGAATACACCATTTTCTTTATTGCGAGAAGAGGCTGATGATTTGAAACGAGTGCAATACTTTTCCTCTGATAATGACATCAAAGCGGCGCTGCAGCTTGGGTCGCCAGAGGAAGAAAGTGCGACGATTAAAAAGCATAATGTGATTATTTTGATACTAGAAAGCTTTGGGCTTGAGTATTTTGGTCCTCCTTACGGGCTTCATTCTTATGCGCCTTTTTTGCAGCAACTGTCTCAGCAGGGGCGCTTTTTTCCTAATGGCGTTGCTAATGGTCGTCGCTCAATAGAAGCGGTGCCTTCTATTTTGGCGGGTATTCCTTCATTGATGTCGGAAGCGTATATGCGTTCTCCTTACCAATCAAATACCGTATATGGATTGGGGGGGATAGTGGCACCTTATGGCTACAGCAGTGCTTTTTTTCATGGGGCTAAGAATGGCAGTATGTATTTTGATGACACCACATACCGTTTTGGTTTTCAGCAATACTATGGGTTGGATGAATACCCAGATGATGCTCAGTTTGATGGCCAGTGGGGGATTTTCGACGAGCCATTTTTGCAATTTGCAGCGCAAGAAATAGATAAAATGCCCGAGCCGTTTATGGTGGGTATGTTTACCATCAGCTCCCACCCGCCTTATACGCTGCCAAAGCAATATGAAGGTGTGATCCAAGAAGGTGAGATTCCAATGCATCGGGTCGTGCAATACACTGATATGGCGCTAAAGCGTTTTTTTGAAACGGCAGCGACAAAGGATTGGTACAAAGATACCTTGTTTGTTATCACCGCGGACCATACCTCTGATAATTTTGATCGACGTTTTGCGTCTTCATTGGGGCGTCATCAAATTCCTATTATTTTGTACCAGCCAAATGAAGGTATCGAGTCGGGTGTTGTGACCGAAATCGCCCAGCAAATTGACATTCCAGCGACTGTTATTGACTATTTGAATTTGCCAGAAAAGGATAAAACTTTGCCATTTGGTCGTTCACTGTTGGTGGAAAATAGTCAGGCAGATGCGATCATTCAAGCAGAAGACGCTTATTGGTTGTTGTCTCAAGACAAATATGTGAAGTTGCCCATGGCGCAAAATGCACCCTTTGAGACGGGCTATTTGCCTAGTACATTTGTAACACCATTAGAGCAGAGTAATCCGACAGACTTCGAGCAATTAGAGCGTCGATTAAAGGCCTATGTGCAAATTTATATCAATGGGTTGATTGATAATACTCTGTATCGCTTTTCACCTGAAAAATCACCGTAGGTTTTATTATGAACGAAATTACGATTATCAAGCCAGACGATTGGCATTTGCATTTCCGCGATCAAGAGATGCTGCTAGAGACGGTGCCGGCGACAGCGCGTTGCTTTGAGCGTGCCGTGGTGATGCCAAACTTGGTACCGCCAGTTACGACGGCAGCGCTGGCATTAAGTTATAAAGAGCGTATCTTGGCGGCTCGTCCTGCGGGCAGTACTTTTACGCCTGTCATGACTATTTATTTAACTGACAAAACCAGCGTGCAAGATATTAAAGACGCAAAAGAAGCGGGTGTTTTGGCGGCGAAAATGTACCCAGCTGGGGCGACCACAAACTCGGATTCTGGCGTCAATTCGCTTGAGTCTCTTTACCCGGTGTTTGAGGCGTTAGCCGATAACGATATGTTGTTGCTCATACATGGTGAAGTCACGCAAAAGCACATTGATATTTTTGATCGTGAAAAAGAATTTATCGATCAGCATATGGTGAAGATTGTTGAGCGTGTGCCCAACCTGAAAGTCGTGTTTGAGCATATCACCACCAAAGATGCGGTGGATTTTGTCTTGGCGGCCCGTGATGGTGTTGCAGCAACGATTACGCCTCAGCATTTATTGTTGAACCGAAATGACATGTTAGACGGTGGCATTCGTCCGCATAATTATTGTTTGCCAGTGTTAAAGCGCAGTACTCATCAAGAGGCCTTGCGTGCGGTGGTGAAGTCTGGGTCGCCGAAGTTTTTCTTAGGAACGGACTCTGCTCCTCATGCCAAGCATCGTAAAGAGTCAGATTGTGGCTGTGCGGGTTGCTACAGTGCTTGGTCGGCACTTGAGTTGTACACGCAGGTATTTGATGAATTGGGCGCATTGGATAAGCTAGAAGGCTTTGCAAGCTTTTATGGTGCCGATTTCTATGGCTTGCCGCGCAACACAGAAACCGTCACCTTGGTGCGTGACTCTTGGCAAGTGCCCGCTAGCATCACCTTGCCAAACGGCGAACCTATCGTGCCTTTCTTTGCCGGTAAAAACGTTGCTTGGACGTTAAAGTAAGCGGCGCGAATTGACTGAAATGTCTAACAACCGAATTCAGCAATGGGTTCGGTTTTTTATTGAGAATTTTACATTGAGCGTATTGGTTAGGGTTGTCTAAAGTAAAAGACAGGATGGAAAAAAGAGTCAGTTTAGCTGGCGAGAGAGGCAAGCTAGGGGAGGCAATAAGATGGTGCGGATGGAGAGACTCGAACTCTCACGCCGTGAAGCACTGGAACCTAAATCCAGCGTGTCTACCAATTCCACCACATCCGCATGTCGTGTTGATGGGCGCAGATATTACCGATATTTCTACCCGATGCAACTGTTTTTTTGAAACTTTTTATCCGTAAAAAATACCGCGAATAGGCAAAATTTTATCGGTCTAAATTGGGACATGTAAAATGAAAAATGCTCTAATGAGCGCTTGATAAATTACCATCGAAGCAGAGTGGAATTATGGAAAGTCGTTCGGTTTCTTCATTGTTAAATACCCTTGATCTTGCAACACTTTTGGTCTTTTTTATCTGTTGGTGGGGGTATGCTTTTTATGCTCAATATAACTCCAAGCGGCGCGCTTGTTTAGTCAGTGTGCTGCATCAGTTTAGGTTGGCTTGGATGTCGCGATTGTTAAGGCGAGATAACCGCATTGCCGATGCTTCCGTGATGGCCAATTTAGAGCGCAGCAGTTTGTTTTTTGCTTCAAGTAGCTTATTGATTATAGCGGGCCTTTTTACGGCGTTTAACTACTCTGAGAAAGCCATTGGCATTTTGTCTGATTTTTATCTTTTGGCGCCAATGAGTCAGCAAGAGTGGGAGTTGAAAATTGTTGTGCTGGTAGCGATTTTTGCTTATGCATTTTTCACCTTCACTTGGTCGGTGAGGCAGTATAACTTTTGCTCCGTTTTGGTTGGCAGTGCGCCGCTAGCAACAGAGCGTGGTATCGAAGACAGCGAGCGGGAATTATATGCGATGCATATGGCGCAAATCTGCAGTTTGGCGGCGAACCAATTTAACTACGGCTTGCGTGCTTTCTATTTTGCCATGGCGTTTTGTGGTTGGTTCCTTGGGCCGTATTTCTGTATGGCGGCCAGCGTGATGGTTGTGGCGGTGCTTTATCGTCGAGAATTCCGTTCTAAAACCTTCAAAACCTTGAGCCGTGGACTGGTTATGAAATCTCATGCTTCCTAATTTCCCCAAACCGTTGCCGGAAGACGATAAGCCTGTTAATCGTACGATTAAGGTCGATGACAGGCTCTATCAATACTTGGTTGATGTCTCGGTGCGTGAAGATGATCTATTGAGAGCTTTGCGTCGAGAAACGGCCCAGTATCATATGGCTCGCATGCAGCTGTCGCCTGAAGTGGGGCAGTTGCTGGCTTTATTAGTCAAACTGCAAGCGCCAAAAAAATTGCTTGAGATTGGTGTTTTTACGGGTTATAGCACTTTGTCGATGGCCATGGCGATGCCCAAAAATGCCATATTAGTTGCCATTGAAAAGAAACAAATGTGGCTGGATATTGCGACGCGTTATTTAGAGCAAGCTGGCGTTATGGATCGTGTTCGGGCTTATTGCGATAAGGCGTTGCCGGTTATGGCGTCGTTTTTAGAAGAAGAGCGCGAAACCTTTGACTTCATCTTCATCGACGCGGATAAGCAGAATTTATTGGCTTATTATCAATTGGCAAAACAATTGTTGCGTCCAGGTGGTTGTATGTTGATAGATAATACTCTGTGGTGGGGAAACGTCGCCGACGAGGCGTTTACCGATAAAGACACCAACATTGTGCGTGAACTCAATAAGATCATTCATACTGATGGGGAGGTTGAGTTGTCGTTAATTCCAATCGGTGATGGACTGACTTTGGTTCGAAAAAACACCTCACTTTGATTGTTAAGGTGAGTCGGTATTTTCTTTGACCCTACCTGAATGCATCTAACCGCTTTATATCCATAAGTTTATTGTGACTTTTTGCTTCTTTTGCGGCGTTAGCCTCTTGAAATTGCTGCAAGAGGCTTTATCTATGAGGCACAAGTGAAACGAAATACACCTTTGGCTTTTGGTCGAAGGTTCATTCAAATAGGAGCAAGCTACAACATGGCAACTGATACTCAAAAAGAAACGTTAGGGTTTCAAACAGAAGTTAAGCAATTACTTCATTTGATGATCCACTCTTTGTATTCCAACAAAGAGATCTTTCTACGAGAGCTTATTTCTAACGCGTCTGATGCGGTCGATAAGCTTCGTTTTGAGTCTGTCGCTAACGCAGACCTTCTCGCTGAAGACCCTAATCTTCGTGTTCGTATTGAATTTGATAAAGACACCAACACCGTCATTATTGATGACAACGGTGTGGGTATGTCCCGTGAAGAGGCGATTACTAACCTAGGTACGATTGCCAAATCCGGCACCTCTTCTTTCTTAGAGCAATTAAGTGGCGATCAGAAAAAAGACAGCCAGCTGATTGGGCAGTTTGGTGTGGGCTTTTATTCCTCTTTCATTGTTGCGGATAAAGTCACAGTAGAAACCCGTCGCGCCGGCGTTGCGGCGGATCAAGCGGTACGCTGGGTGTCTGATGGTTCGGGTGAGTTCACTATCGAAAACATTGATAAAGAAACACGCGGAACACGCATCATTTTGCATTTGAAAGGCGATGAAAAAGAGTTCGCGGACAACTTCCGTCTACGTCATTTGGTGACCAAGTATTCTGATCATATTTCCATTCCTGTGGAAATGGAAAAGCCTGTTTACCCAGAAATGGACGAAGAGGGCAACCCTAAGCCGATTGATGAAAGCAAAGCAACAGAATATGAAGCCGTGAACTCAGCCAAAGCGCTGTGGACTCGCCCTCGTAACGAAGTCACTGACGAAGAATATCAAGAGTTTTATAAGCATATTTCTCATGATTACCAAGAGCCGTTGAAATGGTCGCACAATAAAGTAGAAGGCAAGTTGGAATACACCAGCTTATTGTACATTCCTTCTAAGGCGCCTTACGACCTTTGGAACCGTGATATGCAGCGCGGCTTGAAGTTGTATGTTCAGCGCGTGTTCATTATGGATGAAGCAGAAGCCTTCTTACCGCCGTATATGCGCTTCGTGAAAGGCGTGGTGGATTCTAATGATTTGTCTTTGAACGTCTCTCGTGAAATTTTGCAAAACGACCACGCGGTTGACTCTATGCGCTCTGCCTTGATCAAGCGTGTATTGGATATGTTGAGCAAGATGGCGAAGAACGAGCCAGAAGACTATCAAAAATTCTGGGATGAGTTTGGTAATGTCATCAAAGAAGGTCCTGCCGATGATATGGGCAACAAAGACAAAATTGCTGGCTTGTTGCGCTTCAGTTCAACTCATACCGATGCGGCGGCGCAAACCGTGTCTTTGGCAGACTACATTGAGCGCATGAGTGAAGGTCAAGATAAGATCTACTACATCTACGCGGAGAACCATAATACTGCGAAGAATAGCCCGCACTTAGAAATCTTGCGTAAAAAAGGCTTTGAGGTCTTGTTACTAAGTGATCGCATTGACGAATGGATGATGTCTTCTTTGCAAGAATTCGACGGCAAATCTTTCCAAGATGTTACCAAAGGTAAGCTTGACTTAGCTGACCAAGAAAACGAAGAAGAGAAAAAAGAGAAAGCAGAAAAGGCTGAGCAAATGAAGCCGCTTCTTGATCGTATGAAAACCGTGTTGGATGAGAAAGTGGCCGGTGTTAACTCAACGGACCGTTTGACCAATTCCCCAGCCTGTTTAGTGGTGGGTGAATACGATATGGGTCTGCAGATGCGTCGCTTACTTGAACAGGCGGGGCAGAAGTTGCCTGATTCTAAGCCGACGCTAGAAGTGAACCCAGATCACCCAATCGTCGCTAAGATGGACGCTGAAACAGACGAAGAGCGTTTTGCGGATATGGCTTGGTTGCTGTTTGAGCAAGCCACGCTTTCTGAAGGCGGTCAGTTAGAAGATCCTGCGACATTTGTTGGCCGCATGAACAAGTTGATCGTTCAGCTAAGCAAGTAATAACCGCGTAAAATAGTCAAACCTAAGCCCATATTGAGTGATGAATATGGGCTTTTTTATGTTCACAATATTATGTCCGCGATATTTGCTTCTTACTCTAAAACGCTTTAACTTGTTGGTACATCAAGGACGGTGTATTCAATATCAAAGGAGTGAACTATGTTTTTAAAACAGTGTCTAGTCGTGTGTTTTTTGCTTTTCCCCGCGTTTGCATTACCTCAGCCAGATCAGCCAGCCGTGCAGCTTGCCACTTTGTTTTCTGATGATGTGCAGGTTAATGAGTATTTAATCAGCGAAAAATACGACGGTATTCGCGCGATTTGGACGGGAAATGAGCTTGTTACTCGTCAAGGTAATCCTATTTATGCCCCCGATTGGTTTACGGACCCACTTCCTCCTATTTGGTTAGATGGTGAGCTTTGGTCTCAGCACAATGATTTTGCTTTTATTATGTCCGCTGTGAGAAAACACGATCCTGTAGAGAGTGAGTGGCGCAAAATCCATTACATGGTGTTTGATGCGCCAGACCAAGCAAAGGAGATGCCGTTTGAAAAACGATATCAACGCTATAGCCGTATTGTTAACGGTTTGAATGTTTCTCACATACTTCCAGTAGCGCAATTTTCCGTAGCGGACAATCAGGCATTGTCATCGCAACTGGAGATGTATGTGAAAAACGGCGCAGAGGGGTTAATGCTGCACCGCAAATTGGCGACCTTTGAAAGTGGCCGAACGGATAGCCTACTAAAATTAAAGCCGTATATGGACGCGGAGGCCAAAGTGATTGCTATCTTAAATGGCGCGGGCAAATACGATGGCATGATGGGGTCTATTTTGGTGGAAATGCCATCAGGCATTCGCTTTAAAATTGGCAGCGGTTTTTCAGACCAAGAAAGGTTGCATCCTCCGCAAGTAGGTGACCAGGTCACCTATAAATACCATGGCTTCACACAGCGTGGGATTCCTAGGTTTGCTAGCTTTTTACGTTTGCGCAATGGCGACTATTAATGGTTAGCAGCCAATGCGTAAACAGACTCAAGCATGCCTAGGTATCCGTGGTTGTCTGCTGAGCGATTACGTTAGTCTTGCTTTTCTAGGGTGATTTTTAGCGTTTTGCTGTTGCCAGCGAACCATTTTTGCACATAGAGAGTCCCCATGATGGGGGCTTTTCCTTCTTCTGGGACTTCTTGATAGCGTACGCTGTTTTTGGTTTCTTTTTCATATTCGAAGGTAACAGTGGTGTTAGACATTGTGGCTTCCTTGATGGATTTTATGGTCAGTGATTTTTTTAAAGATAAGGGCTTTTAAGCCGCTTTCGATGTCAATATCCATAAACTCTGGTGGATTATCGAGTCGATGTTGAAAGGCTAAGCTTGGTGCTTCTTCACGCATGCCGTCAATGAGAAACTGTGCTGGCACGGTTGGGTCGTTAACGCAGGCGAGCACTTGGCCGTTTTCGGTTAAGAGCTCGGGTAAGCGTCGTAATATTTTTTGATAATCTTTGGTTAAAGCAAAGCTGCCACGCTGGAATGTGGGTGGATCTATGATAATAAGATCATATTCGCCGTACTTTTTGATTTTTCCCCATGACTTAAAAATATCATGAGCGAAAAATTTCACGTTATGCAAATCATGTTGGTTGAGGCGGTGGTTTTCCCTGCCTCGGCTCAGGACGGCTTTTGCCATGTCTAGGTTAACGACAAAATCCGCGCCACCGGCCACGGCCGCCAGTGAAAAGCCGCAAGTATAGGCAAACAAGTTGAGTACGCGTTTGTTTTGACTGTTTTCCTTTACCCAGCGTCGGCCGTATCGCATGTCTAAGAAAAGACCTGAGTTTTGGTTTTTCCCTAAGTCCAGCTGAAAAAGCAGGCCTTCTTCGTTCACAATCTGCTGTTCTTGATAGTCACCCCAAAGGCACTCTGTCGGGCTTTTGTCACGGCTTCTATGTTGTAGCAACAGGGAGCGGGCTTTGCTGTCATGCCATTCCGTTTCATTCGTCCAATTGATAAGTTCATTATGTAATTTATCTAATTCGTCGGAAGTGGGCTCTTTAAAAAGAGACACCAATATCTGGCCTTCCAGCCAATCAACCGTGATCTGTTCTAAACCGGGAAAGCAGCGGCCGCGTCCATGAAATAGGCGTTGAGCACCTTGAGGGGGTTGGGCGAGCTTGAATAAAACCTGTTCGGTCAGTGTTGCTAGTGACTGTGTGTCCATAAAATACAACTGCGTAAGATACATGATGATTAATTAAGAGCAGGTATTGTACTGATAACGCGCCAAGAGGCCAGTGAAAGCCAGCCGTCTCATTGAGTTCGTAACGCTTTTTTTGAGCTCAGTGAGACGTTGGTATTTGTTATAGTGTGTTTGTTATAGCGCTCTTGGTTATTAGCCTAGTGGCGTTTCCAGCGATAAAGGTCAATGAGCAAAAAGACCAGCAAGCTCACCCCCATTACGGGCATGCTGATGCTCAATGCGATGGTGATTAACAGTGTCAGTATTTTTTGCGAGAAGGATAGTTTGCCCCATGCTTGCAGTAAGGGTTTCGAGGTGGAGCCTGCTTGTGGACGACGTATCCACCACATTTTATAGCCCCAAATGATCATCAAGCACAAAGACACGCCAAAGATGGCGAGAATGATTTGGTTGGCGACACCAAACAAAACCCCCATGTGAGCATCGATTCCCCAGCGAATCAGCTTGGCAACAAGCGGAAAAGTGGCAAAGTCAGCGCGACTGGTGACGGTCATGGTGCTGGCGTCCACCGCGACACTATCGACTTGTGTGGGCCAAGAGCGATCTACTTCGCTGACGCGCCATGCTTTGTCCTTGGTGAATGAGGGCCTTATTTCCAGCGTATTGGCGTCAATGCCTGCTTCCCTTGCGGCGTTAAGAACACCATCAAAAAGCAGATCGATATTTTCAAACTTTTCCACGGGCTGCTTTTTGGTGGCCATGTCATGGTGGCTTGAGTGACTTGAGTGACTTGAGTGACTTGAGTGACTTGAATGATTTGGATGATCGGCGTGTTCATCTGACATCATCGTATCATGGGTATTCGCGCTAAGGTCTTGATTTACGGAGGGCGTAACCCAGCCTATGTTATTGCGCAGCGTGCTAATGTTGTCGCCAGCCCATTTTGACCAAGTCAGTCCTGTAATGGAGACAAAAATTAAGCCAACAAACAGGCAAAGACCAACTTGGTAGTGGCGTCGACGCTTGCGTAAATGTTCGGTTTTGGCGGCAAACTCTGCAGTGTTTTTCTTGCCGCCTTGGTACCAAAGGAAAAGCCCACCCAAGGCCGCAATCCATAGCCAAGAAGCCGCCAGTTCACTGTAATAGCGTCCGACTTCCCCCAAGAGCAGTTGGCGATGCATAAAGTCTATGGTGGTTCTTAATGGCAGTATGCCGCTGGTGCCATAGACGGGTAAATTGCCCTTCACCTCGAGGGTTATTGGGTCAACAAACACGGCTCTAGTACCTGAATGTTGGGCACTTGAATCCAAGAACATGATGCGCGTTGTATCGCCTTGTTCTGGTGCTGGACGCACGGCGAACAGGCTTAAATCGCTTGTTAAGTGGGATTTGGCTGCTGCAATTTGTCGGGCAAGTGGTTGATTGTCGCCCACACTTTGTGTGGTCAACACCTCTTTGTAAATCGCATTTTCGATCTGCGGAGAAATGACGTAAAGCGTGCCGGTCAGGGCGGCGATAAAGATAAAGGGCCCAATGAAAAGGCCGATGTAAAAATGCAGTCGTGTAATGAGCAGCAGCAGGGCATTGGAAGAAGGTTGGGGCTTGTTATGGGATGTTGTCGACATGTTGGATTCTCGTTTTATAAAAAAGGGCAAAGCCGCGCCTTTGAGTGAAAAACTCACTTTTCTATCATTATGAAAAACACGCATCAAAATACCGGTTCTGTTAGGAATCAGAATCGATGGCGGTGTTATTTTAAATCGGAATTAGACCGAGGTAGCGGGTGGCGCTCTGGGAAGGATAGGGCTGAAGCGCACAGGGTGTTTGTGCGAAATTTGGGCGATTATCCGGTTCGGATAGTGGCTTTGTATTAGTGGAATAAGGTCGAAGGTTTTGGCGTCAATCCAGTTTAAATGGAACAGGAGTGAGCAATAACCGCAGGCTTCTAACAGGTTGGTGCTTTCGCCTTGGGCGTGATGGCCAGTATGAGAATGCTCGATGGCCACTGGCGTGTTGCTTGTCTGCTTGGCAAGCATTTTGGCATGGTTGTGCCCAGTCATGTCCATGGTTTGCGTGTTCATGGTGTGAGCGGACAGGCTTTGTATCGACATGCGTGTCGTAGTCGTTTGGGGCGACAGTGCGTTGCTTATTTGTGAGAACAGCGGACCAAAATAAATAAGCAAAACCGCGAACAAGCAAACACACACAGCGAACTGTGTACGTTTATTTTGGTGGCTCGTTAATCGAGGGTTTTCTAATTGAAAATTCACAGCGCTTAGCGTGTTTTATCTAACCGTTATATTAGCGCTGTAAGTCAGCGGCATGCTCTTCTGCAGAAGAAACGATGCATTCACCAGCAAGGTTCGGCGCGACGCCAACAGAAAAGCCGTCATTTTGCATGCCAGGTAGCCATTTTTCAGCCCAATCTGCGGCATGAATCTCTAGGCTGGTAAATTCTGGGTAATCTTTTTCAGCCCACGCGGTGGCTAGGGCTTCTGATGGCCAAATGGGTAATACTTTATCACTGCCAAGATCGATGATTAAACAGCCCTCGGTGTCTGCAAGCGTCCAGATGGATTCTCCTTTCTTGAGGTGTTTTAGCATCAAATCGTCTCGTTCGCTGCTGGTATGACGGTAAAACGTGTCCTGAGAGGAGGGAGTATTTGACATAAATTTGGCCCAATGTAATAAAAAACTGCATCTTACCACATTGACGCCAGTACACGACTAGACGTGTGCAGATAGTTTAAAAAACACGCTCGTTAATGCTTAATAGGGCTACTTTCATTTTATCCCCGAGGTTGATGCCTTTTATGCAGTGTCGAGTGAGCATTAATAGAGGTTTTCAGAGGTGGTTAGGATGGTTAAAATAAGGCGCGGGCTTGCTTGACGGTGCCAATAATGGTGGTGGTCGACGCGATTTCAATGGGGCGATAGTTTGGGTTAAGTGGCTTTAAATAGATTTGCCCAGCATCCATGATCAGCTTTTTAAACGTTACATCATGGTTTTCTGTGACTTTTGCAACGACCAAGTCTTCATTTTTAGGTTTGACATCCGGTTCCACAAGGATAAAGTAACCCTCAGGGACGCTAAGTCCTGATGTTGATGTCATGCTATCGCCAATAACTTTCAACCAAAAAGCACTTTCTGAGGTATTCGCGGGTGTCTCTAACCATTGCGTTGGTTGATCTTCTTGTTGTTTATCAAAAGGCCATACCGCGGCTTGTGAGCTGGATATTACAGGACGAAGATGAGTAATCAGTGTTTCATTTGTGTTGTGATAAAGGGATGCGCTTTCCCTAACCTCATCTTGGGTTCCTAGTTGTAACCATTCAGCGGAGCAATGGAGTTCCTTGGACAAGTTTAATAGTTTGCGCGGATTTTGAGTTCTGCCATCTTCAATTTTTTGCAGAGATTGTTGTGTAATGCCGACACGTCTTGCTAATTCAGCTTGAGTCAGTCCTAGTTTGAGTCTTTTTTGTTTGACGCGATCGGCAATATTCATGAAAAGAATGATTACAACTTTATCTGTATTTGACAAGCAATAAAAACTGTCATTAGATACAGTAAAGGTTGTTAAGGAGGTAACATGTCAGCCATTGCAAAAGCAGTCGAAATTATAGGAGGTCAAACTGCACTCGCTAACATCTTGGGGGTGAAGCAAGCCCATGTGTGGAATTGGTTGCGTGTCCATAAACGCTCTCCCGCGAAATACATTCGGCGTATCTCAAAAGCAACCAACGGACAGGTGACTGAAAGTGAATTGTTGAAGGATCATGAAGTGTAGTAAGAATTATAAATCTTATTCACAATTCTTACTAATATTGAAATAACCATTTTTTTTGAAAATCGGTTTTAATGCCTCAGTCTACAAAAAACACTCATTTTACCGCAGTAATGTGAGTGTTTTTTGCTGTACAATTCGTCGCGATTTTCCTCTTCTCTTTTTTGTAGTTAATAATTTAGTAAGTGAGCTCATGGCGACGAAAGCAACAGTGTATAAAGCATCCGTTCAAGTATCTGATATGGATCGAAATCATTACCAAAGTTACGAATTAACCTTGGCATTACACCCTTCTGAAACCGAAGAGCGCATGATGGTGAGGTTGGCGGCGTTTGCTTTATTGGCGGATGAAAAAGAGGGTGGTGAGCAACTTAGTTTCACCAAAGGCATTAGTACCGAAGATGAGCCAGATCTTTGGCAGAAAAACTACTCAGACGAAATACTGCTGTGGGTAGAATTGGGGCAACCTGATGAAAAGCGTTTACGCAAAGCTTGTGGTCGTGCTCAACAGGTGGTTGTCGTTAACTACAACGATAAATCTGATATTTGGTGGGAACAAAACAAAGGCAAAAACAGCCGCTTTGATAACATGCGTGTCTTGCGTTTTCCTGAGGCTCAAGTTGAAGCGTTGGCGAAAATTTGCACCCGTTCGATGCAATTAAACGTGACCATTCAAGACAACGATATGTGGATTTCTGGTGAACTAGGCGAGTGCCTTATGACGCCAATGTGGCGAGGCGAGCAATAAGCTCCCCTTCGACACAGTGTGCAATTTGCTGTGTTATGCCTTGTGCAAGGTGCGTTGAAACAACGCTACCGCCTTGTTGTAACATTCCAAGGCAAGGGCAGGGTCGTAACGGTCGCCTTCATCACGCATAAAAGCATGCTGGCCGTTGAATTCATGCCAAGTGAATAAGCGGTCAGTATCGATCAATTGTTGATAAATCTTCTGACGTCCTTCTGTAGAAACATGCGGGTCTTGTTTGCCCCATACCATGGTTAATTCCCCTTGAATCTCTTTGGTGCGAGTGAAGGAATCATTGCCTTCGTCACAAGGAATGGTATTTGAATGAATGTCCGTTGCGTACAAGCAAAAAGCCGCTTGGATGCGAGGGTTCAGTGCCGCACGATACGCCAAATGCCCACCCAAGCACACGCCCATGGTGCCAAATTGACCGGTGCAATAGTCCTGCTGTTCGAAATATTCCAGCATGGCCACCGTGTCGCTGTCGTGAGCTTCTAGGGTTTTAGTGAATTTGTCTGCGTTGCCCTTGTCTTTGCCTTCATCGTCGTAACCCAATACGGTGCCGATTGGGTTAAGTTCGTGAAACACTTCTGGCACGATAACCACTAATCCGTGACCCGCCATGATGGCAGCAGAACGAGCAATCGGCGCGGTTTGTTGGAAAATTTCAGAATAAAAGAAAATACAAGGAAAGCGTCCTGCTGCTTGAGGGCGATAAACGGTGCAGCGCATGGTGCCGGTTGGCGTGTTAATATCTTCATCGTGGCGTTGAATGATCATGTTTTTCCTCAAAGGATTCGTTACTTTCCTACATGATATTCGACCCAACCTTGATGAGCCAGCCGCAAAAGCGAAATTAACAAGACGAGCGAGAAAAAGAAGCGTGCGAATTTTATTGATCAGTGCCTACGAAGCCAGTAGTCATAAAGCCTGGGCAAATACCTTGATGGACGGTTTAGGTCAGCATGAGTGGGAGTATTTGTCTTTGCCCGCTCGGCATTTTGCTTGGCGGATTCGCGGTAATGCCATGAGCTTGGCGTTTGATCCGCAATTCAAGCCGATATTAGACAAGTCATATGATTTGGTGTTGGCCACTTCGATGACCGACGTGGTGGGCTTGAAAGCGTTTTGTCCGAACCTGCAGAACCTGCCATGGCTTTTGTACTTCCACGAAAACCAATTCGCCTATCCGGCCAGTGATAAGCAACAAGGGCTGATTGAAATGCAAATGGTCACCCTGTACAGCGCCTTAGCAGCCGATACTTGTATTTTTAACAGTCAATTTAACAAAACGTCATTTTTTGCAGGCGCTCGGGCGTTGTTAAAAAAGCTGCCGGATTATGTTTCGCCAGATTGGCTAAATGACACAGAAGCAAAAGCCCAAGTGCTGCCCGTGCCTTTGGATATTCCCGTTTCTGTGGAGGCTTTGCTGTTGGCAGAAGAGGACGTGAATCTAAAAACACAATCCAAACGAGTTAAATTGGTTTGGTCGGCGCGTTGGGAGTTCGACAAAGGGCCAGATCGGTTGTTGGCCATTTTGGAAGCGTTAGAACATCGCGAGCTGGACTATGAGATTGCCATTCTTGGCGAGCAATTTCGCTCTATTCCAAAAGAATTTGCGCAGATCAAAGCGCAGTTTTCACATCGTATTACGCAATTTGGCTTTGCGCCGAGTCGGGCGGATTATCTGCGTTTTCTTGCCTCGTCAGACATGGTGTTGTCTACCGCCTTGCACGAGTTTCAAGGTCTGGCCGTATTAGAAGCCGTGGCGCTTGGTTGTGTGCCTGTATTGCCAAATCGACAGGTTTACCCAGAGCTTTTTACCCAGACATCTAACGGAGATCAATATCTCTATCAAAGCGACCTAAACAACATAAAACAAGAAGCGAAACATGCAGTGGATTTGATTGAGCAGCTTACGAAGCAGAATGTAGCAGCGCCATCGGTTGATCAATATCGCAAAGACCGCCTACTTGAGAAGTATGCTGGGTTGATAGGGTGAAGGTTTGCAACCTGTCTTATGTATATACAACTAATTTTAAACATTATCATTGATAACTTAATCTTATTGAACGTTTCATGTTTTATTTTGGCGCATAAAGCTTTATTTCGCGCTTTTTTTGTGCGATTCTCGGCGAGTTGGTCGTAAAAATAAAAACAAACTGATATTAATTTCAAGACAATAGCGCATCATTACATGACTTTTATATGTATATACATGTTGGTATGTATGTTGCTTTACATCTTGTGATTAATAACCTTCTCATAGGAAGTCGTCATATGAATGCTACAGATCCAAAACCTGGCGTTGTGTCTCCACTGTCTCTTCTCAAACTTATTGCTTATAGTTGTATTGGTATTTTTGTCTTTTTTATTCCGATTAGTATCGGTGGAAAAGAAACCATTCCGCTTGATCATATCGTGTCATGGCTAAGAAGTGATTTTGCTCAAATGACTGAGGTTTACGCTATCTTGGTTGTTTTGGCGGGTGGTGCTTATCCCTTCATTTCTGGGGGCTGGCGCGCTAATAAAACCCAAACCGTGTTGTCTATTTTCAAGGTGCTAGGCGTTGTGACCGCTGTCATGGCGTTTTTCTCTGTCGGGCCCGCTTTTTTACTCGAAAAAGACATGTTGCCATTCTTGTTTAGCAAGCTTGTTGTGCCGGTTGGCTTGATTGTACCGATTGGTGCGGTATTTCTGGCCTTCCTAATCGGTTACGGTTTGCTTGAATTCGCCGGTGTGTTGTTACAACCGATTATGAAACCCTTGTTTAAAACGCCGGGCAAATCTGCGATTGATGCGGTGGCGTCGTTTGTGGGCAGTTATTCCATTGGCTTGTTGATTACCAACCGAGTGTATAAGTCGGGTCAATATTCTGCCAAAGAAGCGGCGATTATTGCCACTGGTTTTTCCACCGTGTCTGCGACCTTCATGGTGATTGTGGCGAAAACACTGGGTTTAATGGAGGTTTGGAACGTCTTTTTCTGGGCAACCTTGTTGATTACCTTTGTGGTGACAGCCATTACAGTGCGACTTTTTCCGCTGAGCAAAATGGATGATACAGCCGAAAGTCGTGAAGTCGAAAAATTCGAGCATTCACGCTTCAAGCAAGCGGCATTGGAAGGCATCGAGGTGGCTAAGAACGCCGATACAATCGGTCGTAAGATTCTGCAAAACATCAAAGAAGGCATGTTAATGGCCATGAGCATTTTGCCTTCTATCATGTCGGTGGGTTTGTGTGGCTTGTTATTGGCGAAATACACGCCGGTATTTGAGTGGATTGGTTACTTGTTTTACCCATTCGCTTGGATCGCTCAATTGCCTGATCCTATGATGGTGGCCACTGCATCAGCAACCGGTTTGGCGGAAATGTTCTTACCTGCATTGATCGCCGCGAAAAGCGTCTTTGTGGTGAAATTTGTCGTGGGTGTGGTGTCTATTTCATCGATCCTTTTCTTCTCTGCATCGATTCCTTGCATTCTGTCGACTGAGATTCCATTAAGCATTAAACAAATGCTGATTGTTTGGTATCAACGCGTGGCCTTGACTATTTTGATCGCCTCGCCAGTGGCGTTTTGGGCCGAGCAGTTTGTTCAATAAGTGTTTTGGTATTGGCGCTAGGGCGCTATAGAACAATTAAGTAAAACACGCTGAATAGGAGTATTTACACCTATTTGGCGTATTTTATTTTTTCCTTTCAAATGTCGAATTTCTTCAATTAATGCCGACCCGTTATCGTTAAGATTGGTCTTCAAATTTATTCATTGGAGATCTCACTATGTTAAAACGCATCAACTATTATGCTACTGCACCACAAGCATTCGAGCTGTTATTTAAGCAAGAACAAGTTTTAGGCAAGCAATTCGAAGAGATACCAACTCTAAGTAAGGCTATTTTGGAATTGGTGAAGCTTCGTGTATCACAGATAAATCAATGTGCTTTTTGTCTGGATATGCATAGCACGCAAGCGTTAGAAATGGGGGAGACGCACGAGCGAATGATTGCTTTGAGTGCGTGGCAAGATTCACCGCTGTTTTCTGAGCAAGAGCGTCAGGCGTTGGCTTTATCAGAGCATCTTGTTGCTGGTCATTCTGTGGATGATGCTCATTACGAAGCAATGCTGGCCAGCTTTGGTGAATCTGGATTAACCTATTTAACCATTGCGATAAATGCGATTTCTAGTTGGAATCGAATTGTAAAAGTTTTTAAACCTGAGGTTGGCAGTTTTCGCTAAACAAGCCGTTTCTGCTGGCTAGTAAGTTAGAGGATTCATATGTCATCGCCCTTGTTGTTTGATATTCACTTTCCTCAAGGGCCGCTTGCTCTGTGGGTGCAGGCTATTTGGTCGGCACAAGTACCAATAGATCGACAAGCTGTTACTCGTCGTTTGGTGGCGGATGCGGGCAGTGGCATATTGTTCAATCTTGGAGTGCTGATACGTGTTGATAACGAGGTTTGGCATGATCCGGTGGTGTTTCAGTCAACCAATAAGCAGGCCCATTTTATTCATTTACCAGCCGGTGCCGATTTAGTCGGCGTGCGTTTTCAGCCTGGAATGGGGCGCTTATTTCAAACTGAGTTGGCAAAGCAAGAGGACAATGCAGGTTCATTGCTAGCGTCTGAATTTATTCAATCTTTACTAGCGCAGTTAAAAGACTGTTTGGACATTGAAGAGCGTATTGGCTTATTGGATAAGGCGTTTAATCAAAGGGTTTCTAGTATGACTGATACCTGCGATTTTGTGATGAAAGCCGTAGAATTGCTGCAGCAATCTTCCCGAGTCGATTTGTTAGATGTGCTTCCTATTAGTCAGCGCCAAATAGAACGCCAGTTTCAGCGTCGTTTGAGCATGTCGCCAAAATACTTCCAGCGGCTGAGAAGAGTGCGAGCCGTTTTGTTGGCTTTAAAAGAAGAGCAAAGTCACTTCCGACTGGCAGAGCTAGCTATCGAATACGGTTTTTCAGATCAAGCTCACATGACGCGAGAATGCCAACTAATCGCAGGTGTTACGCCAAAGCGTTATCTTAAAAATAAGGGATTGCACTAATCAGTTGGTTTTTAGTGGTGCCTATCGTCAAGTTTACTTATCATTCAAACATGATTTCAAAACTGCAATATACCGCCATTTATTTACCTGTGTTTCTTGTGCTCTGGCTTGGTCTGTTTCTGGACAGTGCCGATTTGGCTGCGCAGCTTCAATACCATTCATTTCAATACCATGCATTTCTTCAATACAATCAATGGATCACTAATGGGTTGGTGTTCTTGTGCTTTGCTTGGGTCTATTCTCGTGTCGCTACCAAGCTAAAAAAGCTGATGCTGTATGGCGTTGTGCTGGCGCTGCTTGGTGAAGTGGTTTTTGCCATTTGGTTGGGCATGTATGAATATCGGCTGGAAAATGTGCCGCTTTATGTTCCTTTAGGCCATAGTCTTGTCTACGCGGCGGTGTTTTATCTGCAAAAAGAGAAGATTATTCAGCGCAACAAGACGCGTGTTGTTTCTGTTTTGTATTGGGCAATGATTGTCTATTCCAGCCTATGGTTGGTGTTTGATAAAGACGTGTTTGGCTTTCTTTGTATGCTGGGTGTGGTGTATTTTTTAAGAAAGAAACCAAGCAATGAGTTGTTCTTTCTCATTATGTTTTTCATGGTGGTGTATTTGGAATTGCTGGGGACCTATTACCAGTGCTGGGTGTGGCCAGAGACTTGGTTCAACAAGGTACCTTTCATTACCAGCAGTAATCCGCCAAGTGGTATCAGTGTGTTTTATTTTGCGTTTGATATCGGTTGCTTGTGGCTTTATAAAAAATTCAATAGCCAACAATGGCGTCGCATGAAATCACTTCGACGCCTGTCAATGACTAAGGGAATTGAGCCATCAGCTTGATGGCGTGTTTGGTGCGTTACGCTGCGACGGATCGCGTTTTAAATCTTCCACCAACTTGCGTGGATCAAATGTTTCACGCTGCTGTTTCGTTGCGGCCGCCCACCACCAGAGCTGCTTGAAAGTGCGTCCCAAATAGCCTTGCCATTGCTCGCTGTCTTGTTCTGCAATAAAGTCGCCATTTTGTTGAAAAACTGTTTGCGCTTTAGGTATGTGTATCATGGCAGACACGGGCAAACAGCCAAGTTCTGCTAAGTAGGTTCGCATGTTTACGGCAGCGCGTGCGCCACCCCATTGGCCTGCAGAGTAAGTCACAATGGCGCTGGGTTTGTAGGAAAAGAGTGACGCGCCAAAGTGGTTGAGTAGATTCGCTAGCGCCGGGCTCATCGAGTGATTGTACTCTGGGCTGACCATCACATAAGCATCGGCTTGGGCGATTTTAGTGGCTAGCGTACCAAGAGGTTCCGGTACTTTACTTTGGTGATAAGAAAAATGCGGCTTAAAAATAGTGTCTAATGGACAGTCTAGAGGATCGATTAATTCAACCGTCAAATCCGTAAAATGTTCCTCAAGGTGCTTAACGCAAGCCAGAGCAACACGTTCACCAAGCCTTGCTGGCGAAGGCGGTGTGCTGTCTCGAACGCTGCCTAAAAATACTAATACCTTCATTGTTCTCTCCTTTTACTAAAAATGTTCCACAGATTAGAGTGTTCCACAGATAAGAGCGCTCAACAGATTAGCGTGTTTAGTTGGTGTTTAGCGCCCGCTTACCATCGGCGTCTAAAATGCATTCACCGTCTTCTTTGTAGTAGGGACCCGCTGGCCACTGGTCGAGCAATGACAGTACGGATTCACTGGGGCGGCATAATTTCACGCCTTTATTCGTACACACAATGGGCCGATTCACTAAAATAGGATGACTCAACATAGCTTGTAGAATGTCGTCGTCTGACACGCCTTCTTCTAGCAAGCCTAGCGCTTCCGCGGGCGATTTACTGATTCTTAGCGCGGTTTTGGGGGTTAAATCGGCAGCGGCAAACAGCGCCAGTAGCTGTGCTTTTGTCCAGCCTTCTTTTTGGTAATCAATGACAATCGGCTGGTAGCCTGCGTCGGTGATGATATCAAGCACATTACGAGATGTACCGCAGTCTGGGTTGTGATGAATGACGATCATGGCCGCTCCTAGATTGAGGATAAGTTGACGCGTTGGCTTAATTGCTCGGCGGATTCAACGCGCTCAGAATAACGGTCGACTAGGTAGTCTTTGTTGTCTCTGAGAAGAAGCGTGAATTTCATCAACTCTTCCATCACATCCACAATGCGATTGTAATAAGCCGAGGGTTTCATCCGGTTATTGTCGTCAAATTCCAAAAAGGCTTTGGCAACCGAAGATTGGTTGGCAATGGTAAACATGCGCATCCAACGGCCAAGAATACGCAGCTGATTAACCACGTTAAACGATTGCGAGCCGCCGCAAACTTGCATAACGGCGAGGGTTTTTCCTTGCGTAGGGCGCACACTGCCGATGCTCAACGGCACCCAATCAATCTGACTTTTGAAAATACTGGTCATCGAGCCATGACGTTCTGGCGAGCACCATACTTGTCCTTCAGACCACATCATAAGCTCGCGCAGTTCAGCCACTTTAGGGTGTTTCTCATCGCTACTGTCGGTTTGAGGCAAGCCCTCAGGGTTGAAAATTTTAACCTCAGCGCCAAAGTGCGTAAGAATGCGAGCGCATTCCTCGATCACTAAGCGACTAAAAGACCGCTCTCGCAATGAGCCATATAACAATAGAATACGGGGTTTATGTGCAGAGGGCGTGGTGACAAAACGTTGGAAGTCTGGTGTTTCCAACTGTGTAAAGTCCATTTGGTTCATGTCGTTATGGTTTTTTTGCGTCATTAAGAATTCAGCCAATGATTAAAATATATGGATAATCATATATTTGATTATCCATATATTCAACACTATTTTTAGAGATCTTTTATGGTTTGAGCAAAGCGTTTGCTGTGTTTTTTAACGGGCCACCTTGATCCAACAATAACGCCCTTAGTGTGTTGAATACCTCTGACGATTGACGAACGCCGTCGTGTTCGTAGCTATTGGTAATCCAGACTTGAGTATTAGCGACTTGATTCGCAGTTTTAAGTGACAACTCTCGCGGTACATACATGTCGTTGTAATAGACGGCCGCGACGACAGGCACCTTGTTCTCGGCCAACCTAGTAAGATCGTAAAGTGGCGTGTAATCTTGATAATCTGCCAGAGCATTTGCCGCATCAGCAAAAGGGCGTAGCGAACTAATCTGTTCGAACATCCATGGATAGATCATTTCACCAGTTAACATTAAGGGTGAATGCTCAGCATCGAATTCACTAAACTGTCTACGGCCTTGCTGTGCCGCCCAGCGGGTGCTTTCGTTAGGTCGACCATAAATGCTCTCATGAATCACCGCAAACAGCGGGCCTTCGTGGTAGCTGGTGAGGTTCATCACTTGCTCTAAAAATACATCGCTAAGACGCGTTTTATCGCTGCCCGCAAAGGCTTCATCGATCAGCCAATGGATTTGATCGATACCGGGCCCCATGCCTAATAAAATGCCGATGCTTTGAAAGCGTTCTAGCGTCAGTTGATCGCCATCAGGCAAAAGTACCGTGTCGTTAGTCAGACATTGTGTAATCTTCGCCATGACCTTGGCGTCTTCTGGATAACGCGCATAATAGTCTTGGTTTTTTTCGATCACCCGTTGATAAGTTAATTGATAAACCTCTTGTGTAGATTCCTCCAGCCCCGCTAATCCCCCCGTTATATAACACGCGGCTAAGCCTTCTGGCGCTTGGGATAAATAAGCTAGGGTGATAAAACCCCCATAGCTTTGTCCCAAGGTTTCAAATAAACGGCCGCCATAGACTGTTTTACGTAAGTGTTCGCAGTCGGCCACTATGCTGTCAGCGCGGAATTTAAGTAGATAATCACGGCCTTCTTCCGCCGACAATTGGCTGATCAAATTCGTGTCAATACGACTGCTGCGCCCCGTGCCACGCTGATCGATCAAAATAACACGATGGGTTTTTAAGGCCTCCACCATCCAAGACGGCGAACCTGGCATTGGGCGAGGGGATTTGCCACCAGGGCCACCTTGCAAAAACAGCAACAAAGGTAATTCGTCATCGGCGCGATTTACATCCACTACCTCCCGAGCAAACAGGGTAATCATTGGGCTGTTGTCAGGGTTGTTATCGACATTTTTGTTAGAGCTCTTGTTAGAGGGACGCCAATCCAACGGAACCTCCAGCTCGTACTCGGTAATAAGCATGCCTTTCATCTTGTATTGCTGCTGTGCTGTGTTCATATTGCCCCGTGATTATTGAATAGCGATAGAGATTGCCTGTCACTTTAGCACTGGCAGACATTGGAGTTCGAATATTTTCTAGCTATGGTAGAAAGTTTAAGAGAAACAAATCTGCGACCGAGTAATAGAACACCTGAAAGTCGAATTTGGCTATAGTCCGCTGGGTATGATGGGGGATATGGTCGTGGCCAAAATAGCCGATGGCAGCTCGATGGAATTTAAGAAAAAGCCTTCGTAGATAGAATGTTAGAGGTTCAAAAAATAAGAAATCCGCTTAATTATGTTAATATATTTGTTGACGGCCTCGTCACTTTAGTGCGAAATACACATTGTGTGTAGGTAATTGGTTCCATTATCCTAGTCTACTGTGTTCTAGTTACCCTAAGTTTTGTGCCTAACAATGCATATTAAATTGTCTATGGAGTACATGATATGAGTAATTTTTTAAGAGGAATAGGAAGCGTTTTCAACCTTTTCCCTCAGACAGATTACATGGCAATGGTGCCTAAAAAAGGTGAAATCCATCGTAGAGCAACTGAACGATTTTCCTCCGACTTCAACTTAGCATTTAACCAACAAGCCGAGTTGGTTGACGGTCGTGCTTATCTCAAAAAAGTTAAAAAAGGTATTTCAGCTCAATGAATGATAGGCAGGAAGCCCAAGAAGATAGCCAAATTGTTGATCAAGAGATAGAGGAAATCAAAGAAAACGAGCCTTTATCTATTGTCATGGAAGATATCCCAGACGTAGAAAGGGTTGTTCGTGAGAATCCTGAAGAACGTCGCAAGGTGATGATGGCTGTTCGTTCAGAGCGGCATTCAGGTCCATTTCCCCCGCCCGAACATTTAGAACAATACGAGAAGGTTCATCCAGGCTTTACTAAAGATTCTTTTGCAATGATGCGTGAAAATGCTGAGCGTGAGGAGCGAATCATCGCCAAAGCGCAAGACAACGAATACAAAGAATCCAATTGGAATAGAAGTGCAGCAATGGCCGTTGTATTGTTGGTTTTATTGGCAATTGTTTATCTCGCCGATCAGGGTAATGTCGCTGTTCCTATTGCACTAAGTGGTGTACTAGTCGCGCTCGCTATTGCCTTTTTGCTAGGACAAAAGAATAGGGCATTTGACCCTAATGCTAGCAAGTCAGATAAAGGCAAAATTAAAGAAGACACCGAAGAATAACCTGCAGAAGCGGGTTTTTTTATACCTGTTATTTTTGCTAATCCAATATAAGTTTTGGATCAGAGGAAAAATAAATTTAGGTTTGGGGCTGTTTTTTTATCTGACCCCAAATTCAAATTGAAGAAGGGTTTCGCGATATGAAAAGCAGCCGATTCGGCCTGGGATTTGAGTTGAATTTTACATCAAAGATAGAACGGTTGAGCAACTTAATCCTGCTTACAACTGTTACTGCGCTTCTGCTTGTTTTAATCGGTAAAGCAATAGAGCTGGCAGGCTATGCAAAACGCTTCCAAGTGAACACTCTACGTAAGCGAAGAGTTCTGTCACACTTTTACCTTGGGAAACGAGCCATTATGACTCGTTTCCAGATATCAAAAAAGGAATGGCAGGACGGCATTAGGCAACTTGTTCAGAAACTCAAACAAGGAGCCTATTCGTGAGTAAGTTTGTGGGGATACCTCAGGGGCAGATGAAAATTGTCATTAATAGACTGCTTTTCATAAACAGATCGTCCGTTCAGGGCTGTTTTATGGTATGAATTCATATTCTCCTATTATATGTTTATTTAGTTGTTGTTGATGTCAATTCCACTTTCAATTTTTGCCTTTTGCTCTTCAATTAAGCGCTTTGAACGTTCGTTTAATAGTTTTGTTATTTTTGACATTCCAGGTATTTTTTCTAGCTTGGTCACGTTTTCCTCTAAACGAGAACTGCTTTCTAATACATCAATTAAAGGGTGGTCTGATGTGTTGTAGTTTGAAATTAATTTCCCCGGATTTTCTGAGCTGACGTCTAATAGATTATATAAAAGCTTTATTCTGAGTTCAGTAGAGATACTGTCTTCTTCAATTGATTCTATTTGGTGTGATAAGCCTTCGAATGTTTTGCTTAATACTTCCTTGTGTGTGTATTCTTCAACTAGCCGTTTTGAAAGGTTTGATTTTTTGTTTGCTGAATATGCTAGCCAAACTAGAGGGATATATAGTGGTAGAATAGCAGCTAATAAATTAGGAAGGTCTTGAATTATTTTGTCTAAAGATTTCCCTCCGTTGAAGAGGTACACATTGACTAGAAATGGTATAAATGAAACAGCAATTAATCCAAGTATAGAGTAGTTAAATAGAGTGCTTAATTTCTCGCCAGATTTTATTTCCGATTTGCGTTTTTCTTCGAATGCAGAGCTTAAACCTGCAGTTAAAGCATCTGGAAGAAGGCTTTTTATTTTTGACGCAAGTGTTGAATATTCAGAATGCCAGCTTTCTGTTTTTGATGTTAAATTTTCGGATTGCTCTTTCAAAAATGACTTGTATTTTTGGTCGGTTGATTCCTTTAATGATTCTATTTCAGATATCGACTCTTCTATACTGCTTTCAAGGTTAGTGAATGAGGATTTAAGCTCATCTTTCAAACCATCAATATGTTTATTTTTACCTGTTGTGTCTGGTTCGTCATACCCAAATACTTCTATATAGAGATCGTCAACCTCTTTTTTCTTTTTTAATACTGAATTATAGAGCACGCTTAATTTAGAGGTGACATCTTCTGATTTATCATGTAAATCAGATATTTCTTTTACTTGCCCTTCATATTTGCTTTTCTTAGCCAGGAGAGTGTCGAACTCATCTGATTTTAAGTAAAACTCTTCAATTTTTTTCTTAGCTTCGTTTAATATCATCGAAGAGCTTTGTATTTCGGTGTTTTTTTCATCAAATTGAGTATATAGCGCTTCCATTGATTCTTTCATAGATAAAATAGATGCTAGTGCTTGATCTGCTGTATCTTTTGAAGCCGATGTTTTGTTTCGATATTCTGACGCTTTCCTAGACGACTGTTTTGCTTCTGCTTCAAATTCTGGCGTTCTTTTACTGAAGTCTTCTTTTATGTAAGAAAGCTCTTGTTGTAAAGACTCGACCGCAGCCCACAACTTTATACGCTCTTCATCCAAATATTCTTTTGTAGCCATCTCGAAGTCCAATTTAGTTAATTTAGGAGCGGGTGGGAATTATCACCCTCTCAAATTCTTATACTGTTCTAGCTTTATTTTTGACTGTAGCTTTTCTTCATCTTCAATCTTACGACGGACAATATCAATCAAGTCATCTAACTCAGCGGAAGAGTGACTTCCCCACGCCTTGTAACGCTTGATAGCTAAGTCCACAGAGCGATGCCAGTCGTAGTTCTCTTCTTTAATCGCCTCGTCAGCGATCTCACAGCGAATGTCAGACCTGCTTTTCCTCTGCATGCTCGTACCCTCAATGACCTGCCTCCCAGACTAGCAAGACAATCCGCTATTTGTCAGTAAATAGTCAATAAAATGTTTTCAAATGGTGACAAGTGAAACGGTTATAGAGATACTTAAAGTTCAAAGACATTAGTTTTTCAGTGGGTATGGAGGAAATCATTTGAGCACAACGGATTTTGAGGTCGAGTTAATTCTACACAATATTGAAAAGTGTGGATTGTACGAAGCGACAGAACAAGGCAGTAGACAAATTGTTCATAAGAGTGATGTCCCTAAGTGCTTGGGGATAGAAGAGCTACTTATAGAAGTTGAGCAATGGGCCATAGCATCCGGTCAACCGTTGGCGAACACATGCCCTGATATCATACCCGATGAAAAAAAAATTTATTGCTACAACATCACTAAATTACAAGACACTTTTTTAGCTGCATTTTGGGTTGCTTTGCCCAGAGGGCGAGCAGGAGTAAGTACGCTGCCTGGAAATAGACCTGTTAAGGGGGAAATTCCTAAGAACCCTAGAGGTAATCTAGACGTACATGATATACCAGGGTTTATGGCGTATTTCCTTTTCCTCCCTAAGTTAAATCGATTGGCTACTGTTCAGTTATGGTTTAAAGGCTTTGGAAAACCTTATGTCTCAACTCCCAAGTTAAAAAGTTATCTTGAGGCTTACATGAATGGTCATTCTTTGTATCGCTGCAAAGACGGTGGTTTTTCTGAGAAAAAATCATCTGATCCTACTCAAGTATTAAATGCTAGCCTAGTTTCAAAAGTAGATTGGAATCGCAGGTACGGCGACTCAGAGCTAGATACTGTTAAAAAGTACGCAAGTGACATTTACAAAGTAACCTATCAGATTAAGCAACCAGATCTGATACCAAAAACTGCAAACCGACAGCTTTGGCAAGCGAAAGAGTCTGTAGCTGGGTATATGAACCACAGTGGGGACTTTGATAAAAAGCGCCAAATACGGATGGTTGTGCCAGTTGCGGGCATGCTTAAAAGTGAAGTGGAAGAACTAGAGCAAAATTTTGAGCAGTTTACTAAGGAGCAAGCTTTTAACGTGGGCTTTCAAATTAGTGGGCATGGTCGGGAGTACTGGTTATCAGGAAGCTATAGTAAGGAAGGCGACACTATTAATCTTAAAACTCAAAAAGGTAATAGAGAGTTTCCTGATCAAGATGCATTCCACAAAGAGCTTTTATCACGATTTGGTTCTTTTCTACGTAGTTCGTGAAAGCGCTATTGTGCTAAAATCAATCTATCGGACGGAGTGATTTTATGATGAATTTGCTCAGAAAGTGGCCAGAGGTATTTGCTAAATTGCATGCAAATGAAACGTTTTGTCGTCGGTTTAACGTTTTGTCGTCGGTTTAACGTTTTCGTTTGGTGCTGCTTTTTGGTTATTACTATTTTTGCTTATTTCCCTGGCACGAACGTTAAGGGGATAGATCAGGTTTCAATCGCTGGCAGTATGATCACTATATCATCTATTTTATTTGGGGTGATTGGTGCTTGGCTCGCATTAATGAAAATTGATGCTGAAGCACAAATGAGAAAGCTTGCTAAGGAACGCCAAAGTATGTCTCCTGTTATCGAAAGAATGGGGAGTCTAAGCGATGTAATCACCGCCAGCAGTGTTGTATTGTTTGTATGTCTTACTCAAGTGTTTGCTTATTACGCACTTTCTAAAGTTAGCTTTGTGCAGCCCTATGCCCCGTATCTTAAAGGCGTATCCTTTTCTGCTTTAGTTTTACTTGGTCTTATCCAGGTTAAGTTGATCCTTCAAATATTGTGGATCGGACTAGAAAACTTTGTTGATATATCTAGGCTTGAAAGAGAGCTTCTTGAAGAAAATAGGTAAGTTTTTAGTCGCTAAACTAACCAAAGCCCTCAATTTGAGACTCTGTTAATGGGTTTTAAGCATGATAGTAATATAACGTTAAGCAATCCAAATCTGTTGTACGTTAACAAATTCACGGATGCCTTGCGGGCCAAGCTCACGACCATAGCCGGATTTTCCAATGCCGCCCGATGGCAGTCTTGGGTCGCTTTTTACGATGCCGTTGACGGCAATTTGCCCTGATTCCAGTGTCTGGATGGCTTGATCGATGGCGGTTTGGCTGCGTGTCCAAATACTGGCACCTAGGCCGTATTCTGTGTCGTTTGCCAGTTCCAGTGCTTGATCAATGTTCTCAATCGGCGTCACGCTGAGCACTGGGCCAAAGGTTTCTTCTTCAAACACGGCCATGCCGGGTTTTACGTCAACCAATAGGGTGGGCGGATAGAAGTAGCCCGAGCGAGAAGGCAAATTGCCTCCTGTTAAACAGCGAGCACCGGCGTCGATGCTTTGTGACACTTGCTGGTGCAGTTGGTCACGTAAGTCTTCCCGAGCCAATGGCCCTAGGTTATTGAGTTTAGGGTCAGATGAAAATTAGCGCCTAGTCTTCATCAACCCAAACAATCCAACGAATAAAAGCAACTTTCCGCGACAGCCGACAGCGTCACCATCGCTTAAACATTCAAGTAAGACGGCGAGTTGTCTTATTGTTCAGATGAAAAAAGGGCCTCATATTGAGGCTCTTTTAATGGGTTTTAAGCATGATAGTAATATAACGTTAAGCAATCCAAATCTGTTGTACGTTAACAAATTCACGGATGCCTTGCGGGCCAAGTTCACGCCCATAGCCGGATTTACCAATCCCGCCTGATGGCAGTCTTGGGTCGCTTTTTACGATGCCGTTGACGGCAATTTGTCCTGACTCCAGTGTCTGGATGGCTCGATCTATAGCCACTTGGCTGCGTGTCCAAATACTGGCGCCTAGGCCGTATTCGGTGTTGTTTGCCAGTTCCAGTGCTTGATCAATATTCTCAATCGGCGTCACGCTGAGTACTGGGCCAAAGGTTTCTTCTTCAAATACCGCCATGCCGGGTTTTACGTCAACCAATAGGGTGGGCGGATAGAAGTAGCCCGAGCGAGAAGGCAAATCGCCTCCTGTTAAACAGCGAGCACCGGCGTCGATGCTTTGTGACACTTGCTGGTGCAGTTGGTCACGTAAGTCTTCCCGAGCCAATGGCCCTAGGTTATTGCTTTCGTCTCTTGGGTCGCCGCATTTTAGTTTGCTAAAGCGTTCTCGCAAGGCGTCGCAGACTTGGTTGTAAATTGCTTTTTCGACGAATAACCGCTTCACTGATATACACGATTGCCCCGCGTTGACCATGCGCGACAAGGTGATAATATCGAGGGCTTTTTCCAAATCCGCATCGGCCATTAATATACAAGGATCTGAGCCGCCCAGTTCTAATACGGCGGGTTTTAGTCCCGCTGCGGCTTGCGAGGCAATGGATTGTCCCGCCTTGCTAGAGCCGGTAAAAGACACGGCTTTCACCTGTGGGTGATCGATCATTTTGCTCGCCACCGAATTCGGCACGGCTAAGTTAGTGACCACGTCTTCTGGTACCCCCGCTTGATAAAAACATTCGACCAATTTGTTGGCCGTAGCAGGCACATTGGGATCGGCTTTTAACACGCAAGTATTGCCCGCCATCAAGGCGGGCGCGAGAAAACGTAACGCCAACCAAACCGGTGCGTTCCAAGGCAAGATGCCCAAAACTGTGCCAAGCGGTGGATATTGCACATAACTGTGGCTGGCGTCTGACGCTAAGGTTTCGGGCGCTAAAAAATCAGCGCCGTTTTCTGCGTAATAGTCCGCGCACCATGCGCTTTTCTCAACCTCGGCAAGGCCTTCTTTTACGGGCTTGCCCATTTCCACTGCCATTAAATTGGCTAGCTCGCTTTTGTTTTCCCGTAGGGAAGCCGCCACGGCTTTTAATACGGCCGCTCGTTCAGAAAAAGTTTTGGCTTTCCACGAGGCAAACCCTTTTGCCACCTTATCGATGGCTGCGTGGGCTTCGTCTAATGTTAAAGCCGGGCAGGGAGGCAAGGCTTGTCCTGTGGTTGGGTTAATTGTTTTTAACATAGTCACCTCGTATCAGCTGGCTGCTTTTTCAGACTGTTTGGTGTTTGATTTGGATTTCTTGTCGTCTTCTTTCATCGGCAAGGTGCCGGACAGGTCTATGGTTTTCTTTTCCTGCGGTACGGCGACACCGGATTTCACTGTGAAGTCCCGATCCATGTTAAAGAAAGAACGGCAGCCGTCTTCGGTGATCTCGATGGTGTCTGAAATACCACAAGTTTTATCGCCTTCAATGCCCCACATCCACGGAATCATATGGAAGGTCATACCGGGTTTTAGTATCGCAGAATTGCCTTGTTTTAAGCTGATGATGTAACCTTCATCCCAACTTGGCGGGAAGGCGATGCCAATGGAATAACCAGAACGGGTGATTAAACTCGCGCCAACTTGGTTGTCCATAATGATGTTGCGCACCATGTTATCCACGTCCGACACCGTCATGCCCGGTTGCACCACTCGATGAATCTCATTGAGCGCGCGCTTCATGATTTCTTGCGATTGATACATGGCGTCGGATAATTCGCCAAGAATGACAGTACGCATCATGGCCGTGTGATAACGGCGATAACAACCACCCACTTCTAAAAAGACATGCTCGTTTGGTTGCACTGTGCGGCCTTCAAAAGTGGCGTGACCAATCATGGTTCGTGGGCCAGAGGTGACGTAAGGCATGACGGCAGGCGTTTCACCGCCAGCACGGAACATGGCCGCGGCGATTTCGGCCGCGATTTCATTTTCCGTAATGCCGGGGCGACAAACCTCAATACCGGCTTTCATGCCCGCTTCTGTTGCCAAGGCGGCACGACGCATGATGGCTATTTCTTCTTGCGACTTGCAGATTCGACCTTCTTCCACAATGCCGAAGCAATCCATGAGTTTGGCATTTTTTAAGGTGGTATGAATGCAATCCTGTTGGTAAGCAGGGAAGAAGTAACTATTGCGTTCGTAACCGATGCGTTTGTCTGCCAAACCAAATTCACGTAGCGCGTCGACGAGCATCTGAATCGCATCGCCTGTGTCTGGATAAGGTCTGGTTAACTCAACCCAAGTACGAGCAAAAATATTCGATTCTTCCAATGCACGAGTAATCATGAAGGGCTCTTTTTCGAGCGGAATCACCAGCGCCTGAAAAAACGAATACCCTGTGGTTTGGTAATCGGTTAAATAGGTAATGTTTTCTGGGTCAGTGACTACCACCGCGTCCAAACGGCGCTCGGCAATGCGAGTGCGCAGTTCACCCAAGCGGCGTTGATATTCAGCAAAGGTAAAGGTCATATCATCGCGTTCAATCATGCAACGTCCTCCATCACAAAACGTACAGCGTCTTTCAAAATATCCAAGCCTTCCGCGAGGTCTGTCTCTGGAATGGTTAATGGTGGAATGATTTTTAGTACTCGACCGCCGCTACCGCAAGCGCCGAGCATTAAGCCTTTCTGAAAGCAGCGTTGCACCACTTTTGCGGCTACTTCGCCACTGCCCATGTCTAGGCCAAGGATCAAGCCTTTACCACGCAGCTCTTTGGCGCTGTTTTCGCTCACCAAGGGTTCTAGTGCATCGCGTACTTGTTTTACTTTTTCCATAACGACCGACATTAGCGAGTCGTCTTCAAAGTAACTTAACGCCACTTCACCCGCCACGAAGGACAAGTTCTGCCCACGGAAGGTGCCGGTGTGTTCGCCCGGCGACCAATGCTTGTCCAAATCAGGGTGTACCAAATTCATTGCCATTGGTGTGCCTGCGCCGCCAATGCCTTTGGCCAAGGTGATGATGTCTGGGTTGATGCCCATGTCATCAAAGCTGAAATAAGACCCTGTGCGGCCGCAGCCCACTTGGATGTCATCGACGATCAATACGGCACCGAACTCTTTGGCGAGTTTTTCTAGCTTCTGCATCCACGCTTTGCTGGCAACGTTGACGCCGCCTTCCGCTTGAATGGTTTCCACCATAAAGGCCGCTGGTGGCTTGATGCCGCTAGAAGGATCGCGATATTGGCTTGCCAAGGTATCTAACGCCGCCAGCGACGCTTCTTGGTCGTGTGCTTGGTCAAATAATTCGTGGCTGACATGCAATAACGGCACGCCAGATGCCTGACGAAAATACTCGTTTGCCGTTGCTGCTAAGGCGCCTAATGTCATGCCATGAAAGCCTTGGCTAAAGGCCACAATGTTGTGGCGCCCGGTGGCTTTTCTGGCCAGCTTCATGGCGGCTTCGACGGCGTTGGTGCCTGTTGGCCCCATGAACTGCATGCGATGGGGCATGTTTCTTGGCTTCAAAATAACGTCAGTAAATTTCTGCATAAACTTGGCTTTGGCTTGGGTTTGCATGTCTAAGCTGTGAAGCACGCCATCTTTTTGCAGATAATCGATCATGGCTTCTTTCATGAGTGGGTTGTTATGACCAAAATTAAGTACCCCTGCACCCGCGAAGAAATCAATATATTCCTTGCCGTTCTCGTCAATCTGACGTGAGTTTTTTGCCGTAACAAAAACCGTTGGGTACGTGCGAGCGTAAGCTCGAATGTTGGATTCTCGTTGTTCAAAAATACTCATACTGCCTCCTAATTAGCCACTTGGCCTTTACTAAAACTGTTTCTCGGTTGTACTTTTTCTCTCGTTATTTATCGCTTGTTCTCTCGCTATTTATCGCTTGGGCAATGATTGATCGCTAAGGCCTGCAAGTTGGCAAAACCAATGGCAGACATCAGCAATCAATCGGTCATTAAAATCGTAATGTGGGCTATGGCACGCTATGTTGTGTCCTTCGCCATCGTCACTGCCAATCAAGGCAAAGGCGCCAGGAATGGTTTGTAGGTAATAACTAAAATCTTCCGACGCCATGATTGGCAAAGCTTGCCCATGATTGAGTGTTTGTTCGCCATAAAGCGACTGCCAAACCGTGCGGGCGTGCGTGGCTTGCTCTTTATGATTGATGGTCGCCTGATAGCGCATGTCATGTTCGACGACACATTCCACGCCATAAGCGGCGGCGGTGTGCGTGGCGACCTGGCTAATATGTTGATTGATTTGTTGGCGCGTTGCTTCGTCGGGAACACGAATGCTGCCGCTGAGTGTGGCGGTTTCTGGAATCACCGTTGGCGCGGTGCCGCCGTGTATTTGTGTGACACTGATTACTGCGGTAGCTTGTGGCGCAATGCGTCGGCTGACGATTTGCTGCAAGGCCACATTGACCGCGCTGGCGGCCAGAATAGGATCGGCACATAATTCGGGTTGGCTCGCGTGACCACCACGACCTTTGAATGTCATGGTGAAGGTGCCATTACCGCACATCACAATATCGTCTGGGCAAGCTATCGTGCCATAGGGCAGAGCAGGCCAGTTATGCCAACCATAAATCGCCCCGACATTTTCCAGCGCGCCGTCCTTGATCATCTCACGGGCACCATGAAAACCTTCTTCCGCAGGTTGGAAGATCAATACTACAGGCTGTGGTAACTCGGCTTCAAATTGCTTTAGCCAGCGTGCCGTTGCCAGCAAGGTCGCCGTGTGACCATCGTGACCACAAGCGTGCATGCAGCCTTGGTTCACCGATTGCCATGCTTTGCCTGTTTGCTCTTCAATAGGCAAGGCATCCATATCACCGCGCAAAGCAATCGCTGCGCCCTTGGCGTCTTTATTTAACCAAGCGACCGTGCCTGTATCAGCGCAAGCGCGCCATGGAATATTCAAGTCATCAAGCTGGCTGCGCACCAAAGACGCGGTGTTTTTTTCTTGCCAACTCAACTCGGGATGAGCGTGCAACTGCTTACGCAAGTTCTCAGCAAAGATCACATTCTCTTGCCATAAATTCTGCATAACGCACCCTTAAAAATAAAACCTAATGAATATAAAAATCGAAAGACTTCATACAGTAGTAATTAAATATTTATAGGGTTGCAAGTGGTTAAAATTAAAAAGACATCAGTAATCGGCATTTAAGCTAAGAAATAAAACCTAAAGCCATCAAAAAAAACGCTCAAAACAAAGACATAGAGAAATAATCAAAAATTTCAAAAATATCTGAAAATTCACATTTCAATCAATGAAGTAAGCGCTTTTTTGAGTTCTTAAAATGCCCTTCAACGCCCTAAAAATAGGCGCTAAGCTTAAAAATGATCGTTAGAAATAAATATCATGTCTAATGATTCGTTATCTAATGGATTTTTTAGTTTAAAGTTACATATCTAACGATTAGAGTTGTATTCTATGTTCAGTGTGTGGCCGCTTTATAAGAAAGAAGGTAAAAATACAAATAGTAGGCTGCGGTAAATAATGAGAAATATAATATTAAGAGGTGTTTTTTATCGGTGAATAGAAGTTGGGGTTTTACTTCTAAGCGGTATTAAAGTCTGCAATATTGTTGGTCAATTTAAAACAACAAAACCACTTTACATTGCATAAAGTGGTTTTGAATTAGAATCTGCGAAATCTAAAGGCTAAGGTTGAGTTAGTGGCTAATACCACTACCGCCAGCAACGGCAATATTATAAGGAATGCCTTCAATGTTAATGGTCTTCGACTCAGAGAAGTCCTTTGCATTAATGAGGCGTATCAGGCCAGCATTTGGGTCAGTGATAACAATATTATCACCCGCCATTGCTAAGCGAGGTCTTGGATCATTCCAGTGCCCGTCCATACTGTATGGCGCTGTTACACGAGTGCTTTTTTCGATTTCACCACTCAATAAGTTAATACGGTGGATTTGACCATTTTCAGTTAGAACGTAGGCATTCTGAAGCCTAACTGGATCTAAAATGAAGTCCACACGGCGGAATGGCAACTCCACAAGTTGCATGTAAGGTGCTTCTGTTGGATCTATGATAGCTAAGCTTTTTTTGCCATAGTTGCCAAGGAATATCTGAAAGGATTTAGAGCCTAATAAGGTGCCTGTTGTTTCCCCTTTTGGAAAGTCTGCAGGGTAAGGAAGCATTTTGTATTCTGTACCGTTTTTACCGGCTTTTGCGGCTAAGACTCCTTCTTTGCAACCGACAGTTAGATAAGCGCCAGAAAAAGCTTCTCCATGTAATCCTGTGCAAGTTTGCAGATCACCTGCTGGTGTTCCGTCTGCCTTAATTGCTTGTAAACCAATTCGTGGCGGAGCATGACCTTCTTCAGCTTCGTTCGATGCGATACTAGAAAGCCAGTTATCGCCCCAAGGTGTCACAAAGCCATGATGTGCATGATTTTGTTGTACTCGTGTTACTTCAATATGTCCCTCCGTTAGTTCATGACCATCTAAAACATCAGCGTACCCACCTTTGTCAAAGTTGATGGACACTAGATCATCGTGCTCAACTAGATGAAATGGACGAGGGCCCTGAAGCACTTTTTTTAGAGCGACAGGATAGTTGATTTCTATATCAGTATGGGCACCGTGATCATGGAAGTGAAAGCCGGATTGAATAAAGTTCACCTGATCATTATCAGACTGAACCGCAACGATTAGGCCATTGTTGGAAACAGAGTAAAGCTTGCTTTGTCCTGCAGTATTAAAGGTCCAACGCTTATCCGGATTATCTAAGTCAAAAGCAGTGACTTGTGGTGTAGCGTGATCACCAATAAATACACGATAACGAGTCATGCTGTCATCGTGGTTTTCACTTGCAATCGCAATAGTACTAATGCTCAGTGCGAGAAGGCTAACACTGCTAAGGCGTTTGATCATTCAGTTTTCTCCTTGGAAATTATAATTTTTACTCAATGCGGGGTTCGTTGTTTGCACAGGTAATGTCAATCTAGGTTAATGATAAAAGAAATGTTATATCATATCATTAATGTGCGCAATAAGTGCTTATGCCGAGTTTATAAACTTTAACAGGGGGACTTTGCAAAATTACGTGTTGTTAGACAGACTTAACGCCTGAACGCGAGCCAACGCATTACGAACCTTTTATATGAAATTAAAAGGTTATTTACTCACGTCCTAACTCCAAACATTCTCCTTCCATGGCTTTTGCATCTTCAGGATCATGTGTGACAAGTAGTGCTGGTATGCTGGCTTTTTGTATTTCGTTGAGTACAAAGGCTCGAACGTCACGTCTTAGGGCTGGGTCGAGTTTGCTGAAGGGCTCGTCGAGTAGTAGGTAGTCGGGTTGGGAAAGTAGGGTACGGAGCAGGGCGACGCGGGCTTGTTGGCCGCCGGAGAGTTCCTGTGGTAGGGCGTTGGCCTTATCGGGAATACCGAGCTTTTCCAAGGCGTTTTGCGCCATGCTAATGCGCAGTGATTTGTGGATGTTGGCCGGGATGGCAAAGAGCAGATTTTCGATGATGCTCATGTGCGGAAACAGCAAGGGCATTTGTTGCAATAAGCCGACTTTGCGATCTTGGGTGGGTTTTGTGTGCAAGGTGTTGTCGTTTAAAAACACCTCGCCCGTGGTGGTCAAATTAGGCGATAAGGAGCCGCTGAGAAAGTGCAGTAAGCTGGATTTACCAATACCGCTTGGTCCCATGATAGACAAGACTTGGCCGTCGGCGATGTCGAAGCTTAACTCTTTGATGAGTGTTTTATCGCCTAATGATAGAGAGAAAGCTTTTACAGTCAGCACAGTTTGTCCTTTTCTATTAATCCAGTGTTAAAGACTTGCTTGAGTTTGAGTCGCCATCTTGTCCAACGTGGCGGGATGAACTGCGCGAGCCAAAATACCATAATGGGAAAGACTGCTTGCAGTAGTGCCATGCTGCCGACTTGTTTTCTATCGCCCGATGCCGCTTGTGCTACGGCTTCGGTGGTTAAGGTGCTGTAACGGCCTTCACCGGCGATGAGCGTCGGTAAATATTGGGCGATGCTGACGGAAAATCCTAGGGCAAAAGCCGTGAATAATGCAGGCTTTAGCATGGCAATTTTCACTAAAAGGTAGTTGCGCCAAGGCCGATGATTGAGTCGATTGGCTTGTCGCAAGTATTCTTCCTCGTAAGCTAAATACGGGCCTTTGAGTGTAAGGTACACATAAGGCAACACATACATCAGATGCAGAGCAATAATGGCGTATAGATCGCCATTGAGGTTGGTATAAATCAGCAATACGTGCAAACCAAACAAAAAGCCAATTTGCGGCAATAGAATCGGCACATAAATAAGCCAATCAAAGACATGGTGCTGTTTGATGTCGGTTGATTTAGCCATGGCGTGGCGTTTGGTTTCTAGCATTATTAGGCTGATAGCACAGGCGATTAATGTCGCCACGAACGCGATGATCAAGGTATTGCGACTAAGTTCTATTAGCAGTGGCGTGGCGCGGTCGATATTGTCCCACGTCCATTGGCTTGGCAACGCATCAGGAAAACGCCAGCGTCTGGCAAGCGACCAAATCGGCAGCAAAGCCAGCGCCACAAAGGCATTCAACAAAACGATCAAGCCCAACACAACGCCCAATCGCAATAAGTTGTCGGTTAAGCCAAAACGTTTGCCATTACTGCGCTCGGCTTGGGTTAGCTTGCGCAATACTTGATGTGCCAGTTCCCATCCAGCGAGGACAAAAACGATCATTAACATAAGAAAAATCGCGCCAGCGCTAGCCATCAAACGCATGGATAAATCAGGATCGTTGAACCAGCGCAACAGAGTCACCGCTAGCGTAGACGGTGTGTTGGGGCCGATTACCAAGGCCAAATCCACCACGGTAAGACTAAAGGCAACGACGATAAAAATCGGCAATCGAATAATGGGATACAGCTGAGGGATAATCACTTTTCGCCACAGGGTTAAACGGCTATAACCGAGGGCTTGGCCGACTTGCAGGCTTTCTCGCGCCTTGATGCTTTTCATCGTGGCAAGCATGACAAACAACAGATAGGGCATTTCTTTGATCACCAGAGCGAGAATGAGCGAGATGCCATAAGGATCTTGTACGGTAATCCAATTGGGCGGTCGATCAAACCCTGTCAGCCAAGGGCTAAACAAACGCACTAACCAACCGGATGGACTTAATAAAAAAAACAAGCCAATGGCAATGGCCGCGTGGGGAATGGCCAGAATCGGCGATAACAAGGCTTCAATTTTACGAAAAAACGCCTGTTGATAACCCCAAGCTAACAGCGACAATGCCAACCAAAGTGCCAGCAAAGGCGCACCGATGCCGGTGATTAGGCTGAGTTTCAAACTGGCGTAGAATTCCCCTTGGGCAAACAAATTGCGCCAAGGTGTCAAAGAAACATCGTATTCGCCAAGGGGCGGAAAATACGCAAACGCAGGAAGCAAGGTGCCGACCAAGCCAATGATAATGGGAAAGACCAGTAACAGGGTGATAATCCCCGTGATCCATTTCGCGTGTTTTAACGGCAT